>NZ_KQ034037.1:0-1738 GCF_000970795.1 Bombilactobacillus mellifer
AGGTTTTAGAACCATCAGGATTAATAGTTACCGGACGACTTACGGCCACTGTCTGAGTTTCTGTTTTCAGTTGACCGTTAGGTTGATGGAGATTAATCGTCCGGACTTTGGTTTTAGTTTCCGTCGTTTGGGTAAAGGCGGGTTTACTGTCCCAATCATAAGTCGTCACCTGATCGCGGCCGATTAATTCCATTAACTCAGTAGAAGTATACTTGTGTCCCTGTTGATAACCACTGGTGGCTACCCAATAAGGTGAGGCGACTACTCGATTAGTACCAGGAATTTGGGTACCGGTTTCTGGAACATTGGGTAATCCGGTATAGACATTCAAAAGCATGTTGGAACCTAAAATCAAATGATTTAGGTTATTACAATAGCTAAACATACCTTCCAAATCGGAAAGATTGCTCGTGTCGAACTTGCCAAGATCTAAACTGGTTAATCCAGAGCAACCAGCAAACATATGACTCATATCAGTAACCTTAGCAGTATTGAAATTGCTGAGATCTAAATTGGTTAGTGATGAGTCATATTCAAACATTTCAACCATATTATTGACATTAGCAGTATTAAAATTGCTGACATCTAAATTAGTTAAATTGTTGCAACCCCAAAACATTTGACCCATATCTGTAACATTAGCGGTATTGAAATGATCAAGATCTAGTTTAGCTAATCCCGAGCAATCTGCAAACATTTCACGCATATTAGTCACCTTAGCAGTATTGAAATTGCTGAGATCTAACTTGGTTAATCCTGAGTCATATTCAAACATATTTGCCATATTATTGACATTAGCAGTATTAAAATTGCTAACATCTAAATTAGTTAAATTGTTACAACCCCAAAACATTCCATTCATATCAGTAACGTTAGTGGTATTGAAATTGCTGAGGTCTAAACTTGTTAATTTGGAACAGTAAGCAAACATCTGAGCCATATTATTAACGCTATTAGTATCAAGATTGTCTAAACCAACAATCTGTTGAAGATGCTTCAATCCTGCAAATAAATAACTAGCGTTCTGATTGGCTTTGACTCCGGGATCAATAATAATTTGCGTCAGTGCGTCACTCCATTGCCAATTACCATTAAAAATGTCGTGGCTAGCACCGATGCTACCGACTTCGTTATTATCATAATTATAACCATGGCTGCTAGCGCCTAAGGTTCCTGCATGGAAATGTAAAATATAATCATCACCTTGGTGCGTATATTCCCACTTACTGGTGCCCCAAGTACCTTGGGCAATCGTTTCTACTTGAGGATCTGTGGTAGTTGAGGCGGTGTTGGAGCTATTTGTGGCCTTGGTAGCTTGCAAGGTTGCTGGTGCTGTAGGTTGGCTTACTTGGTTAGTAGCCTCATTAGCGCTATTAGTTGACGAATGAGCTGCCGTGTTCTGAGTAGCAGTTTCCTGTTGTGGTTGTGCGGAAGTAGCCTGATTGTTACTGGAATTAGTTAGTTCTGTACTTGTGTTCGTCGCAGGTGAAACTGTAGACTGAGTTCTAGAAGTTTGGTCTTGGTTAACAGTCTCGTTAACGGTGTCCGTAGTAGTAATAGACTTTTGTGTGCTAGTCTGTTGATTGACAGGCTGTTCATTTTGGTTAGGTTCAGCAGGTTTCGCAGTTGCTGTACTCCGCGGGGCCACCATACTCGTGGTTGTAGGGTCTTGAGCATTTGTAGCTGCCGCAGCTGCCTGTTGTTGGGTTAAGACAAAACCACACACTAGCCCCACAAA
>NZ_KQ034037.1:6204-8783 GCF_000970795.1 Bombilactobacillus mellifer
CCCATTGAGCTGTTGTCCACGCGCCATAAGTTTTAGAACCATCCGGATTAATAGTTACCGGACGACTGACGGCCACTGTTTGGGTTTCTGTTTTCAGTTGACCGTTAGGTTGATGGAGATTAATCGTCCGGACTTTGGTTTTAGTTTCCGTCGTTTGGGTAAAGGCGGGCTTACTGTCCCAATCATAAGTCGTAACCTGATCTCGGCCGGTCAATTCCATTAAATCATTAGAAGTATACTTGTGTCCTTGTTGATAACCACTGGTGGCTACCCAATAAGGGGAGGCGATTATCCGATCAGTACCCAGAAGTCTGGTTCCGGTGTTCGGTACTTTTGGCAGGTAAACATACTTGAATTCAGTTTTAGGACCTAAAATCAAATGATTTAAATTTTGACAGGAAATAAATATACTATCTATATCTTCAATTTTGGAAAGGTCGAAATTGCTAAGATCTAGACTAGTTAATTCCTGGCAATATCCAAACATAAAACGCATACGTTCAACGTTAGCGGTATTGAAATTGCTAAGATCTAAACTAGTTAAACTTGAACAACCAGAAAACATACTTTCCATACAATTAACTTTAGCAGTATTAAAACTGCTGAGATCTAAACTAGTTAATCCGGAACAACCATGAAACATCCAAGACATATCAGTAACATTAGTGGTATGAAAATTACTAAGATTTAAATTAGTTAAACTGTAGCAATCATAAAACATCCAAGACATATCAGTAATATTGTCGTTATCCCAATTACTTAAATTTAAATTGGTTAAGTTTCGGCAGTCTCTAAATATGTCATACATATCAGTAACGTTAGCGGTATTGAAATTGCTGAGATCTAAACTAGTTAAACTTTGGCAATCATTAAACATCCCATACATATTAGTAACCTTAGCAGTATTGAAATGACTGAGATCTAAATTGATTAATTCCCGGCAATCTTTAAACATCTCACTCATATCAGTAACTTTAGAAGTATCCAAATGACTAAAATCGAGTTGAGGCCCTTGATAGCCTGCAAACATCCAAGACATATCAGTAACGTTAGCGGTATTGAAATGACTGAAATCTAGTTTAGGCCCTTGATAGCCTGCAAACATCCAAGACATATCAGTAACGTTAGCGGTATTGAAATGACTGAAATCTAAGCTAGCCCCTTGGTAATCTTCAAACATCCCCGCCATATTAGTAACGTTAGCGGTATCGAGATTAGCTAGACCAATAATCTTTTGTAGATTGTTTAAATATTCAAATAAATAACTGGAATCTTGGTTAGCTTTGACCCCGGGATCAATAATAATTTGTGTTAGGTCTTCAATCCATTGCCAATTACCATTGAAGACTTCGGGACTAGCGCCAATACTACCTACTGTATGTTGTAGATAACTACTATTTGGATCTTTTATAGTTTTCTGGCTGCTAGCACCGAAGGTCCCCTCATGGAAATGTAAAATATAATCATCACCTTGGTGCGTATATTCCCACTTACTGGTGCCCCAAGTACCTTGGGCAATTGTTTCTACTTGAGGATCTGTGGTAGTTGAGGCTGTGTTGGTACTATTTGTGGTCTTGATAGCTTGCGGAGCTGTTGGTGTTGTAGGTTGGCTTACTGGTTGAGTAATCTCATTAGCGCTATTAACTGATGAAATAGTTGCCGTGTTCTGAGTAGCAGTTCCCTGTGGTGGTTGTGCGGAAGTGGTTGTATTGTTATTGACAGTAGTTGTTTGTTCAGCTGTGGTCGTTGTAGATGAACCTGTAGACTGAGTTCTAGAAGTTTGGTTTGGGTTAACAGTCTCATTAACGGTGTCAGTACTAGTAAAAGCCTTTTGTGTG
This sequence comes from Bombilactobacillus mellifer, assembly GCF_000970795.1. Taxonomy (GTDB): domain Bacteria; phylum Bacillota; class Bacilli; order Lactobacillales; family Lactobacillaceae; genus Bombilactobacillus; species Bombilactobacillus mellifer. The sequence goes on from NZ_KQ034037.1 coordinate 8,043, forward strand.
CTAGTCTGTTGATTGACGGACTGTTCCTCTTGGGTAGGTTCAGCAGATTTAGCAGTTGCTGTACCCCGCGGAGCCACCATACTCGTGGCTGTGGGGTCTGGAGCATTTGTAGCTGCCGCAGCCGCTTGTTGTTGGGTTAAGACAAAACCACACATTAACCCCACGAATGTTGTGGTCAGTGTGATACTTTTCTTTTGATTCAAAATAATTCCTCCTCCTTATGTAAGTTTAGATGTAACCTTATAGAACCGGTTACAAATTTATCTTAGCACTTTACTAAGAAAGCAATTAATCTATTTTAGATGTTTGCTTGGATTACATAAAAAGCCCTTCCTAAAAGGAAGAGCTTGAATTAAAAAATATAGTTACACAACAACTAGTTTGTGGGCGTGTAGTAGACGTCAACAGTTTGATCACTATCTTCTCCTGTAACCTGGTGGGCGGCTACTTGGTCTTGACTGGCAGTATAGCCGGCGAACACAGGAATCTGAATGGCATCCCAATTGTCCGTACTCCATGCACCGTAAGTTTTAGCACCAGTCACACCATCAATATAAACATTTCGCTTTAAGACTGCAGTTTGAATGTAAGTTTTCATAGTCCCATCCGGACGGTGAATATTGACGGTCCGTGTTAGAGCATTAAATTCTGTTGAATTATTAATCTGATGGGCCACTTGTACTTGAATGATTTGATGACCTGTGGCATCAATTGTAATGGTAGCGGGAGCAGCTGCTACTA
>NZ_KQ034037.1:11189-34304 GCF_000970795.1 Bombilactobacillus mellifer
TTTCGAGGACCAAACATCAATTATACGAGATATTTAAAAAATCATTTCCACCATTAAATCCATTTCGATTCACTTTTAAACCAAAAACACACTTATTAAAAACTTCTGATAAACATAAAAGTAAATGATAAAAGATAACAAGAAATATTGAAAAATATGGAATCTTAGATATATTAATATTTATGCTAACATATTTTAACAATTTAAAATACTTGTCTCGCATGTCTAATTGCGATTTTTTAGAAAATGTATTCATCGAGGTGAACTTGGCCTGAAATGATTGCTAAAAATGTATTTATCAGAAATAAAGTTGTTTTACCAGATCCAGTGCAGTCATTGATCAGTATGGTACTTTGAAGTTGGTATCTTAGAAGCTGTCCAAGATCTATGCTTTTTTGATATATTTCTATATAAAGAAGCGAGTTTCAGCTACGCAAAATTATCGCAACAATATTACGAATTAATTCGACCAGCTTTAGAAAATTTTTGTAAGCGAATTAATTCTCGAAAATATGACCTTTACAATGTCTTCTATGCGGGCCTATATGTCTTAAAAGCAGTTGCCAATGACGATAAGTCCCAGGTGATTTTCCAGAATAACGGTCAGTTTATAACTATTACAAAATTGGATCAACTAAAAGCTAAGCCTATGGTTGATTCTTTATTGAAACAAGTTTTAAAAAAATTGTCATTGTCCGGCAAACTTATCGAGGACATGCACCTTTAACTTTGTTTATTATCATTGACGCTCAGAATGTCAAAAACACCGCTACTACTGAAAACAAAAATTACTACGCTTGTAAAAAATCTCGGAGATTAAGCACCACCTGGCAGTTTATATCAATGGCTTTCCGAAGACTATTTACATAATTTCGGCAAACGTTGATCTAGACTGGGCAAGTACAATGATCGCTTCGCATGCCCATGCCCATGCATTTACGACAGGTTCAAAATGTCTTAGTTGGTGTGGCTGTTCAGGCGTTAATTTTCAGCTCGATGTGGCAAGTAATTTCAACGCAACTGTATAGGTTACGAAGCGTAATAAGTTTTACCGATTCAAAGTAATGCCCCAACGTTGGGTAATCGAACGATCCTTGAGTTGGTTAAAGAATTACAGGCGACTTTGAAAAAATTGTGAACGTCAATTAACCACCGATCTAAAAATGGTCGTTTTGGAGTTTTTGGCACTATTACTTAAGAAATTTTAGTCTGCCTCTTATAAACATCATTTCGTTTAGCAGTTTTAAGCACCAAAACGACAAATTCAGTATCAACAATATCAACGATCATACGAAAAGCGCCCACTCGATAACGCCATAAAGTTTTTTTATCTCCTTCAAGTGCTTTGCCCCACTGTCGTGGATTTTCGGTTCCTTCAATGTGATCGTCTAGCCACTTGACCATTCTTTTTTGGACATAGCGATCTAATTTTTTAAATTCCTTAAAAGCTTTTTTATCAAATTCCCAAGTATACATTAGTCAGAAAGAACCTCTTTCAGGACATCTTCCCGAGAAACACGTTCATTCCCTTCTTCCAGAATTTTAACGCCGTCTGCATAATCTTGAACATCTTCAACTTGTTCTAAAACGGCTTTACGCATAAAGGCAGAAACACTTAGGCCTTCAAAAGAAGCTAAATTTTGCACTTCTTTGTATTTATCTTCTGGTATACGAATAGTTGTTGTAGTCATAATTGAACGCCCTTCTTTCTTTTAATAGTGAGTTCATTATAGCATGTCCGAATACAATTGTATTCTATTTACAAGAAAGCATTGAAATTTAAGGGTTATTTTGCTAGCTTTTTATGCTATTTTGTCTCTGTCTGTTTCCATTGATTGGAAAATGCTGTTTTCACGGGAAATCTGAGGGCCATAAATACAAAATAGACTCTCGAAACATAGAGGATGGATCTTAATGTAAGTTTTTTAAATGGTTTACTGATTCATTAAATTTACGCATATAGGGTGTAGCTTAAAATCCTTAATTGTTCATTCGACAATTTAATGTCTAATGCGCTTTCTATGAGCTTTATAGAACTGGTAACTGAAATATGTCTTTGAGCAAAGTCATTCTCTAGCATTTATCCTTTCAACTTCCTTTATTGCGTAACTTCCAAGGTGAAATAATTAATCAAGTACATAATAATTAACGGAATTAAGGTTATGAATATAAATATAACCGCATTAATTGCAAACAAGATGGAAGCATTTATAAAATACCAAATATACGGGAGCATCATTGTAGTTTTCCCAAAAAATGTCAGTAATAATCCTAAGAAAATCAATATAACTGTAAAGGGGTATACGCCCTTCAAAGACGATTTAAGATCATTTTTAGATAAGCTGAATCCTGTAGAACTAATAAAGATAGTTATTACTAAAAATAGTATAGTCTTTACATTAAAAGGTAAAAAGATGGAGTTCAAACTATTTTTTATAAAATATAGCAATGTAGAGATATTAAGTGGACGTGTACTTACATCCAAAAATCCCAAATGTGCAAACGACAAATGCACATTCAATATTAATTTTTGAAATAAATATAAAATCAAAGAGCATCCATAAAATGGTGCTAGCCCAATAAAATAATTGCCTAGTTTTTGGTATAAGTTATTAGTATTATAGTAATGCTCAACAGATCCTAATGTAGTTGAATCTTTTTTGAAATTTAATAGTTGGAGTCTAGTAATATGATGCCCAAAAAGCAAAGCCACTACTGCATGTGATATTTCATGAATAATTACTCCCAAGCCACCATAGATCATTTGACTTTGGCTACCTAAAGTTGCTACTAACATTCTTTTTGCTAAACGACCTAATTGGGATACTAAAAATGTTAATATAAATGGAATTACTATAAAACCAACTATTAAAAAGCAAAGTAGCATCATTATCGATTTTATATTGATTTGACTTATTGCCTGGTTAAAATTTTGTATAGTAATCATAAACCCTTTTCCTTTTCATCATTATCAGAATTGTTTTTAATAAACATGCCACTATCAATATGACTTTGACCAGTGGAGTAATTAAAGGAAATATACGGCTCTATATTAAAGATGTAGCGATTGAAATGCATTGAATTGTCAGTTGATGCTGCTTGTACCCAAACACCGCGTGCCATGAGTTCATCATTTCTAAATATAGGTTTGACTTTATAAATCACCTTATGATTAGTTTCAAGAGACTGACGAACCATATTTTCAGTTTCTTGCATTAGTGTTTGATTCGAAAATGCTGTCTGCGTAAACAAATTATATGGATTATCTTCACTGCCCATTTCACCAGGATCATAGTTCCCCTGTTTGTCTAAATTAAATGACAAAGTATAAGCTATTAAATGTCCCCTATTGACCGGATATACCCTATTACCATGTATTTGTTTAGGGTTATTGTGCCAACCTGTGGGAATCCAATGCTGATAATGTCTACTTTTGGAAGTTCCCAAATTATTCTTCGACAGATAAGCTGTAGCTCCTTTTACCCGATTTTGGTTGTCTAACTTTTCGTAATGAATTCGGCAAGTATCAAAATCTTTGATGGTAAAAAAAGGCTTATCATCATTTAATTTAACAACTGGTGCACTACCTGATTTATAGTCTAGTGTTGAAAGAACATTTGCTTGATTATATTTAGCGTCTTGCTTTTTCGATTCTTGTATTGTATTTACATTGGTTTTTTTTATCCCAGTGCTTACAAAACGGTTAGAGTGATATTGCGAAAAGTTTAATAAGCCTGAAACAAAAATTAGCGCGATTAAAAAGGCCGTACTGTTTTTATGTTTCATATAAAACCTGAACTTATTTGTTAATATATAAACGTCGGTAAGAAATAAAAAAAATAATTAGCAAAGTTTTCATTTACAAAACTCGGAATAATTAAAATTATTTTTGATGGCATTATTCATTATTTTTCTCACCATAGTAGAAGTCAGTATTTCATTTTTAGTAGCGTAGCTATTCCAGGCTTTTTTTTCGCGATCTGTGACACAAATTACAATTTTTTCTTTTCTGAGCTCTTTGTCCTTTCGTGAATGATGTTTATTATTATTTTGATTTTTTGACATATCAAAATCTCCTTTTTTATATTAAATTACATATTTATATTAATATAAAAAAAGTATAAAAACATCTAAAACTGAAATATATTTATATGTGATTACCGTATCCATTTATAGGGCAATTTATTGTTTCTTACGCCTAATATAAAAAACAAGTAGCTTGTCGGATTATTATACTAGTAAGGGTTGCACGGTTTTAATATTTGTTATCATTACAATATTTATATAGTAATGCTATTGGATTGTATACAGTGAATTTAAATAGATTGTAAATAAGAAGCAGCTGAAAAGCCGCTAATATTTACCTAATTATCTTCGTTTTCTTCAACATCAATCTCAAAGTAATTAATGTTCTGATCAACCACCTGATTGATTGTATTTCTAATCATAATTGAAAGAGGCACTTCAAATTTTTCGGCATATTGTTGCCATTTCTCTTTTTCAGATTCTGTTAAGCAGATGATAATTTTTTTGTCATGATATTGGCCAGGTGCTTTATGTGGACGACCAATCTTTTTTACGTTTTTTGTGTTGTTCCCATTAGTTTTCATATATATGTTTTCTCCGTCTAATTTATTATGCAACACCTAACCGTATAAAATTTATGTTCCACAAAAGAAATGGTAACAAAATCACCATTATTAAACGTTATCTTGTTTATACAATTAGCCTTGAATAAAGTTGCAACGATAATCCGTAATTTCATTATAACAGATTATATATTAATCTAAAGTAAATAGCTAACAAATTAGGTTAAGACTTTACATATATATATTAAATGTTACAATGTAAGCGTTGGATTTTTTCCAATAAAAACTATAAAGCCGAAATCGTAGTTAACGTTTGTGCAGAAAATACTTACAATTCCAGGAGAGGAGAGTAAGTATTTTTTTTATAAATTATAATTAGCAGAACTCGCCAGGATAAATTTTAAAAATGAGCTGGTTAATATGCTGCGAGCAAACAAATATTCGTATTTTTCTCTTGTCACTATTATTATATAATAGTGACACGGAAATGTTGATTTAATAGGGCTTTAAATAATGCTTAAATATTAAGGGTCGATTTATGACCATATTTGACAAAATCAACCCAAGCGATTTTTAAACACTATTGAGTATAGTGCTGGACGCTATCTTGGCATTCCCTACCCCCTTTTATCACATCTCGCTTTTAATATGAAAATAGAACAATCTTTTAATTTGCTCTCAGAGGTCAAGTTCGTTTTAAAAACGTACACTTGTCTATTAAATGGACGCTGAATGCAAATTTTGCTATTTAGCTATAAAAAGGTATTTAATAAGGAATTTAACTTAGTTAATTTAAAAATTTCACTTTTCTTCCTTATTATATGTGCGCTATTAAAACTCTTACATATTCAATTATTGCTATCAATTATCTTTTCGGCAAATTTAAAGATACGCTGCACTAGATACAAAGATTATATTTAATGAAAATGAAAGAGGTAAAATAATCCCTACAAGTTCAAAAATTTCCAACCTATTATTAATAGGATATCTTCTTTCTATATTAAGAGGGCATCATTTATAAGTACTTTCCAAGACAAAAGTTCTGTAACGGTTAGGTTAAGTTGCCTACCAACAATGTTTTGTTTCTAGTCAATGAATTTTAGCTTAATTTTATTATTAACATACAACTATAATTAATATATTTATTCACGCTTATAAGCCCCCTGTCTTTAGTTTCTTTATTATCATTGCTAATTATCAATGATTTACATCAATAGAGAGTCTTTCCTTAGGTATTGATGTAATATTCTGTTTTGCAATAATAATTATTATTGCCGTTAACAATCCAATGCATTCTATCTATTTTAACCTTTCTTTTAAAATTTTATAAAAGTTGAGAGTCATATTATTTGATCAACGGTTTGAAAAATATGATAAACTTAAACAGGGTTGGTTACATACAATAACCCCTCAAAAACGTTGTTAAGATAGCCCCCAATATCTATAATGTAGATATTGGGGGCTATTTTAATTTATTTTTTTATAAGTGCCCCTAAACTATAGCTATTGATTCAAGATTTCATGGGAGCCAGTTGCAACCAATAACAAAATCAATTCATCATGATCTAGCTGATAAATAACAATCCAGTTGTCATAATTTTTACCATAGTTTCCATATCTGGCAGGGTGAAATTCACGATAGCCACGCCAATTTCCTTTTAATGCATGATCTTTAATCTGTTTCAAAACAAGTACGTCTTGTTCAACAATTGCTTCTAAACAAGGCTTCAAGACAGTTATTGGGAAATGTTTTTTGACTAGTTTTTTTAATTCACGTTCAAAAGATTTGGTCTGTTTAATTTGCATCTAACTTATCGATCCAATCTTCAAAGTCAGTCAACGAACCAATGTTTTTGACCTGCCCTGTTTCTGCTTCTTTTTTAGCGGCTAAGGCTTCCGGAGAATCTAAAAAGCTGACTAATCGAACTTCATTATTGGCCGCTTTAACTAACGATAAGCGTATATACTCAGAAACGGTTAGCCCTTGTTTTGCTAGATTAGCTTTAGCCCGTTCACTAATGTCAGATGTTACACGAGTTGAAATTGTCTTGTTTTTAATAATAGTATTACTCATTCTAATCCGCCTCCTTTAAGTTTACCATCGTACTACATTATAATATTCGATTTTTAGGTTTTCTGCAACTAAATTAATTTTAAAGTAAAGGAACTAACAGCTTATGCAACAAGTTGTCTTACCCATCAAAGATTCAAACGTTTTTAAAGAGGTTCAAGATACGTTACTCAATAACTTTAAAGCTGGCCGACGTAACTATACGATTTTTCAAGTTGGTAAAGCGACGCTACTGCGAGTGAGTGACGTTATGGGCTTAAAACAGGCCGATATTTTTAATCCGGACGGTTCTATTAAACAAAATGCGTTTATTCATGACCGAAAAACTGGTAAACCTAATACCTTGTACCTTAAGCCTGTTCAAACAGAGCTCTTATTGTACCGTCAATGGCTGCTTGATCATAAGCTGGATTCTGAATGGCTCTTTCCTTCAATTCAACACCCAGAACGCCATATTACTGAAAAACAGTTCTACAAAATTATGAGTCAGGTTGGCGATCTATTAGGAATTAATTATCTAGGTACTCATACGATGCGCAAAACTGGGGCTTATCGTGTTTACACGCAATCAAATTACAATATTGGCCTAGTCATGCACTTATTAAATCATTCAAGTGAAGCCGTGACTTTAGCTTATTTAGGCTTAGACCAAGCAAGTACCGAAAGTATGTTAGATCAAATTGATTTTGGTTAGTTTTCTTTGAGTTTTTAGTTGTTGCCGAAGGCAACTTCTGAGACAGATTTTAAGAACAAAACTCCCACTAAATTTTAGTGGGGTGTAAGTGCGCATTGACCTTGTTTCACTCGGTCTGCTGATAACCATAAAATCAATTTTTGCCGTTGTTGAATGGGATGTATTCTTAATTCAATTTATGCTTACACTTAACTGAGTTTGTTATGCTTTAAATGCTAAAAATTGTTGCATATCCCGCTGCTTTCAACCAAATTTTTTTAATTGCTTTATGCAGAGAATCTTCATAAATCTGGCAACAAAATTTGAATAACTAACTGTAAGAGCTGCGTATCTAAACTGAAGTCATTATTTTAATGTTAGGAGTATTAAGATGGACGAAAAAAAGTACTAAAACCCATTGATGAAATGCTTGCTGATCCTTGGCAAGTTGATATTCAAGAATTGTTTGAAGCTTCTGTCAATGAACCTGACGAGATTAAAAAGAATTTGTATGATTCCTTATACACTTATATTTTGCAAAAAAGACAAGAAGATATTATTAATCGTCCTGGCTTCGTTATTTAGCCCTCTAAGAGCCTGTTGAGAGCTTTTTGTTTTTGCTTTGGTATAAAAATATATATAAACAGTCTCAAAACCGCTAAAAACGAAAAATAAGGCCCTTAAAAACGAACATAGCCGCTAAATTCTTGTTAAGATTCAGAAAAACTAACTGTTTGCTGTCAATGGTAGCGGACGAGCAAAGCGTGGGAGCATAAGGAATTGACAGCTCTAAACCAGTCTTAACACTGAATTGGCGAAAGCCAAAGTTTCTATAAAACTTTGCTTTCCTGCCTAACGGCGAGTGAAAAAGCGGTCAAGCTGGCTCAGCTTGGACGGGGTTCGGGGCGTTAGCGCCCGAATTAATGTGGCTTGCCACACCTTTTAGGCAACGAACAGAGTGAGGCGCAAGGAGCATAGCGACTGGAGTTTAATGTGAGCCTGTTTTTTGGCTCACTCCTTTGTGTTTTTTGATTCTAGTTTTTGACCTCGTACAGTAGTGCCTCTTTTAAACCTCTTTTAGACCCCTCTTGAGGCTTACTCTCCCAAGGCTTATAGAAGTTTATCAAGTAGGTTTTGTCTGTTTATCAAGTAGAACTATAAAGTTGACTACTTGATAAACATAATCTAAAATTAATTTGTAATCATTAGGAGGTACAGCATGGGAAATGAAATTATTAAATATGATCCAGAGTTAAATACCATTCCACTTCGAAAATTTACTCCAGTTGAAATGAATTTATTTTTTTCGATTATTTCTCGTATGCGTGATAAGAGTAATCAGACCGTTCGTTTTACTTTTGATCAATTAAAAGAGTTAAGTGCTTATAAACCTACTGCAAATAACCGTTTTGAAGATGACATTCAGAGAACTTATGAAAAAATGATGGGATTACATTTTGGTAGACGAAGTAAAAGTGGATTAACTCGAGAGTTTTTTGTTTTGTTTACAGAATTTAAAATTGATGGAGATGCAGAAGAACCTTATGTAGACGTAAAAGTTTATGAACGTGCTTTACCCCTTTTAAACAAGCTTGAAAGTTGGGTTCGTTATGCGTTGGCAGAGTTTAGAGATTTAAAAAGTAGTTACGCAAAAACAATGTTTCGGTTACTAAAACAGTTCAGAACCACTGGATATGCTTATTTTTCTAAAGAAGACTTTTTTGAATTACTAGATATGCCCAAAAGTTACTGGAATAGTCCCTCTAACGTCGATAAATTTGTTATAAAACCCATTAAAGAAGAATTAACTCCTTTGTTTAGAGGATTAACGGTTAGAAAAAAATATGGCAAGGGGCGTGGGAAACCAGTTATTGGCTATTCGTTTACCTGGAAACCCGAAAAGAAAGATGCCAATGATTTCTCACAAGGCCAATTACAAGATGAGCGTCAAAAGCTTTTTAATATTCAGCATAATGGTGAATTAACAGAGCAGGAAAAATGGCGCGCCATTGACAAGGTTAAGGGGTTAACTTTAGGCTCTACTGAGAAACAAGCATTGGCTGATAAACAGGCCGAGCACGATAAAAAAATAAGAGATCAAGCAAGACAAGAAGCACTTGCTGAACTCCAAAAGGGGTTTGGAAATCATGCCTAAAACTATTAAGGAACTTGCTGATGAATTTGATGTATCAAAACAGGCCATTAGGAAAAAGCTCGATGCAAACTTTAGAGCAAACTATGTACAAACTGTGACTAGGAACGGAGTACAAACGTTAGTTATTACCAATTCAGGTTATTTGCTGTTAAAGCAACATTTTAGTGGTGGTAACAACCAGAAACCAGATGGAGGAACATTTACTAGTAACACTGGTAACAGGAATCAAGATACAATAAAATTACTCAACCAACAATTAACGATCAAAGATAGTCAAATTAAAGAAAAAGATGCACAATTAAAATCAATGCAAAAATTATTAGATCAATCACAACAATTGCAACTAATGGCTGAGAAAAAAATTGAAGAATTTAAATCAATTACTCTTAAAAAAGATGACTTTACTCCCTCCAATCCAGAAAGTGAAGATAATACTTCAAACACAAAAAATGCTTGGTGGCATTTTTGGTAAAAATCTAAAAGTACCACTAATTTTAAAAACTTGTAGTACTAACCTAAAAAGTTAATAACTGCCTTATGCATTATTTTATCAAGTATAGAACGGAATACGCTCAAAATAGTCTTTGATTAATAAATATCAGAAAAGGAGAAGTTAAATTCATGGATATTCCAACCCGTCGACAGCAATTTAAAGCTCTTGTTCAAGCACAATCGACTGTAATTTCGGCGCTACCTTACTTATTAGGTTGTGCCTTCACCTATTTTTATTACGATCACTTTAATATTGGCGATGCTGCTCGCCTCTTTATTGCGGTCATCTGTTTCCACCTTGCCGTTAACGGTCACAACCAATATACCGATTACAGGAGGTTCAATGCCAGCGGCTTAGTTTCGGAGAATAACATTATTGCCAAATTTAAAATCAGCCTTTCTTGGGCCCGATTAATTATTGGCAGTCTCGTTCTCCTTTCAGCAGTAATTGGGATCTATCTGACATTTAAGACTGGCTGGCCGCTACTTTTGATTGGTCTCTTAAGTTTTTTGATTGGGTACGCCTACTCTGGTGGCCCTCACCCGATTCTTAAGACCCCTTTAGGTGAACCAGCTTCCGGGATCACAATGGGCTACAACATTACCCTACTCGCCATCTACGTCAATATTTATAACAGTCCTCAATTTGACCCCTTCTTCTGGCTAAAGGGCCTCATTGTTGCTCTGCCAGCAATTCTTGTAATTAGCAACGTCATGCTTGGAAATAATATTTGTGACCGGGACGAAGATATTCAAATCGGCAAGCACACTCTTGTCTACTATATCGGTCGTTCCGCAGCCATGAAGGTTTTAATCGCTTGTTACGTTCTAAGTTATATTATGATCATCGTTGCGGTAGTCCTTCACTACTTACCTGTGCTGACCCTGCTAAGTCTTGTTACCATCCCCATCGTTTACCAACGAATTAAAGTTTTTGTCCAACATCCCGATAAAATGACGACATTCTTTAATATTCTGATCGGCCTTCAATTAATTCTGGTTAGTGAAATTCTCTTTACGATTATTGGCATCATTATCAAAGTTATATAAGACAGTTAAAGGACCCCTGGTAAAAGCCTCAACTGACTTCTATTAGAAACTGTTTGAGGTCTTTGAAAGACGCTTGAATTTCCGGTAAAATATGTGAAAAAAGGACTTCATTATGACTGATTATCCAAGCAATATCACTCGTGACCAATTTGAATTGATTCGCGTTGACCTTGAGACGTTTTGCAAGCGTACATGTCCTCGAAGGGTGGACCTATTTGATGTCTTCAATGCAGTGCTTTACGAGCTTCGTACGGGCGCTCAATGGAGTCAGTTGCCGCATGATTTTCCGAAATGGCAAACCGTTTACACTTACTTTGCCATGTGGTCAAAACCATTAGCTAATTCGGAATATTCCCTGATTGACCTGCTTTTAAAAAAAATTGTCGCTCGAGAGCGATTACGAATGGGACGATCGGTACGAACGTCGTTCGTAATTCTTGATGCGCAAAGCGTCAACGATAATAAAGGAAGTTAAAGCTGAACATCCTTGGTAAGTTCGCCGAGCAATGACAATTTTTTTAAAACTTGTTCCAATAAAGAATCAGCCGTAGGCTCAGCTTTAGTTGACCAAATTTTGTAATAGTTGTAAACTGACCGCCATTCTGGGAAATAACCGGGGACTTGACGCCATTGGCAACCGGTTTTCAAGACATATAGGACCGCACAGAAGACCTCGTAGAGGTCATATTTTCGAGGCTTAGTTCGCTTACGAAAATTTTCTAAAGCTGGTCGAATTAATTCAAATTGTTGCCGAGTAATATTGCTGGGATAATTTTTCATAGCTTAAACTCGCTTTTTGGTAGATTGTAAAATAAAAAAGATATAACTTGTGCCAGTCCGATAAGATACAAAAACACATAGGACATTGAGAAGCTAGCATAGAAAACTATGTGTTGCATTTTAGGGGCTATAACTTACAAATCGACCCTACAATTTATTATTATACCAGGTGATTGATATGGAAGAAAAAGTATTACCAATTAAGGATTCCAATATATTAGATGATGTAAAAGATACATTGCTGAATAATTTCAAGGCCGGGAGAAGAAATTACACTATATTTCAGTTGGGTAAAGCCACCCTTTTACGTGTAAGTGATGTACTTTCGTTAAAAAAAGCCAATATATACTCAGAGGAAGGTATTGTTAACACATCTACTTTAATTCATGACATTAAAACTGGGAAAGCTAATAAAATATATTTAAAGCCTGTCCAATCAGATTTAATAATATATAGAGATTGGTTAATGCAGAATAATATTAAATCAAAATGGCTTTTCCCTTCCATGAAGGACTTTAGCAAGCATATAACCCCGAACCAATACTATAAAATAATGCATAAAGTGGGCGACCTTTTAAATATTGACTATTTGGGTACCCACACAATGCGCAAAACTGGAGCTTATAGAGTGTACGTTCAATCAAATTATGATATTGCTTTAGTAATGAAATTATTAAATCACAGTAGCGAAGCTATGACATTAAGCTATTTAGGGATAGATCAATCTAGTAAACAGGAACGTTTAGATAAAATTGACTTTGGCTAAATGCCTATTTATATATACATAAATAGATCAGGCTTTGCTATAATAATAATTAATGAGCTTACACAAAAGAGGCGAGTTTTTTGCGAATAATAGCTAATACCGGCTTTCAAGATGGCGTTGGAAGATCAACTACTACAGCAGTCCTTGCTTTTATGTTAATGCGGCATCAGGGTCTTAAACCACTAATCATTGATTTAGATAGTAAAAATTCTCAGAGAATGTTTTTTCAAGACCTCAAAGATGCTCAACTAGATTATTCAACAGAAATTGGGAATGCTAAACTTCAAATTAATCGAGGTAGAATTGCTGATTTAGCAACTGTTGGGTATTCTTTGACAAACCAGCCGCCTATCGTGAATACAAAAATTTTTAAATTAAAGAGATATTTAAAATCGTTAAATTACGACATTATATTAATTGATACACCATCTACTTTTGACACTAGTTGCATGCTAGGATTTCAGTTGGCTGATGATCTCAATATTGTTTGTACTTCAGGCATAGAAGGTTTGGATCAAGTAGAAAATGTTTTGGATAAATTAAATACGTTAGTAAAAGATTCTGTTTTATCGCCTTCATTTTCAACGATTACTTTAAATGGAAAAGATGTAGCTACTTACAAAACAGATTTCTCTTATAAAATTAAGAAGTATTACCGAGATTTTACGTTCCAAACTATTTTGAAACGCCGTAAACCTATTCATGACTATGCAAGTAAAGGAATTACGGAGAGATATGTTAACGATCGTAAAGCATTAAAAGACTATAAAGAGTTAACTGCTGAATTTTCCAAGCATTATAAGCTGGAACATAAACAGGGAATTTTTAAGGACAAAACATATACAGAAATTCTAAAAGGCACGACATAAAGTTAATGTAGGATTATCGACAATTATGTAAGTAAACCTGGGGTATTTTATCCAGGTTTTTTTAATTCTTTATTTTAAAAACTTATCCCCCTTGGCCGATTCAATGTTGTATCTAATTAATTTCCTGGTCTGAGGAGGTAAAGTTCGAATATACGCTTCTACTATATCGGTCAAGGTATCTGTAATTGTTTGATTTTGTATAGTTGCAATAGTAGTGACGGCCGTATGAGTATCTAAAGTTAGCTTGACTGTCTTTGTAGTTGGTTTCTTTAGTTTTTTTGTTTCTTTATGAAATAATAAATTTTCTTGAGGATGTGTTCTTTCAGATCTACTTACATAATCAGGCTTATTCCCTTGTGGTCGCTGCGTTTTATTTTCTCGATTTCTAAAAGTACCGAGTCCCATATTTTTCTTTTCTGCCATTTCATTTCTCCATAATTTGAATACGATCAATTAACTCGTCTACAGCCTGTTGGTATATACGATGTACTTTCACATCATTAATATCCCTTGGATTATCCGTTATACCAGTTCTATCAAATCTTTTGAGGCGCGCCATTTGTTTTATTTTAGTGTCAAATAAATTATCACTACTAAAACTCTTTATAGCATCATTAATGACGTCAAGATCTAACTCTGATCCATTTTGCTGCAGAACAGGCAACACGCCCAATAACTCCACATTTAAATTGTAATCATCATGTATCTGTAACAAGTGTTGTACATATTTTTCTGCTCCCTTAAGTGATCGCTCTTGCGTCTGTAAAATGATAACGACATAGTCACTAGCAACTAAAGCACTATCAGTAAATTTATTGAGTTGAGGTGGAACATCAATAATAACAAAATCATATGCGTTTTTTACTGGCTGAAGTAACTTGTCAAAGTAGTGATCTTTCGTGTAGTCATCATCGAAATTTGCAGACAGAAAGTCCTCATATTCCTGTAGAGTATCAAATGATGGTAATAAACTTAAGTTATCCTTAATTGGAATTAAAGATCTATTCAGATCTTCTTGTTTGATTGCATCAAATAAGGATTCTTGAAAATGTACAGATTTATGAAAAACATTTTTTTTGGTGGTTAATAGTAAATCGGTGGCATTGGCTTGTGGGTCGAAATCGATAAGTAAAGTTTTTAAGTTCATCTTCGATAAAGTATAAGAAAACATGACAGCATTTGTGGTTTTCCCCACACCACCTTTAAAATTACCAGTAGTAATCACTCTCGTCATAAGAATTCCTCAAATTTTTTTAAAATTTTTATTCTCCACAATTTTACACTTTTACATTTTTACACTTTTACATTTTTGTAAAAGTGTAAATACTTGATGAAATGTTACATGACGTATTTGCTCTATTACCAAGGTGTAAATCAGTATTCCTAAACTAAAGTAAAAATACAATTTTCTACTTTGGTAAAAATGTAATTTTACACTTTTACACTTTTACAAATCAGTATACCACATCAGTGTAAAAGTAGAGAAATTTATTGACATATTGCTGATAAATAGCGTATATTTCACTTGTAGCATAGTAAAAGGCTTTAAATACTGTAGTAGTATCTAAAGCCTATAAAAATTAAAATTATAATAAATGAAAAAATTGATCGATCCGCCAATCGAGCAACTCTATTTTCGTACCTAAAATATGAGTACATTGTATATCTTTATTCCATAGATGTCAATTCAATGATTTTCGATAACGCAGGAGACAAGCTGCGGGGAATATCACTTATCCAAGGTTAGCTGAATTGAAGGCTAATTGTGGGGCGTGTGAAAACAAGTAGACAGGGGGTTCATCTAGCCGCCGCTTCAATAACCAAATAATAGGTAGTCACTAGAGCACGCACTCTGCCCTGGTGGCTGAGTTCAGCGCTAACTCGCAGACATTGAGGCTGCTAACTAATAGCGTGGGCAGGTAAAACGATTGATCAGATTTCTGGTTAATGGTATTAACATGAATTCATATTCGAAAAACTAAAAATAAGAGTATGACGCCGTAAAGGGCGTTTTTTTTGCGGACAGAACACAGTTCTGACAATGTTAATGATTGGAAACAATCGCAAATGAGTGTCAACTGAGGCTCCCGACGTACTTCGACGAGCAAATTAAACAAGATGATTTTGTACTTTGAGTTAAATCTCAGGGTGCAAATCTGCCTTCAGCAACCCTCGCCATCTCTGAGCAAATTGGATTTCAGACAAAAGTCAAGTAATTTGATCTTTTTTTATAAATTTTCTGAAGCATCATTGTTTAAGAGCCTAGGTTTTTAAAAATAGTAAGTAATATTTAAGTTATTCACTGTAGGGAAAGGTTTATTTAATCGGAGGATTTGTTTTGGATTCTAAAAAAGAGTTTGATGTTGATTCTAAAAATTGTTTTTGGGCGTCTTTTTTTAATTTTATTGTTGAGCCTAGCAATTTACTTGCCGTTTTTTTAACATCTTTGTCATTATTTGTCTTTAATTTTTTCCCTTTATCCGTACAAAAGAAGTTTAGAGTTTTTAATTTTTTAAAGGAATATAATGGTTGGGTAGTTGTTGCACTATTAATTTCTTTGTTCCTTTGTGTTTATCGTGCATCATCTGCAGCAATTAAACGCAATAATTCTAAAAAGGATTTGAAATTTCAAAATGAAATTAGAAAAAAAATAGTTCATTCTGATAGTTGTTGGAAAATTTTGCTTTATATCTATGAAGCAAATGGTAAATCTGTAGAATTGCCTTATGATCAAAAAAGCGTTCGATTACTGTATGAATATAACTTGATTTCTATTACTTCTATTAAAAGTTTTTCTAACACGAAGGTTATTAATTTTTTAAAGCGTAGATATTTTTTCATTTTGAGTCCTTTAGCTGAAAAGTATGTTAAATATAGATTATCTAAAGATATATATGATAGTGAAGGTGTTTAATTTGTTTCATAAAAGCGTGGTTATCTGACTAAACATATCTACTGTGGGTAGAATAAGCGTCATACTTAATTGTGGAGTCGTAAGTTACTAACGATAAGGCTATGGAATTTTTTCTTGCTCACCAGTGTAAAGAACTCATATAGCGTATCGTATATGTGCCCTTTTTAGCGTGCCAGGTATCACCTAAAGCATCGATTCATTTATTATTGATTGGAGGTACTGAATTTTGTGGAGAATTGGGTAATTGTGGATGCTTGCTGTCACAGTTTTGGGTGATATTGAGTAAATCCACATGGCCGTCTAATCCTACTGCTACATAGGTGGAATTAAATTGATACAATGCGACTACGTCCATAGTTAGGAAAATTCCATAATATGGTTGGTTGCGCACTTAATAATCAGGATAAGTGGCCATCCACAAGGAATTAGGGAATCCATTATAACCTTTAGGCGTTTGCACCTTCGGTAAACAATAATCCAGTGCTATTTGTCCTAATTGACTGGAGACCCCGACACCGTACCAAATATAAGTATGTGCTCGCAGCCCCATATTTTGAGCGGCCGTTAATTGACTGGTATATGTCCATTGGTCGTTAAACATTCCACCGTAAATCCCGCCCAACTGACACAAAACAAATTTATCGGAATCATAGCCCTTTACTCCGTTCGTTCATCGAAATTAAGAACTAAAACTCCTTAAAATTTATCAAGGATAAACAGTCAAGTGAACTAAAAGAAATGCTTAAAGATGGCACTATTACTCAAGAAGAGTATAATGCTAAGAGTAAAAAAATATTAGGTATTTAAAAGCCCCACTCTTTAAAGAGTGAGGTTATTTTTTTACTAACTATATTCACTATATTTAATATATTCGCTATATTAAATATATTTTTTGGCAGGTGGTTACAACGGTAAATTCTTGTTCTGAGATTTGCTCTCAGTGGTTAAGTTCGATTTTAAATTGATCGATTTCTCTGTTAATTAGTTAATGCTTGCGCTTAATACGTACGTCTCTTCTTTCAAGTGTATGAACTTGTAAGTCAAATTCTTTTTGTTCATTTATTGTCAAAGTATCATACCAAGCCTGGAGGGCAACATCTACAGCCGTTCTTTGATTTTCTGAATAGCCAATACTAGCCATTGCTTGTAGTTTATTCCTGGAGTGATTGCTTATTTTTAAATTGGTATCAAAAGTAACTTGATCTTTGTTTTCGGGGAGCTTCGAGGCCATTTTTTCTAAAGTTACATGGCCATTGATTTTATAGAAATTATTGTTCTCAGTCATTATTGTATCCTCATTATTTATTACTATTTAACGCATCACTGCGTTCCAGTGTTTCAATTTGGAATTTAAGTGTTTTGCGTTCATCATCACCTAGTTGTTCCATATATGAATCTTGTATTTTTTTTAAGGCCTTTTGCTGAGTAGGCGCGTATCCTAGAATCACCATGGCTTTCATGAAGTTTTTTAAGTGATTAGTCATTCTTAAAGTAGTATCAAAAGTGACATATTCATTATGTTGTTTATTTTCTAACTTCATTTTTTCTAAAGTTACATGACCATTGATTTTATAAGAATTATTATTCTCCATCATTACTACACCCTCATTATCACAATTTTTAAAAGTCCGAGTTCTCATGAAATCTCTTTTGCTGTTGTAGATTTAAATGCTCATGAACATAATTATCTATTAGAAATTGAATGACTTCATAGTTAAATCCCATTCGTAGAAATCTCTTTAGTTCCTCAATTTCAGCTTTGGTTTGGAGAGATACTTTTATAGTTTTACGTTGGTTATTACTAGATATTTTTTTATACACTGAATTATTTGTAAGATTTATTTTGCCACTACCACTAATAATAAATGACTCTTCCTTATCCATTGTTTTCACCCTATTGCTTGTTGTATTTTCACATCGTTAAAATCTATTTTTTGCTTTTCATTCGTACATCGCGTTCTTCCAATGTTTCTAATTGAAATTTTAATCTACGTTTATCTTCGTTTGGTAATGAATTTATTAAGTAATCCAGGGCTTCATCAATAGCTTCTTTTTGGCTTTTATATAAGCCAATTGCTGCTAATGCTTCAGCCTTATTTTTAATGTGATTATCTATTCTAACGTTGGCATAAAAAGTTACTTGATCTTTGTTTTCGGGGATCTCCGAGGCCATTTTTTCTAAAGTTACATGGCCATTTATTTTATAATAATTATTATTATCCATAAGTATAACCTCCAATAATTATTTATTTTTAAGCTTATATTTTAATTTATCTTTCTGCTCTAACATGTCTAAAAAGTCTTGGTATACTTCCAAACTTTGCGGAGTCATTTTAGCCAAAAAGTTTTCTGCTAAAATCGAAACCATTTCACTAGCTGTTCTTTTATCAGCAGTAGCTCTAGCTAAAGCTAGAATAGCATTCCTTGTGTGGTTGTCTACACGCATATTAACGTCAAAAGTAGGAACTGGATTCTTAGAATTTTGGACATTTCTATTTGCTTGATCTATCTTTTCTAGCTTTATTTCTCCATTGATTTTATAAGTATTATTATTCAATATTATTACTCCTAATAATTATTAAAACGCTTATTATTTTGAATATTTCATTTGATCCTTTTCTTCTAAAATATCAAACATTTTATTAAACCTAGCTCTATCACTTTCGGATAGTTCTTCAATAGTATGATTAACTACATTCTTAACAAAGTCTTTTTGTGATTTGCCTAGCCCTAAATTTAATAAAGCAGAAATCTGATTTCTAATATGATTATCAACTCTGATATTAATGGGTACAGTTACCGTTTTATTTGCAGTATCATCATCTAATACCTGGGCACGATCTACTTGATTTTTAATTTCTATTTTTGTGCCGCGTTCCAACTTTTGTTTTGTTTGTTTAGATTCATGGTTAAGCATTCCCATTACTTATCACCCAATCTTTTTAGTATCTCTTCAGCCACACCCGTAAAGGACTGGTGAACTTTCTTATCCCATAAATCACGTGGATTATCTGTAATACCAGTCATATCCATTCTTTTGATACGTTCCATTAGCATTATTTTATTTTGAAAAACGTTTGCTTCACCGAATTCCTTTATAGCTGAACTTAATATTTCTTCATCTACTGCGGCATTTCGTTTCGAAAGTACTGGCAATATTCCCATAACGTCGACTTTAGAATCAAACTCATCTATTAGTGTTTTTTGCAAATATTCGATTAATACCTCGGCTCCTGATAATGAACGTTCTTGAGTTTGAAGGACTACAATTATTTGGTCACAAGCATTAAAAGCAGTGTCATTTGATAAGGAAATCGTTGGCGGCACATCTATAAAAATAAAATCATACTTATCCCTAAGCGGCTGAATATAATTTTTAAAGAAATAGACCTTTTCTCTTTCAGATTTTATATTTTTATCTAAGTAACGACTATACATACTAAAGTCAACAGCATTAGGTACTAAGTATAGATTTTTCATGATATTAATCGCAATATCATTTAAATCCACCTTATTATTAATGGCCGTCATTAACGCAGTATTAATTGTTATTACTTCATCGCCAGTCTGGATACTTTTAGTTTTTAGAAACAAAGAAGTTAAATTAGCTTGTGGATCAAAATCAATTGATAAAACTTTATACCCCATCTTTGCTAAATTATAACTAGTTAGTGCAGTTGTACTGGTTTTACCCACTCCACCCTTAAAATTTAAAAAGGATAATACTGTAGCAGTCATTAAATATTACCTCCTCATAAATACATTTTATCATTACCTATTACAAAGTGTTAAATGTTAAATATATTTCACATAATATATAATGTTAAATACATTATATGAAATGTATGAGTTGGTCAAAATGAACTGAAGATATTGCTTTCTTAATTAGAAAATTATATTCTTGATTTAAACAAAAAAGCCTTGGAACTTAATCCAAGGCTTCATAAAAAGAAAAACGCACCTAACTACCCATTAGGAACGCTACACAATCTATTCAATGTAGCTTTATTATATAACGTAATCTCTGCGTTGTAAATAGCGTTGATTTCAAAAAATGCAGGAGACAAGCTGCAAGAGATATAGCTTAACTGAGGGCTGCTGAATTGAAGGCAGTCAAGCAGGGCGCTAGAAAACAAGTAGACCGGGGGTTCACCTAGCCGCCGCTTCAATAACCAAATATTAGGTAGTCACTGGAGCACACACTCTGCCCTGGTGGCTGAGTTCAGCGCTAACTCGCAGACATTGAGGCTGCTAACTAATAGCGTGGGCAGGTAAAACGATTGACCGGGTTTCCTGGTTAATGGTCTTAGCAAGAGATTATATCGAACAATTAAAAATAAGATATAACGCCAGCAAGGGCGTTTTTTTGTTGGTTCAAACACAGTTTGAAGAATGCCAAGGATTGGCAACAATCGCAAATGAGTGTCAACTGAGGCTCCCGACGTACTTCGACGAGCAAATTAAACAAGATGATTTTGTACTTTGAGTTAAATCTTAGGGTGCAAATCTGCCTTCAGCAACCCTCGCCATCTCTTAGCAAATTGAATTTTAACACTAAAGTCAAGTAATTTAATCTTGTTTTATAGATTTTCTGGATCATCATTGTTTAAGATCTTATTTGTTTAAAAATAGTAAGAAATAATTAATTTATTCACTATGGGAAAATTTCTTGTTGTCTTGGAGGTTTTTTATGAATTTAAAAAATAATTTTTGGATATTTGTTATATTTTTGTGTTCTCTTTTTCTTACTAATAGTCGTTTATATTCTTTAATGCTTAAACGTATTACTGACAAAAGAATGCTAGAAAATTAGATTCTTTAAGAAGACAAACAATTTATTTGGATGACTGCTGGGAAGTTTTAAAAAAACTTTATCTGAATAACAATAAAACTTTAAGTTTACCTTCTAAAGATAGGTCTGTAAAACTTTTAACTTCTTTAAAAATGATTGCTGCCGTTTCTAAATATAGTGTAGTGTATGGGCCTGAAGATTTGGAGAATCCGTATTTTTATTATGTTTTACAGCCTTTATCTGAAGAGTATATTAAAGAAAGGTTAGCTAAAGAAAGTAAATAATATGTATTATAAATTTTGTCTTTTAAAGGCATAGAGGATTTAGATTCACGCATTTTATTAAATAAAAATAATCTTGTCAATTTATTTAAAGTCCTACACGGTTGAAAATGTGCGCTCTAAAATTCGTGAATGTCTGGCTGAGAGAATTTGCTTTAGCAAAATAACGAGGGGCTTTTATTGGCAAACAGATTGAGTATAAGCTACATACTGCTAACCTGTAAAAAAACGGGTTATTTATCATGCTATTGTTCGCAGTTTAAATTTAGGGAAGTTCATTAGTGATATCTCTAGAATTAATGATGTTTTTAGCAGCACAGTTTCTCAGATTAAAAAGCGATTTTTGGATTAGTTGTTAATCATATATTATGCTAATCGCGTATATGTTAGAAATATCTATCAATTGATTGGTATTCTCTATTACCAGTCGATTTTGATAAAAGCCCTTTATTTTACCTTCAATACTGGGAGGAATTATGTGATCTTGAAAAATTTCGTTTAGTTTAACTTTAACAGGCAGGTGTTTTAGCAATGCATTTTTAATGATGTGGTTGATAGCTTCTCTAGTCATTTCTTTAGAATGTTGTCGGTGCTCAGTTTCATATTGCTGTCTTGCTGATTTGTTTAGTTTAGAAGTCTGATCACTTAAATAAAAGACTTGCCACTTAAGCATACCGTGATTTTGATATTCGTTTGAAAACTGTTGAACTACCTTAGAATCAAATTTATAATCTTCAGTCATGATACCCGGTATTACAGAACATAAGTTCTCCTTTAGCAATATAAAAAAGCCCTCTTTCGAGGGCTAATTGACCAACAAACGTAATATCAGTATATCAGTAATTATCATCATTGTAAACGTTTAATTTATGTACGCCCTCCTTTTTTAGGGGGGCTTTTTTACGTTGCTTGAAATTTTCGAAGTAGTTAGTTTTACGTCCATACGGTAGTAACTAGATTTATTAAATAGTACTAGTTTTGTGGCATCATTTACTCAATTACCTCAAAAAAATGAAAGAAATGATTAGATGATACAAGTAATAATTTTAGAAAAGAGGTGTTATTATAATGATTCAATTTTCAAAAATTATATTGACTATTCTTATAGTCCTTTTATTTATTGCTTTTACCATTAAAGCAATAAATCCTTTATATGTTATTGGATTAGAAGTTATTATGGCTTATATAGTGGATTTAATTAATAACATGTGACAAGATTCCTAAGAATACATAAAGAAGTTGTTTAAACTTGTCAATTTCTTAAAAAAAAGAACCAACTATAGTCGGTTCTTTTTTAATTTACTATTTTTCTTCATGTTAAGCCGTTGTTGTGTAATAGACATCTATTGTTTGATCACTATCTTGATCCGTGACCAGTTGCGCTGCTACTTGGTCTTGACTAGCAGTATAGCCGGCGAACACAGGAATCTGAATGGCATCCCAATTGTCCGTACTCCATGCGCCATAAGTTTTAGCACCAGTCACACCATCAATATAAACATTTCTCTTTAAGACTGCAGTTTGAATGTAAGTTTTCATAGTCCCATCCGGACAGTGAATATTGACGGTCCGTGTCAGAGCATTAAATTCTGTCGAATTATTAATCTGATGGGCCACTTGTACTTGAATGATTTGATGCCCTGTGGCATCAATTGTAATGGTAGCCGGCGCAGCTGACACTAT
>NZ_KQ034037.1:35057-104972 GCF_000970795.1 Bombilactobacillus mellifer
CACCTGATCGCGGCCGGTTAATTCCATTAAATCATTAAAAGTATACTTATGTCCCTGCTGATAACCGCTGGTGGCTATCCAATAAGGGGAGGCGACTACTCGATTAGTACCAGGAACTCTGGTTCCGGTGTTCGGTACTTTTGGAAGAGATTCATCATAGTGTGTTTGAAAGATGGTACCTAAAATCAAATGATTTAATTTTGAGCAACCACTAAATATACCAACCATATCATTAAGATTAGTGGTACTGAAACTACTGAGGTCTAAACTAGTTAATTCCCTGCAATTTCCAAACATACTACGCATATATGCGACATTAGTGGTATTGAAATTGCGAACATTTAAATTATTTAATTTCGAGCAATCAGAAAACATCTCACCCATATCAGTCACGTTAGCGGTATTAAAACCGCTGAGATCTAAACTAGTTAAACTAGAGCAATTAGCAAACATACAATACATATTATGAACATTAGCGGTATTAAAACTGCTGAGATCTAAACTAGTTAAACTAGAGCAATCTTCAAACATCTCAGCCATAACAATCACGTTAGCGGTATTAAAACTGCTGAGATCTAAACTAGTTAAACTAGAGCAATTAGCAAACATACAATACATATTATCAACATTAGCCGTATTAAACTTGCTAATATCTAAATTGGTTAATCCTGAGCACCCATCAAACATCTCACACATATCAATAACCTTGGCAGTATTAAAATTGCTGAGATCTAAATTGGTTAATCCCGAGCACCCATAAAACATTTCACGCATATTAGTAACCTTAGCCGTATTAAAATTGCTGAGATCTAAATTAGCTAAATTTTTACTCTTCCAAAACATTTGACTCATATTAGTAACATTAGCCGTATTAAACTTGCTAAGATCTAAACTAGTTAATCCTGAACATACAGCAAACATATCAGCCATATTATGAACCCTGGCAGTATTAAACTTGCTGAGATCTAAACTAGTTAAACTAGAGCAATTAGCAAACATATAACTCATATCAGTCACGTTAGCGGTATTGAAATTACTGAGATCTAAATTAGTTAAATCGCAACGTTCAAACATCTCACTCATATTAGTAACGTTAGCGGTATTCAAATGACTGAAATCGAGTTGAGGACCTTTATAGAATTCAAACATCCCCGACATATTAGTCACGTTGGACGTATCAAAATGACTGAGATCTAGTTGGGAACCTTTATAGCCCGCGAACATCCAAGACATATTAGTAACATTTGTAGTATTGAAATTGCTGAAATCTAGTTGGGAACCTTTATATCCATAAAACATTCCGGCCATATTAGTAACGTTAGCGGTATTAAAATGACTGAGATCTAAATTAGCTCCTTGATAATCTAAAAACATCCAAGACATATCAGTCACGTTAGCAGTATCAAACTGACTTAAATCTAGTTGGGAACCTTTATAGCCCGCGAACATCCCCGACATATTAGTAACGTTAGTCGTATTAAACTTGCTAAGATCTAAATTGGTTAATCCCGAGCACCCAGAAAACATATCAGACATATCAATAACCTTGGCAGTATTAAACTTGCTAAGATCTAAATTAGTTAATCCCGAGCACCCAGAAAACATATCAGACATATCAATAACCTTGGCAGTATTAAACTTGCTAAGATCTAAATTAGTTAATCCGCAAGCTTCAAACATATAACTCATATCAGTCACGTTAGCGGTATTGAAATTACTGAGATCTAAATTAGTTAAATCGCAACGTTCAAACATCTCACTCATATTAGTAACGTTAGCGGTATTCAAATGACTGAAATCGAGTTGAGGACCTTTATAGAATTCAAACATCCCCGACATATTAGTCACGTTGGACGTATCAAAATGACTGAGATCTAAACTAGCTCCTTGATAATCTAAAAACATCCCCGACATATTAGTCACGTTGGACGTATCAAAATGACTGAGATCTAAACTAGCTCCTTGATAGCTTTCAAACATCCCCGACATATTAGTCACGTTAGCGGTGTCGAGATTGGCTAAACCAATAATCTTTTGTAGATTTCTTAAATCTCCAAATAAATAACTGGAATCCTGATTAGCTATAACGCCTGGATCAATGATAATTTGTGTTAGCTCTTCATTCCATTGCCAATTACCGTTGAAGATTTCGGGACTTTTGCCAATACTACCAAGAAAATAATTATTACTGTCAACATAACCATGACTGCTAGCGCCCAAAATTCCTGCATGGAAATGTAAAATATAATCATCACCTTGGTGCGTATATTCCCACTTACTGGTGCCCCAGGTGCCTTGGGCAATCGTCTCTACTTGAGGATCTGTGGTAGCTGAAGCGGTATTGACATTATTTGTGGAATCGGTAGCTTGCGGGGTCGCTGGTACCGTAGGTTGGCTTACTGGCTGAGTAGCCTCATTAGCACTATTAGCTGACGAAGTAGCTGCCGTGTTCTGAGCCACCGTTTCCTGTTGTGGTTGTGCGGAAGTGGTCGGATTGTTATTAGAAGTAGCTGGTTCTTTACTTATGTTCGTCGCAGGTGAAACTGTAGACTGAGTTCTAGGAATTTGGTTTTGGTTAACAGTCTCGCTTCCGATGTCCGTATTAGTTACAGCTTTTTGTGTGCTAGTCTGCTGATTGACAAGCTGTTCATTTGGATTAGGTTCATTAGATTTCGCAGATTTAGTAGTTAACGTACTTTGCGGAGCCACCATACTCGTGGCTGTGGGGTCTGGAGCGTTTATAGCTGCCGCAGCCGCTTGTTGTTGCGTTAAGACAAACCCACAAACTAAACCCACGAATGTTGTGGTCAGTGCGATACTTTTCTTTTGATTCAAAACAATTCCTCCTTATGTAAGTTTAGATATAACCTTATAGAACCGATTACAAATTTATCTTAGCACTTTATGAAGAAATAAATTAATCTATTTTGAATGTTCACAATGATCATGATCAAGGGACTCCATTAGCTGAAATGCAATTAACTAAGCTGTAGAAATAATTAGTTTTGCGCCTATTTAAAATCAGTAACTGATTCCTTAGTAGCTTTCTAATATATAATGAATTTATTACATAAAAAAAAACCCTTCCTTGTAGGAAGGATTTTGCTTAAAAACCTAGTTATTCGGAGTATAGTAGACATCAACAGTCTGATCACTATCTTGATCCGTGACCAGTTGCGCTGCTACTTGGTCTTGACTAGCAGTATAACCGGCTACTGTAGGAATGTTGATCGCATCCCAATAACCAGTATTCCAGTGCCCGTAAGTTTCATTGCCGGTCACTATATCAATTTGGACACTGCGTTGTAATAAAGCTACTTGGTTGTAAGTCTTAATTTGACCATTCGTCTGATGTAAATTCACTGTCCGGGTTATGGTCTTATATTCCATGCTTTCTTCTTGTTTGTGACTGACATTAACCTGAATGATTTGCTTACCTGAGCCATCAATCGTAATTGTTGCCGGCGTTGCTGTGGTTATCTCATATCCCTCAGGCACTTGATAATTCGGCACAATCGTTTGGCCGGTATAGCCCGTAATGGTTTGTTTACCTACGATTTGTCCTTGATCCAGGTACTGAATTTCGACTGTTTGTAATTGTGGTTGATAGTGGACATTAATAGTTTCATCTACTGTTTCTCCGTTCACTGTTTGGGCGGCAATGGAGGAATCACTGGCTTGATATCCGGCAATTTCAGGAATCTGGTAAGCGTCCCACTGGGCTGTAGACCAAGCTCCGTAAGTTTTGGATCCATCAGGATTAATTGTAACCGGACGATGAACCATCACGGTTTGTAATTCTGTTTTCAGAGAACCATCAGGTTGATGAATTCTAATGGCGCGTGTAACAGCTTTAGTTTCCGTCGTTTGGGTAAACGCAGGAGTGCTGTCCCAATCATAAGTGGTAACCTGATTACGTCCCGTTAAAGTCATTAATTCATCAGCAGTATATTTGTGTCCCTGTTGGTAACCACTGGTGGCTACCCAATAGGGTGAGGCAACTACCCGATCCTTACCAGGGATGTTGGTACCGGTCTTTGGAATATGGGGTAATGCAGCGTAGTTATTGAAAAGAGTGTCAGGTCCTAAAATCAAATGATTTAAGTTATCACAAGCAGCAAACATCGAGTACATATTAGTAACATTTATTGTACTAAAACTGCTGAGATCTAAACTATTTAATCCCGAGCAAACATAAAACATCCAACGCATATCAGTAACCTTGGCTGTATTGAAATTGTTTAAGTCTAAACTGGTGATATTATTACAGCCATCAAACATGTAACTCATATCAGTAACATTATCCGTATTGAACTTACTAAGATCTAAACTATTTAATTTGTAGCACCCAAGAAACATACCAGACATATTAGTAACGTTAGCGGTATTGAAATAACTGAGATTTAAACTGGTTAATGCGCAACCTGCAAACATATAACTCATGTCAGTCACTTTAGAAGTATCAAAATTATTGAGATCTAGTTGGGAACCTTGATAGCCATCAAACATCCCGGCCATATTAGTAACGTTAGCAGTATTGAACTTACTAAGATCTAAACTAGCTCCTTGATAGCCTCCAAACATCCAAGACATATCAGTAACGTTAGAAGTGTTGAAATGATTGAGATCTAAATTCGTTAAATTGTTGCAGCCCCAAAACATCCTAGACGTATCAGTAACTTTATCAGTATTGAACTTGCTGAGATCTAAATTAGTTAATCCTGAGCATCCAGCAAACATATATGACATATTAGTAACGTTAGTAGTATCGAGATTAGCTAGACCAATAATCTTTTTTAGATTTTTTAAATATCCAAATAAATAACTGGAATCCCGATTAGCTATAACGCCCGGATCAATGATAATTTGTGTTAGTGCTTCACTCCATTGCCAGTTACTGTTGAAGATTTCGGGGCTAGCACCTATACTACCTAAGTAATGATATAGGGCACTATTATTTGGATCTATTATAGTTTTCGGACTGCTAGCACCGAAGGTCCCCTCATGGAAATGTAAGATATAGTCATCACCTTGATGCGTATATTCCCACTTACTGGTGCCCCAAGTACCTTGGGCAATTGTTTCTAATTGGGGATCCGTAGTAGTTGAGGTATTGTTGGCGCTATTTGTTGATTTGTTAGCTTGCGGGTTTGCTGGTGCTGTATATTGGCTTACTGGTTGAGTAGTCTCACTAGCGCTATTAGCTAACGAGGCAGCTGCCTGTTGTGGTTGTACTGTTGAATCACTGTTGTTATTTGAAGTACTACTTTGTACAGCTGCGGTAGCTTCAGGAGAAGCTGTTGAATGGGTTACAGAAGTTTGATTCTGGTTAGCAGTCTCAGCGTTGTTATTCGTATTATTTGCAGCCTTTTGGGAATTGGTTGGTTGAATGGGAGTCTGGTTATTCTGGATTGATCCGTCATTCTTAGCGGGAATAGTGGTAGTTGCTGAACTCTGAGAAGCTACCATACTTGTGATGGTATAGTCAGGCTTATCGGTAGTTGCAGCGGCAGATTGTTGTTGATTCAAAATAAGACCACAAACTAAACCTACAAACGTTGTGGTTATAGTAAGACTTTTCTTTGTATTCAAAACTATCCATCTTCTTTTTTTAATGAGTTAGATCTTACACAATCGATCATGGGTTCATCTTAGCACTCAATTGAATGAATAATGGATTTAAAGATTATCCATGCGGACTTATTGAATTTCTAAAATACTTAGCTAATCAATTGATTCAAAGAACATCATTTATTTCTAGTCGATTAATTTAAAAAATACTACAAAAAAACTCCTCCTAATGGAAGAGTACTAACTGAAAATAGAAAAATTCCCAAGCCATTTTGGCAAGGGAATTTTGGGATTATAAAGTAAAAATGAAAGTTACAATGAGCAATTGTAATTGATTCTTAATCACCCCAGAATTAAGAACCAGTAACAGTCTAACATATACGATTATATTGATTCAAGCATTCTATTTATTATTGCTGTATACATGTATATAGTTAGGCCATATAACTCATGTATAGTTGTACTAAACCCGAGTTTGGCTATTTAAAGAACTGGCTTGATATAACTTGTATTTTTAAAATAATTACGAACAATCATTTGTTATCTGTATATTTATTCCAAAATACTATTCGATTAGCATATGCATTTTAGATGTTGCCGCGGACTCCAACCGCCTCCTCCGTTACCGCGGCAACATCTCGATTTAGATTGTAAATCTAAAGTTATATTCAAAGGAATTCAACTGAGCAATTAACCCCAAGCTTTCTCCTTGAATAAGCATGGATTGCTTTATAACTTTAATTAATAAAATTTAAAAACGATCAAACCCTTGTTATTACAACAGTTTGATCGTCTTTAAAAAATTGGGTGCAATGAGTCATAGTGGCTTGCTTTTCTAAAAAGTAGGTAATGCTTATGGTGTAAAAACCTTAAACTCCAGATCCTATAGAAAGGAAAGTCAAAAAGGTATCTGTTAAATAAGCTTTAACATTAATGTTTTTTACTTTAATAATCTGCCTCATCGCATTAATGCTAAAAAATAATCTAGAAAAGATTTTTTAGACTATTTATATAATTTATCTTAAAGCCACTAAAACCGATTGCTAGGGACTGATTAACTTCCTCGGCTTCAGCCCCTATTGAGACAATAAATATAGTGCACCATTTACTGCCTCATAATGCAAATATAGCATATTATCTTTAAAGCTACAATTTAATTATTAAAAAGGATTTTTGATAGCAGTTAAGTTTTTCTGCTTACTAAACCTCCAAACATAGAGTAATTAATTTTAGTTAAAAGTGTCTTAAACCCTTGCGGCACAAGGTTTTAAGGTTGACAAACCAATCTATTTTTGTTATAATAATGGTGCATTGAGTGATAGTGGCTTACTTTTCTAGAAAGTAGGTGGTGCTTATGTATGATAAATAACATAAACAACAAAACCTATAGAAGGGAAGTAAAAAGTGTCTGTAAAAGACGCTTTAACATTAATGCTAATGTTCGGCGATTTAATTATTGCCCTCATAGCATTAATATTGAATAATAAAAAATAGTCTAAAAAATATTTTTTAGACTATTAATTCAATTTAAAAAGCCACTAAAACGATTTGCTAGGAACTGATTACCTGCAATGTAATCAGTTCTTTTTTATGCAATGATGTTACTACATCATTCATCGCTTTACGTTGTAAGTATAACATATTTTTTTAAAATGTACAATTTGGGTATCATATTTTGGTGGCAGCTGGGGGCGCCAGCCTCCTCCGCTGCCCTCCAGCTGCTACAGTTTAAACATCAATAGCTTATGATTTGAGGTTGGTTAACGATTACTTCCCTAGGTTCATGTTATGATACATATATCATATTAGCAATAAAGCCCAAAATTTCAAAAGCCAGTCCTACCGCAAATGGGTTGGTTTTTTTATGCAGTTAGATGTTAACTTACTGTTTATTATTTTCTGCGTTTCTAACCTGTCAGTAAGTAGTTTTAAAACTTCTCCCTCCTACAGGGACAATAATCAAAGTAAATCAATACTGCAGTAGTGAAATATACCTTCTTTTTAGGCAAATGACAAAAGTATTATATCAGCTTTATTCTGACACCTTTTTTAGCAACGCCTGGGAACATAAGACTAAATTTTAAAATGAGGGCTTTTAAGTACTAAATAGTACTTGTAAATGAATAATCGTAATCGATCATGAATAACTCTAAAGTTCAAAATTAGCTGCAGTTTAGCATATTTAGTTATTCAAACAACCCATTTATTATTAATAGATACATGTATATAGTTGGCCATCTAATTCGAGCAGAATGTTCAAATAGCATATTAGATATTATCATCTTTGACTGTTGTCAGTTTGTATTAAGCCCGATTTTTTTATTTAAAAAATTACCTTGATCTAGCTTACATTTTTAAACTAATTATTAACAAGCACTAGTCATTAATATATTTTTTTTGAAATATCATTCAATGAGCATCTAAATTTTGTATGTTGCCGCGGACTCCAACCGCCTCCTCCGTTACCGCGGCAACATCTATATTTAGATTGCGAATCTAAAGTCATATTCAAAAGACTTCGACTGGGAAAGTAACCCGCAATCTTTGTCTTTGAGTCTGCGTAAATTATTGTATAACGTTAATTAATAAAACTTAAAAACGACCAAGCTATTATATTAAAATAGTTTGATCGTCTTTAAAAAAATATAATGTAATGAATAATAACGGCTTGCTTTTCTCAAAGTGAAGAAATCCTTATGGTGTAAAAACTTTAAACTCCAGATCCTTAAGAAAATGAGTAGAAAAGTATTTGCCAAAATCATTCTAACATTAATGATAATGTTTGACAATTCAGTAATCACGTTTTTCTGAGTAAGAGTAAATAATCTAATTAAACCCATTTGTTAAGGATTGGTGAACTTGTAAGTCTTCAGTACTTTTGAATCAATTATCTAATACATCATTAATTGATCCACAATGATTTTTTATAATATTTAGGGTCTCCAATGTACTACACACATAAAAATGAAGTAATTCTTTTTAGTAAAAAAGCGGCTCAAACCCTTGCGGCACAAGGGTTTGAGGTTGACAAACTTATATATTTTTGGTATAATAATGGTGCATTGAGTGATAGTGGCTTACTTTTCTAGAAAGTAGGTGGTGCTTATGTATGATAAATAACATAAACAATAAAACCTATAGAAGGGAAGTCCAAAGTGTCTGTAAAAGACGCTTTGATGTTAATGCTGATGTTCGGCAATTTGATAATTGCCCTCATTGCATTAATGTCAAATAATAAAAAATAGTCTAAAAAAGGTCTAAAAATTTTTAGACCTTTCTAGACTATAAAATATTTAAAAGCCACTAAAACGATTTGCAGGGAACTGATTACATGCAGGTAATCAGTTCCTTTTTTATGCCATGATGTTAATACATCATTCATCGTTCTACGTTGTAAGTATAACATATTTTTTTTAAATGTACAATTTGGGCATCATATTCTTGTTAACTTGTAGGTCTTCAGTACTTCAGTACTTTTGAATCAATTATCTAATACATCATTAATTGATCCACAATGATTTTTTATAATATTTAGGGTCTCCAATGTACTACACACATAAAAAGGAAATAATCCACTTTAGCAAAAAAGCGGCTCAAACCCTTGCGGCACAAGGGTTTGAGGTTGACAAACTTATATATTTTTGGTATAATGATGATGCAAACAGTGATAGTGGCTTACTTTTCTAAAAGGTAGGTGGTGCCTATGGTGTAAAAACCTTCATGACCGTATCCTTCAGAAAAGGAGTACAAAGTGTCTATCAAAGACACTTTAATGTTAATGCTTATGTTTGGCAATTTGATAATTGCCCTCATAGCATTAATGTTGGATAATAAAAAATAGTCTAAAAATATTTTTTAGACTATTTATAAAACATTTAAGCCACTAAAACGATTTGCAGGGAACTGATTACCGGCATGTAATCAGTTCCTTTTTATGTCATGATGTTAATACATCATTCATCGTTCTACGTTGTAAGTATAACATATTTTTTTTTAAATGTACAATCTGGGTACCATATTTTGGAAGCAGCTGGGGGCTCCAACCTCCTCCGCCGCCCGCCAGCTGCTAGATTTAATTTTACACTTTAGCGGCTGCCGATAAAATAAACCTCAAATTAGCATAACTTAAATGACGAATAGTCAAAGTTAAAAATAAAACCTACAAAACATTTTTGATTCAGATTGATTTAAAAAATTCAAAACTATTAAAACAGTTTGTTGAAGATTAATGATCTACATTACGGTTAGTATCTTTATACTATTTAATTTAAGATGCAGCATTCACTATTTTAAGACATGAACCTAACATACACTTTTAAAGTGTGCAAATTATAATTCCAGTACATATTTATATAGACTTACTTATATTCTTAAAGCCCTGGTGGTTCAGAAGGGAAGGATGTGAGTAAATTCTTATTTACGCGTGAATTTTTGTTGTTACTAAAAAGGGAAAAATTACTTTACAAGTGGCTCAGGTAAAGAAAGTTGCGGGGCTGAATTCATTAATTAACCTTGCTTTTAATTTGGATATTATTAATTTGCTTTTTATTTATATTTACTCTTTACATTTATATAGCTATGCTATATAATATAATCATAAAGTAAAGATGAAGTATTGGAGGATAAAAAAAATGTCAAACACAACAATGAGCCTGAAGCAAGAATTGCTTAGCGCAATGAAAACTTTACGTTTAAAAATATCTACAAGTAAATATAAAAGTTATTTGTTAGGTACTATCTTTTATAAATATCTGTCTGACAATATGCTATACAACGTTTGGGAACTATTAATGGACGAGCCTAATAGGAATTTAGATAAAGCCCAAAAACTTTATGAAAAAAATGTGGGTAGGCAAGACCTGATTACTGAGTTGTATTTATCATTAGGCTATGTCATAGAACCTGCGGACACTTATACGAGTATTTTAAATTCAGTTAAGAATAATAGCTTTAAAGTAACGCAATTAGAATCTGCTTTTAACAAGCTAGAAGAATCATTTCCATATTTTCAGGGAATATTTTCTGATTATGATTTGTATTCCAATGAATTAGGCAATACAGCTCAAAAAAGAGCAAATACTATAGCAGAAGTGCTTCAGATGATTGGAAAATTTGAATTGGTTAAAAATCCATCGGTAAGTCTTGGTGATGCTTATGAATATTTGCTGAGTCAATTTGCTTCAGAATCCGGTAAAAAGGCCGAAGCATTTTACACACCGCAACAAATTTCCGAATTACTAACTCGTTTAACTTTATTAGATAAGGATTATTCTGCCGGAATGAATGTTTATGATCCAACTATGGGAACAGGTTCGTTATTATTGAATTTTAAAAAATATAGTACAGAACCTGAGCGCATTACCTACTATGGGCAAGAGATTAATTTCCGCACATATAAATTAGCAAAGATGAATTTTATTCTGCATAATATTGAGCAAGCTTGTAGGAATTTAAGAAATAGAGATACTTTAACTGAGGACTGGCCAACTGAAGACTGGCTATCTAAAGACATTCATGACTTTGACGCAGTTGTTATGAATCCGCCTTACTCTTTAAAGTGGTCGGCTGATAAGAGCTTTTTAAATGATCCACGTTTCGCGTCCTATGGAGTTTTACCACCTAAGTCAAACGCAGATTACGCTTTTTTACTTCATGGATATTCCCATTTAAAGCACAGCGGTGTCATGTCGATTGTGTTACCCCATGGCGTACTTTTTCGGGGCGGCACGGAAGGCAAAATCAGAAAGCAATTGCTCGAAAATGGCGCTATTGATGCAGTTATAGGTCTGCCAGCAAATATTTTTTACAGTACAGGCATTCCGACGGTTATTCTTGTTCTGAAAAAAAATAAACAAGATCGCGATGTAATGTTTATTGATGCTTCTAAAGGTTTTGAAAAAGTAAAAACACAAAATAAATTACGGGAAGAAGATATAGAGCATATTTTAGCCGCTTATACTGCACGTCAAGATATTAA
This sequence comes from Bombilactobacillus mellifer, assembly GCF_000970795.1. GTDB lineage: Bacteria > Bacillota > Bacilli > Lactobacillales > Lactobacillaceae > Bombilactobacillus > Bombilactobacillus mellifer. The sequence continues at coordinate 46,606 of NZ_KQ034037.1, forward strand.
AAAATACGCTCATTTGGCTCAATTTGATGAGATTAAAGAAAATGATTTCAATCTTAACATTCCGAGTTATGTTGATACTTTTAGAAAGAAATAGCTTGTTAATGTTCACTAGCAAGAATTTTATTATCTATTTATATTGTGTATTTACAACTGAATACGCCCGTTATATAATTTGATTTGTAGGGTGAAGCGGTGTGATTAAGTGAGGTGGTTTATTTGAAATTCTTGGCTAATTTGTTAAGTAGTGTATTCAAGCTTTGCTATTCGAACTTTATGTATTTTGTAAGAGTTATTCTGATTTTGATAGGTGCATATTTAGTTTTTATAAAATTACCATTATTTTTATACCACGCTCATTATGTCACTGTGCTATTCTTTTATGTAATTTTTATTGAATTACCGGGATTATTAGCCTTTTTTACAAAATAATATGTGGGAGCTTAAAAAGCTCCTTTTTATATGCTTTAGATTATTGAAATAGCTTAATATTAAGGCCTGAAGGCCTTTTTTTATGTGTTGCGACAGGCTAGGCCGGATATCCGAAAAAAAAAGCCCTGATGGGCTCATTTACTTTAATTTTAAGTAAAATAATTGGGATGCTTTTTATAGTAATTTGTGATTTTATTTAATGATTTTCCGTCATAAACTTTATTTTTTCCTACAGTTTTGTATTCGATATTTAATGTTTTTAATACTCTCTCTGATAAAAAATATTTGGTAAACGTGTTCCTGGAAATCTGTAATTGTTTAGCTGCTGTTGATTGATTGAATAGTTCATCATTAGGAACAGTTTGAATTCGATTCACTAATTCTTGACTGGACTTTCTATAATCAATCTTCTTTTTCTCTTTCATTGCGCTGATTCCTTTTTTAAATTCCAAATTATTTTTTTGCCGAGGACCACTATTGTAATAATTGCTGGTAGACAAGCGATAATAAATTGTAAAATATCTTTCTGGAAATCACCAGTTAAATCTAACCATTGAAACATTTTTAAATTGAAATTATCGAAGTTTGAACGTTTGGGAATTGCGATCGATGATGTTTGACTAGGTAAATTATTCTGATTTTTTTGTTGATAAGGATGAGAGGATATTAAATTTCCTTGTACAATTAAACGATTATTGGTTCCATGTTCTCCTACGCATCTAAATAAAGTGACAATGGATTTGTGGGTTTGTCCTAAAAGTTTAATATTGCTGCTATCAACAATGTTTTTATAACTAGCTTCATAAGTATAAACATTGTTAAAATCTGTAATCCGAATTTTAGCCTTCGGTTTTATTTGAGATAAAGGTTGCAGCAAGGCATCTGAATATTGTGCTGGCAAATTATGAGCCATCATCACAAAATTACCCTGCCCCATTGAGCGTTTTTTGGAAAAAGTTCCCACTCCGTTTAATAAAGCAGCGTTACTCATTCCACTGAAAACTGGTAAATTAATGTGCACACTGGGAATAGTTAGTTGGCCAATCATACTTTTTTGAATGGTTTTGCTGTAATGATTACGAGCTGCAATATACTCGGAAACTTTTGCATTTTTAGACACATTTTTGTAATTGGAATGGGTTATGTTTTTTTGTTGATGGGAAATTATTTGGTTACGGTTTTGTTTAATTATTTTATTAATAGAATACTGTTGCTTATTTAATGTGTGCACAGAGTTTTTTTCTACGCCAATTAGAAATAATACTAATATCCCGGATAACAATAAACCACAGAGATATTTCCAATTAAACGTTTGTTTGGTTAAGTTTATAATTTTTTTGAACATTTTTTTTCCTCACTATTAACTCAAAATTGAGAATGATTAATAACATTTCTATTACTAACATTGTTGCCAAACCCAGTAAATTCTGTTTAGAAATTAATGGTATTGGCTTAAACTTTTTAAGTCCCTGGCAGTAGATACTAGTGGGAACTTGTTTCAAATGATATTTGCTTACAATAGTTTCTTTGTTATTTATGTTGTCTAAATCAACGTAAATAGTGTGGCGATTTTGTAAAAGCAGTTGTTTAGTTATAAAAACTTTAGGAATCATATTTTTACACTTTGGACAAGAGTCTTTAAAAAAGATTACTTGATTATTTGCAAATTGCTGCTCTATATTAGTGTTCTTTTTGAAATTAGATATTGAATTGATATTGGTTTTAATTGTTATATATCTAGCTGCATTAATTGTTAATAATAAAGTTAATAAAATAGTTAAAACTGCCACGATGTAGTAACTAAAACGATTTATCTGAATATGGAATTTCATTCAATCCCCCCTTCTTCTATTAACTAACAGAAATCATTTATAAATACTTAAACTATATATATAAACAAATATGTTTAAACAATTTTGTTTATATATATATTAACACTTTTAATGTTAATTACAATAAAAAACCCATATTAATTAGACTAATATGAGCTTTTGCCTGTTGTATTTAGTCCATGTTCACACGCATTATGGGACTGATTTGAGTAATTGTATTTTGCTTTTTGTCATAGGTGACTTTAAATATTCTTTGCCCTTTAGATGAATCAGATTCTTGAACTTTGCTGGAACGCCAACTTTGAAACGTTACTAGGATTAATGCATTAATATGATTTTCTAAAGGTGAAAAATCTAAAATAGAAACCTTTTGCTCTTTAAATCTGCAATGAAGTGATAATGAATCAATATAACTGCCACCTAAAGAATCTTTTCCATTATCAAAGAGATTTTTGTTAGATATAATTCTCGGACTACAAATATCAGAAACTAATGCGGTTCTTCTAGCATATTGCTTTTGATTATCCCATGTGTAGTATATATAAAAGAATTTTTTAGATATCCGGGCAATCCTAGAAATATCTGAATTATTATTATCAATGTACTTTATATTGGGGTTTTTGGATTGTTTTATTGCACTTTTAACTTGATATTGAACTTTAAGCTGCTTTGTTTTATATCTTCGCTTTTGCTTCTTCAATTCATTTAGTGATGTGTTTTGTTCGGCTACTAAATTATTATGGTAGTCCATTTCAGATTTATAAATAAAAGCGGTTGCTAGAGTTATACCGGAAGTGATTATTATTATTAATTTTAACAATGTATTATTCATGATATATTATCGCCAACCTTTTCATCAGCGTCACTAGAACTAGTATTGACTAATTGGAAATTGTTGTTGAGCGTGTCATACTTAATAGAGTAAACATCATATTTATGAATTGATATAGCAGGTTCATCTAAATCACCTACTCTTGTATTAGGAATTTTGGGAGTATTGTAATCTACAAGTATTAAAAAGGATATTTCAGGCTGCTTAAACGAAAGAGTTGTGGTAGCAATGTTAAGATTGTTTAAATGATCTGATGCAGTATATATGCCCCCAGATTCGTTCTCCTGAGGCTTTACCTCGTTACAAATGTAATGCCCTAAATTATTTCCTAATATACGAGGCAGCCTTTTTTTAAGCTTATTATAATCACTTTGATTATGAGTATTATTAAATGCTAAATTGAATCCTTCTCTTAATTTATCTTCTGCTGTTTGTAATTTATGGACAGTATCTTGAGAATTGTTTTTATTGTTCTCTATAACGGAATCACAGGATAATGTAGAGTACTTTTTTTTAATAATTGTAGTATAGGCCTTAGTATTGCTTATTTTTGACGCTAGTTCTTTATTTCGGGGATTATTATTTCTGTTAACATAAACTACACTCAAACATACAAAATTTAAAATACATAAAAGAATAGCTATACTCGTTTTATATTTTTTTCTCATTGATTGCCACCTTCAATCTTGCTTTTAATGCGAACTAACAGGTCTACATAGAGTTAAAGAATTGCTTTGACTAATGAGCGATAAAAAAGATTCTTTAAATGTATCTTCGTTAACGTGAGTTCTTTCAGTACGTCCCCCCATTTGTATTATTCCGGTTTTATCTCCTTTCCATGGTGTAGTTAGAATTGCAGTATGACCGTTATTACCTTCTCCTGATCCGCTGTTAACAATGACTACATCGCCGGGCTTAGCTTCTTTTTTATCTATTTTCTTGAGCCATTTGTGGTTTTCAAGAGCATCATTTTCCATAGTTGATGTATTCCACATTGTTGAACTAACGTTATAGCTACAGAGTTTTAAAACTAGCCAAACAAATCCTGAACAATCAGTATGTCCGTCTCTTTTAACTCCAGAAATATCACCTTTAGCAATTTTTTCCATATTTCCAATATCAGTTCTATTGGGCTGACTATATGTGAAATAACCTATTAATTTTTTTGCCGTAGCTACTATGTCATTTGACCCTTCTGAATCACCGAGTAAATCACATCCGTTGGACATGTCTTCATCTATGCCGTTGTTAGCAGTATTTAACGCGTCAATTTCTGCGTTCGATGGATTAATATTTGCACCTCCAAATATGGTATAGGCTTTTTCAGCTCCAGCTTCTCTTTGCAGAAACTTATTAGTTCCAGCACCATTTTCAACGAGTCTATACCAGGTATCTGCGCCTTCTGTAGGGTTTTTAACTTGTTGTAATTGTTTAAAATGTTTTTTGTCGTTATAAATTCCATGCGATATTTGAGTTTGATTGAATGCTTCGAACATATAATCGACTTCATTTTCAACAGATTCAGTGTCATTTTTTACAGGTATTTTGGCCTTCGACCAATTGCCATAATTTGCTCCTGGGGAAACTTGAAATAAGCCGTAACCATGTGTTCCTACAGCTCCAGTAAAACTTCTTGGATCGTCAATTTTTCCCCCTCCAAAGCCAATTTCAGCTTGCATCGGATCAAAATTGGAATCTTCTACGGAAGTATTCCCTACTGCACCGGCTGCTCCATTTCCTCCTATACCCCATTTTTTACCAATTCTCATAAATTCTGCCTTGGCATTAGCGTTAGCTTGTGTACCTTCTTGAGTCCATTCACCATTAGTCTGGTTATTTATTATTTCGGTTTCTTCTGCACTATCTTGAGAGCATTCATCATCATCTTCACTGATTAGTGAGATTAGCATGAGTAATCCTACAAAAAGAAACATTAGCATTGGTATGATAGATAAAAGAATTAAAAAAACATGTTTTTTAAAAAAACTAAACAATGAATTTTTTAGTTTCATATTGGATACCTCTAATTGCTAAGCTAATTCATCATCCCCATCAGGATAAAAATTATAATTGCTAGAAACAAAACTAAATAAATTGCTTTTTTGGTTAAGGACAACTTGTTAAATTTCTTTTTGAGGTAAGTCATCAAATACTTATCATTCATGATGTTTTGGGGAAGTTGTTTCTGAGAGTTAATTTGTAATTGCTCTTGATTTTTGTATTCTTCAGTTACTTTTCTGAGTTTTACAATAGGATGTTTTAAAACGTGATCATGGGTATTTTCGTTATTAATATTTTTTGTACCCTTCTTTTTGGGAAATTGCATTTTTATTCTCCTGTAACGAAGTTTAAAGATAATTACTTATATCTAGCCAACTGTTCATCCAAAAGTTGTGTTTCCCAACGATAACTACGTTCACCAACTATTGTTGTTAGTAGTTGATGTGGTTCTAGATTTTTTAAGGTATCTAATTGTTCAATAGTTACACTGCGATTTCTTTTGAAATATTCACTAATGGCTTTTTGATCACCATTTGATAGTTGGAAAAAATGGTAATACTGGATAAGCCCAAATATTTTATTTACAGCTTGCTGATATTCAAAGTATTCTTTTGAACCTGTTTCATTAGAGATTAAAATGTCTTTTAAAGTGGGAAAAGCTAGAGTGATACCCACGTAGTTTTTTCTCATTTCTTCCATGAAATTAGCTAAAACAGCAACTACATCAGGAAATTGTAATTGAAAGTAATCCTCAGTTTCATCAATATTAATGTAGTAATAATCAATATTCATTCCTAATTGATCATCTACTAGTTGATGGTTTTTAATTTTCTGTCTAATCTTCTTGCCATTATTAACGGTATGACTTGAAATTAAAGATAAATAGCTAAAAAATTGCGCTTGGAATAATTTATTATCCGAACTAGTCGTCGACATAGCTTTTACGGCACTCATATCAAAAGTTACTACTCGTTCTTTTTCTAAATTAGGGATTGTAGTGTGGCCATCAAAAATATCACTATGTTTTTCCAGTAATAATCTAAATGTATGAGTGATATTTTTGATACTTTCTAATTCCACGTTATTATTAGAAATTTTAGATTCTTTTAAATGCTGCTGTTCTTCCAAAAATATTACAAACTCACTGAGCGTAGGATATTGTTCATGGGGTAAATTTAAAACGTTAATTTTATCTGCATTGTGGCGTGGATTGACAGTCCACATGCCCTTTTGGATATAAAATTGATTGAGAAGCCCTTCAAGCATTTTTAAGTCATTTTTGGATAAACTATCGTCTAATATGTGTGCCGTAGTTTTAATTCGGGAAATATTTTGATTAAACGAACCTATTTCTGATATTTTGTTTCCGGCAGAGTTGGTTACAGTAGGAAATATTTCGAATATGTTAACTTGATTTTCTTCTTTAGTCGTATCAATGATGATTCCTTTTTGATTTAATGTAGATTGCGTGTATTCTCCAGAAACATCAAAATTTCTAATATATTCTCCACGCATAAATGCATCATCATTTAATTGTTGTAAAAAAGTAGATTTTCCCATACCCGACTGACCTGCTACTAATGAAAAAACTCGAGTACGATTATTGTTTTTTAAGTTAAAAGGATTAAATATGAATGCACCATTTGTTGGAGTGAACCCGAAGTAATGACCGCCTTCATCAATGAGGTTGATATAATCGAACATGTATGATCCACCTAGATCGTATGCTTCAATGTCCTTAGCTAGACGATGATTAGCCATTTTTTCTTGTTTTGAGAGCGGCATAAAGATACTTTGATAATCGTATTTTTGCTCATCAATGAATCTACTCATTGCATAGGCATAATAGTTCTCTCTAATTTCTTGTACGTGATTTAAGAGTTTTGATAGAGAAGTATCGTAGATCATTAGTCGTAAAAAAATCTTTTTTTCAGTTTCTGATTCCGTGTCTAAATCGCTCAATAACTGATAGAACTTTTGTGCTTCTGACTCAGAGCCGAGAGTTTCAGAAGCCTTTGAATGTGAATCTATCATTCGAGATTGCAATTCACTGATAGATCTATCTAGTTCACTTTGGATTTTTTGTTTACTTTGTGTGCCAATGCTTAAAAAGGCAATAACCTTTTCCTGATTAACTAATGATGATAGCCAAAAAAAGCCCAGATTATTTTTAGGATATTTATAAACATCCAGGAAAGTAACAAAAGCATTTCCCATTTCAATATAACCTGAGTGAATCTTAATATTTCCCGCTGGTTGAGTGTCGGCTATAAATTGTAAATCATAACCATTTCTAATTAAATTCCTTCTATCATATTCTGAAAATTTCATTGGTTTGCCTCTGTTTAATTATTGTGTCCAACTGTTAGGGGATTATTGATTCTATGACATAATGTTTCCTTATCTTTAACGGTCATTTTGTGGAGGCGTAAAGTGTTACTACTTAATCTAAAAATATTATTTACTGCATTTTTTAGTAGTGGAATAGTATTTTCATAGACAATAAGTACATACCCCTGGTTCAGTAGATTAATGTCAATGGATTTAAAAATTGCTATGGTTTCCTTGATATATTTTCTTTGTGCTAACAGTTGTTCCCGCTCACGTTCTGATAGTTTGTCACTATTGTTTGCTAATAAATTTTCTACCTCATTAAGTTTTAGTGTCCATTCATTTTGTTGCTTGTGTGAATCATTGGGCAATGGCAGAGATATGAATTCAATATCGTCTAGATACTGGCGTAAAAAAACTATAAAATCACTCACAACACTTTTCATGGCTTCATTGGGCAAATCAGCTAACGCCTGACCCTCTACTTTAATCATTTCTGCAAAACCCACTGTTTCGTTATACTCATTAGACAGAATCAAGTAATGATTAGGATCATGCGTTAATCCCTTGTATCCTAAAAGGTCAATAGAGCTTTTAAAAAAGTGTTTATCAATGGTGCTCTGTATATCTTCTTCTTGTTCGTTGGATAATCTATTTTTTTTAAGAATATATTTATTAATAAAATTGCTAGCAATACTGCCATTGTTTAAAATGTTTTTCTTTTGTTTTTGGGTCTCTTGAATCACTAAATTATTGGAATTAATGTTTTGAATTAAAGGTTTTGTGTCTTTTGATTTATTTTTTGAGTGCGGAATGTTTAATTGTGTGTTATTTCTCTTGTTATTATCATTCATGTTATGTGCCATTTTTTAACTAGACTGTTTTTTATTGAAAATCATTGAAGTTGGTTCAAATACAGATACATTAATACTTCTAAAGAAATTATTGTTTCTTTGAAATGATAGAAATAAAAGCTGATAGTTCCTTTTCTGAGGATTGCTAGATGGTCTGATTATTGAATATATTGAAAGCAAAATTGCACAAATATTAAAAATGGTTTGTGGTATTGGAGATTTGCAGTTTATAAAAAAAAACTTAAAGTAATTGATTAATACAAAACTGCTGATTAGCACTATTAAATCTGTTAAATAGATTGGTCCTAAAATTTTTATTTCGTGTTTTAAATTGGAGTGAGCACCAAAACTACGATTAAATTGAATCATTCACATCACTTTCTTTCTTAATATTTTATATATATATCTTAACATACAAATTATATATCTTTTTTGCATCAATAACTGATGTTTACATGCCTGTTTATACTGAAAATATATTTATACCAAAAAAAAGAGCTGCTATATTTATAAAAATTATATAGCAGCAGAATATATATTAATATAAAAAAGATGATAAAACCGGAACTCTTTTTTACTATTTCAAAGGTTTATTAGAATCTTGACTATCACGCAAATTATTGCCGTTTCCATTATTTCCATTGTTTAACTTAGAGCTTGAATTATTTTTATTGTGATTGATACCTTCACTAGGTTTTAAGGGATCGATATTTTTTGTAACAGGGTTCTTGTAAGGAACATTCTTAGTACCATCCTCCGCTGTGTTGACAGTAGAGGTTGAGGAATGTTGTGTCGAACTAATACTACTATTTTGGCCAGATTGCAAAGACTCTGAACGGGTTGTGGTTGAAATGTTATATTGGGTGCCACCATTTCCATCTTCCGTAGGTTTTATAGTTTGACTTGCCGGAGAGTCCAGCTCCACCTCATTCTTGAAGCTTTCACCAGGTTCTGGGGCTTCAGAGGCTCCTGCAACAGGATTATTGTATGGAACGCTCCCAGTACCATCCTCCGCTGTGTTGACAGTAGAGGTTGAGGAATGTTGTGTCGAACTAATACTACTATTTTGGCCAGATTGCAAAGGCTCTGAACGGGTTGTGGTTGAAATGTTATACTGGGTGCCACCATTTCCATCTTCCGTAGGTTTTATAGTTTGACTTGCCGGAGAGTCCAGCTCCATCTCATTCTTGAAGCTTTTACCAGGTTCTGGGGCTTCAGAGGTTCCTGCAACAGGATTATTGTATGGAATGCTCCCAGTACCATCCTCCACTTTGTTAACAGTAGGGGTAGAAGGATTGTTAATCGAGTTATTATTAATATTTTGACCGGATTTAAAAGGTTCTGAATTATTTGTATTTTGAATATTATATTGAGAACCATTTTGGTCATCTGTCACTGATGTTATATTGTGATTTGGAGAGTGCTTCCTAACGTTATTATTATTAGTTTCATTGGATTTTGGAATATTGGAAGATTGAGCAGTAGGCTTACTATATGAGGCTTTATCACCAGAATTAATAGACCGTACGTTTTTATTATTGGAATTTTGATGCCCAATATTCCTGTTAGGATTCTTTACAAACTTTGAAGATGTCTCCTTTACTGTATTAGATCCATTACTTTGACTATTGGTAGTCGGGACATTATCGTTATTTGTTTTAGCATTATTATCAGATGGGTATCCTTCTGATATTTTATCGTTCGAAATTTTTGAACCTGGGCGTTTCATTTCATCAGTACTATTGACGTTAAAGTTGCTTTGTGATGATGATTTATTTGCGGAGTTATTAGGGCTACTATTTACTTTATTTTTATTAGTTTTTTCCTGGTCTATACTTCCATCATCATTGTTTTGTTCATTTGGAATGTTATCATCATTTTCTTTTAAATTCAGATCTTTAGATGCAACATCATTTGTACTATTTGCATTTGATGAACTCTTATGATTAACCGTATTGGGATTGTATTTATGAGCTTGAGAAGCATAACCTTTATAAACTCCATTTTGAAAATCTTTAGTACCATTTTGAATGCCTGAAGCTACTTTATTTTTAACTGCTCTCGGTGCACTTTGGATATTCTTTAATAGTTTTTTAGATCCTTCTTGTAGCTTACCATCCTTAATCATATCGAATCCATGCTTAACAGTATCTCCTGCTTTATTAATACCCTTAGTTATTCCCCGCACGCCAGCTTGGCTAGTTACAGCTGTAAAACCTGCAACGCGTCCTACAGTTTGACCTAAGCGATTGATAGTAGAAGTATCTGTATCAGCCTTATTCAGTTCTTCTGCATCTTTAAGGTTATTGTTAGAATTGTTTTCTTTGCCTTGTTTATCTGAATTTTGTTCTTCAGAGGATTTATTTTGGGTTTTACTTTTAGGTTTTCCAACACCATCATTATTAAAATCATTTAAAGTTGGTTTTTTTCTATTCTTATTAATACCCTTTTTAGCAGCATTAGTAACCGATCCCATGACTTTCTGGGTACCGTTACTTATAGTGCCAATACCCCCTCCAAAAGTTCTCATGGCTAGTAATGATGTTAATATACCTTGAGTATTGCCCGTAGGTTGACCGATAATATTGCTTACACTGTCAACACCTTGCATAGCGCCGTAAAAAAGTGCTAAATCGACAATAAATCTTAATACACCAACTGTTAGAGGGTTAGTCAATATTAGTGAACCCGAAGAATAAGAAACAGGATTATGATATAGAACATTGAGGATAAATCCATTCAATATGTGATATGCAACAAACCATAAGCGCAACATGACCACATCTATAACCATCAATTCAAACAGGCCAAAATAATTTCTGATGTAGTTCTTAACCTTTTCGCCTTGCGTAGTATGTGCATCGATATTTAGCGCCGCAGTAGCATACATGACAATAGCTTTATATAAATTGGTGATTAACTTGATTATAAAACCGACTAACACAATAAAAATTGTTGCCAAACCTAATATGATATTAAACCAGTTGACTTTATAAACGGCATAACAGTTGTATACGCTTTTTGGTAAAATGTGTACGCCATTTTTAAATTGAGAAAATTGAGTTAAAAAAGCCGTATCTCCTACGCCACTTATATAATACTTAAAAATATCGCCGAATTTATCTTTGTCAGATTGTCCAAATAGCCCTTTGATATCTTGAATTTTATTATTCACAGTATTTTGAACATCATCAACTGCACCTTTACTATTTTTCTTATCTTTTTGTTCGTGTGTAGTTTTATATAATTCTTGTAATTGATCCAATCTGTCTTTTGACAAAATTACATCGGAAGTCCCATATGAATTTAAAAAAGAATTGACAGTTGTGGAGCGTAATCCATTCCATAGATTTTGTTCTTTAGGGGACATGGCTTCTAGATTAATTGTAATTGGGGTGGTATTAATGCTTTGTCCAATGACGCTATTTTTCAAAAATGGTTTCTTATCGGATAAATAGCTTTTATCATTGAGTGATACTTTGTCTCCAGGACTTTTGCTAAGCAAACGATGAGATAGCGAATATACGTTGGAATAAAAAATATCATCTGATAATTTATCGATTTGACTACTTGTATTACTTACATTTAGGGCATTATTGGCAAATTGTTCCATACCAGAGGCGAGATAATTGGTAGCTGCTGGCAGAGCAAAAACAAAAAAGGATCCCAGTGCAAAATTATAAATAACGTGTTTGATACGGTTGAACTCATTAGAATCAGCCAAAAAGATTGTGCCAAATAAAAAAATTAAGAATGTTATGATGAAAACTGTAAATCCAATAGACTGCGACCATGTATACCAGTCATGTATTTGAGTGTTTTGATATCTAGAACCATTTAAATTGAAAAGAGAAAATAATTTTACGTAAAAAAACTCTAGTGCATTGTTTACTGTATAAAAAAACTTACCGATCGCTGCTACTATCCATCTTAACGGATTATACAAGGGAGAGGTGATCGATAGATAGTTATCGAATCTAACATAAAAATCGATAATAGATCTGTTAGTTCCTCCGCCCGAATATGCAACTGAAATAAAATTGTTCACTAGTGGTATGCCACCACTTTTTGATTCTGCAATATTATTTGGAATTGTTACTAGAAGCATTAAAAGGCTTTTTAAGGAGAAAAAAACTTTATAACTAAACACTGTGAATGCCCCCATTCAATTACTATATTACTAATATTTATTATATATACATAAAACCCAGAATTCACTTTATATTTGCTATTTGGGACTATAGTTCAGAACTAAATAAGCTCAACTTAGTTATTAAACTTTCTAGGCTGTCTGAGCCATAATCTTGTTGTTGTTTTAACACTGGATTCAATATTTTGTCTATCAGATTTAACATTACTAATAAATAACTGCATACATTAGCATTTTGGCCTCGAATAAGGCTATTTATCAATTCTTTATTGAATATGCGATTTAAAACTATAATTCCAATGGAATTTTTAAATTGCGAATCAAACTCAACATCTTTGGATTCATCATTTGACAGATTAAAATAGTATTGGAAGGGTTTGAATATATATAATAATGCTTGCGAATATGAAATTTGATTTGGAGACGTATTTTTAATTTTAAGATCATCTAAATTAGCTTTAATTTTATTGTATAGATCATTTTGAAAAAGTGCTTTGCCTTTTTCTGTTAATACCCAATCATCAACAGTCTGAGATAAAATTTTAGAGTTTGTAAAATAATTTATAAATAGTGTATTTAAAACTATTATTGCATTATACTTTTTGACTTCATCCTTATCGATAGAATCTTGGGATTGTAAGTCATTAATGATGGTTGCAGTTAAGTTATCTTTTTCGAACTCTCTTTGATCTTCAGCATCATTTTTTTCTTGTAAAACCTGAGTAGTTTTGTTCTCAATAAAAGCCATTAAATGGGCAATAGGCTTGAATTTCTCAGATTTATCAATTTGGAAAATCTGTAGATTCTGGCCAAAGTCGTTTTCCCTTAAAACATCGCTAATTAATGATTCTACCTGCAATATATGATCTAGCTTTTCAATGGGTTCATAGGATTTCACTTGTTTTTCCAGTTCTAACAAAGGCTCAATAATATTTATAGATTCATCTTTAGTATATTCATTAAAAATGCTATTTAATTTAGTTTGAAATATTTCAATATATATTGGGTCTAAGTTAGAATTTGTAATTTCTTGCAGTATTCGGGATGCTATTTTAGTTGTCAGAGTGTCATCCATTGGATTATTTTTTTCTAGCTGTTCATAAATTCTTTCAAAAGGAATGCTATTGTCCTCAATATTAAAGTATTTATGAGGTGTTAGTACAGGTATGCTATTCAAAGAAATGTTATCTGCAAAGGATGCGCTTAAAAACCACCAAGAATAAGGTAATATAAATTTGCCACTATCAAATACAGGCAATGGTTCGGTGCTTGCACCGGACAACTTTGCTCGATCAGTTGTTCTCAAGATTGCAATTTCTCCAGGTAAAAAATGTCTCAACCGGGATGTGGGCATAACTTTTTGAGAAATTTCATTGTCATTATAGTTAGTAGATGAGATCTTTGTAGGATCGTGATTTTTGGTTGTAACTGTTACTGTTCTCTCACCAAAACCGTTAGAAATTTCTTTGAGCGTCTCTTCTGATTTAGACAATATATAATCCGTCATTCCACAATTGGCAATTATAATTTTGGCTTTCGCATCACCATATATTGAATGTAATTGTTCTTTATCTTGAAAAACGATTAAAAAAGAAATCCATCTAGATAATCCAATGGATAGCTTTTGATCTAAATCCGGAATAGGAGGTAATTGACCAAGCTCATCTAGGATAAATTGCAAAGGACGCTGTATATGTCTTTTTTTAGTATAGCTAGATGCTAGGTCAGACAATACGTTAAAGCATTGATTGATTATGAAAGTTGCTAGCTGATTGAGTTCTTTGTTCTGTTCTGGTGTTATTAAAAATAAAGCGGTTGGTCGTTCATCATATAAAAAGTTAAATTGATCTTGAATTAATAATTCGGGATAATTATTGTCTTTATTTTTATAAGCTAAGCTATTTAATTCCTTTATCTCTCCAATATTTTCTTCCGAAAATTCCGTTGGATTAGGTTGTTTTATAATTTCAGTGTCAATTTTCTTTAGTACTGGTTTATGACTAAAATGATCAATGACTTTGCCATCAGAAGTTACATCCATTTCTGAAACTATTGGGGCTTTATGATAATCGGATTTAAGATGTTGGACTTCTTCAGCTGTATAATAGGATTTCTTGCACTGAATAATCCATTTGTAAGTTTGAAATGAACGCTCATCATGAATTTTAAAAACAATAAAAAAGTTTTCTTGCGGAATAGATTTTTCAATCGGAATTTTGGCCATTCCTATTTCCGAAAGCTGAATATTAGATTTCTCAAATATTTCTGGATTCATCAAATTAGGCTTATTCATTTGTGATAAATGAATTTCAGTAGTTAAATATTGTACCTTAAAAGCTCTGTTGAACTGTACGGAAATAATATGATCGAAACCTAATAATTCTAAATTAATACTATTCATAGAAGTCATTTTAGCTACTTCTGGTTCCTGGTATATTCTTAGCTTTTCGATAAAAGTACTATAAATATTTCCGGAAGTTTCTTTTCCTGCCATTTTAGATTGCTGAAATTTTTGAGTGGCCTGATTTAAAATAGCTAATTGATTTTGTTCAATGTAGTCTAATTTAGTTGAGTCTTTTGCATATTTATTTCTTAGTTCTTGAAGTTTAGCTTCTAAATGTTGAAAATAAATTATTAGTCTGTTTGATGCTTCTTTTGTCGTATCTTTTGTAGCATCTTCCCCGCCCAATTGTAGAGTGCTTTGTAAAACATTCGTAATTGTGATTCGATTCCAAGCATCATGATTTGCATATAATTTATCCTGGTCAGTTGTGTTAATTGCTAATTCAGGATGTAAATCTGCATAATATTGACCGTTAGCATAAGCTAGCAGACTAAATACTATTGCATCAAATAAAGATGCTGCAGATGTATAAAAATACTTATTTTTTCCCTGGGAATCTGGATCATAGATAGTATAAGATAGTTGCGAACACTCACGAGATGCGCGACTAATATCACCTATTTTTGCATATTCAATCACTAATTGTAGTGGGTTATAGGACATTGAATGCATAGTGTTTTGAATATTGAGAATTAGCACATTATATCCTCTTTTTCGAAGAGTTAAATATGTGCCAGCAGATAACTCATTTTTAGAGTCATTTACAATCATATTAGGCTTGAATTTATTTTCTGCTCTGGAATTTATGTCGTTTTGAACATTAATGATCATCTGTCCTTTACCAGAACGAGTAATTCCGTACAGTAATACATTCTGCATTTGTAAAGACAAATAGTAGTAGCCAGTAATTCCTTGTTCAATAGGGATGGATTTTTTCAACATTTCCAATCCTACAAGTTTGGCACTTAGCAAAGGGTGTGCATAGATTGCCTGCATTGTATGTCCAATGGATGCTTCGCCCAAATACTTTTTTTCTCTACCCTTTATTTCGTTCAAATAAGAACTATTACTTTCAGTTGAAATGATTGAAGCTTGCGGCTCCTCAAATTCTTTTGTGGAGCTTTTTTTCTTTTGTTTAACATATTCTATTAACATACTATGCTTGATTTTTTGTCTAATTACTGGGAATAGCTTAAATAAAATATAACCTACGCCAAATATTTCTGATAAAACCAAGGGTGTAGATAAATATAATGGTGCAGCAAATATTTCTCTTTGTAGAACTTTTAACAGCCTGAATAACAGCTTAAATAGGATAAATAGGTCGATGATAACTGACCACAGAAAGTGTAAAAATCGCAGTGGCGAAAACCAAGGAATTAAGGTATATGGTTTATTAAGATCAATGAGAGTACCTAATAAAAGCCCAATTATTAAGGTAAATAATATAATTTTAGCTATAAATTCAAATCTTTGTATTTCGGAATATTTAATATTTAATAGATTTTGTATATTCTGCGTTTGAGTTTTAATGGTTTTATTGAGTTTCCCTTTCCAGTTAAATTCATGCATGATTATTGGATTGGGGGAATTATGAAATTCAAAATAGCGGTCAGGGATTTTATAGGTTTCATTTTTAATTTCTTTACTTGTAGCAATTCTATCAGAGCCGTATTCATTATTATTGAGGTTTCTAGATTTGGTATACAGCTTCATAAAGTACTGAAATACTGGAATTTCAGCTACTATAAAGAAAATTACATGTAGAAATTGGCTAATTAATTTACCATGTCTAATAAAAAAATTTACCGAGCCAAATTGTAAGTGACTAAGAGTTTGTGCATTGATAATTAATGAATTAATACAAAGGATATTGTTTTTAACAAAATCAATAAAACTTTTATGATTTGAAGATAAGACGCCGACATTAGGATCCAAAAGTATAACTATGAGTACTTGTACTAAATTACAAACTAAAGTAGCACACATGTAGGCTAATATGGTTCCAAAGATTAAGACAAGGTGTGATGCATTATAACCTAGATGGAAAATGTTATACCCTTTTTCATTTAAAGTTTTATCTTCACTTTGTTTGCCCCAAATTTTTTTCAATAGTTGTACTTCCTTTTTGTCATAATAATTATTTCAGCCAAGGCAATCTTACTTTTTTACTGGTTTGATTATTTTTTTCTTCTTCACTAATTTTTATGAGTTGTTGTTCATGTTCTTTTTGTTTTTGTAAGTCCTGATTCCGCATTTTTATTATTTTATCTGTAGCGCTTAGTAACTGCTGTTCTTGAATGTTTAGTGGTGTCAAATGTACTTTGTCGGCTGATGTGCTAACTTGGGAACTATTAGTAGAATTAGCATCATTTTGGCTCAATGCCGTTGAATTATGCTGAATTTCTTCCAGTTGTTTATTTAGTTTTTGAATTATATGTTCTTTGTCCTTAAGTTCTTGAATATTTTTTTCATTGACTTCTTTTAACTCTTTATTGTTTTGTGTAATTTGGTCTTTTTCTTGTTGTTCCTTTTGTAAAGAATTGATTTTGAAATTTAAATCCTTAATGACTTTATCTTTCTGATTAAGTTCATCAATGTGCTTTATGCCCGTATCTTTTAACTCTTTGTTGTTTTGAGCAATTTGGTTTTTTTCTTCCTGTATCTTTTGTAAAGAGCTAATTTTGGTATTTAACTCCTTGATAATCTTGTCTTTCTCACTCAATTCTTTAATATGTTGGGTTTTCGCATCTTCCAACTCTTTATTATTTTGGCTCATCTCATTTTTTTCTTGCTGTAACTGCTGGAAGGAACTAAGTTTTGTATTTAGCTCCTTGATAGTTTTATCTTTGTTAGTAACTTTAATTTTTTCTTGCTCCCAGTTACTTTTTATAGTATTTAGTTCTTTTTCTATGCTCATTTTTTGATTCTGTGCTGTACTATACTGGTTTAATATATGCATTCGATCATTGTTTAGCTGAACAATTTTTTCTTGATTTGTTTGTTGCTGTTTTGTTAATTCATCAATTGTTTTAGTTTGTTGCTGGATTATATGTTCTGATTTAGATATTTCTCCTTTTGTATTCTTTGGAGTAATTTGTTTAGCCAAGATCAGATCTTTTTGAGACTTGTTAAATTCAGTTTGCTTTTTTACAAGGTTCGATGTTTCAGTACGCCAGTTATTTTGATTTTTTTCTAGCATTCCATAAAGCTGCTTATAGAGGTTGTCACCTTCCGTTATAAAAACATGGAAACAATCGATAAGATTATTTCTAATTACAACGGGCAATTCTAGATCTATTTTTTTATTTATATTTTTCAAAGTATTGTTTAATTCAGCATTTCTTTTGTCTCTACTATCATTGAGTATTAACTCGGTCTGAGCATTGATTTTTTCTTCTAAGATTATTTCTTGATTTTGAAATTTAGAATTTATTTCGGCAATATGAGTTTTTAACTTTGATTCATACTCTTTAGTTAGTCGTTCCTGGACTTTTTGAATTTCTATTTTCTGACTTTTAGCCAAATTTTGTTTGGCTTTATCAAGGTGTTTTTTATAATAAGCCTTGCTTCTTTTTATCAATTCTTCATCGTTTTTGAACTGTTCTTCAATGTTTTGAGTCTGTTGTATTTTGTTTTTTATAGAATCTATCAGAATATTTTCAATATTTTTGGCGATTGCTAATCTAAGCTCATTTTCTTTATTACTAATTAAGTGATTGGCAGCTTCTTTAAAATCATTCGATTTTTCTAGAAAGTATATTTGATTGTCAAAATCCGTTGATTGAACGGCTTCTTCTAAGATTGTTGATTCAGTAGCGATAGGATTGTAATCAAAGTTTTTCCATTTGGGCAATATCTCTGACATGAGTGCTTTGATTTCTTTAGATTGGAGCATTTCACGAATTTGTTTTTCTAGATATTCAGAAGGATTGTTTGAAACGGGGCTTATATCCTTTGATTTCGCCTGCTGGATTGATGGGCTAGCTTCCTCGACTTTTAAATTATTAGAAGTGGTGGATGTCTTTTTATCAACTGTTTCTTTAATGCTCTTTTTTGCTTTATCTAGATTATTTTGACTATTATCAACCTTTTTTATACTTTTTGTTGCAGACTGATTCATTGTGTTTGAAAAAGCAGGGATAATGATGGAGTGAGAATTTTGATTTTGAAATTCTATAAATGATGGTTGTGTTGCTATGTTACTTTTAGATAATGAACTTTGGTCTAGAAAATCTTCTTCGATAATATTAGAAATTTCACAATTCAGATCATATTCTTTTTGTAAATCCTTAATAGCTTCAAATTCTTCATTTTTGTAACCAAAAAAGATTAATTTATTGAGTAAGTACGTGGAATTGCTAAATTCTTTATTTAATTCAACATCAGTAAAATGCTTTACTATATATTCATTTTCTAAAAAGGGACGGTTATTGATAAATACTGGTTGATTTTGTTTATCAAATTTGAATTTATTAATATGGATTGTTATGTCTACTTTGATGGGATTATAAGCTGACTCAGGTGCATTATCTTCATTGTGCAATATTAACTGTTTATAAAATTGGCCAAATTGACTTAAAGCATATGCAGAAAAGTACCATTGCCGTTGTTTTTTCACTTGAACTAACTGACTGTAGTTGCTATTTTTTCCTGTTTCTATCCATGTTTTGTAGGCTTTATCTAAATAATTATTGGTTTCAGGGGTTTCTGAATATAATTCGCACATAGCTGTTGTATCAATAATTGCATTTCTATTATTTTTTGTATTAATTCTGGATAAAATTGACACTCCTTAAACACCTCTTTGAGCACTTAATATTGTAATTTTATTGTCTTTTTGATATCAAAATTATATCACAGTTTATATATATATAAAAAAGCGCCTCTTTAAGTAAGAGACACCGAAAATGATAATTATTAGTATGCTAGACGCTTTACAAGAAGAAATGGACACCGGGAATAATGTTTTGAATTAGAGGGAGGATAGTTTGAAAATGACTCCCTGTGTCCTTTGCCAAGTCGACAATATAACCTGTTGCCACACATAAAATGACGCAAAAAATGATGCCAATAATATGTGAACGCATTTTAGCCTTTAGCTGCGCTGAACCAAAGATATACGCTATTAAGCAACCTGCAAAAACTACGAATGCCGCCGTATAAAGTGCGCTTTGAATCGGGCTCTTATAGCTGGCCAAAACGTTTCTTATAACGTCAAATGGATTGCTTACTGCTAATGTAAATAACTTGTTGATTCCTAGTAACATTAACTTGGACATGATTGCAAACCTCCTTATATATTATTTGATCATTAATCTTTTTGAAAAGTTGATTGATTTCACTTAAGTGTTGGTCTTAAGCAAGATTCAGTACTTTTGTATGACTAATATCAAGCTTAGATTAGCATTAATTTCTGGTTAGTAAAGTGGAAAAAACATTTTTCGATTTTTTTATATGTATAAAAAAGAAAAGAATGCTGATTTGTCAACATTCTTTGCATATATTTATTTTTTTATATTTAATTCTATTTTTGGTTTATCTACATGTTTTTGAAGCATCTTTTGTATTGATGCTTCATCAAAAAGTCGTTCTCTATTTACGATTTCGGTAGGAGATAAATTGGTCAAACGAGCACTGAACTTAAAGCTCCGAGTTCCATATAGATCACTTTCGTCCTCAGTTTTAAAAGGCCTAGATCCGGAGACTGTTAATTCAACGGTTTTAACTTTTTGGAATTCATTTTTGTTAGATACAATTTGTTTGGCAATATAACCAGTTACTTCTTCATCTAGTACGTGTTGTAAGGGGCGTGCCCCGTTATCAACGTCCGTCCCTAAATCAGTTAAATAATCGAGCGCGTCAAAACTTATGGTAAAGTCGATACCCTGTTTTTTAAGCCTGTCTATTAATTTAAAAATATACTTTTTGGATATCTGTACAATTTCCTTCTTACCTAAAACGTTGAATATTACTTTGTTGGGTATACGATTTACAAATTCAGGTCTAAAAACTGTTTTTAAATCATTATTAACCATTCTTCTGAATAAGGTTTCTCTATATTTTTTTTCTTCAGGAGAATCACTAGAACCACGTTCCCATGCGTTTTTATTCTTGATTGTTTCGGAAGCTAAATTGCTAGTCATTATGATTATGGAATTGGTGAAATCAACCAGTCTACCTCGGCTGTCTTTAATTTCACCATCATCTATGATGGAAAGTAATAAATCCCAAACCGCAGAATCAGCCTTTTCAATTTCATCTAGTAGCAGTATACAGTAAGGCCTTCTTCTAATGGCTGCAGTTAATAGTCCTTGTTGTCCATGTTCACCCATTAATTTATTTACTGCAGTTTTATCGGTATATTCTCCCATATCAAACCTCACCATATTGTCCTCAGCTCCAAATAGTATTTTGGCCAAGGTTTTGGCGACTTCGGTTTTGCCGACTCCTGTGGTTCCTAAAAATAAAAATACATCTTTCGGTTTACTAGCATCGTTTAAGCCGGCAAAGAACATATCTATAGATTTTACGATCTGTGATATGGCTTCATTCTGGCCAAGAATATTTTTATGAAGCTGCTGTTCAAGATCAGCTATTTGGGGTTGCAATGAATTGGCAATGTTTTGTAAAGGAATACCTGTTTTACGATATATTGCTGTTTCAACGTCTAGTTCTTGAATTTGATTATGATTGTTAATGTATGCCTCAGCAAAAGCTGCATCCAATATATCAAATGCTTTATCAGGTAAAAAACGGTCGGTCAAATACCTAATTGATAAGTCAATACAAAGTTGTAAAATTCCGTCATCACATTGGATATTATTATAGTGATTGTAGTACGTTGTTAAATTATTTTTTAATATTGTCAAAGTCTGCTTTTTTGATGGCTCTGCTAAATTAATAATATCTAAACGGCGCTGAAGGGCTCTATCAGGTTCTACATACTCATAAAACTCATCAAATGTGGTTGCTCCTATTAAGTGCAATTCGCCTCTTGCTAATGATGGCTTGAGCAATTGGCTACCGTCCATACCTCCATGCCTATTCGCTCCCATTAAAGTGTGAAACTCATCTATAAATAATATGATTCTATCGTTGTTTTGTTTACACTCCTTTAATATTTGCTCTAAATTATAGTTGAAATATCCTAACTGTGTATCTTCAGAGTCATCTGACATCTTTTGATCTAGCAGGCCTACTTGAAGAGAAAAAATAGTGTAGTTGGTCAATAATGGTGGCACAGAGTTGTTATTGATCATCTGCGCTAAACCCTCAACTAAATCAGTTTTACCTACACCTGCTTCACCAATAATCATCGGTGTGTTTTTTTGTACATGTAATAGTGTTTGAATTAGGGTGCTTAATTCCTCTTTACGACTGATAGCGTTTTGATGTTTATATGTTTTTACATAGTTATTTAAGTTCTCGCAAAAATAGTTTAAGTAAGGTGTTTTCATATCTTAGCCTAGAAATCAAATTTTTCATCTTGAATCTTGTCTCTACTCTCTGAATCGGATTGAGTTGATTTAGTATCAAAATCATCAGTATAAATATTTTGGAATGTGGTTGCCCTTTGTAAAGCGTTGGGTGACAGAATCTTGGCTAATAAGCTACTGCAATCAAACAATGTTTTCCTATGCATTTCTTGAGTAAATTCATTCCAAAAATGACTTTTGTCCATATTGTTTATCTCAATAGATAAATCCTGTGGCGATAATAGATTGTCTTTTGGTAATTTTTTATAAAATTGATTAATTTTATCAACATACTTATTTGATGGTAATTCGATTTTGTTAATATTACTGCCTTTATCCTTTTCTAAAGGTACGTCATTTCTTTTTTCACTGTTATTGGTGGCTATAAGTTCTTCATTGTTCATCGGTAGTCCTCACACTGGTAATTTCTTCTAGTAATAAAATATTGTTTTTGTTGATTGAATAACTGCCTGTACAAATTGAACCTTTTCGCAAATCTTTTTTATTTAGATTTAACTTACTTAACTTGTTTAGTAATACGAAATAGTGTTCAAAATCAATAAAGGTTACAAGCCGTTGTTGCTTAGTTTGGAAAATCATTGCAAATAATATCACTTTTTTAAAATCTTTATTATTTTTTAAAGATTCAATATTTTTTAAGTTTAAATAGTAAGGAGAAGGAAAGTAGGAAAACTTATAAGAAAAGTAATCTTTTAAAAAATTGGTTAGTATTCCTCTGAATATATATTTGTCTTTATGATCCATAATCCCACCTTAATATTTTTTTATTTTTATATGTTTTGTATGTTTTGTATGTTTTTTATAGTTGTTTAAAAATTCAAATCTGATTTTTCCTTGACTGTATATTAACTTCGCATTGAAAGTTTTTCCCTTTTTGTTGGTAAATTGATGGTAATTCATAGTTCCATTTATAATTTGACTAAGCAAATTATTATTTAATTCAACATTACAAATGTTTTTTGATACTTTAAAATCACATTTTCTGGAACCACAACTGTAAAAATTGTAATGAATAGTATTGCCGGTATTCATTTTTGTTTGATCTAGAGAAATTTCGTACAAATAGTCTTTTCGACATTTTGGGCAATTAATATTTGTATTGGTTTTTACCAAATTGTTATTTTCTTTATACTTCGGATTAATTGGTACCGAGTTGTCATTGGAGGGTAACTTTTTGACTTCTTCAATTATTGTTTGTTTTATAGTATTTAAAAATTCTTGAGACTTACTTTCTCCCTTGGCAATGTTAGTCAAAGAATTTTCCCAAAAATTGGTTTGAGCAAGATTTAATAAGTTGCTTTGACTCATTTCTTGCAACAGTACAATCCCTTTCTCTGTAGGAAAATATTCTCTTTTAACTAAATTAATATCCCTATTATCTTTAGTGGCTGCTTTAATTAATTTTCTGTCTAATAAAGATTGAATTATTTCTGCTCGTGTTGCTTGAGTGCCTAAATTATATTTAGGCATTACTGTTTTTATTAAGTTGGCTTCAGTTATTGGAGTACTAGGTTTATTGTTTTCTGTATATAATTCATATCTACCTGTTATTTCTTTAGAAATCGTATATTGTTTAAGATCAAAATTGATTGACTCTTTAGGATCCATGGCTTTTTTTGAACGGTTATCTTTCTGAATATTGATATCTTGCCATGATAATTTTTTTATTGGTTGTTTAAAATTTGAAGTAAATGTTATGTCTTTGTTTTGAATTTCGATAACAAAGTTGGTATAAAGAAAATCATCAGCAAACATTCCTAAAGTTGTTTCCAGGATATATAGATAGGCTAATTTTAAGTTGGGAGAGAACTCTTCATATATTTCATATGCAATAGGTTTATCTAAAATAATCGCAGTATGGCTTTCTAGGGATAGTTTTTTACCAGAAATGTCCACAAACCTTTCCCTTGGATTAAGTTGATGAAATACATCAGGCAATTGTCTATTAGTTATTTTTTCATATAGCTGAATATAATAATTTAGATTTTTTCTTAAAGTAAAAAAATCATCTACAGTAATCAAACGTGGCTCAACCCGCGGATAAGTTATGGCGTTATAGTTGTTATATAACGGCTCCAGGACATCATTTAGGGCTTGTTTAGAGCTTATATTAGTATGTTGGACAAGATACCCTTGTACGTCTCCTGTATTAACTAATTTGGCTGCAGGCTTATTGATAGTACTTGTAGTCACACTAGTGATGATTGGATTTTCTAATTCTAAGTTTTGAATTAGCTGTCCAGCTTTAATTTTATTTGCTTTCGAAAATAAGGTTTTCTTTTTATCACCTAAAAAATTCAGGCCGTTTGAATCTATAAATTTGACTCGCAAATAACTTTTTTTTATAAAGTTTTTTCTTTCACTTCTTTTATTAGCGATGATTTTTAGTAGGGGGGTTTGAACACGTCCCACAGAAAAGTTTCCATCATATTTTTTTTCTTGTAGTCTTATTGTAGCTAGCCTACTATAGTTTATTCCCAGTAGCCAATCGGCAATGATTCTAGATGCTCCGGCAATGGCCAGGTCATAAGTTTCTTTAGGATCATGTAAATTTTGAAAGGCTTTTTGCAAATTTGTTGTAGATAATGAATTACTCCAAACACGAAAATGAACTTTACTACTTAGTTTGTTTTGCTTTAAAAATATATACCCTAAAATTTCGCCTTCACGGTCACCGTCTGTAGCTAAAATGAGATCATCACATTGATTAATAGCACTTACTAATTTTTCCCTGAGAACCTCATAATTGTCTTTTAGTCTAAATTTAAATTGCTCCGGTAAAATAGGTAGTGTGTTAAGACTCCATGTTTTGAATTTAGAATCATATTCTTCGGGTTCTAATGGTTCGTAAATATTGCCTGACAAATATCCAATTAGAATACCGTCGAAATTGCTTAGAATTTTAGAGTGGTCCACTCTTAATATATATGGATTGATTTTACTTATGTCGCCCTTAAGAGCCTTTGCATAAGCTCCTGCTTGCTCCCTTTTTTCGGCTAATATAAATAGCATTATTTGCCTCCATTGATTTTACATGTGCATTTCTTTTTTATTTCTATTGACCCAAAATGGACGATTTATTTTAAATTTTTTTAATTTTTTATTATTTTCTGCTTCTAATTTGTCTAAATATTTGTAAGGATCCTTTATAACATTATCATCATAATTGGGGTCATAGGGAATTGCGATTTTATCGAGAAGATCATCATAATTGAATTCAAAGGGATTATCTGTGATTTTATCATCCACTTTTTTTAAACTAGAAAGTGAAATTTTTTCATACTTATGATTGCTATTCTTATTAAATTGTTGTGAACTTGGTAGTTGCAGGCCATTATTTTTAAAATAATCATTAATCATGGAATCGTATTTGTCGGCCTGAAAAATCTCTAATCTAAATGATTCCTTTTCCAGCTGAGGCTTCACATTTACTATGAAATCATATATCTTCTGCGCATTTTCTAATTCTATTTGATGGTATTTATCTAGTACTTGACGGAATTTATAACTAGTAAAGTTGCTCAGCCGAAAGCCTACACTATATTCAGGTATGATCCTGTTTGTAAACCTTTTTATTTTTTTAATGTCCTGTTTATAGCTAGCAGCTTGTGGGGTATTTGAATTACTTTTATCTTCTAAATATTGATCGACATTTTTAATTTCCGTATATGCATTACTTGCTTGCTTCTTTAATTCTAAATCTAGTGGATTACGAAGATATTTGATTATTGGCATATAGTTTTTTATTTGATGAAAAAATCCTTGCTTACTATCATCATTACTTAGTTGATTTAAGAAGTATGTTAACTGTGTTTTGTCTCTCGCAGTTATAAATGGGGCACTGATTTGCTTTAATATGACTGGTTTAAGCAGTAAAGTACGGTTCCCATTTTTTCCAGAAATTGAACCAGTATAATAAGATAAATCCTTAGGGAATAAGAACTTTCCTCCTTCTTTCTCCATAAATTGATTTATTTTGGATAAGTCTTTACGGGAAATTGATGTTGCTACTTTCTTTGCTAATTGAATTCTAGGATTAGCAGCGACGATAGGTTCTGAATGTGATCCTAAAAAATTTTTTGTTACGACCGAGTAGTCGAACATCAATAATTCTAATTTTTGTTGGGAATCCTTTGATAGAGAATTCATGAGAGTACTAACGATTTGTCTACCAAATTGATGTAAAGTTAAATGTTTTGTGTAGTTATTTGGAACAGGATTCTGGGCAGGATATGAATACTTTCCTCTTTGAATTCCTTTTAAAATGTCATTCCATGATTTATCATTCCCCTTAACAACTGGTTGTTCAATGTATAATTTTATATTGTCTTTATCTACTCTCTTATCTTTTAGTTGCTGATCGTATGTTAATTTATCTACTCCGATAATTTGAGAGTATTTTGTTATCATACTTTGCCCCATTGCATCCTTATTTGGACAAAGAAAAACTCTTTTATATTGGGATGGACCGCTTAAATATTGTGCTTTAGTAAAATTATCTATAGTATTTAATTTTGAAATTGATCCGCTGATTGATAAGAAAGTGGCATTTGCTTTAGATAATGCTTTTTTATTTAATTGGTAGTAACTCATAGCATCAATTGGCGATTGAAATACAAATAAATAGTCACGACCATTTCCACTTTTAAAATTCCAGCCGTAATCTTTTGCTCCTTTAGGATCAATCATTTTGCCGTCATAACCAAATCGGGGATTTTTAGTGTTTGTACCTGTTTTAGGATCAATATATATTTGATCATCACCAACGTTTTTCTCTTGGCTGGGGCGAGTTTTCTTTTGTGCATAGTAAATGCTTCTGGGTACCTTATGCATAAATTTAATATGAGGCGGCACTTTGATATATTTTTTTTGTTTTTTATCCCAAAAACTGTAACCACTGTATCCACGTATTAAATCTTCTTTGAATAAGCATTCGATAAACGTACGATCTATTCCGTGTTGTTCATTGAGGTATTTTATGACCCGCTGAGCATTTCTATCTTTATATTTTTTTGAATTATCATAAAATGTGAATTTATTGACACTTGATTTTGAGGGGTTAGGCTTTACAGGTTTATTCATTTCAACGGGAAAGGTTTTGTTAAGGGGATTAACACTCCTTATGGCATTTTTGAAGGCCAACCATTGGTTCTCGTTATTATGCTGAATTGCTGTACGCTCTTTTTCCATAAAAACCTCCAAAAAAAGATTGTATGAAGTCATACAATCTTGAAAAATAAGTATTGATCGATTTATTTTAATGGTTGCTGGCTATTATCTTGGCTCTTTGAATTTATAATTTTTTCCTGGTTCTTTGAGCTTGAGGACGTGTTGTTTAGTTTTATAATCCGCATTATTTCCTTACGACTGTCAGCATTTAGCTTAGCTAAGTTATTAATGAAGTCGTTAATCAAGGCATCATCTTCTTTCAAATCGTATGATTCCGATAAATTTGTTAATGCTTGCCTGCGCTCTTCTTTTTTTAGTTTCTTTTGCGCGGTTTCTAAGATATTAATAGCTTTTTCAATTTCTAGACGAGTAAAGTCTTTATTATCATTTTCTAATTTTGCCTTCACCCTGTTGGATAAAATGTCAGTCATTGTTGTTCCTCAAATCTTTTTATATATATCTAAACTTCAAATTAATTGTACCATGTTTTGAAAAATATTTATATTAAACTAAAATTCTCGGCTATCATTTTGAATGATGCTTCTTTCTTTAGCCATCTCACTATCCATGCGCCTAATGCTGTTTATGTTATCTGATATTATTCTCTTAATGCGTCTATTCTGTTTATGTTTAAACATATTATTAGAATCATTATTTGGGTTTGATTGCATTTCTTTTTGGTAATTGCTGTTTTGCTTTTTAGGGTTTACATCTTCAGCATCATGCGCTCGATCTTGTTGATGTTCCAAGGCTTTGAGGCTTTGATTATTATTTATACCGTCTGATTTTATATTAGTATCAATAGTATCCGAATTTTGGAAAAAGTATTGATTAATATCTAAATCAGAAAATTTAGGCTCTAAATCACTACTTAAGTGTGACCAAAGATTGTTATTTTGTATTTCCTGGGTTATCTCAGGTTTTTTAATAAAGTTACGAATGGAATTTAATTCTTCTGGCTTAATATGTTTTGACATGGATCGTAACCCCGATAACACGGCTTTAGTTTCGTTCTGAAGGGGTTTAGCCTCTGCTGTATCAATTAGATTTAAACTAGTTAAAACGGCTCTAGGATAGACTGTGGACATTAAAATAGTGCCTGCAAAAAAGGATTGCCCATTGGCTGTAAGTTTGTAAAAAAAATCCCTCGAGGTCTGCCACACATCTTTAGAGTTTTCCTGTTTTAAATCTTCATCAGATTTCACTATTACTCATCCTTTCGAATTTTTAATTGTCATTTACATCTTGGCTTAATTGCTCTTGGGCATCTTGGTATTCTTTTTGCAGGGATTCACTAACTTGATCTGGAGTCGTTTTTTTATAATTATCCCCATAAATGTTTAAAAATTCTTTGAATTTGCTAGACTTCGCAATTTCGACTATTTCTTGCATTGTTTTTTCCAGTTCACTGCCAGCACCTGATTGCATAATTCCAATTAAAGGTTGTAAGTTCGAATAAAGTATATTTATTTTCTGATATGGAGTTTTATAATCGTCCGTGTTGTAGTATTCATCTTCCTCCGCTAATTCATCATTGTCTTTTTCATAATTTAAATCATCTAGAGTATCTATGGCTTCAATCAAATGATCGATGACGGAGATTAAACCCTGGATAATGACTAAAACATCATTTAGTGGCACTGCTGATTGATATTCTTTTTGATTAGAATCTTTTGCGCGTTTATCCAATTGAATTAACTTATTAACTTTGGAATTTAGTTTCCTTTTTTCGGAGATTGCTTGACCCACTTGTTCAGAGATATAGTTTGGAATTTCTGTTTTATTCATAGATAATTGATTAACTGTATTTTTTTTATTTACAGGAACCTCATTATCAGGTTTATCTTCCTTATTCTCATTAACTAAAATTGAATCTAATTCTGAATCATCTACATCAGTATTATTAATACCTTCTTGGGGTGCTATATCTTTATTCATGATTAATGATACCTTTCAAAGTTTTGTTTACTGTTGGGCTTAATCCTATGAGGATTGTAGGTCTCTCTTGTATGAATTTTCTTTCCTAAAGCTTTGTTTCTTGGATCGTATTTAATATTGTCAGATTTCTTAATACTTTTTGGAATTACATTTTCATAAATGTCATAAAGGTCTTCCAAATACTTTGACAAATAAGAATGATTAACATATTTATTTTTAGGAATATTCAGATCAGGTAGATTATTCAAGCGTCTAGAGAAATTTTTGCTTCTATTTTTAATGTTATTTCTTTTTTGAATTGCATTACTCTTGTAATACATTGCACGTCTCTGCCGTAATGTATTAACATACAAACTTTTTAATTTTACAGGATCCTTTTGTTTATTACTTGATTGAATGGCCTTTATCATTAACTCGTGATATTGCCTATTATTCATATAAATATCATTTGTTCCTGAAAAATCGAGGTGCTGGATTATTTGTTCAACTATAGACTCCGGTTCATTTTCCCAATATAGTAGCTTTAAATTTTTAACGTTGTACCACATTTGTTGATGCTTATCATTAACAAAGTCGATCATTGTAAACTGCTTTTTTAAACGATTGTTTTTGGGATCTTTTACGTATCTGAAGGATAAGTGATATTCTTTTAGTAAAAGTTCATTTCTTTTTTTTAGTGATTGTTTAAATTTACCTCTCCCCATCCAAGCCCTTTTGTTGGCCTTCGTAAAACGAACATAGGCCTTTTGTAAATTACTTTTCGTCAATGTATCTTTTTTTCTACTGAAGGAAGATTGTGGATCGATACTCTGGTGTAATTTAGAAAAATAATAGTCATTCAAATTATTTTCCACGCATAGATCATCATTTAACGTTTGTAGCGCGTAAATGTCCTCTTTTCTCAGATATTTGCTAATTGGTTCGCCTTTTGAATTAAACGCAGGAATTATAATATGGTTATGCAGATGAGGAACAACTACGTCTTGTATATTTAAAACCTGTTGGTTTTTGACAACAGGCTTTCTTTTTGTTTGGACGCTTGATCTATCTATATGTGTAGATATCATTCCATCTGTAATCAGGTAATTGTAGTTATCCATCATGTATTTACAAATTTTTCTCAGATATTGTTCACCTAATGCGTGCACTTCCTCAGGACTTAGATCAGGATTTGCTTGATAATCAAAGCTTTGAATAATTGTGTAAGCCTTATATTTTGGTACAGCACGACTTTTATTTAATAATTGGTAAACTTTTAATCCAATACGCGTATTTTTTATAAAGGTACTGGTTTGTTGTTTTAAATTTTTTTGAGGTGTATCCGAGCTTCCGTAAAAAGATATTAATTCTTCTTGTGAGTATATGTGGCCATCATTTTTCCAGATGCCAGAGGTTTTATATTCTTGCTCATTATAGTGGGTTAAAGATGAAACGCTTTTAGCACCACTGACTTTTACAACCGCTGCACTTTTCATATTAATTCTCCGAATTTAATAAATTAAACTTTACATACATATAAAAAACATAGGATAATATTATTAAATCAATTAATAAGAGAAGTATCATGACAAAAAACACTCACGAATTACGAATAACGCTAAATGATGATGATTATTATATTTTTAAGACGATGGCCAAAGCTTATCGTTTAAGCAACACGCAATTAGTAGTTAATATGTTAAAACGTAGCAAATTCCCCAAAATCATCTATGAAGATTCCAAAGAATATGCTAAATTAAGCAACTATTTTCGGGAACTATCTTTTGAACTAAACCAAATTTTCCAAAATAATAAAGAAATGAATTCAATATTAAATGACAGTTTGTTGAACTCCCAGGATTCAAGCAATCTCTCTAAACTGCTATATAAACATGGTGAATTTACAAAAGAAGAATCTCAGCAACTGATGAAATTATCAAAGGAATTAGAGTCCTTAAAGAGACAAGTTTTTAGTAAATTTAAACTGATGTAAAGCAGCTAAATGATGAACAATAGGGTTTTAGGCTCTTTGACTATACGAACTTTGACAGTTATCTGCCATACTGCGAAGTAGTATCTGATTGTAAATCACTTTTTAAAACTAATTTATTATTGATGTTGGCAAAATAAGGAATGTTAGTGTGAATTGTATATTTAATTTTGTCTCCAAAGCTTAATTCTTTGTTTGGTGATGTTAATCCGTCAATGTAAAATTTGTTGTGATAATCGTTATTAATTTTATTTATACCGGGTTGAGCTTTTGAGAGGGTTTCTGACTTTTCTAGAATAGAATTTACTTGTGTTTGGTAATCTGCAATTTGAGAAGTGTTACTGAAGAAAAAATAACTAAAAAACATTGCGAATAACACTAAAAGACTGATCAGAAATTTAAAAATTTCTCCCACGCCATGTTCCATTATTATTCCCCCTTGTCTATAAAACTAATCGCGAAGATTCAAACACTTGATAGATGATTTGTTGAAATTCTTCCAGGACATTTGTTTTGTTAAAAAATACATAAATCAGAATTCCTATAAACATAGTTACAATAGACATGTAAATTAATCGACTCGCATTATGATCCATAGCTACATTCACTTTCTTTCAAATTAATTGTTGAAACTTTGGGATTTATGTCTTATTTGTGATGTTGCCGTGTAATATGAAGTTCCTATTTGTAATCCTTTATCAGA
Organism: Bombilactobacillus mellifer; assembly: GCF_000970795.1. GTDB lineage: Bacteria > Bacillota > Bacilli > Lactobacillales > Lactobacillaceae > Bombilactobacillus > Bombilactobacillus mellifer. Next base: position 78,657 of record NZ_KQ034037.1, read on the forward strand.
TGAATAATTTGGGAATTTCCTAAAAAGAGATATTAATCCAGCACTAGTTGAAATATGGTAATGAATTTTGTGACCGTAAGGTTGGTTTTGACTATCCTGTGAAGAGTTTGGTCTTAAAGTAAAGTGGTTACGATAAACATTTTTAGATAGATCATCAATCTTTGATTGAGCATCTGCAGTAATACCTCCAGAGCGCTCTATTATGTCATTTGCTTGCGTTTGAAAGTTATTCAGTTGACCAACGTTATAGAATATTGCAAACAATGCCAACATAAATATTGCGATTAAAAATGTTGTTACTCGGCTTAATATAAATGATGTATTTTCATCCATGATTTATCACTCCTTACTTACTTTAAGCATGCGGAAATGTTCCCATTATTTGAGTGAGCAATGAAATAATAAAGCCTAATAGAACTCCAAAAATTGGAATTATGATAGCAACGGTTACTGTCCTTTCGGGTGAAATAAACCTTGCTATTTTTTTATTAATAATCACGTCTATTTGTGACATTAAGTCTTTTTGTGCTTGTTCTCCTAATTTTGTAACTCCACGATCATCATTGGCTCCGTTTTCAATGTCAAAAACCTGTAACATAAATGAATTTGCTCTATCAGTTCCTGAAAAGTCGTCCGCAAATTTAACAAAATATTTAGATTCCCCTGGATGATTATTCATGTCTATTGTTAAATTGCGCAGTAGTTTTTTATCATTTTCACTGTCTAATCTCGGAATTACCTTACGAAATATAGCCGATAGAGATGCACCATTTTTGACTTCTGATAGGAAAGGCAAGAGAATTTGAGAGAATTTAGCAAAATGTAATTGTCGCTGGAATAAGAAGTTTTGGTAGTAATCGTTGATTGAACGATGAAATAAATACCAGACTAACGCCCCACTACCTAAGGAAATGAATAATTCAAATAATAAAGATTGGGAATCGAATTTTTTTCCATTGCTGGTAATAAAGACAACCATGAGAATTACAAACGTCAAGAAAACTGAGAGAATGCGTTTAATCATGTGTTGCCGAACTTCATTAGGGGATTTACCCATTGTGTAGAATTCATTTAATTCAGTGTCTGAGACTAAATTACCCGGAAATCTTAATTGTTCTCGGAAAACTTCTGTTGGAGCCTTAGTTTTACTGACAATTTTTGTGTTTCCCACTGTAAATAGTTGTTGAGCATCTGGATTAGAATTTGATCCAGTAGTGGTTTCTGCTTTTAGATTTTTAATATGATTGAGTGTTGGAATTTTGTTTGCAGTGGTTTTGAAACGTTTATTTCTAAACATTCTGATTCCCCCCTAAATTTAGAATGGTCTTAAATAGTAGTTATGCTTTCGTCATAGTAATACTTGAAAAACTTGGCAGTTACGAAGGCGTAAATAATCATATAAACCGTAGAACATGATAATCCAATGATTGAATGGGCGTATGTTTTGATGTAATTATTTAAGCCAAAACAAACGGCTAGTAGACAGCAAACGACAATCGTCATTAAGATTAATATGAGCATTTCTTTTTTCTGATTATTTTTTAAGTTTGTATATTCTTTTTGTTTATTAAATAAATCATTGTGATTATCTTTAATTAGCTGAAACATTTGATCGTTAATGACATTTTCTTGATCAGCGGTTTCCAGTTGTACCATAAACTGACAAAACAGAATATCATCACTATATTTGTCAATGATAGTATTGAAGGCTTCGTGGATTTTATTTTGGCTTTCAGCTGTGAGCATTACTGATAATAGTTTCTTTAAATCTTGTTGGAATTCACCATTAGCTCGCTCAGCAGCTTCTCTCATAGCAGAAGTGACGGTTGCATTAGGTGAAGACATCAATTGCACTACCGAGTTTAAAAAATGATTCCGTTCAACTAATCCTCTTCGGTAATATCTAGTGGATATTTCCCTACTAACAACGTTGTAGTAGACCCACAAGCAGCCGATTAAAAATGTTAAAAGTGCCAGCCAAATATTGGCATAAAGCACGATCCCTAATATTAGCCAAAAAAAGGCATTAGATAAAACAATTTTAATTATTGTCCCATTGGTCAGCTTATGTCCGTAAGCTTCTTCTTTGGCTTCGAGATCGTTTATATCAACTCTTTTTTTTCGATGGCTTACGCCTTTAGTTTGTGCCATTTCTTTTCCCCTCATTAAATTCAGATTTTATTTAGTTATTTGCCGTACTTGTAGTAGCTTCTTGAAGAGTATTTTGTATCTCAGACTCTTCCTTTTCTTCTAATTTAGTTTTTGTAGGAATTGGTTCATAAACATTATGGAAATTAGGCATTTTAAATTCTGCATCGATTTCATTTCGAATAATATTTTTGAGTTTTTCAGTCGGCTGATTGGTTGAATATGTCCGGTAACCATTGTCATCCAGTCTTTGCTCAAATAGAGTATTAGTCCCGTCAGGGTATTTTGAACTTTTTGGTACAAATTCACTTAAATTATCTAGATAGCGATATACATGACCATTAATAATCTTTTTACTCAAGTGAATACCGATATGAACATAATTTAAGAATTCTTCTTCGAGTCTTTCTAAATCAACATTTTCATAACGTAAGGAACACATTCCTAGAAATCTGCCAGGAACAGAGTTGTTGGAAATAGCATGCATAGTTGTAATGATATTGTGGCCTGACAGTATGCTTTGGAACATTTCATAGGCTTCTGAGCCCCGTGTTTCAGAAATCATTATCCATTTGGGGTTATTTCTCAAAGCGTTTTTAATATGATCTGTTATTGTAACTTGGGCTGCTTTGGATAAGTCTTGTCCCTTTTCTGTCCCTTTCGTGACCCAGGAGTAAACGTCTTTATCCGGATATAAATCAGCAATATGTGTTTCAGCTACGTCTTCAATCATGATAATTTTGTCCGAAAACGGAATTGCTCCGATTAGTAACTTTTGTAGTTCAGTTTTCCCTGATCCAACTTCACCAGAAATTATCATATTGCAGTGACAAACGACTAAAGAGTATAGAATATCGTATAAAAATTGCGGTGCAAATTTGTCGAAATTGATCTCATTTAACGCCAGTTTTGGCTTTGATACCCTTAAAGACATCGTTGTCCCAAGAGGTGATAGTGTTTTATAAGTTGCAGAAATTCGGATATTGTTACTAAAACCATTAAAAATAGGGCTTCCAGCATTAAATTGTTTTCCATTCCCGGGTTCTCTTAATGCAAATCTTTTAGCTATTTTTTCGATGTAATCACTTGTAATAGCTTGATCTTGTTTAGATAACCCATAGGTAAATTTATTATCCGGAGTTTCAATTGTGAGGAACCGACCATTAAACCCGATATCTGTTATATTTGGATAGTCGTGAAGCAATTGTTCAATTATTCCGTATCCTGCAACTTCGTTGATAATGTCTCCGCAGATATCTGGGTTGTGATAGCATGGCAAGTTTTGAAAATCTGGGCTATTACAAATTATTTCTTTGAGCTTTGTTACTGCAGAGGCATCAGTCATTGCTTGAATAAGAATATCTGAGTAGTTTTGTTGTAAAGAATAGGTAATGGCTTCTAGTTCTTTTTTCTCAATGACATGCTTAGCATTGGTTTGTTGATCACGCTGGCCAACAATATAGTCTTGATTTTTTGGATGTATGGGAATGATGTTAGAGGAGATTTTATAATGTTTTGCAATACGATTGCGGACGTCAGAGCTATTTTCTTCTTTTTGTTCCGGTTGAACGTCTACTTTTTCTTTATTTTCTGTCTTTTCCTTTTTTTTGGATGATAATTTCATGTTTCTACCCTTTCTTGTCGTTATTATCTGGTGATATCATTGCCCTTGTCGGTTTTTTTGTCTTTTCCATACGTTTGTACTACATATGTCAATGTGCGGCTGTCATTAGCTGGATTTTTTTTGTTTGTATTATTACCAATATCAGCATCAGTCTTTACTCGTACGGCCTTTACCGGTAAGAAACGTCCTTCATCTTTGATTTCTGTATTGTCATCAGATAAATAGGAAAATTTATAATTTGCTGCTTTGCGTACACCATTTTTTCTTGTATAAAGTTTGTGAGTGCCCATGTTTTTTTCAAATTTATCTTTATCAACAACAAATGTTCCACGTTCAATGCGAGCGGAGTCGTCTCGCGCTGCGTATAACGAGGACTGAATAGCGTCTTCTAAGTTATTGGTGGTTAGACTTTCTCTTAAACCAAATAGTTGAGAAACTAGAATTCCCATTAAAGTAATACAACCTAATATTACTAATCCCAGTGTTGATAAGTGATTATGCATTTAATTCACCACCCCTAGTTTTTAATTTTTTGTATTTTAATAAATTTTTAGGGAAGCGCTTTATGTTTAATATTTCAAATATAAATTCTGGATGCGTTTGCCAATAATTAAACTTTGAAGCGTCAATCAATACAGTGTCAGTAGCTTTTGCTAAACGTTTAGCCGCTACTGTAAATGTCGTGGTTGTTATCACGATTGATCTATCTAAACCGTATCCTTTGTTGCCTGCTACAACTTCTTGAATGGCCTGTATTCCTACAAGTTTGTTACTTTTATAGAATTTGCATTGTATTCCGTAATTTTTGTGCCGAAAAGTTGTTATCACATCAATTCCATAATCATCTGAAATGGGAGTAATCATAACAGGTGAGAAGCCGCTGCGATAAAACAAATATGCAGAAAAGTATTCAAATTCAGTAGGATTAATATTGATTTTTTTGTGATGCAATCTTTGATTTAATAAGCGTTCATTTTTAATTTTTAAAACTTTAGAAAAACGGGTGCAATTAAGCGGTAATTTTTTATTATCTATATCCTTTTTCTTGTAGCAGAAAAATTTTTTATGTCTGTATCTTTTAATTCGAAATTTTTTTTGATATTCAAACAATATAATCAAAAATATAATGGTTAAAATACCAATAAAATAACTATCTAGTGTTTCTGGCAACTTTATAGTTAAATATTGCGATAACTTGGGTAAAGATTTATTTTCTATAATTGCCTGATATAAATTTATGACCAATGAAGATGTCTCAAATAAAGCAATATAGGTTAATTTGCCAATGAACTGAATGATGTAAGATATAACATTTAAGATTAATTGGATATAAGACATAAAGTAATTACCTGAGAGAAGTTTTAAAATTTATTGCTGTATTCAGAAACCGCATTTTTTACATCATTTTCAAATTCCATTTTGGCAATTAAATTTAACTGTTTAGCATTTTTGACACGGCGAACTCCTGCATAATGGTTTTTCCAATATAGTTCATCAATGTTGTGAAACCCGATTCCGGAGCCATTTGCGCCAAACATAGTGTGGCGATCAATGATAAATTCAACGTGTGAAATAAAGTCGGGAGCACCATAAGTGCCTTTAAAGAAGATTAAATCCCCTGGTTTTGCCTTGTTTAAACGACTTACTTTTTTAGTCATGTTGAATTGAGAAACTGTATAGGCTGGAAGTGTGCAGTTTACTAGTGATAATCCATATGATGTAAATCCTGAACAGTCAAAGCCTGTTTGCGGATTATGACCGCCAAAAACATATTCATCACCATTGTATTGAATTAGGTTCTTTAGGATTTTTCTCATGAAATTATTCACCATATACCGCTCAACTAAGTCCCCATAAAAGAAATTTCCTCCATTGGTGTACAGGTATTCTTTGTGATACATTCTGGAAATTTCATTAGAGTATTTATATTTTGTGCCGGCAGTATTTCCAAGTAATGGAGCAATCACATTTTTTGAGTAGTTTTCCGTGTTTTTTAGCGTATATCCATTTTTCTGTTTATTGATATAATCAAGAAAATTTCCACCAAAGGCGTAGGTTTGCGCTAACAAACGTTTATCAGTTGCGTAATCATGATATTGATTTTTGCTTAACATAGGATTTTGATGCTCTGACTTATCCAAATCTTTGGCATGTTCTACAATGGCTTTCATATACCGTACGGCTTGTTCAATAGATTGCTCAGGTTTAAGGGAGTTAGGTGACAAACCTGCGCTTTCGGACGATTGCATGATGTCAGGGGTTTTTTCGGATAAGCCGTGACTTTCGTTTTCCATAATAGCTAGAAAGAGGTCATTATATTTACTCATTTTGTAATACTTTGTAACCTTAGCTAAATATGGTTTCCAGCGAAGCACTGTTTTATCAAAACCTTTGTACTCCTTGATTTTGCTAAAATCACGTACATAATCGCTGTCATAATCAAAAGGTACATTACTATCAAATTCTGCGGCATTGCTTATTTGATCAGCATTATTGTCGGGGCGCAACATAGGGTTAACTACATTGTCTCGAGACGATCCATCAGTATTTGTTGCTGTAGAAGGAAGCTGAACTTCAGAGGGAGTATTCGTATTTGAATTTTCTTCGTTCGACTGGCTATCTGACTGATTATTGTTGGTTGAGACAGAATCTTGTTTATTTGAAGTATTGGAATCAACTGAAGTGCTATTCGATGTTTGATCTTCTGTTGCATTGTTACTTTGACTACTATTGCTAGAAGAAGTTGACGTGCCGTTTTGATTACTTACATCGTTACTTTTAACAATTACAATTATTGGATTTTGTTGGGCAATATTCGGATTATTTGTATTTCCGGGACTATTTACGATATTAAATTGAGAGTGGGCACTCTCTATTACCATATTCTGACCATTGCTAGGAGGGAGCATACTATTTAAATCAATAGAATCTCCGATGTGTGCAAATACGTTGACTAATTTTAATGTTTCGCCCTGAGCATTGATATATTTAAAGGTCTTTACAACACTTGGATTGTTGGGAAATCTAGTAGGAAATGTTACATTATCTATTGGAGTACTATTATTTACTTGAGTGCTATTAGCGTTCATTTCACTGGGATTGTTTGTATCCGCTAGAGCTGTTGCGCTTGGAGCAACTATACCTAATAGTTGTGTGCAAATTAAAAAAGTAGAAGCATACTTACCAACTGTTTGTATTTTATTTGTATTTGATAATTTCAAGCTACTTCCTTCTTTCAAATCGTGAACATTGTGTAATTTTTCGTCGCCATTATAACATAATATATATATAAAAAATATTTAACATCTTTTGAAATAAAAAGGTCGTAGTCACTGCAAGGACTACGACCTTTTATCGAAATGTTATAAGAGTACATGTACTCCAAGCAACTTTTATATAAAAATCAGCCAATGCCACTATTTTAAATAATTGGTAACAAAGAATGAATTAGAGGGGATACTGAATCGACAATTTTTACGCTACTTAAGAAGTCGGTCATTTTTGATAAGATACTTTGTGCTAATGTTTGGAATCCAGGCTTGAAGATAGCGTATAACAAAGCCCCGATTGCCAATACTAAAATAATTCCAAAAATTCGATCCGCATTATGTTCCAAAAGATCATCTCCTAGATTATTTATTTGGTTCTTTATATTACTTTTTATATATATCTAAAGTAATATTTATGATATATATTAAGTTCAAACTGTAGGTTTGTCAATCAATTACCTACAATAAATACTTTAGATATTAATTAATATTAAAAATAAAGATTAATTTCCTTGTAGCCAAGCTTTCATTTTTGCTTTTTCGGCAGCTGACAGTCCTTCGGGTAATTGTCCTTTATCATAGTTAGCAAATTTTGCGCTTCTAGCCTTTTGTCCACTAACGATTGGTTGCAAAGCTAATTCATCATCTTGCTCGTGAGTCTTTGTGTAGTTTGTATCGTCAGTATCTTTTGCTAGATACATGTGCGCATAAAAGTCTACTGGTCTGTTTTCATTGATGTTAAGCCAATTGCCACCTAGTCTTTCTTTGTTTGTAGATGAATTCTGAGCCTTAGAGAAGTACACATCATATTTGCCTAACTTGAGCCATAAAGGAGTATAGAATCTACTACCCGCTTTTCTCTTGGCCATACTGTCATCATTTTTATTTTTAGCTAAAGGATCTTTACTTGATGCTAAAGTAATATTTCCGGAATCATATTCAGAATTACGATCAAAGAAGGAGTATTTAGCTTCAAATCCACTTTTTTTCTCATCATTGTAGTTTTTAGGAACAGCAGCAGTAATTTTACTAATTTTTTCTTTTTCTAAAGAACTGAAGTCTTTCAAATTATCTAAGTCTGGCAGTTTATCTTTATAATCAGCAGTCTTAACGTCTAGTCGATCAGCCATCATATTATTATTTTCAAAAGAATGTTTTTGAGTATCTTTTGAATAATCAATAGTTGTGTTTTTAGCTGCAAAATCTTTTGGAAATACGTAATTTATGTTGGTACCATCTTTACGATATTTCTCTGTTTGAATATTACCGATATATTTTAAGGAGATATCACCTTTCATGCCGTAGCCAGTCTTTGCTGTAGCTTCACGCTTTTGCGATACATCTAATCTTTCATTTAAAATGCGGACTTTGTCTACACCATAATAAGCAATGGTTCTTTCCGGGGCAGTGTAGCTATTAACGTCTTTATGCCATTGATCATTATCTTTTTTAGTCGGTGTATTTCCCTTATTGAAGCCCTCTACAATATGTTCTGTAGCAATAAATCCAAAACTGTCTTTGTCCTTATAATCTTGTTCAATTAAGTTTGGATTAGTTCCTGTGATAGTAATTCTTACTGGAACTTTTTGGCCTTCTTTAATTCCCGTTAAATTGGAAGTATCAAGGTTGCCTTTAATCTGCGTGTATTTCAATCCATGCTGCTTTTCTAACATCATGTCTATAATTGGTTTCTTTGTTGAATACAATAATTTACCGTTGTTAGGAGAAGAAGGATCATTGTATTTGATGTTTATATTAGCTACAGCGCCCTGGTATTCACTGAATTGCCTGTATAAGAAACTTTCTGCACGTAAATCTAATTGAAATGGAAGCTTATTAGATGCTTTATCTGTGTCTATCTTGAACATTGTGTCTTGAAAGTGAGCTTTCGGCACGATGTATGGAACATAGAAATCTTGGTTGAATTCTTGATTTGTATCATCATAATCAGGTGAATTATATTTATTGAAATGTACTACTTCCTTAGATTGATCGCCGTAGCAGTAACGAAATCTATTATTATTCTTATCTCGTCCATCTTGTAAAATGTTAATATTCACATCATCATTTTCGTAGCCGTATACATTATTTTTTTGAATTAAGCCGTTATCACCATCAAAATTTTTATGATATGTGAGATCTTTATTATTTTGGATATGTTCTAAGAAATCAAAGTCACCTTTATTATTATGATCAAAATCATAATGATAAATGATGCCATGGTAACGTTTAATTTTTACAGGAACATTATTAGAATCAGAGTCGCCCCCAGCATCATATATAACTTCATTTTGATGTGCTTTATTATAAAAAGTATACCAACCGCTTGATTTAGGGTTGTTATCTGACCATCCGTTTTCCGCCGGCTTTGGTAATTTGTTAACGATACAACTTACATTAATTACATCGTCTTCAGCTTCTCCGTTCATTTGTTCTTTATTTAAATGAACTTTGATTGTATTCCCCTCGACTTTTAATCCTTTTGCTAAGCGCCCTGTAGCACTTGCCTTTAACAATGTTACTTCTTTAGGTAGATTGTCTGTTAAGTCAAAGTGGTCATTAGTGTATTGTTCATATCTAGAAACATCATTAACCAATCCTGTTTTTGGATCTTTGATGTAATGGTAGTACCAGTAGTTTTTCCGTCTTTGTAGATGAATTTTAAGCTGATAGTTTATTACTTCGTTTTGCTTATGAATGATTGGTTTATCAACACTTTTTTGTGGCGGCGTTATGTCTTCGTGTGGAGGAGTTCCCGGATTTTTGATTGTAATTCCTGATAAAGTAAACCAGGCCGAACCATATCCTGCACCAAATCTAAATACATGTCCTGGTTCAGTAGTTGCTAAATAATTAACTGAGTGAGTAAAGAAGTCTGGACCACCTAAGTAGTCATCAAACGGGGTATTCGGCAGTCCACCGATTACATAACTATTTTCTTCAGGTGACCAATATCTACCGATACCAGTATTTTCACTGACGTAACCAGTTATATTACCATTATTATTTTCGTAATTTACCCATTCACCTGTAATGCCGCCATCTAAAGATTGGGGAATTAAATTGTTAGTCATTCCGTTTAAGGAATTAAATGATAAATAAGTTGGGTCTCCAGGTTGTGATAAATTCACTTTCTCATTGGTTCCTGCTTTAAAAAAAGTATAACTGACAGTACCTGAAGTGATACCGTTATAAAAGATGCCATTTGAACAATCTTGTGAGATATCTATCCAGCGGCTACTTTTTGGGAAAAAGCTCGAATCTGGATAAACATTGAGCCAACTTATTCTCATTTGTACATCTAAGTTCATACCTGCGTAAAATGCTGCATTGTTATACTTAACCGTAATTTTATCTCGACTTCTATCAAAATTATCAAGTAATCTTACTTGGATAACTTTGTCACCTAAAAAATCTGCAATATGCGATTCTCCCATTTGTCGTAGACTTACTACTTTTGCACTTAATCCATTACCTTCAGTAGTATATACGTAGTATCCATGGTTTGCTCCTAGCCCATGTTTGATTATAAAAGAGTAATTATCTAGGCCTTTATATGGAGCTGTTTGAAGACTATTCTTATTGATGAATGCTTGAGCAGTAGTACATAATCTGAACGTTAGTAATATAAATGCTATCCATACAATAATCATGGATAATATACTGTAGTAAAGGTTCTTTTTGTATATTGTATTCATAATGCTCACCACCATTTTGATCTTTTTTATATATATATTTAAATCAAAAAAATATAATTTTTGCGATAATTATTTTTGCTTTAGTAAATCTATCACCTGTTTCTTAAAATATAAAAGCTTCGTTTAGCAGTTTTTAGAAATTTAGATATATATAAAAATGCTTTAAAGCGATTGTAGCATTATTTGCAAAAAAATAAAAGTTAACTAAGATTTTGCGCATTAAAAAAGAGATAGGTAAAATACCTATCTCTTTTTTTAGATTCGATTAAATTAGTTATTTTTAATTAAAGAAGTTCTTAATTGCCTTGATAATTGTAGCTAAAAGTCCCTCATTTTCTGTATCAGTTTGTGGTAACTGATTGGCTTTATTTAAATCAGCAGTGGAACCTATGGCAGTATTTCCAAAAGTTGAAGTTTGCTTTTCAGTAGAATTATTAACCGTGGAAGTAGGCTTTAAAGCTTGATCGGTTCCGGGGTTCACTGTAGTATTCGGATCCTTAACAGTATTGCCTGATGTATTATTATTCTTGTTTTCATTAGGTTTCGTTGTAACTGTTGCATTTGTATCAGTTGCCCCAGTATTTGGTTTTCCAGTATTGTCGACTACTGTATTACCACTAGTATTGCCACCTGGCTTATTAGTATTCCCGGTGTTATTTGTAGTATTATTGTTGCTCCCCGCATTATTTGTGTTGCCAGCGTTGCCAGTATGATCTACAACATCGGTAGTGTTGTCTCCTGGTTTACCACCTTGCCACCAAGTGGATCCATCATGTTCTGGAGTAATTCCCCAAATCTCATCAGCGTTAGCAATCGTAGCAAAAGAACCTAAAGCTGTTGGTGCAACTAAACTTAGTAGAGCAACTGACTTAATGACATTATTTTTTAAGCTAGATTTCTTCATGATATTCCCCTCACGTTTTCATAATTAATAATTTATATCAATATTCTAACACAATTCTCGAATTTGAAACCGTTTTGTTTGGGCTGCTGCATAATTGTTATAGTGATTGAAGTCTAAATATGCAGTAGCCAACAAATGTAATGCAGTTGGGAAAATATACCTCGATTCAATAGGTGTATTCGGCATAGCTAATGAAACGTAAGAATTCTCAATTTTAGGCCAAAATATTCCTAAACCATCAAATTCATAATTTTCTTCTCCAATAGCTATTTTACCTAAGTTGTAATTTCCAATGGCTAAATTAGTCACATAGAACAAATAATATATATTGGCTTGCTGGGTTTCAGTATACTGAGTCAAATTTAAATCTAAATTTATTCCCCCAAAAGCAGTTAAATTGACCTGAATGTAATCATCAATCGGCAGTTGTAAATCGACCGTAATAAGAGTGCTAATGGCTTTTTGGGCTATCTCTAAAGGCAAGAGAATGTCTCCAGTCTCTTCGTCAATAGCTCTGATTTGAGCCAACTTTTCTAGGACAATGATATCTTCATGTATTAATTCTTTATCATCTTTATCGATTTTAGAGAACTCTAACGATTGAATAACTGACACTGTGCTGCCTCTCTTGTTCATATATTATTGATTATTAAGCTAATATTACCATTAATCACTTCCTTCCTTGGAATTTTCCATTAATTTGCCAAAAAGTTCATATTGTAATTTTGATTCAATCAATTGAATAGGCATTGAATAATACTTAATGTATTCGTGAATCTCCCCTGACAACGTTTTATGGTTCTTTGAGGGACGTAATTTAATAATGCTATCGGCTATTTGCGCATCATTTTTACCAACGAAAAACCGATTATCAAATCTATTGACTAAATCCAATGTGACAAAATCAATTAGTTTGGAATAAATATTTAAAATTTGTAATGATGTTCTCTTTTGCAGTCTGGTTGTTAAAGAAATCGGAGTTACATAACCTATTTTAATTAAGCTTTTTAATTGAGGCTCATCTTCGCAAACTATATTGAGCAAATGCTCTTGCAGTTTTTTATCTGGTTTAAAAACTCCAAATAAAATAGCATTTAAAAATCTGCTCTGACTAAATTCGTAGCTAGGAATTTCATATTGGGATAAGGTTTTTTGTAATTCAGTAAGGGAGTCATAATTTGAATTTAACAGATCAGAAGAAAGTCTTGCTAATTCTGCAAGTGCGTCTTGAATATAAATGGGCATTGAGAAAGGAAACGGTTTATTCTTCGAAAGACCATTTTGTTCGGTAGTCTTAGGAGCTGTGGCAGACGCATCATAGTTTACCCTGCCTGCAAAAAGCATAGCTGTAACTTCTGCTTTTGTTGGAGTTGTGTGGGTTTGCTCCGTAATAATTGCAGCATACCCATCGTATAAATCATTGATCACGCCAAAATCTTGAAGTAAGTTATAAATTTCTGATGAATCATTGATTTGATAAGGACGTTTCAACAATAAATTTATCTTTTTTAGATCCTGTGGTTCAGTTAATGGTGCTTTTATTTTGGTATCTTCAAATTTGGACTTAAATGTATCCTTTAAGTTTGATTGAAAATCCATGTTATTTAATTTATCCAAACTCATTACTTGTCAACCCTTCCACTAATTACATATTTTTTCATTAGTTCAAATTGAGGGCTGATTTCATTTGTTATTATCTTTTCGACTTTTGGATTATTTAAATCAAAAACAGACTTTTTGTCTAATGTTGCCTGATTAAATAATTCTCTTTCGTGGAATAATGATACAAAGCGTTCATCATCTTTAATACTATCCATAAATAAATGGGAAATGGTTGTATTAAACTTGACCTTATTGGCTATAAATGCAAGCTTTCCATCAATGAGTCTTGAACCATCAGGAGATAATATCCGATTACTTAATTTTTCGTAATCGTTCTGCATGCTGATTACTGAATCTAGCCCGTATCTACTTGGTTCGACAGGGCTGAATACGACATTCGCCATAGTCAACGCATTTTGAGTCGCCAACAAGAGATCTGGATGTGTATCACAAACAATGTAATCAAATCTATCTAACAACTGATTGTCTTTTAATAGTCTGTAAACGGTTGTACATGCATATGGTAGATCGCGCATTAGGCTATCAATATTGTCTGTGCTTTGTGAAATAGACAAACCAAAAAGATTGTCAGTCACTTCAACCGGTTCTACTGTTGGTAATTTACTACTGGGATCCTTAGCTACAGATTTAAATACTTTTCCTATATCAGTCTTTTCTAATTCTTCATCATTTAAAGAAAAATTACTGGACATAGAAGCCTGATGATCAAGATCTATTAATAGCACTTTATTGGAAGTTTTGGCCAAATAAGCTCCAAAATTGAATGCTAATGTTGTTTTACCTACGCCACCTTTAGTTGCCGAAAAAGCGATAACTTTTGTCATTACATTACTCATCCTAACTTTTCATTTTCAATTCTTTAAATTATATAGTCATATTAATTGAATGTAAAACAATATATTTATTAACTTTTACAATTAGTATGATATAGCAGTTGTCATTGAATGTAAACCAACATACTAATAAATTAATAGTTTAATTGTCAATTGAAGATTTAAAGTAAAGAGAGTCATAACAAGTTAGATATTTAGCTCAAAGTGCATCATCTCTTTTCTTGTACTTATTATATATCATGAATATAGTATTGTAAATAATAAATATAAAATTAATTTATTTGATAACCTGACATTATTTACTGGTGTAATGATGCGGTTTAAGCCTTAGATAAAAGTATTTATTAGTTTGTATGATTAGTAATATATAAGAATAGTAGTTGATTGTAAACAAATATAATATAAGAATGTATACCTTAAATATTGATTAAAGATTTAAACTAGTCCCATTTTGCTAAATGAGTCATTTATTTCATGGAACAACATTTTTCTATTAACCATTATATATCCATAATATATGATTATTAAATATGAAAATAATAGACCTGATAAATCTACCTTCATTGTATACTGCTGTATACTGCTAGTTTCCTTGTATAATGATTATGTAAGAAGTTTTAAGGGCGGTGGCTGTCTTTTTCCTTGAGAGGTGAAGTCTATGGAAACATGGAATAATCTTGAGAAAGGTTTCACAGTCATGAGTGTCTTTCAGGCACTCTCGTTGATGTTGCTGTCTGGCACGTTTTTAATCGCGCTGCTCAGCTATATCGACAAGCATCACAAATAAAAAAGCCACCCTGCATAACTTTGGCCAGTTACAGGGCGACTTAATATTGTCTTTGTAATATGCGCCACCGCCTTTGAAGCGGCTTACTGAGGAAGCCCTGTTTCCCGGCGGGGCTTTCTTTTTCTGTTTTTATTATAGCATGGTCTTTAAAAAATGACTAATGTTTCAGCTTTTGATAAGGTTTAAGATCAGACAATCTTATGTCTTAAGTTTTTAAATTTACAATGTCATCTAACATTTGACTTAATTCTATAATACTATGTGCGAATATTGATTTACTCATTATTGTAATTACTTTTTTAAAATAGAACTGGATTCTTAAACATATTTTTTATAATTAGATATTCTTTTGTATTTTTCAAAAAAATATCTAAAATCAAAATAAAGGAAATATTTTTAGTATTGTCATAATGATAGCATATATTGATAGTTGATTCTATATATGCTATCATATATGCATGAAAGAATTAAAATTTGAGTTTTATACCCGTCCTAACGGACACAATGAATTTCTAGAGTACTTAAATTGTCTAGATACTAAAGTAAGAGCAAAATTATTAGCCCGTATTAGCATAGTTTCGCAAAAGGGAATTAGTATAAGTATTCAACATAATTGGGTTAAACCACTTGAAAAGAATTTATATGAAATTCGTTCCCGGTCCGGCAATAATCAGCAACGTGGACTTTATTTTCATGTTGATGGAGAACACTATGTAATTACCCATGGGTTTACAAAGAAAACTCAAAAGACATCTCTGCGAGAAATTAAACATGCCAAAGAGCTACGTAATGAATACTTTGTAAATAGAAAGGAGCTGTAAGTATGAGTAATATTAATTTTGATGATTACTTGAATGAGCAATTAAGAGATCCCATATTCAAAAAAGAATTTGAAAATGAAACTACAAAACTAGAGAGCGCTATCGCGTTAACTAAGGCAAGAAAAGAGTCTGGATTGTCTCAGCGCGAGCTAGCTAATGTGTCTGATGTTCCACAGTCAACAATTGCTCGAATTGAAAGTGGGGCTAATACTAGCATTGATACCTTATCTAAAATTGCTAATGCACTTGGGAAAAAACTAACTGTGAATTTTTCATAATTAAAAAATATGAATACTTTTGTTTATCGGATTTTTCTTCATTGGCCCAATGTATAACAGCATTGCAAATATCATGACCATTTGAACCTGGGAAATAATCCGATCCATGCTAGAATACTGATATAGATATGTTATTGAGCGCATGATACATGACAAACATAAAAGCCTTCGGCAACTTAACTGCTGAAGGTTTTTATGTAGCTAGAATCATTGGACTACACTAATATCAATGGTGTACGGTTGGTTAGCTGTCATATAAACCACAAGATAATAAGTATATTGACAAGTTGAGATATGATGTCGAGTAAAGTACGAATGGCCCCTACCTTTCTTTATAACAAGGGTAATGAACAGCTATTCATGTATATCATGATTAATTGAGTCAAAAATTAATGATTATGGCAATGATAGTAACTATAAATATAGGAAAGTAAGATATAAGAAAAATTGGTCTAATAATACTAAATCAAATCCTTTATACAATAGTAATATCTCCCTTTGATACCAATATTCTTGCTTTATACAACTCATTAGGTATGCAATTTGCTAGCGAAATCATTTTTGGGGAAATATTATTAAAGCCCCTTTTTACTTTCCAGTGAATATCTATTTAAAAGTCTACAAATGATTATACCTGAATATTTTATCTGGAAAATAACATCACTAAAGATATTTCCAATAATATTATAGACTAATTATTTTAAATTACTTTATTGATTTGAGCATTTGGGTTTGGGTAATTTAGGATTACTGTAATATTCTTTTTCATTGTTGTAATTATAGCTATAGTCATTGATTATATCTTTCATTTGCCAGATATTTAATTTTTTATTGATTGCTGTGTTTTGAGAATTTGAAAGTATCTCATTATAATCTCCGTTATTCTTTTGCGATTCATAGGCTAATCCATTTTCTAGTAAGGTTTCCTGGTACAGTTTGTTGTTCACAAATAAGTAGATTTGTGTATAGGAAGGATTGCCTTGTTTTTTAAGTCTAATGACTTCGTATAACACTTTCCTGTTTGTTGGATTCAAGAAATGATTAATAGTTTGTGCTATCTTTTGTTTATTAGCTTTATAAAAATATGAATCAGTAGGTATCAAATGAATAGAAGCTAGTTGAATGGGATATTCTTTACCCTGGTAATACATAGTTCCCGTACCATCAACGTTTAAAGTGATTTTATCTACTTGAATTTTTACATTTTGACTAAGAGATGCATCAAATGGAGCATTTGGTTTGCTAGATTTAATCACCGTATCACCTATTTTAATATTGTGCTTTTTATTCGTTTCTTTAATAATTGAAACCATCGTATTTAAATTATTCTTTACATCAGTTCGATTTTTTGCTGGAAGTGCTGAATAGATAGATATAAATACTAGAATCACTACGAAGATAAATAAGACATCTTTGACTATTGAAATACGTGGTTTAGTTGTTGTCTGATTTATAAAATGTTTTTTACTCATTAATCTGAACATCCCCTTTGAAACCAACTTATTTTGAATTAAATATTTGCCGACTGTCGATAGATTTAAACTTTCAAGCTATAGTTTATTGTTTTGCTTCTAGCTCTTTCATTTGGTCTAACCACCAAAGTATCCTAGCTTTTCTTTTGATGGGTTCTGTGTCAGGAATTTTGTTAAAATCTTCGTATTTATTGCTCAGAGCTAATAATACTTTGTGCAGCTCTCCAGTTTTGACCATTAATTTTTACCTTCTCTTTATATTCCGTAACTTGTAAGTAATCCTATTAATCTGAACCAACTTAAATGTAGTTTCTCTTGTATCTCATTCATCTGCTTTCTTTGTCTACGTAATTTTGCGACTTGTGGCAATAATTCTTCATCTGAACGCGTGTCCAATTGGTTACGTAATAACTGCAGTTCTGGGTGATCTTCCGGAACATTTACCATGGAACCGAATTCATTTTCCATGAAATTAATGTGGCGCATCATGTCTTTTGTATCAATTTTGTTGGAATATTTATCGGATAATGAAAAATTATTAGGATTTGTAATAGACATCATTTTTCCCATCTTCGTTTAAATAAGGTATCTCACATAAAACATTGCTTCAGCATAATCATTTATTGCCTATCGAACCTGCTTCATCCTTCGAATCGTATTTGCTATATATGTTTTGACTTTTGATGATTTAGTTTCATTCTTTTACTTGCTGGGCATCATAATACCTTCTTGGATAAGTACCTTTTTCATGTCATTAAATTCTTCCGATGAAACAAGAACTGATGTGCCACTCACTAGATACAATAGATATTTATATCCATCGTCAATGTCTTTTGGATTGTTAATATAGTTAACTACTTGAATACAATTTGGATTAATCCACATACCGTTCTTCATTTCATACAACATTTCTGTCTCCCCCTGTGCCTTTAAGTTAAGATATTCAGCAAATGTCATTTTGCTTATATAAAATAAGAAATTTATTTACTCTACTAACTTCTTTGATAGGCTTAATGTCGGCTATTTTCGAATTTTATTTACATTGGGAGGTTTATACCAAAACTTATGTTTAATGAGTCTTGTATCAAATACAGCATTTTCTAAAGGATTAGTACATGAAGATCCATCAGCGTTAATGCTCTTATAATCATCAACTCTTACGCTGCTTTTATGGATTACAAATGATGCTTTTGTCTTTCTAGTAGCAAGAGTTCTGTAAACCATTGAAGAGAAATTCTTCAAATCTTGGTAAGTTTCTTCATACACAATCATGGTTAACCTCCATATAAAATTTGAATAATCTGGCTGAAGTAAGCATTTTTTGATTTAAATCTCTCATAAATGATGACTATTTGAATTAACATGTCATTTCTAATTATTTGTCTTTCCAAATGATTGCTTTACTAGGTTGTTGTCCTTTATCTATTTGTATTTTTCCTTTCTTTATTAATGAAATTCTGTTGTTGTACTTTTTGATCCAAAGCTTATCTAATGAAATCCGATTTTGATGTTGGGCAATGTCATTTTTAGTAATATTTATCTCATTTTGAGCATCAGAAACTTTATCTTGATAACTAGGATCAATATCTGCGTCTTCATTTAATTCTTTAAGTTTTTCCTTTTGTTTAGCAATATACGGTTTATCTTTATTTATTAGTTTTTTTCGATTGTCTATATCTTGATGAAGTGTAAAAATCGATTGTTTTAATGCATTAATAGTTAATTCTTTTGGAGTAGTATTTATATCTATATGCCCCAGGTGTTTTTTCTGAAGTAACTTCTTTTCTGCCAAAACAATATATTGGGTGTTGTGCTTTTGAATTCTATTTAGCAGATGCAATTGCTTTTTAGTTAATTTTCGATTGGAAGTGCTTATTTTGCTTGAATCTTGATCATTTGTAGAATAATCAGAACTATCTAGCACATCTTTTTCTTCATCTGTTAATTTATAAGCGCCTATAGAACTATCATTTTTAATATCAGCGTTTGAATCATCATTGTTTTGACCGTTACTATTATCATTTAAAGCATTTTGGAGGGAGCTTAAATTGATTATTGAAGAGTTGTAGAACTCTATTTTGATACCTTGAAAATTTGGATATATGTTTTTTATTAAAACGACGAAGTGGTTATTATAAGTTGGTAATATACGAGCGAATGGAACGTTTGTGTTAGACGCTTGTGCTGCCGCTAAAGTAAATTGGATTTTTAAGTCTTTTGGTCTAATGCTGCCTGTTGGACTGGTTGTAGTTAAATCCAGTTGAATAGCTTTATTTTTGGTATCGTAAATATAATTGGAAATTTTGATAGTATCCCCATTAATAAATTTTTTGGGAAAGTTTATTGAGGTAGGTGTAACTATTACTTCATTTTTCCAGAAATGGCCGATAACCAAACAAATACACATTGTACCTATTAGCATTCCATATACTATTCTTCGCCTTCGGCTAGCAGATTCCTCTAATCTTTCTCGGAGCTTTCTAAAATTGCTTACAAACGGTTTTACTAACTTCCTTAATTTAGAAATAAAAGCGTTATTTTCTATAAAATTATTGGACATACCATAGGAATATGATTTTGAATTGATATAGCGTTTATCATCTTCTGTAAGTGGTGCCTTATCTAATGATGTTTTTGTTCGGTTCCATGAATTATCTTTTGTCTGCTTTTTTCTCATTCAAAACACTTCGTTTGATTTATTGTTGTTTAATAATAATTTTGACTTGCTTATTTAATCCGTTCATAACAATGTAGATTGTGTAACTTTTCTCAGCTATATTGGGTTGGCAGCCATTAACCCAAGCTTTAGCGAAATCTTCTTCATGACCGCTTTTAATCCATTTTTTCATAAGCGCATTGGGTATATTTTGTCTGTTTTTTTGAGAATCATTAGTTTGGTTTAGTTGATTTAAAGTTGTTATTAATGATTGTCCACTGACTTTTTTATGTTTTATAAACTGATACACATTGTATGGGACCTTGATTTTAGGTGTTTCTGCATATAGTTTTAATTGATAGTTTGCTTCCAGATTCCCTAAATATTGAAATACGATGTCTTCTAATATTTGCTTGTCTTTTTTTACAAGCAAATCAGATTCGTTCATTAAATTTACTAGAGCTTCCATCAAATCATTAATATTACTATTTACAATCACTTGTTACACCTCTAATTTAAAAAATTTCAAGCAGACCAGTTATCTATCGCAGTATGCACGTAGAAATCGTCTCTGTTGATTTATCTAACTTTCATTAAATTTCTATTAATGGTTATTTAGATGGCTAGATACATGCATTTTGCTAAATTGCTTCATGACAGTATCTACCGCAAAGTGATTTACATTAATTGCTTTTGCAATTTGCCGTCTGTTATAGCCAAGATTGGCCCAATTTACTACCCAATTTAAGTTATGCTTGACTATTTCTAATTGTGATTCATTTCTGCGATCTTCTTGCCATAATTTTCTTGCCTTGATAATTAGTGGATCACTTTCTTGTATATCTGAAAAGTTATTATATTTTTGTGAAATTTGGTACACCACATGACGCAATGTTTCGCCATCTTCGTTTTTGCCCTTTTCCATATATATTCCCTCCTCATTTCAAGTATGATGTCAGATGTTATTTAATAGTTTCTAGTATAAGTTAAATATTTATTAATCTACTAATTCATATTTCTTTCTAAATGTAGAGTCTTCAACTACAAAATGCTCTCCTTTAGAATTCGTTAAAATCCAGTTACCTAGTTGTAAATGATTAGTACCGCCGTGATTGTTTGGCAAAAGATATATATGTAATTGTTTAAAATATCTTGCCTTGCTAGATGAGATATCAATTTTATATTTTTTAATCATAGTTTCACTGGCATCAAATTGTTCCGCTTCAACAGTTAGTTTTTTTCTATATAACATTTGTTCGACCTCCGATATTTTTATAGTTGAAGAAGGAGTTAATTGAATTTAATACCACCTTCTCTCTATTTTAAATATACATTACTTTTTATATATATCATATTCTCAGGTTTTAAGTAAATATACTCTATTGCGCTTACATTGCCCCCTTCAAAGTAAAAAATTAAGAAATTATTCCCAAATGTAGTATATAGTAATATACTTTAAATGTATATTTAAAATATACAATTTGAAATAAGCACGCAGCGATATTTTCCTGAACTTAAAAAAAATTTAGACAAAAATATTTATATACTACAGGATTGTTAAATATAAAATTAAGCAAGGCGCTTAATTTAACAGCAAATCCAGTCATTAGGAATTTAATATTATTATATAACCATAGTAAATAAATGTTAATACTAAGATTTAATAATATTTATATATTTCATTAAATACATATAAAAAAGTCTGATTTTATCGTTTTAATCAGACTTTTTTGTTAGCGTTAAGCTTATTTCTCATATATTTTCTTTTGGCGGTCTATAAATCTTAGAATTTGCATTTCATTAATAGGTTTATTGTGTAATATTGAATATTTTTTAGCGTTATCACATATTCGTACTATGTCAGCTTGGCATAAACTTTTAGATTGCTCAATGATTTTATCAGTTATGAGCACGGGAGCATCATTATTATTTTGAAATTGTTGTTTATACAATTGCTTTATTTCGGCATTGTCAGGCAATTCATAATGTATAACATCATCAAATCGTCTAAATAATGCTTTGTCCAACAGATACTTCGTATTAGTTGCGGCCAGTATTATACTTTCAGAATCATCATTTTCTATAAATTGAAGTAAAGAGTCCAAAACCCTACTCATTTCTCCATCAGCATTACCTTGATCTTTATTAATTAAAGGTCTCGATTTTCCTATTGATTCAAATTCATCAAATAAATAAACGCCTGTATTGTATTGAATAAGCTGAAATACAGAATTTAATTGAACTGCTGTTGCTCCCATTTTTGAATTTATGATGTGATGTGTTTGTACTTTATATAAGGGTAAGTGCAATTTGGAGGCAATAATCGATGCGGTCATTGTTTTTCCAGTTCCAGGTGGACCTTCTAACAATATTTTTCGTTTGTTACACAGTCCCCTTTGTCTCAGTTTTTCAGAGTTTTTGTATTCTTCAAATAATTCCTGAAGAAAGGATTCAACAGCTTCAGAAGTAACTAATTGATTTTTAGGGACGGTTGAAATGGCTGCTTCGATAAGTGGATTATTGATTATTCTATTGGCTTTTTTTGCTGAATATGTTTTTTTATTGGTCTTCGGATTTGTACGTAATATTGTTTTAATAGTGTTTGCTGAATTAAAATGTTTATGCTCATTTTCATAGTCAAGGATTTGTTGCACAGTTAGCTGAAAATTGTTATCATCGCTAGTTACATACGATTTAATTAGTGATTGAACTTGCGCAGCAGTTGCCATTATTAAAAACCTTCTTTATCTATAGTCTTGATTGTTATCCCTCAACATAGTCCGTTAATTCCAGTTGATCGTTTGCGGAGTAATTAGACATAATTAGTAAACGTTGCTTTTCATAATAAACAAGTAACCGATGCCATTTGTTAGATTGATTAAGTGTATTGTTAATCACATTTACATAGTTTATTTCTGTAGGTAAACAAAGCAGTATCTTTATGTTGGCCAACTTTATATCATTTAAGAATATGTTTAGCTCTCCAGGTTTTAATGATCTTTCACTACAAATAGGGAAACCATATAAAAAAGCGTTAGTGTTATTCTTTATATTCTGACTAATAAAAGTAACGCTAACAAATTCTTTATGCTTACATTTAACTAAATCTGAAACACTTAAACGTCCCTCTATGAGTTCATAATAGTAAGAGATTTCCTGAGGAAACATATTCAATAGTTTATTGATCGTTAAATTTTCCATAAAAATAACAACCTACCTTTGAATCACTTAATATTATCCTTAAGATGTTTAATATCTTTTGTTGTTTCGTCTGTTGGATCGTATTTACCTGGTTTTTTCTGTAAAAGCTTGTCTTTGTAGATAACTGTTTGTTGATTGAAGCTGACATTATTTTGAACAGCTCTATACTTGGTATATATTAAAGTGCATAAAAGGAGAACTAGAAATATACCCGATAAAATTTTTACAATATTTCTATTATTTTGCTCCAAATGATCAAGTGTTTCCAGCCCTTTCTCTTCAGCATTTCGGTATTGGTCAGTATTTAGATCCATAGTGGTTTATCATCCTTTCATTTATAATATTGAAATACCTAAAACTAACATATTGCTTACTCCATGAACCATTGACGGAGCTGTAATAGAATTGGTTTTTTTACAAATTAGTTGTAGGTACAATGAAATTAGTACATAGCTCGCAAATAATATTGGGCTTGGGCTATCCTGATGCGCAATGGCAAAGAAACAGCCGGAAAAAAATGCCGATATCCAATAAATAAAAGGTTGTATACATTTGCTTTTTAATCCTATTGGTTTTACAAATTTACTAATCAGTGTTTTGAATGTATTGGTTAGTAAATAGCGGAAAGTCAGTTCTTCAGTTATGGGAGCAATAAAAGTAGCTGCTATTAGCATTAAAAAATTTTGTTTAAAGTACTCAACTATTCTGGCAGAATTAGTTGATTGTATTAATTTGCCATGATTAAAAATGAGAGCCATCGTTGAATTAAAAATGATTTGGATTAATACTAATATGATTCCCATCAAAAGGATTAGTTTTATATTTTTTAAGAAGTCATGATAAAACACCGTAAACCAGTGTTTTAATACAGATTTATATGAATCCATGTTAAACATGGATTTTATTTTATTTAGACTATTGCCCTGTTTGTTTTTACTAAATAAAGTAATGGTTGCTATTGTAGATAACAGATCGCAGAAGATAAAAGATATAAAGACTAAGTTGCCAGTTCCTAAGGTTTTATAAATCTTTATTGTCTGAAAAAGTTTAAACAACAGCAAACATAATAATGTATTAATAAAGTAGAAAAAAAAGAAGACAATTAACATTCTTATACTAGTTCGGTCATCCAGAATAGTTGAATGAAAATTAAATGATGCCTTCCCCTTTTCTTTCCGCAATAATGTGCGCTTTTTTGATAAAACCAAGTACCTTCACTTCTTTTTATTCATATATAAATATATTATCATATTTTATAGTAAAAAAATGCATTTCAGTACTACACAGATGCTAATTCAAGAATATTCTTGCGCCAAAATAAAAAAGCATCACTGATGAATGATGCTTTTAGATCAATATATAAAGACTTACAATTTTCTAACTTTTTTTAGTTGAATATTTAGCTTTTTTCTTGAATGCTAAAGCCTTTAACTCATCTATATCCATGTTATCGAACACAAGTAATTTATAAGGCTCCACTTTTCCCATGCGAGCTACGCCAATTAACAGCTTTTGATTGGAGGGAATATGATTTTGTTTATATAAATAATAAACTCCCTGCCGAGTAATTCCCAGGGTTGATCCCATTTCTCCAGTTGAATAAAAAGGCCTTATACGTTTGGTAATAAATTTAGTAATGTTTTGTGTTTTTCTCAGACGTACTTTTAAATAAACATGCTCATCACGGCTTAAATAATCATAGTAATAAGCTAAATATTTAGCAATCAGCTCTTTATCATTAGTATTAAATATGATCTTTTCAATGTCTATTTTTAAATACAAAGCTATTAAAGCTACTTTTGAAGCGCTCATTAGTCTACACGTAGTAGAAGAATAATTACCTTCTAAAACATTAGTTAAATTATTCTTAATTACATCTGCCGGCATTGAATAAAACTGGTCTTTACTTAAATGTTGGTAGAATAATCCAAATGCTATTGATTTTACCTCGTTACCGTCTAAGGGAATTTGTTCAAATGATGTATAACTCGAACCATTTTTTTCATTGTAAGCGGATAAAATATTTTTATTGAGACATAGGATATTTTGGGTCAGGTCTACATCTGTTAATGGTAATGACCCTGGCGCAACTTTTCTTTTTCTTAATTCAAACATTTCATTTGGTAATTCTAATTCAGCCATATTTTCACCTTTTTAAAACATTTATCTAGTTAGATTTAATGGTTTTTGCCAATTTAATTTCTAGTTTTTGAAGTATTGGATTACTATTCTTGCTAATATAAATGGATAGGTTACTTTTAGCTCTAGTAATTCTACATAAATCAACCTGCGTTCTTCCTCTACGAAGTTTATTGTATTGATTCAACTATAAAATAGATTATAAATTGTTTTTTGTAATGGTTGATGCGTTTGGAGAAACGTCTCCATTCTTTTTTTGTTTCTAATAATTTAGATTGGCAAATAACTTCTAATGCTTGTTCATCTTCAGATGTTAACATATTAATTAAATGGTCACAAGTATTATAAGAAAGCATTCGGAAGAAATAAGCGAAATTCATACATTTACAATCTTAGGCTAAACTTCTATTAGCTAATAAACATATATTTTATGTAATATGCTGGCTATATGATTATTTTTAATATTAACTAAGATCTAAAAAAACCGTCTAATTTAATAGACGGTCTTTTTAGAATGTATTCTCTTTACTTAAGGCTAGTTTGTATTTATAGGAGTATAGTAGACGTCAACAGTTTGATCACTATCTTCTCCTGTAACCTGGTGGGCGGCTACTTGGTCTTGACTGGCAGTATAGCCGGCGAACACAGGAATTTGAATGGCATCCCAATTGTCCGTACTCCATGCACCATAAGTTTTAGCACCAGTCACACCATCAATATAAACATTTCGCTTTAAGACTGCGGTTTGAATGTAAGTTTTCATAGTCCCATCTGGACGGTGAATATTGACGGTCCGTGTCAGAGCATTAAATTCTGTTGAATTATTAATCTTATGGGCCACTTGTACTTGAATGATTTGATGA
>NZ_KQ034037.1:107993-110425 GCF_000970795.1 Bombilactobacillus mellifer
TGATGTGCTACTTGTACTTGAATGATTTGATGCCCTGTGGCATCAATTGTAATGGTAGCCGGCGCAGCTGCCACTATTTCATACCCTTGTGGTGCTTGATAATTAGGCATTAGTGTTTGTCCTGTATAACCCGTAATGATTTGTGTACCTACCACTTTACCTTGATCTAGGTATTGAATCTCCACGTTTTGGAGAAGCGGTTGATAGTAAATATCGATCGTTGTATTGGCACTATCTCCTGAAACTGTGGTAGCAGGGACCTGTTTTTGGCTAGCTTGATAACCAGCCCATTCAGGGACTGTATATTGATCCCATTGAGCTGTTGTCCACGCGCCATAAGTTTTAGAACCATCAGGATTAATAGTTACCGGACGACTGACGGCCACTGTTTGGGTTTCTGTTTTCAACTGACCGTTAGGTTGATGGAGATTAATCGTCCGGACTTTGGTTTTAGTTTCCGTCGTTTGGGTAAAGGCGGGTTTACTGTCCCAATCATAAGTCGTCACCTGATCGCGTCCAGTTAATTCCATTAAATCATTAGAAGTATACTTGTGCCCCTGTTGATAACCACTAGTGGCTACCCAATAAGGTGAGGTGACTACCCGATCAGTACCAGGAACTCTGGTGCCAACATTTGGGACACCTTGCAAATTAGCATGATTAGTACCGATCACTGTTTTTGTACCTAACACAAGGTGATGGAGGTGAATTGCTCCGAGAAATACAGCCCAAAATTGATTCTCATCCAAACTAGTAGTATCCCACTTACTGAGATCTAAACTGGTTAATGCATGACATTCTTGAAACATACCACTCAAGTTAGTATTGTTAAATTTAAAGTTGTTAACATTCACATTGTTTAAACTCAAACAATCACGAAACATACAAAACATATCAGTAACCTTAGTGGTATTGAAATTGCTGAGATCTAAACTGGTTAAACTTTGGCAACCCCAAAACATATTAGACATATCAGTAACGTTAGCAGTATTGAAATTGCTAAGATCTAAATGGGTGAATTTAAAGCAGTCTTCAAACATTTCAGCCATACTAGTAACCTTAGTCGTATTAAAATTGCTGAGATCTAAACTGGTTAAACTTTGGCAAGCACCAAACATCCTAGACATATCAGTAACGTTAGCGGTATTGAAATTGCTGAGATCTAAACTGGTTAAACTTTGGCAACACTCAAACATCCAAGACATATCAATAACGTTAGTGGTATTAAAATGGCTAAGATTTAAATTAGTTAAATTGTAGCAATCACCAAACATCCCAGACATATCAGTAACGTTAGTAGTGTGGAAGTTGCTGAGATCTAAACTGGTTAAGTTCTGGCAACTATTAAACATATAACTCATATTAGTAACGTTCGTGGTATCGAGATTGGCTAGACCCACAATCTTTTTTAGATTCTTTAAATGTCCGAATAAATAACTGGAATCCTGATTAGCTATCACGCCCGGATCAATGATAATTTGTGTTAGTTCTTCATTCCATTGCCAATTACCGTTGAAGACTTCGGGGCTAGCACCTATACTACCTAAGAAATATTGATGATAACCATTTGGATCTGTTATAGTTTTCTGGCTGCTAGCGCCTAAGGTGCCTGCATGGAAATGTAAAATATAATCTGTGCCTTGGTGCGTATATTCCCACTTACTGGTGCCCCAAGTACCTTGGGCAATTGTTTCTACTTGAGGATCTGTGGTAGTTGAGGCAGTGTTGGCGCTATTTGTGGTCTTGGTAGCTTGCGGAGCCGTTGGTGCTGTAGGTTGGCTTACTGGCTGAGTAGTTTCATTAGCCTTGCTGGCTGAAGAAGCGGCTGCCTGTTGTGTTAGTGCTGAAGTGGTTGTATTGTTATTGGAAGTAGCTGTTTGTGTACTTGTGTTCGTCGCAGGAGTCTGAGTTCCAGCAGTTTGGTTCTGCTTAGCAGTATCGCTAACATTGTCTGTATTAGTAAAAGCCTTTTGTGTGCTATTCTGTTCATTGACAGGCTGTTCCTTTTGGGTAGATTCAGCAGATTTCGTAGATGTAGCAGTTGCTGTATTCTGCGGAATCACCATACTCGTGGCTGTGGGGTCTGGAACATTTGTAGCTGCCGCAGCCGCTTGTTGTTGGGTTAAGACGAACCCACACACTAACCCCACGAATGTCGTGGTCAGTACGATACTTTTCTTTTGATTCAAAATAATTCCTCCTTCTTATGTAAAGTTAGATGTAGCCTTATAGCACCGGTTACAAATTTATCTTAGCACTTTACTAAGAAATAAATTAATCTATTTTGAATGTTGGCAACAAACAACAAACACTGAGCTAGCGCTTAAGTTAATTTTCATTCAATTAACTACATGATAAAAATAATTAGGTTTTCTGCTGCTAGTAGCTGCCTAATATACCATGATTGAATTTATTACATAAAAAAGGCCCTC
>NZ_KQ034038.1:0-1283 GCF_000970795.1 Bombilactobacillus mellifer
CCATATTCTTAAGAGCTGATTTATCTAGAAATGAATCTCCATCCAACACCATCACTAAGGGACAAGTTGCATATTCCATTATTCCTTTGTTTAATGCCGTAGCTTTTCCACTATTTTTTTGGTGTACAGTAATTAAACTTGGATATTTTTTTTTTAATTTTTCTAGTAAATGGGCTGTATCATCAGTGGATCCATCATCAATAACTATAACTTCCTTTTGAGAAAAATCATTTTGATAAACGGACTCAACACACCTGACAATTCCCTTTTCTTCGTTGTATGCAGGAATAATCACAGAAATCCCATACTTTTTAGGTCTTTGATCAGTACGGGATTTTGCTCTTCTCTTTATCTTGTAAGCTGTACTAAGATTAGCAACAATTAATGACACAAATATTCTGAGAAAATTAAATATCGCTAATAAGCCAAACGCAATAAACAAGTAAAACATTATTTTGTTGACACAGATTTAGACACATGCTTCAAATACACACAAGATCCCAATGTGACTGCTAATAACCCATATCCTAAAACAGAAATCCATGGGTTTACAGCTGCTCCTGTGGCCGGCAATATTGAAGCCCCAACTAATCCTGCCTTTGATACATTTCCGTACATAGATTTCCCTCCATAGCTTGTTTTAAATCTTTTAATCAAGATTTGTTAAAAAGATTGACTGGATTATACAATTAATCCAAAAATTATAAGTGAAAAATGCTTTGTTAAAATTTCGTACGGAAATAAATATAAAAACATGGGTGTGTCAAATTAACATCCTGGATAATAGTCTTTAAGGAGATGTGGGATTTTGAATAAAAAAAGAGCTCAAGTTAATATTCGTTTAACCTCAGAAGAATTACAAAAAGTGCAACAATCTGCGGCTGCTTGTAATCTTTCTGTCGGTAAATATGCCAAGCAAGTGTTATTAAAATCTAAACTGATCCAGCCTAAATTTTCGCCCGAGACGCAACAAAAACTTGTCCGCCAATTATCCGGAATTGCTAATAATTTAAATCAATTAACCCGCTTGGCTAACTCGCAGACGGACTATTTCCCTGCTCATAACACCTCAGATCTTCAGCAACTCACTCAGGAAGTGACTCAGTTATGGCAACAATTGGTAAAATAACCCGAGCCAATAGTGGCACTCGTGCGCTTAATTATGCTTTGGGTAAAGATAAACTTTCTCCAGAAACGAAAGCTTGGCTCCGGGAAAACGGTGTTCCTAGTGCCATTGTGGGTCAATTAAGCGATCGCGCTGTCGTCATGGATGGTTGGAATGT
>NZ_KQ034038.1:1747-2246 GCF_000970795.1 Bombilactobacillus mellifer
CAATCCTAAATTTGCTGTTAAACAAATGTCTGCTACTCGTAAGGCCTGGCAAACTCAAGGTAAGCAAGTTACTAGGGTCATTCAGTCTTTCCCCTCTAGCGACCTCTCAGCGGCCAATCCGGACGCCTGGGTCAAAGCTAACCACATGGGGCTTGAATTAGCTCAGCAAGCTTTTAAAGACTATCAGGTGGCTATTTACACCCATATTGACGGTGTTGGTCATAAAATCCATAATCACCTGGTTATTAATATGCCCAATCTGAAAACTGGCAAAAAGTATCATGCTTATCGTGATTGGGAAAAAATTGCCGCTATCAGTAATGCAATTACCCAAGCTCATGGCTATTCAGTGCCGCATAATCAGGCTTTAGAACGCCGGACTATGGCAGAGCGCCAACTTGCTAATAAACAAGCCTATGTTTGGAAAGATGATTTGCGCCAGAGAATTGACGCTGTTATGCAGGATCCCTCTGTGAGCTCATTTAAGACGTTCTCAGAG
>NZ_KQ034038.1:2767-4607 GCF_000970795.1 Bombilactobacillus mellifer
CTTTTAGACGCTCATGGGGTAATTGTCCACCCCCGTGGCAAAAACGTCTCCTACGCGTTCTTAGACGCCAATAATAAGCAGCGGCGTGCTCGTGGAACTACCTTGGGCCACGATTATGAAAAAGAGGTGCTTGAACATGAGTTGGAGCAACGAGCCCAACAATCAAATTTCACTTTTCGACTTGAAAACGTTAGAGGCCAACAACTACTTATTAGCCAGAAACAACGAAAAATTGCAGCAGAACAACAAACTATTACAACAACAAGTGACCGAACTACAGACCAGCGAGCAAGCTTGGTTCGAACAAGTGACGTCCAATTACAAGCGGACTTTGGAAGCCTACAAACAAGAAAATCAAAAATTAGAGCGACGCTTGAACAAATTGAGCGCGCAATACCGCGAATTATTAGGCGACTAAGAACCCAATCAACTTCACTTTTGGATCTTTTTAATCAGTCCCAGCCTTCTAGCCAGCCGAAAGCGCAAAGAATTAAGAAAGTAAAACCATCAAAATCGCTCTTAGCACTTCTAAAACAGCGCTCCACTCCTATTAAGCACCATCAACAAGAACGGGGATTGTAATAATTTTGCTATTGAGCTTTTTAATAGCCCCATAGTGGCTTAAGAACTGCAGCTTAAGGGTTTTGGGGACTTTTCTGAACCACTAGCGACGACCAACGGGAGGCGCAAGGAACGTAGTGACTGAAGTTTTCATGTGAGAGCTTTTGCTCTCACACCTTTTTTTTAAGATTTTTTACTTAGTTTCACCCCTATTTTTGATTGTTCGATGTCGAATTAACCGCAAAAATGGGGGCTATTTTTTTAGCCCCCCTCTTTTATACCTCTTTTTAAACCTCTTTTAAACCTCTTTTAGGGGTCCTCTGAGCCTTACTCCCCCAAGGGATACAGAATTTTATGAATAGAGAATTGTCTGTTTATCGATAGAGAATTGTCTGTTTATCGATAGAGAATTGTCTGTTTATCGATAGAGAATTGTCTGTTTACATAGAGTTTTTTAAAATATACTATATCTATACAATTGTATGTATAAGAAGGTGACATTTTTTGAGTAATGAAATTGTCAAATATGATCCAGAATTAAACACAATTCCCTTAAGAAAATTCTCGGCTGTCGAAATGAATTTGTTTTTTTCGATTATTTCACGTATGCGCGATAAGGGAGATCAAACGGTTCGTCTCACTTTTGAGCAATTAAAAGAATTAAGCAATTACAAACCCACAGCAAATAAGCGCTTCGAAGATGATATTCAAAGCACTTATCAAAAATTAATGTCCCTCCACTTCAGCAAATATAGTAAAAGCGGCAAAAATAGAGAATTATTTGTCATGTTTACCAAATTCAAAATTATGGGGGAATGTTCAGAACCTTATGTTGATATAGAAATCTACAAAGATGTCTTGCCTTTACTAAATGATTTAGAGAGTTGGGTGCGATACGCTTTAGAAGACTTTAAAAATTTACGGAGCACCTATGCGAAAACTATGTTTAGACTGTTAAAACAGTACCGAACTACTGGCCATGCTTATTTTTCGAAAGAAATGTTCAATGAACTTTTGGACATCCCAAAAAGCTATAAAAATAGCAATATAAATCAATCAGTCTTAAAGCCCATAAAAGAAGAGTTAAGCCCGTTATTTAAAGGCTTCTCCGTTCATAAAAAATATGGCAAAGGTCGTGGCAAACCCGTAATTGGTTATTCTTTTTCTTGGAAACCGGAAGCTAAAGATTCTAATGATTTTAGTCGGAGTAAATCTGCCGATGAAACGTCCAAACTTTTGAATATTAAACACAATGCAGATTTAACAAACAAAGAAAAAT
>NZ_KQ034038.1:5036-5442 GCF_000970795.1 Bombilactobacillus mellifer
GATAAAGTTAAAGGGCTTCCTTTAGGTACAACTGAGAAAGAAGAACTGCGCAAAGCTCAAGCGGAGCATGATAAAAAAATACGTGAAGAAGAACGTAAAAAAGTGCTTGCAGAATTGCGGGAACATTTTAAATAAAAATTTTAAAATACTATTGCTGAATATTTTTTTGAGGGGAATAAAAGGGGGAGCATGGCTCCCCCTTTTCAAGTCGCAATGTCTGACAATTGGCGAAGCCTTTTGTCTACACTTTGCACCACTTGCCACAATCAAAAATGTAGCAACTGACTAGTAACATTTCTACAGATTATCAATTTATTTTTAGAACTACTTCCCTAATCTCCCTGTTATTTTAAAGAGCGAAAGAGCGCTAAATTGAATCTGCTTTTTCGGACAATCCCACAATAAA
>NZ_KQ034038.1:5903-6721 GCF_000970795.1 Bombilactobacillus mellifer
TACTCAGGAAGATATAAAAATCGTAATTTTATCCCTTATCTTTTAATGTGATCCCACTTTGAAGAAGGATTTGAATTGGTTAATATATCCTTATGTTTAACTATGCTTTTTATCAAAGAATAATAATCGGCACAATTGATTATATACAGAAGAAATATAGTTAGAGGAGCGCTAAGAACAATCTTTATAGATTTTTTCAAATCATATTGTTGATCTGATAATCGAGCAATTATTGAAACCAAAAAGTATGTCACAACTACACCTAAGAGAGTTTTTAAATCGAGATAAAACACTAAGAGATATCCCATAAATACCAGCATAAAGGGATCTATTAGCATCATGAATTCTTCAAAGAAAATAATCTTTGGCAACTTCCACCATGTAAGAACAAAGCTGTATTTTTTGAAGTTGGTTGAAAAGAAGAGGTCTTTATATTTTACAAGTGCCTTAAATCGACCATACTTCCATCTGAAACGCTGCTTTTTTAAATCTTTAAAATTATGTGCTGGAGGTGTATAGCAATACACATCCTCTGCATAGCTGATATGCGCTTTTTTGTTACCAAAAGCCCTGATCATTTTCATTGATAAAGAAATATCTTCTGTTACCGAATCTAAATCATATCCCTTAACTAACAATAAGGCCTTTCGACGAAAAGTTGAACCAATGCCTCCAACAATGTATTCCAGATTAAAGGCCGGTTCTGCTTCTTTATATTTATTTCCTATCTGGTATTCCACCAGTTGGGCGTATTCAAGAATGTTTTTTGCGCCCGATATTTTTACATTAGTCGCCATAGCGACTAATCTAATATCATC
>NZ_KQ034028.1:0-67520 GCF_000970795.1 Bombilactobacillus mellifer
GTGTCGGAGATTACCAATGGTGAGTTAGATTCCTTTTGGGAATTTTTACAAGCAAAATTTAAAGATGAGTTTGCGCCTGTCAGTTATCAAACTTGGATTGAAAGTGCCCATCCCATCAAATATGAGAACCAGAAATTTTTTATTGCCGTTCCATCTTCACTACATAAAGAATACTGGGAACGCAATATCAGCACTAAAGTAGTAGAAGCAGCCTACGAATACGGCAACCAAGAAATTGTGCCTGTGATTTTACTAGAAGCAGATTTACAAAAAGAAAGGAACACCCCCGCTGCGACGGAGCCGACTGCCACGCAAAAATCTCCTCTGGCGGCAGCTCATTTAAATAGTAAATATACTTTTGATTCTTTTGTTACGGGTTCAGGTAATCAAATGGCTCATGCCGCGGCGTTAGTTGTCTCCGAAGAGCCGGGAGAGACTTATAATCCGCTCTTTATATACGGTGGCGTCGGTTTAGGCAAGACCCATTTAATGCAAGCCATTGGTCACCGGATGCTTGATCGTAATCCGAATGCCAATGTGAAATATATTTCGAGTGAATCATTTGCGAATGATTTTATTAATTCTATCCAAAATCGAACGCAAGAAGAATTTCGCAACGAGTACCGCACGGTTGACTTATTATTAGTTGACGATATTCAATTTTTCGCCGATAAAGAAGGTACCCAAGAAGAGTTTTTCCATACTTTTAACACTCTTTACAATACTAAAAAACAAATTGTCTTGACTTGTGACCGGCTGCCAAACGAAATTCCGAAATTACAAGAACGTTTAGTGTCACGTTTTAAATGGGGGTTATCCGTGGATATCACCGCACCTGATTTAGAAACTCGAACCGCAATCTTACGCAAAAAAGCCATTGCGGAAAAATTGGAAATTCCAGATGATGCCTTGTCTTACATTGCTAGCCAAATTGATAGTAATGTGCGGGAACTGGAAGGAGCTTTAGTCCGAGTTCAAGCCTTTTCTACCATGAAAAATGCTGATATCACGATTGGCTTAGCAGCAGAAGCTCTGAAAGATTTAAAAGAATCTAAGCATCAAGCTGGTTTAACTATCCCGCAAATTCAAAATCAGGTAGCCAAATATTTCAAGATTTCGTTAGATGATCTCAAAGGGCATAAACGTAATAAAAACATTGTGATGCCGCGGCAAATTGCGATGTACTTATCGCGCGAATTAACGGATAGTTCTTTACCGAAGATTGGCCAAGAATTTGGTGGTAAGGATCATACAACTGTCTTACATTCCTGCGATAAAATTGCTAAATTATTGGAATCAGATTTAAATATTCAACATGATTTAACTAATTTAAAAGCTGCCCTCAAAGATTAGTTTTCCACAGTGGATAAGTTTCAACAAACTAACGACTTTTCCACTGCAGTTATCAACAAGTTTTGCACTGTTAATTTCGGTTAATTTTACTTAAGATCATGAGTAATCCACAAGATCCACAAGACCTACTACTATTACTACTAAGAATTTATTAATTAATAAAGAGGAGACCACGCAATGAAATTCACAATTAATCGCAATCAATTCATTCGGCAAATTTCCAATGTCCAACGTGCAATTTCTACCAAAAGTACCATCCCGATTTTGACAGGAATGAAATTAGTCTTAACTACCGAAGGCTTAACCGTTACTGGGAGTAATGTCGATTTATCGATTCAAACTTTTATTGCGCAAAGTGATTCGGATAATGAATTAACCATTGATTCTCCCGGAGCCATTGTTTTACCGGCACGTTTTTTCATAGAAATTATTAAGAAACTACCGGAAACGCAATTTACCTTTGAAATCTTAAATAATAATCAAGTCTTAATTACTTCCGGCATTTCCAAATTTACAATTAATGGTTTAGATGCTAGTGATTATCCACATCTACCGGAAGTCGAAACCAGCGATCAATTAAAGATTACGGCGGAAATTTTAAAGCAACTAGTTAGTGAAACGGTCTTTGCCGCTTCCACACAGGAAACGCGCCCCATTCTAACTGGATTACATTTAAAAATTAAAGCTGATCAATTATTAGCTGTGGCTACAGATAGTCATCGATTAGCGCAAAGAATTGTCGAAATCACTAATCAAAATCAAAATGAATTTGATTTAGTAGTTCCGGCTAAAAGTTTGATGGAATTAGTGCGTTGTTTTACTGAAAATGAAACCGAAGTGACGATTTCGATTTCCGAAAATCAGATTCTTTTTGAATTTGGGCAAACCCTCTTTTATTCACGTCTCTTAGAAGGTAATTATCCAGGCACTGATCGCCTCATTCCACAAGAATCTACGACTCAATTGGAATTCGAAGCGAAAAACTTGTTAGAGTCTGTGGAAAGAGCTTCTTTACTGTCACATGCGAGCCGTAATAATGTGGTGCGGCTGGAAATTGATACTGCCAACAACAAGGTCACATTAACTGGCAATTCTCCAGAAGTAGGCACGGTGGCGGAAACCATGCAGCCACAAGCGATTAAGGGCGATAATTTAGACATCTCTTTTAATCCGGATTATTTAAAGGATGCGCTCAACGCCTTTGGAGAGACACCAATTAGTCTGGAATTTACTTCCGCTTTGCATCCTTTTACGCTCAAACCTACCACGGACGCTGAAAGTTTTATTCAATTAATAACTCCGATTCGTACTTTTTAAAGTCCCGTCAGGGACTTTTTTTTTCGGTCTCAATGATATTTTTAGATACCAGTATGTTTTATCATTTATAGGTTAAAAACGCTTAAAACGCTTGTAATTGCTTCTCAATCCAAAAAACGGTATAATTAATTAGTATAAAAGTGTGTTTAAAGGATGTGAAATGAGACTGATGGAGCAAACTATTAAATTGCGTCGGGAATATATAACTTTAACGCAAGCGCTCAAAGAAGCGGGATGCATCGGAACCGGCGGCCAAGCAAAATGGTTTTTACAAGAACATCCAGTTAAAGTTAATGGTCAACTGGAACAACGACGGGGCAAAAAATTACACGCTGGCGATCGAGTGACAGTAACTGCTGAGTTAAGTCTAAATATCAGCAGCTAATGGATTTACAACATTTACAACTGCAAAATTTTCGAAATTATCACCAGTTAGACTTACATTTTTCTAAACACACCAATGTCTTTATTGGCTCCAATGCTCAGGGAAAGACCAATTTACTGGAAGCCATCTATGTGTTGGCCTTAGTGCGCTCTCACCGCACAAGTAATAATCAAGAATTAATTCGTTGGGGCACGGATTTTGCCAAATTGCAAGCAACAGTTCAAAAAGCAGCTTCCCGTTTAAGCTTAGAGTTGGTTTTAAGTGCTGCTGGCAAAAAAGCCGCATTAAATCATATCGAAAAAAAACGACTCTCTGAATATGTCGGACAATTAAATGTGATTTTATTTGCACCGGAAGATCTCAATTTAATTAAAGGTGGTCCCGCTTTACGCCGCCGCTTTATTGATATGGAATTAGGCCAAATTGATCATGGCTATTTACAGAATAGTTCCCGCTACCGCCAAGTTTTGAAGCAACGAAATACTTATTTAAAAAAACTCAAGCGCAAACAGGCCCATGATCGAGTTTACTTAGAGGTCATTTCAGATCAATTAGCTGGTTATGGAGCAGAAGTAATTGCTGCCCGGAATAATTTCCTGGGAAATATCCAAAAGTATTTAAGCCCCATTCATCAAGAAATTACAGCGAAGCAAGAACAAATACGTTTAGAATATCAAAGTGGCGTTACGCAAAATAACGTTTCAGTCGAAGAAATATATCAACAACTTTTAAATCAGCTACAAGCTAATCAAGAACATGATCTTTGGGTCGGATCGACGAGTGT
The DNA here is from genome assembly GCF_000970795.1 of Bombilactobacillus mellifer. GTDB lineage: Bacteria > Bacillota > Bacilli > Lactobacillales > Lactobacillaceae > Bombilactobacillus > Bombilactobacillus mellifer. The sequence goes on from NZ_KQ034028.1 coordinate 3,840, forward strand.
TGGTCCCCAACGGGATGATTTTCGCTTTTTAGTCAATGGCAATGATTTGCAAAAATATGGTTCGCAAGGCCAACAAAGAACGGCTGTTTTAAGTTTGAAATTAGCGGAAATCGATCTATTTGGTAATTTAGTGGGCGATCCACCAATTTTACTATTAGATGATGTATTGTCCGAATTAGATCAAATCCGACAGACGCAATTGTTAAAGACTTTAGAAAATCGGATTCAAACCTTTATTACTACTACAAGTCTGGAAAATGTTGATTTGCAGACTATTAAAAATCCACAAATTTTTAAAATTAGAGCTGGAGGAATTGCATGAGTAAAGCAGAAACTAATCAGACTCAGTCAGAAGAGACTTTAGCCCAACGGGCTAAAGAATATGATGCTAGTCAAATTCAAGTGTTATCTGGTTTAGAAGCCGTCCGCAAACGTCCCGGAATGTACATTGGTTCCACCAGTGCTCAAGGCTTGCATCACTTAGTTTGGGAAATTATTGATAATGGCATCGATGAGGCGCTGGCAGGTTTTGCCACTGAAATTAATGTCGTAGTCGAAAGTGATAATAGTATTACTATTACTGATGATGGACGGGGCATTCCTGTTGATATTCAACAAAAAACCGGCAAACCGGCTTTGGAAACTGTTTTTACAGTGTTGCATGCCGGCGGTAAATTTGGCGGCGGCGGTTATAAAGTTTCCGGTGGTCTCCATGGGGTCGGCGCTTCGGTGGTTAATGCTTTGAGCACCGAATTAGACGTGGAAGTTTGTCGTGATGGTCATCGGTATTATATGGATTTTGAACGGGGACACGTCAAAACTCCGATGAAAGAAGTCGGAACTACTTCGCCCCATGAGCATGGAACTAAAGTTCACTTTCTAGCCGATCCGGATATTTTTACGGAAACTACAGTTTACGATGACCATACATTATTAACGCGGATTCGCGAACTAGCTTTTTTAAATAAGGGCTTGAAACTGACTTTCACGGATCGACGGCAAGCTACGGCGGATCAAGAAGTTTTCCATTATGTCGGCGGCATTAAAAGCTATGTCGAATATTTAAATGAAAATAAAGATGTTATTTTTCCCGAACCAATCTACGTAGAAGGCAAACAGGATGGGATTACTGTGGAAGTAGCTTTGCAATACACAGACGATTACCATTCAAATCTCATGACCTTTGCTAATAATATTCATACCTATGAAGGTGGAACGCATGAAGCCGGCTTCAAGGCCGCTTTAACTCGGGTAATTAATGACTATGGCCGCAAAAATAATCTTTTAAAAGAGTCAGAAAAATTATCAGGCGATGATGTTCGCGAAGGCATGACGGCGGTAGTTAGTATCAAACACCCTAATCCCCAATTTGAAGGTCAAACTAAAACTAAATTAGGTAATTCAGATGCCCGCACTGTGACGGATCGCACTTTTTCAGATCATTTCAATAAATTTTTGTTGGAACATCCTACCCAAGCACGACAGATTGTGGAAAAAGGGATGTTGGCTTCACGGGCGCGGGTGGCTGCTCGCAGAGCCCGCGAGGTAACACGTAAAAAATCCGGTCTGGAAATTAGTAATTTACCGGGAAAGTTAGCTGATAATACCAGCAAGGATCCGGAGATCTCGGAATTATTTATTGTCGAAGGGGACTCGGCCGGCGGTTCGGCCAAAGAAGGACGTTCCCGGTTGACACAAGCTATTTTGCCGATCCGAGGTAAAATTCTCAATGTTGAAAAAGCATCGATGGATCGGATTTTAGCTAATGATGAAATTCGGACTTTATTTACCGCGATGGGTACTGGCTTTGGTTCAGATTTTGATGTGACGAAAGCCCGCTATCATAAATTAATTATTATGACCGATGCGGATGTTGATGGGGCGCATATTCGCACCTTATTGTTAACCCTCATCTATCGTTATATGCGGCCTATTTTAGAGGCAGGCTTTGTCTATATTGCCAAACCACCGCTGTATCAAGTGCGGCAGGGAAAATTAGCCAGATACATTGATTCCGACGAAGAATTAAAAGATTTTTTGGTCACCTTACAACCAAGTCCCAAGCCAGTAATTCAACGGTATAAAGGTTTAGGTGAAATGGATGCCGATCAGCTTTGGGAAACAACCATGAATCCCGAAAATCGACGATTAGATCAAGTTACTGGCGAAGATGCGGCAGATGCAGATCGGGTATTTTCTATGTTAATGGGGGATAAAGTAGCTCCCCGACGCAAATTTATTGAAACCAATGCCGAATATGCAGAATTAGATTTTTAAGCCAAAAAAGTGAGGTAATTCAATGAGTGAAACTCAAGATCATCGAATTCAAAAAGTTGATCTGACACAAACAATGCGCAGTTCGTTCCTAGATTATGCGATGAGTGTCATCGTAGCGCGCGCCCTGCCAGATGTGCGCGATGGTCTGAAGCCTGTTCATCGCCGCATTTTGTACGGCATGAATGAATTAGGCGTCACACCAGATAAACCTTATAAAAAGTCAGCACGTATTGTAGGTGATGTCATGGGAAAATATCATCCGCACGGTGACGCTGCTATTTATTCTTCCATGGTCCGGATGGCGCAAAAATTTAGTTACCGTTATGTCTTAGTTGATGGTCACGGAAATTTTGGTTCCGTAGATGGAGATCATGCCGCGGCTATGCGGTATACCGAAGCCCGCATGAGCAAAATTGCTACGGAAATGTTGCGCGACATCAATAAAAATACGATCGATTTTATGGATAATTATGATGGCACCGAGCGCGAACCCGTCGTGCTGCCGGCCCGTTTTCCTAATCTATTAGTTAATGGTGCCACGGGCATTGCGGTCGGGATGACGACCAATATTCCACCACATAATTTGCGCGAGGTTATTAGCGGGATTCATTTATTAATGAAAAATCCCGAGATTACAGTAGCAGAATTAATGCAGGCAATTCCTGGTCCGGATTTTCCTACCGGTGGCGTTGTGATGGGGAAGTCCGGCATCCGACAGGCTTATGAAACCGGCCGAGGCAATATTACTTTGCGGGGTAAAGTTGAGATTGAAACTTCCAAAAGTGGTCGCGAAAAAATTGTAATTACCGAGCTGCCCTATATGGTGAATAAAGCTAATCTGATCAAACGCATTGCACAATTAGCTCATGATCATCGCATTGAAGGTATTACTAGTTTGATTGATGAATCTGATCGAACGGGTATGCGTATTGCCATTGATATTCGGCGTGATCTCAATGCCGACGTGGTTTTGAATAATCTTTATAAATTAACGGATTTACAAACTTCCTTTGGGTTTCACATGGTGGCCATTGTTAAAGGCGCGCCCCAAGTTTTAACTTTAAAAGAAATTTTACAATATTATTTAAAACATCAAGAACAAGTTATTACGCGCCGCACCCAATTTGAATTAGACAAAGCTTTAGCGCGAGCCCACATTTTAGAAGGACTGCGTGTGGCCTTGGATCATATTGATGCAGTGATTCAAATTATTCGCACTTCGAAGACCGCAGAGATTGCCAAAAGTACGTTAATCACCCGTTATCAACTGTCGGATAAACAAGCTCAAGCGATCTTAGATATGCGTTTGGTACGATTGACGGGCTTGGAACGCGATAAAATTGAGGCTGAATATCAAGATTTAATGGCAAAAATTGCCGATTATCGCGATATTTTAGATCATCAAGAACGAATCGATCAAATTATTTATGAAGAATTATTAGAAATTCAAAAAAAATATGGGGACCAACGCCGCACGGAATTATTAGTAGGTGAAGTTCTCAGTTTAGAAGATGAAGATTTAATTGCACAGGAAAATGTGCTCATCGTCTTAACTCACAATGGCTATATTAAGCGGTTGCCAGCGAGTGATTTCAAAGTCCAAAATCGAGGTGGCCGTGGTATTCGGGGAATGGGGGTAAACGATGATGATTTTATTGAGCGTTTAATTTATACCTCCACCCACGACACGCTTTTGTTCTTTACCAATACCGGCAAAATTTATCGTTCCAAAGGTTATGAAATTCCAGAATATAGTCGTAATGCTAAAGGGATCCCGATTATTAATTTACTGGGGATTGACACCAAAGAACGCGTACAAGCAGTTGTACATTTGCCACAACAAGAAGATGAATCCCGCAGTGAGCAGCAATTTTTATTCTTTGTGACAAAGCAGGGTACCGTGAAACGTACGGCCATTAGTGAATTTCAGAATATTCGCAAAAATGGTTTACGCGCCATCACGCTTAAAGACCAAGATTCTTTGGATAATGTGATGTTGACCAATGGCCAGCAAAATATTCTTATCGGGACTCATTTAGGTTATGCGGTCACGTTTGCAGAAACCACTGTGCGGCAGATGGGTCGCACTGCTGCCGGGGTGCGTGGCATCCGATTACGCGAGCAGGATTTTGTCGTAGGTTCGGCGATTTTGAAACCGAATAGTGAAGTCTTAGTGATTTCAGAAAAAGGTTATGGCAAACGAACGCCAGCAGCCGAGTATCCGATTAAAGGTCGCGGCGGCAAGGGGATTAAAACATCTAATATTACCGCTAAAAATGGACCTTTGGCTGGGATTACGACGGTAGAAGGTCAAGAAGATATTATGATTATCACCGATAAAGGAGTTTTAATTCGGTTTGCAGTCAGTGATGTTTCGCAAACCGGACGGTCCACTTTAGGAGTTCGGCTGATGAAGACCAATGATGATGCGATTGTTTCTACCATGGCCAAAGTCGAACCGGAAAGCGATAGTGCTACCGACAATACTACAAAATATTAATAATTTTACAAACTTTGGCGTAATTTTAAATAGCGTTTGAAATTTAAAATGCAACCAAAGTTTTTTTAGTGGAATTTATTGGTAAATGATGATAAACTACTAAGCTGTGGGTATTAGACTATAGATTAGTTAAATACTCCTTGGAATTAATTGTTAATTCCCATCAGTCCAAAAGGAGGTGAGCAATCATGGCTCAAACACATTACGAAATCACTTACATCATTAAACCGGATATTTCCGAAGATGATAAAAAAGCTTTGATTGATCGATTTGATCAAATTTTGAAGGATAATAGTGCCCAAGTGCTGGATTCCAAAGACTGGCAAAAACGGCGTTTTGCCTATGAAATTAATGGTTACAATGAAGGCGTTTATCATGTAGTTAATGTGAATGCTGAGAACCAAAGTGCTATTAATGAATTTGATCGGTTGGCTAAAATCGAAGAGAACATTCTTCGTCATATGATTATCAAACGTGAAGATTAATTGTTTCATGTGAAACATTTAAAAGGGAGATAGGAAATATGATTAATCGCAGTGTCTTAGTTGGCCGGCTCACGCGTGACGTTGATTTACGCTATACTGCTGGCGGAACCGCGGTCGGCAACTTTACAATTGCCGTGGATCGTCAGTTTACCAACAGTAATGGTGAACGGGAAGCCGATTTTATTAACTGTGTAATCTGGCGGAAAAGTGCGGAGAATTTTGCTAATTTCACCCATAAGGGCTCGTTAGTTGGGATTGATGGCCGGATTCAAACTCGTAATTATGAAAATCAACAAGGACAGCGGGTATACGTTACTGAAGTTGTTGTCGACAATTTTGCCTTACTAGAACCCAAGTCCGCTAATGCAAATAATTCTACTAATCCTCAGGCTGCTAATCCTAATTCTTCTTCCACCGCGAATAATTCCAACCCTACCACGAATGATTCGAAACCAGAGGAAGATCCTTTTGCCGATAATACGGAACCGATTAATATCTCTGATGATGATCTACCATTTTAAAATGTAACAATAATAAGTAAGAGGAAGGAAGCGATCAGAATGGCTCAACAACGGCGAGGCGGCCGGCGGCGGCGGAAAGTTGATTTTATTGCTGCCAACCACATTGAATATATTGACTATAAAGATGTTGATTTGTTGAAGCGATTTATTTCGGAACGCGGCAAAATTTTACCGCGGCGAGTTACTGGAACTAGCGCTAAAAACCAACGTCGGTTAACAGTTGCTATTAAACGGGCTCGAATTATGGGATTATTACCGTTTGTAGCAGAAGATTAATCTATCTGAATTGACTAAGCCTGCCATTTGGCAGGCTTTTCTTTTTATTGCGGGGGGTAAATGTTAAAATAAAAATAAGTAGCTTTAAAGAGGATAGTATGGATAAAAAAAAGAATACATTTACCACTAATAGTCTATTATCAATTGATTTACCATTAAAAATCGGTTTAGGAGTCATTCTAGGGCTGGCTTTGCTGTTAATTTTGCTGCAATTGTTTTCTAATGCTTTATTCGCAGGCCTGAGTTTTGTAGTGTTGGCGGCTTTTACCGGGTTAGCTTATTATTCTTTTCGCAGTTTAATTCAACAAACCAATAAATATTTGTATGATTTATCTTTTCGTGCAGATCGCGGTCAACAAGAGGCCCTAATTAATATTCCCATCGGGATTTTGTTGTATCGCGATGATGAAGCCCGGACAATTGAATGGATTAATCCTAAGTTACAGAATTATTTTGGTAAAGAAGATTTAATTGGCATTAGTTTGACTAAAATTAATTCGCAATTAACCAAGTTGACCCAAGCGCCACCTAAGCAGACTGATCAACAAGTCATTACGATTAAAGGTGCCCATTTTCAAGCGTTTATCCAGACCAACTTACGGGTAATTTATTTGTTGGATATTACAACTTATCTGCAAATGCAACAGCAATATGAAGATGGCCGAATCGCAATTGGACAAATTTTTTTAGATAATTACGATGAATTGACCCAGACCATGGCGGATCGGGATCGTTCCAATTTAAATAATTATTTGACCAATAAATTAAACGATTGGGCGAATTTGCATCAGATGTTTATTAAACGTGTGAATGATGATCGTTTTTTGGCAGTTGCCTATGTGAAAAATTTACAACAGATTGAAGCAGAAGGTTTTAAAATTCTAGATACCGTGCGTCAAGATACTTCCCAGCAAAATTTTCCGTTAACTTTAAGTATCGGATTTGCCTATGGTCAAGCTAACTTGGCCCAAATTGCCAGCGAATCCCAAAAGAATTTAGATTTAGCTTTAGGCCGGGGCGGTGATCAAGTCGTGGTACGGAAAGGCGAAGCACCGGCACATTTTTATGGTGGTAATACCAACCCCATGGAAAAACGAACCCGAGTGCGGGCACGAATGATTAGTCAAGCTTTACGGGAATTATTTCATCACGTGGATCAACTTTATGTTATGGGTCATCAAAATGCCGATATGGATTCTTTAGGGGCTTGTTTAGGCATTCATCGCATTGCACAAATGAATGATAAACCCTGTTCGATCGTTATTGATCCGACACATGTGCATACTGATATTCAGCGGTTGTTAAACTTAATTGCCGCAGATGAGAATCTCAAGGACGATGTTTTGACACCGCAGCAGGCTTTAGAAAAAGCTGGGGAGCATGATATGTTAGTTTTGGTTGATGTTTCTAAGCCTTCCTTGTCGATGAGTCCCAAATTATGTAAACGCTTAGCGGACCGCATCGTAATTATTGATCATCACCGCCGGGGAGAAGAATTTCCGGCTAATCCCATCTTGGCCTATATCGAACCGTATGCGTCGTCGGCTAGTGAATTAGTAACCGAAATGTTAGAATATCAACCGCAAAGTAAACAGTCGCTTTCTAAATTAGAAGCCACGGCATTATTAGCCGGAATTAGCGTGGATACACATTCGTTTACTATGCGGGCAGGAACGCGAACATTTGATGCGGCTAGTTATTTACGTTCCATGGGTGCTGACGGCACAGAAATTCAAAATTTGCTCAAAGAAAATATTGATTCTTATTTGCAACGGAACCAGTTAATTGCCGCCGTAGAAATGTTGACACCGCATATTGCGATTTGTGCTGGTGCCGAACAACAGATCTATGATCCCGTGGTGGCAGCCCAGGCGGCAGATACTTTATTATCGTTGTCGCACATTGAAGCCTCGTTTGTCATAACAAAATCGCAAGAAGATCTAGTGCGCATTTCGGCGCGCAGTCTCGGTAATTTCAATGTCCAGTTAATTATGGAAGAAATGGGCGGCGGTGGTCATTTGTCTAATGCCGCTACCCAAATTTCCGGCGCGACTATTGCCCAGGTACACCAAAAATTAATTGCAATTATTCAAAAAAAAGTGGAAGATAAGAAATAACAGTTATTAAGATTCAAAGGAGGTTCCCAATGCGTGTAATTTTTACTCAAGATGTTCGTGGTAAAGGTCAACGTGGTGAAATTAAAGAAGTGGCGGATGGTTATGCACAGAATTATTTAATTAAAAACGGCAAAGCCAAAGCTGCTACACCGGCAGCCATGAGCAGTTTGAAAGCTCAGCAAAAAGCAGAACAACGGATGAAAGATGAAGAATTCGCTCAAGCACAAATGATTAAGAACTTTCTCGAAAAAGATGAAACAGTGGTGGAATTAGTCTCCAAGGCGGGAACCGATAGTCGTTTGTTTGGCTCTATTCCTAGTAAACAGATTGCTCAGGCGTTATCGCAGCAATACCAAATTGATGTAGACAAGCGCAAGATTGTCTTACCGGAGCCGTTGAAAACTTTAGGCTACTTTAATATTCCGGTGAAGTTATATCCCGGAGTGGAAGCTACCATTCGAGTTCACGTGCGTGAAAAATAAAACACTGGGCTTCCTCAAGTTGAAAGCTATCTAAATGATAGATTTCAACTTTTTTTGTAGAATTGAAATGGATTACTGCTTGCTGGAAAAATAGAACAGCGGTGGCCGATGGAGTAGATGCATGTTTAATCTATTAATTTTATTGACTGAGCGTTTAGGACTTATTATGATTTTGGCTTTTTTGCTGGTCAATATGCGCTTTTTCCGGAATTTAATTAAGCAGCGCACCAAAAAATCACAAATCTGGCTCACAATCATTTTTTCGCTCTTTGTTATTTTAGCTAATCTCACGGGTGTCGAAATTACTAATTCGCATGAAGTCTTTATGCCGGCATTAATTACTAGTTTGACCCAGGCGGATTCCATTGCGAATACGCGTACCTTAGTTATTACAACAGCCAGCTTGACTGCCGGACCTTATGTGGGGATGATAGTCGGCCTTGTTGGAGGATTGCACCGGGTTCTTTTCAGTAATTTTTCGGACTATTTTTATATTTTTAGTTCGATTATTATTGGCTTAGTGATTGGTAAAATCAGCGATCATGTAAAGCAGGGCAATTTATATCCCTCTAATGGGTGGGTGATTTTATTAGGGATCACTGCGGACTTGATTCAAATGGGTTTTATTGACCTATTTCGCGGTTTTGCCTTAGTACGTTTGATTTTTTGGCCGATGGTGATTTTAAATACCATTGGAACTTTTTTATTTGTCGAAATTTTAAAAACTTACATGTCCAATGAACAGCAATTACGGGCAGTTCAAACCAAAGATGTTTTAGAATTGGCTAATAAAACTTTGCCTTACTTTCGCCAAGGCTTAGATATGGATTCCGCGCATCATGTATGTAAAATCATCAAAAACTACACTAATTTTGATGCAGTAGGTTTAACAGATCAGGTAAATGTCTTAGCACATGTTGGTGCAGGCAGTGACCATCATATTGCCGGAGAACCGATTTTAACCGATTTATCCAAGTCAGTGATTACTACAGGTCAACGGCGCATCGTTTATTCAGCCACGGCCATTGGTTGCCCTCAACCTCATTGTCCTTTAGCAGCGGCGATGGTGGTCCCGCTGGAAGTCAATCATCAAACCATGGGGGCTTTAAAGGTCTACTTTACCGATGCCCGCAAGCTCACGGTGGTGGAAGAAAATCTCGTCACGGGACTGCAAAATATTTTCTCGGGTCAGTTAGCGATGGGGTTGGCAGAAGAGCAAGCTAGTCTGGTCACGGAGGCCCAAATTAAAGAATTACAAGTTCAAATTAATCCCCATTTCTTTTTCAATGCGATTAATACCATCTTAGCGCTGATCCGGATTAATCCGGATAAAGCTCGTCACGCTTTAATGCAACTGAGTATTTTCTTTCGCTCGAGTTTACAAAATGGGCAAGCGACCCAAATTACTTTGCAAGCAGAAAAACAACATGTGGATGCTTATATGGATATTGAGGAGTTGCGCTTTCCAAACAGATTTATTTTAACTTATGATCTGCAAATCAATGATCAAGTCTTGGTGCCCTCATTTTGTCTACAGATCTTCGTGGAAAATGCGATTAAGCATGCTTTTAAAAAAACGAACCAACCGGGTCATATTAAAATTTCGGCACGGCCCGTAGCGGATAATCAAGTCCAGATTCAAGTACAAGATGATGGTTGCGGAATGGACGCACAGTTATGTCAACAATTGGGCCAGCAGCCTATTAATGAAACAAACGGGACAGGGACGGCTTTGTATAATTTAAATTGCCGTTTACGTAATCTTTATGGCAATCAAAGTACCTTACAAGTGCAATCCAATTCTGCGGGTAGTACGTTTACCATCGTTTGTCCCATTCAAATTGTGAAGGAGGCCCAACCCTATGCAGATTCTCATCGTGGATGATGAACCGTTGGCACGCTCAGAATTACAGTACTTAATCGAACGGAGTTCCGCGTTAGCGAATCAACATGTCCAATTAGAACAAAGTGCCAGCATCAAACAGGCCTTGGAATTATTGCTGCAGAAAAAAAGTGAAATTATTTTTTTAGACATTTCTTTAAATGAAGAATGCGGTTTTGAACTGGCGCACCAATTACAGCAATTAGCCTATACGCCAGCGATTATTTTTGCTACCGCTTATGATCAATATGCGTTAGAGGCCTTTAATGTTGATGCTGTCGATTATATTTTGAAACCCTTCGAACAAGCGCGGGTGGATCAAGCTTTACTGAAAGCCTTAGCCTTTTTAAAATTACAACTAGTGGCGACCACGACGCATTCCGATTTATTAAGTATTGAATTAAGTGATCGCAGTGTGGTGGTCAAGAAGCAGACAATTATTGCTGCAACGGTTAACAATGGTAATTTAACGATTGCGGTGCCGCAAAAGAGCTATCAAACCAAAAAAACTTTGCATTGGCTCAAGCAGCAATTAATCAATTATCCGCAGTTTATGCAGGTGCATCGCAGTGCTTTAATCAATTTGGAAGAGATTGTTGAGGTTCAACCCTGGTTTAATCAAACGGTGTTATTAATCATGAGCAATCATCTAAAAATCCCCGTCGGCCGATCCTATCAAGCCCAATTAAATCAACGGCTGGGACTTTAAAAACAGACAGCAGGGGCTTTTTTAAAGGACGATTTTAAGCACTTCAGCTTCCATTTTAAGTAATTCAGCGACTGGTGGGAATATTTCTCAACTTTTCTTTTATGCTAAAAGCGTATTCAGAGAAAGAAGAGGAATAAATGAGATGAAAACACCACAAACTGATAAAAAATCCGCACCGATACTATTTCAAATGATGATTTATGCTGTAATTCTTTTTGTTGCACAGCTGATTTCGCAAACTTTGCCACCAGCTTTTCCGATCCCCACGCCGGTGATTGGGTTAGTGTTATTGTATCTCTTGTTAACTTGTCGCATTATTAAAATTGAGTGGGTGGATTCCTTAGCCAACACATTAATTGGCCTAATTGCTTTTTTGTTTGTACCTTCCGGCATTTCTTTAACGGCTAATTTAAAAATCATGCAAACGGAAGGTTTAAAATTAGTCTTTGTTATTATTTTGTCGACGATTATTCTTTTAGTAGTGACAGCTTATACTGCGCGGGCTTTATTGTGGTTGAAATCCAAATTGCAGGCACCAGCAAAACCTGTTAAATCGGTCACTTGGAAACAACAAAATGGAGGTCTGCAATAATGATGGCATACTTAACGAATCCACTGTTTGGCGTCGCCTTATCGTTAGTTTTATTTATCATCGGGCAAGGTCTTTTTAAAATATCCAAGGGCTTTTTCTTATTTCAACCCCTCTTTTTTGCCATGGTAACCGGCATTTTAGTGTTGGTTGTAATGGCCCATGGCTTCAATATGAGCCCGGCAGCCTTTTATACTAAGGCTTATAAACCGGGGGGAGATTTGATTTTTTGGTTTTTAACGCCGGCCACGATCGCGTTTGCCGTGCCGCTGTATCAACGTAATGATGTGATCAAGCAGAATTGGGCTATTATTTTATTTAGTCTATTAATTGGAACGCTGGTTTCACTCTTTATTATTACGGGTCTGGCTAAATTCATCGGTTTAAGTCGTGTAGGGGTAGCTTCGATGTTGAGTCAATCAGCCACCACGGCGATTGCCTTACCGTTATCCACGGCTGTCGGGGGTAATGCCGCGGTCACGGCAATGGCCTGCATTTTAAATGCCGTTTTGATTTATGCTTTGGGCAATCAATTTGTGAAATGGTTCCAATTAAGTAAAGATCCGTTAGGAACGGGGTTAGGCTTAGGTACGGCCGGACATACAGTAGGCTCCGCCTTTGCTTTAAAATTAGGTTCCGTACAAGGGGCCATGGCCGCAGTTGCGGTAGTGATTATCGGCTTGGTCGATAATTTAGTTGTACCGCTTTTTGCCAAAATAATGGGACTTTAAAAGCACAAGTTTTTAGTATATATTAAAAAAATAGCGGAAGGGCTGTTTTTTTTATTGTTCTCAAATTAATGATGTTAGAATGGTCAGTAGCGTAATTGGTTGGAGGATACTAGGATGAATAATGAGGTTATTCAGCGCATACCACCGAATAATAAGGAAGCGGAACAAGCTGTTTTAGGGTCGATTCTGTTACGTCCCACGACAATCGTAGAAGCCATGGAATATTTGGTTCCAAAAGCCTTTTACCAGCATGCCCATCAATTAATCTTTAGTGCCATGATAGAATTAAATGAACAAGATACAGCAATTGATGTAGTCACCGTCAAAAATATCCTGACTGATAAAAACCAGTTAGATGATATTGGCGGTGTCAGTTATTTAGGCGAATTAGCCACCGCGGTACCGACAGCGGCTAATATCGTTTATTATGCGCAAATTGTCGCAGAAAAAGCACTGTTACGGCGTTTGATTAATACCGCTACCGACATTGTCAAGCAAGGCTATGACGCCCCTGATGGGGATGTGAGCGCGGTTTTAGATGCTGCGGAACGCGCTATTATGAATGTTGGTGAGGATCAAAATCATAGTGGCTTTCAAAAGATTGCCGAAGTTTTAAATACGACAATTGAAAATATTGATCGGTTAGCCCAAGAAGACTCAACCGTGACTGGTTTAGAGACTGGTTATCCCGAACTGGATCAAGTGACAGCGGGGTTGCATGCAGATGAATTAATTATTTTAGCGGCGCGACCTGGTGTCGGCAAAACGGCTTTTGCGCTCAATGTAGCTGAAAATGTGGCCATTCATAATCCGACCACAGTAGCGATCTTTAGTTTAGAAATGGGAGCAGAGCAATTAGCAAGTCGTTTACTGTGTGCAAAAGGCAATGTCGATGCGAATCATTTACGGACGGGGAATTTAAACGAAGAAGAGTGGCAAAATTTAATTGTGGCCATGGGCATTTTGTCTAAAACTTCTATCTATATTGACGATACTCCGGGGATTAAAATGGCCGAAATTCGGGCGCAATGCCGACGTTTAGCCAAGGAAACCGGCAATCTCGGGCTGGTCATCGTGGATTATTTGCAATTAATTGAAGGCAGCGGTCAAGAAAATCGCCAGCAAGAAGTATCAACCATTTCGCGGCAGTTAAAAAAACTCGCCAAAGAATTGCATGTTCCTGTGATTGCTTTGTCGCAGTTATCGCGGGGAGTAGAACAACGCCAAGATAAGCGTCCGGTTTTATCAGATATTCGTGAATCCGGCTCCATTGAACAAGATGCGGATGTGGTAGCCTTTTTGTATCGCGAAGATTATTACAATAATGAAGCCAGTGACAGTGAGGAACCTGCCAATGATCAGGATCAAAATGTAGGAGAAGTAGAAGTGATTATCGGAAAAAATCGCTCAGGTCCGCGGGGCACCGTTAAATTATTATTTGTCAAATCCTATAATAAATTTGCGGCGCTATCACCTTTACCGGAACCAACTAGTTAAGCAGATATGTTCTGAGCAGCAGAGATTATTTTGGGCTTTGCTATTAAGAAGGAGGATTGCTAAACTAGAGATAGATTTCTTAGAAAAATTGAATTTAAGGGATGATTAGTGAATGACGGGTGTTGTTGTAGTTGGAATGCAATGGGGCGACGAAGGTAAGGGTAAAATTACCGACTTTTTAAGTAAAGGTACAGATGTTGTGGCACGTTATCAAGGTGGTGACAATGCCGGACATACGATTGAAGTAAAAGATCGGGAGTATAAAATGCGTTTAGTTCCTTCCGGTATTTTATATTCAGATAAATTAACCCTAATTGGCAATGGCGTGGTAGTGAATCCTAAGTCTTTAGTTGAAGAAATTACTAATTTAAAAGCACAAGGTTTGAGTTTCGCTAATTTTAAAATTTCCAATCGGGCTCACTTAATTTTGCCTTATCATATTAAATTGGATGGATTACAAGAGCAAAGTAAAGGCAGTGCGAAGATTGGCACGACAAATCGCGGGATCGGTCCAGCTTATATGGATAAAGCTGCGCGCGTGGGAATTCGCATGGCTGACTTATTAGAAAAAGATACTTTTGCTGCTAAATTAAAAGCTAATTTGGAACTGAAGAATCGCCAGTTCACCGCAGTCTATCACAGCACGCCGCTAGACTTTGATGATCTGTTTGAAGAGTATTATCAATATGGACAAGAATTAAAGCCTTATGTAGTGGATACAGCAAAACTTTTAAATGACCAATTAGCTGCTGGCAAAAATGTTTTGTTTGAAGGTGCCCAAGGAATTATGTTGGACATTGATCATGGAACTTATCCGTTTGTGACTTCGTCTAATCCTGCTGGTGGCTACACCGCCGGGGTGGGTGTGGGACCTACTCAAATCCAACGAGTTGTCGGGGTAGCTAAAGCTTATACTTCGCGGGTTGGCGATGGTCCATTTCCTACTGAGTTAACAGATGCTACCGGAGATTTTATTCGGGATGCCGGTCATGAATATGGCGTAGTTACAAAACGTCCCCGTCGGATAGGCTGGTTGGATGCAGTAGTTTTGCAACATGCTCAACGCGTAGCCGGGGTTAGTGATTTAGCATTAAACTGTATTGATGTGTTAAGTGGTTTATCAGAAGTCAAGATTTGTCGGGGCTATCAATTGCCTAATGGTCAAATTATTGATGAATATCCCGCTAGTTTAAAAATTTTAGATCAATGTCAGCCTGTTTATGAGACCTTACCGGGCTGGCAAGAAGATATCCGGGGAGTTACCGATATGCAAGCTTGGCCGCAGGCTGCCCGTGATTATGTGGCGAAAGTCCAGGAATTAACAGGATTGAATATATTAAGTGTTTCTGTAGGTCCCAACCGTGCGGAAACGATTGTTTTAGATGATGCGTGGCATTAAAAAAAAGAAGTTACTTGCTGATCGGGCAAGTAGCTCTTTTTTTTAAGCAGTGGTGGCTTGGGAGTGAATACCATTACGGAAACGGATAAAATGATTAGTATTACGATCGAAAGTCAAAGTATAAGTTAGTTTCTTTTGGCGATTAATTTGGGTGATAATAAAATTTGTTTCACGTGGAACATCGGTGATTTCATAAGCGGAAACAGCGCTATTTTTTTGATCACCCATTAAATTAAGCGCATATTGCTTGAAAGCTGCGCCACTAGCCGAATCTAGGCCAATGTTTTGGGCTAGCTGCTGATATTTGGCCAAAGGTGCGGCTTCTTGATTGTTCAGTCCCGCACTAGCAATACTCAGGTTCATCCGTTCTAAATAACCACTCACTGTGCTAATGCCGGAATTGCCCAGATGTTTAGTAAAACCAATAAATTTGGGGGGCTTATTGTTTTTGGTTTGGGTTAAGTAGGTGGCTTTTGTGAATTGGTGATGCCGATAGATGAGCCGATAACGGTAACTGACAATTTGACGAGTATCATCGTAACGGTTAGCACTCACTACCACATAAGGATCGTGCTGATCTCGGCCAATTAAAATCGGTGTTACACTATATAAATAGCGATGGGGCTTTTTTTCAACCCGGTGGGCTAATTGTCGATTTTGTTGCGCATTTAAAAAAGTAAGCCGGTTGGTTTTAGGATTAACTGTTTCATTAAGGTTGTTTAATTGATTCATCAAGGTTTGATAGTGTGTTGTTGGCTGTTCCTTCAATGTGACAGTTGGGGGTTGTATATTATGCTTCACCGTTTTGGGATTGACTAATAAGTCAAAGGGCAAAGTACGGGCCGTCAACCAATTGGCAGTGGCGGTCAGGATTGGTTGCCGGTTTACATAGCAAGTTAGCAGGACAAAGACTATAATAATTAACGTTATTAAACAGCCCCTAGGTTTTCGGGAAAGTTTCATATTCTACCTCGCAGATTTTGTATTATATAATAGTTGTAATAACAACGGGAAATAATTAAAGAGGATTAGTCCTAATGAAACTCAAGAACCGGTTTATCCTTATTTTAAGACGCAGTGCCTACACCATAGTGATTATTGCAATTTTTTTGCTGGTGGGTAGTGTGGTACATGTGAGCGCGAATGTAGCCACGCAAAAATTTATCAATTCGCAATATCAAAACAAGCAACAAGGAGCCCTGATAACTAATGCGCAACTAACGCGTATCCAACACTTACAAAATTGGTCCCAAAAAGATCGCTGGGCATTAGTTTTTAATCAGCGGACTCAAAAGGGCCTGACGCGATTATTATTTTTAGCCCATAATCGCCAGCAAAACGATCAGACTATTCGACGTTATTATGATGGTCGATTTTATTATGCAAATCAAGTTAACACCACGAAGTTAGATCAAACTGATAATCGCTTACTCTTAGAGCGTAATCAAACGATCTATCAGCGTCAAAAAAATCACTTAGATCAGATTCGAATTTGGTATGATCAAACGCAAGATGCAGTAAAATTTTTGCGTCCTCTTTTGCGCACCTATCATCAGGAAACCTTGACATTGTCTTTTGAACAGGTTTCTCAAGCTAATGCCTATTATAAACTAATTAAAAATCGACGGCTAAAACAAACTTGGCAACCGCAGGTGGCAGATTTAACCAAAACCTTTCGTCAACAACAAAAAAATCAGGATGCGACGAAACGGGCCCAAGAAAAAGCAGAACTGGCAGCTCTTAAAAATGCGCCTTTGAGTCAAAGTTATACGCCGGCCAAAGTTACTATTTTAGATAGTTTTAAAGCAATGGATCAAGCTAGTCAGGATTTGATGAATAACCATGTTAATGCGACCAACGTGCTTTTTTATGCCTCCGCACAAAAAACTTTAACCTTAATGCAGCGCAAGGGTGATCGTTATACGGCTGCTTCAGCAGCGATGGCAGTCCAAGCTAGTTCGATTGCTAGTGGGAGTTATAAAATTGCTAAAGTAGTGACTAATCCGCCGAGCACTGCGGGAATAGTAACGCAACCAGGTCAAGATAATTTTGGGCAATATGTAGCTGATGCAACTAATATAAGTTCTGAAACGAATACAGAAACAGATTTTAATCAGGCACGCCCGATTTTCTGGCTCAAAAACAATCCCGCTTTTCAAACAGCGATTCTCTTTAATAATGGATCGACTTTAGGCTTTATTGTTGCAGGCAGTACATTAAATAATACAATTACCATTAGTAGTGGCGATTTATTATCACTCATTAGTTCGGTAAACGATGGCATTACCTTATATGTCAGTTAAGGAGTCAACATGACCAATAACTTCCGTCATTGGTGGCATAATTTTTTACAACACCCTCTACGAAAACTCATCAAATATTGTGGCTGGCTTTGCCTTCTTGTGGGGCTCATTTGGGGCGGCTGGAAACTGCACCAAGGCGTTAATGCGCTCAAAAAAGATATTACCGATGGTTATTTAATCAGTGACACAGTCTCTAAGCAAACTTTCTATCCTAAGCAACCGACAGTAATTAAGGATAATCAAGGCAAAGTCATGAAGAAGTTAACTCATAGTCAAGCTAACTACATTTCGTTTACAAAGATTAAACCCATTGTGCGCCAAGGAATGGTGGCCAGTGAGGACCGTCGTTTTTATCAACATCATGGTGTTGATCTTTATGGAGTTTTACGAGCCATGGTGCAGTTGGTGTTGCGCCGCCAGATCCAGGGTGGTTCGACTTTAACGCAGCAACTAGTTAAAAATGTGATTCTCAAAGATCAAAGTCAAAATTTTCATCGAAAAATTAAAGAAATGGTCGTTGCCCAGAGTTTAGAGAAAAAGTTCACCAAACAGCAGATTTTAGAATTTTATCTCAATGATGTGTATTTGGGTCACGGGTGTTATGGCATTGGCAGCGCCGCCCGTTATTATTTTTCCAAACCCCAATCACGTTTGAATTATAGTGAGGCTGCTCTATTAATTGGAATTCCTAATAATCAAATTCTTTACGATCCGGTCACACATCCGCAAACAGCTCGGAACCGCCGCAATACCATTTTGTATACTTGGAAACAGCAAAAATTGATTACTGCGGCTCAATTTACGAAGTATTCCCAACAACCGTTAAATTTAAAAATTCATAATTTTCAATATGATAATGATATTTCTCATGATTATGCTTTAAATTATGCAGTCTCGAACGCGGTCAAGCAATTAATGGCCGTACATGGCTTTGAAATGCAGTATTTGTTTGCGGATGATCAAGCCAAAACTAACTATAAAAATCAGTATACCCAAGCTTATGAAAAGTATTATGGGGAATTGTTAAAGGGTGGCTTTATCATTCAAACCACTATTAATCGTGATTTGCAGCAAAAAGTGGTCGCTGCTGTGCAAGCTCAGTACACTAAATATCAAACTCGCGATGCTGATGGGAAATTAGAACCGCAAGTGGCCAGTACGATCGTTGATAATCGTAGTGGCGATGTGTTGGCTTTAGTTGGGGGCCGGACGACTGACGGTGATCAGTTAAATCGAGCAATTGATGCTTTTCGACAACCAGGATCGACAGCTAAGCCGATTATTGCTTACGCACCGGCTTTTGAGCGGGGATATTTCCCGCAAAGTAAAGTTATTGATGGGCCGATTGCTAATGTCCATAACTGGTATTCCGGCTATCGGGGAGCGGTCACTTTACGAACGGCTTTGGCAGATTCCATTAATACTGTTGCTTTTAAATTAGCGGCAAACGATAAAGACTATTCCTTTTATAATGATCTCGGCAAGATGGAATTTTCCGGATTATATCCTGCTGACAAAAACCCCATCACAGCAGTGGGGGGCTTTACTAAAGGGGTCACGACGACCGAAATGGCAGCTGCCTATAGTTCTTTTGCACGGTCAGGGCGTTTTGTGTCACCAAGTAATTTGCGGAGTATTTACGATACTGTCAATAATCGCTGGCTTTATCAAAATACGCATCTGAAAACCGAAGTTTATTCCAAAAATGCCAGTTATATGATGATTAATGCGATGCAAAGCGTGGTTAATTCCGGTTCCGGTAAAGGAGCGCGGCTAGATAATTATCCGTATGTCGCTGGAAAAACTGGAACGACCGATAACAATAATGATAGTTATTTTGTCGGCATGACCCCCAGCTTTACCATTGCTAATTGGACCGGGTATGATCACCAAACTTCTTTAACCGCCGAAGAATTGCAGTTACCAATCAAAACGTTTAAAGCCGAAGGACAATTATTAGTGGATTACCTCAAAGAAGCCAAAACTGATTTTCCGATGCCGAATACGATCCGGCGTGAAGGGGATTATTTATTTGTCCGTAATAATGCCAATCAAAAAACGGTAGCGCAGATCATTGAACAAAATTATGTTGCTTTTAACAGTGCCCAAATTAATGCTAATCAGATGCGTTTAAATAATTTAGATTATCGGTTAATTTATCATCTATCCAAAAAACAAGAACGGCAGCGGGAAAAGCAAGTGGAATTAGCTTTACAACGGTATACCAGTTTGCCTTTCACCCAATTATCGCAATATGATGACAAAGTGGCGGAATTACAAAAAATCCGCTATAAAAATGAAAATGTCAAACGCATGGCAGCTAAAAATGAGTTCAATAAAACAATCATGCAACTTCAAAGTAAGCTCAACTTAACGCAGGCCAAATTACAGGCTCAAAAAGAAAATCGACGGTTAGCTAAATTCGAACAGCAAAAGCAACAAATTCAAGCACAACGTGATGCCAAACGGCGTAGTTTGGTAGATCGCTTAATGCGACAATATTCTACTCAACTACAACGAGTACAAACAGCATATGATAATAACGCCGCAGACAAAGAGCTGCAGCTGCAAAAATTAGAAAATTTAATTAATCAAATCCGTAGTTATGGAGGCACCGTGGATGATCCGGTTATTACCGTCCATCATAATAAAAACAATGGCAATTAGTGGCTTTATTTCCGAGGAAATATTCCGCCTACAAATTCAAAAATCAGTAAGCGAGGTAAAGTAATGCAATTAATACGCAAATGGCTGAAAGCGTATTGGACTATTTGGTCATATCTTTTTTTTGGCGGTTTAACGACTTTAATTAACTTAGTAGTTTTTTATAGTTTATATACTTGGACGCATTGGGTGGGCTATCAAGTCGCAACTTTTTGGGCTTGGTTATTATCAGTAATTTTTGCTTATGTAACTAATAAGTTATTCGTGTTCAATTCCCATCAAACGAGTTCCCAAGGTGTTTGGCGTGAACTAGGCTCATTTTTCTTTTTTCGCATTTTGAGTTATTTATTAGATGTCGTGGTGGTGGCTATCGGGATTGGCTATCTTCATGGAAATAGCTTTTTTGTCAAAATCATTGATAACATCTTAGTGGTAATCGCTAACTACCTTTTTAGTAAAATATTTATTTTTAAACAAAAATAATCCAGATGCCAATATTTTACGTAGTGACCGGAATTGTTAGTGTTCTTCCTTGGATAGCACTAAATAAATCAGCGGACATTGATAGTTAATATTGACGTGATTTACACAACGTGGTTTACTAAAAGATAATTAAGGACGTTAAACAAAGGAGCCTTGCGTAGAAGTTAGTTATATTTGATTCAAAAAAACTGCGTTTGGAGCGGCATGGGTAAGCCAATGAACATTAAACAATAGAATTATTAACAAATATCGCTTGGTGAAAGCGGCTGGTGGTGCTTTTATTTTCTTCAGTTGCATTCTAAGTTCTTAGTACAAAATTTTTTATTTATGATTCCTAATATATGTTTAGTACCAGAACCTAGGATTAGCTAATCTAGTGAACTTAATAATGGTGATTTGAATAAGTCAAAAACTGTCTGCCAAGTTGAAACGTATTGCAATCGACTATTTGGAAGCTGTCAGAAATATGCCCGGGACAATACTTTGTTCTAACACCTTAATTGCATTATATCCGGCCTCCAGGCTAGTTTATGTTTTTGGTCGGGCTGCTCTGTCTGGTGCTGAAACCCAAATTACAAGGAGGATAATCAAGATGAGACGCACTTGTGCCAACCTATGGGGGTTGTTTTTTATTGGCGCCGCAATTTTACTAATTGTAAGTCAATTTACTCCCCTTAAATTTGATGGCGGCCAATTCTTTGGAACAGTTTTATTAGCGGTGATCTTTATTTGGAGTATCGTGAATTTATCTATTGCGGGGACGGTTTATTCGTTAGCTTTTTTAATTATTATTAATGCTGCCACTTTGAAAATTGGCTTCATTTCGCCTTGGGTGATACTAAGTATCGCGCTCCTTTTACAAATTGGCTTAACGATTCTTTTAGCTCCTTGGCGTTGGCAATGGCCTATGTGGCGTCACCGTCATGGCCGTCGTCAAACTACGGGTTTAGGAGCAGAATCCCGAGGTACAACTGCGAGTTCTTTCATGCACGATTCAGGAATAGTCGATATTAAGGCGCATTTGATGAATTGTGTTCGCTATTTAAAAAATGTCGATTTACGCCGAGTAAAAGTCAGCGCCTTTATGTCCGGCGTCAAATTATACTTGGAGAATACCGAATTAGAAAATGATGTAGTCATTGATATTAATTCTGAGATGAGTAACATTGAACTTTATGTTCCTACGGGCTATCCCATAGTTAATCAATTGGGATTCGTGGGTGGCAATCTTAATTTACCCCGCGAAGAACCCGTCACTTATACTGATGGTGTGCAAATTATTTTGCAAGGTAATGTCAACTTGGGGAATATCAATTGTCATTATGTTTAAATAAATGATATAGAACTTATTGATAATTTTTTTCTTGGAGAATCATTAAAATTTACTAAAATGCTTGTATTTTTTCTTAAAACGTCTAAAATAGCAAACAAGTATTGAGGCCAACTTCACCTCCGTACTGAGTTGAGAGGACTTTATCAATGGACCACTCCTCTATCTGATGAAGAATGATAGATTGCCTATTTATCGTTGAACCTCTCATGTGAAATCCATCCCGTTCTTGGACGAGGGTGGATTTTTTTGTGCTGCATTAATTGGGATGACGACAGTTGGACGCCAGCAGTACAATTCGTAAAAGTATTAGCAAAAAACTATCAATTGAATAAGAAAAGAGAGAAGTTATAATGTCTATCCTCTGTCACTTCTTGCGATTTTTAACGCATATCGTTTAAAAAAAGCAAAATATTTAATCTTGATTTGACAAACAAGCTCACTTCCAGTAGAATGACCATAATTTAAATATTTGAAAGCTAAACCAATTAATTGTTTTCCGTGAGAAACAAATCGGTTTGCGAGTCTAGTGGAAATGAACTTATAACATCTAGGTTCTTGCGAACAAGTTGGCAAGATCGCTAGATGTTTTTTTGTGGATTGGAAAAGGGGCATATCGCAATGATGCATGATTTAGTCAGCGTAGAACAATTAACACCGGCCGCTGTATCGCATTATGTGCAGTTAGCGCAGGCTTTTAAACAAGGAGCACAGATTCAATTGGTCCATCCGGCGTATGCAATGAATCTGTTTTTTGAAAATAGTACGCGGACTCATACCAGTTTTGAAATGGCCGAGCGGCGATTGGGGATTGAAGTCTTAAGTTTTGTAGCAGACACCAGTTCGGTGACCAAAGGCGAGAGCTTATTAGATACTTTGAAAACAATTCAAGCCATTGGCGTCAATATTGCCGTGATTCGTCATTCACAAAATGAGTATTATCAAAAATTATTACAAGCCCAGTTAGATTTAAGTATTGTCAATGCGGGTGACGGCAGTGGACAACATCCCTCGCAATCATTATTGGATATGCTAACAATTTTTGAGGAATTTGGACACTTTGCCGACTTGCGCGTCGCCATCGTCGGGGACTTGGCACATTCGCGTGTGGCTCGCTCTGATGCTCAATTATTGCACAGTTTAGGGGCAAAGTTGTTCTTTGGTGGTCCGCCACAGTGGTTTTTGCAGGATTTAGCGCCCCTAGGGACTTATGTCGCCGATATCGATCAATTATTGCCCCAAGTGGACGTTTTAATGCTGCTGCGCGTCCAGCATGAACGGTTAAGTACGGCCACGGAAACGAATTTTCAAGAAGAACAATATTATCAACGCTATGGTCTGACCCCGCAACGGCTAGCTTTATTACCACCGCAAGCGATTATTATGCATCCAGCACCAGTTAATCGCGGAGTAGAAATCAATTCTGCATTGGTGGAAGCCCCACAATCTCGGATTTTTCAACAAATGCACAATGGGATGTACATGCGGATGGCGATTTTAGCCAAGATTTTACAAAGTCAACAGCTGCTAGCAGCTCCTCAATTGGAGGAATTAATTTGGTGAAAACAGTATTAAAAAACGGCTATGTTTTAATAGCAGGACAATTACAACGAGCCGATGTGTTAATTGATGCCGGGATGATTCAAGATATTTCCCCGGAAATACCGGCTTCCCAAAACCAAGTCGTATCGATAGCAGGACAAGTCATTTTACCTGGATTTGTAGATGTGCATGTACATTTCCGTGAGCCGGGCTATACCGATAAAGAAACTATTGCTACGGGTAGCTTGGCCGCCGCCCATGGGGGATATACGACGGTCTTTTCGATGCCTAATGTCCAGCCCGTTCCGGATACCCCGCAACGCTGGTTGCAAATGCAGCAGTTAAATCAGCAAAAAGGGTGCATCCATATTCAGCAATATGCCAGCATTACTCGTCAACGGACAGGCAACGAATTAGTGGATTTTAAAGCCTTAAAACAAGTTGGTGCTTGCGGCTTTAGTAATGACGGATCCGGAGTTCAAACAGCCGCGACAATGTATCAGGCGATGCAAGCGGCCGCTCAAGTGCATTTGCCGATTGCAGCACATATTGAAGACGACAGTTTAGCGCACGGAGGCGTAATGAATGCCGGATTATCAGCGCAAAAGCTGCATTTGCCAGGCATTCCGGCTGTCAGTGAAACTGCGCAATTGGCACGGGATTTAGAATTGGCTGCCGCAACAGGGGTGCATTATCATGCCTGTCATTTATCAACGGCCGCGAGTGTGGAATTAGTTCGGGCAGCTAAAAAGCGTGGTGTCAATGTTACGGCGGAGGTCACGCCCCATCATTTATTATTAGACGAATCAATGATTACTACGGATAATCCGTTGTTCAAAATGAATCCACCCTTACGTACCTTGGCCGATCGACAGGCCCTTTTGAGCGGTTTATTGGATGGTACTATTGATTGCATTGCTACGGATCATGCTCCGCATACAAAACTTGATAAACAGGGATCGATGCTTACAGCGGCATTTGGTATTACTGGACTGGAGACTAGTTTTGCAGTGTTATACACCTCTTTGGTTCAATCCAATTTATGTTCTTTAGCGCAGTTAGTTAATTGGATGAGTACCCAACCGGCCCGGATTTTTCATTTAACACAAGCGGGGCGCATAGCCATCGGTGCCCCGGCGGATTTGACAGTAGTGGATTTAAATCATTGGACGACGATTACTGCGGCAAACATGTTATCCAAAGGCAAAAATTCACCTTTTATTGGAAGGAAGGTTGCAGCACAAATTAAAGCAACAATGGTTCACGGACAGTGGGTTTATCAACAGGAGGCAAAGTGATGCAGCGTTATTTGGTTTTAGAAGATGGTACGATTTATCCCGGTGACGCTTTCGGCGCCCAATGTAGTGCTGTAGGGGAATTAGTGTTTAATACCGGCATGTCGGGCTATCAAGAATCCATTACAGATCAATCTTATAATGGAGAAATTTTAATGTTTACTTATCCGTTAATTGGCAATTACGGCATTAATCGTGATGACGATGAATCAATTCAGCCGACTTGTGCAGGTGTCGTAGTGCATGAATTAGCCAGATGTCCCAGTAATTGGCGACAAGATCGCACGCTAGATCAATACTTAACTGACCACAATATTCCCGGCATTCAAGGCATCGATACGCGCGCCGTCACACGTCATATTCGGCAAAAAGGAGCTTTAAAAGCGGCTTTGGTCGATCAAATTACGACAGATACCGTCGCGCAATTACAACAACAAACGCCCGATCGTCATCCAGTTTGGAGCAGTTCAACGAAAAATCCTTATCCAGGTCCTGATACCGGCCATAAAGTCGTGGTTATTGATTTTGGTTTAAAATATTCAATTTTACGCGAATTATCACAACGTCATTGTAATTTTACCGTGTTACCTGCCACGGCTACCGCGCAGCAAGTATTAGCATTAAATCCGGACGGTGTTTTATTAAGTAATGGTCCCGGCGATCCCAAGGATGTGCCCGCCGCGCTTGCCATGATTCAAACCATACAAACAAAAATACCTCTATTTGGTATTTGTTTAGGACATCAGTTATTTGCACTAGCCAATGGGGCCGATACATTTAAATTGAAGTTCGGACATCGGGGATTTAATCATCCGGTTCGCGATTTATTAAGCGGCCGTATTTATTTTACAGCCCAAAACCACGGCTATGCCGTTGACCGAGAATCGCTCAAGCAGACCAATTTAACGGTAACGCAAGAAGAAATACATGATCACACGGTGGAGGGGTTACAACATCAACAATTTCCGGCCTTTTCTGTGCAATATCATCCTGATGCTGCTCCCGGGCCGCACGACACGCAATTTTTATTTGATCATTTTATGCAATTAATGGCCAAACAAGCAGAAAGGAAGACAAATTAATGCCGCAACGTACAGATATTCAAAAAATAATGGTTATTGGTTCAGGTCCGATTGTTATTGGCCAAGCGGCAGAATTTGATTATTCCGGTACCCAAGCTTGTTTGGCTTTGAAAGAATTAGGTTATCAAGTAGTTCTGGTGAATTCCAATCCAGCTACGATTATGACCGATAAAGAAATTGCCGATCGTGTTTACATTGAACCATTGACTTTACAATTTGTAGCCCAAATTTTACGGAAGGAATTACCCCAAGCGATTTTACCCACATTAGGCGGACAGCAAGGGTTGAATATGGCAATGGAATTAGCCCATTCGGGAATTCTGTCAGAATTGAATATTGAATTATTGGGTACCAAATTAAGCGCGATTGATCAAGCTGAAGATCGGGAAAAATTTCGAACCCTGATGCAACAATTAAAAGAGCCTGTCCCGGATTCTGCTGTAGCCACCACTGTTGAAGAAGCGTTAAATTTTGCAGATCAAACAGGATTTCCCGTGATTGTACGGCCCGCTTTTACGATGGGCGGTACTGGTGGCGGAATTGCGCACAATGATGCCGAATTGCAAGCCATTGCTGCTAATGGTTTGAGTTTGTCACCGGTCCAACAAATCTTAGTGGAACAAAGTATTGCCGGTTTTAAGGAAATTGAATTTGAAGTAATGCGGGATCATGCCGATAATGCCTTAGTCGTATGTAATATGGAAAATTTTGATCCGGTTGGGATTCATACCGGTGATTCGATTGTATATGCACCGATTCAAACACTGACTGATCGGGAAGTACAAATGCTGCGTGATGCCGCATTAAAAATCATTCGAGCACTACAAATTGAGGGTGGTTGTAACGTCCAGTTAGCTTTAGATCCTAATAGCTATCAATATTACGTCATTGAAGTGAATCCGCGCGTGAGTCGTTCAAGTGCTTTAGCTTCCAAAGCTACCGGCTATCCGATTGCCAAAGTAGCCGCAAAAATCGCGGTCGGTTTGACTTTAGATGAGATTGCCAATCCGGTCACCCAAACCACTTCAGCAGAATTTGAACCGGCATTGGATTATGTAGTTTGTAAAATTCCACGCTGGCCGTTTGATAAATTTACCCAAGCTGATCGCACTTTGGGCACACAGATGAAAGCGACCGGCGAGGTGATGGCCATCGGGCGCAATCTCGAAGAAGCAACGCTCAAAGCCATTCGTTCGTTAGAGATTGACTCCCAAGATCTTACTGATGCTCATTTATCATCTTTAACTGCTGCCGAATTAGAACACGGTTTGATACACCCGCAAGATGATCGCTTATTTTATCTGGGAGAAGCTTTAAAGCGGGGCTATTCTCTGCAGCGTTTAAATCAACTCACGCAAATTAATTTGTTCTTTTTGGATAAATTACTGCATATAGTCGAAATCGAGCAGCAATTACAAGCACATCCCCAAGATTTAGCAGTTTTAACACAAGCTAAAAAGTATGGTTTTAGTGATGCGAGCGTGGCTCGTTGTTGGCAGACTTCCAGTGAAAAGATTCGAGAAGTGCGCCAACAACATCAGCTCCAGCCTGTTTATAAAATGGTCGATACTTGTGCGGGAGAATTTGCGGCCGCTACGCCATATTTTTACAGCACATATGAGCAGGAAAATGAGAGTCAGCCTAGTTCGCAACCAACGATTGTAGTCCTAGGTTCCGGACCAATTCGAATTGGCCAGGGAGTGGAATTTGATTATGCGACTGTTCATTGCGTGCAGGCGATTCAACAAGCAGGTTATCAAGCCATTATTATTAATAATAATCCCGAAACGGTTTCGACGGATTTTTCCATTTCAGACAAATTATACTTTGAACCCTTAACGGTTGAAGAAGTGTTGAATGTGATTGATTTAGAGCATCCTTTAGGGGTTATTGTGCAATTTGGCGGCCAAACAGCGATTAACTTGGCAGCTCCTTTAGCTCAACACGGGGTCAAAATTTTAGGGACTGCTGTCGCAGATGTGAATCGGGCTGAAGATCGGGATGAATTTGATCAAGTAATTAAGGCAACGCAGATTCCACAACCACAAGGTCATACGGCTAATGATCCAGCCGGCGCCTTAAAAATTGCGGAGCAGATTGGTTATCCGGTGTTGGTTCGTCCAAGTTATGTTCTCGGAGGTCGGGCGATGGAAATTGTCCATCGGGCGGCCGATTTAGAATACTATATGGCTAATGCCGTGCAAGTTTCACATGAACATCCGGTCTTAATAGATCAGTATTTAGTGGGTCAAGAATGTGAAGTGGATGCGATTTGTGATGGCCAAACTGTGTTAATTCCCGGTATTTTGGAACATATTGAACGAGCTGGGGTCCATTCAGGGGATTCTATGGCGGTTTATCCTAGTCAAACTTTGTCAGCCAAAGTGCAAGCGCAGATTGTCCGCTACACTGAAAAACTGGCCCAAGCCTTACATTGTAAAGGACTTATGAATATTCAATTTGTTATTCAAAAAGAGCAAGCCTATGTCATTGAAGTCAATCCCCGAGCCAGTCGGACGGTACCTTTTCTCAGTAAAGTGACCAATATTCCGATGGCGCGCGTAGCCACCCGTGTGATTTTAGGAGATAGTTTACAGGATCAAGGCTATTCTTCCGGGCTTGTACAGGCGGGATCTTTAGTGCATGTTAAAGCTCCGGTATTTTCGTTTACCAAATTAAATCAAGTCGATAGCTTATTAGGCCCGGAAATGAAATCGACCGGCGAGGTAATGGGAACCGATCAAACTTTAGCCAAGGCTTTATATAAAGCTTTTGAAGCCACTAAAATTCATGTACCGCAGCATGGAACCGTATTGTTTACTGTCCGAGATGAAGATAAACGCGAGGCGGTCCAGTTAGCACGCCGTTTTCATGAACTAGGTTATCAATTAGTAGCTACGCAAGGGACCGCCCGCACTTTCAAGCAAGCTGGTCTGCGGGTACAACCGGTAGCTAAAATTACGGAAGATACCGGTTTATTAGATCAAATTAAGCAACATCAAATTCAAGTAGTCATTAATACCATTTCTACTCAAAAAGCTAGTGCTGTCGATGGTGCCCTGATTCGCCAGACGGCGATTGCCCACGCCGTACCTTTATTTACCGCTTTAGATACAGTCACCGCCATTTTACAAGTATTAGAGTCACGTTCCTTTGTGACCCAAGCATTATAGGAGGTTTCGATGAATTCATTAGCTGTTCAATTACCGCAAATCACTTTAAAAAATCCCGTTATGCCCGCTAGCGGCACTGCAGCTTACGGACGCGAAATGGCGCAACATATGGATCTGAATTGTTTAGGGGCCTTTGTCATTAAATCTACCACCCAAACACCACGAGCCGGGAATCCACGACCCACGACGGCCCCAACTAGTGCAGGTTGGCTCAATGCGATTGGCTTGAAAAATCCCGGCATTCAAAGTGTTTGTCACCAACAATTGCCCTGGCTGGCCCAACACTACCCGGATTTACCGATTGTCGGTAGTGTAGCGGGAAGTACCTTAGATGAATATGTGACCGTCGCCCAACAACTAGCTGCCGTACCAAATGTGGCGTGGTTAGAGCTGAATATTTCTTGTCCGAATGTGGAGCAAGGAGGGCTGGCTTTTGGAACTGATCCTAAGATCGTAAAAAAATTAACTCATGCTGTCCAGACAGCCGTTAACAAGCCCGTTTTTGTGAAGCTGACGCCCAATGTGACCGATATTGTCACGATTGCCCAAGCGGCGGAACAAGGCGGAGCTGCCGGCTTAACTTTAATTAATACATTGACTGGTTTGGGTTTTAATTTGGATACCCACCAGCCCCTTTTAGCGCACGGCACAGGCGGCTTGTCTGGCAAAGCCATTCATCCCTTGGCAATTCGGATGATTCGGCAAGTACGAACGGTTTCGCGGTTACCGATTGTTGGTGTCGGAGGCATTTTTTCAGCCGATGATGTTATAGAAATGTTTATTGCTGGTGCGAATGCCGTGCAAGTCGGTTCCGCTAATTATGGCCAAGCAGATGCTTGTCAACAAATTATTACAGCTTTGCCAGCAGCCTTGAAGCAACACCATCTGACAAGTTTGCAAGCCTTAGCGGATCATATTTTGGCCACCGTTGCTCCCGAATAAGTGGTTCATTGTCAGCCCCTAAAGTTTAACTTTAGGGGCTTTTTGGTCTTAGGAATAATCGGAGGCTCAAAGGTTTACAATTTTAGAACTTGATTATTATGTTCATGCTTATTGAAGCTGAAACACCGTAATTACGTGCAAGGTCAGCGCAGTTAATATTTTTAAGTGCATTTTATTATAAAAATTAAACCTATTAGTGTTAATATTAGGCGTAGCTTCTGATTATTATTTAATAAAAAATGTTATATTATTCATGTAAAAAATTTACTATTTTTCATTATTAAATAAAGAGATTTGTATTTTTTAGCTCAAAGTGCAATAATATTTACTATTATAAAATAAGTATTACTAAAATAATATATTGTAACTATAAATAAGTTTTTCCATAGTATATTATATTAGTTTGACAAGGACACTAATAAATTAGAAAGGGGTACTTTACTCGTTCAATCAATAATCTCAAAAACCAAAAATGATAATCCGGGTCAATTAGGTTAGCTAGGGGAAAGGGAGTGTTGATTAATGGATAAACGTAATGTTCGTCAGCGGATCATCAACTTAGCTATCAAACAAATTCGAACTGCGGGTTATCAAAGTATCTCACTGCGTAAATTAATGAGTAAACTGCATTTAACTACAGGTGCATTTTACAAACATTTTCGTAATAAAAGCGAATTGTTTTATGCAGTTTTTGATCAAATATCAACGCAAATTTATATTAATATTTATGATCAAGTAGGTGGTTTAGTCGATTCCAATCCCAAAAAAGCCCTGTATGGCGTGGCGAAAATCTTGTTAGATTACTTTGTGAATGAGCCCTATTTAGTGGATTTTTTTCTGTATAATTCGCAGATTGAAAATGGACACGATTTTTTAAAAGGGGGTCAAGCAGTAGTTAATATCTTTGATTTAATTCGGCTGATATTAAAAAATTTAATTGAACAATACCAATTGGCAGTAACTATTGAAGAATTATACGTGCAGGCATGGGCTTTTTTAAATGGCTACGGGATGTTATTACGTAATGGTATAATTACGGTAGAAGATCAACTAATTAAAAAGACCATTACTATGTTAATCAAGGGTCAAAAAAGCCATCCCGAGTAAAGCTTCAGCCGCCAATGGCGACAATGATGGCAATAGTACCACAAGAAGGATTTTGGAGTAGTTCCCTAGTGGTCAAATTCTAGTGTCCACAGCCACTGAAAGAGACTTTGCTGTGTTCATTCATTAGAAGAAGGTCAAACATGGATATTTTTATTGATTTTTTTGAAGTGCTGGGAGAATGGTTGTTATTTACTTTTCCTATCTACCAAGGATTAATTGAATTATATGATTATGAGCATTTTTTGGAAGATTTTAGCCAAAGTAGTCAATTATCGGGTAAAATTTCTCCCTGGTATTGGTTGCTGCCCCCAGTGAAGATTTATTTGGAAAAACAGCGAGCCTTAAAAATCCTCAAACATGTCATTAATGGCGATGAGAACCAATTTCGGACCGCGATGAGTTTTTTAGATAAAGCGACGGCGTGGTATTTTGTATCTTTAGGTGGCTGGTTAAACTTTGTATCGGCTTTTTATTCCTGGTCCGAGCATTTGCATTGGCAACATGGCGAAATTATTGTTTTGATTCTGGTACTTTGTGCCACTGCCACCGGTATTTATTTACCGATTTACCGGGTTGGGGCACATCACCAAAAAGTCATTTTGGAAAAATTTCGCAGATAATGACGAAATCATTTGCAGAACACAATTTCCAAGACAGACTAATAGGGGAGTTGTGATACTTTTACGTTCTTTAAGATCGAGGGTTAATTGCTGTTGTGGCAGATTTGGTTGCTGAGCAGCAATTTTTTTGATGGACAGACATTTGATGTGGTGTATTAATTGATATCTCAGTTCAAATAGTCGATAGCCCTTGGCAGCGTGGCAGGATTTATGGTCTAGCTGTTTCACATTGCTGCGAACCTTAGGATGGCTGAGCATGAGCTGCTCCAACTTTTCGCGTTGCGTAACTGGACACTTTTAGACAGCAATTAACCTGCTGAGAAGCTATTTCGATTCTTCCAAGCATCAGGGATGAAAAAACTTTTCCACAGTGGATAAGTCAGCCGTTTCTTTCTAGATAGCAACATTTTAAAGAATCACAAAAAGATGTTGATTTTGAAAGTATTACTACTTTATGTAAACAGTTTGGTTGTAAAGTTAATAACGCAACCGGTGGATCACATTATTCTATTACACCTCCTGCAATGGAAAGAACCCTAGTAGTGCCATGACACAAACTTGTAAAAAGCCTTATGTAGTAGATGTCTTAGAATTGATTGATATTATAAGAAAGGACGCTAATAATGAATAATCTAGACAAATATATGAATGAGAACTATCAATTGAATGTTTTAAAAATCCAGGATGATGGAGATACTTATTATAAGGTCTCTGTACCTGATTTACCTGGATTAACAATATATGTGGATAATTTGGAGGATATTAAAGATGAATTGGAGGAATCAAAAAGAGAATGGTTTGCTTCTAGATTAGAAGAAAAAAAGAACATTCCATTACCGCATAATTTGAAAAAAAGTGGACGAATAACTTTGA
Organism: Bombilactobacillus mellifer; assembly: GCF_000970795.1. Lineage (GTDB taxonomy): Bacteria > Bacillota > Bacilli > Lactobacillales > Lactobacillaceae > Bombilactobacillus > Bombilactobacillus mellifer. The sequence continues at coordinate 36,719 of NZ_KQ034028.1, forward strand.
GAATTCCTAAAAGTTTACATGAAGAACTAGAGAATAAAGCGTCTGAAGAAAATGTAAGTTTAAATAGTTATATAAATCATTTAATTGAATGCGGCTTAAGAAATTCATAATATGCTCAAGCTCTGTCGTATATTAAAGTTATCGATAATATTGCTAAATCTGGTAAAACTAGTAAATTTGAAGAGAATAACGTAATTTCATCTGGATCAACAACAATTGGGTTGATAATTTAACTGAAAATTTTAGTAAGGAACTATTATTATGAAAATGTCTATGTTTCTAAACTTGAATTTCAAATAATTGACGAAGTGAACGAAGATGATAAAAAGAACCTTAAGAAAGAAGATCGTGATGTAAATAAACTTCAATTATCTACTACTAAAGATAAAGCGAGGCTTATAAAAGTAGCCTATAAATATTTGATAACAACAGAAAAGTTTATTGTTTTGGCTATAGTTAATGAATGCTATTGTTCAAACAGACAAACAATACAGTGGATTTATAAGGGAAAATAAAAATGATAAGAATAATAATCACTTAAGGAAAGATCTTGCCGAAATCGTTTTAAGTACTTGGTATTCTATGAACGATAAAATTTTTGTTTACTTTGCCTTTTCATCTTCAGAATGTGATTTACCCTCCTTCTTATTACCCCGTATCAAACATATTGACGTAGATGATCATAATTTAAACAATAATAAATTTTGGAAGAATTAGGAAATTTAAAGTTTATTTTCAGCACTCGCAGGAGTGCTTTTTTAATACTTAAAATCCAATTACAAGATGGGAAAAACTGGGAAGGCCAATCTTAGTACCAACATAAACAGCCCTATACAGATTGAACTAGCTAGAACCTCATTGAGCATATTGCTCAAGAACATAACTTTGTGCTTCATAGAGCTAAGCTAGTCAGTTCATCTGGGATTTGATGCACTGAAGATTTTTACAAACAACTCAACAGCGCAATCGATGCTTTAGTCATCGTCTATGCAAGTATTTGCGCTTTTAATTTAAGATAAAAACATAGATTTTCTTATTATTACCACCAAATGTCCTTGAAACTATTTTTGCTGAAAGAAAATTTCAGCAAATTTTTTTGTAAAATCACTTGAAAATGGGAGACAATCGTATTAATATTACACATTGTAATTTTAAAGCTACAAGATGAAGGGGTGATTTAAAACGAGTAATCAACGTATTAACCGACAGCAGATTATTACCACGGCACAACAAATCTTGTTTGAAGAAGGTTTGAGTAGTTTAACTTTTCAAAACTTGGCCAAAAAATTAGACGTCCGTTCGCAGTCTTTATATAATCATTTTAAAAATTTGGATGATCTTTTGGGTCAGGTGGGAACTATTTTTATGAATGATCTATATCAATTAGTAGTCGAAGGACTCGTTGGTTTATCTGGCAAGGCGGCTTTTAAAAAATACGCTGAAATTGCTCATGATTACTTCGAGAGTCAAGGCCGCATGGTGGAATTAGTCTATGATGTGCATAATTTTGCACACGATAGTAGTTTTTATCAGGCCATGGCGCGGGTCTTAGATTTACTCAATAAATTAGTTGCCAGTGTCAAATTGCAACGAATGCATAATGATGCCTATGTACAAACCCTCATTAGTTCAGTTCTGGGCTTTACTTTAATCGAAATTATGGGTTTTTTGCCCACCGATCCCAAACAGCGCCAACGGGAATTTGAAGAATTACTCACTTTGCAACTGAGTGAGATTCAGGAACAATAAAACTTATTCAGGGAGATCTGGATTTAATATGATTAAGAACGAGTGGAAATTCATTGGACGGAATAAATTAATTTTATTATCAGTCATTGTGATGACAATTATTCCGTTTTTGTATTCAATTTTCTTCTTAAAATCAGTTTGGGATCCATATGGTGATACTAAAGAACTTCCCATTGCCGTGGTCAATGAAGATCAGCCAGTCAAATATGCTGGTCACACGTTAAATGTGGGAGATCAGACCATTGACAAACTCAAAAATAATAAGCAATTAGGTTGGCGTTTCGTTTCGAAAACGCGTGCACGACAAGGGTTGAAAGATAAAGAGTATTACACTATTATTACGATTCCTAAAGATTTTTCGAAAAATGCCACAACAGTTTTATCTAAGCATCCCAAGAAGATGGAATTGAAATATGAAACCAATGACTCTTTGAATTATATCGGAGAAGTCATTAGTGGCATTGGGGTCAGCAGTTTAGATAAACAAATTCGAACAGCTGTAACGAATGCTTATGCCAGTGCAATGTTTCAGGCCTTGAAAATAGTGGGCAAAGGCATGGATAAAGCTGCTAAGGGAGCTAATCAACTAGATAGCGGCACAGTTACTTTAAATGATGGTTTAAATCAATATACAGCAGCCGTATCGCAGGTGAATAACGGAGTCCAGACGCTCAATGTTAAAGTGACACCGATGGTCAATGGTTTAAATCAATTACAGCAAAGTACCGCTCCTTTAGCTACAGGTATCGGCCAGCTGTATAATGGTTCCGGCCAATTAAGCGCCGGTTTACAACAATTGCAGCAAGCTGTAGCCGCCAGCAATTCTGGCGACCAACAAGCTCTGTTGCAACAATTGACCGCTGCTTTGCCTCAGATTAATGCAGGCTTGCAGCAGTTAAATAGTCAATTGCAAGGACAACAGTTTGATTTTAGTGCGATTAATGGCTTGAAAAATCAATTAGGCAATGTCGGCACGCAGGCAACTACGATTGGCGACAATTTGACGCAAGCCGGCCAGACTTTGCAATCCTTGCAAAATAGTGGTAGTCAAACCATGGATACGCAAGCCATGACAAGTCAAATGATGCAAGCCATTAATGACAATTTAGGGGCGGATAATCAATTAACCCCGCAACAACAAGCAGTAGTGCAAGGGGTCGTGGCTCAAAGCTTGAATCAAGCTAGTGACCAAGGTAAGCAACAAACAGCTCAGGTGCAAACGGCTTTGGCCAGTGTCGGTAAAAATATTCAAGCAGCAGGTACTGCCGATGCTCAAATTGGCGAGACCTTAACCAATGTGCAAAAGCAAACTGCTAATTTAAACTTAAATAGTATTCAAGGTCAATTGCAGCAACTACAAGGAGCGGTAGCTCAATTATCGCAAGCATCTAATGTAGCTTTACCGGGAGCCACAAGTGCTATTACGCAATTATCAGGGGGCGTCTCCAGTATTCAAGGTGCTTTGAATGGTACCAGCACACAACCTGGCTTAGTTGGGGGTGCCAGTCAATTAACCTCTAGTTTAGGACAGTTAAATGCCGCCGTACCAACTTTGACTGGCGGTATCAATCAATTAGCTGCCGGTGGTAGTCAATTAACCGGTGGTATTAATCAATTAGCCGCCGGTACAGCGCAGTTAGACAGCAAGTCTGGCGAGCTACTAGCTGGTAGTCAAAAATTGAACCAAGGAACTAATCAATTAAGTCAATCCTTAACTGATGGTGCCCAGACTGTCAATGGGATCAAGATCAGTCCTAAGAATTTAGCAATGTTTGCCGCTCCAACTAAACAAAAGCATACCTCATATAGTCATGTGCCTAATTATGGGCATGCTTTAGCACCTTATGTATTGTCAGTTGCCTTATATGTGGGCTGTATTGTCTTCAACTTTGCTTATCCGATCCGTAAAGTTTCCGAAGCCGGCAAATCCGCGACCGCCTGGTTCTGGAGTAAAGTGGTGGTCGGAACCGTTGTAGCGATTGCTATGGGTGTCTTAGAGGCTAGTTTAATCATGGTCGGCGGTTTAACAGTTGATCATGTGGGACAATTTTATCTCACGGCCATCAGTTTTGCCTTGTGCTCGATGTTCATTATTATGTTCTTGTCAATGGCACTGGACAATCCGGGACGTTTCATTGCCATGGTCTTATTGATGTTACAATTAGGTGGTTCCGGCGGAACCTTCCCAATGGAAGTGACCAATCATTTCTTTAACGTAATTCATCCTTATCTGCCAATGACGTATTCTATTTTAAGTTTCCGGCAAGCTATTACTTCCGGTTTGGGGACCAGCACCGTTACTAGTTCGATAGCGATCTTACTTTTAACCACGTTGGGTTCCTTAATCTTATTGTGGATCACAATGCAGGTCTTGCAAAAAATTCATTTAATGGGAGTTTCCCAATTAGATGACAATCAAAAACTACAAGAAGTAGCAGAATAAGGTAATCCTTGATAGGCGGCTTAGAAGCCGCCTATTTTGATCTCATAAATGCGAACTTTTTGTTGTAACCAACCCTAGCTTTCAAGTAGAACTGTTGTAATTTAAAAACCCGCAACTGAGCTTTTTCATGCCAGTTGCGGGTTTGTGATTTTTACTATATGGTTTAAACTTTCGAAGAATGATGAGTCAGTTTCATAATGAAGTAAACCGGAACACCGATTAATAAAGCTCCTAAACCAATGAGAAGTTGGGTGTGGTCCACTTGAATTAATAGCCATAAACTCACTAAAATAGCCACAATGGGAATGACTGGTCCCCAAGGTAAATTAAAATCTTCAGGCCGACGTTTTTTAGTTTTGGCAAATACCAATACAGCTAAACAAGTAGGGATATATTGGGCAAAACGAGAAATGGCACTGATTTGAGCGAGAAATCCAAAAGTCCCCGACCAGGCAATTAATAAGGTAATCACCATGCCTACTAAAATAGAAACCCAAGGGGCGTTAACACGGTTACGTTTGCCTAAAATAGGTGGCATAATACCAGATTCTGCCAAAGCCACACCCGAACGCGGGGTAATGTAACTGGAAGCGACTAACAGTCCGCCCGTAGAAAGTAAAGTCCCCGCAGCCACTAAGGCATTACCGAAACCGCCGGCAATTTGTGCAAACGCCATTTGAATTGGAGCCGGTGATTGCGCAAGTTTGCTGCCTAAAATTCCGGTGCTCACAATTTGAATCAAAATATAAAAAGTAGTAACACATAACATCACCACCAGTAATGCTTTAGGTAGATTTTTTCGAGCATTTGTCATATCTCCGGCAGCCACCGACAAACCTTCGAAGCCGGTAAAGGCATAAAACATCACCAGAGCGGCTTTCGCAAAGGAACCCGATTGATAATGTCCATGAGGGAAAAGTGGAGTAAAGTTACCACCCTTAATGAAAAAGATACCAATTGCAACGAATAATACCAGAGGAATTAATTTCGAAACCGTAATCACATCAATCACAATTTTGGAAGTATGCGTGCCAGCAATATTCATTAAAGCCAACCCGATAATTAAAATTGAGACAATCAAAACTTTATAAGGAGCCAAATTAGGGAAAGTGGCTACCAAAGCAGTTTGAAAAGCCACCGCCATCGTCGCTTCGGCAATTATACGGACTGCCCAAGTAATAAAGCCGACTTCAAAGCCGATGAACTCACCAAATGCGTCCTGAGCATATAAGTAAGGTCCGCCATCGCGATCAAAGTAATTAGCGGCTTGGGCAAAACACATTGCGATACTGACTACTAAGAGACCATCAAAGATTAATACAAAAATGCTGGCCGTTCCCATTAATTTAGCAGCTTGATTGGGTAATAGAAAAATCCCCGAACCAATAATGCCGTTAATTCCTAATAAAATAATACTCCAAAATCCTAATTGATTTTTTGCTTTTTCTTCAACCATTTTATTCTCCCCTAAGATCCAGATTAATTATGCTTGCGCTTGTTGTACTAATTGAGCGAACAGCTCTAATTGCTCGGGATGCTCGGGCCACATGTTTTCGGGGTGCCATTGGACACCAATAATCGGTACCTCTGAGGTACTTTCGACTGCTTCAATGACGCCATCGTATGCGGTGGCAGTTACTTTTAATCCTGGTGCTACTTGGTTGATAGCTTGATGATGCCGCGAATTGACGTAAGCTTGGGTGCCAAATATTTGAGCCAAAGCGCACTCCGGTTGGATTTTAATATGATGAGTGGGATATTGACCCGGTGCGGCTTGGGCATGGCGAATCGTGGATTGGGGATTTTGGGCCGCTAAATCTTGATATAAAGTTCCCCCTAAAGCCACATTTAAAATTTGGATGCCCCGGCAAATAGCTAAAATCGGTTTCTGAGCTGCGATAGTGGCTTTAATTAAAGCCAATTCGAAAAGATCTTTCGGATAAGTCGCCCGGCCCATTTGGGGAATAGGTTCTTCGTGATACAAGGTGGGATCGACATCTGGCCCCCCTGGTAAAATCAGACCATCAAAAGTAGCAACAGCTGCCTGGGCCAGTGTGTCTGATAAAGAATCATCTTCGGGGAACGGTAAAATAATCGGCACCCCTCCGGTTTTGACAATGGCATTTTTAATCATATTGGGCGCCATATCGGCGTTCCTTAAATTAATAATGGCGGAAGGTTCCACTAAGGAGTCGCCCGTCATGGCAATAATTGGACGCATATAGTAACCTCACTTTTTGTTTTTTTAATTTTAATGTTATTTTAATTTACTGTCAATTTTCTGCTTGTGGAATACTGCACATAGAGGCCCAATCAGGAACTACAAACAATTATGGTTTTTCAATATCTTTAGCAATTTGTTGCAACCCCACTTCAATATCGTATAGTTTTTGGGAATAATCTTTCAATTTAGCCGTATGTGCCGCGGCACGTTCATGATTGGCAAAGTTTTTATAATGTAATTTATGCTCTAAACTGGACCACATATCCATGCCAATGGTCCGGACTTGTACTTCTACGGGAATTTCTTTATGCGTGTTATCTGCCAAAAAGACGGGCACAGTCACTACAATATGCACACTGCGATAACCATTGGGTTTAGGATGGTTGATATAATCTTTGCGTTGGAGTAATTTGATGTCGTCTTGCTGTATTAAAGTTTGCACTACTTGATAAATATCATCCAAATAGTTAGTAATTACCCGGATTCCCGCAATATCAAGGACATTTTTATTAATACTCTCAATAGTAAAGTCCCAGCCTTTGCGAGTTAATTTTTCAAATAAACTGCTGGGACTTTTGATACGTTCTTCAATTAAGTGAATTGGGTTATGCTGGTGAGCGATCGAATATTCGTCATCTAAATTTTCCAATTTTGTACCAATTTCTTTGATGGCGGCCCGGCGTAAGAGATATAAATGCATTAAGGCTTTGAAATCTTGTAAATTAGCTTGTAAGTCGGAATCGCGTAACTGATTTTCCATCTGGTGAATATTAAATAAATTGTTGCGTTCTAAAATCATAATGTACCTCCTAGTGAACGGTGATTTTCTATATGAATTCTCGCTCAATTGCGATTTGCACAAACGTTGGGGCGATTGCCGGATTAATTATTGCTATAAAAACAACCACTTCTAACGAATTAGAAGCGGTTCTGATGTGGTTGAAATTTAAGACCAAGAATTTATAGGCAAATTATTAAAAACGGATAAACTGTAAGGCATTAGTGGTAGAGATAATAGCATCTTACTATTAAGCACCTCCTGAGCCTTATTATATAGAACTTACCGTTATAAAGAAACTCACTGACGTTGCAGAGCACGGCGGAGGCTGGGGGTGTCCCATTCAAATTTTCAAACAATGCGGCCGGAGAGAAAAAACCGACATCAAGCCTCGTAGATGTACTAGTTGGCAGGTACTTGCCAAGGCGTTTGAAGCATCTGTTGGACAGTGGCTGGATAATCTGAACTTTGGGCCAACATGGAAATAACGGCACTGCCGGCAGCCTTGGTGGCAGCAATGGCTGGTAAGTCTCCACTCGTAATGCCACCAATAGCCACCACTGGGCGATGGGCGGTTTGGACTAATTGCTGTAAGCCATTTAAACCAATCACCGGGTTAGCATCGGCCTTGGATTGCGTAGCAAAAACGGGGCCACAACCATAATAAGCAATGCCTGCAATCTGATTGGCGGCTTGCACTTCGGTGAGATTGGAGCAAGAATAACCAATAAACATTTGGGAGCCTACTTTGTCAATGACTTCTTGGATAGCAGTATCGTTTTGCCCGAGGTGAAGTCCATCTGCTTGCAGCGTTTGAGCTAATTGCACATCATCGTCGACAATGAAAGGAACTTGGGCTTTTTGACATAATTCTCGTAATTGCGCTGCCACTTGCGCTCGTTGATCCATATTATAAGAAGAGTGGGGACCTTTATCGCGAAATTGATAGGCAGTGATACCGGCCGCCAGAGCTTGTTGAACCACTTTAACTAAATCCAAACCGGGCACATCTTGACTGCCACAAATAAAATAAGCTTGTAAAATCCGGGGATTAAATTTCTGCATGCGTCAGACCTTCTTTCTGGCCCGCCCAATGATTCAGCGGTCCGTGACCATGTCCTACTTGAATCGTATGTTTAATGGCGGCGGTGACATATTGTTTGCCGCAGCGAATGGCAGTAGTTAAATCATGGCCTTGTGCCAATTCAGCGACAATACAGGCTGAAAGAGTGTCCCCGGTACCATGAGTCCGATTCGTGTCTACGCGCGGGGCCTCTAACCAAAAGTCGGAGCCATCTGCCAGTAAGACATAATCTTGCACTTGTTGTGCCAGATGATGTCCGCCTTTAATTAAAACATTTTGGGCGCCTAATTCTTGGAGCTGGTGGGCAGCTTGTTGGATATTTTTTTGGGTAGTGATTTTTTGATTAGTTAGTTGCTCAGCTTCTGGGAGATTGGGGGTAATTAAGGTAGCTAAGGGCAGTAATTGTTGTTGAACGGTTTGAATGGCATCAGGATCTAACAGCACGGCACCGCCTTTAGCCACCATTACGGGATCTACAATGACCGGTCCCCAATTATATTTTTTTAAATTAGCAACGACCCAGCGGACATGCTGAGCATCACCCAACATGCCGGTTTTACAGGCACGAATATGCAAGTCGTCTGCTAAAGCAGCAAATTGATCATCAATCATGGCTTTAGGTAGCATGAACGAATTTTGGACGCCTAAAGTATTCTGGGCAGTGACAGCTACGACCACCGCTGTACCAAAGACATGGCGCGCTTGAAAAGTCTTCAAATCAGCCATAATCCCGGCCCCACCACCTGAGTCGGTTCCGGCAATAGTTAAGACTTGCGGGAAACTATTGATTTCATTATCCATAAAATTAGCTCCTTACTTCTTGAAAATCCGCCATTTGTTGCAGTTCTTCTACTTGAATTTGATATAATTGATCCAAAAAAGCAGGAAGAAAACTACCCGGTCCGCAATCGGGCTGGTGTTGCATCACTAATTGCCCGCAAGTACCAAAGGTTAGAGTGGCCATCCGGGCGGCTTCATAATAATCCTCACTCTGAACAGCAGCAAAGGCTGCGGTGACACTGGACAGCATATCGCCAGAACCGACATGTACAGCAAGCATAGGAGTACCATTATAGATTTCAGTGACTCGTTGACCATCAGTTACGATATCAGTAGCACCACTTAAAATTACAACACAGTGAAAGCGTTGGGCGGTTGTTTGCGCGATTTCAATTAAATCGCCAGCTCCTTGACCGGCATCGATACCTTGACTTTGCCAAGCAAAACCACCTAGTGCTGCAATTTCACCGGCGTTTCCCCGAATAATATTGACGTGCATTTCCTGTAGTAATTGTTGTGCGACTTGTAAACGATAGGCAATTGCTCCCACAGCGACCGGATCTAAAACAACGGGCCGTTGCGCTTGATTAGCAGTTATTCCCATTTGGCGCAAATGGGCAACTTCTGTTTGGGTAAAAGCCCCTAAATTTAATTGCACTGCTTGAGCAATATCCACCATAGCGGCCGTTTCTTTTATTTCCTGGGACATAATGGGAGAAGCTCCTAAAGCGTTTAAACCATTAGCCACATCTTGAACAGTGACAAAATTCGAAATGTTCAAAACAACTGGATTTTGTTGTCGTAATTGAGAAAGTAGTTCATATTCCATGAGTGATCCTCTCTTTCCAATCATAAAAAAAAACTGTCATCTCTTCGGGGATGACAGTAGTTATACAAACACGTACACGTCCCTCCGCAAGTCTTAACTTAACAGGTTCAAAGGGTCTTTCTCAGCCGTAAGGCACCCCTCGTGTATTACTTACCTTTAGCATACGCTTTCAGCATCCAGAAAGCAAAAAATTCTGGAAATAGCTCCTACAAATTGGCGGTTCGCCCTCCTAGCGCCAAGACTGCGGGTCCCGAGGTGTAGCTTGCCAACAGCAATTCAAAGATGAAACTCTCGAGCAAAGTTGACTGCGGGATAATATGTAGCAATTAATTTTCTAATAATGCCATTCTTTTTAGCGAACTCACAGCGTATCCTTTTTGTAAGCGACTCATTGATTAACTGAATGGCTTTTAAAATATCCAAGGAAACTAAAAACGCAATTGTTGTTATCAAACAGCAATTGCGCTTTTTTTATCCAATGACAAGCTACCGATCTCAAGGTTAAATGGTTGTGCTTCTAGGAAGTCATTAGACCAATAGTCGATGGATGATACTAATAATGACATTGGGCAGATTATATCCAAAAAAGCCATCTGTGACCATGCCAGAAACTTTAATACCTGTAGCATGCATCATCGCCGTTGCTTCAGGTGAAAAGACATTGGCTCCGATTTCAGATATCAACAGCATAATTACACTGCCAATTATTGTCTTGAATAAATCTCCTTTACAGGCTAAAGAAACCAGCGGAATCATATACACAATACTGGTTAACATGCCCACTGGAAAATAATTCATATGAGGGATCAAAAAAGCAAATAAAATAGCCACGGGAATCAACAAGACCGAAACGGTGACATTCGTCGGATCACCCAGTGATAAGGCCACATCCATGCCAATATATAATTTGGAATCCGAACCCACTTTTTTACGCATAAAGGTTTGTGTTGCATCGCCAATTGCCGATAAACCTTCCATCATAACGCTAACCATTTTGGGAATCAGCACAAGCACAGAACTAATGCCCATCGCAATAGTTAAATCAGTTTGCCATGATTGTTTGGTCATAATGCCTAAAAAAATACCGACAATGACCCCGATCACGGCGGGATTACCTAAAAAGCCTAATTTTTTATCGATTTGTCCCATGCTAATGTGAATTTTATTCAACCCCGGAATATGTTCCACCAGCCAATTAGTGAATAGTCCAATCGGGTAAGCCAGAATAATATAGGATAAAGTGGTGCAAGTAGTACCCTCTAAACCGTAGTATTTTTCCCATTTGGGGGCCACAATCTGCCCCGCAATTAATGAAATGACAGAAAGGCCGACCGTAATAATTAAACCTAACCAAAAACTGCCTGACAGCGCATAGGCCAAGGTCCCCGGGACTAAAAAGTGAATATAGTTCCAAATGTCAATGTTCATCACCTTGGTGACTTTCGTCATGATCAAAATGAAATTAATTAAGACAATTAATAAAACAGCTAACGCGGCAAAAGGAACTCCCCAAGAAGCGGCGCCGACCGCTGCCCAACCGACATCGACTGTCGTAAAGCCTTGGCCTAAATGTTTGTAATAAGCCACCGCCGGCCGGACAGATTTAGTTAATAAATCGATGGTTAATGAGAGGCCTTGAAAACCAATACCGACCAGCAGCCCAGATTTGAAAGCGTTACCAAAACTCATCCGAAAAATAAGCCCTAGGATCGTGATCACAATAGGCAGCATGACTGCGGCACCAAGATTTAATATATTTTGAATGACATCCAAAATCTCTTTCATTCAGATCATTTCCCTTCTTTATTATTGATGTCCGTGATGGTTTGAATAATTTGATTTTCAATAGCGGCGGTGTTAATGCCCGTTAACAATCCGAAAACTTCAATAATCGGCTTGCTTATGGGACTGGTATATTTAGAAGTCACCAAAATTAAATCCACATCCTTTTCTAAAGAAGGAATTTGCGAAATAGAACTTTTTTGAATGGCATAACTAATATTGTGCCGATCCAGAATGGTTTTAACTTTTTCTTGAGCTACTGTGGAAGTGGCAATTCCGCTGCCACAAGCAATGAGGATTTTGATAGGTTGTTTATGCATGATCTTTACTCCTTACGCAATTAATTTAGATTCAGTATAGAAAGTCCCCAAACCACTCACAAGCACAAATCTACAAATCTTAGATTTGAAAAACGTTACTTTATAATCAAAATTAGCTTGAATACAATAAATTTATGAAATCTAATAATCCAAAGCAGGTGTTTATTGGTGCAAGCAATAATTGATCCATCTTTGATATTTACTGATATCAATTTAACAACGCAAACCGACTTGTTTCGGTTTATGGCTGACGTTTTGCAACAAAAAAAGTATATTGAAAAGCCATTTTTGAAAGCGGTTATCCAGCGGGAAGCGCAGTTTCCTACCGGCATGCAGCTCCAAGGTTGCGGAGTGGCTATCCCGCATACTGATCCACAATTTATTAAAAGAAGTTTTATTTTTTTCGTCCGGCCACAACAACCATTACTCTTTCATAAAATGGAAGATCCTCAACAAACTTTGAATGTTTCCTTTGTTTTGTTGTTAGGACTGGATAATAGTGGCAATCATTTGAAAATTTTACAACGTTTAATGACCATGTTTCAAAAGCAAACTTTAATTCAACAATTGTTAAGTTCTGCCAATAATGCAGCCATTTGTGATTTGTTAAAAAATAATTTGATAACAACGAATTAGAAAGGAAGGTTTTCCATGAAAGCTGGTTTAATGTATGGTCCGAATGACATCAGGATTGAAGAAATACCTGAACCCTCGATTGACGCAGGTGGTCTGCTATTAAAAGTGGAAGCGGTCGGCTTATGTGGTTCGGATATTAGAAATCTAACGACAGATTCTTGTGCCGGGAAGTATCCGCATATTTATGGTCATGAAGTGGTGGGCACCGTGACGCAAGTCGGCGCTTTATGTACTAAATTTCAACCTGGACAGCGGTTATATGTCTATCCGGGAGTGCCTTGCTTACATTGCCAATACTGTCGGGCTGGTTTGAGTAATTTATGTGCTAATTATCGGACTTATGATCAAACCCAAGGTGGTTTTGCACAATACATGGCGGTACCTTCCTGGGGAGTGGAAGGACCGAATATTTATCCTATTCCGGATGATGTTCCTTTTGTACAAGCCGTTATGTCCGAGCCACTGTCCTCGGTGTACGCTTGCCAAGAAAATGTTCAAGTGCGCCTGGGACAAACTGTGGTCATTATTGGCGCCGGCCCGATCGGGTGTTTACATGCCGAAGTCGCCCGCATGCGAGGGGCGAGTCAGGTGATTATGATTGAACTGAATGAACAGCGGTTGCAAGAATCTCAGGCTTTCGGAGTCACTCACATGATTAATAGTCAAACCCAAGATCCCATTCAGGCAGTGCATGAATTGACCGATCAGCAGGGAGCAGATGTGGTCATTTCGGCTAATCCCTCGACCAAAGCCCAAACCAGTGCGGTTTATTTAGTCAAGCCCAATGGTACTTTAGTGTTCTTTGGCGGTGTTGCTAAAAAGGCCTTAACCCAAATTGATACCAACTATTTACATTATCATGGCATTTGGGTTTATGGACATTATGGCGCCAATACACTGCAAGTAAAAAAAGCGTTTGACATGGTGGTTTCCCATCAAATTAACGCTGAGAAATTTATTTCCCAGACGATGCCTTTAGATCAGTTAGCTACAGCCATTCATTTAATGAAAACAGGGCAAGCCAATAAGATTGTCTTACAGCCTTGGGCTGATGATACCAAAGGAAAAGAGGGATAGTTATGAAATATTTAGAAGAAAGAAAAGATCTTTGTCGGATTGCTAAATCCGTTTATGACCGCCAATTAACCAATGCAGTAGGGGGCAACTTTTCCATCCAGGTAGCAGAGAAGGAATTTTTAGTTTCGGCGACCGGGATGTCCGTGCATAAATTATGGGATATGCAGCCAGAAGACGTTTTATTAATTGATGATCAAGCCCACATCTTAGAAGGAACTGGCAAATTAACGCGCGAAATTAATATGCATCAACAATTTTATCAGCGCGATCCGCGAATCAAGGCAGTCATGCATGCTCATCCCAAAGACTTAATGGTCTTTGCTGCTAAGGGTGAAAGTATGCCGGTAGTTACCGAAGCTTTGACTTATTTAGGTGCCGATCAGATTCCGTGTTTGCCTTATCAACCGGCTACAACCCAATTATTGGCTGATGAAGTCGGCAAATTTATTCAACAAAGTACCCAACTTACCAATTTAGAAATTATGGCCTATGGGGCTATTTTAAATAAACACGGCATTATTATTGGCGGCGCTTCCCTTTATGACTGCAATGAACTCTTAGAAATGATGGAAACTAATGCGTATTGCGTAAATGTGACACGCTAATAGCAATCCTTAATATTGTTTAAGTAAAGGAGCGGTTTATGAATCGCAAATCAGCAATAATGCTTGAGGAAATGTTAAGTATGAACGTGGAGACTGTTAATGTTGATACTTTAGCAACCTTGTTGAATTTGAATAAATCTTCCATATACGACTATTTAAAAAGTATTAATATTTTTTTAAAAGCAGCGCAAATTACCGAGCTGACTTTGAAAGATAGTCTGATTGTGATCCCTAAAAAAGAAAAACAGGCCATTTATGCGGCCATTAAACAAGATACTTATTATTATGCTTATGATAATTCGGAACGGCTATACCTAATTTTTGCTTATCTGAGTGTTTATCCCGTCATGACCATGGCGCAAGTGAGTCAAAAATTAGCTGTCAGTCGCAATACGATTATTAAAGATATTCGTCATTTAAAAGTTCAACTACAACAAAAATATGCCACTGATTTAAACATTGTCTCGGAAAAACGCAAGGGGATTCGTTTACGATATAGCTCCGAAGAAATCATCCGCCATGAGATCAATGAACAATTGCAACAAATTTTGATGAATACTAATAGTCTCTTTTTAAAAACAGCCGTGCTCAAGATCTACACCGTCAACCAAACGCTCAGTTTACCTATTCTTGTACAAAAAATTAAACAATTGCATCCAAAACAATCCTCCCAACTGAACTATACGCAAATTGCGGTAACCGTTTTTGTAACATTAAATCGGGTAGCCAGTCATAAAAACCTTGCAGCTGACTCCTCGCAGCCGGTGTTGAACCAACAAATATTGCAGTTAGTGCAAGCCGATTTACATCAGACACAGCTGGCCGTGCCCTTAGCGGAAGAATGCTACTTGGCTAATCAATTGTATCGGTTATATTTACAGATCCAACAAACTAATGACACTTATAATAAATCCGAATTATCTGTCATGGTGATTCATTTCTTGAGTGCTGTAGATCAAGATTTAGAAATTGAAACGGTACAGGATCAAAAATTAATTGCTGATCTGACAGAACATATTCGCTCTTTTACACAAACGACTAATAGTTTTATCCAACATGTGACCAGTTTTGCGGATTTTTATAACGATTACGGCTATGTTTTACAAAGTGTTTATCGCAATAAACAAATCATTGAAGATTTTTTGGGTTTTAAAATTTCTCATTCCTTAGTTTTATCCATTACAGTGCATATTGCCTCGTCGTTGTATCGAACTTCCAATGACCGCAATCCGGTCAAAGTGCAGGCGGCAGTTTTAACCACTGTCAGTTATGCCGAAGCCAAATATATTCGCTTACAAGTCGAAAATATTCATAATTTAGAAATTATTGGGGTTTATACTCTCAAAAAATTAGATGCCCAGGCGCGAGCTTTATTACAACAGGTTGATTTAGTCATTTGTACCTTTAATTTTCAGTTGGAAAATACCTTCTGTGTACAAGTATCGCCGACTATCAATATTGAAGATATTGGACTTGTTAAGTATCACGTTTTAGCCACTTTGATTAAAAAACAAAAGAATCAAAAAATTGAGCGCCACAAACAAGATTACCAATTACTGACTTCCTCAAATCCTTTTTTACGGTTATTACACCCTGAAAATACTATTTTTACGTCGCAGTTTTTAAATTGGGAAACCGCATATTTAATGATTGGAAAATTGTTACAAAAGCACGCATATATTAAGCATTCTTATTGGACAGCGGCGATCAATAATATTGTGAGTTATGGTCCGTATATTGTTTTGCGCGATAATTTAGCGATTGCGCATGCTCAAAACAACCATTCGGTCTTGGCAGATACGATTGGTTTAGTCTATGCCCAAAAAGGGATTGGTTTTGACTCCAAAAATAAAGTGCAATTTTTACTCTTTGTCGCTTTGCAATCTGATGATGATTATCTAGCGGTCATTAATGCCATTTTAAATGTATACGATAATTATAATTTTTTTGAAACAATACAAGATACACACAAATACCCTTTTTTTAATATGTGGAGGCAATCTTATGAAAGCAGCAGTGCTCGAAGCTTTAAACCAATTTTCAATTAAAGATATTCCTCAGCCCGACATAGGGCCCCAAGAAGTCCTCGTCAAAGTCATGGCTGCGGGGACTTGCGGCTCGGATAGTCATAAGATGATTCAGGGTTGGAAATATGGTTATCCGGCGATTATGGGCCATGAATTTGCAGGTCAAATAGTTGCTTTAGGAGCGCAGATTAGTACCTTCAAAGTTGGACAACGGGTCGCCGTGATTCCGTTTAAGCCGTGTTTTCATTGTTATTATTGCCAAAGTGGTTACTTTCAAATGTGCCCGCACTATTCGATGCTCGGCCAACAAGAACCCGGCGGTTTTGAACAGTATGTGGCAGTACCTGCCCGGAATGTATTAGATATTGGAACCATGAGCTATGAAGAAGGAGCCTTGATTGAACCCTTGGCAGTAGCAGTGCATGCGCTGCTCAAAGCTCAGCCGCAAGTGGGGGATACGGCGATTGTTTTTGGTCTGGGCACTATTGGTGACTTAATCGTGCGGTTGCTGCAAGCCAGTGGTGTGACCAATATTATCGGCGTGGATATTGATGCGCAAAAATTACAAGCCGGTTTGAACGAAGGTTGTAGTCATGTAGTCAACTCCCGGCAAGAAGATTTAGAAAAACAAATTCAACAATATACCGCCAATTTAGGTGCGGATATTGTTTTTGAATGTGCGGGTTCGCAAATTACCGAAGAACAAACCCTACTGGTCACCAAACGAGGCGGTAAAATTTTGTATGTAGGCATTGCCTATGCGGATGTGATGTTGCATCAACGAGCCTTTGAAAATATTTTCCGACATGAATTAACGCTGCATGGCTGCTGGAATTCTTACAGTGCACCGTTTCCAGGCAAAGCTTGGAGTGCAGCCATTGCTTTGGTAAATAAACAGACAATTACGCTCCAAGATTTAATCTCGCATAAATTTGCCCTGGATGATATTCAAGCTGCGTTTCAAATGATTACAACCCATGCGCAAAGCTACAATAAAGTAATGTTTTATCCGCAAGGACTTCCTTCTACGGACTAAAAGTAAATTCGGCCTGCGGCTGCCTGGTTAAACCCGAGGGGAGCAGGCTAGCTTTTGGAAACTGAGACAAGTTAACTGTCCAAGTTGTGGCTAGAGGCTCCAGATCAGCATCATCGTGGCAGTTATTTTTGCCTAACACTGAGCGCTCACTAGCAACTTTATCTCCAGCCCAGGGTATGAAATAGATTTTTGATTTTTTCCAGGAAAATTAATAGCAAAAACACCCCACTGATTTATTAATTGGTACGGGCGTTTTTTGATGTATGAAATTTTTCATTGTGCTACAGACTCTTTAAACCAATATAAAGCCTATGAAATCAAGCTATTGTGTATTTTTATAGTGTTTTTTTCTGCTTAGATAATTGAAAAAATTGGGAAAAAAGCGATAAAATATTCAAGCTGAATAGCGGTATTTGTAACAATTTCACTTGTGGTCATCATTTCCCAAGTGCCCCTGCTAAATGCAGTTCTCAAGCCATCTCTTTAAGAATAAGAAGAACGCTTCATTGAATCTGTATACCGGTTTTGTAACATTTTCTTAACAATGCCGCGAATTTATAACCTGATTTAAACATTCTTGTAACATTGGTCTGATACTATATGTGCTGTTGAAAGTTAGCAAGGCTTTCATAAACCTCTATTCTAGATTGATAGTTTTTAAAGGAGAGAATTCAACTATATGAAAATTAAACAGTTAGCAACTGTTGCAGCTTTAAGTATAATGACCTTTTTCGGTGCTGCCAGTGTTGCTCATGCTGATACTATCTATACGGTTAAATCCGGGGATACCCTATCGGAAATCCTAACAGCAACCGGTAAGGGTTTAGGTTCGATGGATCAAGTTGCTGCCGATAATAATATTGCCGATGTCAACTTGATTTATGTAGGTCAAAAGTTAATCTTCAAAGATGATGGTCAAGTAGCTGTTGCTACTCCAAGTGAAGTTCAATCAACACCTGAAGCCAACACAGTACAACAAGCTGCAGCCCAAGAAAATACTGCCGCTACCACAACAGCTGCCGCTAATCAACCAGCAGCTCCGGCTGCCAACACTACAGCGGC
The DNA here is from genome assembly GCF_000970795.1 of Bombilactobacillus mellifer. GTDB lineage: Bacteria > Bacillota > Bacilli > Lactobacillales > Lactobacillaceae > Bombilactobacillus > Bombilactobacillus mellifer. The sequence continues at coordinate 55,151 of NZ_KQ034028.1, forward strand.
TGCTACGACTGCACCGGCTACCAATTATGCTCCTGCAGCTGATTATCAAGGTGACGATGCTGCTGCCCGGGAATGGATTGCAGCTCGTGAGTCTGGTGGTTCTTATACTGCTAATAACGGTGCTTACATTGGCAAGTATCAAATGTCTGCCGCTTATTTAAATGGTGATTATTCACCAGCTAACCAAGACCGGGTAGCTAATAATTATGTTTCTTCTCGTTACGGTTCTTGGACAGCTGCTAAGCAATTTTGGCAAGCTAATGGCTGGTATTAATCCAAAACCAGTTAATTTTTTTACAAGTCGTCTATTAAGACGGCTTTTTTTGTATCTTCGATACTTGGCTGCTAGAAGATTCATCTGGAGTCCAGCCATTCTCAAAAGTTCATCAATCCTTCTAAGTCGGGGGCCTTTTTGGTGGAGGCATAATTAAGGCGATCATTGACATCTTTGGTGTAAGCGCTTAACCTAATATTGGGAAGGCAGAGAAGTTCACTAAATTCAAAATAAAGTGAGGTAATTTTATAGGCTACAAAAAGTTGTCCAGAATAATATAGTTTTTGAAGGATAGTTCGTCGTAGTTTACGGTCTTGGAGTTACATGCGTAAAGACCATTTCAGTGAAGGAGCAAAGCTATGGAAACAGTAGGAGTGATTGGTTTAGGCATTATGGGCGGACCCATGGCAAAAAATTTAGTCGCAGGTGGTTTTACAGTCTATGGTTTTGATGTAGCCGAAAAGGCATGTCAGCAGGCAGCCGCTAATGGGGTGCAATTAGTGCACCAAGCTAGTGATTTAGGGGCGAAGACCCAGTGGATAATTACCATGTTACCTACGGCCCAAATTGTTAACGATTCCTTATTTGGAGCAGCAGGGGTGGCTGCTTCTTTACAACCAGGCAGTACCGTGATCGATGAAAGTTCGATTACACCAACCGAGTCACGCGCAATTGCCCAAAAATTAGCCAAACAACAAGTGCGGTTTTTGGACGCACCGGTAAGCGGCGGCGAAACCGGCGCGCAAGCTGGTAATCTAGCCATCATGGTCGGCGGTGAAGAATCAGTCTTTAAGGAAGCTTTGCCATTGTTACAAACTGTTGGTGGTGAAGTGACGCGTGTGGGTGATACCGGAGCCGGCACGACGGCTAAATTAGCCAACCAGGTAATGGTTAACTTAAATATTGCCGCCATGTCGGAAGCATTAGTTTTGGCCAGCAAGGCGGGAATTGATATTGATAAAATGTATCATGCCATTCGGAGCGGTCTAGCCGGCAGCAGTGTCTTAGATGCGAAAGTCCCGTTGATTTTAGACCGGCAATTTAAACCCGGCGGTTCCATTAAAATCAACATGAAAGATCTTACTAACGTCATGAAAACCGCCCACGATTTAGATGTGCCGATGCCTTTATCGAGTGAATTGTTAGAAATTTTCCACTCTTTGAAAGCCCAAGGGCATTTGAATGAAGATCATGGGGCAATTGTTAAATATTTTGAACAAATTGCCGGTGTCACCGTTCAACGAGGACAATAATGCATATGACTGATCAAATACAAAATAAAGAGCAATTACTCCAAAGTCTACCGCCAGAGCATCCGCAAACCGCCCACGCGCTCATTACCCAGGCCTTGAAGCACTTGCATCAAAAAATTGTGGTTTTAGATGATGATCCGACAGGGACCCAAACCGTCCATGATATCTTTGTCTACACTCATTGGGATCCAGCTACTCTGCGGCAAGCGTTTAACGATTCACATCAAATGTTTTATATATTAACGAATTCGCGCAGTTTAACGCCGGCAGAAACTAAAGCCCTGCATACGACCATTGCTCATAATTTAGTGCAGGTTAGCCAGGAATGCCAACAAGATTTTATTTTAGTGAGTCGCAGCGATTCTACTTTACGGGGTCATTTTCCATTAGAAACAAAAGTTTTGAAGGAAACCATTGAAGCTCAATCCAATAAGAAGTTTGATGGCGAAATTTTAATGCCTTTCTTCTTAGAGGGCGGGCGTTATACGATTAATGATATTCATTATGTTTTAGATGGTCAGCAATTAATTCCCGCAGCGCAAACCGAATTTGCCCACGATCGCCAATTTGGGTACCATTTTTCTAATATGAAAGATTACGTGGCCGAAAAAACTGACGGCCAGTTTCCGGCTGATCAAGTGCAAAGCATCAGTATTGCCGCGGAACGCCAATACGATTTGAAACCCTTAGTGCATCAGCTGCAACAATTGCAGAATTTTAATAAATTAATTGTCAATGCGGCCAGTTATGCGGATGCCCAAGTGGCGATTGCCGCTATTGTAGAAGCCATGGCGCAAGGCAAAAACTATCTGTTCCGCACCGCAGCAGCTTTTACCAAAGTCATTGGTAATATTGCAGATATTCCTTTATTGCAACGGAAGGATATTGCAGATGATCAAGTGACAACCGGCGGCTTGGTGATTGTCGGCTCGCATGTCCAAAAAACGACGGAGCAATTAAAAGCTTTACTGCAATTACCGAACATTACGGGTATTGAGTTTCATACTCAATTAGTCTTAGATCCGCCACAAATGGATACCGAATTCCAACGGGTGTTGCAGGCGACCGAAACTGCGTTAAAGGCGGGACACAATGTGGTGGTTTATACCAGCCGGAAGCGCTTAGAATTACCGGGTAATCAAAAAGATGAAGAATTAAAACTATCTACGAAAATCTCCAGTTATGTCACCAAAATTGTGCAGGAACTGGAATTTAAACCGAGTTTTATTATTGCCAAGGGTGGGATTACTTCCAGCGATATTGCTACTCAAGGTCTCGGAATTCAAAAAGCGCTGGTGGGCGGACAAGTAGCTCCAGGGATCCCGGTCTGGATTACGGGATCGGAAACCAAGTTTCCTAATATTGCTTATGTAGTCTTTCCCGGCAATGTTGGCGGAGTACAAACCTTGAAGGATATCGTTCAACAACTGTCAAATTAAGCCCAAGGTAGGAGGACTAACAATGCCGATTTTCATTATTGTTTTAGGCGTACTTTTACTGTTATTTATCATGGTCCAGTTAAAAGTTAATGCGTTTTTATCTTTAATTTTAACTTCTCTGGTGGTTGGTGTCTTAGAGGGCATGTCGTTAAATAAAACGATTGCCTCCATTGAAAGCGGTTTAGGTTCTACTCTGGGTTCCTTAGCGTTAGTTTTAGGTTTTGGAGCCATGTTAGGTAAGCTCATGGAAGATTCAGGGGCTGCGCAGCGCATTGCCGAAGTCTTGACCCAAAAATTCGGTCAAAAGCATATTCAGTGGGCGGCCTTGATTACTGCTTTTATTGTGGGTTTAGCTATGTTTTATGAAACGGGTTTTGTGATTTTAATCCCGCTAGTGTTTTCCATTGCGCTGGAAGCACAAGTACCGATCTTGTATATTGGTGTACCTGTAGCCACCGCTTTAATTACGATGCATGGCTTAGTGCCACCGCATCCCGGTCCTGTGACAATTGCGAATATTTTTCATGCTAATTTGGGGATTACCATGATTATTGGTATTACAATTGCGATTCCGGCTATTTTAATAGGGGGGTTATTATTTTCCCGCTTGTTACCTAAGGATAAATTGGAAACCCAAATTCCGGAGAAATTATTCAAACCAACTCATTTTACCGATGAACAAATGCCTAGTTTTACTGTCAGTATTATGACTGCGGTTATTCCAGTCATTTTGATGGCCCTCTATGCTCTGTGCGAAATGTTTTGGGCGCAGAGTAGTTTAATGCCCTATATGAAATTTATCGGCAATCCGGCCATTGCATTACTGATCGCGGTGCTCGTGGCGATCTTTACTTTTGGCTTGCGTCGGGGCAAATCCATGAAAGCGGTGATGGATTCCATTGCCGACTCGATTAGCTCCATTGCGATGATTTTGTTAATTATCGGTGGTGGCGGAGCTTTTAAACAAGTACTCGTCGATAGCCATGTCGATACCTTTATTGCAGGCTATATGAACCATTTGAGTTTATCGCCTTTACTGATTGCTTGGCTTTTAGCGGCTGTTTTACGGCTGTCTCTTGGTTCTGCGACGGTAGCAGGGATGACGGCCGCCGGGATTGTAGCACCATTAATTGCCATGGAGCATGTAAGTCCGGAATTGATGGTCTTGGCCATTGGCGCCGGCAGCATCACTTTTTCGCATGTGAATGATGCTGGTTTTTGGATTTATAAAGAATATTTTAATTTGAGTATTGGCCGGACTTTACAAACTTGGAGTGTGCTCACGTTAATTGTTTCGATCATTGGACTATTGGGAGTTTTGGTATGGAATTTGGTTTTATAAAGAAGAGCTTCGGCGACTAATTGAAAGAAAGTTAGTTGCTTTTTTGCAGTTTAATACTTATGCCCCAAACTAACAGCAGTGTAAAGCAGATCAAAAACTCAATCTGGAACCAACGAGTTTTTGATCTGCTCTTTGATCAAACGAAAGTTTGACTTGAATATCACTGATTCTTCATACATAAGCTGGTTGCCAAAATAGCGCACATGTTGTGATGCAAAGAGTCAGCGCGCCATTAGTAATGACTGAAAAAAGTTTTCACCGGACTCCAAATAGCTGTGATCTAAAAATTTTAAAAACTTACTTATTTTTGGCAGCAATCAGGTTAGCTAACTGTTCTAATTGTGGATCTTGTAAGTAATTGTTCAAACTGATAATCGGTAATTGCGGGTGCGCCCGCCGCGTACGTTCTGCCAGATCTTGATGTACGACGACGACGTCACTGTCTGCTGGTACGTCTTCAATGCGATAGTATTTTACGCTGACATTCGAAACACCTAATTTAGCCAGCCGTTTGCGAAAACTGGTGGCCCCCATAGCGCTACTACCCATACCCGCATCACAGGCAAAAGATACTTTGTGAAACTGCTCAATTTGTGTGACATTCACTGGCGTCGTAGTTGCAGATTCAGAAGTAGTGGTTGTTGATTGTGGGGAGCTTTTCATTTGTTCTAGTTGTTGCTGCGATTTTTCCAATTGATCATCGTCGACGGGCGTTTTATCACGTTTCAAAAGCAAAGCAGCGATGAGAAAAGTAACGGTAGTCGCGACAAGCACATCTGCTGTGTTAGCCAGAAAATGACCCTTCGGTGTGAGGGCGATATACGCTAAAATCGAACCAGGACTGGGACCGGCCACTAACCCTCCACCTAGTATTTGTCCAGTAATAATCCCAGACATCGCGCCGAAGATCATCGCAATAATCGTAATCGGTTTCATTAATACATAAGGAAAATACATTTCGTGAATACCACCAAAGAAATGAATAATCATGGCCCCCGGTGCGGTACGTTTAGCTGCTTGATGACCAAAAAGCGAAAAAGCCAACAAGAGTCCTAAACCCGGTCCCGGATTAGACGCCAGCATGAAATATAATGAGTGTCCGAGTTTTAAGGTTTGCTGCATGCCCAAAGGATAATAAATTCCTTGGTCAATGACGTTATTTAAAAACAAAACTTTGGCGGGCTCATTAATAAGCGCCACTAGCGGCAACATGCCAGTATGCACTAGCCCTTCGACGCCGGCCTTGACCAGATTGTTAGCCACTTCGATAATGGGGCCAATAAATTGATAATTAATAATCAGATAGACAAAACCGATAATCCCAATGGAAAAACTGTTCACAATCATTTCAAAACCCGCCCGAATGCGATTTTCAAAAAAATGATCGATTTGCTTCATAATCCAACCACCGAGCGGTCCAATGATCATAGCGCCCAAAAATTGGGTAACTTGAGAGCCTACGATGAGGCCCATCGTCCCAATAGCCCCGAGAACACCGCCGCGATGTCCCCCGACCATGCGCCCACCAGTATAGGCTAACAGTAGGGGCAATAGATATTTGATCGTTGGGTTGACTAATTCATTTAAATTTTTATTTGGGAACCAGCCACTTTTAATAAACATGGCCGTTACTAAGCCCCACGCAATGAAAGCGCCGATGTTGGGTAATACCATATTGGTTAAAAAACCACCAAAGGTTTGAATTTTAGCTCGTAAGGAACTGTGCTGTGTTGCAGTCTTCATGGTGTTCACCTCGCTTAAAATTGTTCGATTAAGTGCAATAAATCTTTTTTATTGGAGACGCTTAAAAGCTGATCTGTCAAAGTGGCATTGCTGAAGAAATCCGCTAAGGCCTCAATCAACTGTAAATGAGCAGCATTATTTTCTCCGGCAATAACGAAAATAATTTTGACCGGTGTTTGATGAGGGAAAAACACCGCTTGGGTGAGTTTTAAAAAACTCATTCCATTTTTTAAACTGCCATTTTCCGGACGGGCATGGGCCATGGCAATTTCCGGTAATAAAATGAAATAATTACCATTGGTATACACGTTTTGAATAATAGCGTCGATATACTGCGAGTTGATCGTTTGGTTTTGCAATAATGGTTGGGCTGCTAGCTGAATGGCTGCTTGCCAAGTAGCAACGCTGGGACAAAATTGAATCTGGTGTGCGGTTAAATAATTAGCAATCATTGTTGACCTCCCGAAGATCTAAAATCTGCTGTGGATCTTGGTAATATCTTTGACAAAGCAGCGCAATCTGGTGCGCTGCAGTTGCGGATAATTGCGACACTTCTTGGATGGTAGCTTGATAACCCTGAGCGACAATCTTTTTTTGTAATAAAACTGCCTCGGGATCATCAGGATTATTGTATAAATAGGCGCTGGCAATAATTCTTTGCCCGCCGGGATTTGGAAGCTGTAATTGTTGGGTTCGTAAAAAAGGCCCTACTAAACGATCATTTTTTTGTAATTTTCTAATCGGCGCCCGGCCCACGCGCGTGACTGGATCAGTTAATTGGGGATTTTGATTACGCTGCATAGTTTGCGCAGCAAATTGTTGCAGTTGCGGTAAGGATTGCTGATATTGCTGTACAAAATATTGTAAATTCGTCGTAATAAAAGATTGGACCAATTGATCAATTTGCGGATTATGCATGGCTTGTTGGATAGTAGAATAGCCTAACAAATAGCCCACATAAGCCAGTGCCGCATGAGAAGCGTTCACGATGTACAGCTTGCGTTCAATATAAGGTTGGATATTATCAACTAAAACAACATTGTTTTGAGGTAAGGGGACCCCTGGTTGAACGATTGAAGAGTCGATGACCCATTCGTAGTAGGGTTCCACAGCCGCGATAATTTGATCATTATGATGAAAAGATAAGGCTTGGCGATCAATGGCAGTATTGACAAAGGTGGCATATTGTCGTAACAAGCTTTGTTCCTCTAACGAGGCGGCTTGATAAACGCACTTTTTTAAATATGTACTGGCATTGATCATATTTTCGTTGGCTAAAATATTGACAGATTTTTGTTTCTGAGCGCGGTAGACTAGCGCCTCCTTCAATAAGGGGGCAATCTTTTTTAAATTATTCACACCGACAGAAGTAGTAATCAGATCCGCCGCTACTAAAGCTTCCAGGCTGCTGCGGGGGTACTGCCCACTATCGATAGCGCTTACATTTTTAACCCAAAAAGTAGATTTCTGGCGATCCAGATATTGAATGGGATAGCCGTTGTTTGTATTAATTTGATCGATAATGGCCCGATTATTATCTAAAAAGGTAATGTCAAAGCCATTCTGGGATAAAATTTGTCCAATAAATCCCCGGCCAATGTTGCCGGCTCCAAAATGTACTGCTTTCAAAATTATCACCTACTCCAAATTGGCATGGTACTGCCACAGATTGTTCATTTGAATATGTTGTTGCTCGATGACCATCAAAGCTAAAGTATCCCCCAAGAGCCAGAGACTTTGTTCAAATAGGGAAGTCATCGGTTGAATCGAAGGCACTTCTTGCGGCAAGTTTAATTTGGTTTGCACTGGAATTTGAATAAATAAATCCGTCCACTGATTCATCGAGCTATGGGGATTAGAACCAATATGAGCGACAGTCGCGTGAAATTGTTTAGCCTTTTGCGTGATAGCTAATGGGTAAACACTTTCCCCGCTACCAGATCCGACGATTAGTAAATCTTGAGCCGTAATCGCTGGTTCGGTAATGGATCCCACCACGGTGGTCTGAAAACCTAAATGCGCTAATCTTTTAGCTAGGGCTTCCAGTGCCAATAAGACCCGGCCCACGCCTACAAAAAAGATTCGGTGCGCGGTCGTTATTTGAGTATATAATGCTTGCACTTCAGTTTCGGAAATAGCATCTAAAGCTTGTGCTAATTCTTGACTGATTTTTTTTTCGGTAGCGTAATAGGACATCATACACTAAGCCTCCTGATGTTGAAGTGCCGGGGTGATCGTTTGGACTAGCAATTGTTGACTTTCTGCTAAAGTTTTACCCTTGAGGAAAAGTCCGGTATTGCCTAAAACCAAATTGTTGGCTCCTGCAGCAATAAGTTGCGGAATAAAATCTAAGGATACCCGACCATCCACTTGGAGTTGGGTCGTCAAATGGTGCTGTTGAATCAGCTGCGCCATTTCTTGAATTTTAGACAATGCATAGGGAATCCGAGTTTCAGCAGCATCCTGGGCAAAGCCTGGATTAATCAACATTATCGTTACTTTTTCAATGTGGTCGAGCACATAATTTAAAACTGATACGGGAGTAGCAGGATTAAGAGCAATGCCGGCTTGCACCCCCTGACTATGAATTAAATTCAAATAGTGTTCCACATGCAAACTGCTCTCCCAGTGGAAAGTAATGTTTTGCACTCCAATTTTTAATAATTCTGGGATGAAAAATTCATTGTGGACTGACATGAGATGAATATCAAAATCAGCATCGGTGATTGCTCGTAAGCGGGCCACCGTATCTAATCCCAAAGGCATACTGGGGGCAAATTGCCCGTCAATGATGTCAATATGAAAAGTGTGAAAGCCCAGCTGTTCTAATTGATGGACTGCAGATTCCAGATTCACCAAATCGGCGCACATGAGAGAAGGGGCTAAGATTAAATTAGGTGTCATAATGTTCTCCTTTCTATTTGATAAACTTATCGTAAGCACCATTACGTCAAAAGTCAATACAAACATGCAATAATATCTTAAGTATTTACGTGTTTTTGCATGAAAATGCAAGAGCTTTTGACATCGCTAGTTATTGTGAGAAAATAAAAAATATTACAAAACGAGGTAGTAGGCGTGCTGAAAGAAGAACGACAACAAAAAATTCTGAATATTTTAAATACCGAACGTAAGGTGATTGCTAAAGATTTAAGTAATCGCTTACACGTGTCAGAAGATACTATTCGGCGTGATTTAAATGATTTGAGTCGGCAAAAAAAGTTAAAACGAGTCCACAGTGGGGCTTTACGCATTGGCCCACCGGTGACGTCGTTCACTTATCGCACTAATGTGAATAATGAAGTAAAAACCAAAATCGCCCGCAAAACGCTCCCTTTATTAAAGGAAGACAGTGTCATTCTGATTGATGGCAGTACCACTAATTTAATGCTGGTCAAACTGTTACCAGCTGATTTTGCGGCGACCATCATCACTAATAGTCCACCGATTGCCATTGAATTAGTGAATTTTCCTAATATTGAAGTGATTAATTTGGGTGGTGATTTTTATAAGCGCTCGATGATTAATCTTGGCTTGCAGACTTACAAGCAATTACAACAATTGCGGGCGGATACTTATGTCATGGGTATTTATAATTTAAATATTAGCGATGGTATTAGTGTGCCCACCATTCAGGAAGCCGAGATTAAACGCCAAATGTTCGATATTTCCAATGAAGTGATTGGGATGGTCACCAGTGATAAATTCAATACCATGAGTAATGCGCTGGTGGGGGACATTACGGATTTAAATTATTTAGTGTCCGATCATCTAGCACCCGCCATTAAACAGGCCTATCAGCAATTAAATATTAATTTGATTGATTAACCCCATTGCCCGGAACCACAAAAAAAGCAATTAAAGCTCCCAGCGGCTTTAATTGCTTTTTTCTGTTTGGTGCACACCAATTTGTCAGCAAACGAATCATTGAGGGATTTTCTAAAAAAATTTTTTAATTTTTACAAGGTGCCACTAATTTAAATATCAAAAATAGTTGACAAAATTAATGAATTTATCATAAAAAATAATAAATTAAACTTTAAAAGTAGAAGTGGGCTAGTGAATCATTTAAATTGATGATATTTATTCATAGATGATTAAAAAAAATGATCAAATCAGAAAATTTTATGATATCATTACTTTATAAAATAAATATAGTGTAATGAATATAATACTTATACATAATGAAAATTATAAAGGGGGTGATTCTCAATCCGCACCAACTTATCTTGGTTAAAGATTACTTTCAGGAGACAGATACAAATAATCGCAAATAATTACATCAACAATTTATATTGGAATGTTAATTATTATGAGCAAGGTCTGGGTCAGCGGGTTTTGCGATGCTTTTAATTCTAAATATAAGGGGGTGTAAGATGTGAAACGATTGACGCGACGAGAAACGGACATTATGCATGTGCTGTGGAATGCCACTGAAGCGCTGTCGGCTCGTGATATTGCGCAAGCCAATCCAGAGATCAGTCAAAATACAATTCAATCTTTAATTAAAAAGCTGCTAGATGAAAATTTCATTAAAGTAGATGGTTTTAAAAGTACCGGTACCATTTATACTCGTAAATTTGTGCCCAATATTTCTGAACAGGAATATTTTTTTACCACTGTTTCCAAAAAAAGTTTTCAAAAGTATTTAACTGCGTTTATTACTGATAATAATAATGCGCGGGAGTTACAAGATTTAAAAACTAAAGTCAATAAACGACTGAAAGAACTACAATAGGAAAGTTATTATATTCATGCATTTATCTGTGTCGTCTATCTTAATTTCTATTTTATTGGCGAGTGCTTTAATTGTGATTATGCAATGGATGCTCTCGCATCGAGCAGCTTATAAAGCTTTAAGAATAGATTTTTTATCAATTTTTGCCATTATTATTGGGTTAAGACTATTTTTGCCGTTTGAATTTATCAATACCCATACGATTTCCTCACATAAGGTATTGCCTGTGATTTATGCTATGGGGAATCAGCAGGTGCGAACGCCTACGGCTTCGATAACGGTTTTAAATATCTTCAAAATTATTTGGCTGGTGGGCTTTGTGATTGGATTGATGAAATTGATATATGATTTTGGACAATTTCACAAAGTTGTTATCAACTTAGAACCAGTTCCAAATAACTATTTGGCACCCTCAGTGGCCAAGTTGATCCCCGAGCAGGTTAAATTATTATACCTGCCTATTCGGGTCTCACCTTTCACCTTAGGAGTTATGCAGCCGAAAATTGTCTTGCCTAAGATCCAATTAACGCCGACAGAACAAGAAAATATTATTAAACATGAACTGTGTCACATCCGCAGCTATGATGTCTTAAAAAGATATGTAATCGAACTACTAGTCTGCATTTACTGGTGGTTACCTTTAATTTATCTGTTTCGCAGTCAAGTCAATCAAATAATTGAGATGAATGTCGACTACCAAATGGTCAAAAAGGGGTCGAAAACTGAATATTCTAAGTATGTTCACAGTTTAATGAGTGTAGCTTCACTGATTGCGACGCAGCCGCAAAACTCGCAGTTTAATTTTCCAAAATTTACAATTAATGAACAACCGACCTTAGAAGATCGGATCTTCTTTTTACTGGAAGGTTACAATGTTCGTCATACTTCCTTATTTTTTAAGATAGTACTCGTCTTATTGCCGTTATTAATCACTTCGGTGATTATTGAACCTGAACACTATGATCGTAAAGACATGGAAGGGACATATAGTGTAATACCTAGTAGTCACAAAAATTATATTTTAAAAAAGGGAGATAAATATTATCTAATTGTTAAGGGTAAAAATGCGGGCAGATTACCTAATTATACTGGTGCAAAGGATCCTAAATTGAAACAATTACCAGTAAGGAGTAAATAAAATGAAAAAAACAGCTAAAAAACTAACTCTTTTATGTTTAATGGCCGCTGCCTTACCACTGGCAGCAACAACTTTTAATGCAACAACCACCGTGGCCCAAGCTGATGAGATCAGTGACGGAATTAGTACCCGGCACGATATTATTGTGTGGCGTTATAAAACTATTAAGGGAGTTGTATATTATAGACAATATAATGCCAGCAAGCAAAAATGGATTGGCCACTGGGAACCAGCTTAAAATCATCATTCTGAACAATTTCTTGAGCCGCGATAGCAATCGCGACTTTTTTGATGGAAAAATAAAATAATCTTATCTATCCTGGAAACATGCAAAGATCTAAGCAGCAACGGCGATAATTTTTTTACATAGACGAGCATTGTTTGTGAAAACCATACCAATTGATTTGTAGAAGTAATATACTAAAACTAGATATAAATGGGGG
>NZ_KQ034028.1:67540-197382 GCF_000970795.1 Bombilactobacillus mellifer
CCGAGATCTACACGTTGAAGTGAAGGCTGATCAAGAACAATCAGCCAAACCGATTTTAAAAGGGGTTAATTTAGTTCTAAAAACCGGCGAAATTCATGCCATTATGGGCCCGAATGGTACGGGGAAATCAACCTTGGCAGAAACCATAATGGGAAATCCCACGTATCAGGTAACCCAAGGAGACATTTTACTGAATGGCGAAAGCATTTTGTCCATGCCGGTCGATGAGCGGGCTCGCAAGGGGCTTTTTTTAGCAATGCAATATCCCGCAGAAATTCGCGGGGTCACTAATGCTGAATTCTTAAGAACCGCGATTAATGCGCGCCGCCCGGATGATGAGCGGTTGTCGATTACGGATTTTTTGCAGGAACTCAATAAAAATCTGGATTTATTGGAAATGGATCAAGCCATGATTGAGCGTTATCTCAATGAAGGCTTTTCCGGCGGTGAAAAAAAGCGCAATGAAATTTTACAATTATTAATGATTAAACCCGAATTTGCTATTTTAGATGAAATCGATTCCGGCTTAGATATTGATGCGTTAAAAATCGTGGCCCGCGGAGTGAATTCCATGCGCGGTTCCGGTTTCGGCTCGTTAATTATTACCCATTACCAGCGGTTATTAGACTATATCGTGCCAGACACTGTGCATATTATGATTGATGGTAAAATTTCACAAACTGGGGGCCCCGAATTAGCGGCCCAGTTAGAAAAAGAAGGGTATAAAGATTTAGAAACTGCCGCCAAATAAGCAGATTATTGAAGTGGAAGGTTTTATAAAATGACTACATTTGCTGTAAATCCAGAAATGGTGAAACAATTAACCCAAGCGCATGCAGAACCGTTAGGTTTGGCACGGCGCCGCAATCAGGCATATCAATTGTGGACGGACTCCACTTTACCGGAAATTCGGCAATTTAAGTTTCGCAATTGGGATTTTTTCGATCCTTTGACGATTCAATGGCAAAATTCGGATCCACAACTCTTGGACCAGACGCAAGTTTTAAAGCAAAATCAAGGACTAGTACAATTCGGGCAAACGACCACGGCTGTCCATTTGTCGGCAGACTTGGAGGAGCAGGGCGTCATTTTATCCGATATTTTTAGTGCGTTTCAGATGTATCCGGAGCTGTTGGAACAATATTTTAATCGCGCTTGGGAGCAAATCACTACAGATCAATTACTTAATTATAATAATGCCTTTTTTACATCAGGGATCTTTTTATATATTCCGCCGCAAACCGTGATTTCCGAGCCGCTCGAACTTCAGATCATTCAAGATAGTACTCGCAAACAGCCGCTGATTAGTCATTGTTTAATTGTGGTCGCCGAGAATAGTGCGGTGACCATCGATGAACATCTCTCCACAGTGGGAGCCAACTCGAATCAGGCGAATTTGTGTACAGAAGTGCTCGCCGGTGCTAATAGTCAAGTTAAGTTTGCAGCGTTGGATGAATTGGCCGAGGCGACTACTTTTTATTTTCGAAAGCAAGCGCTTTTAGCCGACAATGCCCATATCGAATGGTCTGTGGGTTTAATGAATTCCGGCAATACGGTAGGACAGATTGAATCGCGGTTAGCAGCTCCCGGTAGTCGGGCCGATTCCAATGTCATTGCCGTCACGGAAGGCCAGCAACAAGTGGGTATCAATAACACGGCGATTAATGAAGCGCCGCATACTGTCAGCAATATTAATCAGCACGGAGTTTTATTAAATGACTCCCAATTAGTTTTTAATGGGATTGGCAATATTATTCACGGAGCACATGGTTCCCAAGCTGAACAAAAGAATAAGATTTTGATGATGTCCAATCAAGCTGTGGGAAAAGCAAATCCGATTTTATTTATCCATGAAAATGATGTGGAAGCCGGACATGCAGCTAGCGTCGGACCTGTTGATCCTTCTCAGTTATATTATTTGACCAGTCGCGGCATCCCTTATGCGCAAGCCAAACGGTTAGTAATTCGTGGATTTTTGGGTTCCGTGATTGGCTCCGTGACCTCGAAGGCTACGCGGCAGCGGATGATTGCGGTTCTGGAGAGGAAGTTACAGCGTGAATAAGGGCTTAAAGAATTGTAAAAAGGACTTTCCGCTTTTAAGCCGTCAGGTTAATCACCAGCCGCTGGTGTATCTGGATAATGCCGCCACCACTCAAAAACCGCAAGCAGTGATTCAGCGGATTGTCGATTTTTACCAGCAGTCGAATGCTAATGTTCATCGCAGTGTCAACACTTTATCTCTCCAAGCCACAGAGCAATATGAACAAGCCCGCAGTAAGGTGCAACATTGGATTAAGGCGGCCAAGCCGCAAGAAATTATTTTTACGCGTGGGGCGACGGAGGCTGTCAATTTCATCGCGTCTACTTATGGAGCAGACCATATTCAGGCTCAAGATGAAATAGTAGTCACAGTGGCGGAACATCATAGTAATTTGGTACCGTGGCAGCAGTTAGCTAAGGCCTGCGGAGCGCAGCTCAAATATATTAAAGTGGATGCTCAAGGTCATTTGGATTTACAAGATGCAGCTCAAAAAATCACCGCCCGGACCAAAATCGTGGCCTGTACGCAGGTCAGCAATGTTTTAGGGACTATTTTTCCTTTGAAACAAATTGCGGCTTTAGCACATCAACAAGGTGCCATTGTGATCGGTGATGGTTCACAAGCCGTACCCGTCATGGCTGTGAATGTCCAAGACTTAGATGTTGACTTTTATGTGTTTTCGGGACATAAAATGCTGGGACCGTCCGGCATTGGCGTGCTATATGGCAAAGAAGCCCTCCTGCAAGCTTTAACTCCTTATCAATATGGAGGAGAAATGATTAATGAAGTAGACTGGGAAGACAGTACTTTTAGTGAATTACCCAGTCGCTTAGAAGCCGGCACCCCGAACATTGAGGGCGCGATTGGATTGGGGGCGGCGATTGATTATCTTGATCAGTTATCGATCCGCGCGGTGACCCAATATGAACAAAAGCTGATGCAGTATTTGTTACCCCAATTGCAGGCCTTAGACGATGTTCAACTTTTGGGTAGCGAGGATTGGACGCAGCGCACCGGAATTGTTTCTTTGAACTTAGGCAATATTCATCCTCATGATGTCGCCACGGTCTTAGATTTTCAAGGGATCGAAGTACGGGCGGGTCATCATTGCGCGCAGCCTTTAATGCGCTTTTTCAATGTCACGGCGACGGTGCGGGCGAGTTTTTATATCTATAATACTAAAGAAGATATTGACCGCTTCGTAGCGGCCTTAAAAATGGCGAAGGAGTTTTTTGAACAGTGATATCCAACGAGTTGAGTCAATTATATCGAGAAATGATTTTAGATCACGCCAATCATCCCCACCATAAAGGTGCGTTAGCACATTATACAGATCAAGCGCATCTGCAAAATACTACTTGTGGTGATGATCTAACTGTTCAAGTCGATATTTCACCGCAAAAAGTCATTGAAAAAGTCGCATATACCGGCTCTGGTTGTACGATTAGCCAGGCTTCAGCTAGTATGATGACGGATGCCATTCAAGGGCAGACTCTTGCCGTGGCCGCTCAAGCAGCTAAGAGTTTTTCGGATATGGCTTTGGGCAAACCCGTGGCTGCCGCCGATTTAGCGACGCTGCAAGATGCGAAAATTTTAAGCAATATTATGCAATTTCCGACCAGGATTAAGTGTGCTACGTTAGCATGGTGGGCGCTACAAAACATTTTGGCGCGATATAATTTTTAAGCAAATAAGGAGATCATTATGAGTAAAGTCGCGGAAGTTTTGGGGGATCGGCAAAGTTATGAGTATGGCTTTCATGACGATATTCAACCGAAGGTTACGACCGGACGGGGGCTGAATGAACAAGTCATTCGAGAAATTTCCCGTACCAAGCATGAACCGCAATGGATGTTAGATTACCGGTTACAGAGTTTTAAAATTTATCAACAGTTAGACATGCCTCACTTTGGTCCGGACTTGTCCCAGCTGGATTTGGACAATATGTATTATTATCAAAAAATGACTGATAAAAAGTATCGTGATTGGTCCGAAGTCCCGGAAACGTTAAAACGGACTTTTGAACGTTTAGGAGTTCCGGAAGCAGAAAGAAAATACTTAGCCGGTTCATCAGCCCAGTATGAATCGGAAGCGGTTTATAATAATATGCGAGCCGAATTTCAAAAATTAGGGATTATTTTCACGGATACCGATACGGCCTTGCGGGAATACCCGGAATTATTTAAAAAATGGTTTGGCAAGTTAGTACATCGTAATGATAATAAATTTGCGGCATTAAATGGTGCCGTCTGGTCCGGGGGCTCTTTTATTTATGTGCCGCGGGGCGTGCAAGTCAAAACGCCTATTCAATCGTATTTCCGGCTAAATTCTGAAAATTCGGGTCAATTTGAGCGGACGTTGATTATTGTCGATGAAGGAGCGAGTGTGGACTATGTTGAAGGCTGTACTGCTCCGAATTATTCTTCGGATAGCTTACATGCCGCAGTGGTGGAAGTGTTTGTTAATCAAGATGCATATTGCCGATATACTACCATTCAAAATTGGTCCGATAATGTATACAGTTTGGAGACCAAACGGGCTTCGGCCGGCACGAATGCCACGATGGAATGGGTCGATGGCAATTTAGGTTCGCGGGTCACGATGAAATATCCGAGTGTTTACTTAAATGGCCCGGGAGCCAAAGGGACAATGCTATCGATTGCCGTAGCACAAAATGGAATTCATCAGGATTCGGGAGCACGGATGATTCATAATGCTCCCAATACCTCCAGTTCCATCATTTCCAAGTCCATTGCCCGCACGGGCGGCTCCACAGATTACCGGGGCCAAATCCGCTTTAATAAAAATGCCGCGGGTTCTAAAGCCCACGTCGAATGCGATACTATTATTATGGATGATCAATCTTCCTCCGATACAATTCCCTATAATGAAATTAATAATTCCGATACGACCATGGAACATGAAGCGCGGGTTTCTAAAATTTCCGAAGAAAAATTATACTACTTGATGAGCCGTGGGATTTCGGAACGCAAAGCAACGGAAATGATTATTATGGGTTTTATTGAACCTTTTACCAAGACCTTACCTATGGAATATGCAGTGGAATTGAATCGTTTGATTAGTTTTGGTATGGAAGGGTCCATCGGCTAAAAAATGCTACAAAATCTTCAAGCCCCGTTAATCGGGGCTTTTTTGCTGATCTTTAAAAATTGTTTTTACTAAAAAGTCCGGATTTTGGGTTTTCAAATGATTCTCCAATGACTATAATTAAGATCGATTGAAATAATCTTGTAGAAATAACTAATAAATAAAGGGGTGACAATTAACAATGACAAAAAAGTCAAGATATAATTTAAATATCAATAGCAATTACCCCGCTCTGTATCAGCAGTCAAAGGTTTTGAAAGCGTTTACGGGGGGGGGGCCGTAATCCGCAAGCAAAAACCGAACGTTTAAATGCCCTGCTTGCTCAAATAATCACGATTACTGATAATCCCGCTTTGAAGCTCTGGAGAAGCAGCGACGTTGTTTAGTCGCTGTTTTTTGATGCGCTTTTTAACAAGTTAGTGTGATAAATAAATAATAAACGAGTGATTTTTTAAATATGCGATTAAATTTAGAAAGATTTACATAAAAATAACTTTTAATATGGATTCTCGGGGCAGCTTCGAAAGAGCTAATTTTAATTATTAGAGCTGGTCTGCTTATTTGGCTGCCCAAAATTTCTTGGAGATTGGCATATCCAGTTGAAAAGCAGATGTATGTGGTAATGAAGGGGTTTAGATGCAAAAAAAATTATTTCAGTGGTATCAGCAGTTACGACAGCAACTGTGTATGATTTCGCGGCATTGGTGGTGGTTAACCGGAATTCTGGCCTTGTGCTTGGTACTTTGGAGCGGTCAACAAATTTGGGAAAGCCGACATATTAGTCAGCAAAATTTAGTGGGCATTGTGAATCCACGGGCACATTTACAAACCAGCACCCATCAAAATGTTGCCGTTTCTCGGCAAGCCGGTAGTGTATGGGTAGTCGCCACCCGACCCCCAGCACGACAACAGGTGAAAATAAAAGTTTATTTTTTAGGTAATTATGGGCGGGTGCCTGATAATTTACGAATTTTTCTAGTTCCGCTAACTCGTAAGGGACGAGTAATCCATGTGCGCCACGTTATAACTACTGGGGCTCACTGGCACATCAGCCATCATTGGCCTTCCGGTTTAATTCAACTGCGGACGCGTCAAGCTTGGCGGGCCCCAGAACACACTAGTTATCACTGTACTTTACAAGTGCGTGATAATCACTTGATTCATCATTTTCAATTTGCGGTTCTATGGCCGGACGGTCAAGGCATGAATCAAGGACAAGTATCATTATAAATTCAATATGGCAAAGGAAGAGTAAGGATGAAAAAATCAAGGTTATGGTCATTAATTATTCAGGTTATTTTAACCCTGATCTTAATGGTGGGACAATTACCACTCTCGGCTTGGGCGGATACCGGTTCTACTCCAACCCCGGGACCTAAATTGGTAACCCCAGCTAAAGCTAAGAACAAACAAGCAACTTTTCAACAGGGCGTGATCCAATCACCTCAAGCTCAAGATAACCGTTATCAAATTACAACCAATTTAGCGGCTTTTCAACAAACTCCAAATTTGCAGGCTGTAACGATCCAAATCCAACCGCAAGCACAAAAAATTGTTGCGCATACTAAGTGGATTCTACAAGTCCCTGTTTTAGCAGTAGATCTCACGCAGTTGAGTAAAGAATTACCTGCGGGTTTGCAGCTGACAAAAGATGACGAACACGGGATTGTAACTGTTAAAGCAGACCACGACTTGAAACTAAAACGGCAGCAAAATGTTCAATTAAACTTTCCAGTACGTGCCGTAGCAGGAGAATTTCCCTTTTATTTGGCTATGGTTTATGGACAGACTCAAACTACGTTACCAACAACTAGTCTGGGGACTTTGAAATTAAGCGGCCTTTTGGCGCACTATCAACCCCAAACTCAAACACGGTCCCTTGAAAAAGTTTTAGGCCACCCCGTTGCCACTCCTGCCAAAACGCGCTCAATTTCGCCAGAACATGCAAAACCCAGTTCACCTGCCACACACTCTTCAAATTCTGCTACCCCAGCTCCAGCAAGACAGGTTAAATCAGAATATCATGCACCAACTAAATCGCAAACACGTAAACCTCAGCCATTTTCCCAAACGCCCACTACTGCTGAGCCCACTACAAATACGGCAAAAGTAATTCAACAGTTGGCACATAAACCGCAATTGAAATCCACTGCAACTGCTTCAACGAATACGACGCCGCCGGCTAACGCTTTTAATAGCAGTATTGCCCAACGCTCCGATACCCCGCCGGCAGCCATTAATAATAGCGATCAAGGAATCAAAATACACGCTGAAAATACTCAAACTCACGAATTAGTCCAAAAACTTAACGATGATAGCATTAGTACTCAAGACGTGACGCCGGAGTTTGCGGCCTATTTTGACGGTGAAGGCATGGATAATCCGGATACTACTCCCACGGCCACGGTCCGGGTGGACGCTCATGGGAATGGCACTTTGAATGTAAAGCAGAGCGGCTGGTATATTTTACACCAAACGAATAATTATCAAATTAATAGTGGCTGGACTTATCTGGTGCTGAATATTGATGGTTCGTATACGCATAGTACAATGGCCAATTACTATGCGGCTTATTATGATGCTGATAAAAATCAAGTCACCCAAGCCATGAGCGGCGGATCACAATTTTTATTGCCGGTGTATGCCAGTGATGTTACGGAATATTTAAAATATATGAATGATTATTTTTCGAGCTCAATATATTATTCGTGGTCTCAAGCGTGGAATTATATACAAAAAAATGGTGGGGACGTCACTTTCTATGGCACTGGGGATTTAACTAAACAACTAGGTCAATATGAAGGGACAACCTATAAGTATATGGGTTTAAATTCCTTTGCATATGATAGTAAACATAAAACTCAGTATTGGAACTATGTACCCGAAGATCAACGTTATAAATACGGTTTATGGTTGCGAAATGCCATGCAGTATTCAAAAGTGTTGAAGCACCCGTTGCCCCAAAATATTGATGTGACCCAGACGCCGTTGGCTTTAAGTACAACAAAGCCCGCTTTACAAAAAATAACTACTACTTCATGTAACAGTGCGGATACTTCTGTGCAGTGGACTTCAGATTTAGTAACTTTGGGTAGTCGCAAGATGCAGCGGGTTAATATCTCGACTCAAGACCGAACCACTCAGAAAACTTTGCCGGCCAGTCAATATAATGTGTTTTTTGCTGGAGTAGAAGGTAATGGTAATGATGGTACTTTGGGGGTAACCTTACAAAAACAGCGGGATATGGTAAATCAGCTAACCGGGAAATTGTACTTAAGTAATTTTAATCGTGATGGTTGGTATATTTTACAGCAAAAAGACGTGACGAATAATGAAACCGATAATGAAACCGATTATCAGGTTAATGGCAGTTACTATGCGGTGAAATTTTCGGTACTAAAAGGTATTACTGAATATTTTCGTGTCAGTCAACAATATGGAGATCAGATCCCCCTGCCGCCCTTTGTCAGTGATGTCACGGAATATTTAAAATATATGAATGATTATTTTTCGAGCTCAATATATTATTCGTGGTCTCAAGCGTGGAATTATATACAAAAAAATGGTGGGGACGTCACTTTCTATGGCACTGGGGATTTAACTAAACAACTAGGTCAATATGAAGGGACAACCTATAAGTATATGGGTTTAAATTCCTTTGCATATGATAGTAAACATAAAACTCAGTATTGGAACTATGTACCTGAAGATCAACGCTATAAATACGGTTTATGGTTGCGAAATGCCATGCAGTATTCAAAAGTGTTGAAGCACCCATTGCCCCAGGCGATTAAGGTGGATGAAACGCCGCTTGATTTATCCACTAAGAACCAGGAGTATCTGGATTTGGCACCAGATCAACCTGCTTATAATCAAGGCTTGACTACTGCGGATGGATTTCTCACCGGACAAAATGGGGCGCTCAACTTTCGTGATAAATTTATTGGTATTCAAAAAGTGGATCAAGATGATAATCACCAGACTCTCTCAGGGGCTACTTTTAAAGTTTTTGATTCCGGGCTCGATGGGAAACAAACTCCTCAATCTAATCCGAAAGTCAGCAAATCAACAGATAGTCACGGAATTACCCAGATGCCGGTAGCCGGTGGAGATTGGTATATTATCCAAGAACAGGGTCCACCGGAAGGCTATAGTCAAAATCCCAATTATTATGCGTTAAAGATTGATGCCACGGACGGGATTGTAGCTATGATGAAGGACTATTCACCGACTTTGCAGCCAGTGTTTAAGTCGAGTGGGCAGTCCAATTATGGCACTGAACTATCTTTAGCTCCAGACACGCCCGCTTATAAGCAACCTGCATTAACTACGGATGGGTTTTTAATTGCTCAAGCGGGGCACTTAATTTTTCAAGATAAGTTTACGGGATTAGCTAAACTAGATTATTATGACTCTACGGTACCTGTCAGTGATGCCCAATTTCACCTCTGGTATACGGGGATAGATGGAGATCAAGCTCCTGTAGTAGTAGATAATCATAGCCGCATACCGACAGATAGTGGCTACGACGAGACGCAAACCACGTTTACCACTCAAGGGAAGGGTTTATTGAAATTAAACATGACGGCTACAGGCTGGTATGTATTGGCGGAGGGAGAACCTGCGCCAGGTTATCGGGATCATCAAGGCTTTTATTATGCTTTTCACTGGTCGGGAGGCAGTGGTGTAGATCAATTTTGTCAAGGGCATGAACTACATTTAGTCCAACCCTTTGCCAGTGATGTTACGGAATATTTAAAATATATGAATGATTATTTTTCAAGCTCAATATATTATTCGTGGTCTCAAGCTTGGAATTATATACAAAAAAATGGTGGGGGCGTCACTTTCTATGGCACTGGGGATTTAACTAAACAACTAGGTCAATATGAAGGGACAACCTATAAGTATATGGGTTTAAATTCCTTTGCATATGATAGTAAACATAAAACTCAGTATTGGAACTATGTACCTGAAGATCAACGCTATAAATACGGTTTATGGTTGCGAAATGCCATGCAGTATTCAAAAGTGTTGAGGCATCCGTTACCCCAAACAATTAAGCTGGATAAGACGCCGTTGGCTTTAAGTACTAAGAGTCATAGTATTGTTCAATTACCGTATGCAGATAAACAAAACTATAATGCGCCTTATCGTAAGGGAGTCACGAGTTTTGATGGTTTCTTGACTGCTAAAAATGGTGCCTTATATATGCGTAATGTCCCCGTAACGTATCTCACTTTAGATGAAGATAATCCTTTGGTCATTAGACGCAGTGATTTGGGAAAAGTGAGTTGGCGTGGTACGTGGCATGATTTGTATTGCCAGCCTAATAATCAACAAACTGCAAAGGTTAGTTTACAGATTGATGATCAAAAGGCTGCTGATATTACTCAGCCGACAACTGCGCGAATAGTGGGAACTGATGAATTTGGTCAAAATGATTTTAGTGTGCAATTTCTCAATGATACCAGTGCGCCGACGGCAATAGATGCTACTCATGGCAGTGCCGGACTCATTACAGCAAATCATGATACTGCTTTGGGAGAACACACCTTGACCTTTCAAGCCCATGGCAGTGTAGATTCAGCCGTCATCAAGAAAAAGCTCATTGTAGTGCCGGACAATTACCCTTACGGTGCACAAATCACCAAGGACTTTACAGTCAATCAAAAAAACAAACATCAGACCCAAGCCGTCTTAAGTGATTTGCAACATGGTACTGGTGATCTAGTAACAGTCTATACGCATTTAAAGAATACTGGTGATCCACTGCATGCAGGCAAAATAACTACCCAAATTCCGAGCCAATTTAATTATTTAGGCCCCACTCAAGGAACCATTGAGCTAACTACTCAAACGCAAGAAAAGGTGTCCGCAGCGGTCACTTTTGATGGCACGAATTTAACTGTAACTTTACCTGATCCTTTGCCACAAAATAGTGAATATACGTTACAGTATGATTTACAACAAATTGCCCCGATGCCGCTATCTTATCCCGGACCTAGCGGTGGTGCCCAAGCGCAAGATCATTTTAGTGCTGATAGTGGCAATACAGAGTATCCCTATTATGGGACGAACTCTAATACAGTACATTGGTATAGCAATCAAGCTTTGTGGGTGCAATTATTGCGTGTTCCGCCATTGGACTTTGGGACGAAGCTTTTGATTAAAGATTATAAAAATGCCTTTTTCAATAATACTGCTACGACGGAAGATGCTACACAAAATGTGCTGCAATTAAAAGATCGCGGCTATAATCAACAAAATACCTGGCAGTTAACAGCTAACCTATCGGCTTTTAGCAATCTGCAAGACCCGACAGCAACGTTACCGGATGCTTATATCCACTATGGTAATGACCAAACCTTTAATCAACCAGCCAATACGACTTTCAATAAAGATATTTATCCGAACCAACCGCCAGTAGTGTTATTAGAACGCACTTCCGGTAAGTTGCCCGGTGGGGCTGATATTATTCAGCAATTAAAACAAGTTCGGTTGCAATTAGGTTCTCAAGATCCTAAACCCGGCAGTTATCGTGCGACTATGACTTATACTTTGACACAAAGTTTGCAATAATTTAGCTGATCTTTAAAAGCAGACCCTAAGGGGTCTGCTTTTTTTTTCAGAATGTGTTTTTCTAAATTAGCAGTACATCATAGTCCATATTTCTACGCGGCCGTGTCGAGAAATATTTTCTTTTTTTCTTAGAATTGGTTATGCTAATACCAATAATTAGAAAGTCAGGTTTCTGGATGTGACTCAACTAAAGCAACTTTCCAATCGGCGGCAGAACTACTGGCTCATGGTGGCTGGTTTCATGATGATCGGTTTAGTATGGGGATTGTTTCAACTTCAATCCACAACCACTATCGGTGTTGTAGAAAAAGTACAGGTTCTACAACGCCAGCCCATAACCAGCAGCTACCAGAATCATGACCAGCAAATTACTCAACGTTTACAAGTCCGATTAGTGACGGGTCCAAAACGTGGTCAACGTTATCAAGTGCGCAATCGTTATATGCGCTCACAAGCTGTAACCAATCGCTATTTTGTAGGTACGCCGGTTGTGGTCCAGCGAGCATCTGCCTCCACCTTGATTTTATTAGGACCCCAACGCAGTGCTTCGCTCTTAGTCTTATTGAGTGTGCTGCTTTTCGTCTTGGTGGCCGTGTTGCGACAATCTGGTTTGGTGATAATAATTAGTGCCGTTTTAAATAGTTTGTGGTTTGTGGCAGCGTTGCTGGTGATGACCCATTGGCAAAATCAACACATGCTTTTAATTACCAGTTGCGCGGCCTTACTGATGACTTTAGGAACCGGTATTTTAGTTTTTGGGCTCTCTCGTCAAACCCAAGTAGCTCTGAGCGCTACGTTGATTAGTATTATTTTGACTTTAGGGATCAGTTTATTGTTCCTCACGCTGAGCCATGATCAGGGTTTGCACTATGAGACGCTGGCTTACGGGGTGCAACCCTACAAAACCGTCTTTATTGCCGAAACTATTTTGGGTTTATTAGGTGCAGTCATGGATGAAACTACGGATATCACGGCTTCCATTGAACAATTAATGCAAGAAAATCCGGATTTAAAACCGCGCCAATTGTATCAAAGCGGGTTGCAGGTAGGGCGCGAGATTGTCGGGCCGTTAGTTAATATTTTATTTTATCTATTTTTAGCGGAGTTAATGCCGTTGATTATTTTATATTTACGCAATGGAAATACTTTACAATTTACCTTATCGCGGACGATGACCTTAGGCTATACGCAAACGGTAATTAGTGCCATTGGGATTGTCATGGCAGTACCAATTACTGCTATTTTGGCGGAGAAGTGGCTACAAGGTGAAAGCAAATGATTTATTTAACGGGATTGTTGTTATTGCTACTCTGGCTGGTCTGTGGCCGCCATGGCTGGGTAATTTTTGGCAGCTTGGCCGGTAGTTTTATTACTTTAATGTTATTAGTTATGTTAATCGCTGATGAATTTAACCCGGTGGTGGTTGGCGTAATTTTAGCAGTGGTACTCGTCTATTGGGCCATTTATCCTAATACGCCTAATCCGCAAGTGCGACGCACGGCATTAGTTTGCACTCTAATGACTTTATTATTGTTGTTAGCGTTGGCCGTTGTGTTTATTTATGGCACTTTTAGTTATGGCTTTGCTAGTGAAGATACGGAAGAAATCGAACAATTTGTCACCAGTATCGGGATTTCTTTTCCGCAAATTCAAGTCATTGTAGTTTTGTTAAGTTCTTTAGGGGCCGTGGCGGAAGCTAGTATTGCGATCAGTGCCGGAATGTGGGAGCTGGTTGCTTATCAGCCGCAGATTAGTGCCCAGCGTCTGTGGGCTGCGGGTCTGGCTTTAAGTCGGAAGAATTTAATCACTGCTTTTAATACATTATTGTTTGGCTTTTTTGGCAGTTATCTAACGTTAGGATTATGGTTTTTACAACTGCATTATGCTCCTGTCAAAATTATCAATAATGTGATTGTGAGCACAGCAGTAGTTGAGTTGGTACTGGCTTTTGGCGGGATTTTATTGGTGATGCTTCTAGTGAATGGCTATATCATTTGGCAGCGGCGCCACCAGACGAGGTAATTTGTTGGAACGCTTCTTGATAAGCTTGTAAGGTGGAAGAATCAAAACAAACCATAGTCACTGCCAAGGCAGCCGGAAATTGTAAAATAGTCTTGACGGCAAGAAGAGCTGCTTGAGCCAATGGGTATCGATAGACCCCCGTACTGATGGAGGGGAATAAAACAGTCTGGCAATGGTGAGTTGTTGCCTGCATTAAGCTATGGCGATAACAGGCTTGCAGTAGCTGGGCTTCGTGGTATCCGCCACCATGCCAGATCGGACCGACAGTATGAATGATAATGTGGGCTGGTAAATTGAAAGCAGGCGTAACTTTGGCTTCGCCGGTAGGGCAGCCGTGTAATTTTTGACAGGCGGCTTGTAATTCTTGGTTGCCGGCGGCTTGATGAATTGCACCGTCGACACCGCCACCGCCGCTGAGTTGGGTATTCGCCGCGTTGACGATGGCATCAGCTGGAATTTTAGTAATATCGCCCGTAATAATTTGTAAATTACTCATCTTTACACTCCCTTAATTGAATTCAATCATCCTCAGTAGCTGGATCTTGTTCTGGGTAAACGCCACAGATACTGCACCAGTCTGGAAACTCTGGTTACTCTAATTGTACTACGAAGATTGGGAGTTGATTGGAGCAAGATGTCGTCCCAGCCAGCAGCAATAAAAAAAAGAAGGCCTGCTATAAGCACCTTCTTTTTTGAAGTAAATATCTAATGTAGAGATTTAATTAAATTGGGTAACTCCACGACGTGCACGTAAGGACCACAGAATAGACACTGTATCAATTACTTCCTGGAGTAAAGCACCAATAATTGTCGGAATAATACCAAAGGCGGCAATTAACATCAGTGCAGTACAGATAAAGATCCCAATGAGCACGGCTTGTTTAGCAATGACCATCGTTTCGCGCGAAATAATAATGGCGCGTTCCAACCGACTGAGGTCATCTTTTAAAATCACGACGTCCGCCGACTCACTAGCTGCAGTAGAACCTTTGGCGCCCATGGCAATACCCACATCGGCAACAGCTAAAGAAGGGGCATCGTTGACCCCGTCACCTACCATGCCCATTGGCCGTTGGTTGTCGGGACAACTTTTTAAGGCGTCAATTTTATCTTCGGGTAATAATTCTGCTTGTACTTGGGTTAGGCCGACTTGTTGGGCTACGGCTTGAGCCGTAGCTTGGTTATCGCCGGTTAACATGGACAGATTGTTAATTTGTAATTTTTTTAAATGCGCGATGGTGGAAGCCGCCTCATGGCGAATCTGATCGACGAAGGTAATTTTACCAGCATAGTGTCCATCTAAAGCAACGTAAATCGTGGGTTGATCAGTGACCAAGTGTTGGTCAGGATCTACAAATTCAATCCGTCCCGCTTTGACTTGATGCCCATTAATTGTCGCACTGACTCCTTGAGCTGTTTTTTCCGATAAGTTTTCCGGAGTTAATAATTTACCATGATAGGAATGTATCAAAGATACCGCTAAAACGTGATTTGACTGTTGTTCGGCACTGGCTGCATATTGCAATAACTCGTCTGCAGACAAAGGAGCGACTGGTTGCACTTCGTCAAAGGATAATTCACCGGTGGTAATAGTTCCTGTCTTATCAAAGAAAATAGTCTTCAATAAGGCCATCTTTTCAATTGCTGTCCCACTTTTAACAATGATCCCGTTGCGACTGGTCCGACTCATACCGGAAACTAAGGCAATGGGTGCTGCTAAAATTAAAGGACACGGAGAAGCCACGACTAAGACCTGGGCAAAACGATTTGGATCGCCGGTCATGATCCAGGCGATACCGGAAATGATGATGGCGATAAGCGTAAAGGGCACAGCATAACGATCCGCTAAACGTACAAAATGCGCCGGTTGATTTTGCGATTCTTGCACTAAACGAATAATCTTCTGATATTGAGAATCAGCCGCTAGTTTAGTAGCTCGAAATTCAATCGGGCTATCACCGTTCACAGAACCGGACATCAGGTCACTACCTACGGTTTTATTTACTGGTTTGGATTCGCCTGTCAAGGAAGATTCATCGAAAGTCCCGCTACCTTTGGTTACTCGACCATCGACGGGGGCTTGTTCGCCGGGTTTAATTAATAACAAATCATTAATTTGCACTTCATCCAGTTGGAGATCTTTTAATTGACCGTCGGCTTGAATTAAATGGGCCTGTTCCGGCGCTTGCTCTAAGAGGGCCTTTAGTTCACTGCCGGCTTTGTTCGCAGCGTAATCTTCCAGGGTATCGCCGCCCACCAACATTAACAAAATAATCAAACTGGCCCAATATTGACTCACGGCTAAGGTCGATAAAATGGCCATGATAGCTAACAGATCAACGCCATATTTTCCCGAACGTAAGGTCTTAATCATTTCCCAAGTCATGGAAATGGCTAAGATTAAACCGACAATAGTGATCAGTACTTGAGCCCATAAATTCTGATGAAAGCCAAATTCTAAAATACAAGCAATAATGCCGATTCCGAAGATGACTAATAACTTTCTATAATGCAACCAAACCACCTCGTAGTTTTTTCTAGTTTATAATCATTATAAACTAGCAGCGAAAAAGTACAAGGCTTTAGCCTAAATTCTCTTCCAGCAGTTTAACTTAATTGTTGGTCTAACCAAGTTAAAGAATCAAAAAGAAGCTGAGCCACTAATGGGCGATTGACTTGATTCAAAACTAAAATGTTCGCAGGCTGAGACGAGTTTTCTACCGATTGGACTTGACCACGCTGAGCGCCCCAAGAAGTATCCACTTGTAAAGTTGTCTGCCAACCATGAAAATATTCCGGATGTAAAAGATAAGAAATTGTCGTTAAATCATGAATAGCGGCGATGGAGCTAGCAGCAGTGGTTTCGCCGGTTTCGGCGGCAAAATAAGGTACGAGAATTTGATAAGCCAATTGACTAGCTGGTCCGCGGTGGGCTAATTGTTGGATTTCAGTGGCAGTTAAACCCGTGTGATTGGTAACATCCAAACCACATAAGACAATGTTTAACCCCGAAGTGAGTACAATCTGTGCAGCATCTGGATCTACATAGAAGTTAAATTCTGCCACCTCAGTGACATTACCTTGACTTAAACTGCCCCCCATAACAATAACTTGTTTAATCTTGGTTTGATCTTCGGGGAACACTTTCAGTAATAAAGCGATGTTAGTTAAAGGACCGGTGGCAACGATTGTTACTGGAGTTGTACGAGCTTGGAGTTGTTGATGTAAAAAGTAAACACCATTTTGACTGGCTAGCGGATAGTGATCGGCACTGGCAGGAAATGTCGGCCCGGCCAAGCCATTAGCTCCATGGATTTCGGCAGCATTTTGAAGATTTTTAATAATAGGTCCTGCTTGTCCGGGGGCTATGGGTGTTTTTTGGTGTAAAAACCACAGTAAATGTTGTAAATTACGGGTGACATAATTTAAGGTTTGATTGCCTCCCACTGTGGTCATTGCGATCACTTGCAAGGACTTGGGGTGCGCAAAGGCTTCTAAAATGGCAATAGCATCATCGCTGCCGGGATCACAATCAAATAAAATCGGTTCACTCATGGGTGTAGTCCTCCTGTTTTTCCTCACGGGCTAATTCTTGGGGCATTTTTTCTAAGGCCTTCAAAAAACTATGTCGCTGGAGTGTGCTCAGGCAACTTAATAATTGAGCATTGCTGCTTTCTAAAAATTGACTAATTTGCGGTTGGAGTTCTTCTGCTTTCGGTAAGGCAGAAATCACTTTAACACGGGAATCAGAAGGAGAAACGTTACGCACAATCAATTCGTTTTCTTCCATTTTTTGCAAAACGCTGGTAGCCGTCGAACGGCGAATATTAAACGCTCGTTCAATGTCTTTTTGATAAACAAATTGATTTTGAGGTAAATGATTTAAGTAATCAATAATTTGCACTTGTACACCAGTTAAACCAAACTGTTTGGCAAAATTATTAATTTTTCGGGACAATTGATTGGAAAGAATTTTAATCATGTGCATGATATTTTCTGTCATAAATTAACCTCCTTAATATAATGCTAGCATACTAACTAATAAATTACATGTTGGGTAAATTATTTCGAAATTGCTACTGGAAAAGCTTGAATAATAGCTGATTATTTTTTAGAATGAAGGGGTTAAGTTGAGAATAGGGAGGAGGGTTGATCGATGGCTAATACGCACAAAGGTGTGACTGGACGCCGCCGCCCAACTAATAAAGTAAATGAGGCTAAGCGGGTGCGCCAAACTGAACAAGTTCGGGAATTTTTATTTAATGGCCTAGATGATCTAAAAAAGCAAGCTGCTAACAAAACCGCTACCAAATAATTTGGGTAGTGGTTTTTCACACTAATGCGATTTTGGCCGGCAGTGATATAATTAATTTAATCGATCAGACTGATTGTTTAATTAAAGGGAGATCAATAATGGCTAATGAAAAACAATATACCTTAGAATTTCAAGCAGCTCAGCATTTAACCCAAGATTATTATGAGATTACCTTAAAAGCTCCGGCGAACTTTACTTGGGAACCGGGACAATATACACATTTCAGTTTGCCCGACCATGAAATTGAAGGCAAGAAACAACGGGCGCTATCTTTTGCCAGCTTGCCGGATGAAAAGCATATTTTGTTAGGGACCCGGACGCGGCAAACGCCAAGTAGTTTTAAAGCTACTTTCTTAGGTTTAGCTCCGGGGGCTCCGGTAGTCTCCGATGGTCCTCAAGGCGAGTTTTTATTACCGGAAGCCGATGTACCGCTAGTCTTTTTTGCTGGTGGTGTAGGGATTACGCCTATTCGGGCTTTAATCCGAGCTTTGACCTTAAGTAACCGGCAGCAACCTTATACATTGATTTATTCATCAGATGACTTTTACTTTTTTGATGATGATTTCAGTACTTGGGCTCAACAGCAAGCCCAGTTTACGTACGTTAAGACGCAAACAGTAGACCAGACGCATGAGCAATTACAAAGTTTAGTACAGACGGCGTCAGCACAAACACAGTATTATCTGTCCAGTTCACCAAAGATTGTACAATCGATGAAAGAATTTTTGGGAACCCTGGCTGTCGATCCGGAACAAATTCATCTAGATCAACTTTATGGCTATTAATGGTCTGGAAAGTAACCGCAGAATTTCAGAAAGAAATTCTGCTTTTTTATTGAGCTAAACTTCCCACTCTGTAGTTCCCATTAACAAAAAACTCTTGAGTTCGCTGCTCAAGAGTTTATCTATGGCTATTTATAAATTGAGGACTAATCTAATTTAACTAAATTATCAGCTTTTTCGCCTTTAATTAATTGGACGTTGCAGTTATGTGAAATTTGAACCATGTTTTTAACAGCTGTTTCAGTGTAAAAGGCTGTATGAGGGGTAATAATCACGTTTTTGCGGTTTAACAGGTTTTCTAACCGTTGATCTGGGAATGCTTTACCTTCCCAATCTTCATTAAAGACACCGACTTCTTTTTCATACACGTCTAAGCCGGCAGCGCGAACTTTCCCACTATCTAGGCCGCGAATTAAAGCATCTGTATCTACTAAATCACCCCGTGCCACATTGATAATAATGACGCCATCTTTCATTTGAGCGATCGAATCATCGTTAATCATATGGATATTTTCTTTGAGTGATGGAACATGCACAGTTACAATATCGGCTTGTTGATAAAGATCGGCTAAATTATCTACATAAACGCCTTCTTTTTCTAATTCCGGGTTCTTGAAGACATCATAGCAAACAATTTTAGCGCCAAAACCTTTGAGAATATCAATTAGTACGCGGCCAATATGTCCAGTACCGATGACTCCGACCGTTTGCATCCGCATTTCCCGGCCTATTTCTGGAGCCCAACGTAAATCATGTCGGTTGATTTTAGCGGTGTATTCGGGTTCCCGCCGCAACAAGCGCCCCATTAACCAAGCAGCATGTTCGGCAATGGCATTAGGGGAATAAACTGATACGTTGGTAATTTGGAAGCCTAATTCCTTAGCAGCCGCCATATCAATGTTATCGGTACCGACATTACGCAGAGACATTTTATTAATACCTGCATCATGTAGAGCTTGCAAAGTAGCGCGATCATAAGGTAGTTGTTGATACACCACGACCCCATCGGCTCCTTGAGCTTTAGCTGCTGATTCGGGGGTCAAAAGTTCATGTTCAATTTGAACTTCGACGTCGGGATGTTGTGCTTGCCATTCTTTCAAGGCCGGCATTTCGTCATCTCGAATACTGTAGCTGACAATTTTCATTTTAAAATCCTCCTTTAATTATACACTTTTATTCTAGCCTTTTGTGGATAAACGATCAATCTTTTTCAATCTTTTGAATCGAATAGGATCGGGAGTAGAGATTTTTCTTATTTTTTAAAAATAGCTATTTACAAATTGGTTTCAAGTGAGTAATCATTGATAATGAAAGGAAGTGAGCTACTTTAAGCGGGATAATATAATACTATTTCTGAAAAATAAAGAGCAGCAATACTTACTAGTCAGCGTTAGTCAGCACGATCAGCGATGACGGCTTGGGCAATTTTGGAAGAAAAACTGCCGTGGAGCAAACAACATTGGAGGAGGATTTATTGGTGGAAAAGCAACAATCAACCTGGCATACGGCCATTTTAGGCTTGCAACACCTACTAGCGATGTATTCCGGCGATATTTTAGTACCACTGTTAGTCGGGAGTGCTTTAAAATTTAACAGTCAGCAGATGGCATACTTAATTTCGGCGGATATTTTTATGTGTGGCATTGCTACTTTGCTGCAAATTAAACGGACACCTTGGACGGGGATTGGTCTGCCAGTCGTCTTAGGGTGCGCAGTAGAATATGTCGCACCTTTACAACATATTGGGACCACTTTAGGGCATAGTTATATGTATGGTTCAATTATTGCCGCCGGCTTATTTTTATTGCTCTGCGGCGGAGTGTTTGCTAAATTACGGCGCTTTTTTCCCACAATTGTAACAGGATCGTTAATTACTTTAATTGGTTTTACTTTGATTCCAGTCGCGTTCCAAAATTTAGGCGGGGGCAATGCCCAGGCCAAAAATTTTGGTTCGCCTATTAATTTACTATTAGGTTTCAGCACGATTATTATTATTCTTGTTCTCAATGTTTGGACGCGGGGCTTTATCCAACAGATTGCGATTTTATTAGGCATTGTGGCCGGCTCGCTTTTAGCTGTGATATTAGGGCAAGTGGGCTTTGAGCCGGTGGGACAAGCCCAATGGTTTCAGTTACCGCAATTATTTTATTTTGCTCAGCCCCACTTTGAATGGTCGAGTATTGTGACCATGGTTTTAACCGCGATTACTTGTATGATTGAATCCACCGGAGTCTACTTTGCTTTAAGTGAAGTGGTAGGCCAGGATTTGAAGGAACAAGATTTAGCCGCCGGTTATCGGGCCGAAGGCTTAGCTGCGATTTTGGGGGGCGTGTTTAATACTTTTCCTTATTCGACTTTTTCTCAAAATGTCGGAATTGTTCAATTATCAGGCATTAAAACCTTAAGACCAGTTTATTTTTCGGCCTTCTTTTTGTTAATTTTAGGTTTAATTCCCAAAGTGGGTGCGATTGCGACTTTAATTCCGACTTCTGTCTTAGGCGGGGCCATGGTGGTCATGTTTGGAATGGTAGGTGCGCAAGGTATTAAAATGTTAGCGGCGGTCGATTTAAATACCAAGAATTTATTAGTAATTGCGATCTCACTGGGCTTGGGTTTGGGTGTGAGTGCCCAACCCCATTTATTTCAATTTTTACCGGCGACTTGCCAAACGGTGTTAAGTAATGGCATGGTAGTAGGTAGCTTAACAGCCGTGATTTTAAATCTATTACTTAATGGTGCACCGCATCAAGATACTGCTCATTAACTCTTCTAAAGTTGAGGCTGGAACAAAAAACTCCCTCTTGTAATAGTGACAAAAATTCATGCGCCATTAGATGGTAATTATTTTTTCTATGAGTTTGAAGGAGTTAGCAGCCCTGAGACTTTTTGAAGGGTTGGGTGACGGGGTATCAATTATTAAGATGCGATGATGGTAGATGAGTAGAACTATTCATGATGGTGATCAATAGATTAAAAACCTTGTAGGACTGCAATTAGTTCCACAAGGTTTTTTCAATGGCTCAATTTCTTGTAAAAAAAAAGCCCGCCAGCGGCGAGCTTTTGAGATTGATTACTTGGTAATTTTCTTGAAGGCTTCGGTTTGTTGTTTAATACCTTTTTCTGCTGCAAAGCGTTCGATACTGGAAGCTCCAAAGAAGCCGTCAATGCCATCAACACGGTCAATCACATATTGTGCATCTTGAGGTTCGGCAATTGGACCACCATGACAAATAACCATAATGTCGGGGTTAACTTTTCGACCAGCATCCAAGATAGCTTGAACCTTCTTCACGCTTTCATCCAAAGTAAGTGCAGTTTCGGCCCCAATGGAACCTTTAGTCGTCAAGCCCATGTGGGCAACTAATAAGTCTGCGCCGGCTTCAGCCATTTTAGTAGCTTGTTCAGGATCAAAGACATATGGCGTTGTCAACATGCCTAATTCATGCGCTTGGCGAATCATGTCAACTTCTAAGTCATAGCCCATGCCGGTTTCTTCCAAGTTTTGCCGGAAAACGCCATCAATAAGACCAACTGTCGGGAAGTTTTGAACGCCGCTAAAGCCTTGAGCTTGTAGTTGTTGAAGATAAATTTTCATAACCCGGAATGGATCAGTACCACAAACACCTGCTAAAACGGGTGTATGTTGCACGACTGGTAAAACTTCGTGACCCATGTCCATCACGATTTGGTTAGCATCGCCGTATGACAATAAACCAGCTAAAGAACCCCGACCAGCCATTCGGTAACGACCAGAGTTATAAATAATTAGCATATCCGCGCCGCCGGCTTCACTGCTTTTGGCAGTAATACCTGTACCGGCACCAACACCTACTAAAATTTCTTTTTGAGCACGTTTAGCTTGAAAGTCAGCAATAATCTGCTCGCGATTTCGATTGTCCATAATAATTTAATTCCTTTCTGCCATTAACTGTTGTAAGGCCTGCACACAATACTCGGTAAATTCGGGATCATTAATGTTATAAGGCAGTTCAATGATCTCGACTTGCGCATTTGTAATCTCTTGGTGCAAAGTTGTAATTAACGCTTGATCAGCCTCGGGATCATCAAAAGGTTGACCACTAGCATCTAATTGCGAAAAACCCTTAGTGGGCAAGACCAATTTCAAAGGTGCTTGGGCAGCATTAAGCTTTTGGGCGATAAAGTGCGCCATGCGGACATTTTCTTCCCTAGTGGTCCGCATTAAGGTTACCGATGAATTATGTTTGACTAAATTACGCTGCTGATAAGCTTCAGGGACCGTATCCCAGGCGCCAAAATTCACCATGTCTAATGCTCCTGGTGCAATAACTTGTGGAATTTTGGCATTAATACCGGCTTCCAAACGTTGTGGTCCGGCGGCTAAAACTCCCCCAAACAATTGATCGGCAATTTCCGTAGTAGTTAAATCTAAAACTCCTTGGAAATAGCCCTGGGTAATGAGTTTTTCTAAAGTACGGCCACCTGTCCCAGTAGCGTGGAAAACCAATGTATCAATGTTTTGTTGTGCCAAAAGCTCCCGGGCATGGTCCACAGCCGGTGTGGTCACCCCAAACATCGTAGCACCCACCACGGGCTTATCTTCGGCTGCCAAAGGAACTTCATTTTGAACCATGCCCGCTAAGGCACAGGCAGCATTTCTAAAGATCATGGTGGAAACAGGATTTAACCCTGAAACATCGACAATGGATGGAAACATGTTAATATCACTAGTGCCCACATACAAACTGGTATCACCGGAAGCCACAGTGGAAACCATGACCTTCGGCACACCTAAAGGTAATTCTTGTAATGCTGGAGTGACTAAAGAAGTGCCTCCTGAACCGCCTAAAGACATGATACCTTGGAAGCGATTTGCTTGATAAAGTTGAGGTAAAACTTTTTTTAAGCCTTGAGCCAAAATTTCGTTAATCTCACCTCGGGTGCTGTGCCCTCGTAAATCGGCTAACGTTTGACCTTGAGCTGCCGCTATCTGCTCGGCCGCGATATCCGGTTTTAACTTAGGGGTAAATACTCCCACATTAATAGTTAAAACTTGTAGTTTTAAATGTTCGAGTACTTCTTTAACATAGGCAAATTCTGCTCCTTTAGTATCAAAAGTCCCGACTAAAGCAACTGTTTTCATTAGCTACCCTCCTTGATGATTACGGTTACGATGATATCGTTTTACTTCGCAGAATAACAGGTCTTGATGTTTGAATAACTAGTGTTTAAATCCGGCTCTGATAAGTGCGGGGCGACAAATGAAAATATTTTTTAAAAGTTTTATTAAATTGCGCATAGTCCGCATAACCAACCATTGCCGCGATATTCGTTAAGGTTTGGGGACTATCATGCATTAATTCAATGGCTTTATTAAGTCGATATTCAATTAAATAGTTAGTAAAAGTTTGGTGAGTGCGCTGTTTAAACAAACTACTGAGGTAGTTCTTGGATAAATGTAAAGTTTGGGCAAAATCAGCTAAGTAGATGGGCTCGGAATAATGCTGGGTAATATATTCTTTAATATAAACTATGGGATCTACATAAGGTTGTTCTTGCTGGAGAATTTGGTTGGTTAAGGCATCGTTGGTAGTCACATTGGCGTGTTTAAAGGCTTTGATTTGTTCCATAATGGTTTGTTCAGGAATAATACGTTCAAAAGTAGAGCCCCCAATATAGCCCGCCAGATTAGGGAGTAAATTATACATATAACGCACTTCGGTGAGATTATTTAACACGCCGCCATAAATCATAATCAAACTGGTGCTGCGAGCTTTCTCTAATTTGGTACAAATATCTTGAGTAGTGCGAATCATATTTTCAAAACTAGTAATCCGATTGGCCCCTAAGCGACCGCCCGCCGTCAAACCTAAATGAATACAAATAATATCTGTGGGAATGCTACTAGCCGCTAGTGCTTCTTGACTGTTTGTGACAAAAGCCACCGTGAGTAGTTGGGCTTGATGCGCTAATTGGAGAAAGTCAAGTTCCTGCTCAAAAGTAATCCCGGCTTCCGTCAGTCCTTCGCGAAATTGCCCATCAATGAGACTGACGGTTGGATAATTCACCACCCCAGCCAAATTATGTTGACGTAAAAAGTTTAATAGGGAATTGAAATTAAGCTGCGGATCCGTCGCGTTGATCCCTAAAATACAAGGCGCCTTGGGAGCTACTGGTAAGATTTCTTGCGTAGCAATTTGTTGAATCTGCTGGTTACTATTAATAAAGGGTAAATAGCCGGCTAATGAGGAACGTCCCATTTGACGAAATTTGCCAGAATTTAAAATCATAATAAAATCAATCCCCGCATTCATGGCATTTAAAGCACTCATGCCGGTAGCGGTACTGAGGCCTAATAACGGTAGCTGCAGTTGGTGTTGGACCATTAATTTTTGTTGTAAATTTGTCATAAACGTACCTCATTCTTCACAGAATCACACCTTTTTACTTTTTATTATAAGAAAGTTTTGAGTAAAAATTGTGGTGCACTGAAGAATTTTTGACATTAAAAAACTCTGACGATGAAGTCAGAGCTTGTATTTTTATAAACTAATTAAGAAATATTTAATGGTGAGAGGCACCATAAGTGGCTAAAACGCGGGCGAGATAATAAGTTCCGGTTTGATAATCTTGTAAGCGGATATTTTCATTAGGGGAGTGGGGGTGACTGCCGGCATAGCGAACACCGACCAGGACAATCGGAGTGTGCAGTTGATCTAAAAATGGTTTGATTGGACCCGCGCCGGGCATATTAGGAATTAATTTGACCTGCTCTGCCCCATAAACTTGATCAGCAATAGTTTTGGTCATTTGAATAAAGGGATCTTCTAAATTACTGCGACCGGCAGCTTCGCCTAAACGGTACTCTACTTGGACATCCCCGAAACCGTTGTGTTCCAGCTGTTGTTGAATCAAGTGGACTATTTTGTGCGGGTCTTGGTTAGGCACTAAGCGGCAATCAAGCTTCGCATGGGCTTCTTTGGGAATAATGGTTTTACTGCCAGGCCCGGTATAACCTGCCGTGAGGCCATTAATGGTTAACGTGGTACCATTGACTAATTCCATTTTCGGATCTTTAGTGATCAGCGGCTGCTGTAAGTCATAATTACGTCGCACCTTATCTTCGTCAAAATCCATTGCTTGGGTAGCGGCTTGTTCAGCAGCCGTGAGCGGGCGAATATCATCATAAAATCCGGCAACCGCAATGTGATTATCAGGAGTTTTGAGAGAAGCCAGGGCTTGCACTAACCGCCAAGCGGCATTATCAGCGTAGACAGCTAAGGAAGAGTGGAGATCCGCCGCGGCCGTTTTTACATGTAAGTCGAAACTGACTGCGCCTTTAGCGCCACAAACAATTTGAAAATTCTCATTTTCGTCTTTACCACCGCCTTCCCAAATACAGACATCGGCTTTTAAATCAGCAGCATGGGCGGTGACATATTGAGCAATATGCGGACTGCCGATTTCTTCTTCACCTTCGATAATAAATTTTAAATTACAAGGCAGTCCGCCGTGATCTTGAAAATACTTAATCACTGTCAACCGGCACATCAGCTCGCCTTTATCATCACAAGCACCTCGAGCAATTAAGCGACCATCTTGGATGGTGGGTTCAAAAGCAGGTGTTTTCCATTCATCTAAAGGTTCGGGCGGCTGGACGTCATAATGATTGTAGAAAAGCACAGTCCGGTCACTTTGGCCTTGAAATTCAACAAACAGCACTGGATTGCCGCCTTGATCTGTCCATTGCTCAACGCGCTGGGCGCCTAAATCGGTAAATTGTTGTTGCAGCCAAGCACAAGTTTCCGTAATACCCTGGTTTTGGGCCGACACACTGGGTAGCGTCAGATATTCTTGTACTTGGGGGAGATGATCTAAAGCAAATTGTTCTAAAGTCGTTTTTTCCATAAACTTCTAACCTCACTTCTGTATGATTCCACGGCGATAGCTTGTGGGCTATTATAACACACGTTTTCTAATTAAATTAAAAAAATATAATAAAAGGCATAAAAAAACCTCTGTCGCAATTATTGAACAGAGGTTCAGCTTATAAAGTAGCACGCAGTGGCCAAGTTATTCGTTGATTTTACCTAAATGGCGGAAACTCGGAATACTAAGCATCGTCAGAAAACTAATAACATATAAAATCGATAAAAATCCCATTACAACTAAGAGAGAATAATGATCCATTAAAAAGCCAATAACCACTGAGGAAAAACCGCCAATTGCGCGTCCTACATTCACAATGACATTATTGGCGGTCGAGCGAATGGCTGTCGGATATAAGCGGCTAATCACGGCGCCGTAGCCACCAAACATTCCATTAGAAAAGAAACCTAAAATAGCACCTGCCAATAGTAAGGTGATTTGATTAAAGGCTAAAGTAATGCCAAACACGGAGAGGGCAGAAGCCAATAAGAAAATACCAAAGGCCCGCCGGGGACCAAAATAATCTAAAATTTTACCAAAAGTCATCATGCCGATACTCATGCCCACAATTGTGGCAATCATCCACAAGGAGGAACCGGAAATGCTCAAACCCAAGCGCTTTTGCATAATTGAAGGCAACCAGTTCATTAAGCCAAAGTAACCGGCAATTTGGACAATCACCATTAACATTAAGGCTAAAGTTTGATAAGTACGTTGAGGAGTTTGGAATAAAGCTAGCACACTGACTTTTTGTGCGGACGTTTGTTGTTGCTGTTTGACCTGTAAGAATTCTTCACTTTCGTGGACATGCCGCCGGATAAAATAAGTTAAAAGTACCGGAATCAGACCAAATAAGAATAATTCCCGCCAGCCAAATAAAGGCAACATAATCGCCGCACAGACGGCTGCCAAGATAGCGCCAATTTGACCACCAATCGCGGCGACTGACGTCATAGTACCAATATGATCCCGGTCAAAATTTTCAGCAATCAAAGTGATGCCGACACCATATTCACCGCCGGCGCCGATACCAGCTAAAAAACGTAAGATGTAAATCGTAGTGATATCTTGAGCCCAATACATTGCCGCAGTAGCAAAAGCAAAAATAAAAATAGTATAAGAAAAAGTTTTGACACGGCCAAAACGATCTCCCATGATGCCAAATAAAATACCACCCACTAACATGCCTAAATTAGTAATGGACGAAATCAAACCCGCTTGCGCGCCGTTGATTTTTAAAGTGGCGGCGATGGATGAAAGTGCAAAAGATAAAAACATAACATCCATGTTTTCTAAAGCAAACCCCGCCGAAGTGGAAGCAATGGTCCATTTCTGATTAGTAGTTAGTGCGTGGTGTTTCGCAGCAGTTAAAGCCTGCATAACTGATCCCTCCAAAATGAATGCTCACCGACATTCGATTATTTTGTTTAGCTGTCGCTATAATTACACAAAATTAAGGAAAAAGCAAATTTTAATTTTAAAATTTTTTGAGTTTGACGAAATTTCATTCTTGGTTTAAGCTACCGCTAGCAAATGTAATTGGTTAAAGGTGGTAATCATGAAACCGGTATTTATTGCTTTAGATTTTGCTTCACAGGCCGAAGCACTCGATTTTTTAGATCAATTTCCAGCAACACAACCATTAGCGGTGAAAGTAGGCATGGAATTATTTTACAATGCGGGTCCGCAATTGCTGCAAATTTTTCAACAACGCCACATTCAAGTGTTTTTGGATTTGAAACTATGTGATATTCCCCATACTGTGCAACAAGCTGCCGCACAACTAGCTCAACAACAAGTAGCTTATTTAACAGTGATGGCTCTGGGCGGCAGTAAAATGATTCAAGCAGCTCAACGTGGTTTAGCTCAAGGGCATCAACCCGGCACACCACGTCCAAAATTACTTGCCGTGACACAATTAACGTCGATGTCTGAACAACAGATGCAACAAGAATTGCAGGTACAGACTTCCTTGCCGGAATCGGTCACCCATTTAGCGCAATTGGCACAAGCAAATGGGGCTGATGGCGTGATTGCTTCGGCGTTAGAAGATCCGAAAATTCATCAAGCAACCAGTGCCAATTTCTTATGTATTAATCCCGGTATTCGGCTACAAACCATGACTGCCGACGATCAGGAACGCGTCGTGACACCGCAACAGGCGGCGCAATTGGGCAGCGATGGTTTAGTAGTGGGACGGCCGATTACCCGCGCCGCAGATCCTGTCGCCGTGTATCAGCAAATTTTACAAGAATGGAGTGCCGAATAATGTCTGATTTTAATCAACAAATTGCCACAGATTTGTTGGATATTCAAGCAGTGCAATTAAATTTATATCAACCGTTCACTTGGGCCAGTGGCATCCAATCCCCGATTTATACGGACAATCGTAAAACTATCGCCTATCCGCTGGTGC
The DNA here is from genome assembly GCF_000970795.1 of Bombilactobacillus mellifer. Lineage (GTDB taxonomy): Bacteria > Bacillota > Bacilli > Lactobacillales > Lactobacillaceae > Bombilactobacillus > Bombilactobacillus mellifer. Next base: position 96,715 of record NZ_KQ034028.1, read on the forward strand.
GCCAACATATTGCCGCCGGCTTGGCTGAGTTAATTCAAACTTATTATCCTCAAGCAACTGTCGTGGCCGGTGTGGCGACTGCCGGGATTCCACATGCCACTTTGGCTGCAGATCGTTTAGCACTACCTTTGAGCTACGTGCGCCCGCAGCCCAAAGACCATGGTACAGGGCAACAAGTAGAAGGCTATCAAATGCAGGCCGCTGACAAAGTTGTAGTTTTGGATGATTTGATTTCTACAGGCGGCAGTGCTTTAAAAGCAGTCCAAGTAGTCGCACAAACTAAAGCGCAAGTGCTAGGAGTGGCGGCCATTTTCAGTTATGAACTGCCTGACAGTCAAAATAATTTTGCCCAAGCCCAAATACCATTACACACACTGACTAATTACAGCACTTTGACCCAACAAGCCCATGCCCAGGGGCAGTTTAGTGCACAAGAATTCGCCTCCTTAACACAATGGCGTCAAGATCCGTGGCATTGGCAAGGTTTGCATAAGTAATTATTGAAAAATAGTTGTGCTTGCTCTCCAGCAAATTTGGGGGGGCAATTCTTTTTGCATAACTGCTAGTAGCAGTGCTAAGTTATTCACTAGACACTGCTGCATATGTCATTTGTCAACGAAAACTCGTAGAAACCAGGTCTTCAGGTGAACTCTTGAGGGGACCACTACAAACAAAAGAAGTCATAGTTGACAATTACTACTTTTCATTTTAACATGTACAAAATCAATCCTTTAAGAATAGTCCCGTGAGACTGTGAAGGTTAACTAAGAATCCTTGTAAACCACTTAACTCCTCATAGTTCACGACTATGGGGATTTTTTTCGGGAGGAAATTCAATGGCAACGAAAAATCAGGAAATTGTGCTGGATATTTCTGATCGTCCCACGCCCGGTCATTGGTTTGGCTTGTCGTTACAGCATTTGTTTGCAATGTTTGGTTCCACTGTCTTGGTGCCAATTTTAGTTGGACTCAATCCGGGGATTGCGCTCTTTAGTTCTGGTGTCGGCACGTTGATGTATATTCTGATTACTAAAGGTAAAATTCCTGCTTATATGAGTTCCAGCTTTTCTTTCATTGTACCGATGGTAGCTTTAATGAAAACTGTAGGCTATCCCGGCATTGCCCAGGGAACTATTGCAGTCGGAGTCGTATATTTAATTGCTTCATTAATCGTAGCGGCTATTGGGTCCGATTGGATTGATCGTGCTTTGCCGCCCATTGTCGTGGGCCCAATTGTGATTGTGATTGGGTTATCGTTAGCGGGTACGGCCGCCAAAGATGCCACTATGAACGGTAAGAATTATGATGTGAAATATTTTATCGTGGCACTGGTAACCGCGTTAGTGACAGTGGCTTTTAATATGTATCTCAAGGGTTTTTGGAGCCAAATTGCGATATTGCTGGGAATTATTGTCGGATATCTGATTGCTGTGGCCTGTGGCTTGGTGAATTTTACGCCGGTATTGCAGACCCCTTGGTTTAAGATCCCTGATTTTGAAATACCTTTTGTGACCTATCGACCGCACTTTTATTGGGGAGCCATTGTGAGTTTAGCGCCGATTGCTTTTGTGACGATGACGGAACATATGGGCCATATTATGGTCTTAGACGGATTAACTCATCGCAATTTCTTTAAAGATCCCGGTTTAAATCATACCTTGGCAGGTGATGGCACGGCCTCGATTTTGGCTGGTTTAATTGGTGGGCCACCGATTACGAGTTATGGCGAAAATATTGGCGTGATGGCCATTACTAAAATTTATAGTGTGTGGGTTATTGGTGGTGCCGCAGTTTTAGCAATGATTTTTGGTTTTGTCGGCAAATTGAGTGCCCTTATTCAAAGCATTCCTTCACCAGTTATTGGCGGGATTAGTTTCTTATTGTTTGGCGTGATTGCTTCCAGTGGGTTACGAATTCTCATTGATAATCAGGTTGACTTTAATCAAAAGCGTAATTTAATGATTGGTTCGTTGATTTTGGTGATTGGAATTGGGAATGCTTATTTGCAGATTGGACAGTATCAGTTTTCCGGGTTAGCTGTAGCGACTATTTTAGGAATTATTTTAAATCTAGTTTTGCCTCAGCAAGCAGCCAGTGAACAAGCTGCCGATCCACATTAACTTAGTACTGGTTTGATAGGACAAAAAAAGAGTACCTCTGGTTTGTAAGAGGTACTCTTTTTTAAATAGTTCATTAATTATTGAATTTCTATTTTATGATCATTGTGGGGTAATTCATGAGCTTTAGGTAGATGAATTTTTAAGCAGCCGTCTTCATATTTCGCGGTAATGCCGGGACGATCAACATTAGGTAGACGATATTGCCGGCTGAAGCGTCCAAAAGAACGTTCATTCATAATCATATCGCCTTGTTGATTGCTGGCGTCACTTAAAGAATCGCGATGAGCGGAAACCGTCAAGATGTCATGATCGTAATCTAGAGTAATGTCTTTTTTATCAATATCTGGCAGGTCAATTTTGACATCATAAGCTGCTTTGGATTCAGCTACATCTGTTTTCATATTGTTATTTGGTAAGGCATGATTCCAATCGTTAAACCACCGATCCATGTCATTAAACATATCAAACATATCACCACGCCGGTTCATTAAATTGTTTGCCATCATTGATTACTTCCTTTCTGATTACATCATTATAATAGTCCTTTTTTTGATAAGATGCAAGTAATTATCACTATAAATTGATGAGTGCTAATGATTTTTTTACTCCAGATCAAAGTCTGCTAGCAAAAGAGTGCAGCGCTAGGCTGAAGAGCAGTCTGTGCTAAATAAAAAGGCTTAGCTATGGGTTATAGCTAAGCCAGATCATTTAATTAGAACGGTGATGTTTTCGCCAAAAATGAATGATAAAAGTGATTACAAAAGCAACGACCAGCACGAGCGTAAAGATAGAAGTCGGAATTTCGATATCAATGGCTGGAATAGATAGGAAAAGTTTTGCCGCAATGAAAAAGATCAAGATATAAGCCATTGGTTCCAACTCGGGGATTTTATTCATGAGGTCCATAATTAGTTCAGCTACCCCTCTCATAGCCACAATACCTACAATACTACCGATTAAAATAATGACGGGATTATTGGATACCGCAATCAGTGTCAAAACGGAATCCAACGAAAACATGATATCAGTAAATTCTACAGAGATAACAACCTGCCATACTGGAGAGAGGCCTTTAATACGAAAAAGATGGATTTTCTTTTTCTTTTTAGTAATTTTTTCATGGAAAAAACGCCACGACATGTAAACCAGATATAAACTACCTAAGACCTTAATCCAAACTAAATTAATTAGATAAGTGCCAATACCAATAACTAAAAATCGGAAAATAAAAGCTCCCCAGATTCCGTAAAACAAAGCCTCTTCTTGTTGCTTGCGTTGAGGTAGCGTATGGGCTTGGGCAGCTAAGACAATCGAATTATCTACTGACAGTAAACATTCCATAATTACTAACGATAAAATTAACAACCAATCATTGGGAGAAGTAATAACCGTCTGCCAATTATGCAGATCAAAAAAAGGTTTATAGAGATTAATTAAAAACTCCAATCGTAGCTCCTTTACAAAATAAAAATTACATTTTTTCTGAATATCAATATACCATATCTCTCAAGCGGGGGTGTAGTTTTATCTGCTTTTACAGCTCAGCAAATTAAAGAAACCGCTTGCTTTTTGATAAGTAGTGAATTATTTTTAAATTAGACATTTAAGTAGGAACACCAGCAAAAAATTGGGGCTGCTCTCAGTGTTTAGCAATTCAGGGCACTGATTATCGCAACTGCTTTGTTCCACGGCCATTTTGTGCTGGAAAAAGCTAGTCATAAGATGGGATTATTTCAGTGGAAAATCGGCTAGCGTCAAGTTACTTTAAAGTAAAGGAGTACTGTAAGTTATGTATTATGTTGTCATGCCTTCGCGGGATATTCGCGAGAATTTAGCCACAGAACAATATTTAATGAATCAGAAAAACTTTGATGAACCTTTAGTATTATTCTATATTGAAAAGCCTTGTATCATTGTCGGCCGGAACCAAAACACAATGGAAGAATTAAATAATGATTATGTCCGTGAACATCAGATCACGGTAACTCGCCGGCTTTCAGGTGGTGGGGCAGTATATCAGGATTTAGGTAATTTATGCTTCAGTTTTGTGGTGGATGCGCAAGATGAAAAATTTGGCGACTTTCAAAAAATTACTCAACCCATGGTCGACGCCTTACATCAATTAGGCGCAACAGGGGCAGCAGTTTCTGGCCGGAATGATATTTTAATTGATGGCAAAAAATTTTCCGGAAATGCAATGTATACACGCAATGGCAAAACTTTCTCGCACGGAACATTGTCCTATGATGTCGACTTAGATGTTTTGACCCATGCCTTGAAAGTGAACCCTGATAAAATTCAATCTAAGGGAATTAAATCCATTCGCAGCCGCGTCACTAATATCCGTCCTTACTTAAAACCAGAGTATCAAAATCTGACCACAGAACAATTTCGGGATATTTTATTATTGGCATTGTTCCATGCTGATAATTTGGCAGATATTCAAGAGCACGAATATCAAATTACCGCGGCTGATCAAGCCCAAATTGATCAATTGCGTCAGCAATACTATGACAATTGGGATTGGGTCTATGGCAAATCGCCAAAATTTACTGTGAAAAATCGTAAGCATTTTGATATGGGAACAATTGATGCCCGGTTACAAATCGAGCATGGCAAAATTCAAGGTATCAAATTTTACGGCGATTTTTTCGGTTCGCAAGATGTACAGCAATTGGAACAACAGCTTGTGGGCGTGGTTTATAACTATGATGCTTTACAACAGGCGCTACAACCGATTGACTTAGATCAATATTTCCATGGCATTGATGCGACCGCTATTTTAAATTTAATTGCCCCTTAAAAGAGCAATCCAGTCAACACCCAATTAGTTTTGACTATTAAGGGCAGAATATTGTGTGCTCTTTAGGGCAGTAATTGTTTCTCATTTTAGGACACCACTGTCAACAGAACAGCTACCATTATGCCGCAATTAAAACCCCGATAACTAACTAAATCTGAAGATCACGGAGGAGTTCATGGCCGCTATCCCCACGCATTTAGAAATTCTGATGGGCTTGATTATTACTGGTTGTAATGCCAAAGGGGCTGCTTTTGAGGCCATTAAAGCAGCTAAAAAACAAAATTTTGTGCAAGCTCTGCAAAAATTGCAGGAGTCTGACCAATTCTTAAGTCAAGCCCAGCAAACGCAATCGCAAATGTTGACTGAAACCGTTGCAAAGAAGCAATCAACCGTTACCTTTTTAATGATTCACGCGCAAGATCATTTAATGAATGCCCGAACCTTTCGCGATTTGGCGGGTGAATTAGTCGATGTCTACCAGCAATTGCTTGATCATTCAAATTAATGTTTAAAAAGTCCACTTTTTTTCATCTCTCGGCTGAGAGATGATTTTTTTGAGTAAATGGTTTACAAATGTAAACCAAACGGGTATGATAAGTTCAGTTGACAAATGTAAACATTAAGAAAGGGAGGCCGATAGTTGACAAGTACAAGTAAGCAGATCAGCTCGGCGGAATGGGAATTAATGCGGGTTGTCTGGACTTTAAAAACCGCCAGTAGTAGGGAAATCATTCAAGCCGCCCAGCAACAGCAAGCTTGGAGTGCTTCCACCATTAAAACTTTATTACGGCGTTTAGTTCAAAAAGGCGCTTTACAAACCCAAAAGACACCGCATCATTTTGTCTATTCCCCACAAATTACCGAAGGGCAAGCGCAAGTGGACTTGGCCGAAAATTGCTGGCAGCAAATTTGTGATATGAAAAAAGGATCCATATTACAGCATCTAGTACAACAAAGCCCGTTAAGTCAAACGGATATCCACCAATTACAAAAAATTTTGACTACCAAACTGCCCAGTGCGCCCCAAAGCGTTCCTTGCAATTGTTTGGCAACTGCAGATCATTGTTGCATCGGAAAGGAGACGCAAGATGACTAAAATAATTGTTTTCTGCTTAGGTTTAGTATTAATCGGCTTGATTATTTGGTGGTTTTTATTACCCCATGCCACCACGACGGCAACAGCGCAAGTGCAAGACCAACAACAAGTAGTCGATGTGCAAGTGGCTGGCGGTTATGATCCGGAAACAGTGGTCTTGCGCCAAGGGATTCCAGCGGTCTTGAATTTTCGCCGCAGCGATCCCTCCAGTTGTTTAGATCATGTGGTCTTTCCGGATTTTGGGATTAATCAAGCCTTGCCCCAAAATCAAGTAGTTCCTATTAAAATTGATACGCAAACTGCAGGTGAGTATTCTTGGGCTTGTGGTATGGATATGTTTCATGGCAAATTAATCATTCAAGCGGCACAGGAGGAATAAATGATGGCAATGCAAAAACAAACAATTATCGTCGATGGTCAATATCAACCGGCAGTTGTGAAATTTCAGCAAGGGCAGCCGGCCCAACTAACGTTTGTGCGGACGAGTGATCGAGGCTGTTTACAACAAGTCCAATCGCAAAGTTTGGGTTTTAAATTAGATTTGGCATTGAATGAACCCCAAACAGTCACCATCGCCACAGAGCAAGCGGGAACCTATAACTTTGCTTGTGGTATGGATATGGTTCATGGCAAAGTTGTGATTGAGCCATGAGTTTAAAGTGGCGTTTTGGAGTATCTTTAATATTATCATTACCTATGGTATTGGAGATGGTACTTCATCCATTGATTCATTGGATGTTGCCTGGTGGGAACTGGACGATGTTAGGATTAACCACGATCATTATGATTATTTCTGCTCGACCCTTTGCTCAAAGTGCTTGGGCCGCCTTCAAAAAGCACCATGCCAATATGGATACCTTAGTTGCCGTAGGCACCACTACTGCTTATGTCTATAGTATTTATGCGATGTTGACCCACCAAGCAGTTTTTTTTGAGAGTGCAGCCTTAGTCACCACCTTCGTGTTATTAGGTCAAGTCTTGGAAGAACGGATGCGGTCCCGAGCCTCTACCGCTTTGGAAAAATTAATGGATTTACAGGCACAAACGGCTACCGTCCAACGGGCCGACCAATGGGTAGAATTACCGCTCAATGAAGTTCAAGTAGGCGATCTAATTCAAGTTAAGCCGGGGGCCAAAATTGCAGTCGATGGTAAAGTGCTGACGGGAGAGTCAACGGTGGATGAAGCCATGGTGACGGGAGAAAGCATGCCAGCGCTCAAAAAACCCGGAGATCAAGTAATTGGCGCTACGATCAATACTACCGGAACGTTGACTTTTCAAGCGCAAAAGGTCGGCGATCAAACCATGTTGGCGCAGATTGTGGAATTAGTCCGTAAGGCCCAAAATAGTCATGCTCCGATTCAAAAGCTGACAGATCAAGTATCCAATTTTTTTGTGCCAATAGTCTTAATCATTGCAATCATTACCTATTTGATTTGGTATTTGGGACTCAACGCCAGCAATGCTCAAGCCTTAATTTTTGCCGTTTCGGTGGTAGTTATTGCCTGTCCTTGCGCGCTGGGTTTAGCTACGCCCACGGCTTTAATGGTGGGCACGGGTCTGGGAGCCAAATTAGGCATTCTGATTAAAAATGGCGAAGTTTTAGAAGCTGCCAATGATTTACAAACTGTAGTCTTTGATAAAACCGGAACTATTACCCAAGGACAACCCACGGTCACGGATATTGTGGGGGATACTGTCCAAGTTTTACAAATCGCAGCCAGTTTAGAAAAACTGTCGGAACATCCCTTGGCCCAAGCTATTTTACAAGCCGCACAACAACAGCATTTGTCTTTGGCGGCGGTAACCAATTTTCAAACGCATACTGGTCAAGGCGTTACCGCTGACTTAGCTGGTAGTGCGACCTTTGTTGGCAATCATCGCTTAGCGGCCAATTACTCCATTTCGGATCAATTGCAACAACAAGCGCAAGTTTTGGAAGCAGCGGCTAAAACAGTTATTTTTGTAGGCCAAGAACAACAAGTAATCGGGCTCATTGCAATTCAAGATCAACCTAAGTCCGAGGCTGCGGCAGCTATCTCCGCCTTAAAAAAGCAGGGTTTGCAAACCGTGATGTTGACGGGGGATAATCAAGTAGTAGCCCAAGCGATTGCCCACCAAGTGGGGATTGATCAAGTAATTGCCGGTGTTTTACCGACGACTAAAGCCCAACAAGTCCAGCACTTGCAACAACAAGGCAAGGTAGCTTTTGTCGGAGATGGGATTAATGATGCTCCCGCTTTAAGTGCGGCAGATGTCGGTATTGCCATGGGTTCCGGTACCGATATCGCGATTGAAGCCGGGGGGATTGTTTTAACCAAAAATGACTTGTGGGGAGTACCACAAGCGTTGGCTCTCAGTCGAAAAACTTTCCAACGCATTAAACTCAATTTATTTTGGGCTTTTATTTACAATATCTTAGGGATCCCGATTGCCGCTGGTGTCTTTGCGGGTTTCGGGTGGACTTTGAGCCCCGAATTAGCAGGGCTGGCGATGGCCTTTAGTTCCTTATCCGTGGTCACCAGTTCGGTATTATTAGGACGCACAAAGCTGGAGAAGCTAACTTAAGCACTTATTCCTAAAAAAATAAAATTTGAACTACAAACAACTCCAAGAAGATCTTCTATCGGGGTTGTTTTTTTTGTTTTAAAAACTTAGTCAGAAGATTAATCGGAGATCTTTTTGGCTGTGGGAGCTGGCTGGTTTTCCAATATGGCTCATCCATAAAGATAAATAAAAAGCTCCGGTGTTACTAAAGTTCATCAATCTGGGCAAACGACTACCAGTGGATCTTATGTTGGGCAATTGTAAAACGGGCGATCGTTCAAAGTAAACAACAAGCAGAGGTAAGCTATCTTTGCCATGATGCAGATAGGTTCAGAGCTGAGCATTTCGCAATTATCTCTTCTATAGCAATTCTGACTAGTAATTGTATCAAACTAACTAGTACTGTATGGTAACAATTTTTGTTAGCTTTCGACTACAGTTTTGTTAGAAAACTGGCTTCAGTACTTCTTTAAAAGATAGTTTTGATAATCTTTGATTAAAACTCAAGATAGTGGATTAATTCCATGATTTTCTAAACGACCGGAAAATCATGGAATTAATTTTTGAAAGCGCTACCTCTAAGATGTAACTATAGTCGATTGGAGGAGGATTTAAAATGAGTAATTCGGATTGGTTGGGCCTTACAAATCGTGTTTACATTGTGACGGGAGGCTCCTCGGGAATTGGCGCTGCAATCGTGCAAGAATTATTGAATGATGGAGCTTACGTTTATAATGCTGATCTCCAGGCGGGTGACGAACAAGCCCCACGGTATACCTATGTTCAAACGGATGTCACGGCACCTGCGGATGTAGATAATTTAGTTGCGCAAGTGCAACAAGAACGGGGACGTTTAGATGGATTAGTGAATAATGCGGGTATCAACTTACCGCGATTATTGGTAGATCCCAAAGATCCGCATGGAAAATATGAGTTTAAGGTAGCCGATTTTGAGAAAATGTTTAGTGTCAATGTGAAAAGTGTTTTTTTGATGGCGCAAGCAGTGGGCCGGATTTTGGTAGCTCAAGGGCATGGAGCCATTGTTAATATGTCTTCGGAAGCTGGTTTGGAAGGCTCTGTAGGTCAAAGCGTTTATTCAGCGACTAAAGGGGCGATTAACGGTTTTACACGTTCTTGGGGTAAGGAATTAGGTGAATATAATGTCCGGGTGGTCGGCGTAGCACCAGGGATTATGGAAGCCACCGGTTTGCGAACTTTAAGCTATGAAGAAGCATTAGCCTATACGCGTCATAAAACGGTGGAAGATGTTCGTGCCGGTTATAAGAGTAAGACTACGACGCCGCTGGGTCGCAGTGGCAAATTGAGCGAAGTCGCGGATTTAGTAGCTTATTATTTGTCCGATCGAGCTAGTTATATTACGGGGGTCACCACGAATGTTTCGGGAGGCAAATCTCGCGGGTAAAAAAGGAAGTAGTGCATGGCAGATTTCAATTATGAATTACTAGACGAATTTATTAAACGTGATTCTTTAGATATGATTGCTCTCACTAAACAGTTTAATGTTTCTGCTAAAACGATTTTAAATCGGATTCATAATTTGAATGAGAGTTTAACAGGGATTGCAGAAATCAAGGTGAATAATCAGCGTTATCATTTAAAAGTTTATGATTTTCAAAAATTAACTGATATTCAAACTAATTATCTGAAATCGTCGTTAAATTTAAATAATTTTACGAAACGTAGGGCCATCATTCTTCAACATTTGTTGTTTGCTCAAGATTTTGTGACGCTGGATGATTTAAGTGAAGCCGTTTATGTCAGCAAGGCCACGTTAAATCGGGATATCAAACAAATTAAACGCGAATTACAAGCTTATCAAGCACATATCGTGTCTGCCCCGAATCATGGTATTTGCTTACAAATTAAGACTGATTGGACAGCAGGGTTACTTTTAGCCCACTGGGTTTATGATTATTGCAATTTAATAGATGCTTTTGCGAGTACAGGCACTCGCACGCGTTTTAAACACTTAATGCAGCCCATCGATGCCGCAAGTTATTCCAAAGTGGCCAAAAATGTGAATATTCTCGCCAATTTGATTCCGCGAAAACTACGCTTGGAACATGGTTCTCCCCAGTATCTGGATTTGTTGGATTATGCCAAATTACAGCCGGTAATTCAATATGTTGAACAAATTCTGCATACCCAATTGACGACTGCCGAATTACAGTTTCTATTTTATCCGTTAGCAATTAAGGCAACTAGCGTTTTAGACCCGGTCAAAGTAGAACAAGCGGTTCAGCAATTAAGACCGTTATTTGAGCAAATCACTCAAAAAATTAAAACACAGATGGATGTGTCATTGGATTTTCCCCGATTATTTCAACAAATTAAATATCATTTAATCTTTTTGATTAATCGCGCCTTATTTAAAGTGCAATTAGATGACAGTTTAAATGATGAAATCATGGAAAAATATCCGGTGGCCTTAGAATTGGCCTTGATCACTACCCAGACTATTGAACAAGACTTACAGTTGTCCATTGTGAATTCGGAAAACAGTTATTTAGCCGTATATTATCAAATGGAGTTGAATGCGGCGCCCAATGAACAGCCAGTGAAAACGGTTGCGATTGTGGGACACATTAGTTCCGGTGTGAAAAAATTTATTACGCAACAATTACATGATTTGTTTCAAACAGATATCCAGATTAAATCTTTTACAGATGCAGCTGAATTTCAAGCCAGTACCGAAGATTTTTTAATTGCTTTTTCCGATGTGCCGATTGCTACCAAAGATAAAGCCTTTCCTATTGTCCGGAGTAGTAATATCTTTCGGACAACAGAGCTGGTCGCGAAAGTTCTCGTAGCGCAAGTATATAAAGAGATTCGAGATAATAATTGCTATTTTACCATTAAGGCCATTGCCAGCCAGGATGGCTATTGGCAGGCAACCTATAAAATGATCGAAGAACAGATTGCTATAGGTCAATTAAATGAAGACTTTTTAGATAATTGGCAACAGCGTGAACGGCAGACAAATAATGTTTTTGAAAATGCCATTGCTTTACCGCATGCAATTGATACTTCGAAACACCAACGTATCTTTTTTGAAATCGGCGTCTTTGACCACAGTGTTGATTACAATAACGGACAGGTACGAATTGTTTTTTTAATTGGCATTCCATCGAAGCTGGATCAGGAGTTGCAGCGGACTTTAGCAACTTTATACGACATGATTGCAACGATTTCGCAAAATAAAGAAATGTATCAGAATTTGCTGAATTATGATCCACAGCAATCATTAATGCAGATTACGGAGGGAATTTAAATGCTTCTCATCTTTGGCATTGTTTTAGTATTAGCTTTTCTTTTTCAAGGAATCATGGGCTTTTTTCAAATTAAAAATTTTTCACGTAATTTTAGTGAAGTACGGCAGCAGGGTAAAGTGTTAATTGGCAAAAATCCGAAACACTTTCAGTCGGGCACACTAATGCTCATGGCAATTGATGAGCAGACCGGCCGCATTAAAGAAGCGCGGATTATGAAAGGCGTCACCGTCTTTGCCAAATTTCAGTCTTTGCCACAATTAAATAATCAGAATTTAGCCGTAGTGGCGGCGGATCACCAGTTTTTACAACAGTTTAATCGGTTAGTTCAACAATGTATTTTGAATGCTTATCAAAACTTCATTGACTTCAAAACGGGGACACTGAGTGCCAGTGAATTTGATACGAGTGTCAATGTCTTTACGATGCCTTTGTTTTCGCAGATGCATCTTTGGGGACAACAACTGGTGACGCGGGTGAAAAAGTTATCAAATTTAATAGGAGATGAACATCTATGAAATGGATTAGTGAATTTGCCAAGGCGTTTATGGGCTTGTTTCAAAGTGGTGCCAAAACGTTTATTGGCTGGATGAGTTCCATTGTACCAGTGGTGTTACTATTGTTGGTTTTGATGAATAGTATTATTGCGTTTGTCGGTGAAGAGCGAATGAATCGCTTTGCGCGTTTGGCTTCCCGAAACGTTTTGACGCGCTATCTGTTATTACCTTTTTTGTCAGCTTTTATGTTGGGTAACCCGATGGCCTTTTCGATGGCGCGTTTTTTACCTGAGTTTTATAAACCGAGTTATTACGCAGCGCAAGCCCAATTTTGCCACACCAGCAATGGGGTCTTTCCACATATAAATCCGGCAGAATTATTCGTCTGGATGGGTATTGCGCAAGGTATTGATAAATTAGGGTTGAATAATATGGATTTAGCTATTCGTTACATGTTAGTGGGGATTGTGATGAACTTTATTGGCGGTTGGGTCACCGATTTTACAACGGCCTATGTCTGCAGAACCACCGGTGTGCAATTGTCTAAAGAAGTTTCGGTAGAAGAGAATTAAGGAGGAGGTCTAAACATGAGTACTTGGCATAGTATTGTAATTTCCAAAGGTTCCGGCGGCTGGGGCGGTCCGCTCACGATTACTCCTACAGAAGAAAAACATCAGTTTATTTATGTCACTGGTGGCAGTCGCCCGGACATTGTCGACAAAATTGAACAGTTAACTGGTATGAAAGCAATTGATGGTTTTAAAACTTCAATTCCTGATAATGAAATTGCGTTAGCCATTATTGATTGCGGTGGAACTTTGCGGTGCGGCATTTATCCGAAAAAAGGGATTCCAACGGTGAACATCTTACGGACAGGTAAAAGTGGGCCCTTGGCTAAATATATTACCCCCGAAATCTATGTTTCGGGGGTCACAGAAGATCAAATTCAACTAACAGATGCAACCGCTGCTGCGACCACAACCACCTCGAATACCCCGGAATCTGCCGATGCAGCGTCCACTGCACAAGCCGCTGATCAGGCCGCGGATAATCAAAAATATGATACTAATCAGACCATTACGCAACAAACTAGCAAACAAAGTTTATTAGCTCGTATTGGTTTAGGAGCAGGGAAAGTTATTTCTACTTTTAATCAAGCTGCCAAAGATTCTGTTCAAACGGTCTTAAATACGATTATTCCTTTTATGGCTTTTGTCGCTTTATTGATTGGGATTATCAATGGTTCCGGTTTAGGGACTGCTTTAGCCCATTTGTTAGTACCACTGGCCGGTAATATATGGGGATTGGTTATTTTAGGCTTTATTTGTTCGTTGCCATTTTTGTCACCTATCTTAGGACCCGGAGCCGTTATTGCTCAAGTTATTGGCACACTCATCGGAGTGGAAATCGGCAAGGGGAATATTCCCCCGCAGTACGCCTTGCCGGCATTATTTGCCATCAACACCCAAAATGCCTGTGATTTCATTCCTGTAGGCTTAGGTTTGGAAGAAGCTGAATCCAAAACCGTTGAAGTAGGAGTTCCTTCCGTTTTGTATTCCCGCTTTTTAAACGGTGTTCCGCGAGTATTGGTAGCTTGGCTAGCTAGTTTTGGCTTGTATTCCAATCACTAAAATTAAGGAGATATTGGTCATGGATCGATCTAATGCAAAAATTATTTATGAAACTCAAGTGCAAGATATTGGCGCAGAGGCCAAAGAATTTGCCGAAATCAAAATGTTAATTCTGTTTGGTAATGAAGCCCCAGATGCTTTACGTTCTTCTTGTTATATTATCGCAGTGAACCCGCTACAGGGCACTATCGTTCCGGGAATGATTTTACAGATTGATGATCATGAGTATCAAATTACCGCTGTAGGCAATGAAGTCCAACGCAATTTAGGTAATTTGGGTCATATTGCAATTAGTCTGACAGGAAAACAAACAGCGGAGTTGCCAGGCACATTATATGTTGAAAACGGTAACTATCCTGATATCATTAAAGGTAGTACTTTAAAAATAATTGAAAATTAAGAAAAGGGGTCAAGTATGGAGTTATTATTAGATACGATTCATTTAGCCGATATTCAACGTTATCAAAAAACGATTCAGTTAGCTGGTGTTACCTCTAATCCAACTATTATCAAAAAAGAAGGTCGTGTACCTTTCTTTGATCATTTGCGCAAAATTCGCCAAATTATTGGACCAAAAGCTAGTTTGCATGTACAAGTAGTAGGCGGTCAAACGGCGGAAATGGTGGAAGATGCGCATGAAATTTTACAAAATATTGATTCAGAGGTATTCATTAAAGTTCCAACTAATGAAGCCGGCTTGGCAGCAATGAAAATTTTGAAAGCCGAAGGCGTTCATATCACTGCTACTGCTATTTATACGGAAATGCAAGGTTATTTAGCAATGTCTGTAGGAGCTGATTATTTAGCACCTTATTACAATCGGATGCTGAATATGGGAATTGATGCCAGTCAAATCATTGCCGCTTGGTCCAAAAAAATCGCGCACGAACATTTATCAACGAAGACCTTGGCGGCTAGTTTCCACAATGTGGATCAGATCAACCAAGCTTTACGCAGTGGAGCACAAGCGATTACCACGGGACCGGACATTTTAGATACGGCACTCGCTACGCCGGCCATTGGGGCAGCTATTCAAGACTTCACCCATGATTGGGAAAGTGTTTATGGAGCAGGCTGCCAGATTAAAGATCTCAAATAAAGTTTACCCCGAGGCGTTGTTTTCTTCAGGGAACGTTATTTTTTCAGATTTGGCACCAGCCAGTTGTAGTCAAAAGCAAAGATTAAACTGAATTGCGAACTAAACGTTGCTACTTCGACAAGTAGCAACGTTTTTTATTGTTTAAAAATCACAGAAAGTAAGGGGGGTCATTGTGGAACCTGAGTTGTCAAACGAGATTTGAAGAAGAGCTTGCTTACTCAGGACTTAAGTAACCAGTGATATTGCAATTGTTTGGCTTATTAGCTTAAAAATTACGTATATAAGCGGTACTTGCAATAATTTATATGGCTTTATAAACGATAAAGCCAAAAATAAATTGGCAAAATCTGGTCAATTATGTTATTTTTTAGTTGTTCCAGTGCAAAGAAAGAAGGTCTAGCTTGTGAACACAACCGCTCGTCGGGCAGTGATTGTTAAGTTACTGAAAAAGTATAATTCAGTGAAAACCGTGGAATTATGTAAAACTTTAAACGTGACGCGAGAAACGGTGCGCAGGGATCTGTATTATTTAGAAAAGCAGAACATTGCCCGCACAATTCGAGGAGGGGCTATTTTAAACGTGGCCTTGAATGAAACCAATTACGAACGCCGTTTGCATCACAATGTAAAAATTAAGCAATTGATTGCAGAACAATTCTGCAAATATGTGCATAAGGGAGACACGGTATATTTAGATTACGGCACTACCAGTTTAGCGGTAGCCAAAATTTTACATACCCAATCTGAATTAACTGTGATTACCAACTCGATCCCCATCATTAATGAGCTGTATAAAACCCGCGGGTTGAATTTGATTGTTTTAGGAGGAGCAGTTCGCCAAAATGAAGGCTCATTATATGGTTTAGATGCAATTCAGGCTCTGCGCCATCTCAATATTAATATTGGTTTCTTCTCCGGCAGTGGGATTGATTTAGCTAAGGGTTTGTCCAATCATCACATTGGCGAGTCGCAATTAACCAGACAGGCCTTACAGCAAAGCCAAATTAAAGTTGTCGGTGTGGAACATGAAAAATTCAATAAAGTTTTTACTAATCACATTATGTTAATTCAAGATATTGACATTTTGATTACGGATCAATTAACGGATGCGGCATTGATTAATGCTTTAAACCAGCAGACGCATTTAGATCAAGTCAATATTATGGATTAGAGCAACTGGATGGGAGCCATAGCTAGGGTGTTGTTGAAAACAGCGGCAGTTGATCATTGTAAGAAGGATTGACGCAAAGTTAATGCAGAGCTCAAAGATAGTAATTACCCCAACAGGCTGGACCAAGTGTTTCAGCCAGCAAGCACAGGGTCCGGTTTGTAAAAGTTGTCGAGTGGGCGGGTATTTCTTAGATAGGGTTTTTCCAATGTGAACAATTAAATCAAGTAAAAGGAAGAGAGTGGCAGTCATGACAAATGATAATTGGTTGAATTTAGCAAAGAAAACTTTCATCGTCACAGGTGGTTCTTCAGGTATTGGAGCCGCAATCGTGCAGGAATTATTGGCAGATGGGGCCAATGTAGTCGATGCCGACTTACACGCAGGGACAGTGACCCATGCCAACTTTTTATATGTGCAGACGGATGTCACCCAGGCTCAAGCAGTTCAGGAAGTAGTTACGGCAACACTCCATAAATTTGGTCGGATTGATGGTCTCGTCAATAACGCGGGGATAAATATTCCACGAGTTCTAGTAGATCCGACGAATCCAGCGAGTCCTTATGTAATTGATGAGGCCAATTTCGATAAAATGTTTCAAGTGAATGTTAAAAGTGTGTTTTTAATGTCTTCGGCGATCGCACCGATTCTAGTAAAGCAGGGTCAAGGAGTAATTGTGAATATGTCTTCTGAATCCGGGCTGGAAGGTTCACAAGGAGCAGGGGTTTATTCTGGGACAAAAGGAGCGATCAATGGTTTGACACGGGCTTGGGCCAAAGAATTAGGTCAGTACAATGTGCGCATGATTGGCGTGGCCCCGGGAGTGTTAGAAGAAACGGCTTTGCGCACCCATGACTATGAACAAGCCTTGGCTTATTCACGTCAAGAAACTATCGAAGATTTACAAAAAGGATATGCCAATACGTCAACGATTCCTTTGGGGCGCAGTGGCAAATTGAGTGAAGTGGCGAATTTGGTGGCTTTCTTTCTTTCGGAACGCGCCAGTTACATGACTGGACAAACGGTCAATGTTTCTGGCGGTAAATCCCGAGGTTAAAAATTTTGAGTGTCATTTCTTTTGCTCCAATATAAATCAAGTTGGCGCTTCTTGAACAAATAAAAGTCATTAATCAGCGCTTTGAAAATTTTACGATGGTACAAAATAGGTATGCGCACAGGTAACTGAGGGCCACCATTACGAGTCGCAAGTGTCCAAATAAACTAGATCATCTATTGATTAATCCAATTTGAGAGCTTAACATTGACTTTATAGTGATTATGCTGTCAATGGGCATTAATGCGGATCCTGATCTCCCTGCAAACCAAGTATTGTCAGTAATAATGGAGGCAATGCTAGCAGGGAGTGAATCTTTGACCTTAGCATTGGAATCGATTACAACACTTGCGGCCAAGTGCCACGGTAGATGAGAAATCGTATTGTTATGCGGAGCAAAAATTGACGGTTTAATGACGGATATCTACAAATAATAAGAAGCGTAATCAGGGTTTAATTACACAAGGAGTGAAAAAGATAATGACTAGTTTTGGCAAGTCCCAGTTTGTACAACAGATTTGTAAAGTATCGCAGGCAGCTTATCAACAAGGATGGGATGAACGCAATGGAGGCAATATATCTGTGCGTTTGACTCCAGAAGAAGTGCAAGCCTTTGATGATGTGGCGACTGTTCATCGAGTTATCCCTTTAGGCTTTGCTGTTCCAAGTTTAGCGGGACAATACTTTTTGGTTACGGGGACGGGTAGATATTTTCGTAAACTGATAGATCAACCAAATTTAGATCTAGGTTTAATTCGCATTAGTAAAGATGGTAATCAAGGCGAATTAGTCTGGGGTTATGAAGATGGGGCCGCACCTACTTCGGAATTTCCTAGTCATTTGATGTCTCATGTAGCGCGGTTGAAGTATGATTCCCAGCAACGGGCGGTCATGCACTGTCATCCAACTAATGTGATTGCGCTGTCGTTTACGCAAGATTTAGATGAACGGCATTGGTCGCGTTTGTTATGGAAGATGCAAGCGGAATCGATGATTGTATTTCCCGAGGGCGTGGGAATTATTCCGTATATGACCCCAGGCACAACGGTGATTGGCGAAACCACCGCTGCCAAAATGCAGGACTTTCGGATTGTCATTTGGCCTCACCATGGGATTTTTGGAGTCGGTCAAAGTATTGATGAAGCTTTTGGTTTGATTGAAACTGTCGAAAAAGCAGCGATGATTTATTCCCAAATTGGGGCACAAGGTGGTCATATCAAACAGATGATTACTGATGATCAGTTGCGCGACATAGCCCAGAGTTTTCATGTGACAGCCAATTCCAAATTTTTAGATTAATTACTCATTAAAATGCAAAATGAAAAGACCTGTCAAAATGTCGTTTTGGACAGGTCTTTTTGTAATGATTGCCTCGTATGAAGCTCAGAAGGCTACTGTTTAAAGGGAATAAAAATCCCTCTCCGCTAAATAAATCCGTAAACGACTGTGTTTACGGATTTTTTGACTAAAAAAGGTCTGCTTCTTGTGAATTAAGCCGACCTCTAAGAGTGTTTTTAACCTAAAATAGCGACATGGCAAACGCGATTTCGGGGGCGATTTTGATCCCAGTCGACAAAATAGATGTAGCCGACGGTGCCAATGAGTAACTCGCCGTTTTTAATCGCAAAAGTTTGATTACTACCGAATAAAGAACCCCGAATATGAGCATCACCATTTAACACCGTAGCGGGATCATTAGGATAATTGGGATCTTGTTGGGCTAAGCCTTGCAAAAAAGCCACATGTTTAGGTCCGGGATATCGATAGTTACTATTTTCCGACCATTCCCGTGGAATCATTTTGTCTAACAGTCGATTTAAATCAACTTGTAAGTATTCATCACCATTAAAATCTTTATCATGAACATATTCTTCAAAAAGAACCGAGCAGGTGGTATGGGCGGTTTGGACTAAGCAGATACCATTTTGAATTTTACTGGTTTGAATAATCTTTTTCACATCGTCGGTAATATTTTGATAAGTTATCCGCGCTGCAGTTGGGATCTGCACATCATCTTGATATACTTGCATCACTATTCTCCTTTAAATTGAACTAAGGCTGACATCATTTCCGTAAGTTTGGCTTGCCAATCGGGTGCTTGAATGATGCCGCTAGTCCCACCAGTCCCATCCGCTCCTAATTGCAGAACATGGGTGACATCAGCTCCGGTGCTAACCCCGGCCGCTTGCATAATTAAAATCTGCGGATCTACTTCCCGCACTGCTTGATTGGTTTGTTGAATATAATCATCATTGCTGATGGTCCCGGTACCAATCACACTGGTAGGTTCACAAATCATCATAGTGGGATGTAATTGGGCCACAGCACGGCATTGTTCAGGAGTATCTGCGCAAACAATACTCATTAAATTTAAGGTGCGGGCCCGTTTAATAGTCCAATCCAAAGCCGCGATAGTTAGCGGTTTTTCGGCATGATTTAACACTACTGCGCCGACACCTTGGCTTTGTAAACCCTCTGGTAACACCTGCCCCATTCCACGTCCGGGTTCAAGGGGATCCATAGTTTGGGCGGTAATAATGAGGTGCTGTGTAGCTTGTTTGAGAGCTGGTAAATCAATCAATTGACCAGTAAATAGACAATCAATGTGATACTGTTGGGCCAGTCGATCAGCAATTTGAGCTAATTTGACTACCTCGGCACCATACAGATAAGATTTTGGATTAACAATAAAAAAAGGAGCTTTAATCATGGGTAGTTTCACCTCTAAACTTCGTATTGATATTTGTGGGTTTCAAAGATTTCAAAATAATGCTCCGCCAATTGTTGGATTTGGTCTCGTTGAGCCTGGGCCATGGCAGGTTCATCCGGAAAAGTTTGACTCCGTGTGGCAGCTAAAGAAGCGTTAGCCAAGTCGGTATAAATATTAACTTTTGTAATACCAGAGCGAACGGCCTGATTTAAATTCTCATCGCCCGACGACGAGCCGCCGTGCAACACTAGTGGAATCGCTACTTGGGCGCGTAGTTCTTGTAACCGGTCAAAATTCAAGCGCGGTGTTCCCTGAGCATAGACCCCATGCGAAGTGCCAATGGAAACGGCCAAAGAATCAACTTGCGTTTGTTGGGCAAAAGAAGTAGCCGCAGCTGTTTCTGTATATAAGCTATTATCAGTGGATTGGTTAGTGCCCACATGCCCAATTTCGGCTTCGACGGCGACACCACGTTGATGGGCAAATTTAACAATATCTTGTGTGATTTGAACATTATCGGCAAAAGTGTGATCAGAAGCATCAATCATTACCGAGGTAAAGCCATGTTCAATGCCCCATTTAATGATTTTTGGATCTGTACCATGATCTAAGTGTAAGACCACGGGAACTTGGGCTTGGGCGCCAAAATGTAGTCCGAGAGCTAAAGCATCGTTAATTGTGATTTGCGGAGAATGTTTTTGGGCCCAAGCACAGATCACCGGCAAATTTAATTTTTCGGCGGCCGCAATTTCGGCACGTAAGGAGTTGCTGTCCCAATAGTTGAAATGCGGAATAGCGTATCCTTGCTTGCGCGCGTTTTTTAAGAGAGTCCCAGATGTAATAAGCATTGTTTCCTCCTTTAGTTGGAAAAATATCGATTTAAATAAGATAATAAAAAATTTTTCGCTGTAATAATTTGTTCTTGATAAGGCTCATGCACTTGAGCCCATCTTTCAATGACCCAAGGTCCTTGATAATTTAGGCGGTGTAGTAATTTCATACAACCATCAAAATCCACATCCCCTTGACCATAGGGCACATTACGAAACTGACCCTGGCCATCACGACTGACATAGCGAGCATCTTTAAAGTGGATTTCGGTGATTTGGCCAATGCCGCGTTCGATTTCGGAACCGACATTATTTTCTTCCCACGCAGTTAAGTTCCCCAAATCTAAATAAATTTTTAACCAGGGCGAAGCAATTTGGGATATTAGTTTTTGAATGACTGAGATGTTTTTAGCAAAACTATCGTCCATCGTTTCAATGGAAAGCATGACTTCTTGCTGGGCGGCGTAATCAGCACAAATTTGTAAACTTTCCAGATAATTCTCCCGCGTTAAAATAGTTTTAGGAGCTTGAAAGACGTCATATCCTGAAATTAAAATATTTCGGGCTCCCAGATCTGCCGCTAAATCAATAGCTTTCTGAAGGATATTTCGGCCTTGTCTGCGGATAGAGTCTGTGGGCGAGCCTAGAGGATATTGACGGTTGGCACTAACACATAACGATTGAATACGGATTTTATGGGCAAATAAAAAATTGACTAATTGTTGGCGTTGAGAGCGATCCCATGCCAGCCGTTGTAAACGATGAGGATTTTCATCAATGCTTAATTGCAGATAGTCAAATCCGAGTTGTTGACAAAGGGTTAATTTTTGAGTTAATGGCACCTGCAGTGGAATCGCTTTTTCGTATAATCCAATAGGAGACTTCATTGCAGATCACCCGGTTGTCTTGAAGTGTTGGCCGCCAGTTGGGTAACTTGTTGCATCCAAGGTGCCAACAATGGGTAAATTTGCGAATAAGCCGCAAAATATTGTTGGTAGCGCTGGTGGTTGGCGGCAATAGGTTCAATAAAGCGCTCATAGTGCACCATAGCATCTACGGCGGTGAAAATGTCTTGATAACTCCCGGCCGCAACGGCAGCTAAAATTGCGGCGCCTAGACAAGGAGCTTCCAACTGTTGCGGTATTTGCAACGGCATATTGGCCACATCCGCATGAATTTGTAAAAATAAGTCATTATGAGCGGCGCCACCACAAACAATAATCTTTGTAGGTGTAAAGCCGTGCTGTTGAAAGGTTTGAATAATATTGGAGGTTCCATAAGCAATGCCTTCTAAAATGGAACGATAAATTTCCCCACGTGTCGTGCTTAAGGATAAGCCGTACAGTAATCCCCGAATATTGCCATCGGTATAGGGGGAGCGGTTACCTTGCCAAAAATCGGTCATGATCAGGCCATTGGAACCGGGCGGAATTTGTTGGGCTTCGGCATTTAACAGCTCGAAGATCGATGTCTTTTGCTTTTCGGCAGTAATAAGGAGATCAGGGCATAAATTCTGAATAAACCAATTGGTGATGGAGCCAGTCGATATTTGTCCGCCTTCAATTAAATTCAAGCCCGGTGTGATGCTATTGGTATAAGTACCCCAAATCCCGGATTGATGAATATTTTGTTTGGTGACGGCAAACAAGAGATGCGAAGTCCCGGTGACTAAAGCGGTTTCATTTTCGTGAATTGCTCCCATGCCAATCATCCCCACATTGGCATCCACTCCGCCTTGACCGACGATGGTCCCGGGCAGTAATCCCAGCTGCTGGGCTGCCTCAAGGCTCAAGGTTCCTAAGAGATCACCTAAGCGATTAATATTCTGTGGGAATTTAGTAAAAACATCCCCTACACCCATGCGTTCATAAAAACTAGTAGGCCAACCACCTGCATTTTCGTCATAAAACCACCGCAAAGAAATATTGTTAAGATTACAAGCCCACTGCTGCGTTAGTTTATAGCCTAACCAATCGGCAGCTTCGCAAATGCGGGCGGCCTTTTTATAAAGCTCTGGCTGCTGTTCTTTTAACCACATAATTTTGGGCAGCATCCATTCTGGCGACACACGGCCATAACCGGTAATTCTTAAAGTAGGGTCGTGACTGTGAGAAATGCGCTCAGCCTGCGCTGTAGCCCGTAAATCCATCCACAAAATGGCATTTCTTAAGGGCTCGGCGTTTTGATCGCAAGCTACGACGGTGCAACTAGTCACATCATAGCTTACTCCCAAGATATCCTGGGGAGCAAGATGTGCCATGTGGCGGGCTCGTTGCGCTGCTTTCCCCAAGGCTTGCCACCATTCAGCAGGAGATTGCTCGGCCCAACCATTATGTGGAATCATCGTAGTTAAATTCTCGGTGGCAAAAGACAGTTGCTGACCTTGTAAATCAAAAATACCTACCCGGACACCGTTAGTACCATAGTCAATACCCATTACATATTTGGTTTTCATAGTAGTTATCCTTTCATCAGCCGCATTTTTTGAAAATTTCCAAAATTAGACTGACAATCTTATCTGTTCCGGTTATATGTCAACGCTGTCCCATAAGTGACCAGGGTAAGGCGGCTGGGCGGGGCTTGTCAGTAGTGAGAAACGGGCTATTTGGTTGACAAGAGTTAGTGAGCAATACCAAGCTAGTGTCTCGTTGGAAGTAATAATCGGAGCACAATGATGTTCCACGTTAAATAATTGATTTATTGAGAAGTGTGTCAAAGTTCATTACTAGGTGGTAGAAAAGTCTTTACAATCGAAGGTCAAAGAATTGTGCGCAACCATAAAAAATGGCGCTCACTTCTTGAAATCGTCTGTTGCCAGCAGTTTGGCTCTGTGATGCGGGCCAAGGCTTAGGTGCGTGCCAGCTACTTACCGTGCTGTTGAGCAGAATGAGGCTGGAGAGTGGGCCAAACACGCACATCGCTGGAGTCCACCGCCTGGAAACCACAATCGAAAATCTGTGTTATTAAAGCTTGATCACGGATAAAGCCGCCTGCAATCAAATGGGAATGCACAAAAATCTTTTGTAATAATTTCACCTCCTTTAAAGCATTAATTGCCGGCAAAACTTCAATCGTGCTAAAGTCATTATTCAGTAAGATTTGTTGACTGCGTTTTAAAGAAATAGAGTCTACTAAAAATAAGCGATAGACCACTTGTAAGTTACAGCTTTGAGCCATGACGAGGGCCTTAGCATTGGCAGAGACAATGCCATCCACTTGATATTCATTTTTGAGCAGTTTTAAGCCCTCTTTGTCTGGCTTAAAACCATCCATAAATTCAATATGTACATAAACTTGTTTGTGATGTTTATGTAACAGCTGGACAATGGCTTTGAGATTACAGATATTAGCTTTCATCAAAAACACTACGGGTGCTGGTGTTTGGCAAGCAGGTTGTAATTTTTTTAAATCATCAATAGCTGGAATAATATATTGTTTGAGATCCATAGCCGCTCCTTTATTTCTTGTAGGGGCCAAGCAACAAAAAAATCCAAAAATAC
Source organism: Bombilactobacillus mellifer (assembly GCF_000970795.1). Taxonomy (GTDB): domain Bacteria; phylum Bacillota; class Bacilli; order Lactobacillales; family Lactobacillaceae; genus Bombilactobacillus; species Bombilactobacillus mellifer. Next base: position 121,060 of record NZ_KQ034028.1, read on the forward strand.
TGCCTAAAAGCAATAATTTTGGATTTTCTTACTCTTTATCCGCTTGATATTCATTTTTACTAACCCAACTACAATATAATGGGTCGAAATAGTAATGTCAAGATAATTTTGGTTCACAGTTTGAGAGGCGATCAAGTTCTAGTGACTCATGATAAAACCACAGACCTCGTTGTCATGTACAACGGTGCCTGTGGTCGCAAAAATCAAGTTGACCAGAAACTAACGAATAACTAAAACAGAAATGGGGGCTCTTTTTGCCATATAAGCGGCTTGACTCCCAAAAAAGCGCTGGGGTCCTTTTTTATCTAAGGAGCCAATGATCAATAAGTCAGGCTGATATTGAGGAATGATGTCTTCCACAATCTTTTCGCCCGGGTTACCTTCGCTGATAATACCGCGGACATCTTGAACCCCGGCTGCTTGAGCAGTGGCGATATATTGTTGCAAATCTTTTTCGACATCTTCACGTTTATTTCGAACGTAATCATCATTTAAAGCTTCATAAACATTCATTGTCTGTTTTTCAAAGATGGAGACAATGAGTAATTGCGCGTGAGTTTGTTGGGCACGCCGAATCGCGAAATGAAAGGCTTTTTGGGCATCTGCCGACTGATCTACACCCACTAAAATACGTTGAAAATTATCTTCTGTTTCTGTCATGGTTGTCGCCTCTTTCAAATAAAACCCTACTCTTCTTGAGCTGCTGCTTTGGTTGCTTGTTCTTGTTCAAAGCGTTTGTTACCAAGATATAGTTCGACGATGGTCCAAATTAATAATGCTAAAACAGCCACAATAATAATATAAGCAATGATGTGCGCAGTTTGAATTTGGCTAGCAGTGGCTTTGTCGCCATAAAAATCGGCGATGGAATCTGGCAAACCAAGTAAGTTTAAATATGTTAATCCGATTACAGAAACCCAGCCAAATAATTTGACCCACCACGAATTGGAAAAACGCTCGCCCATTTCGACTTTACTATCCGTAAACATCAAGAGGGGCAACATAGAAAATGGTAAAGCAAACGCTAAGAAAACCTGAGAATTATTCATTAAGTTATTGAGCGCTTCGTGTTCTTCAATAGGTGGTTTGTTGCTGGTTAAAAGCACACAGATAAGCACGGGAATCACCGAAATCAACCGCGTAACCAGCCGCCGCAGCCATAAAGGCATCCGCATGTGAATGAAACCTTCCATAATGACTTGCCCCGTTAAAGTACCCGTGATGGTGGAATTTTGACCAGAAGCCAATAAAGCCACTGCAAAGAGGGTAGATAAAATACCAGTCCGGGCAACGTCTGCTAAAATACCGTTGCTTAGTTTGGAAGTGTCAGATAACGCTTGATATAAACCGAAGAAAGAAGGATCTTCCACAGTACCGGATTTGAACACAGCCACACCGGTAATTAATAGCAATGCATTTACGAAAAAGGCAAAGGTTAATTGAATATTGGAGTCCCAAGCAGAGAATTTAACAGCATTAGCGACATCTTCAATATCATCATGATCAATTTTCCGTGTTTGCGAAATAGAAGAATGGAGATACAAGTTATGCGGCATTACTGTGGCGCCGATAATTCCTAACGCTCCGGACAGCGGTGTTTGTCCACCAATATGCGGGTGTGTAGCTATGGTTTGTGTGGTTGGAACTAAACCTTCAATGACCATACCCCAATTTGGATCGGACAAAAGCACTTGATACACGAAGATAAATAAAATCACCATGATCAATGCGACGACAATTGCTTCAATTTTCCGAAAACCAATTTTCGTGAGCAACAATAAGAGCAAAACATCAAAGACGGTAATGAACACGGCAATTACCAGGGGAATATTAAATAAAAGATATAACGCAATCGCGCCCCCGATAACTTCGGCAATATCCGTCGCCATGATGGCTAACTCGGTCAAAATCCAGAGAACAATTCCTAAAGTTTTACTTGTCCGTGCACGAATGGCTTGGGCTAAGTCCATTTGCGTCACAATTCCTAGTTTAGCTGCCATGTACTGTAAAAGCATCGCAATCAAACTCGAAATTAAGATAACAGACATTAATAAATATTGGAAATTTTGCCCACCAGTGATCGAAGTGGACCAATTACCAGGATCCATATACCCGACAGCTACCAAGGCGCCTGGTCCGGAATAAGCAAATAAGGTGCGCCAAAAGCCCTTACCCTTCGGAACTTCCACGGTACCATTGATTTCTTCCAGTGAAGGGCCGTTGGCATATTCTATTAAGTGGTGTTTTTTCTTAGTGTTTTCAACCACAAGAATTCCTCCTAATCTTTTACTGAAATCATCATACTCCTTCTTTCAGTAAAATTAAACAAAAATTTAGGTATACTTAATTCTCGAGAATAATGTTTTGTCAATTTTAGAGAATAGGGCTCTTCACCGCGCAATTTGGCGGTTGAAGCGGGTGTTTTCTGGCGAGCATAATCAAAAAGTGCATGAAATATCCTGCAATTAGTTCGTTCTGCCACCACTTTTTTTTACCTTATAGTAATCATATAAAAGTTAGTTATAAGGAAAGGTGGTCTCCAATGCAGTTAGTTAATGGTTATACTTTAATGAAGTATGCACAGCAACACCAATTGGTTTTACCAGCGTTTAATACAACCGATTATGAAATGACGTTGGCGATTGTGCAAGCATTCAATAAAAAGCAGCTGGGAGGTTACATTCAGATTTCTTCGCATAATTTAAAGTTCTCGAATCCTCAAATTATTGCAGATATGACGCGTTCAGTCATGGAGCGGGAAGAAGTCCAAGTTCCAATCAGTTTACACTTAGATCATGGCAAAAGTTTTGCAGATGTCCAGGCCTGTATTGATGCCGGCTTCACTTCGATTATGGTGGATGCTTCCCAATTACCCTATGAAGAAAATATCAAAGAAGTACGTCACGCCTGTGAGTATGCGCACTTTTTTGGTATTCCCGTAGAAGCTGAACTAGGCGGAATCAAGGGTAAGGAAGATGATATAGTCTCCGATGTGAATGCGAAAACACATCCGGAAGATGTAGTCCATTTTGTAGAAGCAACTCATTGTGATCTCTTGGCCGTGGCTGTAGGGAATGTCCATGGTCTCAATTTGGCACCTAATTTGGACTTTGACTTATTACATCAAATTGCCCAGGTTTCACCCGTACCTTTAGTGTTGCATGGAGGATCAGGTATTCCATTCGATCAGGTGCGGCAAGCTAAAAAAGCGCAATTGCTCAAAGTGAACTATGGTTCCGACTTACGGCAAGCTTATATCCAAGCCTTCGGCCAAGCCTATGATGCTAATCACAAGGAATTCAATTTAGTCGATGTGGCACAAGCAGGAGTTGACCGAGTGGTGCAAACAGCCGAAAAGATTATTCATGAGGTGAATGAAGTTTCTTAAGCAAAATAGAAATTGAGGTGACTTTGATGTTAAATATCCGGCAGCAAAAGATTTTGAGTGAATTTTATCAATTTTCCTCAATATATTTAACATCAACTCATTTTGCAAAAGAATTAGATGTTAGTTTACGCACCATTCAAACGGATTTGAAACAAATTAGACAATGTTTAGCAGCGGATCATTTTGCGGTGCTCAAATCGGTGCCCTCTAAAGGCAGTTATTTAGAGATTTTGGATCTACCGGCATGTCAGCGCTTTATGCAAAGTTTGTCGGCCACCAAAAGTTCCAGCGAGCAATCCCAACGTGTCCGGGAATTATGTAGTTTCTTGTTAAATCAGCACCGAGCTTGTAGTAAACAAAAATTATGTACCCAGCTATACGTAACTTCTTCGACCTTAACGTTGGATTTAAATAAAGCAGCGACTATTTTTAAAAAATATCAGTTACAGTTGCAGCGCTCTTCACATCAAGGAATTAAAGTGGTTGGCAGTGAGGTGAATAAACGGCAGTGCCTTTTAAAGTTGGGTTTGATGGAAGCGCCTTCACAACCAACTCAAATGGCGCGGCAAGCCGTGATTAAGCGTATCGTGATTCAAGTATTATTAAAGCGGCATTATCAGATTTCTGATGCTTTATTTCAAAATTTGCTGGTGCATATTGATATTTCGATGACCCGGATTCAAAGCGGCTTTCCGATTAAAACGACGCTTCCTTCATTGCAGCAACGCTTTCAGCGTGATTATGGGACCGCTACGGAAATTTTCAAACATTTGGAAAAGCAATTTTATTTTCAAGCGCCGGCAGGTGAGATTTTTAATTTAGCGATTTATCTAAATGGTAAAAGCGAATATGCCGTGAATAATTATATTTCGGCGGCCACGGATCAATTTATTTTGGCAGCTTTGCAGGAAATCAAGGAAAAATTTAACATTGATTTTTCGCAGCAATTGGATTTACGCCTCTCATTAGCTTTACATCTGATCCCTCTGTTTACCCGCGTGGAATTTGATTTACAAAATCAAAATCAATTATTAGATCAGATCAAACATTCCTATCCCTTGGCTTTCGATATTGCCGCTTATATGGGGTTATTAATTCAGAAGAAAATGCACAAAAAAGTGGAAGAAGGCGAAATTGCCTATTTAGCCATTTACTTTAATCAATATTTGACGGAGATTAACCATCTCTCCGGCCAATCCAAAATTTTAATTATTACTAATGTGAAGCGCAGTGAAGGTGTATTACTAAAACAACGTTTTATTACTTGGTTTGCCCAACAAATTGCCGTTTTAAAATTAGTTAATTTACAAGAATTGCCCAATTGCGATAGTGGACAGTTTGATGTCATTTTTACCACCGTTCAAACCCCACAAACGGAACAATTGGGGGCAATTGAGATTAGTTCTTATCCGGAAAGTACGGAATATTCCAAAATTAAACTGGCCATTGATGGCTTTAAAAGTGCCACAGAAATTATTAATCTCTTTTCGCCGAAGCGCTTTTTAGTAGGTAATTTTGCCAATAAAAAAGATGTTTTGCAGCAACTATGCCAAGTGTCGCAACCCCAGTTGACGCATAGTAAACAAAACTTAATGACCGCGGTGCAATTACGGGAGGAATTAGGGAGCAGCTATTTTGGTAATCAAGTGGCCTTACCACACCCCATTAATCCTTTTTCCATGTCGACATTAGTCTCTGTGGCCGTTATTAATAATCATTTGCAGTGGGATGAAGATGGTAATCAAGTTCATGTGGTGATGTTAGTAATTATTGAAAAAAATAATGCCAAGGTATTTCAACTATGGAATTATCTGGGGAAAGTCATTCAAGATCCCGATTTTACCAATCGGATTTTACGCCAGCCCACCTTTGAAAATTTTAAAACAGAATTAATTAATTTATTAGAATAAAGCGGAGATGATCAAATTGGAATTTATTTTAGTATCACATGGGGATCTGGCGAAAGGGATGTTAACTAGTGCGCAGATGATTGTGGGACCGCAAGCGCAAGTGGCTGCTTTCGGACTTTATCCACAAGAAGATGTGAGTACTTTGCGCCAACAAATTGTTACTTACTTACAACCCTTAGATGCCAATCAGATTATTTGTTTCACCGATCTGTTCAATGGCAGTCCGTGTAATGTGGTCACTTCTTTGATGGATCAGTATAACATTCGTCATTTAACAGGGATGAACTTGGCCTTGATTTTAGAAGCGTTTATGATGCGTCAAGATCCCCATAATAGTCGCGAAGATCTGTGTCACGCATTATTGCGGCAAGCACCACAAACTTTTGTCGATATTAATCAATTTTTAGATGAATCTAAAGAATAATGGAGAGAAAAAATGAGAAATATTGTGTTTACCCGAGTAGATGACCGGTTAATTCATGGCGAAGTTGTGACGGCGTGGGTGCCGGCCTATCGCATTAATCATATTCTGGTAATTGATGACGCTATTGCCAGTGATCAATTTCAAAAGCGAATTTTGAAATCGCTATCACCGACTAATGTGCGTGTGACCCCGCTATCGGTCGCCCAAGCCGGAAAATATCTCCAAGAAACTTTTAATGAAAAGGAACGGATTTTGCTGTTAAGTAAATCGCCAATTGTGTATCAACAGCTGGTGGAGCAGCAAGTACAGTTAAAAGAGGTCAATTTAGGCGGGATGGGAATCCGTGGGGAGCGGAAGACCTTTGTCAAAAATGTGGCGTGTGACGAACAAGAAATAGCAGCAATTAAGGATCTCATCGCACATAATGTTCATGTGTTTTATCAACTCGTGCCCGAACAACGAGTGATTGAGGTGCAAGATTTAGTCTAGGAGGTTGACAGCAATGACAATTATGCAGGCGTTTTTATGTGGCTTAGTCTATTACTTAGCCATTGGCAATATGCCTTTTGTCGGATTATGGACCTTACAACGCCCCTTAGTTTGCGGTTTAGTGACCGGTATTATTCTCGGCAAACCTTTAGTTGGGGCCATGACAGGAGCATCAATTAATTTAGTTTATTTAGGCTTTATTTCTGCCGGCGGTTCCATGCCCGCGGATATGGCATTGTCGGGTATCTTGGGAACGGCTTTTGCGATTACCGGCGGTTTGGATACCAAAACGGCATTGTCTTTAGCAGTACCGATTGGCTTATTAGGAACGATCGTTTGGTATGCGCGAATGACTTATGGTTCCATCTTTGTGCACGTGGCAGATCGTTATATTGAAAAAGAACAATATCAAAAAATCTGGCGGGCCAATGTCTTGTACCCACAATTGTTAACGGCCTTAATTACCATTATTCCTTGTGGCTTAGCCGCTTATTTTGGTGCTAGTTATATCAATGGCTTTGTCCATGCTTTAGGAGGTACGGTGTTAACCATTTTTAAAGTGATCGGGGGCTTGATGCCGGCTTTAGGGATCGCAATTACTTTGCAATATATCTATAAAGAAGACGCGCGTGTCTTTTTATACTTGGGTTTTGTCTTAGCGACTTATTCCAAATTAGGTTTGCTGCCTTTAGGTGTAATTGCCGGTTTGGCGGCCGTGATTTATGTACAGTTAATAAGTAAAAAAACTTCCGCCAATCAATTAGATGAAGAAGGTGAAGATTTTGACTAAAACTTCAACACCAAAACCAACAGCACCGTTAATTAGTAAACGCCAATTATTTAAATCTTGGCTCATTTGGGAAAATTTTCCCCAGACCTGCTATAACTACGAAAGAATGATGGGTCAAGCCATTGCCCATGTCTTTGTACCGGTTTCGAAGAACTTTTATCCACACGATCCCGCCAAGAAAAAAGCCATGATGCAACGGGAAATTGAATTTTTTAACGTCCACGTGGAATTTGGTTCGGTGATTATCGGGATGATTATTGCGATGGAAGAACAAAAGGCCAAAGGTAAGGAAATTCCGGGAGAATTTATTACCAGTTTAAAAACTTCCATGATGGGACCATTATCCGGTGTAGGAGACACAATTTATCAAGGGGTACTTATTCCCATTTTGTTAGCAATTTGTATTGATATGACTTTAAAAGGCACCATTTGGGGATCCATTGTGTATTTTATTGCGATGTTGGCTTTTTCGTTTCTTTTTAGCTATTTCAATTTTATGTTTGGTTACAAAGCGGGCGCGGAAGCCGTCATGGATTTTTTGGAAAAAGGCATTCTCAATACAATTTTAAAAGGTGCCGAAGTAATGGGTTGCATGGTCATGGGCGGCTTAATTTCCAGTTATGTCAAAATCACGGTCCCTTTAAAAATTGTAACTTCGACACAAACGTTCCATATTCAAAAGCAGTTTTTGGATGTGATTATGCCTAATATTCTACCATTTGGCTTTACTTTATTAGCTTTGTTCTTACTTAAGCGGGGCTGGTCTTCCTTAAAAGTGATTGGCATGATGATTGTAGTAGGCGTTGTCGGTGGTCTGTTCGGCATTTTAGGAGCGTAAATAACGAAAGAAGGAGCCAATAATGAAAGTAATTATGGAATTAGGGCCGAAAAAAATCAGCCTACAGGAACAGCCGCAACCTCCAATTCAGGCTGACGAAATTTTGATGAAAGTTAAAATCAACGGTCTCTGTCAAAATGACGTGCGCGATTATACGGGAGATACGCAGTGGACTTATCCGCGCATTGGCGGGCATGAGTTTAGCGGTGAAATTGCACAAATCGGTGCGGCTGTGGACCCGGAACAATTTCATGTCGGAGATCATATTGTGAAGTATATTTTGCCAAATTGTGGCAATTGCTATTATTGCAAAACCCATCGGGAAAATTTATGCACCCAGATATATTCATCCCCGACTTTTCATAATGATACCGGGATTTCCGGTTTTTTGGGGATGTCGCAATATATAGCAGTCAAAGCTACCGATGTCTTTACTTATCCACAAACCACGAGCTTTATTGATATGGCTTTTACTGAACCCTTAGGCTGTGTGATTAATAGCGTGGAACGCGCTGACTTACATTTGGGTCAAGATGTATTAATTATTGGCGGTGGTGTGATGGGGCTTTTACATGTCTTAGTAGCGAAATTACAAGGTGTGCGCATTTTAGTTTCTGAGCCGGCAGCGGCCCGTCGCCAGCTGGCCCAACAATTAGGAGCTGATTTAGTGGTGGATCCTACTACAAGGGATGCTGCCGCTTGGGTACACGAGCAAACGCAGGGTCGCGGCGCCGATGTGGTTTTTAATACTACCGCCAATCCACAAATTGCGCAACAAGCATTAGCTTGCACTGCTTTTGGCGGACAAACATTTATGTTTAGTTCCTTACATCCTAATGATCCGGTGGCTGTGGATTTAGGCGCCGTTCACAGCCATGAAAAATTTATTAAGGGAACTGTCAGTCCGACGCGCAGCTCTTATTATCAAGCTACCCAATTAATTGCCAAGAAAATAGTGAATCCCCGGCCGCTATTGGATAGAATTTTTCCTTATCAAGAGGCGGTGGCGGCGTTTGAATATGCTTTGCGTCCCGAAACCTTAAAAACGATGATTAGTTTAGATTGAGGACTGCGATAGATATGACACAAAAATACTATATAGGTCTGGATTTAGGCTCTTCGGCTTTAAAAATGGTAGCAACTGATCAGCAATTGCAGGTAATTTATAACCAGCAGTATGCTTATTCATATGAGACGCTGGATTCTATGAGTCGAGAAATTGAACCCACGGTATGGCGGCACTTGATGTTGGACGGTCTGCGCGAACTATTTACACAACTGCCCGCAAGTGATTGTGCCGGTATTGGCCTTACTGGCCAGATGCACACAACAGTTTTTTTGAATGCTCAAGGCCAAAGCATTCGCCCGGCCATCATGTGGAATGATAATCGTACTAAAGCCTTGATTCCCCACTTGCGGCACCAATTAGCCCAAAATCCGGCAACACGCACCAATGCGCAAAGTATTTCTCCGGGCTCGCCTTTAGCTAACTTAGTCTGGTTACATCAATTTGAGCCGCGGCATTGGCAGCAAGTAGCACATGTTTTAATGCCGGTAGATTATTTGGTGTATTGTCTGACAGGGCAATATGTGACAGATTACTGTGAAGCTTCAACCACTTCATATTATGATTGGCAAACTCATCACTGGTCTTTGCCCATTCAACAAGAGTTTCACTTGCAAGCTAATTGGTTTCCCCGTATTTTACCAGCCAGTACGCTAGCCGGAGCGCTGACTGCAGTGGTCCAACAAACCTTACACATTCAAAAGCCGATCCCTGTGACTGTGGGCACGGGGGATAATGCCGCAACTACCTTCATTAACCGAGGTTTTAGTGATCAGCAGCCGCTGATTTCTTTAGGAACTTCCGGAGTCGTGATTATTCCTAACACCACTTCCACTTTGAAGCCGGTGGGCAAAAATGTTGTCGTGCAGATTACTCCGCAAAAGCGGTACCTTCTAACGCAAGGGACCATTCAAGCGGGCGCCCAATTAAATAGTTGGTGGGTAGAAAATATTTTGGGTACGCACAATTTTACGGCTGAACAGGAGCAAATTGCGCCCAGTCGCCTTGGTCAAAATCCCGTTTTGTTTTTTCCACATGTTAATGGTGAAAAAACGTTATTCGCTAATCCTAATTTACAAGGCAGTTTGGTGGGCTTGACTTTAGATGTGACACGTGCCGACTTATACCAGGCCATCCTAGAGGGAGTAGCTTTTGGAATTAAAATGTTATATGAACAAATGAAAAATCCCGTGGCTCCTCATTACTTTACTGCCGTAGGTGGCGGGACGCACAGCACGTTGTGGCTCACGATGATTGCTAATGTGTTGAATTTGCCCTTGCGTCGTTTACAACCTGTGCGCCAAACTGTCCAAGGCGCCGCGGCATTGGCGTTGCTAGCTACGGGCGGGCAATGGGAACAAATCCCCTTTCACCAGCAATTAATTCAACCAACCCCGCAATTAGCTGCACGTTATCAACAACAGTATCACCGTTATCAACATTTAACGACCACGATGATCAATTATTTTTCAACAAAGGAAGCTGAATTGTGAAACAATGCATTTTGTGCCACTGTCGGTTAGGATTAGTCAAATTTAAATCACGCGCAGGTTGGGTGTGCAAACAGTGTTATGCACTAGTCAGTTTGAATTACACGCAGACGATTACCAATTTAGATTGGCCCCAATTGCAAGCACTCTATCACCAGCAAACGGCCCGGCAAACTCTGGAACCGCAGGAATTTGTGATTACGCGGCGTATTAATCAATATATTTTGTTAGATGATACTCACCAGCTGCTGTGTTTACCCAATAATGTTAAATTTAGTGGTGCTGAATTAGCCCCGGAATATTTTCAGTATCATATGTTGCGCCAAAGTTATTTGGAACAGCAAACACGCACCCAAGCGTCTTTAGTCTGCAAAAATATTATTGTGCAGTTAAAGTTTCAAGATACGGCAACGGTGCAGCAGCGGGCGATTGTTTTAGTCCCAAAGCCAATCGATATCCACAGTCTGATTTATGCTACCCAATTAAAAGTGGCTCACCAGTTACTGGCGACCCTCCATCAAATTGCGACTCCATCTTAGATTTATAATCTAGTAAAAAGGATGTGACTACTTGCTAGCAGCCACATCCTTTTAATTATATAGTAAATTATTTAAAACTCTTCATATACGGCGGGATCCTGATTTTGCAGACGGCCATTCGGACGATCTAAATTGGTAATGGTCTGCATTTGAGCCGGAGATAATTCAAAATCAAACAGCTGGAGATTTTCCACTTGACGTTGAAAATGACTCGATTTGGGAATCGGCAGCACTTGTAATTGCGTTTCCCAACGTAAAATGACTTGACTCGGGCTACGATGCACCTCCGCAGCAATACCTTTAATGACCGGATCCTGTAATAAGGAACTGGCACGCCCAATAGGGCTCCAAGCCCAAGTGATAATTTGATGTTCTTGATCATACTGGCGCTGTTTTGGTTGAGAAAAATAAGGATGGAGTTCAATTTGATTGACGACAGGAGAAACACCAGTTTCTGCGATGAGACGATCAATATGTTCTGGTAAAAAGTTAGAAACGCCAATGGATTTCACTAATCCCAGCTGTTGAGCGGTAATCAGAGCTTGCCAAGCTTCGACGTAGAGGTCTTGGTGGGGATCAGGCCAATGAATTAAATAGAGATCATAATAATCTAAACCAGCTCGATATAAAGACTCTTGAATAGCTTGTAAAGCGGCTTGATAGTGATGATAACGTCCTGGCAGCTTGGAAGAAACTACAATTTGACTGCGATCGATAGGGCTTTGGCGAAGCGCTGCACCGACGGCACCTTCATTTTCATAATTATAGGCCGTGTCTAATAAACGATACCCGGCAGCCAACGCGGAAGTAATAGCATTGACCCCTAAGGCGCCATTTAATTTATAAGTACCAAAACCCACCGCCGGCAAAACTAATCCGTCTTGGGTAGTTAATTGGGGAATATTCATAAGAGACTCCTTTCCATAATAAATGATGCTTGTCCATAAATTTCTCTTTTAGTGTAGCATTAATTAACTGGTAAAAAATAGGGGAGAAGATTAATATTAAGCCAGTTTCCGTTGTGTCCATGGTAAAATATGGCAGGAGGGTCCCACGATGTCAGATCTATTATTAAGTGCTATAGATATCTTTTTTTTAGCAAGCCTGATTTTTAATCTCTATTGGCAGGCGCAAATAATTGTGCCTGCTAAATACAAAGTGTCCAGTCTTGTTTTGACGGCGCTGTTTGCAGTGTGGATTTTAGCCATTCCGATCCATTCCTGGCTGTACATTATCATGGTGGCTGCAGTGTTGACTGTCACTATTATGCAAGGAACCGGAGGACTAGGGTCCCGCTGGTTAGTAACTAATGGTTTTTTTGCGGGGGTGGTTAATTATCAAAAATTAGCCCATATTACCTTGATCCCAGTGCAATTACCGACAATGCGGCCACAAGTCATTACCATTTTTACTACCATCAGCCGCCAAAATATTCAAATGACTTTTAATCATTCTTGGAAAGAAATCCAACGCGAATTACGTCAGTTAGTCCCTGACCATATTCCGATTGATGTGACCCAGCTATAACTGAAATTTGGGTCTGACAATGACCTATGAGGTGGCGCGTCAAAGAATTGCTCTAAGCCAGTGCCGTTCTGGGTCTGTTAAAGAATCGGGGATAATAACCGTGAAAATAATTGTTTAAAACGCAGCCAAGATGATTGTTGCGCAATGATTTCCGGTGTTAATAAAGTGCTGTCTTGCATATCCTGTTGGAAAATATCAGTCAATTCTTGGCTCATACGCGCATCATAGAAAAAAGCGTCCGCTTCGAAATTCAAGCTGTAACTGCGGTAATCTTGATTCATTGAACCAATCGCGGCAACTTGATTATCAAAGACGGCCGTTTTGGCGTGCATAAAACCTTTGTTGTAAATATAAATTTGAATATTATGAGTAGTTAATAAATTAGCATAAAACTGCGTAGCGCGATAAATAAAAGGATGATCCGGCATATCGGGAATCATAATTTTGACATCTACTCCCGAACGAGCGGCTACTAATAAGGCATCCATCATTGAATCATCCGGGATTAAGTAAGGAGTTTGCAATAAAACACTTTTTTGGGCATTCATAATAAAACTCAAAAAACCGCCTTTTAAAGTGTCAAAGTTGCTATCGGGACCATCAGAAACAATTTGTGTGGGGGTAATTTCCGTAACATCCAGTTGTGGAGGAAAATATTTTTCTTGAAACATAATTTTGGGTTGGCGCTTGCCGGCAGAAGCGTTCCAATCTAAGATGAACCGCTCTTGAAGCGATAAGGCCGCATAACCATGAATGCGTACATGTGTGTCGCGCCAATAACCAAATTTCTTTTTTAAACCGATGTATTGTTCACCAATATTAAAACCACCAGTCCACCCAATTTGACCATCAATGACAACAATTTTACGATGCAGATGATAGTTTAACCGGTTTTGCGTAATTGCATTTTGCGAAGTGATGAAGGGCATCACTTGACCACCGGCGGCGGTTAAGCTGTGAAAAAACTTACGGTTAGCCCCTGGGGAACCCCAACGATCGTAAATGACGCGCACTTCTAGGCCCGCTTGGGCTTTTTTGGCCAAGGCGGCGACAACTTGTTGACCTAAGCGATCATTGATAAACGAATAGTATTCGACATGAATGGTTTCTTGGGCGTGCTCGATATCTTTTAGGAGTGCGGCAAATTTGGCCGGACCATCTGTAAAAATCTGAGTAGCATTATGAAAAGTGACTAGGGAATCTTCAGAACGATTGAAAAAATCGATTTGTCGGGTATCTAATTTTTGTATTTGTGGTGAATAGGCCAAGCGGCGCTGGGCCACTTCCTGCGCTTCAATTTCTTTGAGGCGTTGTAAGCCCACATGCTCGGCATTGCTAATGGCAAAGAGGTTTTCTTGAGCAATTCCGCGACCAAAAAAGGCAAAAATCAAAAAACCGATTACAGGCAGTAAAATCAACACAATGAGCCATGCCAAGGTGGCGGGAATGCTACGAGGTCGGTGAAAGACAGTGATAATGGCCGCAACCGTGTTCGCAAAAATAACAAATCCCAAAATCAAAGCAAACCAATGCATAAAAAAATCCTCGTTTTACTTAATTAGGAATCATTTTAACTTACTTTAATTAGGAGAGCCACTATTTCAAAAAGTTTTTCACGAATTGCCGATCAATCATTTGGCAAGTAATGGTAATTTGTGGAAATTTTAATTGTTGACGAATAAATATTTGCATATAGTCTAAAATTTCTGAGGGAACAGTTGTATTAAAGACAATTTGCAATCGCACAGCAGTGGCACTTAACGGGTGGATTAAGCACAAACCTTCGAACTGATCAGTGTCCTTGGTTGTAATCCCCCAGATTAAGCGGCGATTAGCCATAACATCCAGCATGGCTTGGGTCATAAAGTGGGCCGAAGTTGGTAAATCAGTTTGTAAAAAACGTTGTATGTCTTGCGCGGGGAGATTACTTAAGAATTCTAATTGATAGTTAGCTGTAATAATGGGATGGTATTGATATAATTTTTCCATGAAGTCACTTCTTTAAGGGTAAACTGGCTGCTAACTGGGGAAAGAGAAATTGATTCATTTGCTTTAACACTTGAGAATCATCATGCATTTTGGAGTGTTCGCCACTGCTGCCGGTAGCACGATATTCGCTGAATTCTTGCACTTGCGTTTGTAAAATATATTTAATCGAACGTGCGGAACTGACGGACACATATTTATCGGTATTGGAAGAATCATTAATGTTGCCGTAGACATTCAAAACGCGGGCTGTCGCAGGGAACTTGCTGCGATTTAAATAGGTCCATAAATAACGCGGCGTCATAAAGGCGGGCTTACCATTGGCCGCTAAGGGATTAATATTGGGTAAATCTCCTAAGGCCACGACCCCGTCAAAAGGACCGGCAATTAAAACCAGGCGATTAATGGGCGGCAGCGGCCGCTTGCAACTATTAATTAAAAAATTGACCAAAGCCACTGCTCCTAAAGAATGACCGACCGCATTATAAGTTTGGAAATGATAACGTTGGCTTAAATCATTGATGATTTGGTTAACCCAGCGCTCAATGGTATTCGTGGGGATCCAGCGATCTTTAAAAACTAATTGCACCAAAGGATATTTAGCAGTGGACCAGTAACCGGAATAGTGAATTTTACTATTCCAATCCACCGTAGCGCGTAGAAACACGGGTGAATGGGTTACAATTTGCGCTGATTTGACCATTTCTTGGGTCGTATAGTTACCCCCCCGAAATCCATGGACAAAAAAAGTGGGAATCTGATCCGTACTGGAAGTAACAGAGTCAATGGTTTCCACTTTACAAATGGGAATTTGTGCAGATTGATTGATGTGGTGTGTTATACTTTGCCAAAAGCCCATTTCTCTCATTTACCTCCACAATCATCATCCATGCACTACCATGATACAAGTATTTGTAATGTAATTCTAGTTATATGGAGCCAGTTTTATGAAAAAATATTACGCAGTCAAAAAAGGACGCCAACCAGGTATTTATCCAACCTGGCCCGCAGCTCAGCAGCAGGTTCAAGGATATCGGCAAGCAGTTTTTAAAGGCTTTGATAATTTGGCTGCCGCACAGGCATTTATGGAAGAAAGGCTCGCAGTAGCCGCCGAGCAGGACCTAGCAGCTTACTCAATTTTATTATATACCGACGGTGGCAGTCGCAATCACGGTAATTACGCGGGCGGTCACGTACAAGCACAAGACAAAGCAGCGTGGGCTTATTTGATTAAGTATCAAGGCCAGCGTTATAGTGCCAGTGCCGGACAATGGGGCGCAACGAACAACCAAATGGAATTAACCGCTGTAGCACAAGGTTTACAAAAGCTCATTTCGTGGCAGTTACAAACACAAAAAGTCTTATTGGTAGCAGATTCTCAATATGTGCTCAATGCTTTAACCAAAGGGTGGCTGTCTAGTTGGCAACGGCGCAATTGGAAAAAAGCTGATGGACAACCGGTTTTAAATCAAGCTTTATGGCAGCAGATTAGTCAGCAAGTCGCGCAGTTTCCCCATTTACAATTTGCTTGGACGAAAGGTCATGCCCAAAATAAGGAGAATAACTTTGTAGATAGCTTATTAAATCAAACAATGGATCACATGACCAAGTGAACCCTGATTGGGCAAACCATCCTTCCAACGTGTAATAGCAGATGAGAGGTACTCAAGGTTGCTTCTTTCAGCATCCAAAATTGAGGATCCGTTTTTAAATGGAAGTAAAATTAATTATGACAATCGCTGATGAAGCATTCATGTGGTGGTCTCTTGGTTTTGCAGCCCTGCTATGGCATGGAGGCGAAGCTTTTTAAGGTGTTTTGGCGTTGTTAATGGGACCTAGTGGTGATGATTTAAGGCTATTTGTGCCATAAAAAATTAATCAACAAACGATCCACTTGGGAATTTTCATGCAGTTGACTGTGTTGGGCCTGCGCGCCGACGATTTTTTGTTCACGATAGCTGCGGGCTCGTGAACGGACGAGATAGCGCAACGATTGGGAAGATGCATTACTAACAGCGCCATCAGAGTGTGTTCCATCATGGCGATCACCATAAATATTCAAAACGGCCGCTGATCGGGGATAAGTTTGTCTTAAGGGTAACAATGGCCGATATTCCGGATTCATCGGTTGGGGACGGCCGGCAGCATTAAGCTGCATACGATTGGGACGATCATCATAGCCGAGAATACCGTTAAAATGCCCGGCTAAAGCAACTTGTTTATTTAACTGAGGTGCTGATTGAACCGCAGCATGATTTACTAAGTAATACATAAAAGTCATATTACCCATGGAATGCGCGACCACATTAAATTTGTGAAAGGGATATTGCTGCTGGACAGTTTGAAAAACTTTTGCAGCCCAGCGGCTGGTTAACTGATAGTCTGCATGGCGGTTGTCTAAAAAGTTCACTTCAATTAGTGGATTGCGGGCTGTCCGAGGAAGCCGTTGCCGAAGACGTACTTGACCATGGGTAGTAACATCGGCTCGAATAATTGTCTGAGTGACACCGGCGTGTTGGATAGCATGCGTCATTTGTTCTTCTGAACGATAACTGCCGCCCCAACCATGGAAAAAGAAAGTTGGAATCCGTTGGGCGACATATTTATCGGGAATGGCTGGTGTCATATGCGTGGGCAGCCAGAATCCCAAAACCAGCCCACCCACTAGTAAGAGCCAGCAGATATTGCGTTGCCATTTTTTCATGTACATTGCTCCTTGATTAGCTTTATAATTAAAAATATTGTAGTTAAACTAATAATCCTATTTCTTTTAGAATTATTTTTAGTTTAATGCTTACACTATACTTGAAAGCAAGTCCCAATTAACAATTTATTATCTGAATGATGATTGAGATATAGCAAATAGGAAGCTGGGATTACTATGGAAATTGCTGCCGTAGCCCATAAGTACCATATCTCTATGGCAACTTTACGTTATTATGAAGAATTAGGTTTATTACCGCCCATTGCGCAAGCACATGGCCGGCGGGATTTTTCGCCTGCTGATTTACAGCGTCTGGAATTTATTCTCTGTATGAAAGATGCTGATATGTCGCTGCAAACCATTAAGCAGTATTTTGAATTGTATGATCAGGGCAGCGCTACTTTACCACAGCGGTTGGCCTTATTAGAAACGCAAAAGCAGGCGACGGAAAAGAAGTTACAAGCAATCGCTCAAGCTTGGGCTTATCTGAATTATAAAATTGGCTTGACTAAAGGTCACTGGGAACATTACAAGCAGGAGCACGAAAAGGTCAATACGCTAAAATTAAAAGACACGGATTGAGATTAACCGTGTCTTTTAGTAATTAAGGGCATAAATTTAATTGCCGCTACTTAATGGAAAAAACCACTCACAAAATTAACAATGTTTTGCCAAATTTGTTGTAGCAAGTTTTGATTTTCGGGAGTGTTGACTTTATTAAAAATCGCATGGGCATTATCTTTAATAATCGAACTGACTTTGCTTGCTTGTTGTTTAAAATTATTATCTTTGAGAGCCCCGGAATCACGAATTTTAATCATTAAATTGATGATTTGTTGTTTTTGATTATTGGTGATGACATTTTGCAAATGATTATCATTAATCGTGTTATTGACAATATTTGTAATTTGATTAACCGTAATATTCGGACCTATCTGAGCCATCTGTCTTTTGGCTTGCGCTACGGCATTGTTTAATTGGGCATCACTATAGCCATTTTGTCCTTGATTTTGATTATTAATTTTACTTAAAGTTCCCATTTCATCTTGGGCCGCGGTTACTTGACTTTGATTGAGTTGTTCGCCATTTTGCGCGAAAGCAGCGTACACACCCGCTAAGGCACCGGAACCGTCAATGGGCGTAGCAGAGGTCACATAAATGTTGGCATCACTAATGCCCGCAGTTAAAGCGGCATTACGATACTGATTGGCAGTAATAGTCGTGATATTATTGCGGCCATTATATTTGAGAATTTCGACGTTAATGCCTGAACCCCGGCCCGTTTTTTCAATTAAAGCGGACGACCAGACGCCGGAATTGGAAGTAAAATCAGCTCCGGCAGGATTTAAATATTGGACTAAGGTATTACCGTTGACCGCTACTTGTTGAAAATTTCTGTTATTAATTTTACTGGATAAAACATCAATAGTCCCTTGCCGCTGACTATTGGTCAGCGAGGCTCCCAGGGTCATCACGGGCGTTTGCCAGTCGTCAGCTTGGGCCATAGTGGTCTGAGTGCCACCAATCAAGAGCGCGATGCAACTGATGATCAGGATACGGAGAGATTTTTTCATAGTGAACCTCACTTTCGCTTATTCAAAGCACACTTTTATTATACCAGCATCGATAAAAAACGTCATTAGCGATGGGTTTTATGTTAAACTAAAGGTTCTAGGAATTACTGTTAAATTGGATGTATTAAATTCAAGTGAAGGAGTTAAAACGATGAAAATTGTAGTTTTAGCTGGTGGTCGCAGTACCGAACGCAACGTTTCTTTGTCTTCCGGGACCAAGATTAGTAATGCTTTGCGTAGTAAAGGCCATCGTGTTGCCTTAGTGGATCTATTTTTAGGGCAGGAATTGGCTGGCGATACGGACGTTGATGATTTATTTACTACCGAACCAGGGGATGACAGTAAATTAAATATCAGCGATGAGATTTTAAATGATGACAAGATTAATGCTTTACGACCGGATCATGGAGCTAAGGGCCTTTTTGGACCGAATGTTTTAACGATCTGTCAAGCGGCGGATATCGTCTATTTGGGTTTACATGGTGAAGATGGTGAAAATGGTAAAGTTCAAGCCGTTTTAGATTTGTTTAATATTCATTATACGGGCAGTGATACACTAGCTTCCGGCTTGGCCATGAATAAGAAATATTCCAAAGAAATTTTTATACAAAATCACATTCCGACAGCAGCTTATATTGCTACTAAAACGTCCCAAGTGACGGCAGAGCAAATCCCGTTTGGTTTTCCAGTAGTGGTTAAACCTGCTAGTGGAGGTTCAAGTGTAGGGACACATATTGTACCGACTGCGGATCAATTACAAGCTGCTTTAGCTGATGCCTTAAGTTTTGATGAGGAAGCCTTGATTGAAGAGTATATCAAAGGCCGCGAATTTTCCATTGCCTTGTTAGATGGAGCCGCTTTACCTGCGGTAGAAATTGTAGTGAAAAAGGGTTGGTATGATTTTGAACATAAATTTCAAGCTAACGATGACACCCAACTAATTTCGCCACCCGATATAGATGATCAATTACATCAAGAAATGCAAGCTTTAGCCCTGCAAGCTTTTAATGCCCTAGGAATGCAAAATTATGGCCGGGTCGACTTTTTAGTTCGCGAGGGTCAACCGTATGCTATTGAAGCTAATTCTTTGCCGGGCATGACCCCACTATCGTTAATTCCGCAAGAAGCTCGAGCAGCCGGCATTGAGTATGCCGATTTGTGTGAGCGGATAATTGAAAGCAAAGTTCGTTTTTATCAAAAGCAGCAAGCTTAAAATTTAATTTATGCTCCGTCTCTTAAGACGGGGCTTTTTTTGTGCCACAACATCCAGATGCACTATCCGCCTAGCGAGCCATGAACTTTAGGACACAGCCATAATGATCGGCCAACTAGCAGTTGATTCTAAATTTTTATCGAAATAATGATTGGCTAAATACATAATTATTCTATAATAAAGGCGATTTTGGAGAGCAGATCTCAGAAACGAGGTGAGGCATGGGAGTAGCGAAACTGTTCAGCTGCGGGATTAATCAAGCAGAAGAGGAGACTTAATTATGCGATATTTATCAGCAACCGATATTCAAACTCTATTTCCCATGACGGCAGCCATTGAAGCCGATAAAGAGGCATTAGCGCTTTATAGTGCTCAAAAAGCGAAGATTCCTTTACGGACGAATATTGATATTCCTGAATACCAGGGGCAAAGTCTGTATATGCCGGGGTATATTCAAGGGGCGCAGCCGGCTTTAGGTTTAAAAATTGTTTCGGTGTATCCGAATAATCCCCAATTGCATTTACCCAGTGTGCCGGCCACGATGGTGACTTTAGATCCTCAAACCGGCCAAGTTAGTGCATTGTTAGATGGCACTTTTTTAACGCAATTGCGGACAGGAGCAGTTCAAGGAGCGGCGACCCAATTGTTAGCCAATTCCCACGTGCAAAAGGCATTATTAATTGGCGCTGGGGGACAAGCCATGAGTCAATTAGAGGCTATGCTAACCGTGCGTTCGTTACAGGAAGTTTATATTTTTGATCGGGATGTGGACCGGGCATATAACTTTTGTCGCCAAGCGAGCGTTAAGTTTGCGCACCAATTTCCAACGCATTTAATTGTTGTGGACGATCCGAATCAAGTAGTGGCTCAAGTAGGCTTGATTACCACGGTAACTACTGCTAAGCAACCAACTTTTGATGGAAATCTCGTTCAGCCCGGTACACATATTAATGGAGTGGGCGCTTACACGCCCCAGATGTGTGAATTACCAGTGAGTGTTTTACAAAGAGCTCAAAGCATTATTTGTGATACGGTGGATGGAGTTTTGGCAGAAGCAGGAGATATTATTCAACCTTTACAAGCTCAGACTCTGACACGGCAAGCCATCACGGGCGAATTAGGACAGATTATTAATCAAACGTTACCGGGACGGCAAAATGAAAAGGACATTACAGTTTTCAAAACTGTCGGTACCGCGGCTTTGGATACCTTGGTGGCCGCCCGGATTGTGCAACAAGCCCAAAAGCAAAATGTAGGGACCATTTTTGGGGAGAATAAATAAGCTTTTCTTACGTTAAAGGTCATTAAATTGCTGAATTAATTGTCAGCTTAAAGATTACTTATTTCCAAAATAAAACTCAGCTTTGTTTAGCTAAATGCAAACAGTTTAGTTTTGACACAGGTTAACTAATCTTTACTTAATTTATTTAGTATGGATTTTGCCGAGAGTTTGTGCTACATTGAACAATGTAATCAATTTTGTGGAGGTAATCAAGATGGCTTATGATGTTTTGCTCAAAACTACTGAAATGGGAACGGGCGATAAAGCGCTGACCGAGAATTTAATGAATGCTTTTATACATACTGTGGCTCAAAGGGAAGAAAAGCCGCAGAATGTTATTATGTACGGCACCGGGGTTAAGCTGGCAGCCAAGGGCTCAGAAGTAATTGAAGATTTGCAGACCTTAGTCGATGCAGGAGTTAAAGTTTTGTCTTGTGGCATTTGTGTCGATTACTATGAATTGAGCAAAAAAATTGTCGTTGGCGGAATCACTACCATGGATGAAGTGGTGGATATTTTGGCCAATAGTCAAAATATTGTTACGCCATAAATTATGACTAAAGATGATTAGCCCAAGACTAGCTGGATTGATTAGCTAGTCTTTTATTTTATGAACATGGAGTTAGAGGAGGTACTTATGAAAACTAAGTTTCAACCTTTTGCGACGGCTTTAATCGGCAGTATGCCGCGTAGCCAAGCAGTAGCAACAGCCAAGGCCGATTTAGCACAAAAAAAAATTAGTCACCAAGAGTATGACCAAATCCTTTTACAGGAAACTCAAAAAGTGGTGCAGCTGCAAACTGATGCAGGATTAGACATTATCGTGGATGGTGAATTAGGTCGGGATAATTATATGTCCTTTGTGGCAGATAAAGTGCCGGGGATTGAACTCAAATCGCTAGCGGAAATATCACAATACATTAGTGACAAGGTTAATTTTGAAAAATCTTTGGAAGAATCTGATGTCACCAATGCCCAGATGAATAATCCGGTAGTGACACAACGGATTGATGTTAACGCACATTTAGAAGATCAAGAAGTACAAGCCTTACAAACGTTAACCAAAAAGCCTATCAAAGTCACTATTCCTAGTCCCTATTTATTGACCCGAACCATGTGGCTGGAAGAAATTACTGGTGAAATCTATGAAGATCGACAAGAATTAGGCCAAGATGTCGTGCAATTGTTGTCCAATGAGGTACGACGGTTGATTGCTGCCGGCGTGGATATCATTCAAATGGATGAACCCATTTTGTCTGATGTAGTTTTCAATCAAGATCAAAAATCGGACTCTTTTTACTGAGGCGTTTTATCATCGAAGGTCAAGGTTGACCGAGAATTAAACTTTGCACATGATTTGATGCAACCTATTTTAGATATTATTAATGCTAGTGACACGATAAGTTCCGTTCACGTTTGCCGGGGGAATTGGACCCAAAATGATGCTGCTTTATTGTCGGGGTCTTATGATAAACTCTCTCGCTTCTTCGATTCTTTGGATGTGCAAGTATTAGCTTTGGAATTTTCTACACCTAGAGCCGGAGAAATTAAATCTTTATTTAAGAATAATAGTTTAGAAGACAAAATAACTTTGGGCTTAGGAGTGATTAACCCGCGCAATCAAGTCATTGAAACCAAAGAATCCATTGTCCAAGCCGTGCAGCCGGTTTTAGATTATTTGCCGCCAGAAAGAATTTGGTTGAATCCGGATTGTGGTTTCGCTACTTTTTCTAGTTGTCCTCTAAATAGTTATCCAATTATTGAACAAAAAATCCAACAGTTATGCGCTGCGGCTAATGCATTAAGAGAAAAATATTGTTAAAGCAGTTAAGAATTAAGACTTGATCTACTGGATTGTGAAATATAGAATTAAGGTGTCTAGAGATATATTTCACAATTGTCCTCTAGATAATAAATTGCTGATTGAACACGGTTAGTCCTGGCTTTATTAAAATAATAGGGAAGGGAGAGCACACATAGCTGATTTACTTAATAAACCAGGCAACGTTTAATCACAATATAGGAGGTAGTTATATGTCAATTTCACCGGAAATGGCTAAAGAACATGCAGCAGATCCGGCAGTGCTTTGTTGTCGACGTGACGGTGGCAAAGTTTTGGAAGCGGCAGATTTTGAAGATCCGACGTTATTTGATGACTATGTGGCATCAGGTTTATTAACAATTCCGGATAATGTTTTGAGTATTGGCGAAGCATTAGGCGGAACGTTGAAAGAAACCACGGATGCTTTAATTCCGTTAGTCCCAGATCAAGTACAGGTTGTGGCACATGAAAAAGAGCCTGAAGCCAAGGCACAAGAGCCTACTCCAGCAGCGACATCCTCTACTGCACCTGCTGTCGACAGTGAACCGACAGCTGCTAGTTCTCCAGCACCTAGTCCAAGTTTTGCGGTGCAAGATAATTTATTGCATTTATCGATCAGTGAAGGTAAAGGAATTGACTTACAAGTTCCATTAAATGCTCTGACCACGGTCTCTCAGAATATGGGTGAAAAAAAAACTAAACCCCAAGTAGACACTACGGCCCCTGCATCCGCTGCAACCACAGCGCCAGCCCCAGCTACTTCGGACCAAGATGTCAGCGAAAAAGTGGTTCGCAAGTTAGTGAAGAAGTATTTTCCGATTGAGAAAGTTACTTTTGGCGAGCAGACCAAAATTGACGGTAAAACTTTAGTTTTGCGGGATGCACAACAATTATGTGACGAAGCAGTCAAAACGCAAGATATTGTCAAGGATATGGCCATCGAGATCATCACGCCGGACAAATATCATGAGTATAGTAACACCATTATGGATGTCCAACCCATCGCTACTAAGGAAGACGGCGAAATCGGTGAAGGTGTAACCAGAGTCTTAGATGGTGTCGTCATGGTCTTATCCGGCACCGATGAAAACGGAGTTCAAATTGGTGAATTTGGTTCTTCTGAAGGACCGATGGATGAAAATATCATGTGGGGCCGTCCGGGATCTGTCGATAAAGGCGACATCATGATTAAAGTTAATCTGACTATTCAAGCGGGGACGAACCGGGAACGTAAAGGACCGTTAGCCGCGCATTTGGCTACCGATACAATTACCGAAGAAATTCGGGAAGCTTTAAAAAAGGCTGATGATAGTTTGGTATCGCGTTCCGAAGATTTTGTTCAAACCCGCCATCCACGGCAAAAACGGGTTTTAATTGTCAAGGAAATTATGGGCCAAGGAGCCATGCATGATAATTTAATCATGCCTGTGGAACCGGCAGGAACTCTTGGGGCAAAACCAAATGTTGACTTAGGTAATGTCCCAATTATGCTGGCACCGACCGAATTATTAGATGGTGGCATTCATGCTTTGACCTGCATTGGGCCCGCTTCGAAGGAGACCACGCGGCATTATTGGCGTGAACCGTTAGTAGAAGAAGCCATGCGGGACAAAGATATTGATTTAGTGGGAGTTGCTCTTGTTGGGTCACCACAAGAAAATACGCAAAAATCCTATGTTTCGAAACGTCTAGGGATGATGGTAGAAGCAATGCAGTTAGATGGCGCTATCGTCACGACTGAAGGCTTTGGTAATAATCACATTGATTTTGGCTTTCATATTGAAGAAATTGGTAAGCGTGGCGTCAACGTAGTTGGGGTCACTTATTCGGCTGTTCAAGGTCAATTAGTTACGGGAAATAAGTATATGGATGCCATGGTGGACAATAATAAATCCCGCCAAGGTATTGAAAATGAAATTTTATCTAATAATACTTTATCCCGCGAAGATGCGATTCGCGCTCTAGCTATGTTAAGCACCAAAATGGCTGGGGGCACCATCAAAAAACCAGAACGGCAATGGAATCCCAATGTTAAGCAAAATAATATTGAAGTTATTGAAAAAGCTACTGGTCAAAAAATTGATTTGGTAGACAATGAACAGTCCTTGCCAATGAGTAAAAAACGGCGCGAAATTTACGAAAAATCGGAGGAATAGTTGGGCGTGTCAGCTCGAAAAATCGGTTTTGACGAATTAAATTATCCTTCCACAGAAACCGTGTGGGAGGGTGTAATTATTGAAGTAACTGGATCCAGCGTCGTAATTGATTTGAAAGGGCGCATGGGACGTTTGGAAGTACCCAAGCGTTTAGTGATTACCCAATATGAGCTGCAAGTAGGACAAGAAGTGGCCTTTTTAATGTCCTATCCGGAAGTTCTCGAAGAACAACCTAATGAAAAATATGTCAGTGCTCTTGCAGCTTATCATCAACGCATGCGCGCCATTCAAGCTAAATCCAAACGTAATTTTAAAAAAGGAGAAAATACAGATGAGTCTCAAAAAGATTGATGGGTTACAATCTGAAGTCTTTGTACCCATTACTCCTAAGCCTGTCTGGGCACCTGTTACAAAGCCGCTCAAAGATATGACAGTGGCAATTGTAACCGCCGCAGGTGTGCACTTGAAGAAAGATAAACCGTTTAATCTAGCGGGTGATACTACTTATCGGGTAGTTCCCGGAGATGCGAAAACCAGTGACATGATGGTTTCTCATGGGGGCTACGATAATACCGATGTCAATCGGGATATTAATTGTATGTTTCCCATTGATCGTCTCCGTGAACTAGCCAAAGCGGGTTTCATCAAAGCCGTAGCACCCAAAATGTATACTTGCATGGGCGGTGGCGGTAACGTCAAAGTCTTTACGGAAAAAACCGGTCCGGAAATTGCTCAAAAACTATTACAAGAGCATGTTGATGCTGTTGTAATGACTGCTGGTTGAGGTACCTGTCATAGAACTGCCGTGATCGTGCAGCGAGCTATTGAATCTGTTGGTATTCCAACAATTATTATCGCAGCTTTACCTCCAGTGGTGCGTCAACAAGGGACTCCGCGGGCTGTTGCTCCTCGAGTACCGATGGGTGCCAATGCAGGTGAACCAAACAACGTTGAAATGCAAACCGGGATCTTAAAAGATACGTTGTTGCAATTTGAAAAATTGGATCAACCCGGGAAAATTGTTCCGTTACCGTATGAATATATCGCTCAAATTTAAAGCTTGTGTGAGAGTTAAAGGCTAATTATTTAATTGAAAAAAGGTTGATGCTATGGCCGATGAAACTTTGAAAATCAAAGAATTCGTGATAAAAGATGTTCAATTTGGGCCTAGTTATTCTCTTTCCGAGCACAAGCTGGTAATCCCACAAATTACGCCAGAGACAATTCCTGAAACTTTTCGAAAAGTAAACGTCACAATTATCCATCCGCATCACTTAGATGTAGCCACGGATTCAATTATGGATGTAGTTCCCATTTCTACAAAAGTTTTAGGAACGCTAGGCACGGGGGTTACGCATACACTGACGGGCGTTAGTATGATTATCACCGGATCGAATGAGAACGGAAAGCAAATTCATGATTTTGGCTCTTCAGACGGTACTTTAAGTAAGCAAATGATGCTGAATAAAGATGGAACCCCTGATGAAAACGATTTTATTATCATGTTTAATGTCGTTTTAAAAAGCCAGGTCGTAATGGATCGGCAAATGATGACTACCGTATTTTCCTATGCTGACGATTATTTACAGCCGATCAGGGAGATCTTAAAAAAGACTAATGGTCGATACGCTGATTATAATCATGAATATTCGAATACAGTGCACCCTGGCAAACCTAAGGTCGTGGTTATTAAGCAAGTTTCCGGTCAAGGAACAATGTATGACAATATCTTATTTCCACAAGAGCCTAACGGAATTAAAGGCGGTATTTCGATCATTGATCTCAATAATTTCCCGGTCTTATTAACTCCGAATGAATATCGTGATGGCGCTATTCATGCTTTAGTTTAAGTGACGGAGGAAAAAGAATATGGGAGTTGGTCCTTCTACTAAAGAAACAACGATGCACCACTTTAAAGATCCTTTGGTGAGAGTATTTGGTAATGATCCAGATATTGACTTTCAAGGAGTTATTGTAGTTGGTACACCTCAAGATAATGTTTTAAAAAATCTCGTCGGTCAACGAGTGGCAAAATGGTTAAAAGCCATGCGGACAAATGGTGCTGTTTTATCAGCCGATGGATGGGGCAATTCTGATGTCGATTTTATGCACACTATGGAATGTATCGGTCAGGAAAATATCTCCATCGTAGGTTTGAAATTTATTGGTAAACAAGCAACTTTTGTAGTTACTAATGAATACACGCCATTTGTTCTAGATATTAATAAATCCGCCAGTGGAACCGAGACTACTGTGCTAGGAGAAAATAATTTGGACGCTCGAGATGCGCAAAAAGCATTAGGGCTGTTGAAATTAAAGATGCGAGCAGATCAGCAAAAAGTAGACTAATCATGGGTTTTGATCTGCTAGTCATGAGAATTGGAGGTAAGGTTATTGAATTTTTCACGTATGCTTTCAGGAATTGATACACATACTGCCGGTGAAGCAGCACGTCTAATTACTGGAGGTATTCCTAAGCTAAAGGGAAAAACAATTGCCGAAAAAAAGCAGTATTTAATTGATTACAAAGATGATTTGCGTAAATCTTTAATGTTGGAACCGCGCGGACATAAGGAAATGTTTGGGGCTTTCTTAATTCCGGCAGTGAGTGAAGAAGCAGATTTTGGCATTATTTTTATGGATACTGGCGGCTATTTAAACATGTGCGGGCACAATACGATTGCCGCTGTAACTGCGATTGTGGAAACCGGCATGGTAGATGTGAGCGCAGATGATCGGGAAAAAGATGTGGTTTTAGAAGCTCCCGCAGGGATCATTCATGCCACTGCACATTTGGATACGCCGTATCATGTTTCCAGTGTGTCCTTTAAAAATGTACCGGCCTTCTTATACAAGCAAGATGTGGCCATAACAGTACCAGATATTGGTCAAGTAACCGTTGACGTTTCTTTTGGCGGCAGTTTCTTTGCGATTGTTAAGGCCGCCGATTTAGGTGTGACGATTGATCGTCAAAATAGTCAACAATTAGCTGATGTTGGGATGAAAGTTTTAAAGGCGGCTAATGAACAAATTGAGGTCCAACATCCAACCATGGATTACATTCATACGATTGATTTAGTAGAAATGTATGGTCAACCCCAATCTGAAGATGCAACGTTGCAAAATGTCGTCGTCTTTGGTGATGGTGAAGTTGATCGCTCACCTTGTGGCACGGGCACCAGTGCTAAATTAGCCACATTATATGCTAAGCATCAGATTGGTATGAACGAGAAATTTGTTTATGAGAGTATTTTGAATACCAAATTCGTGGGTCGGGTTGTAGAAGAAACTTCGATTGGTGGTTTGGCAGCGATCACTCCTGAAATTACCGGGTCGGCGTATATTACTGGATTTAACACCTTTTTGTTTGATCCTAAGGATTCTTTATCCGGAGGGTTCACATTAAAATAAAGAGGTGAAGTAGCATGTCTAGTAAAACGGTCCTCCAATTACTATTAGCAGTGTTAGCAATCTACTTCACTGTTTTGTGGGTTGGTGATCTAGTTCGCAATAGATCCAAGATAAAAGATGGCAATATTTATGTGGCCGGAGTCATTGGATTTATCGTTAATTTTTTTGATACTTTAGGCATTGGTAGTTATGCGCCCACGACAATGTTTTTAAAATTAACGAAGTTTTTAAAATCAGATAAATTACTTCCTGGCACTTTAAATATTTCTTGTTCCATCCCTGTGTTATTTGAAGCCTTTTTGTTCATTACTTCGGTGAAAGTCGGAGGCGTGACGCTCATTTCATTAGTGGTCGCCTCAGCTATTGGCTCGTTTTTTGGGTCCAAATATATGTCTAAGGTGGACGAAAGAAAAATTCAAATTATTATGGGCTCCGCGTTAGTCATTACTGCGATTTTGATGATTCTACAAAATACGGGTTTCCTAGCAGCTTTAGGTAATGGTAACAAAGCCATTGCTTTAACTGGTTGGAAATTAGTAGTCGGAATCGTCGGCAATTTGATTTTAGGAGCTTTAATGACTGCTGGCATTGGGCTGTATGCACCATGTATGGCGATGATTTATTTATTAGGTTTAACGCCGATTGCGGCCTTTCCTATCATGATGGCTTCTTGTGCTGCGTTAATGCCCGTCGCTAGTCGGGAATTTATTCGTAAAGGTGAATACAATCGCACAGCTACCATTGGAATTACTGTTGGGGGAATTATTGGGGTGTATATCGCCGTTAAATTCGTCAAAAGCTTAGATATTAAAGTGTTGACCTGGTTAGTGATCATTGTTATTGCTTACACTGCAGCTACAATGCTCTATCAAGGTTTGCACAAAACCAAAAAGGTTCATGCCTGATAAAGGATTAGTGCAATCATTAGTTCTGATAGTTAGTCGGTTTAGACTAGAAGGGAAGGGTTCTTTTGATAAAAGTATTAGGGACTAAAATCCCTAATACTGATACATATGTTAAAGATCTTAGCTTGTAAGGAGAATGCTTATGGAAAAAGAGGGCACCAAAAATGATTTGCAACTTTTTGTCTGTGGAGGTTGCAATGCCAAAATTGGCCCGGGTGATTTATCCCAAATTTTAGCGGATCTACCCCAAGCACAAACTGATCCACATTTATTAGTCGGTTTTGATTCTACTGATGATGCTGCGGTTTACCAAGTTGCTGATGATTTAGCCATGATTCAAACGTTGGATTTTTTCCCATCGATGGTCACGGATCCTTATTTATTCGGCCAAATTGCAGCAACGAATGCTTTAAGTGATGTTTTTGCTATGGGAGGGGATGTTTTATTAGCCTTAAATATTGTTTGTTTTCCTGAAAAAGGGAATCTAGATATTTTGAAACAGATTTTACGTGGCGGTCAAGAAAAGGTAAATGAAGCCGGAGGCGTGATTGCAGGTGGACATTCGATTCACGACCGCTTACCCAAATATGGTTTGGCGGTCACGGGCCGGATTAATCCGCAAAACATCGTTAAAAATAATTCTGTGCAGGAGCATGATGTTTTGTTACTCACCAAGAAATTAGGCGTGGGAATTATCACTTCTTCTTATCAAGCCCATGCAGTAAGTAATGCTGCTTTTGCCGAGGCGGTGGATTCGATGACGATGTTAAACCAAACTGCCTCTGAAATTATGCGGCAATATCACGTCAGCGGGTGCACGGATGTAACTGGCTTTGGCCTAGCAGGACATTTATCCGAAATGTTGCAAGGTTCCAATTTGCAAGCCGTTTTGGAGGCAGAACAACTGCCGATTATTCCAGCAGCATATTCGTGTGCCGAGCAATTTTTAATTACTGCTGGCGGACAAAGAAATCGGAAGTTTTTAGGAGACAAGATTCACTTTACTTTTGAGGACTATGCACTGGAAGAAATAGTCTTTGATCCGCAGACTTCGGGCGGTTTGTTGATGAGTGTCCAAGAAACTGAAGCACCCCAAATCATGGCCGACATGAAGGCCCATCAAGTGCCAGTACAGCAAATTGGCCGCATCCAGGCCAAACCGGCTGCCGATCCAGCCACGATTGTTGTTGCTTAGTAAATACAGTAATTGATAAAAAAATAAAGGAGATTTTAAGATGGAAACAATTGATGCCAAAGGTTTGGCATGTCCCACACCGATTATTAAAGCTAAAAAAGCATTACGGAGTAATTCGGAAATTGCAGTAGAAGTTGATGATGAAGAAGCCGCAGAAAATCTAGAAAAAATGGCTCAACAATTGCAATATGACTTTGCTAAAGAAGATTTAGGTTCCGGAGTCACTAAAGTAACTATTAAAAAAACTACTTCTAAAGCAGCTTCAGCGGCTGATTATAACGGTTCGTCAATTACAAATATGATGTCAGTCACGCAGACTGCTGAGGAATCCACGGTCCAAAAAATTGAGCCGGCACTGGTTAATAATATTCGCTTATCCGATGGTTATATTGTCGCTATTGGCACCAACGTTATGGGACATGGGGATGATCAATTAGGCAAGATTTTAATCAAGAGCTTTATCTATTCGCTGACAGAACAAGATGTCTTACCACAATATGTCTTATTTTATAATGGCGGCATTAAATTATTACTGGCAGATTCGGAGTCAGTTCCGGATTTAAAGAAATTAGCCAGCCTGGGGGTTCAAATCTTAGCTTGCGGTACTTGTGTAGATTACTACAACGTTAAAGGACAACTGCAAGTAGGGGAAATTACTAATCTTTATCACATCCTAGAATTAATGCGTACTGCCCAGCGGGTAGTGCGGCCGTAGTTGAGGAGCATTGTGTAATGGGAAATGATTTTGGACTGGTGGTGTTTGATTCAACCCATGCTGCCATTCAAACGCAAACTTTATTCGAGCAAGCACAGCTCAAAAATCGGATGTTAACTACTCCGGGCAATTTAAGTGCCGGTTGTGGTTTAAGTATTTATTTTGATTTGGCGGATCTGGCCCAAATTACCAGGCTTTTGCAACAGCAACAGGTCACTTACCGGGCTTTATATCAAGTCCATAAAGATGGATTACATTCACAATATCAGTTAATTAAAAATGAAGTTAGAGGATAGTTCAGTGGATCAAGTCGTAATTGCCACCGCGGGGCATGTAGATCATGGAAAAACCACACTCATTAAAAGCCTCACAGGTGTAGATACTGACACGACCAAGGAAGAAAAGCAGCGCGGACTGACGATTAATCTAGGGTTTACTTTTTTTCAATTACCTAATCATCAACGGGTGGGCATTGTTGATGTACCCGGACACGAAAAATTTTTAAAGAATATGTTATCTGGTTTATCCGGCATTGATTTGGTGTTGTTGGTCGTAGATGTCAATGAAGGTGTCATGCCGCAAACCAGAGAACATGCACAGATTTTACGGTTGTTAGGAATTACTAATTTTATTATTGTCTTAACCAAGGTCCAGACAGTTGATGCAGACATGGTTGAATTGGCTGTTGAAGATATCCGGACCACTTTTGCCGCCGATCCGGTGTTAGCCGCGGCACCAATGGTTCAAACAGATGCCGTTAGTAATTATGGCATGGAACATTTAGTACAAGTGATTCAACAGCTGGTCAATCATATCCCGCCGCGAAAAAATACAGGCCAGGCGCGGATGAATATCGATCGCAGTTTCACCATGAAGGGCTTTGGTACGGTGGTCACTGGTACTTTATTGGAAGGCCCAATACACACGGGGGATAACATCTGCCTTTATCCCACCCAAAAGACTACCCAAGTCAAAAATATTCGCACCTACGATTACGCCACCGATATTGCTTTACCCGGACAAAGAACGGCTTTAAATTTAACCCTTCCCCATGATGAAATTCGTCGGGGCGATGTGCTTGCCACCGCGGATAGTGTCCAGGTGACGAAAGAATTTAATGCACAATTAACTACGTTAGCGTTACCGCAGTCCGTTTTAAAATTAAATACTCGGGTGCGGGTGTATGTAGGTTCGATGGAAGTGATGGGACGCCTTTACCCTTTAGGTTCAGAACAGATCCCAGCGCATGCCACAGCAAACGTGCAAATTCGCTTGGAAAAACCGGTGACGATTAAATATGGCGATTATTTTATTATTCGCTCTTACTCACCGATCACGACCTTGGGCGGGGGACAGATTTTAGATGGCGCACCCCCTACACGTAAGAGATATGATGCCGCGATGCTCAACACTTTAAAAATTCGCTCGCAAGGTCAATTACCCGCGATATTGCTAGACTATTGTCTTGGACAGTCCCTGTATTGGTTTGATCCGGCGGCGGGAGCAATAGCTTTTAATGAATCCAGTACTGAGATTCAAAAAGCAGTGCAGCAGCTGGTTCAAACAAAAGATTTGATTGCATTAGCTGGTGAATTATTAGTAGCACAAAACGTTGCGCAAGCGGGGCAACAAATTCAAACGCAATTGAATCATTATCACCAACAATTTCCTTTGCGTTGGGGGATACCCGTTTCGATTTTGACTTCGCGCTGGACTAAGGATGTGGGGGCTAAAGCAACCCATTTAATTTTTCAATACCTAAAACAACAACAGGCTCTAGCCGTAACTAAAGGCTGCTATCATTTAGTTAACTTTCAGCCGCAAATTAACTCCCAAGACCAACAAGTGCAAGCCACGATTCAAGCTAAGTTAAAAGCGGCGGGCAGTAAACCACCTGCGATAGCGGAGTTAATCGCACACCAGCCTAATGGCCAAGAGGTTTTAAATGCCATGATCGGAGATAGTGTGGTCCTATTAGATAATACAACGGTTATGGATCAAGCTGTCTATCAACAACTAGTCGCACAGGTCGTGGACTTTTTACAACGCCATCACACGATGAGTTTGGCGGATTATCGGGATTTAACTCATTCCAGTCGTAAATATGCCATGTTGGTTTTAGAAAGAATGGATAAAGATCAAATTACCGAACGTTGGCAAAATAAACGAATTTTAAAGAAATCAGTGATTAATAAATGATTTATTTAGATAATGCAGCGACAACGTTAATAAAACCGGCAGCGGTGGGGCAAAGTGTGGCAGACGTAATTAATAGTCAAGCCTATGGTAATCCTTCCCGTGGCGCGCATACAGCTGCGCTTAATGCTTTTAAAATTGTTTATCAAACCCGCCAATTAGTCCAACAATTATTTCATTTGAGGGATTCCGCTTTAGTAGCTTTTACCAATAATGCCACGACGGCTTTAAACTTAGCGATTAAGGGATTACTGCACCCGGGTGATCATGTAATTGCGACTGTCTTGGATCATAATTCGGTTTTACGGCCAATTTATGCGTTGCACAAGTGGGGCGTAGCAGCGGATTTTGTGGGTCTCAATGCGAAACAAAGCTTGGATTATGCGCAATTTACGCAACTATTACGTCCGAATACCAAGATGGTCGTTTGTACTCATGCTTCCAATGTGACCGGTGAAGTGCTGGATTTGGAGTTTATTGCTCATTTTTGTCAACAACATCATTTGTTATTCGTGGTAGATGCGGCGCAGACGGCGGGAGTGCTTCCGTTGGATCTGCAACGCCAAGGAATTGATGTACTTTGTTTTACGGGTCATAAATCTTTGTATGGACCACAAGGCACCGGGGGTATTTGTTTCAATAAGGAATTACCCATTACCCCCTTATTGGCTGGTGGTAGCGGCATTGATTCTTTTAATCACGAGCAACCGGCAGCTTTACCTGAACGTCTGGAAGCCGGAACATTAAATGTACCGGGGATTGCGGGGTTAGCTGCAGGGATCCAATATGTCTTGAACAAAGGAGTTACGACTTTAGGTAACCGTACGGTGCAATTAGTGAACGAATTTATTGCAGGAGTAACTCAGTTGCCGCAGGTTCAAGTATATGGTGATTTATATTGCCAGCGCGTGGGAACAGTCAGTTTAAATATTGGTAATTTAAATTCCGCGGAACTGAGTGATCTTTTAGCTCAGCAATATGATATTGCGACCCGTGCAGGCGCTCATTGTGCACCCTTGGCTCATCAAGCTTTTCGGACCCAAGAACAAGGCCAGGTACGTTTTTCGTTTTCCAGTTTTAATACTGAAGCAGATGTGCAAGCTGCCTTGGCGGCGTTAACGCAAATTACCCAGCAATATCAAGAAGGTGATGCTTAGAAATGGTAAATCAGGATTTATTGCGGCAACTACCGGCGGTGAATGATCTTTTACAAGATGAGCAGATTCAACAATTAGCACAAACTTATAATATGCAATTCATTAAAGAAAATGTCCAGCAAGTGATTGCAAAACAACGTAACAAAATTAGTATCAATGCTAAAGTAGAACTGGATCCTCAAGTGCTGGTAAAAAAAGTCAAAGAGCAAGTCACCCAACAGACTGCGGCTTCGTTAACGGCGGTGATTAATGCTACCGGAATTATTTTACATACTAATTTGGGACGGGCGGTTTTAGCACCAGCGGTGCAACAAGAATTGCAGGCCATTGCTTTTAATTATTCTAATTTAGAGTATAACGTGTCTGCCAAAGCTCGAGGCAGTCGCTATGATCATGTTGAAAAACTATTAACGCAGCTTACGAAGGCCCCAGCAGCGCTGGTGGTTAATAATAATGCCGCAGCGGTAATGTTAATTTTGGCTACCCTGGCGCAGGATCGAGAGGTTATTGTTTCTCGGGGCGAATTAGTTGAGATCGGGGGCTCGTTTCGCATTCCGGAGATTATTACCAGTATCCAGGGACACTTAACCGAAGTGGGAACAACGAATAAGACCCGCTTAAGTGATTATCAAAGAGCTATTAATGAACAAACGGGGGCCATTTTAAAAGTTCATACCAGTAACTATAAGATCGTAGGCTTTACAGAGACTGTGGCCGAGGACCAATTGCTGCAGTTGGCACGGTCTAAGGGTTTGCCGCTCATTACAGATCTGGGCAGCGGTTTAATGGTCGATTTGAAAGCTGCGGGGATCGAGTCGGAACCCACGGTGGCTCAAGTGGTGCAAAATAGCGATTTAGTGGCTTTTTCCGGTGATAAGCTATTAGGAGGACCCCAAGCAGGCATTATTGTGGGTCAAAAGAAGTATATTGATCAACTAAAACAAAACCAACTATTAAGGGCTTTGCGGATTGATAAACTGACTTTAGCGGCTTTAGAAGCGACGTTGCGCATTTATCAGCAGGGAGCAGATGTCTGGCAAGCCATTCCGACTTTACAAATGTTAACCAGTAGTTCCGAATTGTTGTTGGCCAAAGCTCACAAACTGCAAAAACTACTGGCCCCAATCCCGCATTTAACTACTCAGCTGTGTGAGGGATTTTCCGCGGTTGGCGGGGGAACTTTTCCCGATTTGCAGCTGCCGACTTTTCTTGTAGAAGTACAGCCAAAAAGCTTATCTGTAACACAATTAGATACCAAGCTGCGACAAGCAGCTCCCCCGATTATTACACGAGTGAAGGATAATACGATTCAACTTGATGTCCGGACATTATCCGACACTAATTTGTTACAAATTGCACAAACTTTTAAAGAAATTATGGCAGACAAGGGAGCTCATGGACATGAAGAAAATTTCAAAAGATGAATTATTAGAAGATGATGTTTTAGGTCAATTGGAAAAAGTAATTGATCCGGAGTTGGGCATTGATATTGTTAATTTAGGTCTTATCTATAATATCAGTTGCCATGATGCCAAATGCTTAATTACGATGACATTAACGATTATGGGCTGTCCATTGAGCGACTGGTTATCGCAAGAAATTATTGCCAAAGTCACTGCTTTGGATGGGATTGACGAATGTGAGATTAATTTAGTCTGGGAGCCGGTTTGGACTACTGATAAAATGAGCCGCTACGCCAAACTATTTTTGGGGATTCACGGATAAGGCAGCTGTTTCAACCAGGCCTGGGTTGACGATTAATGAGGATAGATCAATGTTGAATAAAATACTTAAAATCAGCGATAAAAAAAGTCCCTACTTTTGGGATTATTTAAATACTTTGCGAGCCAGTATTTTAGGCGCCAATGATGGAATTATTTCTGTCTCGGGCATAGTTTTAGGAGTGACCGGCGCTAATTTGGGTTCGCAGGCGTTATTTATTAGTGGCGTTTCGGGAATGCTGGCCGGTGCTTGTTCGATGGCTGGCGGTGAATGGATGTCAGTGAGTACACAGCGTGATCTGCAATTAAAAACGATTGAGGAACAAAAAGATCTCAGCCGCTGTCAGGACTGTCCCGTGAAATTAAAAAGCAGTGATTTACTGATGCCCTTACACGCAGCTTGTATGTCCTTTACCTCTTTTATTTTTGGCTCGTTAATCCCGTTGCTGGCGATTACTTTTTCCCTTCCGCGGTTTCGCATTATGAATACCGTGGTGGCTATGAGCTTATCTTTATCGTTAAATGCAATTATTAGTACTTATAATACCAATATTTCTACCCTCAAAACCTTGTTCCGAAATAACATTACTGGTTTTGCTACCATTCTGATTACTTTTATTTTAGGAGTAATTTTTTCTACTTAATTGAGTTTAATAGTGATTCTTTTTACTATAGAAAATGATATAATATAGTTGCTATGTGTGTTCTCCCTGAAGAAGGGAAGTATATTTTGACTTTAATTAAATTACCCTTAAAGCAAAGTGTGGGTGGACCTGATAAACCCACAGTGAATGTGGGTGACAGTGTCAGATGTGGTCAGGCAATTGCTGTTCCTCAAGGACTAGGTGCTAAATTGCATGCTAGTGTAGATGGGGAAGTGACTAACGTTACCGATAAGGTAATTGAAATTAAGGCTTCCGACCAACAAACTTACGATTACGTTAAAATCCCGGCCGAGCTTTCTAATTTAGAGGCAATTAAAGAAGCCGGAATTGTCGGTTGTGGGGGAGCTGGGTTCCCTGCGTATAACAAATATGCGCAACAAATTCCGGATGGTCATTTATTTATTAATGCCGCGGAGTGTGAACCGATTTTAGGCCATAATATTTCACGGATTATTACTGATGCTGAAAAAATCATTCGGGGCATTGAATATGTTAAAGAAATCGTGGGCGCCAAAGATGTGGCCATTGCTATTAAACGTAAACATACCAATGCTGTGGCACTTTTAGAAGAAGCTATTCGGGGACATGATGATATTTCTTTGGAATTAATGTTGAATCGGTACCCGGAAGGTGAGGAGCGCGCGATTATTCGTGATTCTAAATTGCATAAATTACTAAAAACTGACGACTTGCCTTATGCGGCGAATGCGATTGTCACTAATGTCGAAACCGTCTTTCGTGTAGCAGAAGCCATCGAAGATCGCAAACCAGTCATTTCTAAAGATATTACAGTGGCTGGTCGGTTGCATGGAGATAATGAGGTTGTAGAAGTAAAAAAGGATGTTCCGATTGGGACGATGGTTGGCAACATTTTAGAGGATTATCCCAACATGGCCCAATATGGGGAATTAATTATGGGTGGTCCTTTTACTGGAAGCCGTACGGATATTGCCGCTCCGATTACTAAAACTTCCGGAGGAATTATTGCGACAATTCCATTTCCAAGCTTAAAGGGTAAAAAAGTTGGTTTATTGGCTTGTGCCTGCAGTGCTACACCGGAGCGTATGAAAGAGATCGCTGCTTCCATGGATGCCGAAGTTGTGGGTGTCGAATGGTGTAAAAATGCAGTAGTTAATGAAAAAACAGGTCATGCTAAATGTATTAATCCGGGTATCTGTCCGGGTCAAGCGGAAAAAGTCTTAAAATTACGCGCTGATGGTGCTGATACTTTATTAGTTGGTAATTGTACGGATTGTACCAATACGGTAATGGGAATTGCTCCTAAGTTGAATTTGCCGGTTGTTCATACAACCGATTTTGCGCGCCGGGCTACAGGTGAACGCATTATGCGGCATATGTTACCGGAAAATGATCAATAAACATCTTGTATACTACCAATGTACGATGACTAACTTCACAGCACTGCAATGTGGGTATTAAAAATTAGTTAGTAGTTTGCAACAACGTGAAAGTGTTCCAATTAATTGGTAATATAACAATTTTTGGAGCACTTTTTATATTTAACAATAAATTATTTTGGTATTACTTGTGATTAATTTAATTTTTGGGTGAAGCTTGACAATCAAATAAAAAAACGACTAATCATTAGTCGTTTTTTGCTTCAGAAATCAGACGAAAGTATAATTTCCGGAAGAGATTTTTAATCTTCTTGATAAACAAGAAGTTTGATTGTCAATGGCGGGAACGTGTGGGAATTGAACCCACCCAAGAAGCTTTCAACTCCTCATACTGGTTTTGAAGACCAGAGGGAACACCAGAACCCATCCGCTCCCACATCCGATTCTAACATAAAGATTTTCCAAAGGAAACCATTCTTTCAGAACTAGAATCGAAAGCCAGTGCAAAACTGAAAACTGTGGTGGTCATTGATAATTGCTTTGTAACAAATCAAAAAAGATGCACCAGATAGGAGTTTTCGTTGTAGTGGGTTCAGGACCACAGCGCACATTGAAGTAGTTACAATTGTGCAAATAGTATTGACTAACGGAATGGATAAAGAAAATGATGATGCGAACGCGGTAAATCTGTTTGTGCCATGAAAGCTCTCAAAAGCAGGTGTTAGCAAGGACAATTCATTGCATTATCAAGTCAATACAATAATGTAAAACAAAGTTAGGGTGGAGATAATTGAAAAATAAAAAAAAGATGAGTCTTTTTTCGATTGTCATGATAGCTTTAAGTTCGTTAATCGGCTCCGGGTGGCTATTTGGATCGTGGGAAGCCTCAAAAATGGCTGGTCCGGCCGCAATTTTATCATGGATTATCGGCGGATTGATTATTTTTTTAATTGCGTATAATTACATTGAAATTGGTACCATGTTCCCAGAGTCAGGAGGAATGAGCAAGTACGCCCAATATTCCCATGGATCTTTATTAGGATTTATCGCCGCCTGGTCGAATTGGATATCATTGATTACCATTATTCCCATTGAAGCAGTAGCCACGGTACAATACATGAGTAATTGGCCGTGGAGTTGGGCCCGCTTTGCACGCGGCTTTTTAGCACACGGTGTTATTACCAATGCTGGTCTCTTAGTGGTAATTTTAATCATTATCATTTTTACGTTAATTAATTATTGGTCAGTGACACTGATGGCCAATTTTACGTCATTGATTTCCTTTTTCAAAATTGGCTTGCCAATCTTAACTATTCTAGTGATTACTTTTGCCAGTTTTCATCCGTCGAATTATGGCACCAATATGCATCAATTTTTCCCTTACGGAACGGCTCCGGTGTTAGCTGCAACTTCTTCGGCAGGAATTATTTTTTCTTTTAATGCTTTTCAAACCATTATTAATATGGGTAGTGAAATCGAAAAACCTGAAAAATATATTGGCAAGGGTATTGTCCTGTCATTATTAATTTCGGGTATTATCTATATTTTTTTACAAAGTGCTTTTATTACCGCAATGCCACATAGTGCTTTGGCTCAGGGTTGGCAGCATTTAAATTTTGAGTCGCCTTTTGCCGATTTGGCGATTGTTTTAGGCATTAACTGGCTGGCTATTTTGTTATATATTGATGCCTTTGTCTCACCCTTTGGGACCGGAGTTTCCTTCGTTGCTTCAGCTTCACGCGCTTTAGCAGCTATGGAGAGCAATCAGCATTTACCTAAATTTGTTGGCCATATTAGTTCCAAATATCGCTTGCCTCGGGCAGCGATGGTGGTTAATGCTTGTTTGAGTATTGTGATGGTCTTCTTCTTTCGGTCATGGTCGCTTTTGACGACGGTCTTATCTGCCGCAACTTTAATTGCTTATTTAATGGGACCCGTCACGGCGGTATCTTTGCGTAAATTAGGACCCCAGTTATATCGCCCGATCAAACTCAAAGCCTTGAAGGTGATCGCACCGCTCGCTTTTGTCTTAACGTCGCTAGCCATTTATTGGTCTTTGTGGCCCACCACGATTGAAGTCATCGGGATTATTTTATTAGGTTTGCCATTATATTTATTTTATGAGCAAAAGCAGCATTTTGTGGGGTTCAAAGTCAATTTTCGAGCTGCACTATGGATGATCGTCTATTTATTTGTGCTGTCCGTGATTTCTTATTTGGGTAGCCGCCATTTTGGAGGCATCAATTGGCTGATCTATCCGTGGGATCAAGTAGTGGTGATTATAAGTGCTCTAGTGTTTTACGAATGGGGTATCCAAAGTGCCGTTAAAACTAAAGATTTACAAGAAGCTTTTCAGTTAAATGCGTTGGTGCAAAAATCCGCAGCAGCTGAGGAGAATTAAAAAGACTAAGCGACAGCATTCAAAAAGGGTCTGCTATTACAAGCAGACCCTTTTTAAGTGTTACGTCAACTTTTAAATAACGTGGCGTTCAAATGGTTGGTCGCTGATACCTTCTTCGAGAATTTTTTTACACCATTCTTTAGCAGAGAAGAGCGAATGATCGCGGTAGTTACCGCAACTTTCGATGGTTGTACCTTGAACATCTTCCCATTGAATATGGTCACGAATTTCGGTAAGCGAATCCTTCAAAGCTTGGGCGACCTCCGTAGTAGAATGTTCACCCCAGGTAATTAAATGAAAACCGGTGCGGCAGCCAAAAGGTGAGCAGTCAATAACTCCGGTTAGCCGATCCCGCAATAAACCAGCTAACAAATGCTCGATGGTATGCAAACCAGCTGTAGGAATTGCGTTAGCATTGGGTTGCACTAAACGTAAATCATAATTGGAAATTTT
This sequence comes from Bombilactobacillus mellifer, assembly GCF_000970795.1. Lineage (GTDB taxonomy): Bacteria > Bacillota > Bacilli > Lactobacillales > Lactobacillaceae > Bombilactobacillus > Bombilactobacillus mellifer. The sequence continues at coordinate 162,435 of NZ_KQ034028.1, forward strand.
ATCGCCGTTAGCTCCTGTTTCAACAGTAATCAGACGGACATAAGGTGCTTTAACTTTAGTATGATCTAATTCAAAACTTTCAACTTTAGCCATTTTAAAAAACTCCTTTACTATTTTAATGAACTAACAGGTTTGTGCACAGCAATTTTAGTGTTGTGGAAACTACTTTTAATATAACGCTGAATGGCAGCATTGTGATACAGTTTTATTAACTTTTTAGCTTCGGGATATTTTGCCGAAGTCCGGTTACCGACTAAAACATTAACGTTCTTTTTAGTGGTTTGGTTGAGCTTTTCGCGGGTAATTGTATCGTGGAACACATTTAACCCGCCTTCTTGGGCGACCGTATTGGCGATCAGGGCAGCCGCGACGTCTTTAAGCACCCGCGGGCCAGTCGCACCATCAATTTGATAGAATTTAAGATGTTTAGGATTCTTTTGAATGTCAGTCAGGGTTATTTTATTAGACTTTGGATGTTTGACGCTGATTAAGCCCGCAGTATTTAATAATTTCAGACCTCGAGTCAGATTCGCCGGATCTTGAGGAATCGCGATTTTAGAGTTCGCGGGTAATTTTTTCAAACTATGATACTTTTTAGAATACAAGCCCATCGGTTCCAAATACGTAGTACCGATAGCTATTAACTGATTATTGCGATTGTCTTGATTATAAGCTTCTAAATAACCGTAGGATTGGAAGGCATTATAATCGACTACTTTTTCATAGGTTGCTTTGTTTAATTGCAAGCTGTCTGTAATTTCTTTAATTTTGATTTTGACATGGGCTTTTTTGGCTTGCGGTGACTGGGCAATATGGTGCCAGATTTGCTCATCGGATCCACCTTCGACGCCTACGGTAACGGTGCGGGCGGAAGCTGGTTGATTAAAGAAAAAGAAAGTGGCGCCCACTAGTAGCAATAAAGTCAGAAATTTTTTGTTAATTTTCATCAGTCCAAACCTCCTGGGCAATTTCTTTGAGTAGTTTAATTTTTTGCCATTGCTGTTCTGCAGTTAAAATATTACCTTCTTCGGTAGAGGCAAAACCACATTGCGGACTCACTGCTAAACGATCGAGATCCACGTATTGACTGGCTTCATGTATCCGTTGAATAATAGTTGCTTTGTCTTCCAAAGTTCCGGATTTACTGGTGACTAATCCTAAAACTACTAATTTATTGGGCGCTACTTGTTGCAAGGGTTCAAAGCTGCCTGCGCGCTCAGAGTCATATTCTAAATAATAGGCCTGGACATTTTCATCAGTAAATAATGGATCCGCCACACTGTCATAACCGCCACTATTGGCCCAAGTGGAGTGATAATTGCCCCGACAAATATGGGTATTAATGACTAAATCTTGCGGAGCTTGGGAAATGGCGGCATTATTTAATTGGAGGTAGGTTTGTTTGAGGTCCGCCAAGTTTTGCGGGTCAATCCCGTAGGCAACGTGTTCTGGATGAGTTTGCCAATCGGCGAGTGCCCCCCAGGTACAATCATCTAATTGTAAAGTACGACAACCTGCATCATATAAATCCTGGATCACTTGTTGATAAGCTTGGGCAATATCCGTGAGCAAACTGTCAGTATCTGCATAAAATTGGTGCACCGCGGCTTGATTTTCCGGACGCTGTAATTCCGCCCAAAATTGACTCGGAGCGGGAATGGTTTGCTTGACTTGGGTTTGTTCATGAACGTGATCTTGGACAAATTGAAAATGTTGAATAAAGGGATGCTGCTGACCATTAATCTTTCCTGTTAAGGTCGCAGTCTCTGCGCGGGTTGTTTCATCATGAAATTGATAACCATTGGGTGCACTGTGTTTAGTGACGCCATTTAATCCCCAAAAGAAGTCCAGATGCCACCAACTCCGCCGAAATTCACCGTCAGTGACCGCGTGCAGTCCGACTTGTTCTTCTTGCTGTAGTAAATCAATAATACATTGATCTTCGACGGACTTTAATTGGTCTTGGTTAATTTGACCAGCTTGAAATTGAGTTCGGGCCTGTTTTAACGACTCTGGCCGTAAAAAGCTGCCTACAATGTCATAGCGAAATGGTGAATGTTGGCGGACTGTAAAATGATTTGTCATACTAATTTTTCCTCCCTCAAATTCTCTCAATGAGAATAAAAAAAGCGCCCCTAATCACAATAAAAACTGTGAATAGGGACGCTGACGCGTGGTACCACCCAAAAATTCGTTAATTTCTCACGAAATTAACCTTTACAAGTACACTGTACAAGCTATACTTGAACGCAATATCGAGCGTTACCCCGCAAATAATTTACTTTCAGTTCATTATTTGATTTGCTCCCAGACCATATTCAGTGTCTTTAAAGTATCGCTTCTCAGCACCTGCGACTCTCTGTCAACTTTAGCCCCACTTACTCATCTGTTCTTAGCAATTTTTAATTATGGCTATCATAAAATCAGAAAGGAAACTTGTCAAGGCTTTTTCTCGAATATTTTGACAATTAATTACTAATCTAAAAATTGTAGTGCAGATTCTTTATAAACTCAAACGTGTCTTGCAAATATCAAAGCAGACACGATTTCGGGGTAGTCGATGGCCCAAAACGTTGATGACAGACAAGCTCCTAATTGTGCAAACTAATAGTTACAATAAGATTAAACTAACGAAGTGGGGATTGAATAGCGGCGCAAAATTTGCGGCAGAGCCAATGAATTGAGCAAAAAGCCTCGGCAGCGCTGCAAGTGTATTTAATTGAAGTTTACTTTATGAAGATTACAATAAAACATATATTTAGGGGGCTAAAAAAGGTTGCACGGAGGAACTATGAATGAACAAGTTTGGTTAAATATCAGTGATCAACGCTATCGCTGCGGCTATCATTTAATGGCTCCTAGTGGGCGGTTAACAGTTCCCAGCGGTTCAATCTATTTTAAAAATTTTTTTCATGTCTTCTTTCTATATAATAGTCCCCAAGTAACTTCGACCATACCCAATGTTTGGGGTCATGCCCGGAGTCGAGATCTCATTCATTGGCAATTATTAAAACCAGCTTTACAACCAGATTCCATAACTGACCAAGCTGGCTGCCTAGCTGGCAGTGCGCTAATTAAAGATGGAGTTTTATATATTTTATATTTAGGACTCCAAGCACAATCTGACTTTCAGATTCTTCCTAGTCAAAATCTGGCTTACAGTAAAGACGGTTTAAATTTTAATAAATATTTACAAAATCCGGTCATTAATATGCTTCCGGTCAGTCACTTTACTGAAACCAAGGCGGCCAAGATTTGGGAACATGATGGACAATATTATCTGTTAATGATTAGTCAAGACAATGGCCAAGATGAACAAGTAGTTTTATATACTTCCTATAGTTTGACTTATTGGAATTATTTAGGTCCGATTTTAGAACGTCCCCTGCTGCAACCATGTAACTTCTTGGAATTTTTTCATATTAACGGGCACGATATAGTTTTAGTAACAATGACACAGCGACAGGTTTCCACTTCTAATTTTGATCCGCAGGGAATTTATTATTTGGCCGGTGACTTAGACTATGATCGCCCTTATTTTAGTGGGCAGGTTTGGCAGCGCTTAGATTATGGGCACGATTTATTTGCTTCCCAAATTTTTCAAGCTCCCGATGGTCGGTTAGTGACTATTGCCGCTTTAGGTGGTGAGGATTTTGATCAATTGCAGGAAAATGATAAGGGCTGGGAGGGGGTTTTGTCCTTGCCCAGAGAATTAATCTGGGAACATAATCACTTAGTCATGCGCCCAGTTCGCGAATGTCAAACTTTACGTGAACGGCTTTTGCAACAACAAATCTATCAAATTCACACGCCCAAGATTTTGTGCGATAGTGTTACGTATTTAGAAATGAACTTATACTTCTTTTTAGCACAGTGGGATGGGCAAATTTTTCAATTGATTTTTACAGATCGGGTTACAAAAAACCAACTGGTTTTCGAGTATCTCCATGCGCAACAAAGCGTCAGTGTACGGCGCTCTGATCGCCCTCATAGTAATTCTACAAAGATCGCGACTGATAAGTTTCTGCGGTTACAGATTTTTATTGATCAAAGTACAGTAGAAATTTTTGTGAATGATGGTCAAGTAGTGTTTTCAGAACGTTTTTATTTTCAAGGCAATCCCCAAATTAGTCTAACCAGTGATCAAACCTTACAGGTTGATTGTCAACTATACCAGTTATCAGGGCAGTCACTAACTTTCGGCGATTAAACGAGGCTTAGTTTTGCGGTCGGATTGTATACAAGTCTTGCAAGCGTTGATAATCACTGGTTGACAAGTTTAAAATTTGTTGTTGAAAATTCGTCCAGCTGCCATAAATATCCGTAATTGCCCTTTGAATAGCCGGCACTGCGGTTTGTTCAGCACGGGTAAAATTCATTGCTTGAATGGTGGTATCTTGCGGATTATCCAAAGCTCGCAAATCAACGTCTTTTTGATACATTAAGTTGGTTAATAAATAATCTTGAATAATGTAGTTGACAGGCACTTTCATTAATAACAAAAACAGAATGGCTAAAATCCCGGTTCGGTCTTTACCGGCGGCACAGTGAAAAACCAGTGACTGATTCGGTTGATCGTTGGCTAATAAGATTTGGAAAAATTGACGGAACACCTTTTGGGAGTGCCGATCTAAAACCGCTTGTTGATAAATTTGACCGAGATCGTGATATTGATCGCTAGGTGGCAAGGTCTGATAGAGTCGCGCCCCATTGCCCTCAGCAGGATACAATGGTAGTGAATAGATGGTTAAAAAATTGGGCGTCGGATCGGGCCAACTCTGCTGTTCATAATCAGACCGTAAATCTACCACATAACGTAAGCCGTATGCTTTTAATTGTTGAAGTTCACTTGAAGTAAGTTCCGTTAAATATCCCGAACGTAAAATTTTATGCCAGCGGATTTGACGGCCGTCTTGGGTCGGATAGCCGCCGAGTTCGCGAAAATTATAAGTACGTGAGAAGGGAAAAATACGTTGCATGGCTTTACTCCTTTCGCTCAGTCAAACCTGGGGATCTCTTAGTGCAATTGATGTGGTTTTCTTTTACAATACAACTAGGTGATTAAATGCCGAAATTATCGATAATTATGCCTTTATATAATGAGGCTGCGCGTTTAGAGCGTTGTCTAAAATCTGTTATAGCCCAGCAGGATCAAAACTTTGAATTAATTATGGTAAATGATGCATCCACTGATCAAACACCTCAAATAGCAACCCGGTTTATCCGCCATCATTCTAACATGTCTTTATTAACCCAACCAAGTAATCAGGGAATTTCGGCTGCCCGCAATCGCGGTATGCGTGCGGCTCAGGGCGAACTGATCACGTTTATTGATGGTGATGATTGGTTGGAGCCGCAATATACAAGTTACTTTTTGCAAAAATTTGCGCAGCGACCGCTGGATATGGTAGTTTGCGGCTACGTGCGTGAACCACAACGGGCCCCCGCTTTATTACGTTCAAAGCATTTTCAAGGTTATTGTGGGCGTGAAGAAGTTTTACGCCATATCACCAAGAACAGTGGTCAGGTCAAAGGGTACACGTGGAACAAAGTTTACCACTTGGCCCTCATTAATAAATATCATTTACAATTTGAATCTGACTTATCCTTGATGGAAGATCAGGTGTTCAATGTGCAATATGCCACGCATGCGCAGCATTTTTACATTGGCACCCAGCCGCTATATCACTATTGGCAGCATAATCAAAGTGCCACCCATACTTATGACCTGGAGTCTGCCAAAAGTGTTGGGTTAGCCAATTACCGCATTGTCAAGACTCTCTTAAAATCTAAAAAGTCTCAAAAATAGTCCAGCAATAAGTCTAATTTCTTAAAGGTCAGGAGCAAAGCCCATGAGTGATGTAGAAGATTATTTAAAAAAGAATATTTTTGGCACGCCGCAATTAAAACCTGATGAGCGCAAAAAATTTCTTGGTAATTTTCAGGAACGGGTGGCCTTAGCTTTAACAGTAGCTCAAGTTCGTAATCCCCAAAATTTGCCGCTGATTAAACGGGTTATGCAGCGCTATCCACAATATCATTTATATATTAATGGCCGCCTGTCAACGTCCTATCGACAGGAATTGATTAGGTTAGCGGTTACTTTGAATTATCAATTTACAATTATCGCTCAAAAAAATCGACGCTTGCCGACCCCCGAATTGAGTGAACAAGAAATGGGCTTAGTAATTGCCGATGAACGCCATAAAGTAACCCGTCCCACTTTATTATGATCTCTGTTTGTTAAAGGTGGTCTTTTTGCCGTTCCCCAAGTACAAAGTGCAAAAAATAGGGTGGAAGCTCCAAAATTTTCACGATAGCGTCAGCAGATACGATGCTGTTTATTAATGAGTAAAGGAAAGTCATATGCAAACTAAATATCAACCATTATTTACTGATTTGAGGTTAAATAACGGTGTCGTCTTACATAATCGGATAGCAATGTGCCCGATGTTAATTTTTGCAGCCCAAGCTGATGGGACACCATCTGCTCAAGACTGTGCTTATTTTCAATTACGTAATGAATTTGGACAGCTCTTAATTACGGGGGCTACAACTATTGCACCGCATATTCAATGTGCCCAACAACAAATGTCGCTGGACACTGATGCAGCGATTCCCGCCTTTAGGCAATTGGCGACTGTCATGCAAGCTCAGGGCAATAAAGGGATTGTGCAGCTGCAACATCCTGGTCGCCAAGCTTCAATAGGCTATGCTCAAAGTCATCAAGCTTATGCACCGACGGCACTCGATTTTCCTTTTTTAGATTATCCGGTTCAAGGATTAACTAATAGTCAAATTGAACAAATTATTCAAGCCTTTGGTCAAGCTACGGCGCGAGCAATTGCGGCAGGCTTTAGCGGTGTGGAAATTCACGGCGCCAATCATTACCTCTTACAACAATTTTTTTCCCAATATTCTAACCGACGCACAGATGCCTGGGGTGGCAGTTTAACCAAACGAATGGCTTTCCCGTTAGCAGTGGCTCAAGAAGTTTTGCGAGTGGCGCGCCAATTAAAACCGGATTTTATTGTCGGCTACCGTTTGTCGCCGGAAGAAATTCATGGTGCTAATATTGGTTATACCATCGATGAATCTCTACAATTGATTGAGCACTTGGCGCAATTAGATTTGGATTATTTACATACTTCCATTTACAGCAGCGCAACTTTTCGCGTTCCGGCTTACAAAGCTTTTGCGCTGAGGGGAAATCGGACTAAGCCGATGAACGCCTTGATTCATGATCAAATTGCCGGTCGGAGTGCCCTGATGGTTTCCGGCTCGATTCGGACACCAGCAGCAACTTTAGATGGTTTAAACTATGGCGATCTTGTGGCCTTAGGAGTGGTAGCCTTAAGTGATCCGCGATTTACCAACAAAATTCGCACAGATCATTTGGATCAAATTAATTTAAACGTTCACGGCCGAGAACGAGACTTACAACTGCCCCCTGCATTAATTCAAAAATATCGTGCTAAAGCGCCGTTGCCGCCGGTGTTGGGTTTAAGTGAATGAGGATCATCCTTTGATATTTGGGGCTAAATTATAGTTGATTCAGCAACGCGGGCTTATTTTAAGATATAGCGTACGACTAACTCACGTGAAATCAGAAATAGTGGGTAAAACAGTATAATAATGAGCAGACTAGGGAATTGTAAATTACCGATCAAAATATTCTGTATTTTGAAAATCCCACCACCACCAACAAAAACCCCCGCATTAACGCAGAAGAGCAATAAGAAAATGACAATAATACCCCGATTAATGGGCCGTGCGATCGTCCATAAGGCGGCAAAGCCCAGTAGACTAATAGCTAAAACTGCCAGCGTGGAAGTTTGAGCATAAGACCAATTTTGCCAATGTCCCCACTGGGTGAGTAATCCCACCGTTAAGGTGACATCCACAGCTGCGGGCAAAGCAACTTGAAAAACATTCCGGTAAAACCGTCCCGCCGGGGGGCGAAAATCTGGTTGTAAGGCTAAAAAGAAGGTCGGAATCCCGACAGTTAAGGCATTCACCGGAGTCATTTGGGCGGGATAAAACGGATAATTAGCATGCAATAAAATAAAAAGCAGGGTAAGCAGGATCGAATAAATGGTTTTGATTAAATATAAAGCCGCTACCCGTTCAATATTGTTAATAACCCGGCGTCCTTCATTCAGCACGAAAATTAAGGAATCAAAGTTTTTATTTAATAAGACGAAATCGGCCGCACTTTCGGCAGCATCACTATTGCCAGCAATGGCAATGCCACAATCGGATTGACGCATAGCTAAGACATCATTAACGCCATCGCCAGCCATCGCGACTTTGTGCTGATTTTGTTGCAGCGCTTGAAGCAGTTTTTGTTTTTGTTCAGGCAAAGTCCGCCCAAAAACCGTATATTCTTGGACCAACTGGGCAAAATCTGCATCGTCAGGAATTGTAGACATATCGACAGCTTGGTTGGCTGCAGGTAATTGAACTTGCTGAGCAATAGTTTGGACAGTTTGCGGATCATCACCGGAGATAACTTTGATCTTAATGCCTTGTTGCCGTAAGTAATCAAAAGTGTCTTGGGCGGTAGCTCGAATTTCATCACTAATCAGACAAAAACCTAAAAGTTGTGGTTGTTCGATTGTGGTTTTGATGGGTTGTGGGCTTTGGACTACGGCTAAAACACGATAGCCAGCTGCCGCAAATTGTTGGGCTTGTGTCAATTGCTGTTGATTGTGCAAAAGAAAATTGGGCGCCCCGATGGCATAGGATTGGTGCTTGTTGAAATTAGCTGCGGACCATTTGCGTTGCGAGGAAAAGGGCACAATACTATCCACCTCACCCGGAGCTAATTGGAGAGTGCAGTCTTGGAGCAAAGCCTGCGCCGTTTCATTGCTTTCTTGAGTAGCCAGCATAATTTTTTGGGCAATGGTACGGACCTCGTTGGAGCTCACGTGCTGTGGAACAATTTTAGCTAATTGCAAATTGCCAGTAGTTATTGTGCCCGTTTTATCCAAACATAACGTATCCACTCGCGCTAAAGCTTCCAAGGCCGTCATGGATTTGACAAGAACTTGTTTATGACCTAAATGCATGGTTCCGACGGCTAAAGCCACAGAAGTTAAAAGAACCAGACCTTGCGGGATCATTCCAATAATGGAAGCGGAAGTCCCTAAGATAGCTTGATTTAAATGGTGATTTTTAAAATAGGAACTACAAAAGAGGATTAATCCTAAGGGAATAATAATATAGGTTAGAACTTGAATAATGCGGTTAATAATGGACAGCAGTTGAGAAACATGATGCTGCTGTTGGCGGGCACTTTTGGCCAGACGATTGGCAAAGCTGTCGGCCCCCACGGCGGTCAATTCTACTTCTGCTTGACCACCGACAACAATGCTTCCAGATAAGACGGAATCCCCGATTTGTTTAATAATGGCTACCGATTCGCCTGTTAAATTAGATTCATCGATTTCGAGTTGCTCAGTTTGACAAACACGCCCATCAGCGGGAACTTGATCACCGCGGCGTAAGCAAATAATGTCCCCTAAAACTAAATCATCTTGAAAAATTTGTTGCCGCTGGTTATCACGCCAAACGGTGACGCGTTGGCGATTTAAAAAAGTTAATTGATCTAGTTGTTTTTTGGCTTTAATTTCTTGATAAGAACCAATAATAAAATTGGCAATGACTGGTCCAAGAAACAATAAATTCGCATAACTACCAGTATACATAATTAAACCGGCAATCACTAAATTGATCAAATTGAAAAGTGTGAAAAGATTTTTGGAAATAATTTTACTCACAGGCGTAGAAGTCGTGGCCGTACGATTAACGTGGCCGGCGGCTTGCTGTGCTTGAACTTGGGCGGTAGTTAAACCAGTATGTGCCATGTAAAGTCTCCCATTCTTGAAAACTAATCTAGGGATTTGAACTTGCAAACCAATATAAAAAATCCTTTAATATAATATTATATGCAAATCTGATTATGAAAGAGGAACAATTTTGATTAAAAATATTTTTTTTGACCTGGATGGGACCATTATTGACAGCGCGCCGGGAATTATTAAAGCCTTACGTTATGCTTATCAACAAGCAGCCTTATCAGTTCCCGATGATAGTGTGTTGCGTAAATTTATTGGTCCCCCGTTATTGGAAAGTATTGAAAAGTATACCAAGATTTCACCAGAAAGTGAACTTGCACGACAATTGCTCCGGGGTTTTCAAGAATATTATGGGCGCAGTGGATGGCAGGAGATGCACCTTTATCCCCAAATTGTTCCGGTTTTAAAACAATTACAGCAAAATGGTCATCGACTTTATATTGCAACTGCAAAACCCCAAACTTTTGCGAAGCAAATTGTTGATTATTTAGAGATTCAGCAATATTTTGTGAACCTTTATGGCACAGATTTAGATGAAAAGATGCAAAAAAAAGATGTTATTCAACGAGCTCTTAAAATTGAAGCAATCTCTGATCCACAACAGATTGTGATGGTAGGAGATCGCGATACCGACGTTTTAGGAGCAGCGGCTAATCAAGTAGCAACGATTGGTGTGCTCTATGGTTTTGGCACAGCTACGGAATTAACGCAAGCGGGAGCCAAAGCTTTGATTAAGACGCCGGAGCAATTAATTGAACAGGTGAGTTAATTATGAAAAAACATTGGCGTTCGCTTCTCCTGGGCTTCGTGGCCATTTTACTCGTGATTGATTTAGGAATGGGGTATTATTTATTTAACTTTGCTCTGGGTAAAACCGGCTACAGCGCCCGGAATGCTAATCGTCCCTTAACTACCAGTGAAAAATGGGCTCAAACTCAGGAACAAACCACCTGGCGGCAAATGAGTGCTGATGGTTTAAAACTCCAAGCAAGATATTACCCGGCAACAAAGCCTACTGATAAGACAGTGATCATGATTCATGGTTTTGGGGACAATAGTTTAACCGTTGGCCCTTATATTAAACTGCTGCATCATGCAGGTTATAATGTTTTAGCTCCAGATGCCCGGGCAGCAGGTCGTAGCCAGGGCCGCTATATCGGTTATGGTTGGCAAGATCGCGCGGATTTGCAATTATGGGTGCAACAGCTCATTCGACGACAAGGACCACATTGTCAAATTGGCTTATATGGAATTAGTATGGGGGCTGCTGAAGTGATGTATTATTTAGGATTGCGGGTACCGTCACAGGTGCGCTTAGCCATTGCCGATTGTGGTTATGCCAGTATCGTCGGTGAGTTGTCCTATCAATTAAAGCAAATTTTTCATTTGCCCAGTTTTCCTTTGATTCCTACTGCTAATTTGTTTGTGCAAACACTAGCTCACTATAATTTGTACGCTGCTGATACCCGGCAAACGCTCAAACACAATCACATACCATTGTTGCTTATTCATGGAACCAAAGATGATTTTGTGCCGACCAAAAATGCCGCCATTAATTATCAAAATGATCACGGACCTAAGAAGTTATGGTATGTCAAGGGTGCCGCACACGCGCAATCCTATCAAAAGCAGCCGCAAAAATATCGACAACACGTCTTACAGTGGCTCACTAAGTATTTTGATTTGACAAAGTAGGTGAATAAAAATGACAGGACAGCTTTTTTTCCGGCCGGAAGTCGCGCAGCGGATTCAAAAAGCCCAAAAGCCAGGCTGCGTTTTAGTGTTAGATTTCGAAGATGGTAGCGGGCCTTTTAACCAGCAAGCTTTATCTTGTTCATTTGATGTTAACTTTAGTTTGTTGGTGGTTCCGGTTCAGTCAGTGACAACGGCCTATCCGTTAGTTGTGACCTCAAATTTGGGACCGGTTTATACAAAAAATAATACTAAATTATATTTAGATTCCACGATTGTTTTTCAGCAACCACCACACACACGGACCATTCGGATGCAAAATGATTCGGGCATGATCAGCGGCAACATCCCCTTGCGGGTGATAAAGACTGCCGCCAAACCGGATTAAAGAAAGTGTAGAGGGAATCGATTACATTGATTCAATCTGTATTCAAGCCTGCCAAAATGCGGTAAAATGTCAGTGTATATGGAAAAACTGATTTTTTTAGGAGGCTATCATGGCTTTAGTAAACGGTAATGAAATTTTTAAAAATGCAAGAGCTGGTAAATACGCTGTAGGTGCATTTAACACGAATAATTTGGAATGGACACGGGCCATTCTCGCAGCTGCAGAAGAAACTAAAACCCCAATTTTAATTCAAACATCCATGGGTGCTGCTAAATATATGGGTGGCTATGAATTATGTTTGCATTTAGTGCAAGATACAGTTAAGTCTATGGGGATTACGGTACCGGTAGTAATGCACTTAGATCATGGTAATTATGAAGCAGCCAAAGAATGTATCAAAGTCGGTTATAATTCAGTGATGTTTGATGGTCATGACTTACCATTTGCCGAAAATCTCGAAAAAACTAAAGAAATTGTGAAATTGGCGCATGCTCAAGGTATGTCCGTCGAGGCAGAAGTCGGTTCCATTGGTGGTACTGAAGATGGCATTACCGGTGCAGGTGAATTAGCTAGCGTAGAGGAAGCTCAAACTTTAGCTGCTACAGGTGTGGATTACTTGGCTTGTGGTATTGGGAATATTCATGGCGTTTATCCAGCCAATTGGCAGGGGCTAAACTTTGATCGTTTACAAGAAATTGCAGCAGCAGTTCAGACACCTTTAGTGTTACATGGTGGTTCCGGTATTCCAAAGGAACAAATTGTGAAAGCTATTTCCTTGGGAATTTCTAAAGTTAACGTTAATACCGAATGTCAATTAGCTTTTGCCAAAGCTACCCGCCAATATGTGGAAGCAGGTAAAGATCAAGATATTGATGCGAAAGGTTATGATCCACGTAAATTATTGGCTCCTGGAACTGAAGCGATTAAAGAAACTGTTAAAGAACGAATCGCTTGGTTTGGTACGCCAGCTGTTTAATTTTTTGAATCAAATGCAATCCCTAGTGCGCTAGGGATTTTTTTATGCTGGCCAGAGGGGCTTGCTTTTTTCATGTAGAACTGCTATGCTCAATGGGCAAAACGAATACACTAGGGGTGCTGTGATCAGCTGAGATGGAATTTTTCCAATCCCTTTGAACCTGTGAAGTTAGAACTTGCGAAGGAAAGTGTAGCCGTCAGAGATATTTACTTTTTGATGATCTTTCCTAGTTAATTCTAACGGGAAAGATTTTTTTTTCGACTAGAGGAGGATCATCATGGAAGAAGTGAGGTTGCGCAGTTTATTTTTACTATGGTTTGGCGCGGCAATTTCAATTGCCGAAATTGTTACTGGTACTTTAATGGCACCGTTAGGTTTTGGACGGGGAATCTTGGCGATAATTATTGGTCATGTAATTGGCTGTTTCGGTTTTTTATTACCGGCAGGTTATATTTCCGCGCGTTATCAAAGTACGGCAATTAAAGTCACGCAGTTGACTTTTGGCAAGCAAGGGGTGCAGTTGTTTTCGTTATTAAATGTATTGCAGTTACTGGGTTGGACAGCGGTAATGATTGTCAATGCCCAATTGGCCATGAATGTATTAACACAATCTTTTTTTCATTGGCAATCAAAATTATTGATGTCAGGCATTGTAGCCGGGTTAATTATTTTATGGTTGCTGCTGCGGCATGATTGGTTGTTTAAAGTCAATAATTGGGTAGTGCTGTTACTGACGCTGGCTATGATTGTGTTTGTTGTGAGCTTGTTGCAAAAAGCTCCTACGACCCATGCCCCGCAGGCATCAACTTTAAGTTTTAGCAATGCCGTCGAATTAAACGTCACGATGGCTTTATCTTGGCTGCCGGTCATTGGTGATTATACAAAGCAAACCCGCCATCCAATTCAAACTAGTTGGTGCAGTGTCTTAGGATATTTTGTGGGTAGTGGGGCGATGTTTGTTGTAGGTTTAAGTATTGTCCTTTGGACAGGTCAAACTGATATCAGTCAGGCCCTCGCCCAATCACAATTAGGGTTAATTGCTTTACTGATTGTGGTTTTCTCCACTGTGACAACAACTTTTATGGATGCTTATTCTGCCGCCACAAATCTGCAGAATTTAAATGCTAAAGTACCCGTGAATGCTGCCGCCATTGGAATTACTATTGTAGGATTTTTTATTGCCATTGGCATTTCCTTACAATATTATGAAAACTTTTTATACGCGATTGGAGCTGCTTTTACCCCGTTATTTGCCATTGTCTTTGTCAGTGTATTTGTAATTAAACAGCGCTTAGCCCTGGTTTGGAATTTTGCCTGGTGGTTATTAGGAATCATAGCTTATTATGGCTTACAACAATTAAATCTGATTTTTGGTCCTACTTTTTGGTTATTAATAGCCGAAAGTTTAGCAGTTTATTTAACCAGTAAAGTCACGCCACGTTATCCCTTAAGTTGGTAGTCCAATAATCAACGGAGGTTAGATTACGGATTGGGTTTGGCGAAGAGAATTAAATTAAGGTGGTATTCAATAAATGACTTAGTCAATTGGCCGGACCAGCCAACGTGATCATGAAGCAAAGACAAACGAATGTTTTTACAATATAGATTTTATGCATTGAAGCAAATCTTTTTGCGAGAAAGTTTAAATACTAGTGATTTCTGGGTAGCTCCTAATAATACTAATGTGTGTTTGTATCAGCAAACTCTGCCCATTGATAGTAATCTAAAAACGCTGACCTTTTCCAAGATTCAGTTAAAAGTGCCACCCCAAGCTGACAATAGTAATGTCATTCAACCAGGCCGGTATAAAGCTAACTTAACTTATTCGCTCACTGCTTCCCTTCCCTAAGAGGGGAAATGATACGCGATAATTTTGAAAATTTGGTTAATTTCTTTTAATTTAAACCTTGCAATTTTAATTAAGGTCGTTATAATGAAAATCAATAATTAAGTTAAAAACAAAAAGAAAGACAAGTAAATTAAGATCAAAGTTGCCAGTGAATTGGGAATAGTGGAAACCCAAAACAATTTTGCTTAGTTGAATAACACTTTCTTGGTTGCCAATTGAAATAATCAGTTGTTTAGAGTAGATTGCGCCGTAACCAGTCCGTTACCACTGGTAATGTATGTTAGTACATTATTAAGCTGGCTTATTACAAATAAGCAAGTAGGGTGGTACCGCGAAGTCCTTCGTCCCTAAGTGGGGATGAAGGACTTTTTTTGTCTAACTTAATTAAATTCTAAGGGGGAAATATCATGCACTTAACTATTCCGAAAGATTATAAGGCAAAATTGTCCGTTCGTGAAACTGAAGCAGCTATTCGCTACATCCGAGAGACATTTCAAGATGAGTTTGGTCAAGAAATGCATTTGGAGCGTTTATCAGCACCGATGTACGTAGAACAAGCTACCGGCTTGAATGATAATTTAAATGGTGTCGAACATCCTGTCGCATTTACGATGAAAGAATTACCGGGAGAAACCTTGGAAATTGTTCATTCTTTGGCCAAATGGAAGCGATTTGCACTAAAAAAGTATGGCTTTAAATTACATGAAGGTCTCTACACCAATATGAATGCCATTCGTAAAGATGAAGACTTGGATAACCTGCATTCGATTTATGTCGATCAATGGGATTGGGAACGGGTGATCGCCAAAGAAGAACGAACAGAGACGACATTAAAGCAAACTGTTCGTTGTATTTTTAAAGTCATCAAACACATGGAACATGAAGTCTGGTATAAGTATCCGCAAGCAGTCTATCATTTGCCGGATGAAATTCATTTTGTTACAACCCAAGAATTAGAAGACCGCTATCCCGATTTAACGCCCAGTGAACGTGAAGATAAAATCTGTCACGAATTAGGAGCAGTTTTCCTGATGCAAATTGGGGGGCCACTCAAAAGCGGTCAACGTCATGATGGCCGCGCTCCTGACTATGACGATTGGCAGTTAAATGGCGATATTCTTTTTTGGTATGAACCTTTACAGCGGGCCTTCGAAGTTTCTAGTATGGGGATCCGTGTCGATGAAGCGGCTTTACAAAAGCAATTAAAACTGGCGCATGCTGAAGAACGGGCCCAATTGCCTTTTCACCAAATGATTTTACAAAAGCAATTACCATATTCTATTGGCGGCGGTATTGGACAGTCACGGTTGTGTATGTTGCTTTTAGGCAAGGCACATATTGGCGAAGTACAAGCAAGCGTGTGGCCCCAGGAAATGCTCGACGAATGTGCGGCGCATGACATTCAGATTTTATAAAAGCAGTCTTTTTCTCCCCTCTAGCTAATCATTAAAACGAAATTGTTGCATGAAGTGCTTTGAAATAAAATGTCAATCTATTAGAACCCCGATAACCTAATGCCAACACGATTCTCCAAATCCAACAGAATCGTGTTTTTTTAGTGTCGTAATGGGCCATAGTACATTATCGAAGCTGGTTGTTGGCCAAAAGCAGCCGGTAGCAAGCACCTTTTGCCATGTAACGCCAACAGTTGAAATTCCAGAACGCATTCAGTTATATTTCTTGAATCAAACCATCGAAAAAGTGTTTTAAGGATATTTTGCCACCGACAGCACGCTTGCCTTGTAAGTAATCAATTTCATGGCGGACATTTTTATATTCGTAAAGAGCATTTGCATACTCTAAGGAAATCTCATCATCTAGGCCATCTAAAAACATATTGGCCAAATTTATAAGTCCGGTTTTTACAGCTCTGCGAATACGTTGCAAGAGGACCTTTTTTTCGCGATCATTGATTTGGTAGATATCATTAAAGTTGAGCTCGTTAAATCGTAAATTTTGTTCGTTCATTAGTTTACTAATCAATAAAATATCCGCCGAGCCAGCCTCTGATGTAATGCCCAAAAAGCGCAAAATCGACATAGTTTTTTCTTTAGTCATTTGCTTGCGCTGGACACTGGGATCATAAGCATGGATAGGTTCCGTTGTTCCAATGACTTTTTGAATATTGTCTAGTTTGGTGGCCATTTGTAAACTTTGGCAGACACGTTTAATAACAGAATGGACTTCGATCACGTTAATCGGTTTGTCGATAAAAAATTCAATGCCGGCTTCATAAGCTTCGGCTCTTAATTCAGCATCTTTGACCTGTGAAATCATAATAAAGCGCAATTGAGGTTTTAACGCTGACAAACGTTTAATTAATTCAATACCTGAAATATTGGGCATCAATAAATCAATCAACACAATATCAACATCCATTAGAAATAATTCAGAAAGAGCCTTTTTCGAACTGTTAGCGATGCCGATAACAGTGTTTTGCGAATCTTGCTCAATGATCTGTTGCAACATCTTTGGAATAGCCGGATCATCGTCTATAATATAGAATTTCATTTGTCTACCTCGTTGATGAGTCGCCCTTTATTTAAAAATACTTTAAAGGTTGTCCCTTGATTCACTTGAGATTGCACATTGATACTACCTGCAAAAATATCTTCAACAAGCACTTTAACGTGAGACAAACCAATACCACGATAAACATTTCCAGTATTTTGATTGTATTTCGTGGTAAAACCGGGCTCAAAAATAAGTGCTAGGGTTTGCGCATCCATTCCTTGGCCATTATCACTGATATCAATTTCAATATTACGGCCTTGATCGCTCACAGTAATTTTGATTAAACCGTGTGACTGGTGCTGGAGTGCATCGATACTATTAAAGATTAAATTAGATAATATAGAAACTACATAATAATGATTCACCACTAATAAGTCGATCTGGTTGTACACTTCAATGACAACTTGCTGGGATTTTTTTTTAAGAGATTGACGAATATAGCTGGTTGTGACACGTAAAATATCAGCTAATTGCATAGGCTGGTTATTTCTTTCGCTAAAATAATCACCTAAACCACTGATTACATTTTGATAATCTTTTTTAATTTCGTGGACATCACGTGCAATGTTGAGCGCAGTTGTTTGATATTTGGGATCAAGACTGGTTTGGCTTAAGGCTTGATTCAATTGATAAGCATTTTTCATGACATTTTCGATATCATTGATGCTTTTCTTCATGAAATAAACTTCACTTTTAACGGAAGAAGCGACCCAGATGAAATATAAATAACGTTGTTCGTGATTTTCGTCACGAACCAAGAGTGTAAAGTAACGATAAAGAAAAATAATTAGACAACTACAAAGACTGCGAATTAATGCGGTAATAAATAAAATTTGAAAAAGTCGGTATGTATAATTTGAAAAATGAATTAAAAGACTGACTTCTAACAAATTAGAACAATAGTCACATAATAAAATAGTTAAGAAAAAAATTGAGTTATTTCTTTGGCTTTTGCGCCAGTATAAAACATAGTAAAGGAAGCCATACATTAAGTAAAACGCCATATCCGTCATAATAAATTGAAGGATGTTAATATTGCTGGCGTCGTGACTAATAAAAAGTAATAATCCTCTAAATAATGGTGAAGACAAGGCAACACCCAGAGCAATGACGAGGGGATTTAAATCGGCATTGAAATATAAAAACACTGGTAATAAAAAGACTGACAGAGTCAACGTAAACCCTAAAGTGTAAGTGGAAATACTGACTTGGGAAGCTAAAGATATACAAATGGCAGCCAAAATAACCCGTTTGATCCGGCTCCAGCTCACAAAATTAAGATTATTAAACAAAATGTTCAACCTCCTCAAAGATATTTTTATAAAGGCTTGAAGTT
Source organism: Bombilactobacillus mellifer (assembly GCF_000970795.1). GTDB lineage: Bacteria > Bacillota > Bacilli > Lactobacillales > Lactobacillaceae > Bombilactobacillus > Bombilactobacillus mellifer. The sequence continues at coordinate 181,050 of NZ_KQ034028.1, forward strand.
TCATGAAGTTCTATGAAACCGCTTTTATATAATTGCATCGTAGAAATGATTAAGGAGGAAAAACAAGAATGAACTTACACCATCGTAATTTTTTGACTTTACTTGATTATAATTCAAAGGAAGTAGAATTCCTACTTCAATTAGCGGCGGATTTGAAAAAAGCTAAATATGCAGGAACCGAAAAACCAACTTTAACCGGCAAGAACATTGCCTTAATTTTTGAAAAAGATTCCACGCGCACCCGCTGTTCCTTTGAAGTTGCGGCCCACGATCAAGGAGCTCATGTGACTTATTTAGGCCCAACGGGTACACAAATGGGTAAAAAAGAAACTGCTAAAGATACAGCTCGAGTGCTGGGCAGTATGTATGATGGCATTGAATATCGTGGTTTCTCGCAACGAACCGTTGAAACACTAGCGCAATATGCCGGGGTACCGGTGTGGAATGGCTTAACTGATGAAGATCATCCCACCCAAGTATTAGCTGATTTTTTAACCGTGCATGAGCTCACCCATAAACCGTACAACCAAATTCACTTTACTTATATCGGTGATGGCCGCAACAATGTAGCTAATGCTCTAATGATCGGGGGAGCTACGATGGGCATGAATTTTCATTTAGTATGCCCGAAGGAATTAAAACCAACACCTGAACTACAAGATAAGGTTCAAGCCATTGCTGCAAAAACCGGGGCTCAAATTATGATTACAGATGACATTGCACAGGGCGTCCGGGATTCTGATGTGCTCTATACAGATGTTTGGGTGTCCATGGGGGAACCTGAAGAGGTGTGGGCAGAGCGTATAAGATTATTACAACCTTACCAAATTAATCAATCCTTACTAGAACAAACTCATAATCCCCAAGTGCTAGTTGAACATTGCTTACCTTCCTTTCACAATGCAGAAACGAAAATTGGTCAAGCTATTCAAGAAAAATTCGGTATTTCGGAAATGGAAGTGACTGACGAGGTTTTCGAAGGACCACACTCAGTCGTTTTCCAAGAAGCTGAAAATCGGATGCACACAATTAAAGCCGTCATGGTCGCAACCTTAGGCGCTTAAGGGAGAATGAATAATGGCAAAAATCGTCGTTGCATTGGGCGGTAATGCTTTAGGCAATTCACCCAGTGAGCAATTAAATTTAGTCAAAAGTACAGCTGCCTCATTAGTAAATTTGATAACTTTAGGCCATCAAATCGTGATTAGTCATGGTAATGGGCCGCAAGTAGGCGCTATTAATTTAGGAATGAATTTTGCTGCAGAACACGGACAAAATGCAGCTTTTCCATTACCAGAATGTGGCGCTATGAGTCAAGGTTATATTGGTTATCACTTACAACAGAGTCTCGAAAATGAACTAAGAGCCCAACAAATGAAGCAACAGGTCGTCTCATTAGTGACACAGGTCGTTGTTGATTCCCAAGATCCCGCCTTTATGAAACCGACCAAGCCGGTTGGAGCTTTTTACAGTCAACAACAATCACAAAAAATTGCGGCAGACAAAGGCTATACCTTTATAGAAGATGCCGGAAGAGGCTATCGGCAAGTTGTAGCCTCACCGATACCGCAAAGTATTGTGGAGTTAAACAGTATTAATCAGTTAATCGAATCTGGTGCTGTTGTTATTGCCTGCGGCGGTGGGGGGATTCCTGTCGTACAGCAAGATAATGGCTGGCAAGGCGTACCGGCAGTCATTGATAAAGATCGCTCCAGTGCCTTGCTGGCAGCCAACTTAAAGGCCGATCAATTGATTATTTTAACGGCTGTTGATCAAGTATATCTGAATTATAATCAACCCAATCAGCAAGCTTTAAGTCAATTAACAGTTTCTCAGGCCCAGCAATATATTCAAGAAAAACAATTTGCCCCGGGAAGTATGCTGCCCAAAATTGAAGCCTGTCTAGACTTTGTTCAATCTGGACCCCATCGGACGGCGCTTATTACATCTTTAGCGCATCTAGATAAGGCCTTGGCACATCAAACGGGAACCATCTTGCAACAAGAAGAAACACAAAAGTAGGCTATAAAAATTTTGCTTTAGTGAAGCTTTAAGTGAAAGTATGAGAATACATTATGCAAGTAATGGAAAAGAAAAAATTCAAATTCAAAATGCCGGGAGCCTTCTCAATTCTTTTTATCTTAACGATTGTGGCCGTAATAGCAACTTGGATTGTTCCTTCCGGTAGTTATTCTAAATTATCGTATAATTCTGCGGCTGGTCAATTAAATATTAAATCTCCAACAGGTAAAGTGCATAAAGCACCTGCCACCCAGAAAGAATTAACAAAATTGGGTGTAAAAATTGATATTCAGCAATTTACATCAGGCGGAATCACCCAAGAGATTTCGATTCCCAATACGTACCAACGTTTAAAACAACATCCTGCAGGCTTAGATAAAATTACCTCTAGCATGATTCAAGGGACAATTGAAGCCGTGGATATTATGGTTTTTATTTTCGTTTTAGGTGGCATGATTGGAGTCGTCAAAGCCAGCGGAGCTTTTGAGTCGGGATTGTTGGCCCTGACGCAAAAGACAAAGGGTAGAGAATTTTTATTAATTGCGTTGGTTTCAATTTTAATGGTGTTAGGTGGAACTCTGTGTGGGATTGAAGAAGAAGCTGTGGCTTTTTATCCTATTTTGGTACCGGTCTTTTTAGCTATGGGTTATGATTCGATTGTTTGTGTGGGAGCCATTTTCCTCTCTAGCTCAGTGGGGACAGCCTTTTCCACGATTAATCCGTTCTCAGTAGTGATTGCTTCTAATGCGGCGGGGATTAATTTTACTCAAGGTATTGTTTGGCGAATTGTAGGATGTATAGTTGCAGCTATTTGTTTACTCTTTTATTTGTATTATTACTGTCGTAAAGTCGAAACAGATCCCCAATCATCTTATTCTTATGCAGATCATGAAGATTTTAAGCAGTTATGGTCGGTTTTATCAGATGAGGATGCGCATACCAAATTGAGCTTTTCCGTCAGGAAAAAATTAATTCTAGTACTTTTTATTATTAGTTTTCCCATCATGGTTTGGGGAGTAATGACTCAAAATTGGTGGTTTCCGACTATGGCTTCTTCCTTCTTGCTATTAACGATCATTATAATGTTTTTAACCGGAACCGGACCGGCCGGATTAGGTGAAAAAGAAGTCGTGGATGCTTTTGTCAATGGGGCGTCTAGTTTAGTAGGAGTATCTTTAATTATTGGTTTAGCCCGCGGAATTAATTTAGTATTAAATGAGGGCTTAATTTCAGATACAATGCTTCATTTTTCCTCATCGTTAGTCCAGCATATGAGTGGTCCTCTTTTTATCATTGTCATGTTATTCATTTTCTTTGTCTTAGGCTTCGTAGTACCATCATCGTCGGGGTTAGCAGTTTTATCAATGCCGATTATGGCTCCCTTAGCAGACACGGTTCATATCCCACGTTATGCAGTAGTTACTGCCTACCAATTTGGACAATATGCGATGCTGTTTTTAGCACCTACGGGTTTAGTCATGGCAACTTTGCAAATGTTAAATATGAGGTACTCGCACTGGTTTAGATTTGTTTGGCCTGTCGTCGTCTTCTTATTGATTTTTGGAGGTATTATCCTCGTAGCAGAAGTACTGCTAAGTTAAACGGCCTTTAAATTGAATGTTTAGTTATGGACATCAATATATAATTATCTAAAAATTCTTAGGACTCATGGTCATCGTGAGTCCTTTTTGATTACCTTCCCGTTTACTTTAATTAGGTTGACTAGAAAAACTATGAAACTCAGCCATTTAAAAATGGTGCAGTTTTGATTGAGGTGGTGAAAGAATGAGTGGAAAGAGTCTGGTCTTTATTTCATTGTTTTTTAGGAAGAGAAAAGAACCAGTTAGGAAGCCGGAATATCTTTTTGGGATCAATAGAGGAACAATAAATCCCGGAGGATGCCAAAATGAGGCAAATAATGAAATTAAGTTGGCGCCAGCTCGGGGCGCAGAAAATATTAAGCTATAGCTTATTTTTAGTGGCAACCGCGACCTGTATTACTGCCATTATTCTTAGTGGTTTAGCCAAAGACAAACGCTTGGCGAGTTTATTACCGGCCACAGCAGCGGCTTTACCGGCAAATATCCAATACGGGTTAGTTTTTTATAATTTTGAAATATTATTTTTGCGCGCCGGCACTTTATTAGTAGAAGGTTTTTTAGCTTACTATTTGATTGTTGATGCCTGGAAAAATCACAACTTAATGCACTGGGCAACTTATCCATTGACGCGAACACAGCTTTATTTTGGATTGTTCAGTGCCATTTTATTGTTGGCTGGGGTGCCATTAGTGATAATTCACAGCTTAGCTGCGGGAATGCTCGTGAGTTGGTTATTCATCTGGGCGTCCCCTGCACCTCTAGGAATAGCTGGTCTCAGTTTACAATTGCTGACAGATGGGCTTTTTCTACTAGTGGGATTTCTATCGAGCGTCCTGGCTTTTTGGAAATATCAATTGAGCTACGTGATGGTGAGTGCGCTTTTGTTGTGTGTAATTTTATGTAATGCGTCAGTTTATACGCAACGTGTTCATCCGGGGGGATTGTGGAGCGTCTTGAGCATTTTATTGCTGGTGACGCTCCTGGGAGTGGCTGGGTCGTTGAAACATTTTACAAAACAAGATCTTTAACAATCTCCCAGTAAGTGATTGATATCCCAAAGGGGTGCAATGATGGATAGTCAGATACTTTTAAGCATTCAAAATTTAACCAAATCTTTTGCAAATCAAGTAGTTTTAAGTCATGTTCAGTTAACTTGTGCGCGAGGTCAATTATCTGGCTTGTTAGGTCAAAATGGTGCCGGTAAAACCACCTTATTGAAAAGTATTTTAAGTTTGAATTATCTTGATCAAGGGCAAATTATGTTTGACGGTGTGGATATCGCTAATGGCCAACATGAATTTAAACGCTCGCAAATCGGCAGTTTAATTGAATATCCACATTTTCCCAGTCACTATACGGTCCAACAAGTGTTGCAAGAACAAATAACAATGATGGGTCAAAAAACAACACCCGAGTACATAACAACCATTGGAGATTTATTGGACTTAGATCCCATTTGGAATATTTCCGTAAAAAAGCTTTCATTAGGGGCCAAACAACGAGTAGGACTTGCGCGCGCGGTTTGTACTTGTCCCCAATTACTATTGTTAGATGAACCCTTGAATGGTTTGGATCCCCTAGCCGTGCAGCGGGTAATTACACTGTTAAAGTTTTTATTAGCGCACAATACTTGTATTCTTGTTGCCACGCATCTATTCGCAGACTTGCAAAAGCTAACTAATCATTGGTATTTAGTCAAAAATCAACAGGTCCAACCGATTACGGTGGCCACAATGACCACGGCGAATCTGCAGAAATATTTTGGAAATCAATATGAGGATTAAAAACCAATGATAAAAAAGCAGCCCCCTTCTTTAATAAAAGTGAATTACTGGTTCATACTGACACTTATTATTAATTTATTAGCTCCCTTAACTAATGTTGCTTTTGCGTGGTCACTGAAATATTTAATTGATGATGGAGTACAACAGCGCCTGCACCCCTTATATCGACACTTATTAATATGCTTGGGCATTGTCATGAGTTTTGTAATTATGCATTATTTAGCACAATATTTGAGTAATATATATGCCGACAAACAGCTTCAAATTTGCCAAGTACAGTTAATGCGGAGAATTTTACATTTGGATTATGTCCAATTTAATCATCAAGCGACAACTGACTATCAACAGCTATTATTAAAGGAAACGCAGCAGCTGGGGACAGATTACTTCCAAGGTTTTTTTAAAATTACGCGCAATGGGGTGTTAATTATTTACGCGCTGCTGGGAATGTTTTGCAGTGAATTTTGGTTAGCAACCCTTGTTTTATTAACCACCGCAATTCCGCTAGTGTTGAGCGGGAAGATAGCTCAGCGTAGTGAACCGCAAAAAACTCGTGTCTTAGAACAGGAAAAAATTTATAGTCAAAAAATCCGGGAGATTTTGAGCGGTTATCTCACAATTAAAACTTACCAAGTCGAAACCCAGTTGTTAAAAATTTATCACCGCTCTTTACAAAAGTATAGCCGTGAAAATTGCAAACTCAATAATCAAGAAGCCGCCACTGCTACTATTTCAGAATTCTCCGGGTTGCTAGTATTTTTGGTGGCTTTTGGCGGAGGAATGCTATTTACAGCCCAAGGTTATACCACCGTGGGCAACGTAACGGCCATTGTACAGTTAGTTAATTATGTGGTTTTACCCATTAATGAACTGGGGTTACTTTTAACCCGTTTTCAAAGTGCACGAACGATTTTCCAACAACCTTTATGGCAACAACTTACTGAGTCTGAAACACCCACGACGGGAGTGAAAGGCACTTTTCACCAGGACTTGGAGTTGCAGCAGGTGACATTTACTTATCCCCAGGCGCAGACCCCCACTTTGAAAAATCTCACAGTGCGCTTTATACAGGGGCATAAATATGCGATTACAGGTCCTTCAGGCAGCGGAAAGACGACTTTAATACAATTATTGTTAAGGTTGCGCCTTCCGGATAAAGGCATAATTCGAGTCGATCAAACGTCTTTGCAATCGTTAGATTTAACGTGGTGGTATGCCCAGCTGGCGGTGGTCCAACAAAATGTCTTTATTTTTAATACTTCTTTGTTAAATAATGTTACTTTGGGTCGGCCGTATACCGATGCTCAAGTACATACTGCTTTGTTGCAAGCGGGATTAGGCGATTTTTTACAAAAAATTAACAATGATTTGACGTATCCGTGTGGTGAAAATGGCCATAATTTATCTGGAGGTCAAAAACAACGGATTTCTTTGGCCCGGGCCTTATTTCAAGCCAAGCCGCTGATTTTATTAGATGAGGCGACTTCTGCCTTGGATGCAGTTACTGCTCAAGATGTGGAAACCAAAATCCTGCAAAACCCCGCTGTGACTGTTATCGCTATTACGCATCAAACTTCATTATCACCATTGTATGATCAAGTTTTGCAACTGACCGACGGTCATCTAGTCTTACTACGATCTCATAAGGGGACTTCAAACAAGCCAGAGCGAAATTAAATACTAACGGCAAGGACAAGATGGAGTCAATATAGGGGGCGCAGAATTTTTTGAACTGCCCATGATTGACGAACGACAGAAACGAGAATTTTCACAAAAAACGTTGGCTGATGCACAGACAACAGCGACTGATTAAGCTTTGACCGTTATGTATCATAATATGCGTCAACAAATCTTTCGGGTCGATAACAAGCAAACGGCTATTTACAATAAAATCTTGATTGACGGCGGCACTGGTCTAATCAAGGTACCGTTGGATAAGTGGGATAAATGGCACGAGTTAATCACTGATTATTACCGAACTAATGATATAACACAAGTTAAACAATGGACCTATGCTAATGCGATTCAAGGATTAGAGGCACGGCTAAATAAAAATCTCAAAAAATAAACACTTAGAGTGGGAATTATTCCAGAAAGAAATAAGTAAAAGAACACAGCAAGATTAAAAAAATATTCTCAGAAAATGAAGTCATATTTCCAGTTATGACCTTAAAGTTAACCACTCCATACCAAACTGCTAAGCAAATACGCACGGCGATTAATTCAGTTATTAGATAAAACAAATTATCCAGAGAATAAAAAAGTCCAGCTAACTTTGATTACTCCGCAAAACTTGTCACTCAAAAATGAAATTGTTTTTGAGAGGGATAATATACATAATTGGTTGGTAGTAAACAATACAATTATTAGTTTGTTGTCAATTATTTTACGTGATTTTAAAAGAATAGGTTTGTATTAGAAGAAATTTTATGACAAAATATAGTAGTTATCGCAGGTGGTAGTAGTGGTATTGGAAGGGCAATTATTCGAAGTTTATTAGTGGATAATGATGATATAAGAATCTTTTCATTGTTCCGACATCACAGCGCACCGTTACCCAAGAAATGTGGACAACAAGGGGATGTTTTGGATAAGAGCGTTGTCAAGCAAACGATTCAAAATATTATTAAATGAAAAAAGGTTATCAATCAAAAAGAATGATCTGGTAGCCCATGGAAGGATTCTGGTGACTCAAAAATGAGAATAAAAGTGAGGAATGTTTCAAAAAAATTTTCTGGGTCTTATGTTCTACATAATGTAAATCTAACTTTTGACGGAGGTAAGTTCTACGGCATCATTGGTCCTAATGGTGCCGGCAAATCAACATTAATTAACATAATAATTGGTAATATTTCGGCAGACGGTGGCAATTGTGATTGGACCCATGACGATAATAAACTCAGCAAATTAGAAGTAAAAAATGCTCTTGGTGTTGTATTTCAGGAAAATCACTTAGACCCGCTCTTGACAGTTTATGAAAATCTCATGTCCAGAGGGAAAATGTATGGCATGAGCAAGAAAAATATTAATGATAGGATTAATTTTTTGAACGATTATATTGATATCGAGAGTATTTTAAAACAGCGATATGCCGTTTTGTCCGGGGGCCAAAAACGTAAGTGTGAGGTCGTGAGATCGCTGTTACATGATCCCAAAGTTTTGATACTGGATGAGCCCACAACGGGTCTGGATCCGCAAACTCGATCAGGAATGTGGCAAGCCATTTCCAGATTTCATGATGAAAATAAACTTACTGTGATTTTGGTGACACACTATCTGGAAGAAATGTCCGACTGTGATCAGATTTCCGTAGTTTTAAAAGGCAATGTTCGCTATACGGGGGATGTTGATCAATTTATAAAAGATCACTCTGAAACCCAACTTTCAATAACATTAAATGATCTGAGTGCTGTTCAAACGGTTTTGAAGCGGCTAGATGGCAAGTATCAGTATAGCAAGGACTTGAAGGACGCACGATTAACTGTGTCGATTCAAGACCCCTCAGAAATGATTGACCTGTTAACTGAGATTAAAAAGATAGCGCAAGTTAAGGATTTTCAAGTGTATCATGCAACCTTGGAAAGAGCTTATCTAAACTTGCTGGACGATGAAGGCGTTGCTATCGAAGGAGGAAAGACTAATGCTGGCCTTAATTAAAAGAAATATGAAAGTCTTTGTACGAGATCGAATGGCATTCTTTCTTTCGCTTTTGTCGGTGCTCATTTTACTGATTTTATATAAAGTTTTTTTAGGACAAATGCAAATTGATGGTATCAAAGCAGCAATGAATGTCAAGAATGCACCCTCAAATGTTGTGACAATGGTAAATTACTGGCTTATTGCAGGTCTGGTAACAATTACTAGTATGTCGGCAACTCTAGGCGCATATGGAGTGTCTGTGGATGATCGCCAACATCATAGAATTGATGATTTTATGCTCACGCTCCTGAGTCCAATTCAGATTGAAATCAGTTATATGATGGCTGCTATACTGATTGGCTCTTTCATTACTTTTATGTTGTATGCGATAGCTATTGTGGTGCTTATTGGGGGAACCGGGCTATTAATCGGCTGGGCGACAACTTTAAAAGTACTGTTGTTAATTATCGTTTCCTCGACCCTGTCATTATTAATTGTCTATCCAATTATGTATTTAATTAGAACTAACTCCCAATTTGCATCATTTAGTACCATTATTGGCACGGCAATTGGTTTTTTAACAGGTGTTTATATTTCTATTGGTTCTGTTTCGGCTTCTATTAAGAATATTATTACATGGTTTCCATTAACCCCGATAAATTCAGCAATTAAGCAACTCATTATGAAAAATTCTTTAAGTGCGGTATTCAAAAACGCGCCTAATCAGGTTCGAACCAGTTATGAAATCGACTATGGAGTCTTATTGCGGTTTCCTAATGGCACCCATTTTACCAATATAACGATTCTGGAGTATATGGGTATTTTAATTGCGGCTTTGATTGTTTTAGATGTAATTATCACCAAGCTGGTAAAAGTCAATGGTCGAAGATAATCACGAACAGCAATCTGGAGACGTTTATAACCCTGACCGTAAAAGAGGGACAGCACGCTTAGTTGCTTTGTTTAATAGCAATCAGGCTTATTAAATTTCGAATAATTCTGAAATTACAGTCAGCGATTGGCGCCTCATGTAGCAAGCACAAGACTATTGTCAAAGAGGGCGGAGCAATTATTGGTTGTTCAGGTTTTTTTGAGATGTCCTTTGAGGCAAAGTTCAAGTTTTAGCGCACAAATAATTGAAGTCGTGATGATCCTGATTTGAAAACTGGACTCTGATGAACTGATTATATAGCCGGTATTGCGCAGTTTTTTTGAGTAGTAATAGTTTAAGGCAAGGGAGTGGGGAATGAGATTGGTGTGGATCATTGCAGGTTTGCAATTTTTGCTGGTCCAAATTTTTAATTGGGTCGCCCTTCAAGCTCAATTCCAAGAGGATACGATTAAATATTATGGGGGTTATTTAATTGGATTAACCCCGTTGGCTGCTTGGCTGGCCACGATTTCTCCATTAATGAGTGGTTTATTGTTCACGGGTATATTGCTGGCAATTAATCATTATTATTCACGTTCCTCCACACTGCAGGTGTTCTTTCCGGTTTTGGATTTGATAATCAGCTTGCTCAATGTGCTGATTGGCAATAGTTTGCTGGCAGTTTGGCCAAGGCCTGCTTGGGGACAACCTGTGGTTTATGTGGGGGCCTTTGTAATTGGTGGTTTGGCGGCTTTAGGACTGCAAAAGTTTGTACAGCGTCGTTGGGCGAATGTTGTTTTTCAAAAAAAGCTCGATCATTTTTGGTTATGGAATTACTTCATAATCGTGTTCATTCTTGGACTCTCCACTTTTGAAACACAATTGGTACGTTATGTTCGACTGCCGCGCACTGGTTTAGACAGTCTCTTTTTATTGACGATCTTGCTGGTGATTTTATTCAGTACGATCTATTTTTTATATCTAGTACAAAAATTACGACAACAAAATTACGCGATGCAGCTTCACCAATTAGAAAATTATACGGCAGTGTTGGAACAAAATTTTCAGGAAATGCGCCGCTTTAAACATGATTATATTAATGTTTTAGCTGCTTCCTTAGGTTTTATTAAACAGCAGAACTTGAAGGGGTTAAAAGATTACTATCAAAAAGCCATCCAGCTGGTGGAAAACTCATTTACAGATGATGATTTACGGATTAGTGATTTACAAAATATTCAGCCGGGTGCATTGAAGGGCTTTTGGGCTTACCAATTGCTTTTTTTACATCAAAAAAAGCTCAAATTACATTTTGAATGTTTGCAGCCTATGAATGATTGGGGTGTACCTGTACAAGTGATCATGGCCGCTAGTGCCATCCTTCTTCAAACGGCCGCCCAATACGTCCAACAACGAGGCGGCCAGCTGAATATTGGTTTGATGCCAAAGACGCATTATCTTTCTGTAGTCATGCAATATTCTATAGTAGCCAGTGAGGCGCATTCCTCCCGCTTGCATCAATTATTTGATGCGGTTTTAGCTGCTAAATCAGAATACGATCCGCGAGATTTGAAAACCTTAATCACCACTTGGCCGCAGCTGGAATTATTGAGTAGTTACGACCACGGCTGGGTGACTGAAGAGTTACTGATTCAAAAAACCGAGGTTAAAGCATGGATGTCTTAATTTGTGAAGATAATGTGGAACAATTGTATGCTTTAAAGCAGTTAGTGCTTCAAATTGCTGCTGAAAGTCATTTGCCGCTGAACATTTATTTAGCCACAACAAGAGCGCAATCTTTGCTGACGGTTGTAAAGCAGCAATGTTATCAACCAGGAGCTTTATTTATTTTAGATGTCTTATTAGATCAAAAGCAGTTGACCGGCTTGCAATTAGCGCAAATATTACGCCAAAAAGATTCATTATCGACAATTGTGTTTTGTACCACGCACTCGGAATTAGCGTATTTGACGTTTCATTATCAAGTCGCCGCTTTGGACTATATTCTCAAAGATGAACTGGTAATCAATTCCCAGCGCTTACGTCACTGTATTGAGCAGGCCTATCAGCGCCAAAACCCACTTACAACCGCGTCCCAAGCAGCCCCCAAGACGTTGTTGTTGAAAATTGGCGCCAAACTTGTACGGATTCAAGAAGATGATTTGATTTATGCCGAAACTTCGGGTAATAAGCATCGTTTAATGATTTATACCACCTATCAACAATTGGAAGTTTATGGCTCCTTAACAAAGTTAGCCCAATTATCGCCCCAGCTAATGCGGTGTCATAATTCTTATTTAATTAATAAAACTAAAATTAAAATGTTCGATGGCCGTCAAATGCGGCTTTTATTGGACACCGGTGTTAGTTGCCCCGTTTCTCGCAAATACCTGCCAGCTATTAAAATGGCCTTGACCTAGTTGCCAATGCTGCCAGTCGAGGACCAAACAACAAAAAAGAGGTAATTTGCAGTTGAAAATTACCTCAAGGACTTATTTTAATTCATCAGTTAAAGAAACTAAATTTTTATTATTTGTCGCTTTATCTTTGGGATCCACCGTTACCAAAAATTTATCAGTGTAGGAATGTTCAAATTGTGTGACTTTTAGTTTATATTGCGCTAAATGGACCACACTATTGAGGTGAATGTCCGGATATTTATCAATAATGTAACCTGCCAGTGTCACAATGTCTGATTCCTTAAATTCGGGAATATCGGTTTTGAAATAGCGTTCAAAATCATACAAGGTGGTTTTGCCGCTGACCTCATAAGAACCGTCAGCATTTTTGACAATATAATCTTCGGAGACATTATCCAATTCATCTTTGACGGTACCAAACAATTCTTCATAAATATCCTTATCGGTCACAATGCCGCTGGTTCCGCCGTATTCATCAACGACTACTACAATGGGGGTTTGTTTAGCAATCATCTGTTTGAGCACTTTTTGGATCGGCATTGTTTCTGGAACGGTCACGATGGAACGTAATAAGCGACTGACAGGTAAATGATCATTTACTTGGCTTTGACGAACCAAATCGTACACATATACATAACCTAAAATTTTATCTTTGTCGTTATCAGCCACCACTGGAAAACGAGAAAAACCTTGTTGCAGATAATCTTTTAGGACATCATTGACGGTATCCGTGATATCCACAACGTATAAACGCGTCCGGTCAATCATGATATCTTTCGCTACTTTATCATTGAGCTCAAAAGCCCGCTGCATATATAAAAGATCGTCTTTATCTAATTGACCATTGGTAACTGAAGCTTGTGAAAGTCGCAAAATTTCCGATTGTGTAAAGACTTCACTTTCGGAATCGGCCGGCTTCATCCCCAACATTTTGACAATGGCCGTAGCAGAGGCGTTTAATAACCACACAAAAGGATAAGCTAAAGTATGAAATACATGTAGCGGCGTCACGGTGAGCATCAACATTTTCAAGGGCATGTCGATACTGATATTTTTCGGGACAATTTCGGTAATAACGACTTGTAAATAGGTTAAAAGTAATAACGCAATGATGGAAGAAATAGCATGGGTGGTAGTAGAAACTTTAAAGGAGATCCCAACCATCTGATCGAAAAAAGCCTGAACCGTATCTTCGCCAATCCACCCTAGTACTAGGCTGGTAACAGTGGTGCCGACTTGTGTTGTGGACAAATATTCATTTAAGTTATTTACCATGTGTAAAGCCCGATGCAACTTTTTGGGATTACCGGTGTTTTGGGCTAAACAATCTTCAATTTGACTTGGGCGAGTAGAGACCAGAGCAAATTCTGCTAAAATAAAAAAGAACGCTAGCACAAAAATGACAACGATCCAAAACAAATTCACAAGTATCTGTGAGTCAGACAACGAATATTCCCCATTTCCAAGGTAAACTTTTACTCCAATTATACCAGTGATAAGCGGAATCTCCCAGAAGATCGCAAAATTTTATTGTCCTTTTTGAGTTGTGTAATTAACTCAACCAGCTTGCCGGTGCAATGCAATGATCGTCCAAAAGATTGTTTCAAGCAACCTTGGAAACATCATGCAAAAAAAGCTGGGAAGATTACTTCTGTAATTAGTTTGTTGTATAATAAGCTTGTGATCAATTGAACGTTCACAGCTATGGAACTTTAGGTCACACCGATATTGGGTTTAGGGACATGTTGGCTCTGAATGGCTCACGGGCAGGTTCTAATTTGAACACAAAAAGCAGCTTGCAGGTAGGATGAACCTCAAAGCTGCCCTTGTATCGTGGTGGAATTTGCTTCGACGAAATTATTATTTTTCGCGGAAATTAGATGAGATAGATTCGTTTTAAATCGTGAATCTGATCCGGGGTCACTTTTAATTCAGTTCGTAAATAATTCGCCCACGTACCGGCTTGAAGTTGCACGGCTTCATCGGCGGCTTGCAAATAATCGGTGCTGACTGACAATAATGCCCGGATTGAATCTAACATGGCTGGTGCTACTTGACTGGCTTGAGCTTTTTGCAATTGGCCATCAATAAATGATTTACTGGTTTGATTGGTCAGTAAATAGTCTTGGATGATGGTTGCTCGATCCACGCCCAGAGCGGTCAGCAAAAACACACTGCCGATACCTGTGCGATCTTTACCGGCCGTACAATGAAAAAGCACACTGTGATTATCCTGGTCATTTTCCAGCAGTTTATCAAAAAAGCGGCGGTAGGCTGTTTTAGCCGAGTCCAAATTGATTAAATCACGATAGGTTTCCAGCATTTTTTCATAGCCATTGAGAGGAATCTCATCCATTCCTTCAATGTCATGATCGGGTTGCTTGGGGGTGTTAGCTTCATCTTGTTTATCAAATTTGGATGCCTGGGTTAAATCGACGCCAAAGACTGGATCAAAAAGGTATTCTGCTTGCGGGGGAACACGATCAGGGATTTGTTGTTGTTCATCGCGGGAGCGAAAATCAATATCATAGCGGACACCGTAATCATCGAGGTAGGTGAGATCGTTAGCGCTTAAATGCCCTAAACTAGCGGTGCGCAGAACTTTATGAAATTTGACAGTTTGACCTGAAGGCGTCGTATAACCGCCTAATTCGCGGAAGTTGATACCTGATTCAATCTTTAAGAGACGCTCATTTTCCATGTAATTACCTCCAAAGCATATTTCTTTCATTTTACCAAAGATTGCTTCAAAAAAATAATTGGGTTTTTACATAAATATATTTGAATTTTCGGAAAGTAAGAATTATTCTAAAATTACGCAAAGAGGGGGAAGCTTATGCAAGAATATCGCAAAATTTTAGTTCCGGTAGATGGATCTAAAGAAGCAGAGTGGGCTCTTAAAAAAGCTACTCAAGTAGCGATTCGCAATCACGCCACAATTGATGTTTTAAATGTCTTAGATACGCGTCAATTTGTGGGAGCTTATGGTGGGATGTTAACAAGTGATGTTATTTATCAAATTACGGCAGATTCAGAGAATTATTTAAACGAGCTAAAAGATCAAATGTTGGCTACCGGTTTGGCGGCGGAGCAAATTAAAATTCATATTCGCTTTGGCGATCCCAAAACAGTGATTGCATTTGATTTCTTAAAAGATTACGCGGAAGATTTAATTATTATTGGTTCGACGGGGCTGAATGCAGTCGAACGTCTCTTGGTAGGTTCGGTCTCATCTTATGTGACGCGCAATGCCTTGACAGATGTGATTGTAGTACGGACAGATTTAGATAATCATCCATTGCCAGCCAATCCGGCCAAATAATTCAAGCAAGCTATAAAAACTGGAGTGTTGAAAAACTACGCCAGTTTTTTTGTGCTGACAAAATATAGTTGTAGATACCTCAAAAACCTAAGTGATCATGTTTTCCGAATATTGAACAACTAGATTTTAAGGGCCAAGCCAGGGTGTAATTTTTTTGAAGCTGGTATCCTGTTTTTGAAACGGTTATAATACGAAAAGTAGCAGTTGAGGGAGGAATAACTATGCAATTAGCGACAATCAGTCAGGTGGCCGATTGGTTGGAAGAACACACCACTGCGATTAGTCAACGCCAAGAGGTTTTAGATACTGCTAAGATTTTGCAGCTTTTAGATGAGCTGCAAATTCTTCGGCAGCCTCTGAGTAACTATTGGCAAATGACAGAAGAAGAATATTATCAAAATGAATCCGATCATCAGTTAACCTTACAAAATGAACAGCAAGTGCTGGCGCAATTACATGATCGCGTACTCGTTAATCATGTGGACGGCAGTTTTTCCAAGAACGAATTGCATTTTACCTATAATCATGAGGATCCATACGCTAACCAAAAGTATGATGTGGTGAGTGATTTGCACACCTTGGAATATGGCTTGGAGATCATTGGCGCCATTCAAGCTAATACGATTCTGGCTGATCTGCGTAATAATTTGTCTCAAGATGCAGTTTTATCCTTAGGC
>NZ_KQ034028.1:197474-345160 GCF_000970795.1 Bombilactobacillus mellifer
TTAGCCGCTCATGCGGTGGAACAATGGCAAAAAAACTAACGCTGTAAATTAAGCTGTTTTGGTTGCATTTTTTCAAGACCTTGGTTATTATGTTCCTTTGCTGAAAATAAATAGCTCAGGAGGAACAGATCATGCCAGTTGTTTACCTCAAGAAAGTTCAACTAGAGCAATTAGATCAAGTGATTGAAATTATTGAAGAAGCGAAAACAGTTTTAAAACAACGCGATATTAATCTGTGGCAAGATGGCTATCCTGATCGGGATGTTTTAGTGAGTGATATTAAACGAGGTATTGCTTACTTTTTAATCAAAGACGGTGACATTGCCGGTGTAGCTGCTATTGAAGACCAGGGTGAAAAGTTTTATGAAGAATTGATTGAAGGAAGCTGGGCCCCTGAGTCTCAGCCGCATTATGCCATTATTCATCGGGTAGCTATTAGTCAACGTCATCAGGGTGAAGGCTTAGCGTCTGTTTTTATTCAACATTTACTCTCGATAGCTGCTTCCAAAGGTTTGACAGATATCCGGATTGATACGCACGTGGATAATGTACCGATGCAACATGTGATTTTAAAAAATGGCTTTGTTCAATGTGGTAAATTATTCAATGCCAGTCATACTCCCTGTGTAGCTTTTCAAAGATTTATTTAAGTTCTTTCTTGCTGAGTGTCCACTAGTAGGAGCTCAGCTTTTTAATAGGAAGAGGAGGGGATCAAGATGCTGCAGCAGTGGCCTTTTCGTCATTTCAAACAGCCCGGTCTTTATACGATGACGTTTTTGCAACAACCTTATACTTTACAGGTGAGTGCGAAATCCCAAATTCTCTGGCCACATGTTGGCGATCGGTTTTACTATCGCCTAGCATCCAGATCCTGCTGGCAGACTATCAATTTAGCACCCCGCTCATTTGTCCAAGCTTACTTGCAGCAATGGACTACCAGGGTGCAAGCTTTGTTACCGCCACAGTCGGTTACTCTGGGCTTAATTACTGACACGCACATGAAATTTGTTAATAGCCGTAGTTACTATGGTTTAAATGGTTTGCAGCATCTGATTGAATGGCTGGAGTTACCACAACTGCTTCCTTTAGATTTGATCGCACATTTAGGTGATATTGTGGATGGTAGCGATGAACCTTTAACTGATCAACAGCTGCTTTGGCAAGCTTCTCGGCGCTTGGAAAAACAAGCGTGCCCTTATTTTATTGTGAAAGGGAATCATGATGACCATGATAAATATGATGAGCATACGGCCCAGCATTTACCAACCTTTCAAGCCCAGACTTTTTCAAAAACGATGTGGCAACCCATGCAACAACAAACCGCGATAACCACTACGGCAATGGCAGGTGTCGGTTATTTTGATAAGGGCTTAGTACGTTTGATTTTTTTGAATACTTCCGATGTTTCTTTTCAAACCGATGCGCACGGCCGGCGCCGCTATGATCATAAAAAAGTACTCGCATTGAGACAACAACAGTTGCAAGCGTTAGTGGATCTGTTAACCGCCACGACAGCCCCTTTGGTTATTATTTTGGGTCATGCCAACTTGGTGAATTCCCGGGGGCAAAATGCTTTGCAGTATAA
This sequence comes from Bombilactobacillus mellifer, assembly GCF_000970795.1. Lineage (GTDB taxonomy): Bacteria > Bacillota > Bacilli > Lactobacillales > Lactobacillaceae > Bombilactobacillus > Bombilactobacillus mellifer. Next base: position 199,060 of record NZ_KQ034028.1, read on the forward strand.
CGGCAAAGTGGCGCACGATCTGATGAAAGCCTACAACCAAGGCCTCAAGGGCCAGGTGAAAGCACATTATGCCGATAGTGAGTTTAATGTGGATCTAGCTTTTGATTTTCGACAGCACCCAACCAGCCGCATTGGTGCGTACTTGTGCGGTCACCAGCATGTGGAAACCCAATATTTAGTAGATGGGATTCAATATATTTTGTTGAACGTGTCAGCCCTAATGGGTAAAAAGCATTTTTTAACCACGAAGTACAATCGAGCTTGGGAGCGGCAGTATGGCACTTTGCAAGAATTTGCCGGGTATGTATTAAACATTGATCCCCAAAAGCGGTTGCTCAATCTGTGGGGATATGGCGCAGCAAGTCCGTGGCGCCAGTTTAAAATTTGATTTACTTTATAAAAACTTAACTAATATTTGACAAACTTTTGATATAATAGCTTAGAAGAGTAAGGAAAATCGATTATAGATTAATAATGCAAAGGAACGTGAATTATTATCGCTAATCAAAATTTACCTCAATTTACGCCCATTCTCTTAGGAAGCGACATTAATGCCTATGGTTTTGCGCGTTCATTTTATGAAATTACGCACCAGCCAGTGGAAGCCTATGCGGAGGTGCCTTTGGCTGCAACTCGCTATTCCAAAATTATTAATATGAATTTTTACAAGGGTTTTACCGCAGATCCGGTATTTATTGAAACCATGCGATCCGTGGCTCAAAAATATGCCCACCAGTCCCAACCATTGGTTTTACTAGCGATGGGTGATGGTTACGCTGAGTTAATTGCCAAACACCGCGAGGAATTAGCACAGACTTTTATTTGTCCGGGAGTTGATTACGCGCTTTTACGGCGATTGAATAATAAAGAATCTTTTTACCAAGTTTGCGATCAGTATCATTTACCACATCCCAAAACCAAAATTATTACCCGAGCTATGTATGAAAAAAAGACCGATTTGACGGTTCCTTTTGAATTTCCTGTCGTGTTAAAGCCCGCGAATAGTGTGGAATGGCTGCAAATTGATTTTAAGGGCCGCAAAAAAGCCTTTACTCTTCATGCACAAGCGGATTATGAAAACATAGTGGCGCAAATTTATGATCATGGCTACCAGTCTGATTTGATTTTACAAGAATTTATCCCTGGTGATGATTCGCATATGCGGGTTTTGAATGCCTATGTGGATCAGCATCATCACGTCAAAATGATGTGTTTGGGGCATCCCTTACTCGAAGATCCTACCCCGCAGTCAATTGGGAATTATGTCGCTATTTTGCCGGAATACAATCAAAAAGTTTATGATCAATTACAAAAATTTTTAGAAGATATTGAGTATACTGGATTTGCGAACTTTGATATGAAGTTCGATGATCGGGATCAGGAGTTTAAATTATTTGAAATTAATTTACGTCCGGGGCGCAGTAGTTTTTATGTAACTTTAAATGGCTATAATTTGGCTCAATTGGTCGTTGATGATTATGTCACGCAAACTTTAGATAATCAGGATACAGTTTATGGTAATAAAAACAAAGCACAACATCAGCTCTGGTTGGGTGTTACGAATGGCGTCTTTAAAAAGTATGCTTTGGAAAACCGCTACAAAGAAGACGCTTTAGAGTTGTTGCGGCAAGATCGCGTCGGGACTACCTTATTATATAAAGGTGATTTAGGTTTGCGCCGCTGGTTGTTGGTTAATTACTTATATTATCAATATCGTGGACGCTTTAAACAATATTTTGAGGAGAATAAAGGTCAATATATTAAATCCGAAGCTAAGGAGTGATTTTATATGGCTAATAATCAAAATGACAAACAGTTACAAGATTATCACGTTAGTGAAGTTCAATATCAACGTATTTTGGTTGCCATTGACGTAGATGATTTTACTTCTTCGGATCAGGCATTCAATTTTGCCTGTAGTTTAGCAAAACTTTATGATGCTCAGATAGCAATTACCACTGTTGTGGAAAGCAAAGATATTAATATTTTTGATAGTCTATCTCCTGCCAAAATGGACGATAAACGTTTGGAAGCCTCCCATTGCCTATTGACTTATGTTAAAAAAGCGCAAGAATTTGGCTTAACCAAGGTTAAACCGATTTTATCGGAGGGGACGCCGGATAAAGCAATTTTAGAAGAGGTCATTCCAAGCTTTGAGCCGGATTTAGTTGTTTTAGGTTCTGAGGCGCAAAAAGTTACGGGCAAAACCATTGGTTCCCAGGCAGAGGGAATTATTGAAAAAGCTCCGGTGAGTGTGGCAGTGGTTCGCTAATTATTTTAGTTTAAAAAACGCAAAGATAGTTGAGTATCTATGCGTTTTTTTTGTACCATCGAGCCGGTATCAGGTCAAAGAAATCATGATATAATTGGATATAAAGAGATCGCTTTCTTCCCACCAGGCAGGGGCTTGCGAGAGTAAGATAATTTTGTGAATAACATCCTCACTCATTGAGGTGATCTGAAAATAAAGGAGCTGTTTTGCATGAAGTTAATAGGGATTGTGGGCACCAATGCGCAACATTCTTATAATCGATGGTTGTTGCAATATATTCAGCAGCATTTTGCCGCACAATTTGCCCTTGATATTTGTGAAATCAAAGCTATTCCGATGTTTAATGAAAATCATCCAGCAGCCGATCCCGACTCCGTTACGCAGTTGGCGCAAACAATTGAGGAAGCTGACGGCGTTATTTTTGCTACGCCTGAGCATAATCATTCCATTCCTTCGGCTCTGAAAAGCGTGATTGAGTGGCTCTCTTATCGCAGCCATCCTTTGGCAAATAAACCGGTCATGATTATTGGGGCTTCTTATCATCCTCAGGGGTCTTCAAGGGCCCAATTACAGTTGCGCCAGATTTTAGACTCACCGGGGGTCAATGCCCTGGTTTTACCGGGAAATGAATTTTTAATGGGTAACGCAAAAACCGCATTTGATGCTCATCGCCAAATTAAAGATCCCGCAACGATTGATTTTTTGCAGCAATGTCTAACTGAATTCTTAAAGTTTATTCAAACTAATACCCAAGCCGACACTACCAGCCAGACAGCAGCAACGGTTATCCACAATGAGCCCTTGGAGACTGCTTCTTTGCATTGGGACGCAGTGTATGACGTAGTGGTTCTAGGTTTTGGAGGTGCCGGAGCGACCGCAGCGCGATTTGCGGCTGATGAAGGAGCCCGTGTGTTATTGACGGATGCTGCGCCCCAAGGGCATGAAGGCGGCAATACCCGATACGCGCATCAATTAATTGGCTCCGGGACGGATTTGGCTCAATTAAGGGCCTATCATCAACAATTAGCCGCACCTTTACACGTAGATCCCGCGGTTTTGGAGGCCTTTTTAGAAGGCTTAGTGGGGATGCGTTCTTATCTCCAAAAATATTTAAACATAGAACCATTTAGCATTAAACAGCAGTGGACCGGATCCACAGGCGTGAAAGCAATTGCGCAAGAGTATCCGGAGTTTGCCGGTTCACAAAGTTACGATTTACTGACTGTGCATGAGGGAGTGGCAGATGCTGCTCTCTGGAAAATTCTACGACAAAAAGTCTTAGACCGAAAAAAGCAAATTGACGTTTGGTATAACGCACCGGTACGGCATTTAATTCAAGATCCCGTGACCAAAACGGTGATCGGTGTCCAAATTGAACGTGAACATGTAGTACGGCAAATTGGCGCGCAAAATGGCGTGGTGCTGGCTACTGGCGGGTTTGAAAATAATCAACAAATGATTGAGGATTATTTACAAGAACCTTATTTGGCGCCCGTAGGGACAACTTATAATCAAGGCATCGGAATTAAACTCGCACTAGAAGCAGGTGCTAATTTGAGTCATATGCGTAGTTACGAATCGTTAGGTCAATTTCATGGTTTGTCGCCGCGACTGCCGCAAGGACAACGCAGTCAACATGCCACCAACATTAACTGGCCGGCGTTATATACTGGTAGTATTTTGGTAGTTGGTGATGATGGGACCCGTTACTTTAAAGAAGATGAAATTAACCGTCATGGACATATTTTCAATCATGGTTTTTGGCGTGTTCCTTTAGCGCAGCAGCGTCCAACGTTAATTTTTGATCAGGTTCAATACGAACAAATTCACCAAGAGCAGCATAACGCCAACGGCTTCCCCGAATTACTAGCGGCGGCCACTAGTGCTTCGACTTTAGCACAATTAGCCCAACAAGTTGGCTTAGATCCACAGCGTCTGCAGACTACTGTAAAACAATTTAATCACGATGCGGCGGCAAAAGTAGATCCGGAGTTTCATCGTGCAGCGGCTACTTTGCGGCCTTTAAGCCAGCAGGGTCCTTATTATGCAGTGGTTTTACGGCAAAATCTGTTAAATACACAAGGCGGAGCTCAACGAAACGCGCGATGTGAAGTTTTAGCTCCTAATGGTCAAGTTATTGGGCACTTGTATGAAGCTGGAGAATTAGGCGCCCCTTTTGTGAATCAATATGTAGCGGGCGGAAATTTAGCTGATTGCTTAATTTCGGGAAAAATTGCCGGCCAAAATGCGGCTCAAGTAAAAACTAACTCTCAGCCTGGCACTCGCTGGATGGCCACTAAGCCAGCAGGGGCAGCGACCACCAAAGACTTAGGCAGTGATCTCGATCAAGCCACAGATTTTACTACTCAAGCCCATCAATATTTAGGACGTAGTACGGTGGGAATGGGCGATGAACTGATTGTGCGCATTACTGTCGATGCCAAACAAAACCTGCAACGGGTGGAAGTTTTGCAGCAAAATGAAAGTGCTGATGTTAGTCAGGAAGCTTTGCGAGTTTTACCTCAACAAATGGTGACTCAAAATACTTATGATGTTGATGTGATTTCAGGAGCCACGGCCACCAGCAAGGCTTTAAAAGCAGCGGTTCAAGATGCCTTGAAACAAATGAAAGCTGAGGTGAAATAATAAAATGAAATTAATGGCTATCGTGGGAACTAATGCCGATTTTTCATATAATCGTATTTTGCTGCATTATATGCAGCATATTTTCAAACCGCAAGCTGAGATTCAAATTCAAGAAATTAAAGACTTCCCCCCTTTTTGCGAAGATGATGCGTTAAATAACCATCCGGATTTACAACAATTGCAGCAAGATATTGCTACTAGTGCGGGCGTTATTTTAAGTAGTCCCGAATATGATCATGCGATTCCTGCTTGTTTAAAGAGTGTTTTGGAATGGATGTCATATGAAGTCCATCCATTTCGGGGTAAACCAGTGATGATTGTGGGAGCTTCTTATGGGCCGCAAGGTTCTGCCCGCGCCCAGTTGCAATTACGCCAAATTCTAGCTTGCCCGGAAATCGATGCTTATGCATTGCCCGGCAATGAATTTTTATTAGGTCATGTCGTTCAAATGTTTGATCAAAAAGGTAATTTAACGAACCATACCCAACAACAAACATTACAAAACTGTTTTGCCGACTTTTTGGACTATATTCATAATTTAGCGCGTTGAGGTGCCCCAACTTTCAAAGCTCTTCAGGTGTAAGCTGAAGTTGGAGAAGATGTATTTTAAGAAGAGCTAGTCCTAATTACAAGTAAGAAAATAAAAATCCAAGCTGGTTCCAGCTTGGATTTTTTAATTAGAAAAGTGTAAATGATAGTGGGGATTCAACAAGTGAATATGTTCCGGTTTCAGTTTTTGGACAATTAATTTGTGATCTTTAGTGACAAAGACCGCACCGTAGAGATCGGAACGGGACTGCCCCCAATTTTTTAAAGGACCCCCGGCAAAAAAGAGGCGGGCGGTTTCGATTTCACCGTCGATAGATTTTTTAGAGAAAACGGTGACACTAGCCAGTTGATTAGTACACGGATAGCCTGTGCGCGGGTCTAAAATATGATGATACGAATGCCCCGCAACCTCTAAATGGCGCTCATAAATACCACTTGTCACCGCCGAACAAGCTGGTAAATGGACACTAGCCAGAGCTTGTCCGCGGGGGGCTTTAGGATCTTGAATACCAATGTTCCAGCAGTGATCCGTATGCATGGGTGCTGGTCCCATTAACATTAAGTTGCCTCCTAAATCGATGGAGCCGCTGATTTTGCCGTAAGCGTGCCACAAGTCTTGAACACGATCGGCAATATAGCCCTTGGCAATGGCTCCTAAGTCTAATTCCATGCCGGGCAGATGCAGATAGATTTCACGGTTCTGATCGTTATAGGAACAATCTTTTGGATTAATTAAGGCTAAGCGGATGTTAATTTGTTGAGGAGAGGGCACTTGTGCATCGGTGAAACCAATTTTCCATAATTTGACCAAGGGCCCAATCAAAGCATTAAAGCCAAAATCTGCCCGACTAACTTCAATGGCTTGGCGGGCAATTTGATAAGTAGCATCGCTGACTGCTACCGGATGCTGGCCGGCGGCATGATTAATCGCCATGATTTCAGATTGTGGACGATTGACAGTTAATAAATTTTCATAAGTTTGAATGAGATGGGCGGCTTGATCGAGGTCAGCATTTTGTGACGAGCCAAATAAGCTGAGGGTAATGAGCGTTCCCAAACCGTAATATTGTTTACTGAGCCGATTCATATTCAAATACTAATCGATTAACGATTGACCATAGGTTGTCACGAGGGTTTGACCATCACGACGTATAACTTTGGTCAGACTAGAATTATCAGGACTAGTCCGTGCTACAAACGAACCATCACCGTATTTATTGGCAATGGATTTAATGGTATTGCCATGAGTAATTAATAGAATTTGCGCGTTATCATGAGCGACTTGATCTAAATATTGAAAGCCGGCATCAATTCTCTGCCAATATTCTTGGGCATTTTCGGCGTCATGAAAGGGATCTGCAGCCTTCATCCAGTCTTTACTTTGGTCTAAACTAAATTTTGTGCCTGCCTCACTGATTTTGCTGAAACCGTGCGGACCTAACACCAAGTACCAAGCTTCCTCACAATTCATGCCTTCAAAATAACCATAAAAGCATTCCCGAAAGGCTGTTAAAGTTTGCATTGACAACTGTTGGCGATTAATATTAGCGTCACAGATGATTTGGCACGTATTGACTGCACGACGTGCATCCGAAGCAAACGCTAAATCAAAAGGTACCGCAGCCAATTTTTGGGCTGCTAATTGGGCTACTTTTTCACCTGCGGGGGTGAGAGGTGTATCAGACCAGCCTTGCATTTTTTTGTAGCGATTATACCAAGTTTCGCCATGTCGAATCATGTAAATCGAATACTGCATTGTAAAACCTCCTGCTTTCATTTTAGCAAATTTCCGAGGGGAGATTGGAGGAATCTATAGAATTGATAGCCTAGCGTTCAAATTAGTTGTAAAGTGGGTTTAGCAATTACTGAAAAAAGCAATCAGCATAATCATGCAATAGATCAGTTCAATTTTTACACAATATTGAATAAGTCTTGTTGGTTGCTAATTTTGCTTGCTGGTTAAATTTTCTGTTTTTTCCACCCCTAAGGAACTATCCCCCCAGCTTCAGAACAGCTCAAGTCCGCCTTTGTCAGTCGAAGGTCTGTGAGCGCTCAGGCGGCACTAGTTCTTTGCAGTCAGTGCTGGCGGGGGAGATAGAAACAATTTTTATTATTGGGAGGAGCCCCAAATGAATGCGCGATATGTTTTTCAACCTACTTCTGTGCAACAATTGCGAGATCACTATGATCTAATTATTGTTGGCTCCGGTGCTGCCGGCTTAACTAGTGCTTTGCAGGCGGCGGAATTGGGACTGCAGCCTGTCATTTTAGAAAAAATGCCCCGTCTGGGTGGCAATAGCTCACGTGCTTCTTCCGGGATGAATGCCGCGGAAACTTTAGTCCAATTACAGCATCATATTGTGGATAGCTATCAGGATTTTTATCAAGATACCTGGCGCGGGGGTGGTCAGCAAAGTGATCCGGGCCTGCTCCATTATTTTACTGAACATGCGGCTGCAGCACTGACTTGGCTTTCTGCCCACGACATCAATTTGACAGATTTAACCTGGACGGGAGCAATGGCGGTCCAGCGTACCCACCGTCCGGCCTCACAGGCGCCGATTGGCAGTTTTTTAATTACGGAATTGTTAAAGCAAATTGAACAAGCTCAAATTCCAGTGTTTACTAAAAGTGTAGTTCAAAAACTGTTGATGTCCCAGCAGTGCGTAACGGGTGTGCGGGTCCAAATCGATGGCACGACCCACCAGCTGCACAGTAAAGCGGTCATTTTAGCCACGGGGGGCTTTGGCGCTAGCACGGACCTGTTACAAAAGTATCGACCGGATTTGGTAACTTTAGCTACCACGAATCAACCAGGAACAACAGGCGATGGTTTACAGTTGGCGCAACAAATTGGCGCCCAATTGGTCGATATGCAACAAGTACAGGTACACCCGACCGTAAACCAAGAGGGCTCACATCCCTATCTCATTGGTGAAGCAGTGCGGGGAGAGGGTGCGATCTTAGTCAATGCTCAAGGGCAGCGTTTTGTGAATGAATTAGCGACCCGTAAACAAGTTACGGCGGCAATCAATCAACTGCCTGGAAAAACAGCAACGCTCATTTTTGATCAGCAAGTGCGCCAACGTGTACCGGCAATTAATTTTTATGAGCAGATAGGTTTAGTGCAAACCGGCAATTCTTGGGAAGAGTTAGCACAACATTATGCTTGGCCTGTGCCGACTTTTTTACAAACTATTGCTACTTGGAATCAGGCCGTTACTAAGAAACAAGATCGGCAGTGGCAGCGGACTACTGGTTTGAGCGTTCCTTTAACCCAAAATCCGTTTTATGCGATTAAAGTAGCGCCAGCGGTGCATTATACGATGGGCGGTCTGGCGATTACTCCCCAAACGCAAGTATTAAACCAACAACAGCAAGTAATTCCCGGTTTGTTTGCGGCGGGAGAAGTGACGGGGGGATTACACGGTAATAATCGGCTGGGCGGAAATTCCATTGCAGAAACAGTAGTCTTTGGCCGCCAAGCAGCTCAGCAGGTATTTAAATATTGTCAGCACTGGGCCAAGCCCAAATAAAAAAAAAGCCCTACCCAAGACAGTGCAAGAGATCGGGTAGGGTTTACATAAAGTGGCAGGGAAATTGGAGTTTATAAAAGATAGGTGAGCCAAATGGAGTTTACAACCACAGATGGGGTGCGGTTACATTACACTGATCAAGGTTGCGGTCCGGTAGTAGTTTTATTAGCAGGGATCGGCAGTTTTAGTGTCGTATGGCAACCCACAATCGACTTTTTACTACAACAAAATTACCGGGTATTAACTTTAGATGCCCGTAATCAGGGCTTGTCGGAACATACGGCACAGGGATTAAGAATCAGTCGACATGCGATGGATGTCGCAGAATTGCTGGCATTCTTAGATATCGCCAATTTTATTGGTATCGGGCACTCAATGGGCGCGGCAACATGGTGGGCGTATGCCAGTCTTTTTGGCACCCGGCAGATGCAAGCCTTAATTGATATCGATCAAAGTCCGAAGATGATCAATGATGCACGTTGGCCTTATGGTTTTAAAAATTTAACGCAAAATAATTTTTTTACTCTCTTGCAAGCGCCTTTTGGCCGGGCAACAGTGCAAAATTTACCGGATTCGGTTTATTATCAAAATCGAGCCTTACAAGCTAGCCATCCATATGATCCCGAGCTAAACTATCCCTTTTTATTGGATCATGCTTTACAGGATTGGCGCGATGTTATTATCCATTTGCAGTGTCCATTTTTAGTGGTCAATGGCGGACAATCGCCCTTTTTTGCACCGCGCTTTGGTCCCGTCGTAGCGGCTCTAGCGCCCAAAGGCCACCATTGTGTGATTGAACATAGTGGGCATCTACCTATGACCGAATGTCCGCAAGCCTTTCAAAGGCAGTTGCAGCAGTTTTTACGACAGCTAAAATGAATTATCCCACCGCCAACACCCGCTGGGCTACAGCCTCAGTCATAATGACTTCGGTTAATAAATGTCCTCTTAGAGCCCCTAAGAGGGCATTAACTTTAAATTTACTTTGAACAATGGCTAGCCGCTGAGGAATATGTTGAATTTGGTCTATACTTGCGCCAAAAGCTTTATCATGTTGCTTATTTAAAATATGTCCTTGCGAATCATAAGGCCGTCCAAAAAGCAAGCCGGCTACTTGTTGAAAATCAACATCTGGGAAAATCTCTCTTTGATGTTGCTGCCATAAAGGCACATTGTGAAAAGAAGCAGCTGTTCCCAAGCCTGTAAATAAAAACTCAGCTTGATTTAAAGCCGCCAAAGGAGCATGCAGCGCCGGCTCTAAGGCTAATTGTTGGCGTGTAGTATCGTTGAGAAGATATAATGGAGCTGGCAAGGTATAGTATGAACTATGATACTTAGCCGCGGCTTTTTGGGAGAGGGGGGTAGCTCCGGCAAAAGATTCAGATTTGAGACTTTGGCCCATCAATGGGATAAACAAAAGGTCTTCTTGCACGTGGGTTTGAAATTTACTAATTACTTGGGCCACGGTTTCACCCCAAGTCATGGTGACCACGTGACAAGCGGCAATTTGGGTTTGAATTGTTTCCGCTGCAAAAGTGAGCAGGTTTTGCTGGCTGTCACCCAGACAATCGGCATCTTTAATAATGAAAACGTTATCTAAAGCGAATTTATGACTAATTTTTGATTCTAAGGTCCAATTACGAGCAATCGGAGCCTGAATATTAATTTGCACAATTCCTTGTTCGCGGGCCTGTTTTAAATATTTGGTGATTAAATAGCGGCTGATTTGATATTTTTGGGAGATTTGACCAAGGGTTAATTGAGCTAAGTAATAGTCCCGCGCTATTTGAGTAATAAGATCGGCTTTGGCTTTCATACTTTTGATTTCCTTCTCTCTGGCTTAAATTATGCCATGTTATGATTCGTGGTGCTAGTTTCATCGGTGGATAGTGGAGGTCTTAAATTTAAATTTTTAAAAAAATAGCGATTATTTTGAAAAATTACTAAATTGCAGTACACTGACTGTACAAAGTAATCATTCACTCAAAGGAGTACAGCCGCCATGTCAGATACAGAAAAGGATCGAATTTTCCAATTGCATGCCCATCACACAGGGGTCTTGAATATTCAATCCCAACTGGAGGTGCATAATCGTCAGGATTTGGCACGAGCTTATACGCCCGGCGTAGCATTTTTATCACAGGAAATTGCTAAAAATCCACGCTTAAAACGACAATATACTCTAAGTGGGAAATTAATTGTACTCATTACAGATGGGTCAGCCGTGTTGGGTTTAGGGAATCTGGGCCCAGCTGCCGGCTTACCGGTCATTGAAGGTAAAGCCCTTTTATATAAGGATTTGGCGAAGGTGAATGCCTTACCCTTAGCCCTGGATCAAGTCCCAGTGGATGAAGCTGTAACCACCATCAAAAATATTTCTCAAACATTTGCCGGCATTCATTTAGAAGATATTGCAGCCCCGCGCTGTTTTGAAATTGAAACCAAATTAAGCCAAGCGTTATCCATTCCGGTGTATCATGACGATCAGGAAGGAACGGCGATTGTGGTGCTGGCAGGGTTGTTGAATGCCGTGCAAGTCGTTGGCAAAGAACTGACCCAAGCACACATTGTTATTAATGGTGTCGGGGCTTCCGGCTATGCGACGGCGCGGTTATTGCATGCCATTGGTGTACAGCATTTAACCTTAGTAGATATCCATGGCGTCATTACCCCGGACGATCGACGTTACAATCGCTACCAACGCCAATTAGCTCAGGAGTTACACACGGCACCAGCACAAAAAGGGCAAACATTAACAGATGTTATCGCGCACCAGGATATTTTTATTGGCTTATCGGATCAAAATGTTTTACAACCAGCTGATGTGCAGCAGATGAACAAGCAACCGATCATTTTTGCTCTTGCCAATCCAGTACCGGAAATTGCTCCGGCAAAAGCTGTCCAAGCAGGGGCGGCGGTGGTTGCAACGGGTTCAAGTAAATATCCTAATCAAGTGAACAATGTGCTTGTCTTTCCTGGATTATTTAAAGGCTTATTGCAGAGTTCTTTGGAGCAAGTGGATTATGGTTTGCAGTTGCTGGTGGCACAAAAGCTCGCGCAGTTAACTGCCCAACCAGATGCAAAACATATTATTGCGGATGTCTTTGATCCACGCGTCGTAGCTGCAGTCAGCCAAGCAGTTGCGCAGTATGCGCAAAAAGGAAAATGAATAAAAGAAGGTGATGCGATGGCTAAAATCGTTACTTTAGATTTACAGAATCCGGATGTGTTGCCAGTTTGGCAACGACTATTACAGACGTTAGGCCTTCAGAATTTTACTCCGGCAGAAGTGGCGCATCTGGATTTTACTTTGGGATTATACGAGGATCAGCAATTAGTCGCCACGGCCTCTGCCGCGGGCAATGTAATTCAATATGTTGGTGTCAATAATGAAGATCAAGTTAGTGGTTCGCGTTTTAATACCATTATTAGCGCGGTAACTAATCGACTATTTCAAAAGCAGATTTTTCACATTTTTGTGTTTACTAAGCCCCAATATTCCCGTAGTTTTCAGCATGTTGGTTTTCATGAGTTGACTCGCTCGCCGCAGGCAGCTTTTCTGGAAACGGGGACGCCCGACGTCCATGATTATTTAGCTCAAATTCCGGCCTTTCCCGCTGCAGTCGGAGCAACCATTGCGGGCATTGTCATGAATGCTAATCCGTTTACTTGGGGCCATCGTTATCTCATCGAGCAGGCTTTGCAAGCCAGTGATGCGGTTTATGTGTTTGTTGTGAATACCGATGCATCCTTATTCACGACTGCAGAACGGCAACAGTTAGTCGAAGCCGGAACGGCTGATCTGAAAAAAGTTATCGTGGTCAATGGCGGTGACTACATGGTCAGTTATGCAACGTTTCCGGCTTATTTTTTACCATCAACTGAGGCAACAATCCAATATCAAACCACTTTAGATGCCCAAATATTTCGCGATATTATTGCTCCTGCTTGTCATATTAAGGTGCGTTTTGTCGGTACGGAGCCATTATCCAAAACAACGGGTATTTATAATCAAGTATTAGCTGAAATATTGCCTCCCCAAGTAGCCTTGAAAGTAATTGATCGTAAAAAGGATGACCAGAATCATTATGTAACGGCTACACAGGTGCGCCAACAAATTGCCGCCGGTCAATTAGACGATCTGGCATTCTTAGTGCCGCCGTCTACTTATCAATTTATTCAACGTCATGCCCAGGAATTACACCAGCGTATTCAGAAAGGACAACAAATTCATGGAAATTAAAACAACTGCAGTGGCAGGAACCGTCGAATCTTCTGATATTCAAATTATGCTTTCTGCGGGTCATCAAGGAATTCAAATTGAATTAGAATCCGATGTGGAAAAAGTTTTTGGTGCACAAATCCGCCAAACCATTACCACCACGTTGCAACAATTAGGTTTATCGCAAGTTAACGTGAAAGCGGTAGATAAAGGCGCACTGGATTGTGTCATTAAAGCCCGGACAATTACCGCGGCCCAACGTGCTTGCCAAACTACAGACACGCCCGCTTGGGAGGTGCTTTAAATGGTGGCAGAACAAGAACGGCTGCGTCGAACAATGATGTTTGTACCAGGCAATAATCCATCGATGGTTAAAGACGCTGGTATTTATGGGGCAGATTCTATTATGTTTGATTTAGAAGATGCGGTGTCCCTGGCGGAAAAAGATGCTGCCCGAAATTTGGTTTATGAAGCACTTCAAACCCAAGATTATGGCACGGCCGAATTAGTAGTCCGGATTAATGGTGCGGATACAAATTTTTATACGAATGACATTAAAGCCATGGTTAAAGCCGGAATTGATGTCATTCGCTTGCCGAAAACTGAATCAGCCGCCATGATTCAACAACTGGAACAAGATGTACTAGCAGCCGAAAAAGAATTTGGCCGCCCGATAGGGTCCACACATTTGATGGCGGCAATTGAAAGTGCCAAGGGAGTTTTAAATGCACCGGCGATTGCTGCTGCGTCTTCACGAATGATTGGCATTGCTTTATCGGCGGAAGATTATACGACAGATATGAAGACTCATCGCTATCCGGATGGCGCCGAATTAGAATTTGCCCGCAATATGGTTTTGCATGCGGCTCGGGCAGCGGGGATTGCCGCTTTTGATACGGTCTTCACGGATATGAACGATACCGAAGGTTTCTATCGCGAAACCCGTTATATTCATCAATTAGGTTTTGATGGTAAATCGCTAGTTAATCCGCGTCAAATACCTATGGTCAATCAAGTGTATGCGCCCACACATTCGGAAATTGATCATGCTAAAAGTGTTTTGCAAGCTATTCAACAAGCCCATGCTCAAGGTTCGGGGGTAGCGGCTTTAGATGGTCAAATGATCGATCGACCGGTGGCTTTGCGGGCACAACGAGTTATGAAATTAGCACAAGCATCACATATTGTGGATGAGGAGGGCAATTATCTTGAAAAATAATGTGAATCGCGAGTTGCCGGAGAAGTGGATGCAAAAATGGGATTACCAAGGATATCAAAGCTCCCAAACTGGTAATCCCGTGATCCAACGAGTGGCTCCCAAAGTGCACGTTTCCACTGGCGATGGTAAAGTAGTTGATTCTTTGGAACAATTAGTTCCCAAGCTGGTTCATAATGGAATGACTATTTCTTTTCATCATCATTTTCGTAATGGAGATTTTGTGTTTAATCAAGTTATGCGCGTAATTATTGACGCGGGGATTCAAGATTTAACCTTAGCCCCATCTTCATTGACTGATGTCATGAATGACATTGTCATTGAAGCCATTCAAAAGGGGACAGTGACACAAATTACGAGCTCCGGCATGCGCGGTTCTTTAGGCGACTTTGTTTCGCACGGGCACTTAAAAAATCCGGTCATTTTTCGATCCCATGGTGGCCGGGCGCGGGCGATTGAGGATGGCGATCTGCGAATTGATGTGGCTTTCTTAGGGGTACCCAATGCCGATCGCTTAGGAAATGCCAACGGTATGGCCGGACAAGCAGTTTTTGGTTCTTTGGGTTACGCTTTAATGGATGCCCAATATGCGAATCAAGTGGTGTTATTGACAGATAACCTGGTTGCTTATCCCAATACTCCTGCTTCGATTAAACAGACTCAAGTCGACTACGTTGTTCCCGTGGCGCAGGTGGGTGACCCTGATAAAATCGGTTCCGGAGCGACGCGATTTACCAAAGACCCTAAAGAACTCAAAATTGCTTCTTTGGTGAATGAAGTGATTACACATTCACCCTATTTTCAGGATGGTTTTTCCTTTCAAACGGGGTCCGGTGGAGCTGCGTTAGCCGTAACCCGCTATTTACGTCAATCGATGTTAGATCATCATTTTCAGGCAGCTTTTGCTTTAGGTGGGATTACCAAACCGACTACTGATTTGTTAAATGAAGGTCTTGTCCGTAAAATTATGGATGTCCAAGATTTTGATCGCGGGGCCGCGGAATCTATGCAAACCAATCCCAAGCAACAAGAAATTGATGCTTCGTGGTACGCGGATCCCAATAATAAAGGCGCTATGGTTGATCAATTGGACATCGCCATTTTAAGTGCCCTGGAAGTCGATACGCAGTTTAATGTCAACGTAATGTCCGGCTCGGATGGCGTCATTCGCGGAGCCATTGGTGGTCATCAGGATGCTGCTCATGCCAAATTAACGATTATTTGTGCTCCTTTGGTGCGCGGACGTATTGCCACCATCGTGCCAGCAGTCACTACAATTGTGACTCCTGGAGATTCCATTGATGTGGTGGTGACCGAATATGGCATTGCAATCAATCCGCGACGTTCCGATTTAATGGCTGCGCTGCAACAAATACCCGGAGTACCGGTTTTAAGTATCGCTGAATTACAAGCTTTAGCCCAAAAGAAAGTGGGCCAACCCCAGCCGTTAACTTTTACAGAGCAAACGGTAGCGTTAATAGAATATCGGGATGGCACCATCATTGATCAGATTAAGGCGGTACAGGATTAATTGGGTAAGACCGGAGTTAATAAAGGTAAAAGCGTGCTTAATAATGTATTTACTGCGGGCATTCCGCAAACGATTACCGCTGTTTTACAACAACGGGATTTGCGTGCGGCGACCCAAACTTATTGGTTAAATCACTGTCCGCAGGCCACCTTGATTGACGTTAAATTGAATATCCCCGGACCTATTAAAAATAATTTAGCATTAAACTTTTTATTTAATCAAGGACGGTCTCGCTGGCTACAAGGGGAGCCTGCTTTGCACTTAGTGGTGGAGTGGAATTGTCCTAGTGGCAATGAGGCTCTCTATTGGACAACGCAAGAGGCGGTCGCTGTGAAACAACGGGCCATTGTTTTTGAAGAGCAAGATACTTTAGGCCGGTTATTTGATATTGATGTTTTAAAAGCACCCGACGTACATCTCAGCCGTCAAGATTTACAGTTGCCTAGTCGACGTTGCCTAATTTGCCCGCGTCCGGCCAAACAATGTGCGCGTTCTCGCCAACATAGTATTAAGGAATTACAATTATGGATTAGTCAATTATTCCTACAAGAACAAAGTTAGGACCCAAAGGTGAAAGATCAAATAGCTCAGATTGTCACAGATGCTGTCAAAGCAATGTTGTATGAAGTCAGCGTTAATCCCAAACCCGGTTTAGTGGATCCGTTATCAGCAGGACCCCATGGCGATATGGATGTCTTTTTATTTATTGATAGTGCCGAAAGTTTGCGGCCTTACTTGCAGCAGTGTGCTCAAGCAGGCTTAACAGCACAATCTACAGCCTTACCGCAATTGTTTAATCAATTGCGAAGCTATGGTATTCAAGCGGAACAGACAATGTTGCGGCAAACCCGCGGCGTTAATACCCATAAAGGGGCGATATTTTCTCTAGGGATTGCCGTCGCCGCAAGGGCCTATTTAATTGATCGCCCGCAATCAGGTTTTTCAAAAGTTGTACAGGGCATGCTGACCGATCTATTGACCGCAGATTTTAGTCAGGTGGCTTCTTTGTCCCCCGAGCAATTAACTGCCGGTCAAAGAGAATTTCAACAGTATCATTTGACTGGGGCTCGCGGTGAAGCGGCAGCAGGTTTTCCTACGGTATTTAACTGTGGGTTACCGATGCTGCGTCAAGCCACCGGGACTTTAAATGAGCGCTTACTGGATACTTTAATGATCATTGCCGGTCATAGTCAAGATTCGAATTTAGTTCACCGTGCACAAGATCCCCAGATTCTGACTTGGATTCAAAATCAAGTGGAGCAATATTTTGTTTTAGGTGGCAGTCAAACTGCGCAAGGAAAGCAATTTCTCCAAAAGTTAAATGCTGAGTTTGATCGACGGCAGTTAAGTCTGGGTGGTAGTGCAGATTTGTTGATTGTGACGATTTTTATGGCTTTGCAGACTGGAATTCTATAGAACAACTCTGCTGATTGCAGAATTGTGACTGAAGATTTTAAGTTTTTTAAATGATAGTGGTCAAAAGAAAGCGAGCAGATAGTGGAGACTACCTGCTCGCTTTATATATATTGGAAAAGATCCATAATCAAAGACTTAACGTGGTCGTTCATCTAAATTAGCCGCTGCAGATTTTTCTGCTTGAGCTTGTTTTAAAATTTCCGGATTTACTAGGCATTCGATCACGGTTCTGGCCATAGCCTTAGCCGCACGCGTAATGGCCTTATGGGTCACCTCGGTACCTGCTAATTTTTCATATTCAGCTGTATGCAGTGATAGCCGTGTTTTATGCAAACTAAAATACGGATTTGTGGTAGGCATAACTTGACTAATATTACCGAAATCTGTGGAACCAAAATCATCAGGGAATCCGGCTAGTACCGGTTCTCCTAAATCTTCCAAAGCTGTGCGACAGATATTACCTAAAGTTTGATTATAAGTCCGGGCTCCATAGCCGCTTTTTTCCGTAATTTGAACTTCACAGCCAGTAGCTAAGGCTGCTGCTTGGGCACAATTTTTAATCTTAGTAATGAGTCCCGGCAATTCACTTTCTTCTAAACACCGTAAGCTATATTTAATCTTGGTGTAATCGGGAATTACATTAGTCACGTTACCGCCATCTACCAAAATACCGGATAAACGAACATCCGATGTTAGTTGTTGACGCAGTAGTCCGACCGCAGTGAAAAATAATGTCGCAGCATCCAGCGCATTTTTACCTTTGAAGGGCTGACTGGCAGCATGAGCACCTTGTCCATGATATTCAATGGTCATGTCGTGTGTGGCTGTGCACCGGCCGGCAATTCGGGTAGTACCAGATGTGGGATGCACCATGGTAGCCGCATCAATATCTTGAAAAGCGCCCCGATCTAATAATTTAATTTTGCCACCGCCGCCTTCTTCGGCCGGGGTGCCCATGAGAGTTACTTGTCCAGCAATGTGGTATTTTTGCATGGCTGTTTGACAGGCTAAAAAGGCTCCAATCGCTGCCGTAGCAATCACGTTATGTCCACAGCCGTGGCCAATTTTCGGCAGGGCGTCATATTCCGCTAAAATAGCAAAATTCGGATGACCTTCTCCATAAGTTGCGTGAAAAGAAGTCGGAATATCAAAAAAGTTATCCTGTCCTTGGACTCCTTGTTCTTGCAAATAAGTGAGAATTTTTTGTACTGTTTGAAATTCATGGTAGCCTAATTCCGGATGATCATGAATATCTTGACTCAGTGCAAATAATCCGGCCTTTTTTTGATCCACGGTTTGATTAATTGTCGCAATGATTTGTTCTTCCATAAAGTCTATCTTCTCTTTTCTGCAAGCCACATTTTAAAAGAGTTTTATAGCAGCACCTAGTAAGGAGCAAACTAAAACACCAATTAAGATAGTAGTATATTTTACTTTTTTCTTAGTGATTAAGTAATAAATTAAGAAAACAATTGCAATTGGTAAAAGTCCGGGAATTAATTGATCAAAGTATGATTGAATCGGTTTCACGGCTTTACCAACCTGAATTTTAGGTTTCAGTGAGAGCTTGACGTATTGGGCCGATAAGACTCCCATCATGAACATTCCTAAAACGCCGGCGGCAGTAATAAATTGATTGATTTTACCGTTTTTCAAAACTTGTAAAATACTGCGTTTCCCAAAACTGTAACCAAAATTCCACAAGTAATAACTAATAACTGTGGAAATCGTACTGCAGATGATAAAGGGTCCAATACCAGCTAACCAGCTACCGGCTGAAGCCAACGGTAAAAACAAACCCACGACAATTGGCCGGATAGTACCCCAATCAACCGTATCGCCGATACCTGCTAAGGGACCCATCATTCCGGTTTTCAAACCCGTGATCATTTCATCCGTAATTTCTGCACCTTGGGCTTTTTCTTCTTCCATGGAAATGACAACGCCCGGAATAATACTGCCCCAAATACCTTCGGTATTAAAGAAGGTTAAGTGGCGCTTTAAAGCAGCAGATAATTGCTCGCTGTCTTTATATAACTTCTTTAAAATAGGCGAGAGGCAAGCGGCAAAGGATAAACTTTGAAGTCGTTCATACGAATTAGACAATTCACAAGTACCGAGCCACAACATCCACGATTTCACTAAATCTTTTTTAGATAGTAACTTTTTGTTATTAGCGACCATTTGGGCATCTTGGGCGGCATTGGCAGCGGATTCGGTTTTGTTCTTGGTAAAAGTAATGTGTAAGAAAGCCAAAAAAGCACCAAATAAAGCCAAGGCAATCATGTTGATTTTGGAAGCATATTGGAAGAAAAAGAAACCAAAGATAAAGTAAGGAATCAAATCTTTACGACCAATAACTGAAATGGTGATGGCAAAACCTAAGGCCGGTAAAACACTACCGGTGACTTTCAAACCTTCCATGATCCAAGCAGGGACGGCTTTCATGAAAGTATTAACTGCATGCGGTCCGAGATAGACAGCTAAAGATACGGGAATGATGTAAATAAAAATTAATGAAAGCGGCGGATACAATAAATGTGCCCGCATTACACCGTTAGCATTGCCCTTTTCCGCGTAACTATCAGCCATATGTACCCAAACAGCATTAATTGTCCGGCGAATATAATCCAACAAAACGCCCAACAAACCCACGGGCACCGCAAGACTAACTGCTACAGCCGGGGACATTTTAGATAGGAGGGCTAATGGAACTGCCACAAAGGTAGCTAGCACTTCATCGGTTGGAATATTACCGCCCGGTTGAATAACCGCAATATATAAAGCTTGGATCGCAGCCCCAATAATCATTGCTCGCGGTACATCTCCTAAAACGATCCCAATAAGCAAGGCTCCAAAAAGAACAATATTTTTAGGCCATGTATAAAGAATACCCATACGACAAAAGCAAAATAAAATTCCTAAAATAATTGCTTGAAAGATTGTCATATCTTGCAACCTCCAATGTATTAACTTTTAAACTTTTTAGCGATACTTTCTAAACTGGCTTCTTTATCTTCCGGAACAGTTTGTAAGTAAATATGCTTGCCTTGGTCTTGCCAATGCTTAAGCTCTTCGTATTCCTCGGCTGTCAAGGTAATATTTTTGTAAACCACAGTCCGGTTATTACCGCCACCAATGCCGCCAATTTGGACATCGGTGAAGGGCAGCCCTAATTGAAAGGCTTTGATGAGTGACGGAATACTGTTAAACAGAATAATCGAATTTTTTAAGGAACTAGTGCCTAAAAATTGAATACTCTCAGCGTCGATCGGTTTGACAATTAACTCAACGCCTTCCGGTGCCGCCATTTTGAAAACTTCGATCATAAAATCGTCTTGGGCAAGGTTATCATCTAAAATGATCACTTGCTGCGCCTCAACTTGTTTGATCCAGCGGGTAACTACTTGTCCATGTAACAAGCGGCTGTCGACTCTGATCAAGCCTACTTCTTCATTCATGATGTTCCTCCAGTGATGTGCGCAATATACTATGTCGCAACGAATTAATATTTTCTAACAGTTGATAACTATAAAAATTAACATTATGCTATCTTCTATCAGGATGATATCTAAATTAAATATATTAAAATTTTTTAGTTTGTCAATATGAATAATTGAAATTTTTTAATTAAAGGATACGAAAACGATGTCAAATGAACTGAAAGTTAAAATCAATTCTAAATTAGCTTCCCTGAGTGCCAAAAAGAAACGAGTAGCCTATTATTTACTCGAACATACTGAACAAGCTAAAAAAGAAACCATTTCGGAAATTGCCGAGAAATGTCAGGTTTCTGTGGGCACCATTTCCTTGTTTGCCCAAGATTTAGGTTTAAGTGGTTTTAAAGAACTGTCGGTCTTATTAAGTAATTCCAATCAAAATTTTTCGACGGTCATTAATGACCATAGCCGCATGGAAGATATTGTCCAACAAACAATTCAAGATAATATTAATAACATTCAAAGTACCTACCAAAATTTAGATCTCCAAAAACTGAATCAAGCGGCCCAGTTGATTTTTAAGTCGCGGGAATTAGTCTTTTTTGGCTTAGGTGGTTCGGCAGGGGTAGCTTATCAAGCTTTTAATAATTTTTTAAAGACCCCGATCAGTGTAAAATTCAATCCGGACTTCCATTTACAATTAGTTATGGCTGGCAAAATGACCTCGCAAGATTGTGCCATCATTATTTCACATAGCGGAATTAATCAAGATATTCAAAGAATTGTCAACATAATCAAAGAAACACAAGCAAAGATTGTGACCATTACAAGTTTTGATGATACGCCGCTGACTCAGGCTTCTGATTATTACTTTTTGTCGTTGACTGATGAGTTTGAATATAATGATGTCCCGGTATATTCCCGTCGAATAACGCAGATTCTCTTGATTGATCTGCTATTTACGTTAGTTATGTATCAGGATAGTAAAGTTACTTTGCCTAATTTAAAAGTTTTGCGTAATGCTTTAAAATATACCAATACGACCGAATTATAAGTCATGATTATTAGCCCATTGGATGGTCTCAACTGATAAAAACCCCCCTCGTTGACTGCAACGGGGGGGAGCTTTTGGGGATTAATCCTTAAAGGTGCCATTTTCAACATCAGAAATAAATTGTTTCAGATGTTCAAAGTAAACAGGAGCGTTATCGATCATATGATGATGGCCGCCGTTTGGAGTGGTTACTAAACGGGCATGTGGAATTTTGGCTTCCATTATTTTGGCAGTCTCTAGAGGCATAGTTTCATGTTCGCCAAAGGTTAATAAAGTAGGCACTGTAATTTCCTGTAAGTGCTCACGAAAATGCCAATCTTTGAGTTTGCCGGTAATCACAAATTCGTTGTCCCCTTGAAAAACGTTATAAACATCAGTCGCCATCGTGGGAACTAAGTGGCGAATAGCTTCGGGTTGTTTGCGATCAACGTATTCTTGATTCAATTGTTCCACATAACTTTGATAGGTGGGGTCGGCTAATTGATTGGTGGCTTCAATTTTTTGCATATAAGCGACTTTATCAGGACCGAGAGTTTGAAGGCGGCATTGATTAACATGTTTGACGTAATCGTCAATTTCATCCACCATACTCGAGATGATGGCACCTTTTAAATGTTGTCCATACTTGGCAGCGTAAAGTTGAACCAGGACCCCACCCCAAGATTGACCAATTAAATAAAAATTATCCAAACCTAATTTTTGGCGTACTTCTTCGACTTCACTTAAAAAGTAGTCGTAAGTTAAATACTTTTTAGCAATCTCGGGATCTTGATAGTTCGGTTGATCGGAGTAAAAAGAGCCCAGTTGATCATACATAGAAACTTGGACACCTAAATCGGCCAGTTCGTCCCCAAAATTTTCCCAATATTCATGAGTTCCGCCAGGGCCACCGTGTAGACATAATAAGTGGATATCTCCAGTCCCAACGGTACGGGTCCATAAATGATAGCCGTTGTCTAAAGTAATAATCGTCGTTCCTTGTTTCATAATCATCCTCCTTTTCTTACTTCCTATCATACCAAAAGTTGCGTCGGCACATGGCGTTGAATAAGACCATTCTCAAATGAGAAGCACTCAGACTATAATAGAGGTAGAAATTTTGTATTCCGCATTCAGTTTAGCAATAAATTTAAAAACCATCTTGCTACCCGCTGAGGGTAGGATTAGTTTTTTACGTAGGCCACAAAAAAAGCACTCTTCTGGCGAGTTGTTTTCAAAAAGAGTGCTTTTTTGTTAGCAAGAGTGTTTTCAACCTAAAGCGGCTGAACTACTGACCAGCATGCACCCTATCGGGCGCTCGGTTTAGTTTACTTTGTCAAGTAAGCTCTTGTATAATCATCTAAGCCCACCGGATGGCGAACAACGCCTTTAAAGTGGGGATTCACTAGATGACTTTCTACCATTTGGTAGAGGGGAATATTCGGAACCGTTTCGTTCAGCCGCTGTTCCATTTGCCGTAATAAAGCCCAGTATTGAGTCGGGTTGGTAGCATTAGTATTGGCTTGTTGATAGAGCTGATCAAAAGTCGGATCTTGGTAATGACCGTCATTTTTAGTGCTGTTGCTGGTGGCCGTCCCCATAAAACTGATTGGATCGGAAAAGTCCGCTAACCATAAAGTTTGATGGGCATCAAAGTTGCCTTGACGGACAGCTGTCGTAACGGTTTTGTCGGGAACATTTTTCATAGTTACTTTTAATTTGGGCAAAGCTTTTTGCAGATCTGACTGTAAAAATTCGGCTACGTGTTTGGTGATCGCATCATCATTGCCGCTGAGTTCTAAGTGGACAGTACCTTGTAAATGAGCCTCTTGACGTCCTTGATTCCACAATTTTTTGGCAAGGGTGACGTTATGTTTTTCTGTCGGTTGCGTTTCACTGCCAAAATCTTTTTTCGTGATCGGATCACGGGCAACATTTTTGGAGGTATAAGTGTAAGCAGGTACCGAGCCATCTGCGAGAATATCTTTCGTTAAGCTGCGACGATCAATCGCTAAACTCAGTGCTTGGCGCATTTTGGTATTCGCTAATGGGCGACCATTACGCAGATTAGCTCGTAAAATGTAAGTTCCACCCTTGTGGACATTGGTCAAGTTTTTATTACCTTGTAAGCCTTTGGCAACAACGCCATTGATTTTGGCGTCGTCCAGTTTATTTTGTTCAAATAATTCGTGGGCCGTATTGGAATCTTTAATCACTAAGCATTTGATCGCGGCTAGTTTAATATCTTGGCGATCATAGTAATATTTGTTTTTTCGGAAAACCCAGCTGTTGCTGGCGCCGTCCCAATCCGTGATTTTAAAAGGACCATTAAAGTATAGATATTGTGATTTAGTACCATAGCGTGCCCCAAATTTTTGTAAGGCGCTATGGCTTTCAGGGAAGAACGCTGGTAGCGCCATTAGTTTATTAAAGTAGGGCATAGGATGATCTAATTTAACTTGGAGTTTATGAGCTCCTAAAGCCGTAACCCCTAGATCACGGGGTTTTTTTTGACCAGCTAAAATGGCATCCGCATTTTGAATTCCTGAAAATATGTAACTATAACCTGATTTAGCTGTGGGTTGGACGGAACGTCTCCAAGCAGCTACAAAATCGTTAGCGGTCACAGGGTCGCCATTACTCCATTTGGCATCGGGCCGCAAGTTGAAAGTATAGGTTTGTTGATTATCGGTTGGCTGAACAATTTTGGTAGCGATCGCCGGCACTGGTTGTTGCCGGTGGTCAATTTTATAAAGTCCCTCCATGCTATTATTCAAAGCCTCCCAAGTGGTTCCACCACCATTAGAAATATCTAATGACATTAGATCCATATTGACCATAATGGCGGCTTGTTGATTATCTTTATTCTGAGTTTGTTTGGAATTGGAACAGCTTGATAACACTAACGCCATTCCAATCACTAACAGCGAGCTCAAAGTTTTAGTTCGTGACATAAGCGCCTCCTGAAAATAATAAAAATCACCATCAAAATTAATTTCTTTAATAATTTTCTAATCATATTAACGGGGCTTTCATTAATTGTCAACCGTTATAAAATTTTTTTTGACTTTTCCTGCTCTAGTGTTATAGTAGGGTAGTGCACAGATAGGGGGTATTGAACGTGAAATTTAAGGATAATATTCCGATTTATTTGCAAATAAAGACATTCATTAACCGTAAAATTATTTCAGGTGAATATCCGCTAGGTACCAAAATTCCGTCCGTGAGAGATTTATCCTTACAGTTAGAAGTTAATATTAATACTATTCAAAAAGCATTAAATGAATTAGTGCAAGAGCAAATAATTTTTACCAAACGTGGTCGGGGTAATTTTGTGACTACTGATGCACATTTAGTGGCTCAACTCAAAGCACAACTTATTCATCAAACCCTGGAAAATATGGATGAGAGCTTACAAGCTATGGGCTTAAGTAACCAAGAAATTGCTCACTATCTGAAACTATATACTCAAGAAAGGATGGGTTTGGATGACCAAAATTTTACAAATTAATGATTTGACATATCGTAAAAATAATCAAACGATTTTAAAAAATGTTAATTTGAGCTTGGATAAGGGCCATTTTGTGGGCTTGGCTGGCGCTAACGGTGCCGGCAAAACTACCTTAATGCGACTGATTGTGGGTGTCGCCAAAGGTTATCAAGGGGGAATTGTGGTCAACGGTCAGCCGGCTGATGTAGCCCGAAAAAGTTTTGTCAGTTATTCGGATGAATTACGAGGCTTTAAAGATTCAACCTCGATTAAAGATATTCAACTTTTTTATCGACTGGTATATCCCGATTTTGATTCCGAGCGTTACCAAGAATTAGCCGAGTTTTTGAATTTAACGGGCACGAAACGCTTGGGCAGTTTATCAAAAGGGATGCGCGAGCGTTTAATGATTGCGTTAACGTTGGCGCGCAAGGCTCCTTTGTATTTATTAGATGAGCCGTTTAGTGGCATTGATGTAATGAGCCGCAAAAAAATTGTGCGCGGTATGCTTAATTGGGTCGACCAATCCTCGACGGTGATTATCAGCAGCCATCATTTAGAAGAAATTACAAACATTTTGGATACTTTAGTGATTATTAAGGATCAAACTATTTTTGATTGCCGCTCCACTGATGAATTAGTCGAGCAAGAACATTGCTCTGTTGAAGAGTATTTTGAAAGCATTTATGATACTCTTCCTGAAGACGATGTCCAAAAATGAGCAGCTCTGCACCAGCCGCTTTATTCATCATGATTAAGAGGTGGCCTAGGCTGTACGAATTGAGGCTAAGTTTTTTAAAGCTGGAGGTTAAATTCTTCAATTTGGCTGGGTAATAGCGGTAATGGCTGATCAGTTGCAAGCAGTTCGGTGAAGGCTTGGTTTAGCCTGAGTGCTAATGAGGAGGTTATGATTCTTGACAAATTTTCAACAAATGTTTAAAGTCAATTTTTTGCATCAGTTTAAATTAGTTAATCAGCTCATCTTTTTTGATTTTTTAGGCATTATTATTTCTTTTGTGATGACGCTAATCCTATCCAGCTATGTCCGGTCTCGTTGGACGGTAGTCTTAGCGGGCTTGGTGGCCTTAGTCGGTTTTATCACGATTATATCTTGCGTTGCCATGTTGGCTGTAACGACTAAAAATCAAATGCACGCCAATCGCTTTCGCCTTGTGCCCATCACGGAAGCACGTTTATACACAACGATTATTTTAAATAGCATAACAGTATTATTTTACTTAATCATAGTGCAATTGGTTCTAGGGATAATTGTTTGTGGTTTAGCTTGGCTTTATTCCGATTTTCGGTTTAGTGGTATTTCCACGTTTAACTTTTGGATCGATTTATTACAAGGGCTCGTAGCCGGAATTTTTAACTTTTTGTTGTCAGCACTAGCCTTTATTCTGATTGTCCATTTGATTGATTTTGTTAGCACCGTCATTTTAGATTATGTTCCCGGCGGCCGGCAACGGATAGTCAAATTGGTAGTCTATTTGGTGGCTATTTTCGCAGTAGTTTATTTAGTCGGCGGACTCTTGCGGCTCTTCAAGATTGCGAGTTTCCAATTAGCCGGAGTGAGTGTCGATCGGGTTTATTTATGGCTTAACGTTTTCTTTTTATTAATTTTGACAACGCTGATGGGTGTAGCGAATGTATTTTTAACTAAATTTTTAGAAACTGACCGCTAATTTTTGAAAAATCTACCAGAAAAACTAAGATATTCTTTCCAATATCTTAGTTTTTTATGATTCTGAGTCTAAAATATGCTAAAATTATTGATTAATATTTTTAAAAGATTCGGAGACAGACTTATGACTGACACTCAGACAAGGCAGCAAGAACAGCGGCACTTAACTGAAGTGATTCAACAAATTAAACAAGCAGAGCAAAAATTACAAACCAGCATTGCAACAGCAAAGTCAGATATGCAAAATATTGATCAAACTTTCGGCGACGATGTCCATGTCGGCTTAGGTGATGACGGCATTTCAATGGCGGGGGCTTTATCTATTCATCAACAGCAACAAATGCTGGCTGAACGCAATAATGCTTGGCAACGCTCGCAGCAACAATTAAATGTCTTAAAAAAACTAGAAGACAATCCCTATTTTGCCCGAATCGATTTTCGTGAACTCCCCGCGGGAAAAGAAGAAACCATCTATATCGGACTGGGATCTTTTACGGATCAACACGACCATTTCTTAGTCTATGATTGGCGGGCACCAATTTCTTCGATTTATTATGACGGCGATTTGGGCCGAATAACCTATCAAACTCCCGATGGCGAGCAAGCCGTGGATGTGTTTTTAAAACGTCAGTTTATTATCAAGCACGGCCAGATTCAGACTTTATATGATACACAAGAAACTATTGGGGATCAGATGCTGCTGGAAGTTTTAAATGAAAAATCCAGTACGAAAATGAAAAGCATCGTAACCACCATTCAACAAGAACAAAACCAAATTATTCGGGATACAGATTCGGATTTATTATTCGTACAAGGAGCGGCCGGCTCAGGAAAAACTTCGGCCATTATGCAGCGGGTAGCCTATTTGTTATATCGTTACCGCAAGAAGTTGACCTCCGGACAAGTATTATTATTTTCACCTAATATGTTGTTTAACGATTATGTAAGTCAAGTGTTACCGGAAATGGGCGAACAAAACATGGTGCAGATGACTTATAGCCAGTATGTGGCGCGTCGGTTGCCCCACTTGCAATTAGAGAGTTTGCAAGCCCAATTTGAGACCGTGCTGGATCATCAACAAGCCCAGGTTTTGCATTTAGTTATCGGCTTAACCTTTTTTCAATTGGAAACCCAGTATGCCAAAATTTTAGCTACCGGCGGAGTTTTTTTCCGGGATATCTCTTTTCGCCAGCGGGTACTCATTTCGAAGAGTAAAATTGCCGAAATTTATTATAGTTTTGGCCCACAATACAAGTTGGGTAATCGCATTGATGCTACCCAAAATGCATTATTGAAGCTGTTAAATCAGCGGATCAATTCCGAAATGCGGAAAAAATGGGTCCAAGAAACCATTCAAAGTTTGAGTCAGGAACAATTACAAGCTTTATATGATCATCCTGATCAAGAATTCAAAAGCGGAGCCGCCGAAGAAAAGTTTTTGGCCCGCAAAATTGTCGTGGCGGCCCTGCAGCCGGTAGCCCGCAAAATTCATCGTTATAATTTTATTAATATTTCGGCTTCCTATCGCCAATTTTTAAAAGCGATCCCGCAACTAGTAGATTTAAAGCAGTTTGCGATAACAGAGCAACAATGGCAGGCTTACGTGCAACAATTTGAACAGCAGTTAGCCCAAAAGCAAATTAGTCTAGCTAATATTTCACCTTATTTATATTTGTACGATTTAATTACCGGCCATCACGGTGACTTAAGTATGAAATTTGTGTTTGTGGACGAAATTCAAGATTATACGCCATTTCAATTGGCTTATCTCAAGTATAATTTTCCACGGGCCCGCTATACATTATTAGGTGATTTAAATCAAGCTATTTTAGTCAAGGATAATGCGCCCTCGTTGTTGCACGAAATTGCGCGTCTCTTTGCGGCAGAGAAGACGCGGGTAGTTCAATTGACCCATTCTTATCGATCCACTAAACAAATTACAGAATTTACCAAGCATTTATTGGTTAGTGGAGAAAAGATTGTGCCTTTTAATCGGCCTGGAGAACTACCAACCATCCAAATCACTGCTTCTTCTTCGCAGCTGCTGGCAGCGGTGATTCAACAGTTGAAAGTTAATAAACAAAGTTCTTATGCGAGTGCCATTATTACGCGCGATTTAGTAGCAGCCCAACAAGTACAGCAACAGTTACAGCAACAATCAGTGCCGACGACCTTAATTAAATCGGAAAATCAACGCTTAGCAGCCGGGGATTTAGTCATTCCCGCTTATCTGGCTAAGGGTTTGGAATTTGATGCTGTAATTATGTGGGACGCCAGTGCCGGGGTTTTTGACTCTCAAGAACGTCAATTGATTTATACCATGGCCTCCCGGGCGATGCATCGCTTGTCAATTTTTGCATTGCGCCAATTGGATCCGATTATTGCGCAAGTCCCGGCACAGTATTCGCGTCGAATTGAATAGAGTCAGCTGGGATTTACGACCGCACTTTTCAAAAAGTGCGGTTTTTTTCAATTCTGGAAAGATTTGGGTACTAAAAAGATGAGGCAAATTTCAAGGTGAGTTTCAGAAAAAAACCGCCGATTTTTATTTTTTTTGGCCAAGACCTTGCCTAGGTAGAATAATTGTGCTTAAAATTGACTGTTACTTCCTTTTTTATTAGGAAAAAAGCATAAAATTTTTGGGTAACATAGAAAAGAGTAGAAACATTGAAAAAGAAAGAATATTATTGGCTTGCTGCCGGAATCTTACTTATTGCTGCTAATTTACGTTTGCCGATTACTATGATGCCGCCTATTTTGCCGTGGTTGCAGTCACAATTAGGTTTTGCCACCAGTATGAGTGGCTTGTTGACAACCATTCCTTTAATTATGTTTGCGCTGCTGTCACCGGTCATTGCCCAGTGGAGTAGGCGTTGGGGTAATTTACGTGTCCTCTTAGTCAGTTTAATTATTTTGACTATTGGCTGTTATTTGCGTAGTCTGACCCAAACAGGTTGGCTATTAGCCGGAACTGTGTTGATTGGTGTCGGTATTGCCGGTGGTAATGTATTGTTACCAGCTGTTATTCAACAGTTTTTTCCCCGAAAAACGACCATTTTAACAAGTTTATATACTTTTATCATGGGACTGATTGCTTCTTTAGGAACTGGGATTTCAGCTCCCCTAGTCAAAGCCACCAATTTGTCTGTGGGCATTAGTGTGATCTCGCTGCTTAGTTTAACTGCTTTATTAGTTTGGATTCGGGTCTTTTGGGGTTGGTCCAAACAAGATGCGGTGATGCAAAATGTTCCAGAGCATTCGCAAAAATCGCCGTGGCGACTTTATCGGTTTAAATTAACTTGGCTAATTACTTTCTTTTTTGGGGCCCAATCACTACTTTATTATTCCTTGTTAACTTGGCTGCCGGTTTATTGGACTCAGGCGGGTTTTTCTGCGGCCACTAGTGGGATGTTTGCAACTTTATTTCAACTATGTGGTATGCCCTTAGCCTTGTTAACTCCCGTAGTTGCACGAAAAAAATCCGGCATGGCGGCTATTTCCACTTTAATTGGTGGCGGAATTGCCTTAGGTCTGACATTATTATTGGTTTCTCAGCATAATTTATGGTTTAACACGTTATTGGCCATTTTAATGGGCATTGCTTCTGGAGCTTCTTTCAGCCTAGCAGTGGTTTTCTTCCAGCGTAAAACCAGTACGATTTGGCAAACTGCGGAAATGTCCGGCTTGGCCCAGTCAGTGGGTTATTTATTGGCAGCGGTGGGCCCAGCATTATCGGGAGTCGTCCGCAGTGCTACGCACTCATGGTTTTTAGTGTTTGGGGCCTATATTGTGATAGCAATTTTATTGTGGTTAGCCGGGGTCATCATCACTGTGCAACGCCCAATTGACGCGTCAGAATAATAAAAAAATTATTTGTAGAACCAATTTCAGCCAAAATGAAATTGGTTTTTTTTTTGAACTGGGGGGCGCCTACCAGTGCTAGTCGGGAAGTAGTCATGGCCGCCTTGGCGTAAAGAGTCAAAATAAATGATAATTTCTGCTAGTTAGTGATTTAACGATCAAGGATTGTGAAACACGATTAAATCTAGCGCGGAGAGTCTATTAAATTACAGAAAAAACTTTTTCACAAAGAGGTGGAAAACAAGATTGTTATTTAAACGTTTGCAGCCTATAATTAAGTTAGAACCAGTGTTCAGCAGAAGAGATATTTCAGAGGATCACAAAGGAGACTGCTAATGGCTTATAAAACGATTTATCCTTATAACAATAAAGTTTTAAAAGAATATGACAATGCAAGTGATGCTGATTTGGAAGCAGCTTTAAAGACGGGTCATCAATTATATTTGCAATGGCGGCAAGAAGAACCGCAAACCCGCAGTGTGCTTTTGCAAAAAATTGCTGCGGCCATGAAAGATAAACGAGAACAATTGGCGGAAGCAATGACTTACGATATGGGCAAATTATTGGTAGAAGCCCAAGGGGAAGTTGATTTATGTATTTGGATTATGCAGTATTATGCCGAGCATGGCGCGGAGTTACTGCAGCCAGTTCCTTTAACAACCAAATTAAAACATGGTTACTATTTAAAGCAAGCCACCGGTGTCTTAGTGGCAGTCGAGCCATGGAATTTCCCATTATATCAAGTCGTGCGGGTTTTGGCTCCGAACATGATGGTGGGTAACCCAATGATTTTAAAGTCGGCTTCTATTTGTCCTACTTCGGTTCAAATGTTTGCTGATTTGGTGCAATCCGCCGGAGCACCTGCCGGAGCCTTGACGAATTTATTTATCAGTTATGATCAAGTAGCCAAGGCGATTGCGGATCCACGAGTAGCGGGTGTTTGTGTAACTGGTTCGGAAAGAGCGGGTGCTTCGATTGCCGCCACCGCTGGCCAAAACTTAAAGAAATCCACTTTGGAATTAGGGGGAAATGATGCTTTTCTTATTCTCGAAGATGCAAAGTGGTCGCAACTAGAACAAGTCGTGCCTCAAGCACGGTTATATAATGCCGGGCAAGTATGCACTTCTTCCAAGCGGTTTATTGTCCCAGCAAGTATGTATGATCAATTTTTAGAAATGTTAAAAACGGCCT
Organism: Bombilactobacillus mellifer; assembly: GCF_000970795.1. Classification (GTDB taxonomy): domain Bacteria; phylum Bacillota; class Bacilli; order Lactobacillales; family Lactobacillaceae; genus Bombilactobacillus; species Bombilactobacillus mellifer. The sequence goes on from NZ_KQ034028.1 coordinate 231,150, forward strand.
TTAGTCAGGTTAAAATGGGCGATCCCATGGCTAAAACAACCACTTTAGCACCTTTATCATCCCAGTCAGCAAAAACTAAACTCCAACAACAAGTTGCTACAGCGGTGGCGGGTGGCGCCAAAGTTTACTATGGTAATGAGCCAGTAGATTTACCGGGACAATTCTTTGCCCCAACCATTTTAACGGATATTCAACCGGATAATCCAATTTTTGATCAGGAATTATTTGGGCCCGTGGCGTCCGTTTATCGCGTAGCCAATGAGGAAGAAGCGATTGCTTTAGCAAATAATTCCAGTTATGGCCTGGGCGGCACAGTCTTTTCCGGTGATGTGGAACATGCAGCTCAAGTGGCAGCCAAAGTAGAAACCGGCATGTCCTTTATTAACGACGGCTGGTCCTCCACTCCGGATATGCCATTTGGCGGTGTTAAAAATTCCGGTTATGGTCGCGAGCTCAGTGCATTAGGGTTGGAAGCGTTTGTCAATCAGCATCTGGTGCTTAAACCCTAAGCTGAGCTTTTAGACATTAATCCGAGCTGAAGCAGTCATGAATAGTTCTGAAAGTGGCGTTATCCGCTTTTCAGAACTTTTTTTATAAAAAGTTCCAGTTACCCGCGAAGACCAGTACTCAATGAAGCGCTACTTATCCGCCCGTGGGCGCGAGCAATGGAGCGTCAATCGGCTGCAGGAGCCTGACTTGCTCGAAAGAAGAACAATTCTTAAGCACCAATATCAGCAGCTGAACGCTGAAATTAAGCTGCCTTATCAAAGATTTCCAAAACGCATCGTACTGCTTGGCAATAATGCTGCTATCAAAGCAATACAGCCTTGGTTCCGGAAAATTTGCACCCTGATCCAATCTTGCTTGGTTAGAACAAGCGATACAGTCTGATTTTTGAAAAAACAGTGTTAAGGTATGCAATAGGTTATTGATAATTCATCAAAAGGAGGGCTTTCATTCATGCACTTACCGAAAATTTTAATTACGGGTCCGATTCCCGCAGCAGGAGTAGAGCGTTTACGGCAGCATTTTGCAGTCACCTATGATCCGGAGTTGACTACGCGAACTTGGGTCTTACAGCATTTGGCGGCTTATGAGGGATTGTTATTAACCGGTTTACAAGCTGATCGCGAACTAATTGCCGCCGGAGCCAATTTAAAAATTATTACCACCAATGGTGTGGGATTTGATCATGTCGATGTAGACTATGCCCGCAATCAAGGGATTGTAGTTACCAATTGTCCGCAAAGCGTCCGCCAACCCACAGCGGAAATGACCCTGGCTTTATTGTTGGCGACTGTGCGGCGTTTACATTTTTATGATCACAACTTGCGTATGGGCAAATGGCCCGATGTTGATCAACAAACCAATATGGGCATGAGTTTAGCCGGCAAAGTCTTAGGGATTTACGGCATGGGACGGATCGGGACAACGGTCGCGCAGTTAGCACAAGCTTTCGGGATGCGGATTTGTTATCACAATCGCCAGCGGTTAGCTCAATCCCAAGAACAGCAATTGAATGTCCAGTATGTGGATTTTGATACTCTGGTTCAAACGGCGGATGTTTTAACTTTGCATGCACCGGCTACTCCTGCCACTACGGGCGTTTTTAATGCCGCCGTTTTTGCCCAAATGAAACGAACTGCTTATTTGATTAATGTGGCGCGCGGAGCCTTAGTGCAACAAGATGATTTAATTACAGCTTTACAAACGGGTGCTATTGCTGGAGCTGGTCTGGATGTTTATGCCACGGAGCCTCAAGTGCCGGCAGCTTTATTACAATTAGATAATGTAATTTTAACTCCGCATGCGGGTACCGGAACTGTGGAAGCCCGGACCGCGATGGCTTTGGAAGCCGCACGCAATTTGGAGGATTTTTTCCAAAAACAACAAGCACCTAATCAAGTTAATCCAAGCGCTTAACTGAACAGATGGTTGTACTGGGCATTGGAGGGGATTCACCCGGACTGGAAGGGGACTTTTGGAGACTCGTCCAGGCTGAATAGCGCAAGTGGGCATGCGTGAGGAATTAATTATCCGTAAAATTATCAAGAATCATATTAATTGATAATTATTCCGGCTATAATAATTAAATGAGGGGGGTACAACCATGGGCTTACAGCAAAATTATCAAATTAATCAAAAACAATTGCATAGTTTGGCTTTAACACAAAGTATGAAGCAATCGCTTTTTATGTTACAAACCAACTTAGCAGATTTGATAACGTATGTGCAAGAGCAAAGCATGGCCAATCCTTTGTTTGATGTCAATCCCACGATTTCGAAGCAAGAAGTGGAATTGGCGACGGTGTTTAATAATCAGGACACCGAACAGCCGACTTTAGAAGCGTATTTGTTGGAGCAAATCCGTTTAACCATGCGTCCCTTACCCTTGCGGGAATTAGTTTTACAACTGATTGCCCATTTAGATGAACATGGTTATTTATTGTTATCAGATCAACAGTTGTTAGACCAATTACAAGTGACACCAGTGGCTTTGGCGGATGCCAAAGAACTACTATATAATTTAGATCCACCCGGTGTCGGGGCCCAATCTTTACAAGAGTGTTTAATTTTACAAATGCAACTAAAAGCTGCTACGCCAACGCATCAGTTAGCCCTAGCTATTTTAGAACATGACTTTGACCAATTAATTGCCCATGACTGGTCAGCCATTGCGCAACACTGGCAGGTGCAGCGCGCACAGGTACAAGCAGCATTTGCGGCGATTCAAACACTGACTCCGTATCCGTATGTGGCCACGCCGAGACATACGGCTTATGTGGTTCCTGAATTGCTGGTGCAGCGGCAGGCGGATCGATTGTCTTTAGAAGTGACTAAATGGGGTTATCCCCAGATTGTTTTTGCCCAAGAGACCTATGATCAGCTGCGCGTAAGTACAGATCAAGCAACAAAAAGCTATGTGCAGCGCAAGTATCAAGAATACCAAACTCTGCAAAAAAATTTAGCGCGGCGCCTAACCACGCTGGCTTTAATTGGACGTTGTATTGTGAGTGCCCAGGCACCGTTTTTCCTCCAAAAAACTACTACTTTAAAAACCCTTTTATTGCGAGATGTTGCGCAAAAATTAAGTCTCAGCGAATCGACCGTAAGTCGAACCATCAACGATAAATATCTGCAAACCACTTTTGGCATTTTTGAACTCAAAGATTTCTTTACGAAGCGCAGTAATCCGAATTCAGAATTATCGGTGAATGAAGTACAAGCCCAGTTGCGCCAGTTAATTGCTCAAGAAGATCCCCAACATCCAATCAGTGATCAGCAATTGATGCACCTCCTACAGGCTCAAGGGATTACAATTGCTCGGCGAACAGTATCTAAATATCGCCAACAATTGGGCATTGCCAATGCACGTCGACGCAAACACCTAGTCTTAGGCAAGTAACTGAAATCAAGAGTATGGAAACTTGGTGTTTGCCAACTCTCGTTTTGAAAGCAGCTGATGGCTAACGATGAGTCTGTGCTGCCTTCTTGGGAAACGAAAGCATCCAGGATTTAGCGTCTGAAGATTCTTTAATTTGTAAATAACTTTCGCTGCGGCTCAAAATTGCGGCCAAATCACAAAAGATCCTTAAAATGTGCCCCTAAAGTTGGTATGATTAAGATGGCTTTTAATTCTAAAACTGGGAGAAGGTTCACTCATGTCCGATGCCACTGAACAAATAACGACAATTGCTTTAGATCTGGATAATACTTTACTTAATTCCCAAAAAAACATTTCCGCTGCCAATACGGCGGTTTTAAAGCAACTACATCAACAAGGCAAACGCATTGTTTTATGTACCGGTCGCGCCTTAACACTGATTAAACCGTGGTTACAACAATTAGATTTAACGCAACCGACGGATTACTCGATTACATACAATGGCGGTTTAATTCAAAATAATGTGACGAATGAAATTCTCAGCCAAACCGTGCTGACCAAAACCGATATTGCCATTTTATATCGTGATGCCCGCAAATTAGATTTTCCATTAGATGTCTTGGGAATTGATGGGGTTTATTCCTTAATGGAACTGGGAAAATCCGATTATGAAAACTATTTAAAACATCAATTACCTTTTAAAAATCTGACTTTTGAGCAATTGCCTGAGCATGAAGTTTACGGCAAGGCTGTTTGTGCCACGACGGAAGCTGTCGTTCAAAGGATTCGCTACCAGTTATCTCCTGCCACCCAAGAAAAGTTTCAAATCGTGCCATCCCGACGGGAAATGTTAGAATTTATGCCTGCTGGCGTTAATAAAGCGGCTGGCTTAAAACAATTACTAGCACATTTTGGCGATGATTTCAGTAACTTGATGGCTTTTGGTGATGAAGAAAACGATTTGGAAATGATCCAAGCTGCGGGTATCGGTGTGGCCATGGAAAATGCTATTCCTCAAGTTAAGGCTGTCGCACAAGCAGTGACCAAAAATAATGATGCTGACGGCGTGGCTTATTATTTGCGGCAATACTTTCAATTGTAAGAAAAACCAGACAGGTTTTTCATACGAAAAGGTTAAATAAAAAACCTCGTAACGAAGACGAGGTTTTTGTTTGAGTTTTAAGTAAAAGAACTGGAGTTTACTGGTTAGTCTGGTGCTGCAAACAACCGCCAATGCGACACTTGGGATCCCAATTATCAAGCGCTGTGGTTCAGTCGTCGATAAATTAGGGTCAAAAACAAAGCCTAAGTGCTCGTGCTTGTTAACGCTACTGCAGTCGATTTATCGGTAAATTCATTAATGGACGAAGGTTTGATAATAATGCTGCGCTTGTTGAGAATCATATTCTTTTTCAGATTGGCCGATAATTAGGGCAGCCAGCGAATTGCCCACGACATTGACGGCCGTACGTCCCATATCTACCAAGCGATCAACGCCGGCAATTAAGGTGAGACCCGAAGGAGGAATACCGATGGTAGACATAGTGGCTAATAAAACAACCAAAGAAGCGCCCGGGACACCAGCCATTCCTTTAGAAGTAATCATCAGGACGATTAATAAAGTGATTTGCTGTCCAATACTTAAATGAATTTGATAGGCTTGAGCCAAAAAGAGTGCTGCTAAAGATTGGTAAATAGCGGATCCGTCTAAATTAAAAGTGTAGCCAGTGGGAATCACGAATGAAACGATCCCTTGACTAACACCAAGTTTATCCATTTTGTCAATAATCCGTGGCAAAGCAGCTTCCGAACTGGCAGTGGAAAAAGCTAAAATAGCTTCTTCTTTAATCACGCGCAAGAGATGAAAAATATTTAAATGAAATAAATGGGCCACAGCACCCATGACTCCAATAATGAATATTAACATCGTCAAATAGGCCAGGATAATAAAATAACCTAACGGTAGTAGAGCATTTAAACCAATTTGGGCAATAGTGGCGCCAATGAGCGCACAGACGCCAATTGGCGCGGTACGCATAATCCAGTTAGTAACGCGAAACATGACTTGTGAAACGGCTTCTAAAAATTGGATAATAATCTGCCCTTGTTTGCCAATGGCCGCCGTACCTAAGCCAAAGAAAACACAGAAAAAAATTACGGGCAACATATTACCCTTGCTCAAAGCCGCAAAAAAATTCGTCGGAATTAATCCCATAATAATGGCCCATAATCCACTGTGATTTTGGGCTTGCTTGGCGGATTGTAAATATTGACTAATATCACTGGTGTGTAAGTTATGTACATCAATACCTTGGCCGGGTTGAAACACATTACCGACAATTAAGCCTAAAATAATCGCTAAAGTGGTCATAATTTCAAAATAAATCAGCGTTTTGGCACCGACGCGGCCTAATTGTTTCATGTCGCCCATATTAGCGATACCGACGGTTAAACAAGAAATAACAATCGGCAGCACAATCATTTGAATGAGACTAATGAACATGGAACCGATATTTTGCATCGCCGTGATCGCGGTCTTATTTTGATAAAATACACACCCTAACACAATTCCTAAAACTAAACCAATCATAATTTGCCAGCCTAAAGTTAGGCGCGACAAATGATATTTTTTCATAATTCAAACCTCACTGTCTGTCATTCATTCCACAATGGAAGGGAAGCCTTTTATTTAAACTACAACATTTTAGTATACTCTAAAAACGGGGAAGTGCTAGTTCAGAGCTAAAATCAACCCGCGAGACTAGTCAAACAATTAAAAAATTCCATATAATTACAAAATACTTTACAGTTTTTTTCAGTAATTGTTTTGCTTTTAGCTTAGGATTTAGGTAGAATGTAGGTCATTAAGATTAAAAAGGGAAGTGGATTTAATGAGAGAAAACCAAGAAAAGTCATTAAATAAATCGCTCTCCTCAAGTCAAATGCAATGGATTGCGTTGGGCGGAACTATTGGGGTCGGTTTATTCATGGGCTCCGCCTCAACTATCAAGTGGACGGGCCCCTCGGTTATGTTGGCATATGCGTTTGCCGGTTTTGTGTTATATCTGGTGATGCGGGCTTTAGGTGAGATGTTATATGTTCAGCCGATCACTGGTTCTTTTGCCGACTTTGCCACAGAGTACGTCCATCCATTAGCTGGTTATTTAACAGCTTGGAGTAATGTGTTTCAATTTCTATTGGTCGGAATTAGCGAAGTTATTGCCATCGGTAGTTATTTACAATTTTGGTGGCCGCATTTTCCGACCTGGATTGCCGGCATTATTGTAGTGATCACTTTGTGTTTGGCCAATTTGGCCTCAGTGAAAGCTTATGGGAGTTTGGAAACTTGGTTTTCTTTAATTAAAGTTTTGACCATTATTTTCATGATTATCATTGGCTTACTGGTGATTATCTTTGGCTTTGGTAATCATGGTCATCCGGTGGGGATTAGTAATTTATGGAAAAATGGCGGCTTCTTTACCGGCGGTTTTACCGGTTTTATGTTTGCTTTATCGATCGTGGTGGGTTCTTATCAAGGTGTCGAAATCGTGGGGATTACGGCTGGAGAAGCTGCTAATCCGCAAGAAAGTATTGTCAAATCTATCAAATCGATTGTGTTACGGATTTTAATTTTCTACATTGGCGCTATTTTTGTAATTGTATCGATTTATCCTTGGAATAAATTGGGAAGCATTGGTTCACCATTCGTGCAAACTTTTGCCAAAGTTGGGATTACTTTTGCGGCCGAAATTATTAACTTCGTGGTCTTAACGGCTGCCCTTTCTGGTTGCAATTCGGGCATTTTCAGTGCTAGCCGGATGTTATTTACCTTAGGGCAGCATGGCAATTTGCCGCCGGCTTTTACTAAAATTTCTAAGCACAAAGTCCCTTATTGGCCAGTTTTGGTGATGGGGATTGGGATTTTATTAGGAGTGTTATTGAACGATATTTTACCATTGTTTATCCATTCAGCATCGAGTGCTTTTGTTGTCGTGTATGGTGCGAGTGTTTTACCAGGGATGATTCCATGGTTTGTGATTTTGTTAAGTCACTTAAGCTTTCGAAAACGCAATGCGGGCAAGTTGGAGAATCATCCCTTCAAGATGCCAGGCAGCCCGGTGAGTGACTACTTTGCCTTTATCTCTTTATTAGTGATTTTGTTGTTTATGTTTGTGAATCCGGATACGCGGGTTTCGATTATCATTGGTGTAGTTTTTGAAGTCTTTATGTCTATGGTTTATTACTGGCAACAACATCATAAACGCGTGGCAATGAGTTAAGATCATTAATAAAAAAAAAGCCCCCTAATTGGGGGCTTTTTTCAAAACGCTAGCGGATGGTGTGCGTTGCAGACAATTGTTAATTAACGGTACTAATAAATGCGTTAAAAAATCATACCCCCGTGCATTGAAAGTCAAGCCATCTTCTTGTAAATATTGTTGCGGGTGTTGTTGGGCCTGCATAGCTTTTAATAAATTAATATAAGGTAACTGATACTTACGTGCCATATGTTCACTGGCTAACTCAAATTGTAACTGGCGCGGCCAACTACGGGCCGGCTGTTTATGATAATCAATATAAGGAGGCGATACCAGAATAATTTGGGCAGGACTGAGTGCGGCAAACAAATGCGCCAAATTATTCGTAAAAATGCCAGGTTTAATCTCATTAACTGGTAAAATATCATTAGTGCCAAAAAAAAGAACTACGACGGCTGGGTCTAAAGCACTCACATCGCGTTGAACATGAGTTAGTGCATCGGTGGTGCGATGTCCAGGTAAAGCACGATTAATGACGGTTGTTTGCGGGAAAGCTTTTTGTAAGCGTTGAGTCATTTGCGCAGTGACTTTACCATGTTCAAAACCCGCTAAAATATCATCACCGTATAAGATAATTTTTTGCATATTATATGTCCTTTGGGGCCCACAAACGGGGCCGCAGCTTTTCATTTACTATCTTTATCATAACATTTTCTGGGGGAAGTAAAATGCCGGAGTTGATGAATTATAATTGTTATTCGCGCGAGGAGTGGTCGCATTTTCACGGGCAATATTTTCATAACATTACAGACGCCGATTTGGAACAGATTAAATCCGTTGATGATGAGGTTTCTTTAACGGATGTGCAACAGATTTATTCACCCATTCGACATCTATTGCATTTGTATTTATTGAATTATCAACAATTATCACAAGCCAAGGCCCAGTTTCTCGGGCAAAAGCCGCATAAAATACCCTTTATTATTGGCATTAGTGGCAGTGTAGCGGTGGGTAAGAGTACAACTGCCCGGCTGTTGAAAGTGATGTTGCAACGGACTTATCCACAATATAAAATAGAACAAATTACCACCGATGGTTTTTTGTATCCCAATCAGGAATTACAGCGCCGGGGAATTTTGCAGGAAAAGGGGTTTCCTTGGAGTTATGATAATCAAAAATTATTGCAATTTTTAGAAGATGTTAAGGCCAATCGTCACCCCGTAGCGTATCCCAGTTATTCGCATGAAAACTATGACATTGTGGCCAATCAAACAAACCTAATTGATGATCCGGACATTTTAATTATGGAGGGAATTAATGTTTTACAACTCCCCCAAAATCAACAGATTTATGTGAGTGATTATTTTGATTTTGCCATTTATGTAGATGCTGATCCGCAGTTAATTGAACAATGGTATATTCATCGGTTTAAAGGCTTTTTGAAGGCACAACAAAAGCATCCCGATCCGCAAAACTATTATTATCAATATCTCCAACGGCCGCCCCAAGATGTGATGGCGATGGCGCATCGGGTCTGGCGTGAAGTGAATTACAAAAACTTAGTCGAATACATTGCCCCGACAATGAGTCGGGCGGATTTGATTTTGCATAAAACCACCGGGCATGTCATTGATCAAGTATTATTAAAAAAATACTGAGATGACCTAGCCCACCAGTGGGAGTTCACGCGGCAATGACCACTGGACTAGGAGTGATTTTCACAGCTGAGGCTGGGACCTGGAACCAAATTGGAACTCCAGCAGAGATTCCAATCGATAGACAGTAAAACGAGATTAGTAAGTGGTATACACTGCGAAAATTTTTTTGTACAATAAGAGTTAATTTGATAAAGGAGTGTGGCAAGTGCAAGCTGATAGCATCATTGTCTTAGATTATGGCAGTCAATATAACCAATTAATTACCCGAAGAATTCGAGATCTTGGAATCTATTCTGAACTGTTACCGCATACTACTACGGCTGCGCAAATTAAGACTATGGCACCTAAAGGAATTATTTTGTCTGGTGGTCCCAATAGTGTATATGATGCCGCAGCTTTTAAAATTGATCCCGCCATTTGGCAATTAGGCATCCCCATTCTGGGAATTTGTTATGGAATGCAATTAATGATGATGGAATTGGGCGGCCAAGTGGAAGCGGCTGGTGAGCCTGAGTATGGACATGCCGACATTCAGATTACCAAACCAGATTCGTTATTGTTCCACAATCTGCCGTCACAGCAATTTGTGTGGATGAGTCATGGCGATCGGGTTACAGCTTTGCCGGCTGATTTTGAGACAGTGGCGATCAGTGCGAATACGCCTTATGCTGTAGTGGAAAATGCCAAACAGCGCTTATATGGGATTCAATTTCATGCTGAAGTCCGGAATACGGAATATGGTTTAGATATTTTAAAGAATTTTGCTTTTCAGATCTGCAAGGCGCAGGCTAATTGGAGTATGCAGGATTTCATTCAACAACAAATTGACCAAATTCGTCAGACCGTTGGGAAACGGAAAGTTTTATTAGGCTTGTCTGGTGGCGTGGACTCTTCGGTCGTCGGTGTTTTATTGCATAAAGCAATCGGCAATCAGTTAACTAGTATCTTTGTGGATCATGGTTTATTGCGCAAAGGTGAAGCCAAACAGGTCATGGATAGCTTGGAAGGTAAATTTGGGCTCAATATTATTAAAGTTGACGCTCAAGAACGCTTTTTGAGTAAGCTTAAAGGCATCAGTGATCCGGAACAAAAACGCAAAATTATTGGTAACGAATTTATTCAAGTATTTAATGATGAAGCCCAGAAGTTAGAGGGCATTGATTTCTTAGCGCAAGGTACCTTATATACTGATGTAATCGAAAGCGGCACCAGTACCGCCCAAACCATTAAATCCCATCATAACGTGGGAGGCTTGCCGAAGGATATGCATTTTCAATTAATCGAGCCCTTGCGGACTTTGTTTAAAGATGAAGTGCGTGAGTTAGGCGAGCGCTTGGGCATGCCGCATGATTTAGTTTGGCGCCAACCTTTTCCAGGCCCGGGCTTAGGTATTCGCGTGATTGGTGAAGTTACTCCCGAAAAATTAAAAATGGTCCGGGATAGTGATTATATTTTACGGGAAGAAATTAAAAACGCAGGCTTAGAAAAAGAAATTTGGCAGTATTTCACCGTTTTGCCTGGTATGCGCAGTGTAGGCGTCATGGGTGATGGGCGCACGTATGATTATACTATTGGGATTCGGGCTGTCACCTCTATTGACGGGATGACCGCGGACTTTGCCCAAATACCGTGGCAAGTATTGGCTAAAATTTCTACGCGGATTACCAATGAAGTCGATCACGTTAACCGGGTAGTCTATGATATTACTTCCAAGCCGCCCGCAACGATCGAATGGGAATAAGTGGGCAATATAACTGGAATGGTAAACCTTAATTTATAAGCATTGGAAGGAACCGAAATAACTCTAAAACCATAAAAAAGATAAAGTTGTATGCCAAATATTACAAGGAATACATGGTAGAACCTTAGTAATGTCAATGATTGAAGAATATGATATTTGATTCCAAGGAATATCATGTTTGCCCAAGTATGCCAAATTAAGAAGCTCTTAGTTTAACTAAGGGCTTTTTTATGTGGAAAAATTTAATGTTGAAAATCTAGCTGTTTATGATCTGATCCTTACCACTTATTTGAAATTTGAAAACATATTTCTACTAGTTACGTATCATAGTCAGTGTATTACAAGAGGAGATTTTTAATATGCTGATAGAAACTTATGATTTAACAAAAAAATATGGTAAAAAATTAGCCTTAAATGCGGTTAATTTAAAAATCGACAAAGGACAGCTTGTTGCCTATCTAGGTACAAACGGGGCTGGTAAAACCACGACTATCAATCTTTTGACCGGATTATTAAAACCAACTTCAGGTGCCATAACTTATGCCGATAGCCTTAGGATGGGCATTGTATTTCAAAATAGTGTCCTAGATAACAACTTAACAGTAAAAGATAATTTGTATTTAAAAGCAAGAATGTATAAGAACTATTCAAATGAATGGTTGAATCACTTAGTTGATTTAATTGGTATTAGAAAATATTTGAAACAAAAATATGGTACTTTATCTGGTGGTCAAAGACGTAGAGTGGATATTGCCAGAGCGTTAATTAATAAACCCAATTTATTATTTTTAGATGAACCTACAACTGGGTTGGATTTACAGACAAGATTAGTACTTTGGCATCTTTTACAAAAACTACAACAAGAACAAGGTTTGACCATTTTTTTAACAACACATTATCTTGAAGAAGCAGAAAATGCTGATCAAATGTATATTTTGGAAAATGGAAATATTTTAGCTAGTGGTCCTGCTGCCAAAATTGAACAGAAGTATGCACCCACAAAGTTGTTGGTCAATGTAAGAGATATTAAATTGCTCAAGACATCTCAAAAATATCAAGTGATTAATCCCAAGCTAATAGAAATGATGTCATTGACAGCTAGTGAAACAATTGATTTCCTCAGTCTTAATCATAATGTAATTACTAATTTTGAATACTATCAAGGCTCAATAAATGATGCCTTTATTAAGATTACAGGAAAGGAATTGCAGTAAAATGTTTGCTTTGTTACTGAGAAACATCAAAATCTACTTTTCTAATCTTTCTGGAGTAATTATGTCTTGTTTAGGGGCATTAATCTCATTCTTTATTTATATTGGTTTCTTACAGAAAAATCTTAAAAGTTCCTGGAGCCATACTTCTAATGCTACTGAAATGTTAGATCTCTGGATGATTGCTGGTATAGTAGCAATTGCAGGTATGACCACTTCCTTGCAAGCATTAGGACAATTGGTAAAGGATCAAGAAACTAGAACGATTGATGACATCAAGTTAACTGATGTTTCTGCTTCACAACAAGTGTTAGCATATATTTTATCAGGGGCTGTAATCGGTCTAATAATGCAAATTATAGTTTTTCTTGTGATGAGTAGTTATTTTACAGCTACTGACCATGTTTCTATTCCTACAAGTACATATTTATCTGCATTCAGTTATATCCTAGTTGCTTCTATGGCTGCAGCTTCGTTAAATGTAATTATAGTTTTCTTTATTCATTCTGCGACTACTTTTAGTAGATTATCTGCTGTGATAAGTGCGGCTGCCGGGTTTGCGGTTGCAACTTACATGCCTTATGGGACACTGTCCTCACATGCGCAAACTTTGGTAAAATTAATTCCCAGTAGTTATGAAACCGCAGCTCTAAGAAGTTTATTGTTAAACCCCATAATTAAAAATGATTTTTCACCTAACGTAAGAAAATACCTTGTTGCTTATTTAGGGATTCATTTTAAAATTAATGGATATCAATTAAATCAAATAGATAATGCTTTGATTATGCTGGGGATGACCATAGTTTTAATAACCCTAATAATGGTGTTAACATTTTGGGCTGATAGAAAGAGAAATAATTAAGGTGAAAGTCGAATTCAAAAAAGATGAATCTTTGCATGATGAAATTAGAGTAGAAGTAAAATCTGCTGAGCAAGATTCCACAATAAATAAGTTATTAGCGTATATCAGTAAATTCGATAAACAGGAGCGTAGCTTATTACCTATCAAAACCAATGATCGAATAGTAACTATTAAAATGAATACTTTGATTAAAATTGAAGTTCAAGCAACTAGTTTAACTTATTACACTACTGCAGAAGTAGTAAAAACCACAGGAAGGCTATATCAAGTTCTTGAAGTTTTAAATGATAATTTTGTTCAAGTATCACGTCACGCAATCATTAATTTAAATTACTTAGAATCAATTGAAAATGGTTTCGCGGGTAATATGATTGTTAGGCTAGCTAATAATCTAAAGACAGATGTTTCCAGAAAATATTTACCCGAATTAGAAAAGGAATTAGGACTGTAATATGAGAAAATTTGGCAAATTTGTAGATTATTTCTTTACAGGAATGGGCTTTGGAGCAATTTGTTATCTTTGTATTTTAACTTTTGCTAATCCCGGAGTACCTCCCACTGCTAAGGATGTAGTTTCTATTTTCATTCTTTCGGGATTGATTGGAATTTTATCAATGATTTTCAAGACAGATTTACCCTTACTTTCGGCAATAATTATTCATTTTATTGGATCCTTTATTCTATTTTTAACTATGAGCTTTATTAATAATTGGTTAATCGGTTGGGATTCTATATTTGTTTTTATTTTGGTATATATCATAATTTGGGTAATCATTTTGTTAGAGCAAAGAAAAACAGTTCATAAATTGAACGCTAAAATTAAACAACGTAATTTTAATAGAAAAAGTTAAAAAATTATAAAGTATCCAATATTTATTGCATATAATCTTACAAGAGTGTTTAGCTATATTAAAGTTGGCTCAATCTAATCCGGGATCACTGTATTGTGCCAACATATTATAGTGATGTTAGGTAGAGATTGTGGGGGATAAGCAGTAGAACAATGCGATCGTCACTGCAGTTCTTCTATCGAAAAATAAAGGATAATGTAACGGTACCACCGTGGGCGTCCAAGCTAGCGGATAGTTGTATGAATATTGTCGGGACCGAGGAGCCCCTTAATTACCAGTTTTTTCATCCAGACTGATCAATATCTAAGCATATAATTGCTGTAAAGCATGAACGCAGATGGTGATGTACTCCTGTCAGTTCCGTATGTTGCTTGATGATTAGCATGAACGGGATTTCTGCAAGTAAGAACCCCACTGAATTATAGATCAAAATCAGCTTTTCAACCAAGCGCTTGCGGCTTTCGTCCAAAATTCAGAAGCCCACTTGGGGCTTTATTGTCTTAATATTATAGATATTCTTTGTTGAATTCACATTTAAGGCATAAAGTAGATGGTCCGTCGAAAGATTCGGGATAGCATGTAATGAACTAAGTTTGTGTAACTATTAATGTTAACGGCTGTTTTAGAATCAAGACCGAGGTAAGTGTGAAAGTAGAAAGCACTATTCTTATGTGTTTCGAGGGTATATGATCTTGTGATTTCATGTTGAGGCACAGGGCTAAGATCATCTTGCTATTATTAATTGGAATTTTAATTCGTCTGCGTAAAGCTTAAACACTAAGAAACTTTAGTTTGAGCTAGTCATTTTTTTCGATAATGTTTTTTGATCTTGCAAGGGAATGACTTTTTAGCTCCCTTTTAATTTTTAAAAAATGATGGAAACAGGTTGGAATCCATCATTTTGTAATTATTCAGTTTCAGTCTCGTGTTCAGGCATAAGTGGTTTATTCAATATTTCCCTGTTAGATCGCTGCCACTCATGTTTGCAGATTTTGCGCTTTCTATCGAGCGTGGAGACACATTTATTACTCAATTTGCGGTTTTAATTTGACAATTTCGCCGCTGAATTTACTTAAATCCACACCAATTACTTCCGACAAAATTTCGTTAGGGAACGGCGTTCCGTATTTAAGGCCCAGTTCGTGACTTAACTCACTTGGCTCGAGGATGTTTTGTTGCATAAGCAGATCAAGCGATTGTTTGAGTAGTACAGGTGTTGATGAAGGAGTATTTAGATCAAGAGGTTCAACCTTTCGCCATTTTCTGTAACTAATTTTCTTTTGAAGCTTGATATATTCATCGGCAGTTAGTAAGTTTAGATCACGTGCACGATACAACATTGCTGCGATCGAGACGTGCCAGTAATCTTTCAGTAACACATAATTTTTTAAATCAAGTTTATCTTTACCAAGAGTTTTCTCAAAGGCTTGGGCAGGTAATAGAAATTCAGAAGCAAATTGATTTGCTTCTTTTTCCATTATTCTATAATCTTCCGCATCCAGCTCTTGAGGATTCAAAATATTAGCATGGAGCACGCGATGTCCTAATTCGTGGGCTTGAGTGGACTGTTCGCGATAAAAGGAATGACTAACTCTATCCACAAGAACGATGTAGTATGAGCGGCCATCTACTGTGTAAAAGCCACTTTGAGCGTCAATCTTGTTTGATCCAGAATCAATAACGGCGACAATTAGGCCATGCTTTTCTAACAGTCGCATCATATTTGGAATAGGTGAGTCTCCTAATCCCCATTTATTTCTAAGCTTTATAGCAGCCTGTGGGGGGGTATCATTTTCAAATTTATCATTAGTCAGTTTTGGGAAATCTATGAATTCACCAAAATAATCTCTGACAATAGCCGTTGCACGCTTGTAAGTCTCACTAGGTTGTTTTTCTGATTGAGTCGCAGTAAGTCGGCTTCGAAAGAAGGTGCCGCCATCTTGAAAATCACGTTTGTCTTCAGTAGTAAAATAGTCTAAAGGGAACTTCAAGGCCTGGATAATTTTTTGGAACACATCGAGCCCCGGCTTTGAGTTTCCGCATTCATATCTAGAAATCATTTGCTTGGTTACGGATGCTTTACTAGCTAGCTCAGCAATAGTCATATGGCGATAACGCCGTGCTTCTCGTAAACGTGAGCCATTTAATTTAAATTTCATTCTACTCCAACACCTTCATTGACTTTATTTTTTTTTCTTTCGAATTTGATTTTTTTCTTTTTCTTTTTCTTTTTCTTTTTCTTCTAGTGAGCGACGCTGCTTACGTAGCTGGACGAGAAATCCTTCTGAACGTGGTGAATTGGCTGGACTTGATTTTTCTTTTTCTTCCAGTGAGCGACGTTGCGTACGTAGTTGGGTGAGAATTTCTTCCGAATGTGGTGAATTGGCTGGATTTGCTTGAACACCACTCTGTTTCATTGGATGAATAATCTGTTCACTCAAATCAATGCTGTCAACTAAGCAATAGTTATCATCAAATTGTTGAATTGAACCGCCGATAATTTTACCATGATCATATTTACACGACGTAATGAGTACTTCTTTTACTTGGTCAACTAAATCGTTAAGCATTTTTTTTGAGTCCTTAATGCGATATTCTTGCTTGTCCTTATCACGAGTTGGAATCAGCTCTAATTGTCCGTAATCATGTTCAAGTCCTTCATTTAAATAGAGAAGAGAGTATACATAGTGAGTAGCGAAGCCTTTCGATTGAGCTTCGTGACGTCGAGCAGATAAGGTTTTCTCATTCATCATGTGGTATAGCTTGGAATCGTTCTTATCAAAAACTAAAATAGAAGTCCAGATACCGCGAGGAATGAAAATTGGCTGATAACGAGGGTTTTTATACAGTTTATCATACAAAATTTGAAATCGGCGATCCCAAGTTGCAGAGTTTTGTCCATTGTGTGTCACAGTTGAGATAGCTTGATAGTCTGGTGCAATATCTAAGTTTGTAAAACGCATTGCGGAAATTTGAGCATCGAAGATTTCTTTATTATATTCCATGTGGGTTAAGTCCTTTCATCGTTTTAATAAGTGTAGTTTAACCCTTGTGGTTGACAAAATCAATCTTTTTTACGATTAATAATCAACGTTACCGCAACTATTGCTAATTATACGTAAATTATATCCTGCTATCAAAATTATGCTCTATTTTTATTCTGACAATAATACATGTGGTCATAATAGGTGAGAGCCATTTTGCTGGCAGAAATATCAGATGTGAATCAGAAATACAATGGCTTTTTTACACGGTGCGTTTGAAGGTAAAATCTAGATAGTGATTGTGTTGGAATACTCTTCAGACAAATTTCTTTAAGACCACTGTCTAAAATATTTTTTGTACGTTGAAATTATTGTAATAATATAAGTAGTCAAATATTCCATGTACTTAGCTTATTTCATAATAGTGCAACAGATTATACATATTAAAATTTATCAATTATGTAATAACGTAGAGTGCGAACTGAAGGTAATTACTCAATAAATTTTTCAGTTGTTTTTTAAAAAGTTTAATTGTGCTTTACATTGTGTGGCTGCGTCTATATACTTTGTTTTACAAAGTAGAGGCAGTTATTTTTTATGGCAAAAATTCCGACACAAATGTTAAAAGGTATTTTGGAAAATGCTATTTTACTGATTATTGCCCAAGGTGAAACCTACGGTTACGCTTTACAGCAACAATTAGCGCAGAATGGTTTTGGGAATGTTCCTGAAGGAACGATTTATCCTTTATTATTAAAATTGCAACAACAGGGTTGGGTGCAAGGTTATAAAAAAGTTTCGAATACAGGGCCGGATCGCAAATATTATCAAATTACTCTCCAAGGCCAACAGCAATTACAAATTTTTATGCCCCAATGGCAGCAATTACAACACGCGATGGCTAGATTGATGGAGCAGCAAGGGGAAAGTTAATTATGAATGAATATTTGAAAAATAATCAACTTTTACATAAACTACACGGTTTAAATTATGTATACGCAGAAACCCTAGTTGAATATCTGCGGACCTATTGGAGTAAAGACGTACAGGCAGTAGAAGAAGCAATCACTGATGTGTTAAGCGATATGATTGAAGCCCAAAGTGACGGTCTTTCGGCGAAAGAATATTTTGGTTCTGATCCGCAAACTGCAGCCGATGCCATTATTCGTCAGTTACCCTCAGCCTCACTGCGTCAATGGCTGCTGCAATTTTGGCCGGCATTGAATATCTTAGGTGTGAGCGTCATTGTCCTCACTTTATTCTTAGGCCCGGGGCCGCAATCCCAAGGAATCGTAGTCAGTGCGCTGGCCGCCATCTTAATAGCCTGCTTTTTTCATCCTTTAAGTCAAAGTCTGAAGTTTAATCATTGGCAATCTAAAACTAAATGGCAGTTGGTGGAAATCGTCTTGTTCCTGATTGTTATTTGGGGCCTAACTTTTGAGATTTTTAAAAAGGACTTAGTTTTGCCGCTATCTCAAAAACCTTTAATTGGTTTAGCGGGGATAGTTTTATTTTTGTTGGGTAATTTAGCTTTATGTGGGCATTTTCAAAAAATGACTTTGCCCTGGATTGTTTATTGGCTAATACAAATTCCGCTCCTGGGTTTATCGCTCGTGATCGTGCTGAACGCTTGGCAGGGCCTAGCAGTAAGCTGTCTAGAGTATTTATGGGCTTTGTTGTTGGTGAGAAAGCAAAAAGATCGTTCCTATTTTTTAGAATAAGCTAAATGAAGTGGGAAATTCATCTTTTATTTAATTTCATTGATAACAGCCTTAAATTATTCGTTGCCTTGTTCCAGGGGTTACTTGCTTAGCGGCAGTAGGGATCGTAGATAAATTCTGTCAAATCCTAACAAAAAATATATGTGTTTTTACAGTAGGTCATTGAAATCTTAAATAATAATCGATATATTGATCGTAGTATAATAGATCTACTAGCCCGCTGTAATTTGTGAAAGAAGTGTATGGTTTCGGATGGATTGAGGAGGCTAGTAGAGGACAGCGGGATCGTCCAGCAAGGCGCAAACGAAATTTTTGCGAAACTTGTAGTTTGGTTTTGTGGGCGATCATTGAGTGTGGAGGTATACAAATGGAACAAGTACGCATTGGTAAGAGTGAAGTCTATACCACCAAGTTGGGTTTAGGAACTAATAAAGTGGGTGGTCATAATTTATTCAACAATTTGAATGAACAAGATGGATATGATCTCCTACGGGCCGCGTTAGACCAAGGGATTAACTTATGGGACACTGCTTATATGTACGGTTTGGGCAGATCAGAAGAAATTATTGGTGATGTTTTACAAGATTATGATCGCTCGAAAGTAATCATTGCCACGAAAGCCGCGCAAGACAAGTCGCAGGATATGGCGATCAATAATAGTGCCGCTTTTATCCGCCAAGCAGTCGATGATGCCTTGCGCCGCTTAAAAACTGATTATATTGATATCTTTTATTTACACTATCCGGATGAAACAACGCCTAAGGATGAAGCCATTGAAACCTTAGATGAAATCCGAAAAGCTGGCAAAATTCGCGCCATTGGGGTTTCCAATTTTTCTTTAAGTCAAATTAAAGAAGCTAATAAAAATGGTAAACTTGACATTGTCGAAGACCAGTATAGTTTAGTTCATCGAGCTCCGGTGCAAGCTGAATTAAAGTATTTGCAGGAACAAAATATTTCTTTTGTACCATTCTTCCCTTTGGCTTCCGGACTGTTGACGGGCAAATATGGTTTAGCTGATTGGGACAAATTTAAAAATACTGATGGGGGTCAAATGTTAGGTGACTTCAGTCAAGACCAGTATGAACAAGCCATTCGAGGAATTGACGGTGTGCGCCAAATTGCCGATCAGCATCAGGCTACAGTGACACAAACTGTTTTAGCTTGGTATATGGCTAATCCCGCCATTAGTGTGGTAATCCCCGGAGCCCGCAATGTAAAACAAGTTGAAAGTAATGCCGGGGCTTTGCAATTGAAATTATCCCCAGATGAATATCAACAAATTGATGACTTATTCAGTAACTTTTAAGCCAAAGTAGCCATAAGTGGCACAAGCTTTTTGACAAATAGCCTAAATTCAAAAACTGCTAAAGCTGAGACAGTAACTTGTCCCAGCTTTATTTTTTTGTCTCGATTAGACCCGGTTGCGTGCCCGTTTGCTAATTGTGATTCGTTTTTAGTGTGTTGGGCATCTCGGATAAGTTATGATTTGCAGTCCTGTTCGAAACGTCAGTGAGTGTGGAAAAGGTGTTTATTCATGATGGCCTAAGCGGTGTAAATAATCTGCGAAACTTTCTTTTTCTGAAGTTAGGCCGGCTTCTTTGGCTTCATACCAATTAATTTTATCGTTGAGAATTTGTAAATGATGTTGAATATCAGCGAATTGTTGTAAAAAATTATTTTTCGTGCTTTTCAATAAGGCTAAACGCTGTGGAATGGTGCAATCGCCTTGTTCGCGCCAGGAAATATATTGTTTTAAGTCGCTAATACTCATGCCGGTGCCTTTTAAATGTTTTAAGAATTTCAGCCACCGGACATCGTCTTGCGTATAATAGCGGTGTCCGTTGGAATGACGTTGCGGCTTAATTAAGCCTTCATTTTCGTAATAACGTAAGGTGGGCGCGCTTAATCCCATTTTGGTTCCAAATTCACTAATGGTGTAAGTTTTCTGATTAAGTGAGGTAGCCATGTTTATCCTCCTATTAAAGTTAACTTTAGATTACATTATAATCAACTTTGATCTTTTAACAAGATTCACTTTTTGATTGACCTCAAGTGTACTTCAAGGACTATACTGGCTTTACTTTCAGAAGTTCAAACAGAAAGGAGAAACAATTAAATGACCAAGCAACCAGTTGAACAACCAGGAGTTTTTGCCACAGGGCCGAAAAATGAGGCTTATGCCCAGTACTTTATTGGTCAAAGTTATAATAATGCTTTGGTAACTCCCGGTCCGGATGTCAGCGTTCCGGTGGCGAATGTCACCTTTGAACCCGGCTGTCGCAATAATTGGCATATTCATCATAATGGTAGTCAAATATTACTCGTTACCGGAGGTGAGGGTTGGTATCAAGAAGCCGGACAGCCGGCGCAGTTGTTAAAACCAGGAGATGTTGTGATTGCCCATGATGGGGTCAAGCACTGGCATGGAGCCACCAAAGATTCTTGGTTTAGTCATTTAGCTATCACCACTGGCACTGCAGAATGGTTAGAGCCCGTGAGCGCTGAAGAATACAATCAATTACCGCATTAAATTCAACCAGGCGAGCGGAGGAGCTTGAATGAATCGAAATAAAATAGTCGTGCAGTTAATCTTTAACAAAATGACTCATCATTAAGCAGTCTGACGTAAAAAATAAGGGGGAAAATTGGAATGACTATTTTAAAAGAAAACTATCAACTAGCTAACGGCGTGCAAATTCCTAAATTAGGATTTGGAACGTGGTTAATCGATAATCACCGCGTAACCGCAGCGGTCACCCAAGCGCTGGAGGCGGGATATCGGCACCTGGACACCGCTCAAGCCTATGGCAATGAAAAAGGCATTGGCGAAGCGTTACGGCAAACTGCGGTGCCACGCGAACAAGTTTTTGTAACTACTAAACTTGCCGCTGAAATTAAGTCCTATGACGTCGCCGCCCAAGCAATTGATCAGTCGCTAACAGATTTGGGACTGGATTATGTAGATCTGTTACTTATTCATGCTCCCCAACCGTGGGACAAGTTTCGAAATGGGGAACATTATTTTGCAGGGAATTTAGCTGCCTGGCAGGCGATGGAAGCAGCCTATGATGCCGGCAAAATCCGTGCGTTGGGGGTGGCTAACTTTGAGCAGAAAGATCTAGAGAATATTTTGACCCATGGTCGAATCAAACCTGTAGTAAATCAAATTTTATTACACATTGCCAATACACCGTTTTCACTGCTGCATTACTGTCAAGAGCACGATATTTTGGTTGAGGCCTACTCTCCGATCGCCCATGGTCAGATTCTACAAAATCCGCAAATTAAACAAATGGCGGCGAAGTACCAAGTGTCTGTGTCGCAATTAGCCATTCGATATTGCTTGGAATTAGGCACTTTACCCTTACCTAAGAGTGAAAATCCAGCGCATATTGTCGAAAATGGCGCTGTGGATTTTCAGATTGCGCCCGCAGATTTAAAAGCATTAGAAGACTTACCGCAGATTACCAACTATGGTGACGCGAGTTCTTTTCCAGTGTTTCATCAACAATAAAGTTTAACTTGAAAGTACGGAACTTGGTTACAAAGTTTTGTACTTTTTCTTTGCCATGATTTCTTGTCAGCGGGGTAGTTTAATAATTGGAACTTGTGATAGTGCAGTAGGTGGCCGAAATTGCGTTTCAGACAGATTAGATTCAAAGAAATGAAAAAAGCTACGTGACCACCCAAGCCTGGACATCAGTTATTCTGCCATCAAACGAAGACAATTGGGCAGATGAAGATCTAATTCTAGATAAAATTAATTGGTTATTTGACTCCTGCTAATGTAGTTATCTATGAGGAGGTTAAATAAAGGGTTTGCCCCAAAATAATTAAAATATAAAGCATCTCTCAAGCAGCAGTTATAACGATATCGAGGCTTTTATTTAACGATTATTAATAAAAATTTTTTCGCCATCATTTTAAAAAAGTTCAGTACATTTTAAAAAATACCTGTTGATTATAAAATGTTTAGCGTATAGTAATGAATACCAAAGCAATTAAATAAGACAATTGTTAGGTTTATGAACTGAAAAAAATATGAGAAGGAGTTTTTATTAATGCACAAGTTTAAAGGATTCGATCGACTCAATTATTATCTGGCACTAGTTTTTGCCGGTTTAATTTACCCGCTGATCAACTTATTGCTGGCGCTGGTTTTAAAAAGATTAATCGACGCCGGGGTAGCCCGCGATCTGAGTGCTTTAAAGCAGGCCAGCGGGGGTATGTTTACTAGTCTGTATCTTTTTAGCGCTGGCAGTTTTTGGCAGTGAACGGACTAAAAATAAATTTGTGAAGCACTTTAGGCAACAATATCGGCCAAAAGTCTTTAATCAGATTCTGACCAGTGATTTACAAGCTTTCAATAAGCATAGCCTAGGTGATTTTTTGACAACCATGACCACGACGCTTTCGACTATTGAGGAAAAATATCTGACAGCCTATTTTAATATTGTGTCTAATGTCTCGCTGTTGCTTTTTTCGGTGCTGGGGATGTTGTTCATTAATTGGCAACTCGCCATAGCCGTGCTCATCATCAGTTTAATTCCTCTGTTGAGTATGAGTGGCTTAAGTGGCAAAATGCAAGCGCAACAAAAAGCAGTTTTGAAGTGTCAAAATGATTATGTTTCAAAAGTCAAAGATGCTTTGGCCGGTTTTTTAGTAATTAAGAGTTTTAATATTGAAAAACAGCTGAACCAAGAATTCCAAAGTAAAAATAATCAGCAAGCAGCTAGTGAATTTGCGCTGGTCGAGCTCAATAATCGGGCCATATCCCTTTCTAATTGTGCGGGATATTTAGTTTTTCTGGTAGCGTATGGTCTCGGCATGTTAATGGTCATTCATGGGAGGACCAGTATCGGGGGCGTGACCGCTATTGTTCAATTAGTTAACTTCGTGGTGTTGCCGTTGAACAAATTGGGTTTGGAAATGAACAATAAAAAAGCCGGTTTAGCAGCAATGGCAACTTTGCAGCAATTGTTGGATCAAATACATAAGCCCCTCGCAGTTCGCCAGGACGACTTAGAAATAACGCAATTTACCGCGAATATTAAATTCACACATGTTAATTTTGCTTATCCGCAACAAGGCAACATAAGGCAAAAGGTACTGTCCAACATTAATTTACAAATCAATAAAGGCCAAAAATATGCGCTGGTGGGGATTTCTGGCAGTGGCAAAACCACCCTATTAAAATTATTAATGCGATATTACCAGTTGGATACAAATGGCAGCATTAGCCTAGATAATGTAAACCTCAATCAAATTAGTTTAGCGTCATTGTATCAACTAATAAATATTATTCAGCAGGATGTTTATATTTTTGATAATTCGCTGGCTTATAACATAACTTTGGGAAAATCTTTTACGGATCAAGAACTCCATGAGGCGATCAAACAAGCAGGTTTAAAACCCTTAGTAGATAGTAATCCCCAAGGTATGGACTTGCAGGTTGGAGAAGCAGGCAATGAATTATCTGGTGGGCAAAAACAACGCATTTCCATCGCACGGGCTTTAATTAGAAAGACACCAATTTTACTCATGGATGAAGCTACGGCGGCTTTAGATCAAAAAAACACTACGGAAATCGAAGAGGCAATTCTCAAAATCGCTGATTTAACAGCTATTGTTGTAACGCACAAATTGAATCCGAATTTATTAAGCAAATATGATGCAGTCATTTTTATGAAAGATGGCACGATAACCGAGAATGGTCCCTTTGAAGAGTTAATGCAGCAAAAAGGTGATTTGTATAATTTATGCAGCTTGACGATGAATCATTAGGTGACAATCTGGTAGTTATTAGTGCGACTATCCAATATGCAATTGGCAAAGTGCGATCGATGGAGTAGTAACAACTGTTGTCAGGAGAAAGCAAGCGAAGAATCTAACGAGAATTCATTGGGACCAGCAGGATATTGTAAAAGGGCGTTATTAAAAACAATTGTTCGACCAGATGGCATAACTATCATGTTCCCGCCTGCAGGAAATTCAGAAAACAAGATATCTCGAAGGAAAAGGATGCGATCAGTGTTAATTATCGTTCGGCCTATCAACCGAACGGTATTTTTACTTTTTAAATATAATATTATAATTTTTAATCTTTTTAACTTGACGTTGCTAAATAACACTGTTATATTCTAAATTATAGATAACATTGTTATGTGAGGAGCTCCGTAAATGGATAATACCCAAGATAAAATAATTCAAGCAACGATCGAGTGGATCCAAAAAGATGATTACAAAAAATTATCAATGAGAAAATTAGCGGCCACAATTGGGATGACCACGGGCGCCATTTACAAATACTTTCAAAATAAAGAAGCGTTGTTTTATCAGGTGTCCATAGTGTTATCACGCCGCATTTCTGAAGAATTAACCATTGACCCCAAAGTTTCACCTCAAAATAATCTGCTTTCGCTTGCTGAGCGTTTTTGTGTCTTAATTAAAAAACAACCCAAGCTGGTGAACTTTCTGTTTTTTAATCCAAGTTTAGATGAATTTTATCAACATATGAATCATGACTTTAAGTTTTATGATCTGGTAATGGGCTTAGTACAGCAAGTCAACCAGGGTGGTATTAGCGATCAGCAATTTTTCACGCAGATTTGGTCCTTTATTCAAGGCTATTCCTTACTAATACTAAAGGGAGTTGCAGATTATGATTCCCAGTTAGTTGAATTAACCTTAGCTGAAATGATTGGAGGTATCAAAAAATGATTTTGCTAATTTATTGTCATCCGTATGAGAAAAGTTTTAATCATGCGGAATTAGAAGTAATTAAGGAAAATTTAAGTACTGCTCATCAAAAGTACCAAATAATCGATTTGTATGCGGAGCAATTTAATCCCGTATACTCCAAGGAAGAATTGAGGCTCTATCATCAGGGGCAAACCATCGATCCCCTGGTTACGAAATACCTAAAGCTGTGTCAACAAGCGCAGACGGTGATTTTTATTACCCCTTTTTGGTGGAATGATATTCCCGGAATGTTAAAAGGCTTTATTGACAAGGTGATGAAAGAAGGAGCGGGCTTATCCCATACTGTCACTAAAATCGGAGTGAAAGGGGAGCTGACTAATGTTCAGCATTGCTATGTGTTAACTACTTCCACTGCGCCCACTTGGTATATTCGCTTCTTTTTAGGTAATGCTATCAAGAAAATTTTCATTAACAAAACTTTGCGCCAATTAGGGTTTCGTAATATTAAATGGCAAAATTTTGGTGGTATTACTAATTCTTCACTGGAACGTCGAAAGAAATACTTAAGCTTATTAACTAAACAGTCTTTTAGCTAAAAACACCCCCAGCTAAAATAGTTGAGGGTCGTAAATCAATTATGGACAGCTCAATTTTGAATGCGGATGGCTTGTATCGACAAAAGCGGATATAGCTTGGATTAGTTGAATTTTAAAATTATCCTTGTTGAATTTTTTCTGGATATGGGATTTTCGTAATTACTTTTGCTGGAATACCAGCAACAACAGTGTTTGGTGCCACATCTTTAGTTACAATTGCACCAACCGCATTGTCGCCAATTGTCACCCCTGCTAAGATTGTTATCCCTGCTTCTAGCCAAGCATTATTTTTAATTATAATTGGTGCACATAGTAGTTTTTCTCGGTCATGTAAATCATGATTATTTGCTAAAAACTGACAATTAGCAGCCATTTTAACATTATCTTCAATTGTGATTTGGTCGGAAGACATCATTCCTAGTAAAAAAGACAGGCATTTGCCTGTCCATCATACTGGTCATTAATCATTAGCATGAACGTCATACGCACTCAGCATTTTTTCAACACCCGGCGCATCGGGGTCATGCTGGCCGTTTCCCTTATCTAATGCTCGCATTTGGTCCATTTCCGCGGAGTTCAGTTCAAAATCAAAAATATCGATATTGCTCTTAATACGCGCTGTATGAACTGATTTAGGGAAAATCGTGACCCCTTCTTGGTGCTCAAAACGCAGGATAATTTGGCCGACATCCTTATCATATTTTGCTGCCATTTTGGTAATTACCGGCTCCTTTAATAAATCCGCATTTCCTTGCCCCAGTGGTGCCCAGGCTTCTAAAGCCACACCGTTTTTGGCCAAAATTTTCCGCAGTTCTTTTTGTTGGAAATAGGGATTAAATTCAACCTGATTAACTGCCGGCATTACTTTGAAGTATGGGACAAACTTCTGCCAGATTTTCGGGGTCATGTTAGATACACCGATGGAGCGGATTTTTCCCGCTTTTTGCGCTTCTTCCATTGCCTGCCAGGCTTCGTTAACCTTACCGTATGGTTGGTGAATTAAATAGAGGTCAATATAATCTAGGCCCAGCTTTTGTAAAGAAAGATTGATCGCTTTCTTGGCGTCTTCGTAGGCATAGTCTTGTAACCAAAGTTTGGAAGTAACCCAAATTTGGTCACGAGCAATGCCACTATCTTGAATTGCTTGCCCAACTTCCTGTTCATTAAAGTATGCTACTGCTGTATCAATATGACGATAACCAGCAGCAAGTGCCTCCTTTACCGCCTGGTAAGTAGAACCATCTGCCGGAATTTGGAAAGTACCAAAGCCAAATGCAGGGATTTCATTGCCATCGTTCAGTTTAAACGTTGGAATATTAGCCATTTTGGATTGCCTCCTAATTAAATCTCACTATCCTTAACTTGTTGTAAACTCGAACCAAATATCTGTTCAATCGTGACCGGATCGCGGTGGTCAAAAAATTGACTTTCACCCTTATCTAAACTTGCCATTGTCTTCATATCATCGGCTGATAATTCAAAATCAAAAACATTAATATTTTCTGCCATTCGCTGGGGATGAACAGACTTTGGGATTACGGTAATTCCCCGTTGCAAGAGCCACCGTAGAATTACCTGGCCAGTGCTTTTGCCGTATTTGTCCGCAATGGTCATAATCGTTTCGTTTTCAAAAAGATTGTGCTTGCCTTCCGCAAACGGGGCCCAGGCTTCCACTTGCACATCCTCACTTTGGTTGAATTTGACTTCCTGGTTTTGCTGGTACCAAGGGTTAACTTCAATTTGGTTCAGAGCTGGCTTGATAGGCAGCTGCTGTATCGATTAACCGATAGCCGTTGTTTAGAGCATCCGTGACGGCCTGTTTTGCTTGGTTAAAATCTGGTATCTGGAAAACCCCGAAGCCCAGGGTGGGCATTTCAACATCATTGTTTAATTTGATTGTTGGTACATTGTTCATTTATTACTCCTCCCAATGTTACTTGTTTAATTCATCTTTGACTATATCTTAATAGCCAAGGAGACCACTGAAAATTACTAAATTTCCATGCTAGTATACGAATGGCGTATACTAACAACGAGAGGAGCTTTAAATGATTGATAATTACCTATTGGAAGAATTAGTCGCCTTTAATAAAAATAAGACTCTGGCCAAAACCGCTAAGCAATTATTGATTACCCAGCCGACAGTTACTAGAGGCTTGCAAAAGCTTGAAGAAGAACTAGGGGTCCAATTGTTTGACAGACAACCCAATAAACTACTGTTGACTAAAACAGGAGAATTAGCTGCCCAAAAAGCGGAGCAGCTACTGGAAGCTAATAAGAATTTTGCTACTCAAATTAGAAACTATGCCGCAAATCAACGGGTTGTCAGAATCGGAACGATCGCACCCGGGCCGCTTTATGTTGCTAAAGAGGTGGCTAAAGACTTTGCCATGAAGACTGATCACCAATTTATTCAACCCCAAGATGTTACTGAGAAATTGCAAGAGTTACAGTATTCTCTTATTTTTAGCCAAAAGGAAATTCAAACCGAACAAATTGAGTCAGTTTATGTGGGGCAAGAACGGTTAAGTGTTCATTTAGATAAATTCATGTACCTTGCGAATCAACGAAGTATCACATTTGAGGAGCTGAAGGGATTAAGCTTTGTTGTCATGGACGACATTGGGACGTGGAAGACAATCGTTCAAGATAATATTCCTAATGCTAAATTCCTCTACCAAGCCCAGCGGGATTCGTTAAATGAAATTACCAAGTATACGAAGTTTCCCTATTTTACTACTAACATTACAAATTTAACTGATGAAAGTAAGATTTCTGACATTGATCGCGTCCAGATACCGATTACTGATAGTACTGCTGCAATGCCTTTTTATGCCTCTTACTTAAAAATCCAGCATTCGAGTTTAAAGCCAATTGTAAAGAGGATCCTTGAAATATGGCCACAATAATTTATATTATTGAATCGGCTTGGGTTACTTGATCAGCTGATCAAGTGCAAGGTGAGGTATCGTTGGGCTTAAAACAGTTTATTAAAGATATTCATTGCATAGCTTAGCTCCTTTCAGGATATAAGAAAATCATCTACTAAAGAAACCAATTTTATTATTAAATTGTTCTTTGGTAAGGGTTGAATAGTCAGTAGGTACACGTTTAATAGTATTTTTAAAGGGAATTCCTTGTTGATTAACTACCTGTTGTAAGAACATATTAAATGCAGTTGTCATTGGAACTTTTAATTGGGCTAATACTGATTCAGCTTTCTTTTTTCATTCTGGTAAAACGCTAGTGAAGACACTTGAGGTTTTCTTTTTTGCGGTGCCATAATATTCCTATCTTGTTTTAAAACTATTTTAGAATTTTTGTCATACTGTAGAAATAGTTTGCACTCATAACATCAATCATCTGTGACTGTAATAATCCGAGTCACTATATATTCATCACGACTAGCACCAAAACTAACGAAATAAAAGCGCTGATCGTGCGGAGTTTTGTATTTGAATAAGTTTTCATATCAATTAAGATTTGCTTTATTAAAAAATTACTACAAAAATAGGTAGTCGCTATCGACTACCTATTTTTTGATTTAATCAGAGAAATCTTTATCACTGTTGTCGTAAATGACGGTAAAGTCATCACTGGCACGTGCATGATCACCTAAAGACTTACCATCACGGATTTTTTGAATATTGCCAAGGCCACAAGCAATGCCACGATTACCGTTGATATTAAAGGCATAGAAGTTAACAGATACACGAGCATAGCAGCCACTATAGACTTCGTTGTGATCGAGAATTGGCTGGATATGCTTATCCACAATTTGTGGTGCTGTAATGGAGGCAGCATAGATGAAATAGCTATCCTGGTAGGCTGAATCATTACGCTCAAGATCGCCGTCGCGCAAGGGTAATTTGAGAGAAGCCTTATTGTAAGACTTCTTACCACCTAACTTACCAACTCCTTCTCTGATAGCGACATTGATGGCATTTTTAATAGCTTTAATTGTCTTTTTATCCGATTTGGGAATGATTAGACTAACCGAATACCTTTTTTTACCTCCGTTGATGTGCTTTGGTTCCCAAACATTAGCGTATGCGAGACGTGTATCAATTCCAGTTACTACTTTAGTGTTTTGTGACATATTATTTTACCTCCTTAAGTTCTTTGTTCGTTTTATTTACCAATGTTTTAGAGCCAGTATGAATTTGATACTGTGTGGAAATCATGGAATCAGTAGCTTCAACAATTTTAACAACAGTTGTTTCATTCTTCATAACACTCATTGGCTTCCTCCGATAATTAATCATCCAGTAGCGCGATTTGCCAAATAGCCAACATGGTACTCGTCCATGAAACATAATGCGAAGTATGTTAACGACAGCATCTTGAGGGAGATGTTTGTTAACGCTAATTAATACTTTATTAATCATTTTATCAAGTCCTTTCATTGGGTTTAGTGAAATCTTCATAACACCTATTTGCCAGTTATCAAAAAAAAGTGAACCAATTTTGGCTCACTTTTCTCTAATTAATTTTGAACGCCATAATACTGACGTAATTTTTTGAGTGCTGTCTTAACATGACGTCCAGCCATGGCCTTGCTAATGCCCATCTTCTTAGCAATTTGATTTTTCTTAATGCCGTTGCAGTAGTATTGTGTGACTGCATACCTTTGATTGCTAGTCAGGTTAGCTAAAGCATTTGGCAATTGATTAGCTAGCTGATTCCAATTATATTGGTCTTCTTTTTCAGTGATTTTGTCGAGTATGGTATTTTTATCATAAACCGAGGCAACTTCGATAGCCCTTCGGTCCACTAAGGTATCCATCATATTTATATCTTGGTTGACTAAATCTTTCTTGAAAAATTTATCTTGGTGTCGTTCATTACGATGATCAGAATTGTATTGTTGATGGTCGAAATCAAAAATGACATTTCCCACTGCTTTCGTGATTACCACAGTCTGGTTGCTCATTTTCTTTACACGTATGATTAACTTATCATCTTTCTGTCCTACTAATTTGTACTCGTTATTATTAAAACTCATAAAATGACCTCCGTATTGAATTTCCCAAGCTAAGGAATCGAAGGTATATGAAAGGCCACATGAAAGGCAGCATTAAACAGGCCTAAACGATAAGATCGCTTGGGTACTGCAGCCTTCCTTCCGATGGTTGGTCACAGAAAGATTGTTTGAATAATAAGATAGAAATGTCGGAAAATAATCACGTCTGAATATTCGTTTCTACCTTTAGTGAAAATGATAGGTGATTTTGATCTTTATAAAAACGCTATTCAAACTCTAAAAAGCTCAAATTTTGCTACAAAAAAAGCGCCCTTGTGAATAGGCGCTAGATCTGAATAGTAATAATGTATTATAATTAAAAGAAATATATAATGCATAAATATAACGGGTGATATCTATGGTGAAACTAAAATTTGGGAGTTTGCTATCTGGTTTTTGGGCTTGCTCTAATATGACGCAATGTGCAGCCTGTGATCACTTATTTAAATTAGTTAATTCTAATTATGATGTACAAGAGGGAGTTGCTACGAAAATGAAAAACTGTTTAGCTTCTTTACCTCGTGATATAGCACAAAAAATTTATTATATTGAAGAGGATGATGAATTCGTTGAAAATATTCAAAATGATATTGTTCCTCTAATAACAAAGCCGTTGCCTTTTATTGCTTTTATTATCGATTGCTTGAGAAAAGATAGTAGTTTAAATGATGACAAGTCAATTGGAATGAAATCTAAAAGGTATTATTTAAAGTGTAAATCCTTTGATCTAGCAAAAACTATAGCAGACTTTTTATTCTTTACCATTATACAAAATGATAATCGGGATTCAGAAACACACGAATACATAAAACGTCTTTCTAAATCAAAAATTAATTCCTTTAATACAAAAGGATTGTCATTGATAAAAGCGAGCAGTCCACCAAAAAATTTTGATCTTACATCTTCTAATGATAATTTTGATTCTGTATTTGAAGAAGTTTGTGTTGGTAATCTTAACATCCCAAATCCTAATAATATTCATGGCTTTAAATTGAAAAATAATCTATATGAAGCAGATTACACACAGTTAATTGAATTACTACAAAATAATATTTGTAATTACGTTTATTCTCGAGCTGAGATAGATCAGCTAAAAAAACACATTGATTTCGCAGATGTCCAACGAAAAACTTTATTAGCGGCTTCCAAGCTAAATATCCAAAGCAGTACTTTAGGGGATTTGTTAACTTATCTTTTTATTGAAAACGAAGAGAAAGCACCCAAATTAATGAGTAAAATCGAGTTTAATAATTACAAAAATGATTTTGATGGCATCTACCTAAAGAAAATTAATGATAGTTATCAGATTATATTAGGAGCATCCAAAATACATTCTTCGATCCACGATGGCATCTTAGACGCAGTAGAAAGAATCCGTACATTGATTTCACAATCGTTTCATCCTTCTGTATTGGTATCAGATTTTAATTTTAATAGAAGATTTTCTGTAGATGATATAAAAGCACTGAAACAAATATTTATTCCTATGCATCCTCAATATGAGCTTGAGGTTAAGGGATTTGGAATTTTCATAGGGTATTCGATGAATTTATCGTGCGATATTAATTCGCTATCCAGTAAAGAAGCGCGGATAGCAATTAATTCTCAAATTCATGAAGACTTAAAAAGTACAATTTTTCAATTAAATAAAGCTATTGAGGACAGAAAAATTCAGCAGTATTCGTACTATGTTTATTTATTACCATTTAATGATGCGGTAAATACAAGTAAGAAAATAATGGAAAAGGTATTAGGAAAAAATGAAAACAACTAATCGCATAGTAATGCAAGAATTTTTTGGAGATATAATGTCAAATAAATATCTAAAAGTTCTTTTTTCTAAACTTTTAGATGAATATTCAAATAAAGTTTTTGGTAAAGATTTCCAAATAGATCTATCAGCTAAACGTGATTTGATGCGTTTTGCTGATTTACTAGCCCATTCTAGAATGCTTAAAGAATCTAGCTATCATCAAAATTTATCACAGCAAATTATTTTTATGTTAGAAAATATATTTGTCGATGATATTTCTATCCAATTTGTTAAGCAAAGAATTCTATTTTCATTAAATAATTATTCTTTTCCAAATAAGGAACTACATACCACACAATCTGGAGATGCACTTCTCAATTATTTGGTAAATAGTTACAAAAAAGATGAATTAAAAATTCCTGGTTCAGAGAATAAGATTTTTATAGGTGATCAGAAAGAAATTTACGATAAAATGTCGAGAAACAACCTAAGTTTCTCTGCACCCACGTCAATGGGAAAATCTTTTCTGGCTAGAACATATATTAAAAATGAAATATTGGGTAATAAAAAAAATAATTATGCATTTGTCGTTCCAACCAAAGCATTAATCAATGAAATATCAAGTAAAATTATCAACGATTTGGGGAATGGTTTATCTCAAAAAAAATATCGAGTTATTAGATCAGTTGGTGAGCTGAACGGGTATAACCAAGGTAATATTTATCATTATATATTTGTTATGACACCTGAGAGACTAATGTACTTACTTATATCATTTCCAAGTATAGATTTGCCATTTGTCTTTATTGATGAAGCTCAAAATATCTCCAAACATGATGAAAGATCTGCTTTTTATTACAATCTAATTGACATGTTGGAAGTAAAACATTCCCGAATTGCATTTGCAGCACCTAACATACCTAATCCTGATATTTATTTAGAATTAATAAGTAACAATGATAAAGAAAAGGATGCTAGGAGCATAGAATTCTCACCAGTAGTTCAAATACCATTTGTTATCAATTTTATAGATAAAACAATTAAAATATATAATTCCATAAATGAGCACTTTCAAGCATTAAATAATATAAAAGAAAATACGTTGTTTGATCTAATTGATTCCTTTTCTTATCTGTCGAATAATACAACTCAAAATCTTATTTACTGCAATAAAATTGATAATACTATTGGCCTATCAGTGCAGTATGCTGAAAAATTAGAAGATAAAAATGATGTTGAATTGGATAAACTAGCATCAGATATAAAGAGTGAAATAAATGAAGATTATTATTTAGCCGATTTAGTAAAAAAAGGGGTAGCTTATCATGTTTCCTTTTTGCCTAAAAGAGTAAGAATAAGAATCGAAAAAGAGTATAGATCAGGTAAAATAAAAAATCTTTTTTCAACTAGTACTTTGATGGAAGGAGTTAATCTTCCTGCTGATAATTTAATTATTACAAGTAATAAAAAGGGGAACGCCAACCTAAGCCCTATGGATTTTAGAAATCTTATAGGTCGTACGGGCAGATTGAATCATTCTATGATAGGAAATGTGTTTTTAGCTATAATGCCAGAATCATTTTCTGGGAGGTCTAATGAACAAGACTATGTGGAATTGCTTGGATCATCTAACGAAAAACAGAAATTAAATACAGATCTTTTAACTAAAAATGTAGTATTGCTAGTGAAAATAAGTCTTTTAGAAGGAGATCTTACATTGAAAGTATTTCACAAGCTTTCTAATTGGAAATATAAGACTATTAGAAAGTTTGTACTGCAATATCTTAATGATATTCAAAATAGTAGGCAAAGCATTGTTAGAAAAAAATTTCAACATTATATAACACATCAAGAGGAACAAGAGATCCTAACTAAATTATATGAAAAGTATAACGATAATTTCGATAATGATGTAAATATTTCTACTGATCAGACCAGTAAATTAAAGTTAATGATTAAACAGGGAATGAGATACCCACGATTTGATGATAATGAACAACTTAATTATCAAGAGGTTCTGAATTTTCTTGATCAGATGGATTCAATATTTAATTGGAAACAGTATGAGAAAGGTAGAATTGGTAATCCAAATAAGCGCCGTTGGTATGCTGTTATATTAATTCAATGGATATCGGGAGTCGGCTTAAGAAATATTATTAATAAAGCAATCGAATATAAACGTTATAATCCTAAAAACGCTATATATCACAATCAAAAATATTATGATTTTAATGATTCTAAGTCGCAAAAAAATATTGTTATTAATGATACATTAAATGTTATACAGAACGTATTACTTTTTGACTTTGCGAATTATTTCCTCAGGGTATCGAAAGAATTAAAACATTATTTAAATGTAAAAAACTTGGACAATGATTGGTATGAGTTTATCGAATATGGAACTCACGACAAGTTCAGGATTTGGTTACAAAAATGTGGGTATTCCAGAGAATCTGCTTACTATATAGAAAGACATCCAGAATTTTTTTATAATGATAATATGTCATATTATTTAAGCAGTATGTTGATTGATGTTGATGATGCTAACCTTAGAGATGAAACTAGGGATATTATGTACAATCATCCTGAAATTTTTATATAATTTTTATATATTAATTAGAGCTTTTGAAAAAATAGAAGTAACAACGAGAAAATATATAATGAGTTAACAAAAGTACAACTTTCAGCCATTATTCATTCAATGAAGTTAGACTATCACTATTTGTCATATTCAGGAAACAAAAGGTCTACTGATTTAGACGCTAATATTTTAGTTCCAAAATTAAAGAAATGATCTATCTACTTAAAAACCTTCCCGATGTAAGAAAAGCCGTCGTTCTTTAACTTATGAAGAAATCAGTGTAGATAACAAATTAGTTAATTCTGGATTTATTTTTAATAACGAAGCTCGTCATTAGTTAGCTAACTACTATGATGTCGCAAAGTTCTCTTTGAGTATGCAAATGACGATTATTAAAAAAAGAGCTAAAGCGGAACATGATATACAAGCTACTGTTGGTGATTTAATTCATCAGTAGGAGAAGTGGAATCAAAACCAGACTGCTGGATTTGTAGAAGAAAAGACTAGCAAGCGGAACAACTTTATTGAAAAAGTTTTGGATAAAGAAATATCCCCTATTTGTTTAAATCAACAGATTTAATTAAGAAAATTGAAATAGTGATTTAACTAGTTTTTAAATTCACAAATACTAATGCTGTCTTCAGTAAAAGTAACTGGTTGATTTTTCGGGAAAATTATTACAAATAAAGTAGGGAATATTAAATTTTGAGTTTTAACTGAAAGGTCCTTCAGTTAATTTACTGTAAAATTTATCTTGTATAATTTAGTTATTACAGATCAGAATAAATGACTCAAAATGTTATTATGAAATATCATTTTGGAATTAGTAGTATTGGTTTAAGTATTAATAGGCAAGTTTTATTTTTACCCAGAATTGAAAGTGTGTATTATGCGATAAAAAATATCCGTAATAATGACTTAAGAAGTCACGCCTAATTGGAGACTAATATATATAGAAAGTAATAGTATTCAAGTTGAATCATAACGATATTTAAAATCAGCACTAGGTTGAGTTGAGTGATTATCTGTTATCTTTATATCTCTAACATTGCCAACTCTTATGATAGCAAAATAGCAACTTATGTATGAATTTACAAAAATTAAATCGCTAGATACTTTGTATTACTGAATGCATACAAAAAGTTTATTAAAAAGATCTCTTGTATTAAAAGCATGTGTATCAACAATCAAGTTAATTATGATTTTGTTAAGAAACAAATTTATAGCTTTATTTGCCATTATTCATTTTACAAAAAAATCCCAAAATATTAAAGCACTAGTATCTTCCTCAGTAGTAGTAAATGAATCATTATTATTTTAAATGTTGAGAATTGATTTAAAAATCAGTTTGAATTATTTGTCTTAATGCAGTGCTTAGTAATAAAATTCAGGCAGTTCCAATTTTAATTACTAGTATTTAATCCGACTAGCAAATGGGGTGCGGCAAATGTTGCAATGGCAAGAAGAGTGGGCTTATAACAAATACTGGGTCATGGCGCACTCCCAACAATGTTACGAACAGATTCGTCGATTAGCTAAAAACAACGAGTGGTCAGACCAAAAAGCGGCTGCCTTTCACCGTTTATTAGACACAGCAGCCCACCAAGCACCGACCACGCAGACTTTAACTAATACCTATCAACATGTTTGGGGTTATTTTAAGAAAATCTGCACCGCGCAAGAAAAACAAACTTATTTACACTTACTACAAACATTATCCCCACAAGCTGATGATTTAGGACCATTTTTAGGTTATTTAGCTAGTAAATATCAAGTTACTTATTTGTTGAATTCACGTTTAATTCAGGAGTCTAAAAGTAAATCATGCGCTTATGGCATCAAGAATTAATTTGGCAATTACCCAGGCAGCAATTATTAGGCCAACATCGCGAAATTGCCGCTTTGCGCGGACGTGGCTGGGGGAAACCGCATGCCACTGTTAATTATGTTTTTCAATATTCACCATATAAATTATATCAATTTCATTTATTGGTATTAGCTGAAATGCAACGGCGCCATTATCACCCGAATCTCCAGTGGTTTGATCCCTATTATCGCGGACAGTATTGTCCTGAGTACGAAAATTTACCCGCTATTGCCTGGACTGATCCGATTTATCCCGAACATGATGCCGCTTATTTACAAAGTTGCCTAAATAACTTGCATCAAAAAGGAATTGATTTGTAGTAGATCATGATTAGTCAAATAGAAAAATAAATAAGATTGTATAAAAAGGCGAGCACTTTATAAAAAATGTTCACCTTTTTAATTTTTAAAAATAAATAAACTATTTCTTTTTGATTTTATTGTTTATCTCTCTAATTTCTTTTCCAATTGTGTAAGATCTGATAAACCATATGGTTATGTAAATTAAGATGAATATTCCAGTAAAAATCATAAAATTAACGATATTTAATGGGAACCAACCTGCTAAAAAAGCCAGCGGGGTGAAACCAATGTAATAAATCATAAAATTAATGATTGTTTTCTTTAATAAGGACCACTGTCTAATAGCAAAGACAAAGCTGCCAAAACCGAATACTAATCCCATTAATGCCCAGAGAATTACGGAAACTGTCATAGCGTTGAGGGGGGTAGCAAATTTGGTGGTAAAACTGGGATCTGAAGGATAGTAGGTCGAGTTTTGATTGAAAAAATTATAACAAAGTGAAACTATTAGTCCATAGAGGGTGCCTTCAGCTGAAAACCTGAATGTATAGCTGATGAGTTTTTTCGTGTTTTTCATATCCCTAACCTCTTTTTCAGGTTCTTAATATTTCTTCTTGATATTTGTACGCGATGTTTATTAGTCAGAACAACATCAATTAACCCATTATCAAGTAATTCAAGGTGGTCGATGTATTGGTAATTAAATATGGCGCTGCGTGAAGCTTCAATAAAATAGTTTGGTAAATCTGCTTTCAAATTTGATAAACGATCATTATAGGTTAGCTGCTGTTTTTCTGTATAAATTTTAATATCTCTATTAGCAACCTCCAGGGAATAAATGTCTTCAAACTGAATGGGATAAATTTGAGATTGATAATGACACCATAATGAATTTTCGGACTGTGCTAATTTTTGCAAAAGTTCATTAATTGCTGGTGTCATTTTTTTGATCCATAATTCACCGTGCTCTTCACTGATATTAGGATCGACATGGCAATTAATTTTCATTCCTAGCCCTCCTTTCTGCTAATAAGTATAATATGTAAATCTTTTTTTATTGGAGGACTACTTTAAATGGTTGAATAAATGTCATTATTAGTTATTAAAATGGTAATTCTGGTCAAAACTAGTTTCTTTTTAATCCAAGAGAAATTAGATTATATCAATTTACTGAAGTTTAATTGGAAGAATAGCAATTTTAATTACTGGGAATGCAGATGAAGAAAATAGCCGAATAAATTAAGATTAGATGTGGCAGATTAATTTGTTTTATCTGATACATATTGATTTTAAAAGCTAGTTTTTAATTTTTCAGTCTGTTTAGCATTTTAATCATTCTTACACTTTCAAGCACTAAAATGTCCTCCTTAATTAAGTTTTTCTACGACTCCAAAATTTATCTTGTATAATAGAATTAATTGTTAGAATTATAGTGAGGATACAATAGTGGATGTTACAACGCAAAAAAGAAATGCAAAAAAGTTTATTGAAAATTGGAAAAATCGCGGTCATGAAAAACAAGACAGCCAGTCATTTTGGTTAGCCTTATTACGTGATGTAGTAGGTGTAGAAAAACCAGAAAATTTTATTGATTTTGAGGAAAAAGTACAACTTGAACACGACAGTTTTATTGATGCTTACATTGATCAAACTCATGTAATGATTGAGCAAAAGAGTAGTAGTAAAGATTTGGATAAGCCAATTAGACAGTCTGACGGAATATTACTTACGCCATTTCAACAGGCACAGAGGTATTCTGCTGGGTTATCTTATTCAAAACGTCCACGTTGGATTGTAACTTGTAATTTTAAAGAATTTCGTGTTTATGACATGGAGCATCCTAATTCAGAACCAGATAAAATTGAATTAAAGGATCTAGCAACTGAATATTATCGTTTGGAATTTCTAGTTGATAAAAGCAATCAACATTTAGAAAAAGAAAAACAAGTTTCAATTAGTGCGGGTGAATTAGTTGGGCAAATCTATGATGAACTTTTAAAGCAGTATAAAAATCCTGATAGTGAATATTCACAAAAAAGTATTAATCAACTTTGTGTAAGAATTGTTTTTTGTCTTTATGCAGAAGATTCTGGTATTTTTGGACGCAAAAATATGTTTCATGATTACCTTGAAGACTTTGATGTACACCATTTTAGGGCAGCTTTAATCAATCTTTTTAAAGTTTTAGACACAAAAGTAGAAGATAGAGATCCTTATTTAGCTGATGATGAACCTAAACTTGCAGAATTTCCTTACGTTAATGGTGGAATGTTTTCAGAAAAAGATATTGAAATTCCTTCGTTTACTGATGAACTGAAAGATTTACTACTTAATAAGGCTAGTAATGAATTTGATTGGTCTGAAATAAGTCCAACTATTTTTGGCGCGGTTTTTGAATCTACTTTAAACCCAGAAACCAGACATCAAGGTGGAATGCATTATACTTCCGTTGAGAATATTCATAAGGTAATTGATCCTTTATTTCTTGATGATTTAAAAGATGAATTTAATGAAATTAAGAAAACAAAGCAACCTGCAACATTAAAGAAAAAAGCTAAAGCATTTCAAGATAAGATTGCTAATTTAACTTTTATGGATCCAGCCTGTGGTTCTGGAAATTTCTTGACGGAAACATATTTGCAACTTAGAAAGTTGGAAAATGAAGCTATCAAGTTAATATATCCTAATCCAATTTTAGACACTGATATAAGTAAAAGCATAATTAAGGTATCTATTAAGCAATTATATGGTATAGAAATTAATGACTTTGCTGTTTCTGTAGCCAAGACTGCTCTTTGGATTGCAGAAAGTCAGATGCTAGAAGAAACAAAAGATATTTTTTATGCTAATTGGGATTTTTTACCTTTAAAGACTTATTCGCATATTCATGAGGGAAATGCTCTAACAATGGATTGGAATAAAGTCCTGTCTAATTATGCTTGCCATTATATTATGGGAAATCCTCCTTTTATAGGTACTAAGTACGAAAATGAAAATCAAAAAACAGATATAAATAATTTGAATCATAATTTAAAAGGAATTGATTATGTTTCAGGTTGGTACTATAAAGCAATTGAATACATTCAAGACACTAAAATCGAATGCTGCTATGTGTCGACCAACTCCATAACTCAAGGCCAACAAGTTGCTGTATTATGGTCAATACTTTTAAAATTAGGCATTAAAATAAATTTTGCATATAGAACTTTTATTTGGACTAGCGAGGCAAGTCAAAAGGCTCATGTTCATTGTGTTATTGTAGGTTTTTCGTTGTTTGATAGGAAAAGGAAATTTTTATACGAAAATGGCTTAGTTTCTAAAGTATCCACAATTAATCCATATCTTGTGGATGGTCCAAATATATTGATTAAGTCAAGAAGTAAACCTCTTTCAAATGTATTGGAGATGGTAAAAGGGAGTCAGCCTACAGATGGAGGAAATTTGATTTTAAATGAATCAGAAAAATCAGAATTAATTAAAAGTGAGCCTAAATCCAAAAAATATATAAGAAGGTATATGGGTGCGAACGATTTAATAAAAAACAAGTGTAGATATTGTTTATGGTTAAAAGATTGTCCACCAAATGATTTAAAAAATATGCCATTAATTTTAAAAAGATTGAAATTAGTACAAAGTTCAAGATTGAGTAGTAAAAAAGCAGCAACACAAAAATGGGCGAAAAAGCCGGCATTGTTTACTGAAGATAGGCAACCCAATAGTGATTATTTAATGGTGCCAGTAGTTTCTTCTGAGCAAAGAAGATATATACCTATGGCCTTTGTGAGTAAGGAAGTTATAGCAAATACTAATGCACAGATGATTCCTAATGCTGGCTTATACGAATTTGCCATTCTTGAATCAAATATGCATATGGGCTGGATGAGAACTGTAGCTGGAAGAATGAAAAGTGATTATGCCTATTCTGCTAAAATTGTTTATAATAATTTTCCTTGGCCGAGTCCTACTAATGAACAAAAGGAAAAAATAAAAAATACTGCACAAGAGATTTTAGATGCCCGAGCCTTATATCCCGATGCCTCACTTGCTGACCTATACGATACATTAACTATGCCACCTGAACTTCTAAAGGCTCATCAAAATAATGATCGTGCAGTAATGGAAGCGTATGGGTTACCAGTTAAAAGTACAACAGAAAGTGATGCAGTTGCTTTTCTGTTTAATCTTTATAGCAAACTAACCAAAAAAGATGAAAATTAATTCGTATATATTTTTGAAAAAGTTACTATTCAGAATAAGCAACTGCGCTAATGAGCAGCAGAAATTGCGATCTTTTAGCGTTAAAGTTAAGGATTCTGAGCTACTATTCTAAGCTAAAGAATTTGAAAATATTGTGTTGGGAATTAGAAAACATTTAATCTTAACTAAAATCACAAAATGGAATCGATTCATATTAAAGAAACGAATGAACGTTACATTACGTCACTAATTCAAAACTATATTTCAATAGCTAATCAGTCCAGACAACAAGTAAATGTAGCACAAGAATCTCAGCACATGATGAGAAACTACAAGTTGGTGATTATATTGCTCAATATGCTAAAACTAACGAGCCACGAGCAAAGCATATTCGCTTTATTTGGAAAGATGTACAACAGGATCCGCAAAAATATTCTCATCAAAGAG
Organism: Bombilactobacillus mellifer; assembly: GCF_000970795.1. Lineage (GTDB taxonomy): Bacteria > Bacillota > Bacilli > Lactobacillales > Lactobacillaceae > Bombilactobacillus > Bombilactobacillus mellifer. The sequence goes on from NZ_KQ034028.1 coordinate 273,293, forward strand.
TGGAAGAAGTACTAGAAAATTCCATCAAACAAGAAAGCCAACAAGTATTAATACAACTGGCAGATGATTTTGGCCTGGATTATGATAAATTGCAATATGTCATGGACAATTACGATCCTGATACTTCGAATCCTAAAGGAATGGAAGACCTAGTAAGTAGAAGATACTTTGACAAATTTAAAGAAGAACACCCCAATACTCAATTCCAAAATTTTCTTGACTGGAAAGGACAAGTTCGCCGTCAAGTGAAGAAAGTCTATGAGACACAGATAAGACCTTTAACTACTGAAATTAGTTAAATAGAGAATGTCATTAATGCAGGTGATTTGAAGGCACATTCTAGTTGGTGAAATGGATCAGTGCAGCTATCTAAAGTCGTGAAGTAAATTCAAAGAATATCAATCAATTGATGTTCTTTGAATTAATTAGCGTATGGCATCATTCAAACTCAAAGCATCGTAGTGACTATGAACAAATTTTGCTAGGTGGTAAAACCTTACACGTTAAAGCCATTGCTACGAGAAGACAATAGATCTTGGAAAAATATATTGAAGATTCTAGGCAATTAGTAGATAGCTACTTTTAAGAAACCGTTGACTTTGAACAATTCAATGGTTTTTCTTTACTTTTGTTTGTGCCACAGTCTTACTTTATCTCTAAGTTAATTAATGTTGATTTTCAAAACAAAAATAATCCATTAACCGCGTTAGGCATAATGTTTTCTGTCAATCAGGTACTTTATTTACTAATTGCGATGTTGATTTATCCCACTATACCCGCAAAATGCTTATGATATTAGCGATTATCTTTGGGGCGCATTTACTGCCGTATAGTTGGCTGTATAAGTCACGGGTTTATTTGATTTTGTCGATTTTTATACCTTTTTGCTTTAGCCGTTGGACTAAACTTGAAGCCAGCCATTTTGGCTTTGATAATGATGGAAATCGAAATGGTCTTTTCTTTAGCTTTAATATGGGAAAACAAAAGATATCAGGATTAAAAGAATCAGAAACTATATGTGGAGCAGGTATATTAATTATCTGTTCTTTTTTATAATTTAAAATTGCAGTCAATGAGTTAACTCTCCTAAAAAGGGCAGTTTGAATCTTTTAAAATGTATATTAATAAAGCTCGTTATTCTAGTTAATGAAGCACATTTAAAAACTGAAAGCAATAATTAGATCAAAAACATCTAGAATAAAATATATATTAATTTGTTAAACAAAAAAATAATCAAAACATATACATATACAAAGTGTATAATACAATTAGGATTTTTAGCATATGGATTACATTTAAATACTAAAGGAAACTTATTATATGGCAATAAAAACTAAAGATTTGAGTATAGAGGATAAACTCTGGGGAACTGCAAACGCTTTAAGAGGCAGTATGGATGCTTCTGAATATCGTAACGTAGTTTTAGGCTTGATTTTTTTAAAATATGTTTCTGATTCTTTTGAAGCGCGACGAAGTGCATTATTAAAAACAAAATTTCCAGAAGATGCTGAAGATCCAGACATGTATTTGTCAGAAAATATATTTTGGGTACCTAAAAAATCACGCTGGGGACTAATACAAACATCGGCCAAAATGCCACAGATTGGTGAAATAATTGATAACGCCATGGAAGAACTAGAAAAAAATAATGATTCGTTGCGAGGGGTTTTGAGTAAGAACTATGCTTCTCCGGATCTAGATAAAACCCGGCTGGGTGAAGTGGTTGATTTAATTTCCGATATTAGTTTGGGTGATAAAAAAGCAAAGCAGTCTGATGTTCTCGGGCGTGTCTATGAATACTTTTTAAATAAGTTTGCATCTCAAGAGGGTAAAAAGGGTGGAGAATTTTATACACCTCGGTCAATTGTAAGATTACTAGTAGAAATGATTGAACCATACAAGGGCCGAATTTATGATCCATGTTGCGGATCAGGGGGAATGTTTGTTCAATCTGATAAATTTGTTCAAGAACATCAAGGTAAGATTAATGACCTATCAGTATATGGGGAAGAGTCTAATCCTACAACTTGGAAATTAGCTAAAATGAATTTAGCAATCCGCGGTATTGATAATAATCTAGGTCCACATCAAGGTGATACATTTACTAACGATTTACATAAAGGTGAACGATTTGATTTTATTTTGGCCAACCCTCCGTTCAATGTGAAAAATTGGAATGGAGACAAGCTGAGAGAAGATGCCCGTTGGAAGTATGGTGTACCACCTACTGGAAACGCTAACTATGCCTGGATTGAACACATTATTAGTAAATTAGCTCCTAATGGCAAGGCGGGATTCGTTTTAGCAAACGGAGCCTTGTCTACTTCTACAAAGGATGAGTTTGTTATTCGGAAGGCTATTTTAGAAGACGATAAAATTGATGCTATTGTAGCATTGCCGGATAAGATGTTTTATTCTACAGGAATTCCCGTTTCATTATGGTTTATTGATATGGATAAAGCTTCTCAGGGAGAGCGAACTCGTAAAGGTGAAACTTTATTTATCGATGCACGTGATCTTGGAGAAATGGTCGATCGAACTCATCGAGAGTTTTCGAAAGAGGATATTGCTAAGGTAGCTGACACTTATCATGCCTATCGTGGAACTAACAAGCAGAAATATGAAGATGTTGCAGGCTTTTGCAAAATAGCTTCTTTAGATGAGATTGTAAAAAACGATTATGTTTTGACTCCCGGACGATATGTTGGTTTAGCCAAACAAGAAGATGATGGTGAACCCTATGAAGTTAAAATGACACGGCTTACTAGTGAGTTAAAAAAGGAATTTGCTGAAAGTGATAAACTTCAAGCTCAAATAAAAGATGTTTTAAAGGAGCTTGGATATGAAATATAAAAATATAAAACTTGGTGAAGCTGCAGAAATAACAATGGGACAATCTCCAAAGTCAACTTATTATAATAAGAAAGGTATGGGAATACCGTTTATTCAAGGTGTAAGTACATTTGAGGACAATTATCCGAGAATCGAAACTTATACAACTGAATACAATAAAAAGGCACAAAAAGGTGACCTTTTGGTTAGTGTTAGGGCTCCTGTTGGAAGGATAAATATTGCTAATCAGACAATTGCAATTGGTAGAGGCCTTGCGGATTTAAAAGTAAAAAAAGGATATTCAAAATCTTATATTTATTATTTATTTAAAAAGATAGGAAATCAATTAGATTCAATATCATCTGGCACAGTATTTAGTTCTATTAATAAAAAGGAACTGAGTGATTTAAAAATAAGAATACCTGAAAAACTAAACGATCAATGTAAAATTGCTGATAGATTAAGAAAACTAGATGAAGGAATTGAGATTAATAACCAGATAAATGATAATTTACTTGAATTATCTAAAGCAATGTTTCATGAAAATTCAACCATGATGATGAGGTTTTATTATCAAACTATTTCTTGCCAAAAAGAGGTAAGAATCTTCTAAAGAGAAACGTCGTCACCGGTTATATTCCAGTTGTGGCAGGCGGTCTCACTCCTGCAGCGTTTCATAATGAATCCAATACAGAATCTCCAGTCATTACTATTTCCTCATCGGGTGCCAATGCTGGTTATACACAATTATGGGGACAAAAAGTATGGTCATCAGATTCATCATATATAGATAAAACCGTAACTGATAATATCTATTTTTGGTACCTACTTATTAAAAGTCACCAGAAACAAATATTTGATTCTCAAACAGGATCAGCACAACCACATATTTATCCTCAAGATATTGGAAATATTTTAATCCCAAAAATAAATAAAGTTATGGCAAAAAAGTTTAATCAAATGGTAACACCCATATTTCGAAAAATATTTCAAAATAAGTATGAAAACAAAAAAATAGAAAACATAAAACTAGTTTTATTAGATAACTATTTTGATTAATATAATTAACTAAATATATCTTTTTTGCATCTCCAATTTTCAATCTTGTAAAAAAGAAACAGGTTGAGAATACAGCATGGAATAACCTACAAAGGATTCTCCTACAAAAATACTTTTGAAGCACTAAATTATCATTTATTCTTCCATTGATATGGATTTTTTCATATAAAAGTTGAAAAGTACTTCCTATTTTGTTTTGCAACTCTCTATTAGGCACTTCAATCTCAATTTTTCTAAGATCTTCTTGCTTAATACCAACAACTGTAGTCCCTGTAGCTTTTAAAAATAATTGGTTTTTAAATCTTTGCGAGTTCATAAAAGCAAATATATACCAGGGATTAACTATCTTTTTATTAAACCGCAATAGAAAGAGTCTTTGACTTAAAATGGCTTTAATAGGTTTATTTATCAAATATACCTCACCCAAGGGAGCTTCTGATGTCATCAAAATATCACCAGGTTTAATGTCTCCATCTTTCATCCACCGCTTATACAAAAATTCATTACCATAGTGACTTTTATCAGTATTAACAATTTTATTGTCTTTTATATTTTTGGCACTCAATGCGATAATATCTCTTTGATTTTCTGTCCAATTCATTCCTATTTTTTTGGGTGTTTTCCCTCGATAATCCATAATGAGTTGAACTAATTCATCTATTTTATATCTCCTCATCCTATATACCTCCTATGCGCTATCTTCACATTTTGCTGTTTTACCATTGCATAATGTAATGTCGTGTCTATTCTCTTATGACCTAGAAGTTGTTGTAATTGCTCAATTGGCATGCCTTTATCAATAGCCTGAGTAGCTAAGGTTCTTCTAAATTTATGCGGATAAACTTTTTTAATGCCAATTTTTTGACCTAGTTTTTTTAATCTTGATTCAACCCCACTAATTGTTAAGCGTTCATGTTCAGCTCTTAAAGAAACAAATAAGGCTTCATGGTTATCTTGGCGCTCTTTCAAATATTTTTTAGATGGAGCTTTGCTCTAGCATCGAAATAAGCGATTCTTTCTTTATTACCTTTACCAAAAACAACGCATTCACGTTCTTGAAAGTTGATATCACTACGATTGAGTAAGACCAGTTCTCCAACACGCATCCCAGTTGATGCCAAAAAGTCGATCATTGCCAAATCTCTAACATTTGTACAACTATCGCGTAGTTTTTCAAGTTCTTCATCTGAATAAGTTTCTTTTATTGTGGTAGCGACTTTTACCTTATGTATTCGCCTTATAGGGCTTTTAATAATATAGTCTTCGTCTTCAAGCCAATTAAAGAAACTAGATAAAATTCTACGTATATTATCAATTGTCACTTTACTAGAATTATGGATTTCTTGATAATTCATCAAATAATTTCGAAGTTCATCAGTATTTATTTCTCTAGCATTCTTGTTGATTCCTGTTAATGCCTTAGTAATAGTTGTTTCATAGTATTTTAAAGACTTGTCTGAACAACCTTCAGCACGCTTTGAGGCAAAATATTTTTGGAGTAAATTTTTATTATTATATTTAGATCTAGAATTTGGGCCTTTTTTTACCAAATTATTTAATACATTTTTCAACCTAATTAGATTCAAATTATTAAGATATGGTAACATTTCACGAATTATTGTTTCTGATTCATCTTTTCTCATTTAAAAACTCCGTTTTTTAAACAGCATACAATAAAAATTGCTCTTGGAAAAATAAATGATAATTTAGATGAGTTAATGACATCCATTTTTGAAAAATTTATAAATAAAAATAAATTTAAAAAAGAAAGTTTATCTGATATCGCTAATTATCAAAATGGACTAGCGATGAAAAATTTTCCTCCAAAAAATGGAGAAAAAGGACTTCCAGTACTCAAAATAAAAGAATTAAACCAAGGCTATACAGATTTTTTATCAGACAGGTGTACTTCAAAGATTGATAAGTCGGTAATTGTTAATACCGGTGATATTGTTTTTTCATGGTCAGGAACTTTATTAGTAAAGAACTGGACAGGCAATATTGCTGGATTGAATCAACATTTATTTAAAGTAACTTCTAAAGTTTTTCCTGAATGGTTTATTTATAAATGGACAAAATATTATTTGAGAAAATTTCAAATAATTGCTGCAGGAAAAGCTACTACAATGGGGCATATAAAAAGAAGTGATATTAATAATTCAATTGTTTATGTTCCTAATAAATTTTACTTAAATGGTGTCAGTAGAATAATGAACCCAATTTATAATAAACGAATAGAAATTATTAAAGAAAATCAACAATTAAATACAATTAAACAAGTGTTATTGCATAAGTTTTTTTAAATAGATAAATTCAAGTAAATTGAAACACTAAATTATCATTTAACTAACCAGTATTCGCACAGAAGGGAGTGAATGTATTATGTCCAAAGGGTACCTTTTAGAGTCAGATGTTGAAGATTTAGCTTTAAATACCTTAGGAACTGTAGGATATAAGGTGTTTAAAAGCCCTGGTTCAAGGGGGCCCAGTCCAGAAATTGATGCTGCACGCAGCAATGACCATACTGCGGCGATATTATTCGATAACTTGAACCAAGCTTTGAGAAGAATTAATCCCGGTTATCAAGAAGAAATCTACAAAGACGCATTGCGCCAAATAATTCGTTTAGCTGATAATCCGGATATGATGATAAATAACCATTACTTTCATAAGTTATTAATTGAAGGTATACAAGTAAGAACAACGGTTAATGGAGAAAATCATACTGATACACTATATCCAATAGATTTTGCTAAATCTGAAGCTAATGAATTCATAGCGACAAATCAATTTACCTGTAAAGGTAAAAGAGAACGCCGACCTGATGCAACGCTGTTTCTTAATGGTATTCCTGTAGTTACCTTTGAATTTAAGGATGCAGGAAATATAAATGTTGGTATAGAAAGTGGTTACCAACAATTACAAACCTATAAATCTGATATTTCCGACTATATGAAATATAATGAGATTTTGGTTACTTCTGATGGACTTAATGCCAGAGCTGGCTCGTTAACTGCTGGATTTGATCGTTTTATGCGCTGGAGAGCTCCTCAGAATAGTGAATCTGAAGAGGATCTGGAATTAGTAACAATGATAAAGTTTATGCTCCAACCCAAGGACTTACTTAATATCATTGAAAACTTCATAATTTTTGAAACAGACGGCGACAAAACAATCAAAATTCTTGCAGCCTATCACCAATACTATATGGTAAATAAAGCAATTAAAGCTGCTAATAAAGCTATCAAGAGTCCTGATGATAAGAGAATCGGTGTGGTTTGGCATACCACTGGCTCGGGTAAGAGCTTATCGATGGTCTTTTTTACTAGTATTGCGGCGCGAAAGTTGAATAATCCTACTTTTTTAGTTATCAATGATCGTAATGATCTTGATGATCAACTTTTTGATACTTTTGCTGCAGCCCATGAATTTTTGCGTCAAAATCCAGTACAGGTGGAATCGAGTAATGAACTCCGTTCCACGCTAAAAAAGCAAGCCGGGGGAATAGTTTTCTCAACTATTCAAAAATTCTTCCCTGATTTTAAAAATGGTGAAACCAAAATGCCAGTTTTATCAGCTAGAAGCGATATTATTGTTATTGCTGATGAAGCACATCGAAGCCAATATGGTTTAAAACCTAAGTACACTAGTAATGGTTTGCGATATGGCTTTGCGGAATATTTAAGAGATGCACTACCTAACGCTTCGTTTATCGGCTTTACTGGCACGCCTTTGTCCACTGCTGATAAATCAACAGTAGCGGTCTTTGGAAATTACATTGATGTTTATGACATTACGCAAGCGGTTAATGACCATGCGACTGTGAAGATCTATTATGAAAGTCATGTGTTTCCATTAAAGTTAAAAAGTGATGCCAACGAAAAATACCAAAAACTCATACATCAAGCTAATTTAGATGATGATCCAACAAATGAAGATAATGTGCGCCGTAATCGGGAATTTTCACGCTTAGAAGCTTTAGCAGGCGCCCAACCACGCTTAGAAAGTATCGCAAAACATTTTGTGAATCATTTTGAAACTCGTCAAAAAGAAACTTTTGGCAAGTCGATGATTGTTGAAATGTCACGGCGTAACGCGGTTAGATTGTATGACGAAATAGTAAAATTACGTCCAGAATGGGACAGTCAAGACTTAAAAAAGGGCAAAATTAAAGTAGTAATGACATCATCAGCTGCTGATGGGTCAGAGATGTCTAGGTTTCAAACCAATAAATCCGAAAGAAGAATCTTGCAGCAGCGAATGAAAGACGTTCACGATGAATTGCAAATAGTTATCGTCGTGGATATGTGGCTGACGGGTTTTGATGTGCCTTCACTGAACACGATGTACATCGATAAACCAATGAAGGGTCATAATTTAATTCAAGCAATCGCCCGTGTTAATCGTGTATTTAAAGATAAAGACAACGGTTTGATTGTTGATTATATTGGTATTGCCGAAAATCTAAAAAATGCTTTAAAAGTTTATTCTACTAACGATCGAGGGCAAGTTGGAATCAATATGGATAAGGCACTTGCCGTGTTAAAAGAAAAGTATGATATTATTACCAATGATTTTCTCTATGGAATTGACTATTCTGATTTTAATTCTCAGGATGGGGCAGTGCGCCTCAAGGTTACCCAAAGGGTTGCAAATGAAATTTTGCATGAGAATGAAGCACGTCAAAAAAAGTTTTTAGATATAGTTACAGAGTTAGAAAAAGCCTATGCTTTAACTTCAACACAGCCTCAGGCACAAGCATATAGTAAAGAAATAGCCTTTTTTAAAACTGTAAAAGTTTTTATTATGAAAATCAAATCGCCAGCTACACCAACAGATTTTGCTGATCCACAAGATATTAAATACCAAATGCAGCAGTTACTGGATCAATCAATTATCTCTGAACCAAATGTAGATATTTATAGTGAATTAGGTATAGAAAGGCAAAGCATTGATCTTATTTCGGATGAATTTTTGGAAAAAGTCAAAAGTATGCCTGAAAAAGATATCGCGATAAGCTTATTAGAAAAGTTACTTAAAGGTAAAGTAAAAGCCATGATGAAAACTAATAAGGTTATGTCGGCAAGATTTCAAGAAATGCTTCAAAAAGCTATTGATGAATACAATAAGCGCGGAATTACCAGTGAATGCGTAATACGAAAACTTATTGAAATGGCGAAAGAAATTAATTCCCAGCAAGAAAGAGGAAAAGATCTGGGCCTGAGTCAAGAAGAAATTGCATTTTATGATGCTTTAGCTGACCATGAAAAAGCAGTAGAAGTTTTGGGAGAAAAGAAATTACACTTAATTGCTCAAGAACTTGTTAAACTAGTGAAACAAGAAGCTGGTGTGGATTGGGAAAAACGTAGAAATATCCAGGCCAAAATGAGGGTTGCAGTCAAACATTTGTTAAGAAAATATGGTTATCCACCTGATATTGCCCCAGCAGCCGTTGATACTGTTGTTCAACAAGCTGAATTGATGGCGACGGCTGACTAAATTTTTGTCCTTAAAAAAAATATTAAATTATTCTTGAATTAATATTAATTAACATTTTTATTGTCCAGAGTTTACGGAAGGTATTATGTTTGCAAACAAAAAATGATGAACTAAATATATAACTGCTATTGATTTTATGTAGTATTAACCTAGTTTATTACATAATCAGAGTTTTGAATTATAACAACCGACAAAATTATTATCTGCGATTTTGAGATATTTAATTTTGGCGGTTTTTTGAGTGCAACTTTGCTTTACTCTTTTCAATTGAAGATTGACATTTCCTAAGTAGCAAGTTAATATTTTCCATATGGAAAATATTACCGAAAGGAAATTAAAATGGCGCAAGATTTATATAATACTTTAATGAATCTGCAGTGTGAATTAGTGGCAGAAAGAAATTTAGTTAATCCGGAACAAATCAGCTGGCTACAATATGATATTTTAAGTATTTTACAACCGCAGGCCAGTCGGCCAACTGTTATGAGCCGGCAATTGGGTATTACGCAGGTCAAACTGTCGAAGAACCTCAAAAAATTGCGTGAATTAGATTATATAACCCAAACGCCAGATGCCAATGATCGACGTGAAATTACCACTGCCCTTACGCCAAAGGGGCAACAATTTCTGTCTGATATTGCTATGAAACATCGCGAATTATATGACAAAGCATGCAAAGTTTGGTCGAAAGAAGAACAACAACAATTTATGGTCCAGGCAAACAAACTAATTGATCTGTTGAGAAAAGAGCGGATTGCCGATGACCAATGAAAATATTATTGTCCAAGGGGCTCGGACCAATAATCTCCAAAATATTTCAGTGGTAATCCCTAAAAGAAAGATTACCGTAATTACGGGAGTTTCCGGCGCAGGCAAATCGTCACTGGCTTTGGGAACAATCGCTGCCGCTTCACAACGGCAAGTGAATAAGACTTATAGTGCCTATGTCCAGCAATTGTTGTCGCAATTTCCGGAACCGGATGTAACTAGAATTAAAAATCTGCCTTTTACCCTGGTGGTTGATCAAAAAGGAATCAGTAATAATCGTCGCTCTACCTTGGGGACCTATACAGATATTTATTCAGCTTTACGGTTATTATTTTCCCGAATAGCTCAGCCATTTATTGGTTATTCGATGAATTATTCTTTTAATAACCCGGCGGGGATGTGTCCTAACTGTGAAGGATTAGGGCAAATTCGAGCCATTGATCCAAATAAGTTGTTAAATTTTGATAAATCTTTGAATGAAGGCGCCATTGAATTTCCTACGTTTCAACCGGGTGGTTGGCGGCTTTCACGGTATACGGAATCAGGTTTTTTTGATAATAACTTAGCTTTAAAAAAGTGGCCCTCGCCCAAACTGAAATTATTGTTATATGGAAAACGACAAACTCCTCCTCAGCCTACAGCCAACTGGCATAAAAGTGCTTTTTATTTGGGCCTTATTTCGCGAATACAGCAAACCTTTCTCAATAAAAGTCAAGCAAAGTATCAACAAGAATTACAACAGATTGTAAAAATCAATGTTTGTCCTGTTTGTCATGGCCAAAGATTAAAGCCTCAAGCATTGGAAGCTTTGATTAATAATCAAAATATCGCTGATTGTAGTGCGATGAGTTTGGTTGATTTGCGGCAATGGCTGTGTGCGATCAATACTTCATCGGTGCAGCCGATTATTGAAGAATTAACCAACAAATTGAATAATTTGATTACGGCGGGCCTAGGTTATTTAAGCTTAGATCGTACGACGGCCTCTTTGTCGGGAGGTGAAGCTCAAAGAGTAAAGTTAGTTAATTATTTGAATAGTGGCTTAACTGATTTGCTTTATATCTTTGATGAGCCTAGTGTCGGTCTTCATGCTTATGATCTGTTGAAAGTTATTAAGATTTTTCAACGGTTAAAGGCTCAAGGAAATATGGTCTTAATTGATGATCATGATCCGCAAATCATAGCCCTCGCCGATCACGTTATCAATCTTGGCGAACCAGCGGGAACTCAAGGGGGCTATATAACTTTTAGTGGTAGTTATGCAGACTTAAAGAAAAGTGCAACGTTAACCGGAACTAGTTTGTGTCATTTAGGCGACTTGAAGTCTACTTATCGGCCCATTACTAACTTTTACCAAATTAATAATGTGACCCAAAATAATTTACAGCATGTTCAGGTAAAAATTCCACAACGGAGTTTAACTGCTATTACAGGAGTTGCCGGCTCAGGTAAAAGCAGTTTGATATCGGCCTTTCAAAGTCAATATCCGCAAACCGCAGTTGTGAATCAGCATTTGATATCTGGGAGTAACCGTTCCAATGTTTTAACCTATTTAAATATTTTTGATTCTTTGCGGCAATATTTTGCTCAGCATACTCATCGGGCTTTAGGATTATTTTCTTTCAATAGTCAAGGAGCTTGTCCTATTTGTAAGGGCAAAGGAGTGTTGAAATTAGACCTGGCTTATATAGGCAATTCAGTTAGTATTTGTGAAGCTTGTCATGGTCAACGTTATGCACCCACAGTGTTAAAATTGCGAGTTCAAGGGATGAATATTGCGGAAGCGATGGATTTGAATCCGCAGTCTTTTGCCGAAAAGTTTCCCATTTTGCAATCAGCAATGCGGATTTTACAATAGGTGGGTTTGGGATATATTAAGTTGAATCAAGCTTTAGATACTTTTTCAGGAGGAGAGTTACAGCGCTTAAAATTGGCCCACTTCCTCTTAAAACAGACAAGTGATATTTTAGTTTTAGATGAGCCCACGAGTGGTCTACATGAATATAATGTGCAAAAGCTAATTACTTTGTTGCACAAGCTTATTCAAAAATATCCATTGACAATTATAGTGATTGAGCATAATCTGCGACTGATGGGTCAAGCCGATTGGATCGTTGATCTGGGACCATATGCGGGTGCGCACGGGGGCAAAATTTTGTTTTCCTGTCGACCACGAGAATTATATAATCAGGGACAGACTTTGACGGCTCAAGCTTTGCGCCGATATTGGAAATAAGGTTCTTCTTCATTATGATTAATTGTAAGAACTGAGGTTAAAGGGAATATCAACCAATGGACAAAACAGAAACTTTACATTATCTCGATCAACTAGGTATCGCCTATGAATTAGTGGGGCATCCGGCTGTGTTCAATATGGCCGAATTGGCTCAAATTTCATTACCCCATCCGGAAGCGGATGCTAAAAATTTATTTATAAGAGATGATAAGAAAAGAAATTATTATCTGCTCACTATTCAGGGAACGAAGCGGGTTAATTTGAAGCAGTTTCAACAAGCCAATGGTACCCGCAGGTTAACCTTGGCCTCACCTGCAGATTTGCAAGCCAAATTAGGACTTAGTCCGGGGTCCGTGACGCCGTTGGGATTATTAAATGATGCTTCACATGAAATCCCTTTTTATTTGGATTCTTATTTTCAAGACCAACCCCGCATTGCCATCCATCCCAACGATAATACTGCTACTATTTGGTTAAAGCCCCTAGATCTATTGGACGTAATTCAAAAATTAGGCAATCCGGTAAAAGTAGTACCCATGTAAATTCAAATGTTTGGGTTAATGGTGCTAGGACCATTATTCCTAGGACAGTATTTGTCATCCTTGCAATCAGATTTTCATGGTCTTTGTTGGTGATTCTAAAAAAAAATGAAAAAATCGTTTTAAATTAATAAAACGATTTTTTTATATGGCTATAGATTTTCTGGGGAGCAACTTTACGAAGAAGTGAGATACAGCTTCCAGCGTGCGAAGTGCTAGTCACCAAATTCTAATTTTTGTATGAGCCAAATTTGTGTCCCACTAGCGTTTTGTTTTCTCATCATTAAGTCGCTTTGAAGTTGACGAGAGTAAGAGCAAATCTCCTGTTACTCAGCGTAACCGTGACGGAGTATTTAAACTGTGTGTTTATAAAGTAACCATAATAGCTATCTCTATGGTCATACTCAGTTTATTATTTCAGGTCTATAATTGTAGAGGTCAGTAATTTATTATTTGAATAAGAGAAGGGGAGCTGTCAGTTTATGCAGGCTTTATATTTTACTGAATTTGGTTCTAGTGCGGTCCTTCAATATAGTGAGGTGCCTTTACCGTCACTGCAATCTAATGAAGCCTTAGTTAAAAATGACTACATTGGTCTCAATTTTGCGGATATTTATCGGCGCCGCGGGACCTATCGAATTCAAGAACATCATCCTTACATTGATGGCTACGAAGGGGCGGGAAAAATTGTTCAAGTTGGTAAGGAAGTCAGTTCCGTCGCTGGTAGGACAAAAAGTTTTATATGTGGATGTCCCGTTGGCTAATGCCGAGTATGTGGCCGTGCTGAGCACCAAAGTAATTATTTTACCAGCAGATACTTCGCCAAAATTGGCAGCTACAATTGGTTTGCAAGGCTTAACAGCTGATTTTTTAGCGCATGATTTAGGGAATGATCAAGCTGGCGCCAAAGTTTTTATCACTGGTATCAGTGGTGGCGTGGGCCAATTGCTGGCACAAATTTTAGTAGCGGATGGCTTACAGGTTTTTGGTTCCGCTTCTACGGCAGCCAAACGGGCGGTTGCACTCCAAAACGGGGCACAAGGGGTGTTTGCTAGTAGAGAATTTTCCTGGTTGCCTGAGCAAAAGGGCCAGTTTCAGACAGTGTATGATGGGGTAGGCGTCCATTTAGACAAAAGCTTGCAACTCTTGCGGCATCGCGGACAGGTCGTGTTCTTTGGTATGGCGGGAGGTAATCCACCGCAAATCGACTTAGTGCAGCTGCTGGCGGAATCTAAAAGTATTTTAACAGGTGATCTCTGGGATTATTTAACGAGCTTTGCAGAGAGAAAACGCCGGAGTGATCGGTTATTTAGCTATTTGCGGCATAATCAAATTCAGCTCAGTGAACCACAAGTTTTTGCTTTAAGTGCTGGGCAAGCAGCCCATGACTATTTGGAAAATGGTAAAAATATCGGTAAGGTCTTGTTGCAACCTTAGTTAAATTTCAACCGACTAACTACAAGTGAGTCAATTTCTCTAAGCAGATTTTCAACAGCTAACGGGACACTGATTTATCGATGCTTTTGGATCTATTGCGGAGATATCTTGGCCTGAAAAGAGCTGGATTTAGATTGCATTGGATATTGCTCAATAATTGCAAAGCAGTTTGAAAATCACACTGACCTAAAAGAGTAGTGTAATTACTTATTGATGAAAAACTGTATTAACAAAATAAACACCTATTAGATGGTTCAAAAAAAGCTGAATCCTTTGCGTGATTCAGCTTTTTTGTAATAGTTCAAGTATTCGAAATTGCTTGAGTTTCAACCCTGGAAGGCTAGGAAGAGGATAAGTCCAAGTTTCTAAAGTCTTCAACCGACGAATCCCTTTTCTTCCCACAAGGAGCGCATTAGCTGGTGCTTGCCTAATCAAGGTGCAACTTTGTGTCCCACTAGCGTTCCGTAAAAATTTTTAGTCAGCGTTTAACAACTGACGGGCCCTCGCAATTTGTTGTTTAACTTGTTGAAAGCTTGTTCCACCGAAAGATTGGCGCCGTTGGACAGCAGTTTTAGCTTGCAAATCTTGGTAGACATCTTCGCCGATATCCGGCAAAAGGGCCTGATATTTGGCTAAGGGAATTTCTTGCAAGGTGACCCCGGTTTTAAGACCTTCCAGGACCAATTGCCCGACAATCGCGTGCGCTTGTCTAAAGGGGATGCCTTTCACTGCTAAATAATCGGCTAATTCCGTGGCGTTGGAAAAGTCGCGCGTGGTGGCTTGCGCCATATTGGCCGTCTTAATTTTGGCAGTTTGCAACATGCCCGCCAAAACTGTTAAACAGGGAATAATTGTTTTGACCGTATCAAAGACGCCTTCTTTATCCTCTTGTAAATCTTTATCATAGGCTAACGGCAAGGCCTTCATTACGGTTAATAAAGCCATTAAATGACCGAAGACCCGGCCGGATTTGCCCCGAATTAATTCCGCAAAATCGGGATTCTTTTTTTGCGGCATGATAGAACTGCCGGTGGCATACTCGTCTGACAATTCTAAGTAATTAAATTCGTAAGTAGTCCATAATACAATTTCTTCACACAAACGTGATAAATGCACCATCAGCAAGGCCGCATTACTTAAAAACTCGAGCGCAAAATCTCGATCGGACACGGCATCAATCGAGTTGGAGTACGGACACGTAAAGCCTAAGCGTTGCGCAGTTTGTTGCCGATCAATGGGAAAAGTAGTGCCAGCTAAGGCTGCAGCTCCAAGCGGAGACAAATTAGTGTGTTTTTGATTAAATTGAAAGCGTTCAATATCGCGCTGCAACATGTCAAAGTAGGCCATCAAATAATGACCATATGAAATGGGTTGGGCATGTTGTAAATGGGTATAGCCGGGCATAATGGTTTCAACATTGGCTTCAGCTAAGTTGACCAGCACGGTTTGGAGATTTTTGATTGCTTGAATTACTTGCGGCAAACGTTTTTTTAAGTACAAATGAAAGTCAGTGGCGACCTGATCATTACGGCTGCGCGCGGTGTGAAGTTTGCCGGCCACGGGACCAATTTCTTGGGTAAGTAAGCTTTCGATGTTCATGTGGATATCTTCATTAGCCACATCAAATTGGAGTTGACCGGCCGCTAACTGCTGTTGTAAATGGTGTAAGCCTTGAATAATTTGCTCAGCGTCTTTGGGGGTCAAGATGTGAGTGTCGCGCAGCATTTCCACGTGGGCTAAGGAACCTTCCAGATCTTCGGCTGCCATGAGTTGATCAAATTCAATAGAAGCTCCGAAAGTGTCGGTTTGTGCGGAACCGGTTTCTGTAAATCGCCCGCCCCAGAGTTTTTTAGTTGTCATGTTGGGATCCTGCTGATTTTTGATGGACTTGTGCATAAACTTTGCTTGGTAAACCATATAGTTCAATAAAACCTGCTGCGGCTTCTTGATCGAAGGAATCAGCGGCAGTATAAGTCGCCAGATCATGGTCGTATAAAGAATTAGGTGATTTCCGTCCTTCACAAATCACGTTACCTTTGAACAATTGCACTCTGACGGTCCCATTCACGTCTTGTTGACTTTGCTTAATAAAGGCGAGCAGGCTGTCCATTAACGGTGAAAACCATAAGCCATTATAAATATTTTCGGTAATTTCTTTTTCAACTACAGGTTTAAAATGGTCCAAAGTTTTATCTAAGGTAATATCTTCCAGATCTTTATGAGCGGCCAATAAAACGGTGGCAGCCGGACATTCGTAAATTTCCCGTGATTTGATTCCAATTAAGCGGTTTTCGACGTGATCAATCCGCCCAATGCCATGTTGTCCGGCAAGGTGATCCAGTTTCATAATTAAAGTGGCCAACGACATAGTTTCGCCGTTCAAAGCCACGGGGACACCCGCTTCAAAAGTCAAAGTAATAATTGCGGGTTGATCCGGTGTATCAGCAATGGCCACTGTACGATCATAGGCATCTGCTGGCGCACTCACCCATGGATCTTCCAAAATCCCACATTCATTTGCCCGCCCCCACAGGTTTTCATCAATAGAATAGGGACTCTGTTTGTTGATGGGTACAGGGATGTTATTGGCTTTGGCATAGTCGATTTCTTCTTCACGAGACCAATGCGTTTCCCGAATCGGGTCTTCAATTTTTAAATCAGGCGCTAAGGCCCGAATGCCCACATCAAAGCGGACTTGATCGTTCCCTTTACCGGTACAGCCGTGTGCAATCGCTGCGGCTCCAGTTTCCCGGGCAATTTTCACTAGTGTTTTCACAATTAATGGCCGCGATAATGCTGAAACTAAAGGGTATTTATTTTCATAATAGGCATGACTTTGCAAGGCCGGCAAACAATAATCATGCGCGAATTCTTCTTTGGCATCCACAACTCGGGAATCTACCGCGCCAACGGCCAACCCTTTTTGTTGCACAGCCTGCAAGTCTTTGCCTTCACCGACATCAATACAACAAGCGATCACATCGTAGCCTTTATTTTTGAGCCAGGCAATTTCCACAGAAGTATCTAATCCGCCGGAATAAGCCAGCACAACTTTCTCTTTTGTCATAATCATTCCTCCCACGTTTATTTACTGCGCATTATAGAATAAGACAAACGCCAGATGCAATGATCATCGTTAATTTTTTTTAATATTATGAGCAAGGAAATATCCTGGGATAAAGAAAAAAACTTGACAGATGATTAGCCGACTCGTAAAATTAGAAATTAATTAGACATGGTTAAGGAGAAAGACGATGATTAGTTTATCTTTAATTCAGTTAAATATCCGTCTGCGAAGCCAGTAGGACTCAGGTCACTTCTGAATGGATGCGACCTGAGGATTCAGTTCGTATCCATGCTGACTTCATCTCCGATTAAACTAAGTCTGCATGGGGTTTACTCACTTGCAGGCTTTTTCTTTGAATTATGTTAAGGGAGCCTTCTTGTGAGGGCTCCTTTTTTGATTTTAATGAAAGCCGAGGTAGCGTATGAAGCGACGAAGCTAATACCCGCAGTCCACACTCAAAATTCAACCAACCAAAGGAGAAAAGAAAATGAAAAAATTGTGGCAGTGGCTCACCTTAATGTTGGCGGCAATCTTATTAATTGGCAGTACCGGCAATACATTGGTGCAAGCAGCGAACAATGAACAACCAGCGAATAATGAACAACCGGCAGCCAATGATCAATCTTTACAAAAGATTAAAAATAAAGGTACTTTAGTCATGGGAACGAGTCCCGATTTTCCCCCTTATGAATTTATTGCCCATGGTAAATCTAAAATTGTAGGGATGGATGTATTCATCGCCCAAAAAATTGCTAAAGATATAGGTGTCAAATTAGTAATTAAATCAATGGATTTTGATTCTTTATTAGTTGCTTTACAAACGGGTAAAGTCGATATGGTAATGGCGGGGATGAGTAAAACCGCCAAAAGAGCAAAAAGTGTTGATTTTAGTGATATTTATTACAACGGGGGCATGGATTTAGTCATCCATCAGGCTGATAAGGATAAATACACTAATTATCGGGCTTTAGCTGGACAAGCCGTGGGAGCACAAACCGGTTCTATTCAATATAATTTAGTGAAAGAACAAGCGACAAAATCCAAGTTAAAGAGTATGGATAAAATTACGGATTTGATTTTAGCTTTACAGACGAATAAAGTAGCAGCGGTTGTCTTAGATCAAGCTTCAGCTGAAGCTTATGCGAATAATACCAAAGGGTTAATTGCCGTCGATGCCCATTTCAAAGTGAAAGTTCCGGGCACAGCGATTGCCTTTCCAAAGGGTTCTCAAGCCTTAGTTAATTCCGCTAATCAGTCGATTGCTGAAATTAAAGCTAAAAATTTAATTCAAAAACAGTATTTGCCACAAGCAGGTAAATATATGGTGAGCGGCAGTTTTAAGGGTTCCAAAGATAAAAAAGCCGCAGCCAAAGCTAAAGCCAATAATTCTATGTGGGCTTATAAAGATTTCTTTGCTGCTGGTTTAGGCTATACAATTTTTATTTCAGCAATTTCTGTTTTCTTTGGTTTCTTGTTAGGGGTTATTCTGTCACTTATGCGTTTAAGCCATAATAAGATTGCTTCCGCTATCGCAACGAGTTATATCGAGTTTGTCCGGGGGACCCCGTTGATGGTGCAGTTATTATTTGTTTACTTTGGCTTAGGGTTGGTCGTTAATATTCCAGCGTTATTATCAGGAATTATTGCGGTTTCTTTAAATTCAGCGGCCTATGTAGCAGAAGTCATCCGGTCGGGAATTAATTCCATTCCGGTCGGGCAAACAGAAGCTTCGCGGTCGTTAGGAATGTCGCGGACTATGACGATGAAATATATTATTTTACCGCAAGCTATGAAAAATATTTGGCCAGCTTTAGGTAACGAATTTGTTTCGTTAATTAAGGAAAGTTCCATTGTTTCCGTTATTGGTGTCAAAGATCTGATCTATCAATCGCGGATTGTCCAATCAGATACTTATCGGGGCGTAATGCCATTAATTATTACCATGATTTTATACTTTATTATTACTTTTGGAATTTCACGGTTAATGAAACATTTTGAAGGGAAGATGTCACATGAATAATACGCAAACCCAAACTGCAACTACACAACCTGTCATTGCAGTGAATCATTTGAAGAAAACTTTTGGTAAGAATGAAGTTTTAAAAGACATTAATGAAGCGGTCTACGATGGTCAGGTAATTTGTTTAATTGGTCCGTCTGGGGCGGGTAAAAGTACTTTTTTACGGTGTTTAAATTTATTAGATAAACCTACCGCCGGCCAAGTGTTTTTTGAAGGGGACGAATTGACCGCCTTAGATGATCAGCATTTAGATCAATTACGGCAACAAATGGGGATGGTCTTTCAAAGTTTTAATTTATTCCCGCATAAAAGTGTTTTAGATAATTTAAAATTAGCCCCTATGAAGGTCAAAGACATGCCCGAAGAACAGGCCACCCAATTAGCTCAAAAACTATTGTCCCAAGTTGGTTTGGCGGAAAAAGCCGAGGCTTTCCCAGATAATCTATCCGGCGGGCAGCAACAACGGGTAGCCATTGCGCGGGCGTTAGCTATGAATCCCAAGGTGATGTTGTTTGATGAACCAACTTCCGCCTTGGATCCGGAAATGGTCGGTGAAGTTTTAAAAGTTATGCAAGATTTAGCAACTGACGGGATGACCATGGTAGTGGTGACCCATGAAATGGGCTTTGCGAAAAATGTTGCGGATCAAATTTGGTTTATGGCGGATGGCTATATTCAAGAAACTAATAGTCCACAAGAATTTTTTGCTCATCCGCAGACACAGCGGGCCCAGGAGTTTTTGGCCAAAATTTTGGAAGCCTAGGAGGTTATAATGGAACAAGCAGCAGCAATTAAGATTTTGTCGGATTTAATCGCGATTCCTTCGGTTAATGGGCGTGAAGCCTTAGTAGCTGATTATTTAACACAATTATTTGCCGACTATCCGGCTCAAATTGAACGAGTGGAATACGCCCCTGAGCGGGAT
The DNA here is from genome assembly GCF_000970795.1 of Bombilactobacillus mellifer. Taxonomy (GTDB): domain Bacteria; phylum Bacillota; class Bacilli; order Lactobacillales; family Lactobacillaceae; genus Bombilactobacillus; species Bombilactobacillus mellifer. The sequence continues at coordinate 293,675 of NZ_KQ034028.1, forward strand.
AACTTAGTGGTTACCATTGGCGATCAAGGACCATTGTTAGGGTTTTCGGGTCATGAAGATGTAGTTGCGGCGACGCCCAGCTCGGATTGGACCTATCCTCCATTTCAAGCTACTGTCAAAGATGGTAAACTGTACGGTCGTGGAGCCAGTGATATGAAGTCCGGACTGGCGGCCATGGTAGTGGCAATGTTGGATTTATTAGAAAGTGATCAGCCGTTACCCGGTCGGCTGCGACTTTTAGCCTCAGTGGGTGAAGAGACTGGTGAATATGGGGCGGCGCAACTAACCGCTGCCGGTTATGCGAATGATTTACAGGGATTGGTGATTGGCGAACCGACTGATTTAACTGTTCGGATCAGCCATAAAGGAATTATTGATTATAAAGTTGAGTCAGTAGGTAAAAGTGTTCATTCATCACGACCAGAATTAGGGCAAAATGCGATTTTACCGTTATTATCTTTTGCCGAGCAGGCGCAAAGCGTTTTAGCCAAAGCGGATCAAATAGACCCTGCTTTAGGTGGATTAACCCATGTTATTAGTCAAATTCAAGGTGGCGAGCAAATTAATTCTGTGCCGGCGCACGCCTGGTTGACGGGAAATATTCGTACCATTCCTGCCTATCCCAATGCCACCGTCATGCAACAATTAGAAACGATCGTGCAGCAATTAAATGATCAAGGCGCCCACTTGACTTTAACTTATAGCTATCCGGAGCCGCCGTTACCTAGTCAAGAACATACCGCTTTGGCTCAGTTAGCTAGTCAAGTCTTGCAACAAAAATTTAATCTATCCGGAGCGATGGTCGCAGGCACGGGTGCCACGGATGCTTCCGAATATCATCATGTGGCCGATTTGCCCATTGTGATTGTGGGGCCAGCCGATGGGGTGAGCGATCATCAAGTGGATGAATTTGTCACTGTAGCGAAATACTTACGCGGCTGTCAATTTTATCAAGAACTGGCCCGCGCATTTTGGCAGCAAGCTAACTAAGCCCTATCCGTGTAATAAATTTAAATAAAGATCCCCAAAAATAACCGGTAATTCCAACAGTGACTTTGCGGAAATGTAGCAAGTCACTGCTTTTTGGTGCGCTGGCCATAGCTGGTGGAAGCTAACGGATGCATTATTACAGCTGCCGCTCTGGATGTTGCTGCGGGGATAATTTTTTGTCGGCAATAACTGTTTCCACCGTATAATTAGCCCACGGAGAAATTTTTTGAATAAAAGTACTTAAATGGCTGTCCGAAAAATGTGTAATTAATAAAAAACAAGCCTGACCACTCACTTGATAAAAGGCCTCGACCTCACTAAATTGGCGCACAATATTGGTGATAGTAGTTGAAGGCGTTACTTTATTTAAAAATAGACGAATAAATTGTGTCGGCAAGGTTCCCACTTTAATAGAAAATTGTTGGATGATCTGGTGTTCTTCGAGATTTTTAATCCGCTGGCCCACGGCCTGGCCGGTTAAATGCACTTGTTGACCAATGGCTTTATTCGTCAGCCGACTATTATTTTGCAGTAAGTGAATGATGGTACGATCGATTTGATCCATAATGTGTCCTTTCATGATGAAAAAAATTGGTTTGCTTTGGTTTCAGGAACTTATATAGAAATAAAAAATTTTCCTTTATACTAAAGACACTTTGGAGATAGGAGGTCTTGTCGGCCATGACTCAAGGATTAATTGTCATCGATGTCCAAAATGATTATTTTGCCAAGGGGCAGCTGCCCTTAGTGAACCCGGAAGCTGCTTTGGCTTGTATTAATCAATTGGAAGATTATTTTTTAGCACAGCAATTACCTATTATTTACATTCAGCACATTGATTATAGGCAAGATGCGCCCCTTTTTAAAGCGCAAACTTCAGGAGTGCAATTACATGCTAATTTACGGGTGAATTCTGATTCGACGATTGTGACGAAACAATATCCTAATAGTTTTTATCATACTGATTTAACGCAACGTTTACACCAATTAGCAGTCGATCAGGTAGTAATTTGCGGTATGATGACGCATATGTGTGTCGATTCGACTACTCGTGCGGCTAGGGAACTGGGGTGGAATCCGTTATTGATTACTGATGCCACCGCCACGACCGATTTAAAAATGAATGGCCAAACCGTAACGGCGGATCAAGTAAGCACGGCTTTTTTGGCGGCACTAGCTAGTTTTGCGACCGAACAAACAACTGCTGAATTTTTACAACAGCACTAAGCGCACCATATTTTTGCTCCAACTCTTTCATACAGATCAGCGTGTTCACTGACTGATCTGGAGATATGCTAAGTGAGATTGATAAAAGCGTGATGATCATTTCTTGGTTAAATTGTGAGTAAGTTTGGCGGTCTGCTTGGGGGCTGATTATTCAGCCAGTTTAAGTGGAAAAAAACTACTGTCCAGCAAGGCAGTAGTTTTTTTGTGTTCTCCAAAACAATGTAAAGTAGCGACACGCTTCATTAAGCGCGCGCAGGGATTAAATTGACTTGGTGCTCTTTGAAAAAATCGAGATATTTTTGAGGCATTTTCTTAGTATAAATAATACTATCAAACTGTTGCACCTTCGCGTAAGTTAACAGAGCAGTTTTACCAAACTTGGTATGATCCAGCAATAAAATATTTTTTTGCAGTGTATTAACTTGGGCCTTATTCATGACGGCAGATTTGATTTTAAATTCTTCCAAATCCGAATTGGTGACGCCATTGCTGATAGATAAGGCAGTAGCGGACATGAAGGCTTTACTGATGTTGTAGTTTTGAAATAAGGCATCAGTTTCTGTACCCGTAAAAGACTGCGTTCGATAATTAAAATGATTGCCGACAATAATCAAATTAATATTCTGTAAACGGGCGGCTGCATTGAGTAACTGGAGGCTATTTGTGATTAAAGTAAAATGGAAATCCTGAGGTAAATAAGGAGCCATTTCGGCGGTGGTCGTTCCTGAATCAATAAAAATCAAATCATTGGGCACAATTAAATGGGCGGCGCATTGTCCAATTTGTTTTTTCTCTGTGATGGTGCGTTGATGGCGTTCTGAAAAGTCCACTAAGGTATTTTCTTCGTTGACCGTAACGCCGCCGTAAACTTTTTTAAAGCGCGCATCTTCTAATAAGATCCCTAAATCTCGCCGTAAAGTATTTTGGGAAATGGAGAAGGTTTGGGCTAGTTCCTTCATTGAAACAGTGTGCTTTTTTAAAATGTATTGCCCCATTGCTTCAATTCTTTTTTCTCTCATCATGATTCCAAACTCCGATTATTCAATATGGTAGTGGTTAATTACAGATTATAGCACTAATTGCAGAGTTTATTGTTCATCTTTGCTGAAAAAGCCGAAAAAATGTGAAGTATTGGACAATATAAGGTGATGTTATGGTTTATTTTTTCTTATTTATTTGTAATTTTGTGGTTGTATTATGGTTATATTAATTGTAAGATGTGGTCGTAGGGACAGGTAAAAGGAGGTGAATCTTGATGAACCTGTTGTTTCATGCACAAAAAACTAATTTAAATACTGGTGTTATTCTGTTGCAAAAGGTGGATGCTACCAATTCACCCATGAAATATACGGCCTTAAAGGTTTTATTGTTGGATCAAGATGGTATTTATCAAGAAGACTTAGCAAGTCAAGAGGCATGTATTGTTGTCCTCGCAGGTAAAGCCACGGTGACTACCAACAAGGCAACTTATGAAGCCATTGGTCAACGTCAATCCATTTTTGATAAAATTCCCACGGATTCAGTTTATGTTGGTGTCACTAATCACTTTCGTGTGCAAGCGGTTACGGCTAATTGTAAAATTGCGATTGCTTATGCCCCTACGCAAAAGCAGCTCCCGGAACGCTTAATCAAAGGTGATGTGCATCAGATTGAACATCGGGGCAAATATAATATTAAGCGCACGGCACAAAATATTTTACCTGATGATCTACCCTTTGCCGATAAATTGTTAGTGGTCGAAGTGTATACCGATGCGGCCAATTGGTCGAGCTATCCGCCTCACCGGCATGATCGGGAAAATCCACCGGAAGAGACATATTTGGAAGAAATTTATTATCACGAGATCAACCCCAGCGATGGTTTTGTCTTTCAACATGTTTACACAGATGACCGCTCGTTAGATGAAACGATGACGGTCGAAAATTCCGATGCCGTGATTGTGCCTAAAGGTTATCACCCGGTAGGGGTACCTGATGGCTACGATAGTTATTACTTAAATGTCATGGGTGGACCAATACGCCAATGGGATTTTCATAATGATCCGAAGTTTGAGTGGTTGTTGCAGAGAAAGTAGAGGATTTGTAGGGAAATGGCTAAAAAATATAATTTGATTGCGATTGGACGGGCCGCTTTGGATTTAAATGCGGTGGAATATAATCGTCCCATGGAGGCTACCAAAAGTTTTGCGAAATTTGTTGGTGGTTCGCCGGCTAATATTGCCATTGGCTCAGCGCGTTTGGGTCAAAAAGTCGGTTTTATTGGTAAAGTTTCAGATGATCAGCATGGTAATTATATTACGCAATACATGCAACACGTTGGTGTCGATACTAGTAATCTGGTAAAAGATGATGAAGGTCATAAAATTGGATTAACTTTTACGGAGATTAAAAGTCCCCAGGATTGTAGTATCTTGATGTATCGCGATCAAGTAGCCGATTTATATTTACGCCCCGCCGAAGTGTCGGCAGAGTATCTAGCCCAAACCGATCAATTAGTAATTTCCGGCACTGGTTTAGCTCAAAGTCCCTCACGAGAAGCAGTTTTAAAGGCGTTGGGCATAGCTAAAAAGTTGGGTGTGCAGGTAGTTTTTGAGTTGGACTATCGGCCATATACTTGGACCAATACCGAAGAAACCTCAATTTATTATCAAATAGTTGCTCAACAAGCGGACATAATTATCGGTACTCGTGATGAATATGATATTTTAGAAAATTATGTAGGTAATAGTAATGAACAAACAGTTGCTGAATTATTCAAATACGCTCCGCAATTAATTGTGATCAAAGTGGGCGCCAAAGGTTCTTATGCATATACAAAAGCTGGTGCCGCTTATCATGGTTATCCTTATAAAAGTCATGTTTTAAAGACATTTGGAGCCGGTGATTCATTTGCGGCCGGATTTTTATATGCTGTGAGTCATGATTTAGGAATTGATAAGGCTCTCCAATATGGTTCAGCGGCTGCCTCAATCGTAATTAGTCAATTAAGTTCTTCGGCGGCGATGCCCACAGTGGCACAAATTGAAGACTTTTTAAAAACCGCCGAAGTGATTAATTAAAGGACGTGAAAAAATGACTGAACAAACAGTTCGCTTAACCACTGCGCAAGCTTTAGTAAAGTTTTTAAATCAACAATATATTGAAGTTGATCAACAGGTTACTCCGTTTGTAGAAGGAGTTTTGGGTATTTTTGGTCACGGCAATGTGTTAGGTCTGGGCGAAGCCCTCGCCACGGATCCGGGACACTTAAAAGTTTATCAGGGTCATAATGAACAAGGGATGACCAGTACGGCGATTGGATTTGCTCGCGAAAAGTTACGGCATAAAATATATGCAGTAACGGCTTCGGCAGGTCCTGGATCGGCTAATTTTGTGACCGCATTGGGCAATGCTTATGCTAATGGGATTCCCGTGTTAGCGTTACCCGCTGATACGTTTGCCAGTCGGCAACCAGATCCGGTATTACAGCAAATTGAGGTGGATTCCAGTGCCGCTACGACGACTAATGATGCTTTAAAACCTGTCTCCAAGTATTGGGATCGTATTCAACGACCGGAACAATTAATGTCGGCTTTATTGAAAGCGTTTGAAGTTTTGACTGATCCACTCCAAGCAGGACCGGTAACCATTTGTTTACCTCAAGATGCCGAGGCGGAAGCCTTTGATTATCCGGTTTCCTTTTTCCAAAAACGAGTTCATCATGTCAAACGGGTCGCTCCAAGTAAGCAAGAAATGAATGACATGCTTAGTCTCATTAAAAAGAGTCAGTATCCAGTGATTTTTGTTGGTGGGGGCGCTAAGTATAGTGAGGCAGCACCGGAAATTCAAAGTTTTTCCGAGAAGTTTAATGTTCCATTGGTCGAAACTGCCAGTGGAAAATCCGCTATTCCTAATACTTTTGCCAATAATTTAGGCGGTGTCGGCATCTTAGGGACATCCGCGGCTAATAAGGCGGTCATGCAAGCAGATTTAATTATTGGGGCTGGGAGTCGTTATACCGACTTTACAACTTCTTCCAAAACCGGTTTTGATCCCAATCAAACGGCCATTATCAATATTAATTTAAATCGCTTACAAGCCATTAAATTTGATGCTTTACCGGTTTTTGCTGATATCAAGGCTACTTTTGCCCAATTAAATCAACAATTGACAGACTATCGTAGTCATTTTAACCAATTGGCAGAACTCAAACAGGAGTGGAATGAAGAACGCCAACGCTTAGCACAAGTCGATTATGATGCCCCCGACTTTACTCCGGAAATTGATGATTCCTTTGGCAAAGACCACTTGGATGAATATGTTCAAGCCTTGGGCACGAAGCTCTCGCAACCCGAAGCCGTTATTGCAGTAAATGATCACGTAGCTCAAGATGCAATTATGGTGGCAGCAGCGGGTTCTTTACCAGGAGATGTTCATCGTTTATGGAACACCAGTACAGCTAACACTTATCATTTAGAATATGGTTATTCGATGATGGGCTACGAAATTGCTGCGGCTTTGGGTGCTAAACGTGCTAAACCAGATCAGGAAGTTTATGCTTTGGTTGGTGATGGCAGCTTTTTAATGCTACACACAGAACTGGTAACTGCATTGCAGTATGGCCAAAAAATTAATGTCATTCTGTTTGATAATTCAGGTTACGGCTGTATTAATAACTTACAACTGGGTCATGGCGGCCGCAGTTTTATGACTGAACAAATGACCAGTCAAGGTCAAATAATGAACATCGATTATGCCAAAGTTGCCGAGGGTTATGGTACCAAGACCTATCGGGCTACGACCATTCCTGAATTACTGCAAGCCCTAGCGGATGCACAGCAGCAAACCACGTCGACATTAATTGATATCAAAGTTTTACCAAAGACGATGACCCATGATTATGATAATGCTTGGTGGCATGTAGGCGATCCGGAGGTCTCAGTTTTGCCAACAGTGCAAGAATCTTATCAGGATACGCAAGAGCATTTAAAACAGGCCTTTTTATATTAACGGATGTGATAAATTCATGAGTTTAATTGCGGCTCAAACATTAGTACAAGAAGCGCAACAACAGCACTATGCGATTGGTCATTTCAATATTAACGGCCTAGATTGGATTACTACCTATCTGCAAGTGGCGCAATCGACACAAACACCGTTAATTTTAGCGACATCAGATCGGCTGATTACGGATTTGGGTGGTTTTCAATATCTTAGTCACACTGTGCGATTTTTGCTGCAGGAACTTCACATTACAGTACCAATTGTTTTGCATTTAGATCATGGTTTAACAAAAGACCATGTTTTACAAGCAATTGATGCAGGTTACACGTCTGTGATGTTTGATGGTTCTCAATTACCGATTGCGGAAAATGTAGCCTTAACTCAAGAGATTGTCCATTATGCGCACGCCCGCAACGTATCGGTTGAAGCAGAAGTGGGCGCCGTAGGAGGTAATGAAGACGGGATTATTAATGGCATTCAGTATGCTAGTGTACAAGATGCTTTAAAAATGAAAGCTACCGGTATTGATATGTTGGCGGCCGCCTTAGGATCAGTTCATGGCGATTACGTTGGGAAACCGGATTTAAACTTTGCTCGGATGCAGCAAATTGCACAACAAACGGGTTTACCTTTAGTATTGCATGGCGCTTCGGGCATCCCGCCAGAACAAATTCAAACGGCGATCAAAATGGGGACAGCCAAAATTAATATTAACACCGAAGTAAATTATGCCTGGTTAAATGCTGTCCGCCATAAAATCACCACCCCTGATGTCGGTCATGAACCGATGCCTGTTTTGCAAGCTGGCCGCCAGGGGATTAAGAGTTTAGTTACGCAAAAATTCACTGAATTCCATGTTTTAGGTAAAGCCGCAGATAAAGGAGTTTAAAATGCCATTAGTGCGATTGGATATGATTAAAGGACGTTCACCAGCGGAAATTCAACAGATTATGGATTTGACTCAACAAGCCGTAGTTCACAATTTTGAGGTGCATCCACGCGATCGTTATCAAATTGTGACGCAACATGAGCCTTATGAAATCAGCATGTTAGATACAGGTTTGGGCTTTGAACGTAGTGACCAAATATTAATAATATCGGTTACTAGTCGCGCCCGCAGTCGACAAGCCATCCAAAAGTTTTATGCGGAGATTTGTGACACATTAGCGCAGGCCCAATTAGTCAAACCTTGTGATTTGATGGTGAATTTTAAAATTAACGGTGATGCGGATTGGAGTTTTGGCTTTGGCCGTGCTCAATTTTTAACTGGCGAATTGTAATAGAATTACCACTGAAATATTTGTCGGTTAGTTAAATTAGTTGGTCGAAGAGATAATTTAGGAGAAATAATCGTTATGACGCAAAAATTACGCAATTATGTCAATGGACAGTGGGTTGTACCAACGACAAAGGATTATATGACTGTTGTTAATCCTGCTGATGAAAGCCAGCTGACGACTTTACCGCTTTCCAATACCCAGGATGTAGATCAAGCCGTGCAGGCGGCAAGTCAGGCTTTTCCTAGTTGGAGCAAATTACCTGTGAATAAACGCGCGGAAATTATGTTTAATTTTCAACATTTGCTGGTTCAAAATAAAACAGAGCTGGCCCGCACGGTGACTTTAGAAAATGGGAAGGCTTTGAGTGAATCCCAAGGTGAAGTGCAGCGGGGAATTGAAAACGTTGAATTTGCAGCGGGCGCACCAACTTTAATTCAGGGAGATACTAATTCCACCGTGGCAACCAATGTTGAAGTAGCTAATTATCGTTATCCCTTAGGGGTGGTGGCTGGAATTACCCCCTTTAATTTTCCGATGATGGTTCCGTGCTGGATGTTTCCCATGGCGATAGTGATGGGTAATACTTTTGTTTTAAAACCTTCCGAAAAAGCCCCCTTGTTGACAGAAAAAATTGTGAATTTGGCTACTGCCGCCGGAGTTCCTGAGGGTGTTTTAAATGTCGTTTATGGCACTAATGAGGCAGTCAATGGACTCTTGGATCATCCAGAGGTTAAGGCAATTTCGTTTGTAGGTTCAAAAAATGTCGGCGAACATGTTTATCGTCGTGCCAGCCAGAATCTGAAACGAGTCCAAGTTTTAGCCGGTGCTAAAAATCATACGATTGTGTTAGATGATGCCGATATTGACGATGCCGTGGATAAGATTATTAAATCTTCCTTTGGTTCGGCCGGAGAGCGGTGTATGGCCACTTCAGTCATCGAATTACAGGATGGCATTGCCGATCAATTTATTAGTAAATATGTTCAAGCTGCAAAAGAATTAAAAATGGGTTCCGGCTTGGATGAAACTAATTTTTTAGGACCTGTGATTCGCTCGGAAGCGCAACAACGAACTTTTAATTATATTGAAAAAGGGATCGCTGAAGGAGCCCAATTATTATTGGATGGGCGAAAAAATTTGCCAGAAAAAGGATACTTTGTTGGTCCCACCATTTTTGATCATGTGACGCCTGACATGACTATTTGGCAAGATGAAATGTTTGCACCAGTAGTTTCCATTGTTCGTATCCAAAATTTACAAGAAGCGGTGCAAGTAGCTGATCAATCGGAATTTGCGAATGGTGCTTGTTTATTTACTGATAGTGCAAAGTCGATCCGTTATTTCCGGGAAAACATTGATGCCGGTATGTTAGGGATTAATTTAGGAGTACCAGCACCGATGGCATTTTTCCCATTTAGTGGTTGGAAGCATTCCTTCTTTGGCACTTTAACGGCTAATGGTAAAGATAGTGTGGATTTTTATACCCGTAAAAAAGTTGTTACTGCTCGTCATCCTTTTTCCTAGGAAAATGAGACAATAATTGAAATCTTGAGGTTGCCAGCGTTCAACTTCAAGGTTTTTTTATGTCCAATACGAGTCCAAATGCTATTTAGTGTCGCAGTGTCACGGTTTTGCTGGGCCATAAATTTGCCCCGGTTGATGCTAAAAATTCTAAGAAATAGCAGAGGGGTTGGGATTGCCCTAGCTTATAAAAAATATTAGTGTTGTGTTTAAACAGGTTGGCATTGAAGCGATAATAAAAACCCTTCTATTGTGGCCGTTTTCCACAATAAAAGGGCAGTATTGAATGATTAATTTGGAGATTAGCTATTCAAAAAATCAGTAGCTTCTAAGACCCGGACGCAAGCATCGTGGGGCACCTGCGTTTGCACTGCGGTGAGATAACCAGTTGCAGGATCCCGCCGGAACAAAATTAAATCATTAGACATTTGATTAGCACATAACAGATAGTCGCCATTTTTACTGAGATCAAAATCACGCGGAGCACGACCTTGAGTTTTGATGGTTTGAATTTTTTCTAGATGAGCTCCCTGATCAAGGACCCGAAAAACGACTAAAGAATCGTGACCGCGATTGGAAGCATAAACGAATTGACCATCGGCGGATACTCGAATGCCGGCAGATTGGTTATGTCCGGCAAAGCCTTCTGGTAAATTGGAATAATCTGCAACCCGACTCAAAGTTCCCGTTTGCGGATCATAATGAACAACACCGGTTCGACTGCCGACTTCGTTTAAGACATACAGATAATTATTCGTATGGTCATTAAAGGCCAATTGCCGGGGACCAAAGCCCGCTTTAGTAGGGAATTGCGATACCAGTTGTAATTGCGCATTGTCTTGAACATCATAAACTAAGAGTTTATCTGCTCCCAAAGCGCACACGATTAAACGGCCATCGGGTAACAACCTTGTAAAATGAATATGGGCCGCATCCTGCACGGCTTTTGGGCCGCGCCCTTCAATCGGATAACGGTGACTGGTGAGAAATTGATAATTCTGATCCAATTGCCAAGTATGAATGGCATTGGTGTTATAGTTAGCTGCAAACAACCTTTTATGCTGATCATCCAGATAAATATAAGATGGCACCGTATATTTGAGTTCATTCCAATAATATAAATGATCAAAATAATTATAGGCTTCATAGCTGCCTTTGACTGATTGGTCTAACATGTCTTCTGCAATCAATTTAGCTTTTTTAGTTTTCGGATCGACGTCAATAATCCCTACTCCACCAGTGGCATCATTTTTCGTGATGATTGTAGCAATTTTGTGATCTTGAAGTGAATAATTAAAGAAGGCCGGATCTTCTAGTTCAATTAATAATTGAATCTTGGTAATTTGGCCTTTTTGAGTATCTACTGTTGCTACATAAATACCTTGAGATTGATTATTAGGAGTATAGCTATCGGATGTATACCCCCCAATTAAAAACTGATCTTCCATGTTCCTGCAATCTCCTTTAATTATTTAATTGTGGTTACTTTCGACTGGCGAATTACGTTAGGTTTAATTTCTTGACCAATTCCCGGACGATCGGGAATTTTGATACGGCCCTTTTGCGGTAATAAGTCATCATAAAGTGCCACTTGCCGGTCTTTTTGATATAACACCCGCTGATAAACTTCGTGAATATAAAAGTTGGGAATAACAGCTTCTACTTGTAAAGCGGCCGCGATCGCAATGGGGGAACCACAGACATGTATTTGGGCATGAATATCATAGGTATAGGCCATATCACAAATTTTTTTAGTCTCGGATATGCCGCCGGCTAAAGTTAAATCTGGTTGGACGATATCTAAAGCATGATCTTCAAACAGTTGTCGAAAGCCCCACCGAGTAAAGTTCCGTTCACCGCCAGCAATGGCCAAAGGCACATTGTCTTTGACTTGTTTATAAAAGCTAGGGTTCAGCGGGTCAACCGGTTCTTCATAATAGAGAATGCCTAAAGGGGCAAAGGCTTGTCCAAATTGGATAGCGGCCGTTGTGTCCGAATTCGCGTGCATATCAATAATAATGTCAAAATCCGGTCCGGCCAGCTCCCGAATGGCTTTGATACGTTCATACGCTACTTGAATGACTTGATGATTGAGCGGACCTTTAGTCTTCCATACTTGGTGCTCATTTTCACCCCACATAATCGGATCAAACTTTAAACAGTCGTAACCTTGGTCAATGATTTTTTGGGTTACTGTACGATAGTCTTGCGGGGTATTTAATTTGAGTTGGTGTGGATCTGGCTGTTCGCCCCAATTGTATTGAATCTGACTGGCATACGAGCGCAGATAATCGTTAGTTTTACCTCCTAGTAATTCATAGACAGGGGCCCGATAGTATTTCCCTTTAATATCCCATAGCGCAATGTCAATTGCGCTAATCGCTGCGTAGGGAATTACGCCGCCGGCAATGCCCCAATAAGTTTGCCGTTGTAATTTGTCCCAAATTTTTTCGATGTTTAAAGGATCGTCGCCGATAATCATTTGGGCAAAATCTTCGAGCATTCCATAGCCGGCATGCCAGCCTTTACCATAAGCTAAACCTGCTTCCCCGAAACCGGAAATATCGGCATCCGTATTAATACGGACAATGATAGGGGACCAATCTTCTTGACTGCCGGCTCCATTGCCGCTGAAACTAACATCTGGACTCGGTATTTTCATAATATCGACACTGGTAATTTTCATGATTTTAGCCTCGATTGAATCTCAAACAATAATTGCTCACTACTACCGCACGAGTGCTGGTTTTTTCGGATCAAAGTGCCAGTCAGGAATTAAATATTGCATGGCTGCTGCATCGTCGCGCGCTCCTAAGTGATTATCTACATACAATTGATGGGCTTTTTGGACAGCTTCTAAATTAAGATCAACGCCCAAGCCCTCATTAGTAGCCGGAACGGTCAATTCCCCATTTTTAATTTGGTAAGGATTATTAGTTAAGTACTGGCCATCTTGCCAAATCCAATGAGTATCTACATCAAAGACTTTACCTGGAGCGGCTGCAGCAGTATTCGCAATCATGGCTAATGAAATATCAAAGTGGTTGTTCGAGTGAATGCCCCAGTTTAAATCAAATTCGTCACACAGTTGGGCAACCCGCACGGCACCTTCCATGGTCCAAAAATGGGGATCAGCTAACGGAATGGAAATCGCGTTGAGAGCTAGAGCATGAGACATTTGCCGCCAATCGGTATCCACCATGTTGGTAGCAACCGGCATATGGGTCAACTTTTGAAATTCGGCCAGAATTTCGCGTCCGGAAAAGCCGTCTTCGGCGCCACAAGGATCTTCAATGTAGTGTAAAACTCCTTGGAGTTCGTCCGCATAATGAAGCGCGTCTTTTAAGTACCAACCGCCATTAGGATCTAAGTCTAATTTGGCTTGTGGGAAAGCTTCGTGTAGAGCTTTCATGGCTGCGACTTCCGTTTCGCCGTCAAAAACGCCGCCTTTGAGTTTGAAAGTTTTAAAGCCATATTTTTGATAGGCTGCTTGCGCTAATTTCACTAAAGCATCGGCATCCATGACTGGCTTGCGCCGCAAACGGCCCCATTCATCACTGTTGTCGTCGTTTTGAAGATAGGGTAGATCAGTTTTGCTGGTGTCACCAACCCAGAATAAGTAACCCAACACTCCAACGTGTTCGCGTTGCTGGCCATCACCAAGCAAGGCCGCTACCGGAACGTGAAAATGTTTGCCAATTAAGTCTAAAAAGGCAGTTTCAATCGCTGTTAAAGCGTGAATCATAATACGTAAATCGAAGGTTTGGTTACCCCGACCGCCCGCATCTAAATACGAGAAATGCTGGCGCACTTGTTGTAAAACGGCTTTATAGGATCCTAAATGCGCACCTACCACAATATCTTTGGCTTTTTCTAACGTATCTGTAATCTTTTGCCCGCCTGGAACCTCGGACACCCCGATTTGGCCTTCATCAGTAGTTAAGACCACAATGTTGCGCGTAAAAAATGGTCCATGCGCGCCGCTCAAATTTAAAAGCATACTGTCATAACCTGCCACAGGGTAAACATCCATTTGGGTTATTTTAGGAATATTCATAAAAACTTCCTTCCTTGTGATTTATTTAACATCCTAGGTTATTGTATAATCAACTAGGGGTAGCATTACAGTACCCGATGGGATAATAGCTGAACTATTTGTTCACTTGAAAAGGAAGGCATTGGATTGGAAATTAATAATCTGAAAACTTTTTTATCAGTCGCTAAATACGGAAGCTTCAAAAAAGCTGCGGAAAAATTTTTCTTGTCTCCCCGAGCAGTATCCAAACAGATGGATCAATTGGAAAATGAACTCGGAGTGACTTTATTTCAACGGCATCAAAATAGTTCAGAGTTAACGAAACAAGGTCAAAAATTCATTGTAGCCGCGCAAGACATGGTGAATATTTATAATGATGAATTAAATCGAATTAAAAGTACTAAACACTTGAATCAACAATTACTTCGAGTAGGTTTTTCTTCGGCCAATCAAGAAGTGGAATTGCAGCATTTATTATTGTTGATCTTTCAAAAATATCCGGATATTCAATTAGACTTTATGCAAGAAAGCCGCAATCGTTTGTTGCAATTATTGCAAGTCGGAACGTTAGATATTGTCATTTCACCGGTTTATGCGACACAAACGAACATTACAGATTCGATAGTTCATGTACCGGTACGGACAGGCCAATTGCTGGTGGGCGTTAGCAAATTTAATCCCTTAGCACACCAAAATTGTTTAACAGTCGAAGATATTAGCCCTTTTTATGTGTATTATTATTCACCTTATGATTCTTCATTTATGCAAGAGGTAGTTTCCTCCAAGTTTCCCAATCAATTTCCGAAAGATCATATTAAGCGGTGTTCATCGTTAGAATTACGCGATGCCTATGTAGCGACGAATAACGGGATTGGTTTTTATCCGAGTCCGTTTCTGGAATTAGAAAAGCAGCGCAATCCGATGATCGAATTTTTATCATTAGCCAAACCCTCTAGTATTTTCTATGCATCAAGTGTGTTTTATAACAAAAATAACCATAAAGAAAATGTTAAATATTTCATTAATAGTTTGAGAAAATATGAATTAAATTAAAAAAACTATAGTTATTTTAGGGCAAAGCGTGGACCGATCAACTCGTATCAGAGTTATCGGTCCTTTTAGTTCAGCAGCAAAACTAATTGTTACTTTGCTTTTGTGAATTGAGTAACTAGGATAAGTTTGTAAATAAATTAATTAAGTGGGGGTTGAGCTCTTATGAAAAAGGTCTTATTAAGTGAAAAAATTGCAGATGCCGGCATTGACTTACTGAAAAAAAATGGCTTTGAAGTGCGGGTTTCTCCAAGTACCGATGAAGCAACTATGAAAGAAGAGATTGCCGATGCTTATGCGGTGATTATGCGGTCCTCGGAATTGCCCGCAGAAGTGATTGCCGCTGGCAAGCAGCTGAAAATTATCTCTCGTAACGGTACCGGAATTAATAATGTGGATGTGGATGCTGCAACAGCTAATCATGTGTTAGTGGCTAAAGTGAACGGTGCCAATGCATTTTCGGTAGCCGAGTATGTTATGACCACTATCTTAATGTTGAGTCGTAATATCATGAATGATGATCAGATGTTGCATGCGAAAAAAGCCGAGTTAAGTAATTTGTCCTTACCAGGTTTTTCCACCAAGTATCAGCTAAATGGCCATGAAATTCGCAACAAGACTTTAGCTATTTTAGGTTTAGGACATATTGGACAAGTGTTGGCTAAATTAGCACAAGCTTTTGGTATGCAAGTGATTGGTTATGATCCTTATTTAAAATCTTCGCCAGTGAAATTGTATGATGATTTGCAAACACTCTTGCCATTGGCAGATTTTGTTTCCATCAACATGCCTTTAACTGCTGAAACGCAAAATCTAATTGCGCAAAAAGAATTGGCGCTCATGAAAAAGACCGCTTATTTGATTAATTCGGCGCGGGGCGGCATCGTTAATGAAACGGATTTGGCCGCAGCACTGAATAGCGGTAATTTAGCGGGCGCTGCAATTGATTCCTTTAATCCTGAACCACCGGCTCCGGATAATCCATTATTCAGCAGTAAAAATACGATTATTACCAGTCATATCGCAGGAACTACTATTGAGGCTAATGATGCTTTAGGGACAGGCGCCGCTCAAGCCATTATTGATTTTGCCCAAGGGAAAATGCCGCAATTCCCAGTTAATCCCGATGTCTTTACGGAGGGTCGTTAAGATGAAACATGCGAAATTAATTACTGGCATTATTGGCATTGTCCTGGGTGGAATTATTGCGTTTTTGATTCCTACACCGCAAGGATTATCCCATGCAGGCATGGTAGTTTTAGCTTCGATTGTGACAGCCAATATCTTTTGGATTTTTAATGTTCTGCCTAGTTTCATTACCGGTTTATTGATGCTATGTTCTTGGGTGTTGTTGGGCGCGGTAGATTTTCCTACTTCGTTTAATATCTTTTCCACGACCACGATGTGGATCATTATTGGTGGTTTAGCTCTCGGGACGGCAGCTACCAAAACGGGATTAATTAACCGAATGGCGTTGAAGATTATGTCTTATTTACCGGCTAATTTTCGGGGCCAATCTTTAGCTTTAATGTTGGCCGGAACGATTATTTCCCCAATGATTCCCAGTGCCCATCCGAAAGCGGCCATGAGTACGCCGATTGCTGAAGGTATTAGTGATGCTTTAAGCTATGAACCTAAAGGCAAAGGTAGTTCGGGACTCTTTATGGCAGCTATTTGGGGCTTTATTGTTATGGAAGCTAGTTTTTTAAGTGCTACGGCACAAAATTATGCTTTCAAAGGATTAATTCCCACTAAGTATCAAAATGTGTTAACCTGGGGCAATTGGTTTCTTTTAATGTTGCCTTGGACCATCATTGCTTTGGTTTTGGGCTATTGGTTATTGAATTTTTTGTTTAAACCGAAAAACGATCAACCAGTTAGCAAAGACTTTATTCATCAAAAATTAGAAGCCATGGGGCCGATGTCCAATCAAGAAAAAATCACAGCTGCAGTAATCTTAGTTGCAATTATTTTTTGGATTTTAGGTTCGGCGATTAAATTAGAAGCGGCCATTACAGCTTTAATTGGGGTCTGCATTTTAACAGCGACGAAAGTTTTAACTCCAGCAGACTTTAAAAATCGCTTGAGCTGGGATACCATCATTTTCATTGGCACTGTCATGGCTTTGGGCAATGTGATGAAAACAGTCGGCTTAACAACTTGGTTATATAAGATTTTACAGCCTTTAATTAATCCGATTCTCAGCAATATTTGGATTACCGTGATTGTTTTGCCAATTGTGATTTACTTATGTAAATTTGTAGTAGTTTCTTTAATTTCCACGGGAACTTTAATCGTTCTTTGTTTATTACCATTTTTCTCCACAATGAGCTTCAATCCTGCGTTGTTAATTTTAATTATTACCGCTAGTGTAAACATTTGGATGTTGAATTATATGGATGCTCCGGTTATCACAGGTCAAGCTGCGGTACAAGGAAAAATGGTTTCTAAAAGTGGCTTAGCTAAGTCCTCTTTGGGCTATATGGTTATTAATATCCTGGGTCTCTTATTATGTGTGCCAGTATGGACATTAATGGGCTTAGTTTAAAACCCACGCTAGCTCTAAAGATATAAAAACTTACTCTAACTCCGTGATCAATGGTAACCACCATTTGTCACGGAGTTTTTATAGACAAACCCATGCATGCCAACAACTGCAGGCAATATCTATAATCGAGCTATTTTCAGTCGAAGGTTCTGATAAGTGACTGCATACTGAAACCGAAAAGTGCAAATACCCTGTAGCTAAAGAGGATAAGGAGAAAAGTGACCGACATATTAGGACAGTAACAATTACAGCAAACCAGTTTAAAGTAAGAAAGAACTGGTAGCTATAAACTGGCCAGTACCGGATTTTATTTCCTTGGAAATAATGAGGCCATATAAAAACAGTAAGCCCTTGAAAATGACTTACTGTTTTTCATTTTTATTTATTGATTAAATCTTCTACAGAATTGACATTGGTCATATATCGAGGCACGGCCAGCCCGGTTTTGGCTCCGGTTAAGTTTTTCCGGATAAAATCAACTTTGTGCCGATATTTTTTAGCATACAATTGATGAGTGACCGGCAGTTCAGCCGTTAAAGTAGCATCAGCAGAGTGACTAGCTAGTGCGCTCCACATCACACCCACATCTAATTGACGAATTTCGACATTATAACCTTTTTTATTCAAGACATATTGTGCCAAATGGGTAGTAGCTGTTTCGTAATCATAGGGCATATAGACCAAGGTTAACTTTTGCCCGTGCCCTGCCGGCACATTTTTCAGCCACTGTTGAACTTGTTGGGGATGTTGTTGTACATAGTGTTTAACGGTGGTTTTTGTAGAAGCACCAGCGTTGATTTTTAGCATGACGGGAATGGCTTGTTTTAATTGCCAATGAAAGTTCTCCAAGAATTGGTAAGCCCCCGGTTTATCTTTTTTCAATCCCAAACGGGCGACGGTCTGCATACTCTCGCCTGTACCGAATATATGTTTTGGGTCTTTTAAGAACTTCAAATGATATTTGGCGACCATCCAATGAGGTTGCCAAGCAGTTACCACAATGGGCTGTTTATTTTTGGTGGCTTTATCTAAGGTGCTGATCATGGCAGCAGTGGAACTAGTCATTAATTGCCATTTTTGTTCCTTGAGATGGTAACTGGTTAAAGCCTGATTAGCATTGCCCATAATACCAGCTCCTGCTTCAATTCCCGTGATCGTATAATTAATTTGCGGTCCTAAAGATTTATGTGCATCGTATTGTGGTAATTGGGCACTATTGCAGCCAACTAGACTAATTAACATTAACAAGCTACCCAGCCATAAAAGAACTTTTTTCTTCATTGAATACTCCTTTAGTGAGAATTCTTATCTTGGGTAAATGATTGTGTAATGCGATCTAAAATAATGGCTAAAATCACCACGGCCAAACCGGCAGCAAATCCGGCTCCGGCATCATTACGACCGACGGCAAAGTATACTTGAGTACCTAATCCCAAGGCTCCGATCATCGAAGCAATAACGACCATCGATAAAGCTAACATCAAACTTTGATTAACACCGGCCATGATGGTAGGACGGGCAATAGGCAATTCTACTTTAAAGAGTTTTTGCCAACTACTGGAACCATAAGCTTCGGCGGCTTCTGTTAAGTCCCGTGGGACTTGGCGAATACCCAGATTAGTCATCCGAACTGTAGGCGGGGTAGCAAAAATAACAGAGGCTAAGACACCGGGAACCATTCCAATCCCAAAAAAAGCCACTGCCGGAATTAAATAAACAAACGCCGGCATCGTCTGCATGAAATCTAAAATGGGATTGACAATGATTTGAACAGTATTTTGTTTAGCCATCCAAATTCCCAAAGGAATACCAATGACCAGCGCAATTAAGGTAGAAGTGAGAACTAAGGTTAGGGTTTCTGTCATATCATGCCAAAAACCTAAGTTCCAGATTAACAGTAGACCTAATAATTCAAAAATCAAAAGGCCCCATTTTTTATCATGACGTTTTTCCCAGTAGGTAATACCTAAGATAAGGATAATAAAAAGCCAAATAGGAATTAAATCAAAAACCCATTGAAAAGCATTGATGATTGCCTGAAAGAAATTAGTAATACTATTAAAAAAGCCATTAAATTGGGTTAACCAGTCCACTAATTGGTTAATCCATTGAGCTAAGGGTAATTTGGGAATCATTATTCAACCTCCTCCCCTGCAATGGCTGCTAAGACAGAACCACGTAAAATAATTCCCAACAGGTGATTTTGGTCGTCTAAGACGGCAAAGGGAATTGGGGTTTTGGAAATTTGATCTATCAAATCACTGATTAATACATCGGGTTTGGTCGACGGCACTTTAGTGCGCAACACTGAGCGTAGATCCCGACTACCTTGTTTAACCAATTGTGAAACATCATCAGAATCAACGAAACCTACAAAGTGGTTCTCATCATCGACAACGTAAATAGAAGAAATTTTGTTGACCCACATTCGTTGCAAAGCCACGCGCGGACCAGATTTGTTAATGTTAATGGTATCCGGTTTGGTCATCACACTTTTGACCGTCAACGCTTTGGTTCGATCCACATCCTCAATGAAGCGGGCTACATAATCATTGGCGGGGTTCGTTAAAATTTCTTCGGGTTCGCCAATTTGATCAATGGTCCCATCGTGCATAATTAAAATATGGTCACCAATTCTCAGCGCTTCGTTTAAATCGTGACTAATAAAGACAATAGTTTTATGCATTTTCTCTTGGATTTCCAACAATTGATCTTGCATATCTTTGCGGTTCAAAGGGTCCAGGGCTGAAAAAGCTTCATCCATTAGAAGAATTTGACTATCAGTCGCCAGGGCGCGGGCTAAACCAACTCGTTGCTGCATACCGCCGGATAATTGTTGCGGGTATTGGCCATCGTAACCATGCAAATGAACTAATTCTAAGGCATCGTGGGCCTTTTGATTACGTTTATTAAGTTCCATACCTTGGATTTCTAAACCATAAGCGGCATTTTGGAGCACAGTTAAATTGGGCAATAAGGCAAAATTTTGGAAGACCATGCTTAATTTCTTTTGTCGTAATTGTCGTAATTGTTTCTTGTTAAATTTGATGATATTTTGACCATCAATATAAATAGCACCTTGAGTTGGATTAATCAGTCGATTAATCATCCGCAAAAGGGTTGATTTACCACTGCCAGATAGGCCCATAATTACAAAAATTTCACCCGGAGCAACAGAAAAATTGGCTTGATTGACGCCCACGGTGGCGCCGGTTTTTTGAAGAATTTCTACTTTGGACATGCCTTGTTGCATCAATTTTAAGGCTTCATCTTTGTGCGGGCCAAAAATCTTGGTTATATTTTGAACCTTGATTTTTGCTTCTTTTTCCAAACTCAAACCTCCTTTTAGAATTTGGTTGTTAGATTGCTGATTAAACGGTTAGTAAGCCACAGATAAAAAGAAAATAATTAATAAATTACTAACTGAAGTTAATTACACTAACAATGATACCATTGTAGCTGATTGTCAACCTAACGTCAAAAATGCCCCTTATAGTAAGGAAGAAAAAGATCTGACTCCCAAGCATATTAAATCAAATTAAAAAGCACAAAGAAAACATTATAAATGTTTAATAGCAAGTGCCGTGAAACTGTGTCAAAAGCATTTAAAAATGGTAGACTTATAGTAAATAAACTTTTTTAAAAGGAGGATTTTAATGAACATTACAATTGTTGGAGCTGGTGGAATGGGAAGCCGTTTTGCGGTGATGTTAAAGCAAGCCGGTAATGATGTAACTTTAATTGATGGTTGGAAAGATAATGTCCAAGCTATTCGCGAACACGGCATTCAAGCGCAGTACAACGGAGATCCTTTAGTAGTGAAATTGCCAATTTATGAGCTGGCGGAAGTTGATCAAATACCGGCAACTAGTGAATTAGTTATTTTATTTGTGAAATCCAATCAGCTGGATCAAACTTGTAATCAGATTAAAAAACTATTAACACCTAATACTTATATTTTATGTCTACTTAACGGGTTGGGTCATGAAGAAGTTTTACAAAAGTATATTGACACTAATCGTTTATTACTAGGAATCACGATGTGGACCGCCGGCATGCAGGGGCCAGGTCATCCGATCTTACAGGGTAACGGTAATATTGAACTGCAAAATTTTGGTGATCAAGGCGAAGATTTTGCTCAAAAAGTGGTCCAAGTGATGGATGATGCCGGTTTAAATGCGGTTTATAGTCAAAACGTTAAATATTCTATTTGGCGGAAGGCTTGTGTTAATGGGACTTTGAACTGCTTATGTTCGTTATTGGAATGTAATATGAAACAATTAGGTCAGACCAAAGAAGCCCCAGAATTTTTAAAGACTATTATTGCTGAATTTGCCGCAGTTGCCAGTCATGAAGGCGTTGATCTGGATCAAAAAGAAGTTTATCAACATATCGCTGAAACTTTTGACGGCGACATTGCGGAACATTATCCTTCAATGTATCAAGATTTAGTCCAAAACCACCGACTGACTGAAATTGACTATATCAATGGCGCAGTTTGGCGGAAAGGCCAAAAATATGGTGTGCCAACACCTTATTGCCAGTTAATCACGCAATTAATCCATGCAAAAGAACAGATTTTATGTAAATAACCACTGAGACTTGTGAGAGCATTTTGGTTTGAACCAGAAATCTCCAAAATATATATAAAGGATATCTAATGAAACAATTTATCGGTGATTCATCATTTTGGCAAATTTTTCCTAACGCACAAATTTTTGGTTTAGTGGTGGTCGGTGTATCTAATCAGACCACTACGCCTCAAATGCAGCGCGATCAGCAATTATTGACCACCGCAGAACAACAAGCTCAACAATATTTAACAGCTGCGACTTTTAGTGACAATATTGTGATTCAAGAATGGCGGCAAGCCTATCGGCAATTTAAAAAGAAACGGGGCGCGCGCTCTTCGATCGAAGCTTTACTCAAACGGGTTAGTCAAGGCAAAGAGCTGTCCCCAATTAATCCATTGGTAGATTTATATAATAGTATTTCTTTACAGTTTGGAGTTCCCGCGGGGGGTGAAGATTTATCTCAAATTACTGGTGATTTACATTTAGGTGTGGCTCAGGGAGGCGAAAATTTTCAGCCTTTAGGAGTGGATCATGAAGAACCGGCGCAAGCAGGAGAAGTGATTTATTATGATGATTTAGGAGCTATTTGCCGTTGCCTTAATTGGCGCGAAGCACAACGGACTATGCTCACTGAATCCACGACCACAGCCATTTTAATGGTTGAAGCGATTAATCAGCGTCAACAAGAATTTGCTCAAGCTGCCATTTTGCAATTACAACAATTAATTGCCCAAGAGCTCCAAGTTACTGGGACCAGCTTTCAGATCACCGCCAAAAAACCGCAAGTGGATTTACTTTAAACTCAATAACCAAGCGTGCAATTTTCTCAAAACAAGAACATAGATCCACTAGCAAGCTTTTTAATTCACAAGGTCAATCATTATTTAATGGAACCGGCCGGAGCAGGATTAGCAGGTCTTTTGAGCTCATATAAAGCGGAATGAATAGTTGTTTGAGCCAGCTGGATGAGCAGTTTTAAGCGAAATCTTTTCTTTTTAAGGTTTAAACTTCTACAATCAAGTTGGATATAATTATAAGGAGGAACTTTGATGAATGCTAAATATGATTATCCGAAAACACGCGCACAATTAAATCAATTGATTGCGGATTTAACGCAATTGCACACCAATTTACACCAAATTCACTGGTATATGCGGGGGTCTGAATTCTTTCGGTTACACCCGTTAATGGATGAATATATGGACCAAGCTAACGATCAATTAGATCAAGTTGCGGAACGCTTGATTGCCTTAAATGGAGCACCTTATGCAACCACCCATGAATTTTTGGAACATACGGGATTACCAGATGAAAAAATTGATTTCGGACAGTTTTCGTTGGCCGAGTTAATGCAACGCTTGGTTGAACAATATCGCTACTTGCGCGATCAGTACCAAAAAGGCATTGAGGTTTGTGATGTGGAAAAGGATTTGCCGACACAAGATATGCTGAATGGTTTTAAAACGGAAGTTGATAAGAATATATGGATGCTCAATGCCTATCTCAATCAAGGTCCTTTTGCGGGAGAATAAGGCAAATTCAAAAAAACAGTTTACTCAAGACAGTTTTGGGGAAACTGTTTTTTTATGGTCAGGCCTGTTATTGCGGGTGGTCCTTGGTATAATAATGATACTTCGAAAATAATAACAAAGGAGAACAAGATGAAGAAACAATCCAGTTGTACGACATTTTTAGTAGGTAAAAAAGCAACCATTGATGGTTCGACTTTAATTGCCCGCACTGAAGATCATTCAGATCAAGCCGAACCACAACAATTTGTAGTGGTCGATCCGCACGACCAACCTCAGCATTATCAAGCTAAACTGTCCAAATTCACGGTAGACTTGCCAGCTAATCCCTTGCGCTATACCGCGACTCCAGATGCCGATCGCAGTCATGGAATTTGGGGTAGTTCGGGGATTAATAGTGCCAATGTCGCAATGACGGCGACAGAAACGATTACGACTAACGCCCGCGTCCTGGCTGCGGATCCGTTAGTGGCAGATGGATTTGGCGAAGAAGATTTGTTGACCATCGTCTTACCATATATCCATACTCCACAAGAAGGCGTTAAACGAGTAGGTCAATTACTGGAAGAATTTGGGACTTATGAAAGCAATGGCATGGCCTTTTCTAACCAAGATGAAATCTGGTATTTAGAAACTCTAGGTGGACACCATTGGGCAGCGGTCCGGATTCCCGACGATGCCTACGTTGTAGCTCCTAATCGGTTAAATATTGCAGAATTTGATTTTAATAGCTCAGATACCATGTGTTCAGCAGATTTAGAAGAGTTTATTGCCGTCAATCAACTCAATCCCGATTCTAATCAAGTCAATTTACGCCATATTTTTGGTTCGTCCACGATTAAAGATACGCACTACAATAATCCGCGGGCTTGGTATCTGCAAAAATTCTTTACTCCCGACGTTGAACAAAATCCTTTAGACCAAAATTTACCGTTTATTAATCATGCCAACCGTAAAATTAATATTGAAGAATTAAAATGGGCCTTGAGTTCACACTATCAAAATACGCCCTATGATCGTTATGGTACTGGCAGTGAAGAACAAAAGCATCTGTTTCGGCCGATTGGAATTAATCGCAATGAAGAAAGTCATATTTTACAAATTCGCCCTAACGTACCTGCAGCGATTGCAGGAATTCATTGGTTAGGTTTTGGTCCCAATACGTTTAATACTTTTGTCCCATTTTATACAAATATTCAAGACACCCCTCATGCTTTCAAAGATGCTGCCGCTCAGTATGATCCCAATACCGCTTACTGGTTAAGTCGGACATTGGGTGTTTTAGGTGATACTGATTATGGCGTTTATAGCGAATATCATGCGCAATTTGAACAAAAAACTTTGAGTCAACTGCGGGCAGTAGTTGCTAAAACTGATGCTGCCATTGCCCAACAAGCAGATGTTGCCCAATATTTAACGGCGGCTAATCAAAAATTGGCAGATATTTATATGCAAAATAGTTTTGCCTTACTCGGTGAAATGGTTAAATCCGGATCCGCCCGCATGAAATTAAAGTTTACTATTTTTGACTAAAAGTATTCCCAACTGGTTTTAATAGTTGGTGGCTGCTAAGCAGCTACTAATTGAGTTCAAAAAAAAACACCACTCTGGTTCAAAGCAGAGTGGTGTTTTTTGTGATTAATGCTTGTGGGGTGAATGCCAGTTTTTTTGCATGTTTTGGGAGAGAACCATTAAAAAGTAAATCAGATAACTAACTAATCCGAGGATGAATAAAATTGTCCACCATATTTTTCTCGACAGCATTAGTTGCATCAATAATAATAAAATGCCGGCCCATAAAATATGCACCCATCCTTGATTCCAGAGGGGTTTGCTGCGAATTTTTTTCCAAAATATTTTCCACATAGGCTGATTGTAACAACTTAGATCTTCGTGCGTCAAGCTGTGGGTCCAGCGTCAGTGACAAGTGGCTGAAGAAATCTTAATTTTTTTTAATCTAAATATATACATTTGCGATAAAAATGATAAAATGTTAATAATCGATCTAGAGGAGGAAAATGATATGCAACAAATTTTATGTCAGCATTACTTGCCAAAAATTACTTTGAAAAACTCATTATTCGGAAAATCTAATTTCAAGGTAAAGGAGTATTCTTATGGCTGCTACAACCAAAAATCACGAACTAACTGTTAAAACTTTCTTAAATAATATTCTAGCCGGGACAGCGACGGGGATCATTGTCGGCTTAATTCCTAACGCGGTAGTCAGTGCTATTTTGAAATTATTTGGTCCTAATCAAATTGCTGCCGGGATTAATCAAGCGTTGTTAATTTTTCAATGTGCGACACCTTTATTAATCGGAGCTTTAATTGCGATCCAATTTAAAATGGTACCCTTAGATGTGGCCATTGTCGGAGCTGCGGCTTATGTCGGTTCGGGGGTAACAAAATTTATGCCGCAAATTGTTAATCCTGCCACAAAAGCACCTGGGCTGTTTGTTTCGTCTGGGACCGGTGACTTAATCAATACGATGATTACGGCAGGTCTGGCCGTGGGCTTATTGCTTTTAGTCGGGGATCGCTTTGGTTCTGTCAAAATAGTGGCTGCTCCCATTTTTATTGGTGGTGGCGCCGGCTGGATTGGAATGTTGATTCTGCCATTTGTCAGCAAAATTACAACTTGGCTCGGTTCAGTGATCAATTCGTTTACTAATTTACAGCCAATCTTTATGTGCATTTTAATTGCTTGCATGTTTGCTGTGTTAATCATTTCTCCAATTTCGACGGTGGCAATTGGAATGGCGATCAAACTCAATGGCATCTCAGCAGGGGCTGCAGCCATGGGTGTGGCAGCTACAACAATTGTGTTAGTAGTTCATTCTTGGCGCACCAATAAATCCGGAGTAACAATTGCGATAGCTTTAGGAGCCATGAAAATGATGATGCCGAATCTTTTCCGGCACCCGATCATTTTACTACCTACGTTAATTACAGCCGTTGTTTCCGCAATTCCAGTGGCTTTATTTCATGTTAGTGGAACGCCGGCTTCTGCAGGTTTTGGTTTGGTAGGCCTAGTTGGTCCGTTAGCCTCGCTAGATGCTGGAAAAGCAAGTATTAATATTGTTATGGCTTTACTGGTTTGGATTGTCATCCCAGCAATTGTAGCGGTTATTTGTCAATTTGTATTTGAAAAATTCTTCCACGTTTACGATGAAAAAGTGGCTTTTGCTTACTTAGGTGAATAAGTCTAATAAGTATTTGATAGTCCCGCTCAGTAATTTTTTGCAATAATTCTTATAAACTCGTTTATAGTGTATGCCCGCACTATGAACGAGTTTTTTGCTTATAGCTTGTAGGACGAGATTAATAAAAGTTGGGATTCCGACTTGCAAAAAAGAGGATTTTTGATAGAATCAATACACGAACTATTTTGAAATAATTCGCATCTAAAGTTCGCTTAAGTTGGGAGGAGATTCGTATTAATTGGCGAATGGTTATCAAAGGTTCGTTTTATTCAGCAGAAACGCCGGATGAAATTCAATATGGCCGGCAACGATTAGTAGTGATTGATCAAGCGGGTTATATTAAGGCAATAATCGCGCCGCAAGAGGCTGATTATCAAACTATTTGGCAGCAAGCAGCCCGCTCGGATAGTCTGCTGGAATTACGCGCTGATCAAATTTTATTGCCTGGATTTATCGATTTACATATCCATGCACCGCAGTGGCCCAATGCCGGTTTAGCTTTGGATCAACCTTTAGCGGAATGGTTAAACATCTATACCTTTCCTTTGGAAGCTAAATATCAAGATGCCCATTGGGCGCGGCAGGTTTATCGCGACCTAGTGAAGGAATTATTAGCACAAGGGACCACCACAGCTTTATATTTTGGCGGGGTGGATAATACGGGTAATTTTGAATTAGCTAAAGCTTGCTGTCATTACCAGCAACGAGGCTTTATCGGTAAAGTTGCGATGGATAACCCTGAGCAGACACCAGCTAACTATCGGGATGCTAATAGTGCCGCCGCATTGCAGGGAACCGAAGATTTCATTAAATTTATTGCTGATTTAAATCACCAAGCAGCTGTTCAATTAACGCCCGTCATCACCCCCCGTTTTGTACCTAGTTGTACGGCAGAAACGTTAGCTGGATTAGGAAAGTTAGCCCAAAAATATGCTTTGCCTATTCAATCGCATTGCAGTGAAAGTGATTGGGAAGATAACTATGCTCTCGAACATTTTCAAAAGCGGGATGCTGCAGTATTAGATCAATTTGGTTTATTAACCCAGCGTTCGGTGATGGCGCATGGCACTTTATTAAATGATACTGACTATCAGCTTTTTATCCAACGACAAGCAGCTCTCGCCCACTGTCCTATTTCCAATGTTTATTTTGGTAATGCTGTTTTACCAGTAACGCATATCTTGCACCAGCCTATTAAAGTGGGCTTGGGCACGGATATTTCAGGAGGCTATAGTCCTAGTATTTATCAAAATATTCGTCAGGCCTTAATCTCATCCAGGCAATTGCATGATGGGGTGGATGGCCACTTGGCACCTTCACAACGTGGTACCGGAAGTTCTGTTCTAACGGCCGCTAATGGTTTTTATTTAGCAACTGTGGGCGGTGCTCGCAGTCTCCAGTTGCCTACGGGTCAAATTAAAGTTGGTCAACTGGCTGATTTACAAATTGTGCATCAAAATTGGACCTCTACGGCGCAATTAACACCGCAACAAATCTTTGAAAAACTAATTTATCAAACGGATAAAAATAATATTGATCAAGTATTAGTGCAAGGAATAATCGTAAAGGGGTAAAAGATGGCACAATCACAAACAGATTTATTATATGGACCGGATGCGGACATTTCCGTGAGTGAAGCGGCAGTTTTAGGATTACAACATGTGTTTGCAATGGATGTTTATGTACCGCCGTTAATTATTGCCGGATTATTATCATTGGGAGCCGCTCCCAAAACCGGTTTTTTACAGGCGGCCTTTTTGGCTTGTGGCTTAGGTACTTTGGTGCAAACAGGTTGGTTGATGAAAATGCCTATGTCCCAAGGCCCTTCTTATGTACCTGTGGGTGCAGTCGTAGGCGTTTATTTAGCTAATGGAGCGAGTCATGGCGGCATGGCTACCGTGCTAGGGGCTTCATTAGTAGGAGCAATCCTGTTAATTCTCTTAGGCTGTTCTGGCTTTTATCATAAAATAGTTAATCATCTAGTGCCGCCATTGGTCGGTGGAACTATTATTGCTTGTGTAGGTTTGTCTTTACTGCCGTCAGCTTTAAATTCCAATATTTTTCAAGCTGCAGGCAATCCCCTGCAAAATATTCAATTAGCTTTAATTACCGTGGGAGTATTATTACTGGTTATTTTTTTGGGAGCTTATTGGCCCAAACTGCAAAGATATTTAAAACCATGCTCGATTGTGATTGCTTTATTGGTTGGTTCGCTTGTTGCGGCCAGTGAAGGCTTATTTAATTGGTCCATTATTCAACAAGCGGCTTGGATTACATGGCCCAAATTTACCGTTTTACATTATGGAATCAATTTTTCCGGAAATGCCATTTTGACATTTGTGATTATTTATTTAATTTTAACTGCTGAAACTACTGGTACTTGGTTTGCAATGAGTGCCGTTACACAAGAACCGATTACCAATCGTCAGTGGAATCGTGGTTTAATTGGAGAAGGCTTAAGTTGTTTAATTTCCACGCTTTTAGGCAGTACGCCTATGACGGGGTACTCTACGAATGCCGGGATAGTTTCGATTACGGGAGTGGCTAGCCGCCGGGTCTTTTTAGCAGTGGGAATTTGGTTTGTGATATTAGGATTTATCGGAAAATTAGCCGCTTTTTTAGCTGCCATTCCCGCGGCGGTGATTGGGGGGATTTTTGCAGTCGTCTGTGTCATTATTATGTTAAACGGCTTTAACGTCTTACGTACCATTCCCGCTCACGAAAATGACCTTTATATCGTGGGGTTACCGATTGTTATTACTTTGGCCTTGACACTCATGCCGGCTAAATTAATTGCCCAGGCTCCTACAATTTTGCAATACTTTTTAAAATCTCCGATTACTTTAGCGGCAGTCGCTGCCATTATTTTAAATTTAATTTTGCGAACCAAATCGACGCAAAGTTAGTAAATGAAAGCAACTGCGTGCTAAAAACTGAATAGCTAATTTAAAAAGACCCTGACGGCTTGACGTCAGGGTCTTTTTTGTTAAACGATGGTCGCTCCCAAGCTATTTTTGAAATGTTCCAGGGCCCAAGTTTGACCCGCTGGATTAAAAGTAGCGACCGCTTGTTGGTGAATGACTAATTGGTAATTCAGATTATAAGCAGCAATTGCAGTATGCAAAACACAAATATCAGTGCAAACGCCTGTTAAATGCAATTCAGTAATCTGGCGTTCCCGCAGATAATTATCCAAATTGGTATTGGCAAAAGCCGAATAGCGATTTTTAGCAAATTGATAGACTTGATCGTTTTTTTGGTGTTCGGTATACCATTCTTGGAGAGGTCCATATAATTGCCGGCCCCAGCTGTGGGCTAAATTATGTGGTGGAAATAATTTGGATTCGGGGTGATAAGGATCATGGGCTCGATGCAAATCGGTTGGTAAAATCACCCATTGTTGTTGCTGCAAGAAGTCATCTGCCAATTTTACAATGGTCGGGGCTAATTCAACTGCTGGTTGACCGGCAGTTAATGCGCCTTGGGGATCAACGAAATCATTAGTGTAATCAATAATAAGTAATGCTTTTTTGACCATGATTGCAACCTCGCTTGTTTTTTTCTTCTATTATATATTAGAAACGATTCTCCAATGGCAGAATATTGAAATTTTAATAAAAATAAAATTTAACTTGAAATTTTGTGGTGAAGCGTGTAGCATGGTAAGAGTGCTGGTTACAAGGGTGTAGTCTGCGCTTTTGCAACCTGTAATTATCGGGCTTTGATGTGAGAGGTTGCGACACGCCCGGACGCTTTGCCACGGCAGGGCGGTCGGTAATTTTCACGGAGTCAGTATCTGGAAAAGATGCAAGAAGGAGGGAAATCCATGGCAAGTCAAAAGATTCGTATTCGTTTAAAAGCTTATGAGCATCGGATTATTGATCAATCTGCTGATAAAATTGTGGAAACTGCAAAGAGAACGGGTGCTCAAATTTCTGGGCCGATTCCTTTGCCGACTGAACGGTCTTTATATACTGTGATTCGTTCACCACACAAGTTTAAAGATTCGCGGGAACAATTTGAAATGCGGACTCATAAACGCTTAATCGATATTGTTAATCCATCACCGAAAACCGTTGATTCATTAATGAAACTTGATCTTCCTAGTGGTGTGGATATTGAAATTAAACTTTAATTTAAAATAATAATGCTCAAAATCAATTAACGGAGGTGTACTCATGACCAGAAAAGGAATACTTGGCAAAAAAGTTGGGATGACGCAACTTTTCACTGATCAAGGTGAATTAATTCCAGTAACTGTTGTTCAGGCAACACCCAATGTTGTGATGCAGTTAAAAACGAAGGAAAATGATGGCTACGAAGCAGTACAATTAGGCTTTGAAGATCGTCGTGAAATCCTGACCAACAAGCCGCAACAAGGTCATGCTAAAAAAGCTAACACGACTCCTAAACATTACGTTCGCGAATTTCGCAATGTTAATTTGGAAGACTATAAAGTTGGCGACGAAGTAAAAGTTGACACATTTGCAGATGGCGATGTCGTTGATGTTACTGGAATTACGAAGGGTCATGGTTTTCAAGGCAATATTAAACGCTTTGGTCAGGCTCGGGGTCCAGAAACACACGGTTCACGTTATCACCGGATTCCCGGCTCAATGGGCTCGATTATTAACCGGGTTTTTAAAGGTAAAATGTTGCCCGGCCGGATGGGAAATAATCAGGTAACTACTCAAAACTTGGTTATTGTAAAGGTGGATACTACCAATAATTTATTAATGATCAAAGGCAATGTCCCGGGAGCTAATAAATCTTTATTGAAGATTCAATCAACAATTAAAGGCATTAAAGGGCAAAAAAACGTTGGCGTGATCATTAGTGATGATTCCACAGCTGAAACAGCCGACGCCAAATAAGATAAGAAGGGAGGCAATTAATTCATGGCAAATGTAGATGTATATCAACAATCGGGTGCCAAAAATGGTTCGACAACGATTAATGACGCAATTTTTGCAATCGAACCTAATAATAATGTCATTGCTGATGTTGTTATTATGCAACAAGCATCCTTACGTCAAGGAACTCACGCAGTTAAGAATCGCTCGGCGGTTCGAGGCGGCGGTCGTAAACCTTGGCGCCAGAAAGGAACGGGTCGAGCTCGTCAAGGTTCCATTCGTTCCCCACAATGGCGTGGTGGGGGTGTAGTTTTTGGCCCTACTCCAAGATCTTATGCATATAAGGTTCCTCGCAAAGTCTATCGTTTAGCATTAAAATCAGTTTTTTCTCAAAAAGTTGCTGATAAAGAATTAATTGTAATTGATGAACTAAAATTCGACAAACCAAGCACGAAAGAATTCCAAACTTTATTAAATAAATTAAAGGTGCAAGGTCGTACCTTATTGGTGGTAGAAGCAGACAATCAAAATGCTATGCTATCTGCTCAAAATATTGCTCGCGTTAAAGCCATCACTGCTGATAATGTGAACGTCTTGGATATTATTAACAATCAACAAACTATTATTACCAAAGCAGCATTAGCAAAAATCGAGGAGGCGCTTGGATAATGGCAGCACAAGATATCATTTTACGTCCTGTAATTACTGAAGCTTCCATGGCTGATATGGATGACAAAAAGTATGTATTCGATGTTGCAGTTACTGCTAATAAATTTCAAGTTCGCCAAGCTATCGAAGAAATATTCGGTGTGAAAGTTGCCCGGGTGAATATTATGAACGTGAAGCCGAAACAAAAACGTGTCGGCCGCTATGTTGGTAAAACTAACAAACGTCGAAAAGCCATCGTTCAGTTAACTGCAGATTCTAAAGAAATCAAGATTTTTGAAAACGAATAAAATAGGAGGTTAAAAGCGTGGGTATTATTAAATATAAACCAACCACCAATGGTCGCCGGAACATGACGGGTTCAGATTTTGCGGAAATCACAAAAACTAAACCGGAAAAAACTTTGCTCCAAGCACAAAGTCACGTTTCAGGTCGTAATTCGTATGGTCAAATTACGGTGCGCCATCGTGGCGGTGGTCATAAGCAAAAATACCGCATCATTGATTTTAAGCGGAACAAAGATGACGTAGTTGCTACCGTGAAAGCAATTGAATATGATCCAAATCGTTCTGCTAATATTGCTTTACTACATTATGACGACGGTGTTAAAGCCTACATTCTTGCTCCTAAAGGTTTAGAAGTAGGTCAAAAGGTGCAATCAGGTGTCAATGCCGATATCAAAGTCGGTAACGCTTTGCCGCTTTCTCAAATTCCCGTAGGAACAGTTATTCATAATATTGAAATGAAGCCGGGCAAAGGGGGACAATTAGTCCGCTCCGCCGGGACTTCAGCTCAATTATTAGGCCGTGATGGTAAATATTCATTAATTCGTTTAGCTTCCGGTGAAGTGCGGATGATTCTTTCTACCTGCCGTGCGACAGTTGGTTCGGTTGGTAACGAACAACATGAATTAATCAACATTGGTAAAGCCGGACGTAAGCGCTGGTTAGGCATTCGCCCAACTGTTCGTGGTTCCGTAATGAACCCGAACGATCACCCGCATGGTGGTGGGGAAGGCAAGGCACCTGTTGGTCGGCCATCGCCATTATCACCATGGGGCAAAAAGACTCTCGGCAAGAAGACTCGTTCCTCACGTGCTCAATCTGAGAAGTTTATCGTACGTCATCGTAAAACTAAGAGAAAATAATATTCGTAAGATAACAAATATAAGGGAGGTTGTCTGATGAGTCGTAGTTTGAAAAAGGGCCCCTTTGCTGATGCTCATTTATTGAAAAAGATTGACGCTCAAAAAGATCGTGAAAAGAAATCAGTTATCAAAACTTGGTCCCGGCGGTCCACAATTTTTCCAAGCTTTGTTGGTTACACCATCGCAGTTTATAACGGAAGAAAACATGTTCCCGTTTATATTCAAGAAGATATGGTGGGTCATAAGTTAGGTGAATTTGTTCCGACTCGGACATTTCATGGTCATAGCAAAGATGACAAAAGGACCGGAGCATAGAAAGGAGAGATTGAACGATGGCTGAAGAAATTACTACTGCAAAAGCAGTTGCAAAAACAGTTCGGATTGCGCCTCGTAAAGCTCGCCTGGTTGTAGAACTCATTAAGGGTAAAACTGTTGCTGAAGCTTTGGCAATTTTACAATTTACCCCGCGGGCGGGTTCGCCAATTGTTGCTAAAGTATTAAAATCAGCAATTGCCAACGCCGAACATAATTATGATTTAGATGCACAAAACTTGGTAGTTAGTGAAGCTTATGTCAATGAAGGCCCCACTTTGAAACGTTTCCGTCCTCGGGCTAAAGGATCTGCTTCACCAATTAATAAACGAACCAGTCATATTACTGTGGTGGTTTCACAAACCGAATAAATAAATCCATAAGGAGGGAAAAACGTGGGTCAAAAGATTAATCCAATCGGATTTCGTGTTGGTGTCATCCGTGATTGGGATGCCAAATGGTATGCTGATAAAAAAGACTTTTCCAAGTTTTTATTGGAAGATTTAAAAATCCGTAAGTATATTGAGACCAAATTAGCTAATGCTTCCGTTTCACGTATTGAAATTGAGCGAGCAGCAAAGAAGATCAATGTTTCCATCCATACTGCTAAGCCGGGCATGGTTATTGGTAAAGGTGGTTCCGAAGTTGAAAAACTGCGTAAAGAAGTTAACGCTTTAACCAATAAGAATATTCACATCAATATTGTGGAAATCAAAAAGCCGGATCTCGATGCTAAATTAGTCGGTGAAAGCATTGCTCGTCAATTAGAGGCCCGGATCGCCTTTCGGAGAGCTCAACGTCAGGCTACACAAAGAACTCGTCGTGCCGGAGCTCAAGGTATTAAGACACAAATTTCTGGGCGGTTAAATGGAGCTGATATGTCACGGACTGAATGGCATACAGAAGGTACCGTGCCGTTGCATACCCTGCGGGCTGATATTGATTATGCCTGGGTCGAAGCTTCTACAACCTACGGTAATTTAGGAGTTAAGACTTGGATTTACCGGGGTGAAATTTTACCTGATAAACCGAATCATAATGAAAAACAACGGAACAATAATGGAGCGAAAGGAGGAAACTAGTCGATGTTAATACCTAAGCGTGTAAAACACCGCCGTGAATTTCGTGGTAAAATGCGTGGTGCAGCCAAAGGTGGACGGGAAGTAGTTTTCGGTGAATACGGCTTGCAAGCTCTGGAGTCCCACTGGATTACTAACCGTCAAATCGAAGCCGCCCGTGTGGCCATGACTCGTTATATGAAACGTGGCGGAAGAGTTTGGATCAAGATTTTCCCACATAAATCCTACACTGCCAAAGGTGTTGGTGTTCGGATGGGATCCGGAAAAGGTGCTCCTGCAGGTTGGGTAGCTGTCGTTAAACGGGAAAAGGTCTTGTTTGAAATTGGCGGCGTTCAAGAAGAAGTTGCTCGGGAAGCTTTGAGACTTGCATCCAACAAACTTCCGATCAAAACCAAGTTTGTAAAGCGTGAGGAAGTAGGTGGCCAATCTGATGAAAACTAGTGAAATTAGACAATTAACCACTGCGCAAATGCACGATAAAGAAAAGCAATATAAAGAAGAATTATTTAATTTGCATTTTCAACAGGCAACGGGCCAATTACAAAATACGGCTCGCTTGAAAAAGGTTCGTAAGAATATTGCCCGAATTAAAACTGTTTTGCGCCAACAAGAATTAGAGAATAAATAACGGAAGGAGAGAAAATAATTGAGCGAAACAAAAAATACTCGTAACCATCGTAAAGTTTACCAAGGTCGGGTTGTTTCTGACAAAATGGATAAAACCATTACTGTGTCGATTGATACTTATAAAACACACCCTGTCTATGGCAAACGCTTCAAATATTCGAAAAAGTTTTATGCCCAAGATGACAACAATGAAGCAAAAGTTGGCGATATTGTTCGTATCATGGAAACTCGTCCTTTATCCAAGCTTAAACGCTTCCGTTTAATCGAAATTGTAGAAAAAGCTGTTAAGATTTAAACGACCATTACGTTTGTGAGAGGAGGATTTCAACTTGATTCAACAAGAAACGCGTCTACGTGTTGCCGATAACTCAGGGGCACGTGAATTATTAACCATTAAAGTGTTAGGCGGATCCGGCCGGAAAGTTGCGGGCGTTGGCGATGTGGTCGTAGCGACTGTTAAACAGGCAACACCAGGTGGCGTTGTCAAAAAGGGTGACGTGGTTAAAGCGGTAATTGTACGGACTGTTTCTGGTTCGCATCGTCCTGATGGTTCTTACATTAGTTTTGATGAAAATGCTGCGGTGATCATTAATAATGACAAAACCCCTAAAGGTACCCGGATTTTTGGCCCGGTTGCTCGGGAATTACGGAATAACGACTTTATGAAAATTGTTTCCTTAGCGCCAGAAGTTTTATAAAAAGAGACCCAAAGGAGGTGCTCAGTCAGTGTTTGTAAAGACTGGTGACAATGTCAAAGTGATTGCTGGAAAAGACAAAGGAAAAACTGGAACAGTTCTCCAAGCCTTTCCCAAGTTAAATAAGGTAACAGTAAAGGGTGTCAACATGGTGAAAAAGCACCAAAAGCCGACCCAAACTGAGCCAAACGGCGGTATTAAAGATGTCGAAGCTCCTTTAGATGCTTCCAATGTCAAGGTTATTAAAGCCGCTGAAAAACCTGATAAGTCCGCTGATGATTCAGCAGATCAAGATGCTCAATAATTAGAGAAAGGAGGCCTACATTTAGATGGAAAATGCTCTGCATAAAAAGTATGTTGAAGAAATCGTTCCAAGTTTAGTTAAAAAATTTGACTATTCGTCAGTAATGCAAGTTCCTAAAATTGACAAAATTGTTTTGAATATGGGTGTTGGTGATGCAGTTGCCAACTCCAAAAATCTCGATAGTGCGGTAGAAGAATTAACTTTAATTTCCGGTCAAAAACCATTAGTAACTAAGGCAAAGAAATCTATCGCCAGTTTCCGGTTACGTGAAGGCATGGCAATCGGAGCTAAAGTGACATTACGGGGTAACCGGATGTATGACTTTTTAGACAAATTAATTAATGTTTCTCTACCTCGAGTACGGGATTTTCATGGCACAAACCCACGGTCTTTTGATGGGCGGGGAAACTATACTTTAGGAATTAAAGAACAGTTGATTTTCCCAGAAATTGATTACGACAAAGTGAATAAGGTTCGGGGATTAGACGTAGTCATCGTCACGACTGCTCAAACTGATGAAGAAGCCAAAGAACTTTTGACTCAAGTTGGAATGCCGTTTGCTAAATAATTGAGGAGGTCAAGCTGTTGGCTAAGAAATCATTAATTGCCAAGAATCATCGTCCTGCCAAGTTTTCTGCGAGAGCTTATACACGTTGTGAACGCTGTGGTCGTCCGCATTCTGTTTATCGTAAATTTAAGCTCTGCCGAATTTGCCTACGTGAATTGGCACATAAAGGTCAAATTCCTGGTATGAGAAAAGCTAGTTGGTAAAAATTAACAAATAGGAGGTTGGCACATGTCTATGACAGATCCGATTGCGGATTATTTAACCCGTATTCGTAATGCAAACATGGTACGTCACGCAAGTGTCGAAGTTCCAGCTTCGAACATGAAAAAGAGTATCTCAGAAATCCTCAAGCGTGAAGGCTTCATCCGGGATTACGAAGTCATTGAAGATCATAAACAAGGAATGATCAAAATTTACTTGAAATATGGTAAAGACAATGAACGGGTAATTAGCGGATTAAAGAAAATTTCCAAACCTGGTTTGCGTAACTACGTAAAAGCTGATGCTGTTCCTAAAGTTTTAAATGGCTTGGGAATCGCAATTCTTTCCACATCTGAAGGTATTTTAACCGATCGTGAGGCACGGGCCAAAGATGTTGGAGGCGAAGTTATCGCTTATGTTTGGTAATTTAAAACAATCAAAGGAGGTGCGCTTCGCATGAGTCGAATTGGTTATAAAGTGATTACGATCCCTGAAGGCGTTACTGTTACAGTAGATGAGACTGAACATACGGTAACTGTCAAAGGACCAAAAGGCGAGTTGACCCGCAATGTCAGTCCGAAGATTAAAATTGTTCAAGCTGATAATGAATTAAAATTTGAACGCAGCAATGAAAGTGACAAGGCTATTCATGGGACTACGCGGGCTAACGTGAATAATATGGTGGTCGGTGTCCATGAAGGTTTCAGCAAGTCTTTGGAACTGGTTGGTGTTGGATATCGGGCTCAGAAAAAAGGCAATAAATTAGTATTAAATGTGGGCTATTCCAATCCAGTAGAAATGGATACTCCTGAAGGTTTGACCGTGGATGTTCCTTCGAACACGCAAATCAATATCAGTGGCATCAGCAAACAAAATGTTGGTCAATTTGCTGCTGAAATTCGCGATGTTCGTCCACCAGAACCTTACAAAGGTAAAGGAATTAAGTATGCTGATGAGCATATTCGTCGTAAAGAAGGTAAGACTGGTAAATAGTTACTAGTTTGACGAAAATAATACAATGAGGTGAAAATTGTGATAACTAAACCAGACAAGAACAAGACACGGATTAAGCGTCACCGCCGTGTTCGTGCTAAAATCTCTGGTACTGCTGAGCGCCCACGCTTAAACGTTTTTCGTTCAAATAAAAACATCTACGCTCAATTAATTGATGACGTAGCGGGTGTCACGCTAGCAAGTGCCTCAACCTTAGATAAAGAAGTTACTGGTGCTACCAAGACCGAACAAGCGAGTGCAGTTGGTCAATTGATTGCTCAACGGGCAACTAAAATTGGCAAAACGGAAGTTGTCTTTGATCGGGGCGGTTACATTTATCATGGCCGGATTGAAGCTTTAGCACAATCGGCTCGTGAAAATGGTTTGAACTTTTAATAAAGAAGGAGGGATATAATTCATGGCTTTTGTTGATCCATCACATCTAGAATTAGAAGATCGTTTAGTTGCGATTAATCGGATTACCAAGGTTGTTAAAGGTGGTCGTCGGATGCGTTTTGCAGCCATTGTGATCGTGGGCGACAAGCACGGACACGTTGGTTTAGGTACCGGTAAAGCGCAAGAAGTTCCTGAGGCCATTCGCAAGGCTGTTGATGCTGCAACGAAGAGTTTAATTGAAGTACCAACCGTTGGTACAACGATTCCACACGAAATTATTGGTCGCTTTGGCGCAGGTCAAGTTTTATTAAAGCCGGCCGTTGCTGGTTCTGGAATTGCTGCGGGTGGTTCCGTCCGGGCAGTTATGGAATTAGCTGGTATTGATGATGTTACCAGCAAATCCTTAGGTCGTAATACACCAATTAATATGATTAGAGCAACTATGGATGCATTATCTCATTTGAAAACTGCGCAAGAAGTTTCCCAACTACGGGGTGTTTCTGCAGATGAATTTCAAGGTTAGGAGAGCACACAATGGCTAATCAACTTAAAATTACTTTAAAGCGCAGTGTAGCACACCGTATTCCAGAACAACGCAAAGTTGCCAAAGAATTAGGCCTCGGACGGATTAATAGTTCCGTGGTTAAGCCTGATAATGCGGCAATTCGGGGTGCCGTTTTAAAAATTGCGCATTTAGTGGATGTACAAGAAGTTTAATAATTAATTTCAAAGGAGGTGCCTTCAAGTGAAGTTGCATGAATTAGAAGTTAGTGCCGGTTCTCGCAAAGCACGTAAACGTGTCGGTCGTGGCACTTCATCTGGTTATGGTAAAACAGCTGGTCGTGGTCAAAAAGGTCAATTGTCACGAAGTGGTGGCAAGACACGGATTGGCTTCGAAGGTGGTCAAATGCCATTATTCCGGCGGATGCCTAAACGAGGTTTTAACAATATTAATCGTAAAGAATATGCGATTGTCAGTTTAAGTGATTTAAATCAATTTGAAGCTGGGAGTACCGTTGATGCCCAAGCTTTGTTGGATTCGAAAATCATTAAAAAGCAATTAGCTGGTGTTAAACTCTTAGCTAATGGTAAATTAGATAAGAATCTAACAGTTAAAGTAAGCAAAGTATCAGAAGCTGCGAAACAAGCAGTTGAAGCTGCAGGTGGATCTGTCGAGGTGATTTAATGCTAGGTACACTTAAGAATGCTCTCAAAGTCAAAGAAATACGAAAAAAGATTTTCTTTACGTTATTTATTTTGGCAGTATATCGTTTAGGAGCACAAATCACAGTTCCCGGCGTTAATGTTGCTGCAATGGAAAAAGTTAGTTCTTCGGGTTTAGTTCCTTTATTAGATACAGTTAGTGGTGGCGGCTTATCCAATTATTCCATTTTTTCAATGGGGGTTTCACCGTATATTACAGCCCAAATTGTGATTCAGCTATTACAAATGGATATCGTACCCAAATTTGTGGAATGGAGCAAACAAGGGGAAGTTGGTCGGCGAAAATTAAATCAAGTAACGCGCTACCTCACAATTATTTTAGCTTTTATTCAATCAATCGGCATTACGGCTGGATTTAATGCATTGAGCGGCTTAGGTAATATTCACTTAGTTAACAAACCTACTGTTCAAACGTTTCTTGTGTTAGGTGTAATTATGACAGGCGGTTCGATGTTATTAACCTGGATGGGTGAGCAAATCACTGATAAAGGGATTGGTAACGGCGTATCGATGATCATTTTTGCAGGAATTGTGGCGCGATTGCCGCAAGGATTATATCAAATGATTAAAGAACGCTTGCTCAGTACTACCAATACCAAAGATCTGTGGTTAAATATTGGCTTTTTGGTACTTATTGTAGTGGCCGTTTTGCTCGTTACTCAATTTACGACCTTTGTCCAACAAGCTAATCGAAAAGTTCCTATTCAATATACTCGCCGGGCTACGAGCGGTGGTTCTGAAAGTTACCTACCATTAAAAGTCAATGTAGCCGGGGTGATTCCGGTTATTTTCGCAAGTTCTTTAATTGTTACACCATCAACGATTTTAATGGCCTTTCAAGGCTCGCATGGTGGTGAAGCTTGGTATCAAGTGATGCAAAATATCTTTAGTTTGCAAACAACAGCTGGTTCCATCTTTTATACGATTTTAATTGTCTTGTTTACCTTCTTCTATGCTTTTGTGCAAGTAAATCCCGAAAAGCTTTCGGAAAATTTACAAAAGCAAGGAGCTTATATTCCTGGAATTTGGCCCGGTAATGAAACGATCAAATATGTTTCCGGCTTATTAATGAGATTATCGACCGTTGGGGCGATCTTCTTAGGCTTAATTGCTTTATTGCCACAATTAGCAACTAATTTATTTGGTTTGCCGCAATCCATTGGATTAGGGGGAACCAGTTTGTTAATTGTAGTCGGCGTGGCCATTGAAACCACACGACAGCTGGAAGGATTACTAATGAAGCGCGAATATGTCGGGTTTATTCGCTAGAAAGAGGAGCAAATAAATGAATTTAATTTTGATGGGACTACCGGGTGCAGGTAAGGGCACTCAAGCTGAAATGATAGTTGATCACTACCAAGTGGTGCATGTTTCCACGGGAGATATGTTTCGCGATGCGATGAGTCAACAAACGCCGATCGGCCTGAAAGCTAAATCTTTCATTGATCAAGGTGAATTAGTTCCTGATGAAGTAACAGATGCCATTGTCAAAGAACGATTAAGTCAAAGCGATATTCAACAATCCGGTTATATGTTAGATGGTTATCCCCGCAACTTAGAGCAAGCGCAAGCTTTAACGCAGATTAATCAGGAATTAAAGCAAACTTTGGATGCCGTCATCGATATTCAAGTGCCTACACAAATTCTGATTGATCGCTTGTCCGGCCGCTTTATTTGTCGTAATTGTGGGGCAACTTATCATAAGATTAATCATCCAACTAAAGTACCAGGAACCTGTGATCGTTGTGGCGGACATGAATTTTACCAACGTGATGATGATCAGCCGGCGACTGTTAAAAATCGTTTGGAAGTCAATTTAAAGATGAATACGCCGTTAATTGATTATTATCAAAAAGCCGGCGTCTACCATGAAGTTGATGGTAATCAAAACATCGACCAGGTTTTTCAAATCATTGATAAAATATTAAGTCAATTGCATTAATTTATTGGCAAGCACTGTAGTCTATGATATACTGAGTCAGTATATGCTATGGTGAGTGCGATGCTCTCACTATTTTTGTGTTGAAAAGGAAACGAGGAGGATGTTTTTTGGCTAAAGATGACGTAATTGAAGTTGAAGGAACCGTTTCTGATACTTTGCCAAATGCGATGTTCAAAGTTAAATTGGAAAATGGAGCGACCATTTTAGCGCATGTCTCTGGCAAAATTCGGATGCATTATATTCGAATTCTACCGGGCGATAAAGTGACTGTGGAGTTATCGCCCTACGATTTAACTAAGGGACGTATTACTTACCGTTTCAGATAGTGTTAGTACTCAAGATCCGTCAGTAATAGATGGGAGGATTTATAATGAAAGTTAGACCATCAGTTAAGCCAATGTGTGAACATTGTAAAGTGATTAAACGTAAGGGTCGGGTAATGGTTATTTGTTCTGCCGATCCAAAGCATAAGCAACGTCAAGGTTAAAAAAGGAGGTTACCAAATATGGCACGTATTGCAGGTGTGGACTTACCTCGTGAAAAACGTATTGTCGTAGCATTAACATACATTTTTGGGATTGGTAATTCGACTGCCCAAAAGATTTGTAGCGCTGCCGGCGTCTCCGAAGATGTTCGGACACGGGACTTAACTCCAGATCAAGAAGAACAATTGCGTGCGCAAGTTGACCAAGTTAAAGTTGAAGGTGACTTACGCCGTGAAATTAGTATGAATATTAAACGTCTGCAAGAAATCGGTTCTTACCGTGGCATGCGTCATCGTCGGGGTTTACCGGTTCGGGGACAAAATACTAAGAATAATGCTCGAACTCGTAAAGGCAAGAAAGTTACTATTGCGGGCAAAAAGAAATAACTAAAAAGGAGGTAAGCACATGCCAAATAGAAAGACTTCACGCAAGCGGCGGACAAAAAAGAATATTGAATCTGGTGTTGCGCATATCCATTCAACTTTTAATAATACCATTGTAATGATTACTGATACTCATGGTAATGCAGTTTCATGGTCATCAGCAGGGGCATTGGGTTTTAAAGGTAGCCGTAAGTCAACACCTTTTGCTGCACAAATGGCTGGCGAAGCCGCTGCTAAGGAATCCATGGAACATGGCATGAAAAGCGTCGAAGTAGCAGTTAAAGGTCCAGGCTCTGGCCGTGAAGCTGCCATTCGTTCTTTGCAAACAACAGGTTTGGAAGTTACGGCTATTCGTGACGTAACTCCAGTACCACATAATGGTTCTCGTCCTCCAAAACGTCGTCGAGTATAGTTTTGGCCTCAAGCAAAAATTTATTTTTATTGATGGAATCGTTGTGGAAAGGGGCAAAACATAAATAATGATTGAATTTGAAAAACCTGTTATTACTAAAATTGATGAAGCAGATAACTATGGTAAATATGTTATTGAACCACTTGAACGTGGTTATGGAA
Organism: Bombilactobacillus mellifer; assembly: GCF_000970795.1. GTDB lineage: Bacteria > Bacillota > Bacilli > Lactobacillales > Lactobacillaceae > Bombilactobacillus > Bombilactobacillus mellifer. The sequence continues at coordinate 337,066 of NZ_KQ034028.1, forward strand.
CAACTTTAGGTAATTCATTGCGGCGGGTTTTGTTAGCATCTTTGCCAGGAACTGCAGTTTCTGATATTCAGATTGATGGAGTTTTACATGAATTTTCAACAATTGATGGTGTGTTAGAAGATGTAACTGAGATTGTTTTAAATATTAAGAAGCTTTCTTTGAAATTGCATTCTGATGAGGTCAAAAAAGTTGAAATCAATGTAGATGGTCCTCAGACAGTAACTGCTGCGGATATTGAGACTGATGCAGATTTAGAGATTCTGGATCCTGATCAATATATTTGCTCGGTGGCTGAAGGTGGTCATTTCCATATGTGGATGAGTATCAAAAATGGCCGTGGGTATGTTCCCGCTGAACAAAACAAAACGGATGAAACTCCGATTGGTGTTTTACCTGTGGATTCAATTTTTACCCCTGTTTCTCGTGTCAATTATCAAGTTGAACATACTCGTGTAGGGAAACGAAACGATTTCGATAAATTGACGTTAGATGTTTGGACTAATGGATCGATTGACCCACGAGAAGCGATCAGTTTAGCCGCCAAAGTTTTAACTGAACATTTAACAATTTTTGTAGAATTGACTGACGAAGCCAAAAATGCCGAAATGATGGTTGAAAAAGAAGAAACTCGCAAAGAGAAGAAACTGGAAATGACCATTGAAGAGCTGGACTTATCAGTGCGTTCGTACAATTGCTTGAAGCGGGCCGGTATTAATACTGTTCAAGAATTAACTGACAAAACTGAATCTGACATGATGAAAGTGCGTAATCTAGGTCGCAAGTCACTAGAAGAAGTAAAAGTGAAATTGGAGAACTTAGGATTATCACTACGGCAAGATGACTAAAAAAGATCGGAGGGACCAACATGAGTTATCGTAAGTTAGGGCGCCCATCAGCACAACGGAAAGCCATGTTACGTGATTTAACCACAGATTTATTGATTAATGAACATATCGTGACAACGGAAACTCGGGCGAAAGAAGTTCGAAAAACTACAGAAAAAATGATTACCTTGGCTAAACGCGGTGATTTACATGCGCGGCGTTTGGCAGCACGTTATTTACGTCAAGAAGTCGCTAATATTAGCGAAGAAGATGATGCCGTGGTTGTACAATCGGCTTTACAAAAATTGTTTAGCGACATTGCTCCACGTTATCAAGATCGCCAAGGCGGTTATACTCGTATTTTGAAGACAGAACCGCGCCGTGGTGATGCTGCACCAATGGCAATTATTGAACTAGTTTAAGCAGCTAATTATTAGAAACTGAATGATCATTCTTTCGATTAGTAGTGAGTGTTATGATGTTGGTTATGTTAACTAAGTCTAGCTCCAAAGCTTTCGCGCTACTTTTCGGGAATGGTTTTTTTTTACATAAAATTGACGCGGGCTCTCCTGAAAGCCGACCAGAGCAGCCCTTAATGTTGTGTTATGATGGACACAGACAATTTATAATTTGGGTGATAAAATGGATCCAATTATTGAATTAGATCAGGTAAGTTATACTTATGAAAATGCGGCTCACCCCGCCTTACAACAAGTTTCCTTAACGGTAGCGGCTCATCAGTGGGTGGCTATTGTCGGCCTCAATGGTAGTGGTAAAAGCACCTTAGCGCAAATTTTAGATGGCTTGTTGCCGATCGATACGGGAACGATTAAAATTGGCGGACAACCTTTAACGACCGATAATCTTTGGCAAATGCGGCAGCAGATTGGGATGATTTTCCAAAATCCGGATCATCAATTTGTCGGAGCAACGGTAGAAGATGATGTGGCCTTTGGCTTGGAAAATCAGGGGATGCCGCGTGACCAAATGCAGCAGCGCGTGCACTGGGCCCTAGAGCAAGTCAAAATGACCGCTTTTGCCCATAAAGCGCCTCAAACTTTATCCGGGGGGCAAAAACAGCGCGTAGCGATTGCCGGAGTCATTGCCTTGCAGCCCCGCATTATTATTATGGATGAATCGACTAGTATGTTGGATCCTACAGGCCGCGAAGATATTTTACGAATTATGCAGGACTTGCAACAGCAATTACAGATTACCATTTTATCAATTACGCACAGTATGGCTGAAATTGTGCAAGCTGATCAAATTGTCATTTTACAAGCCGGCCAGATTATTAAAACCGGTACAGTAGAACAAATATTTAGTAATTTACGAAATTTGACGGAATTAGGTTTGCAACCTCCGTTTACGCAACAACTCCAAGCCGATCTACGGGCGGCAGGAGTTCCAGTTACCGCTCAATATCACAACAAATCGAGGTTAATTCGCGAATTATGCCAATTACGTTTGAAAATGTAACACATATTTATCAATCCAGTGGTCCGTTAGCTGCCACGGGAATTAAAAATGTTAACTTGACGATTAATGACGGCGATTTTGTGGCGATTATTGGGCAAACGGGCAGTGGCAAATCAACACTGGTGCAACATATGAACGCACTCTTAAAGCCGACAGCGGGAGTCATTCATATCGGAGAACGGGCGATTACTCCTGATTCCAAAAATAAGCATCTCAAAAAATTACGCCAAAAAGTGGGGATGGTTTTTCAATTTCCAGAAGCACAACTGTTTGAAGATACGGTGCTGAAAGATATTTGTTTTGGTCCCCAAAATTTTGGCGCTAGTGTAACGCAGGCTCAAGCGACAGCGCGAGAAATGCTGGATTTAGTCAAATTACCAGCGGATATTGCAGAACAGTCGCCCTTTGACTTGTCCGGCGGACAAATGCGCCGGGTGGCGATTGCCGGCGTCCTAGCAGCCCGACCGCAAGTGTTAATCTTAGATGAACCGACGGCGGGATTGGATCCTCAAGCGCATACTGAATTAATGGAACTCTTTGCGAATTTAAATCGGCAAGGGACCACGATTATTTTAATTTCTCATCAAATGGAAGATGTAGCACAATATTGTAATCGCGTTTTAATTATGGAAAATGCCCAGTTGATTCGAAGCACTACGCCGCAGATGCTCTTTAATGACCAGGATTTTATAATCCAGCACAACTTACAAGTTCCGGAAGCGACTGCTTTTGCCCAGGAGCTAGTCCAACAAGGTTTTCAGTTTGAGTCGTTGCCAATTACTGAACCGCAATTAGTGCAACAATTACGACGGCAATTAGGAGGTATAAATGGGTAAATTAATTATTGGCCGCTATTTACCAGGAGATTCCTTGATTCATCATTTAGACCCACGTGGCAAATTTGTGGGTACTTTTTTATTTGTGCTGATTGTTTTTTTGGCCAATAATTGGGAAACTTATCTGCTCTTAACAGCTTTTGTCCTGCTGGCAGTGAAATTATCGGGCATCTCGTTGAAATTTTTTATTAAAGGGATTCGCCCCATGATTTATTTGATCTTATTTACAGTGTTACTGCAAATGTTCTTTACGCCGGGAGGAGATCCCTTTTGGCAATGGGGGATTTTTTCTCTCTCAAAGTTAAGCATTCTCAATGGGCTTTTTATTTTTATTCGGTTTTTATTAATTATTTTTATTTCTACCTTATTAACAGTCACTACTACGCCGCTGCAAATGTCGGATGCGATGGAGTATTTGCTAAAGCCGTTAAGAATTGTTCATTTTCCGGTAGATGAAGTTGCGTTGATGTTATCGATTGCTTTACAGTTTATTCCGTTGCTCTCAGATGAAACCACTAAAATTATGAATGCTCAGCGGGCCCGCGGAGTCGATTTTGGTGAGGGGAGTCTCATTAATCAAATTAAAGCCGTAGTACCGATTTTAATTCCCTTATTTGTTAGTAGTTTTAATATTGCCTATGATTTGTCAGTCGCAATGGAATCACGGGGCTATCATGGCAGCGAGGGGCGCAGTAAATATCGACAACTACAGTGGCAAGCAGCTGATACTTGGATGTTAGTGGTTTTTGGTTTGTTAGCAGTTTGTTTAATCGGATTACGGAGTTATTAATGACAAATTATAAAGCAACTTTACAGTATGATGGCACGCGCTATCACGGTTTTCAACGCCAGCCGCAGTTATTAACGATTCAAGGAGTAATTGAAGCGGCACTGCAGAAGATGACCAAGGGCCAGCCCGTAGAAGTCATTGGTTCAGGGCGGACCGATGCCGGCGTCCATGCCTATGGTCAGGTGATTTCTTTTGATTATCCCAACCATTTACCAGTGCATAGCATGTTGAAAGCATTGAATAGTCTAATGCCTTTAGATATTTTATTTACCGAAGTGCAGGCCGTGAGTCCGCAATTTCATGCCCGTTTTGACGTGCAAAGCAAAATTTACGAATATCGGGTGGCTTTAGGGCGGTATACGAATCCTTTTTTGCGGCTGTATACCGGACATTATCCCTATCAGATAGACCTGCAACGACTCCAGATTGCGATGGCGGATTTAGTCGGCACCCATGACTTTAGTAGTTTTGCCGCTAGCGGCGGCGTGATTCAAAACAAAGTGCGAACCATTTATACTGCCCAAGTGGATAGTACTAATTATCCGGTAGAGATTAGGTTAATCTTTCATGGTAATGGTTTTTTATATAATATGGTTCGGATTATGGTGGCCACTTTATTGGAAATTGCGAGTGGCCGACGTGCCCAACATGATATTCAACGGTTGTTCAACGTCCGTGATCGCCAACAGGCACGCATGACAGCCCCTGCCAGTGGGTTATATTTACAAAAAGTTTATTATTAAAAAAATTTGTTTGCTTAATGATTGATTTCATAGTATACTTTTTCATGGTATTGTTTACCCCACGATAGGCCCCGGAAACTTATTGAGTGTGTAAACAGGCACAGATATTGGAGGAAAATACATGCGTACAACACCTTTAGCGAAAGCAAGCTCAGTTGAACGTAAATGGTATCTCATTGATGCCACGGATGTTGTTTTAGGACGGCTATCCTCAGCAGTGGCTACGATTTTACGTGGCAAGAATAAACCAACTTATACCCCAAACGTTGATACGGGCGATAATGTGATTATTATTAATGCAGAAAAGGTTAAACTAACTGGTCGAAAAGCGACTGATAAGATTTACTATCATCATAGTAATCATCCTGGTGGCTTGAAAGCTATTTCGGCTGGCAAGATGCGGGCTGAAAAGCCAGAACGCTTAATTGAAACTTCCATTCGGGGAATGTTGCCAAAGAATTCTCTTGGCCGTCAACAATTTAAAAAATTGTATGTTTATGCAGGTTCAGAACATAAGCATGCGGCGCAACAACCAGAAGTTTTAGACATTAATAAGTTGATTTAAGGAGGACAAAAATTTGGCACAAGTATCTTATGCAGGTACTGGTCGGCGTAAAGACTCAGTTGCGCGGGTGCGCTTAGTACCTGGTAAAGGCAAAGTTACAATCAATGATCGGGATGCACGCGACTACATTCCTTCACCTAGTTTAATCAAAGACTTAAAACAACCCTTAGATATTACAGAAACGGCTACCAGCTACGACGTAGTAGTAAACGTTAATGGTGGCGGCTTTGCCGGTCAAGCCGGCGCTATTCGTCACGGCATTGCCCGGGCTTTATTAGAAGTTGATCCTGATTTTCGGGGACCTTTGAAGCGTGCGGGAATGTTAACACGTGATCCGCGGATGAAAGAACGGAAAAAACCAGGTCTGAAAAAGGCCCGGAAAGCTTCACAATTCTCCAAACGTTAGGGAGTTTATTTTCCAGAAGATCAGCACTTTCTCAATAGAGGAAGTGCTTTTTTTGTATAAAATATTTGGATTCATCAGATTAACTGAAACAGTAGCAGACGATTCATTAAATCATGGTAAGTATAAAGCTTTAGAATAACTAGTATTTTAAAGTAGCAGTAGAAATTACAAATACATCACGCAACTTATCAAAGATTTACTGGTGAACAAGTCGTTATCAACCGTTAGTGCAAGCCCATTTTCCAGCTTGGCATCCGGTGGGGGCAATAAGCACTACCTTACAACTTAGTCTAATATTATTGCTTAAAAATTATGTAAATACTCAAAAAAAGTTATATAAGCCTGTTAAAGTGATGGAAAACAAAAAGTATTTTATGACAATTTGAATTATTTTAGAGCGTCCGGTTAGATTTTTGGAGGGCCGTACCGTATAATTCAGTCAGAACATATTTATATGTTTTGTTTTGGACGCTAATATGTTAGAGGGGTTTAAATATGAATAATAAGAAATTAACCTACTTAGGTTTAGTGGGGGTCTCTGCCTTAGCTTTAGGCACGGCGCCTGCAGTTTCGGCAGTTGCTTCCAGTGCTAATGTGTGCGCAACACAATTGCAAAAAGTAGCTGGTTCAAAGGCTGACAAGCAAAAAGAAGCGAATAGTTTGTCGTCGCAACTAGCAGCTGCGAAACAGAATTATAAGAAAGTATCTGCTCAAAGCAATGCTAAAATTCAAGCTGCGAAAGATGCCATTGCCGCTAAGCAAAAAGTGGTTGATGCAGCGCAGAAGAAATTGGAGGCCGCTAAAGCTGATTTTAAGCAAAAGAATGATGCTTTGGCCGCTGAAAAGGATAAACAAGCTGCCACAATCGCCAATGCTAAGCAAGTTAATAAGTTAGCACAGCAGCAATTGGACGCTCAGCAGCAAAAAGTTGATCAAGCAGCCCAAAAGGTTCAAAATGCGAAGAGCAATTTACAAGCTAAAAAAGATGCTTTAGCCGCAGAAAGAGACAAACAAGCTCCAGTAATTGCTGACGCTAAGAAGTTAGCCAAAGGTGCACAAGACCAATTGGATGCGCAACAACAAAAAGTTAATCAATTCAAACAAGAATTGGCACTAGCCCAAAATGCTTCAGCTCAAAACCAGGCAGCTCTGGAAACAGCTGGCCAAAATTATACTAGTGCTGCTAATGCTTCTACTGAAGCTAATTCCAAAGCTGACGAAGCTCAAGCTGCTTTTGAAAAAGCGCAAGATGATTTAGCAAATGCCTCTGGGAATAATGCCGCCAAATCGAGATTAGAAGAACTAGCTCAATCTGATGCACAAGCTAAAGCAGAAATGGATCAGGCTAATGCAGTTTTAAAAAACAAGCAGGATGCTTTGGCTCAGGCTCGCCAACAAGAGCAAACTGATAGCGCAGCTCTCGATAAAGCTCAAGACGATCGTAGTCAAGCACTTTACAATCTCAATCAAGCGCTCAAGCAGGACAACCAACAACTTGACTCTTTAGGAGCACAGATATCTAACGCAGTCCGTAATCTTAACAACGCCTCAGGTCGCGTTGATAGCAAAAAACAAGCTCGCACCGCAGCTCAGGACGTGGCTCAGAGGAATCCAAATAATGAGGACCTCCAAGGTCAATTCCATGAAGCAGATGTGCTCTATAATAGTGCAGTAGAAGATTTTCAAAATGCTTCTGCTAATTTAGCTAGACTGACAGCTGCTAAATCTAACCTTCAAAATACCATTAGTGCTGAGCAAAGCGCACTTGAAGAGGCCCAGAATGGTCAGGCTGTTAAAGATGCTCAAAATAAAGTAAATGCAACTCGAGGCCAAATCGACAAACTGTCTGATGCGGTAGCTGCTGAACAAAGTAATAATCAATCGATTAAGGATAAAACGGACCGTACCTTAAGTCAAAATGCTGCGGAAAGAGCTCAATTAGAGCAACAAGTTGGCAAACCTAGTGCTGATTTTAATCAAGTTAAAGACAAATTCGACAAGGCTCATGCCGCCTTTAACGAGGCCAATGACAAAGCTAATGAACTCAAAGGTAAAGCTGACGCCGCTAAAGAACAAGTTGGCAAAGCTCAAAGCGCTGCTGATAGTTCCAAGGATGCCTTATCAAAGGCTCATAAAAATTTGGATGTTTCTCAAGCAGAAATGGATCAATTAACCCAAAGCTTGAAGGATATCTTTGACTTCGCTGAAAAGCAAGAAGAAGCAGCTCAAGACGCTGTCAGCGCCAAGGCTAAAGATGTCGATGTTGCCCAAAAGGCACTAGATGACGGCAATGTTGTTTTAGGTGCCGAACAGGCCAAAATGAATGAGTTGGTCAATACGCTCAAACCATCCATGGATGCAGCTAATAAACAACTAGAAGCTGCTGAAGACGCTGTAACTGCTAAACAAGATGCTGCAGGTGCTGCCCAAAAGGCGGTAGATGCTGCTCAAG
>NZ_KQ034028.1:345180-349259 GCF_000970795.1 Bombilactobacillus mellifer
CTGATGTTGACAAAGCCAACTCTGAATATGCTTCCGCTAAGGATTGGTTAGACGGCTATGAGGCTGGCGAAAAAGATGCCCTGGCTGGCAATGCTAAAGCTGACTTAACTGGCAAGAGTGCCGCCTTTGTTGAAGGTTACAACAGTGGTTTTGCTTCTGTAAGCAAGGACAATCAGAACTCTGATAATAATAATGGTACCAATAACAATGGCGCTAATAATAATGGTCAATCCAATTCTTCTAACAATGGTGCCAATAATAATGGTGGTCAATCCAACTCTTCTAATAATGCTGCCCATAATGGTGGTAGTACTGCCGATCACCAAGTAGCACAAGGTAATAGTGGCTTAACACCGGTTAATAATAATGTTGCTGCTAGCGCTAATAATAACAAGCAAGCTGATGATCCAAATCAAAAGGCTGCTAGTGCTAACAAGAACAACTTACCACAGACTGGTGAAAATGCTAATGAAGCTCAAAGTCTAACTGTTGCGGGTGCTTTATTAGCCGGAATGACCTTCTTATTCGGCAGTTTTGCTTACAAATCCAAACACTAATCAGTAACTTTTGAAAAATAGTCCCCGTTTGGGGGCTTTTTTTGTGTCTAAAGGAGACAACGACGTTGTAATTTTTTTCCAGTGCTCGACTCAGGAGTGTTAACTACTATATATAAATTCCGCTAATAAAAGTTTTGCAACCAAATGGCAGGGCGCCGTTGAGCCCAGGTGGGCAACTGTTGCCAATACGTTTTTTTGGCTGGTCTGGATAACCCCCGATATGCGAGGATAAACATTACTATAAGATGGAAATCGCTCCCTTGCTTCACAGGTAGTCGCAATTGGTTATCTTGTCAGTGGCATAGGAAATCAGTTTAGGCGCTGGATTATTGCCACAACGAAGAAAATTCTCTTAATTGGTGATTTTGACGCTAGCAAAAGGGATATTCCGGCAATCGTGCTGCAGCTGGCTGATAATCATGGTATCAATCTACTTTGGAGGTTACGTGCAACGGACTAATAAATTGCAAACGAGATTAAATAACATAACACTCCGGAATTATTGCGATGACTTCCGGTTCAGTTGAAAGAGGCAGCGGTTGGTTAAAAACTATATTTGGTCAGATTAGGAGCAAACGTAGCAAAGTTTTTGAAACTAGTGCGGTGTTATAAAATTTTTAGAGTCTTTTTGGCAGTAGGTGTAATTTTTAAAATTCGCATAGCTGCAAAATCACTACAACCGCAATGAGATTGACAATTTTTTTATTTTTAAACTTTTAGGAGCTGATTTTGTAAAGCAGTAGCACTTCTTCACTGGAAGAAGTGCTTTTTGCAGTGAATTTTTTGGATTATCTAATTCTCTTATGGAGATTTAATGGAAAAAGTTGAATAAAAATCTGCAAGTTATTAAGAATATAGTTTATAATAGGTTTACTACGATTGGTCTAATTGGTTTATAAGGTAGAGGAGGTTGATTTGTTTACTAAAAAATTTAGAAAAATGACTCAAAAATAATAAATGTGTCTCTGTTGAAAAAGTGGGAAATTATGAATTTTTATAATAACCATCATTGAAAACAATATTTCAATAGTGCGGTCAAAATTGAAAATGGATCACGTAATAAGCTCTCGATTTACTAGATAAAAAAGATGTTATTTCACGGTAAGATAACTGTATTTTCGGTCTTTTGGTGGGCGTTAAAAATTGTAAATAATATAGCAGTTTTACTTAGCTTTATTTTCTGAAAAACAATGAAAATTCATGCTAGTGCTGGAAAACAAAAAGTTTTTTAGGATAATCTGGATCATTTTTAAAGAATCACCTAGCTTTTTTGTGATTGCTATCTTATAATAAAAGCAGAACATATTTATATGTTTTTGTTTTGGACGCTAATATGTTAGAGGGGTTTAAATATGAATAAGAAGAAATTGACCTACTTAGGTTTAGTAGGGGTCTCTGCCTTAGCTTTAGGCACGGCGCCTGCAGTTTCCGCAGTTGCTTCCAGCGCTAATGTGTGCGCAACACAATTGCAAAAAGTAGCTGGTTCAAAGGCTGACAAACAAAAAGAGGCGGATAGCTTGTCGTCTCAATTAGCAGCTGCGAAAGAGAATTACAAGAAAGTATCTGCTCAAAGCGATGCTAAAATTAAAGCTGCGAAAGATGCCATTGCTGCTAAGCAAAAAGCAGTTGATGCAGCACAAAAGAAATTGGATGCTGCCAAAGCTGATTACAAACAAAAGAATGACGCTTTTGCTGCTGAAAAGGATAAACAAGCTGCCACAATTGCCAATGCTAAGCAAGTTAATAAGTTAGCACAGCAGCAATTGGATGCTCAACAAGAAAAAGTTGATCAAGCAGCCCAAAAGGTTCAAATTGCTAAGAGCAATTTACAAGCTAAAAAAGATGCTTTAGCAGCAGAAAGAGACAAACAAGCTCCAGTAATTGCTGACGCTAAGAAGTTGGCCAAAGGTGCACAAGACCAATTGGATGCGCAACAACAACAAGTTAATCAATTCAAACAAGAATTGGCACTAGCCCAAAATGCTTCAGCTCAAAACCAGGCAGCTCTGGAAAAAGCTGGTCAAAACTACACTTCATTGAGCTTTGCTGTGGATCAAGCAAACAGTAATGTTACAAGTATGGCTGGTGCTTTAGAAACTGCTCAAGGTAAAGTCGATTCTGCAAAAACTCCTAAAGAAAAAGCTGAACAGGCTTATAATGACAAAGTTAAGGAATTGCAGGATTCCACTAATGCGGCTCAATCACAATTAGACAACGCTAATAAGGCAATAGCAGATAAACAAACAGCTGCTGACAATGCCGATGCTGCTGTAAAAACTGCAAAAGAGGATCTACAATCAAAGCAGGATTACTTAGATCAGAACAAAGATGATTTAGAAGCGCAAATGAATGTTCCGGATAGTTTAACTACAGACGTTACAAATGCTACCAATGCTGAAACAGAAGCCGGTGAAACAGCTACTAATTTACAAGGCGATGTTGACGCGGTTAAGAAAGAAATTGCGCAAATAAATGAAAAGATCCAGGGTGCGAAGGATGCTATAAGTATACTTGATGAAGGATATAAAAGCAGCCAACAAACCATAGACACATTATCAAAAGTAACCAATCCTACCGATGATCAAACAGCTGCTTTACTGGAAGCTCAAGCATATGTAAATAGTTATAATACTGGTGAATTTAAACAACTCAGGGATAGCCATCAGAGTGAGTTAAACTCTGCAAATTCTCAATTAGAGAAAGCTAATGGATCTTTGGCAGAAAAACAACAGTTAGCTGATGCTGCTGTAGATGCATATAATAGTGCACACGAAAAAACAATAGCTGCTCAAACTAAATTAAATGATGCCAATAAAGCAGCTGATGCTGCTGCTGGAAAACTAGTAGATGCAAACAATGCTGTTTTGATTGCTAAAGGTAGAGTAAAATCGACCACAAAAGAAGCTGAAGATGCGCATAGTGCTTTGGATAGTGAGAAAGCTGCCCAAAAAGATACTATATCTAATGCAAAGAAGACTTTGAAAGACAATGATGACGCATTAGCACCACTGAAAGCAACTTTAGATGGGGCTGTAAAAGCTTATAATGAGGCTCAAACTGAATTAAGTAAAGCAAAAAATAATTCTGACGCCGCTAAGGGAATTTTAGATTATTACAAAGGTAAAGCTCAATCAGCAGAATCAGATTTAAAGAATGCTCAAAATTCCGCTGATAGTTCCAAAGATGCCTTATCAAAGGCTCATCAAAATTTGGATGTTTCTCAAGCAGAAATGGATCAATTAACTCAAAGCTTGAAGGATATCTTTGACTTCGCTGAAAAGCAAGAAGAAGCAGCTCAAGACGCTGTCAGCGCCAAGGCTAAAGATGTCGATGCTGCCCAAAAGGCACTAGATGACGGCAATGTTGTTTTAGGTGCCGAACAGGCCAAAATGAATGAGTTGGTCAATACGCTCAAACCATCCATGGATGCAGCTAATAAACAATTAGAAGCTGCTGAAGACGCTGTAACTGCTAAACAAGATGCTGCAGGTGCTGCCCAAAAGGCGGTAGATGCTGCTCAAG
>NZ_KQ034028.1:349536-467178 GCF_000970795.1 Bombilactobacillus mellifer
CTGATGCTGATAAAGCAAATACTGATTTAACTAATGAACAAGCCGCTCAAAAACCGGTTATTGATCAGGCTAATAAAGATAGTCAAGATGCTAATAACCAAGTTGACTCTTTAGCTGCTAAATATGCAGCTGCCAAGGATTGGTTAGATGGTTATGATGCTGGTGAAAAAGATGCTCAAGCTGGCAATGCTAAAGCTGACTTAACTGGCAAGAGTGCTGCCTTTGTTGAAGGTTACAACAGTGGTTTTGCTTCTGTAAGCAAAGGCAATCAGAATTCTGATAATAATAATGGTCAATCCAACTCTTCTAACAATGGTGCCAATAATAATGGTGGTCAATCCAACTCTTCTAACAATGGTTCCAATAATGGTGGTTTAACACCAGTTAATAATAATGGTGCTGCTAATGCTAATAACAACAAGCAAGCTAATGATCCAAATCAAAAGGCTGCTAGCGCTAACAAGAACAACTTACCACAGACTGGTGAAAATGCTAATGAAGCTCAAAGTCTAACCGTTGCTGGTGCATTATTAGCCGGAATGACCTTCTTATTCGGCAGTTTTGCTTACAAGTCCAAACACTAATTGGATAGCTTTTTGAAAATAGTCCCGTCGGGGCTATTTTTTTTGCTTTTTTATATAGGGGGGTCATTTTTATTATTTTGAAACGATTAGTTGACGCTGTGTCGGATATGTTTTAAGCGTAATATTTGCTCTTTTAAAATTTATTAGCATCATAGTAATTATCCTGTTGGTTTGAAAGCTATTTCGGATGGCAAGATGCGGGTCGAAAAGCCAGAACGCTTAATCGAAACTTCCATTCGGGGAATGTTGCCAAAGAATTCTCTTGGCCGTCAACAATTAAAAAATTGTATGTTTATGCAGGTCCAGAACATAAGCATGCGTCGCAACAACCAGAAGTTTTAGACATTAATAAGTTGATTTAAGGAGGACAAAAATTTGGCACAAGTATCTTATGCAGGTACTGGTCGGCGTAAAGGATCATTGCAGGGTTGATATTTCATTGCAAAATGCCATAGAAAAGCTTCAGATTTTAAAAAAAGATCGTTACCTTAAAAAATGATCAGATCAATTGAAATAGTAGCGAACGGTTAATTAAATCATGGAAAATATAAAGCTTTAGAATAATTAGTATTTTAAAGTAGCAGTAGAAATTACAAATATATCATGTAATTTATCAACGATTTACTAATTCACAAGGCGTTATCAGCCGTTAGTGCAAGCAAATTTTCCAGCTTGGTAACTGGTTTGGACAATGTGTACTACCTTACAACTTGTTCTAACATTATTGCTTAAAAATTATGTAAATCGATTTTGATAACTAGAAACTAAAAAGTAATTTATAAAAATTTGGATCTTTTTTGAATATTTGACTAGATTTTTGAAAGTATGAATCTTATAATTAAAACATAGATTCTTTATATATTTTTGTTTTAAATGATGTTTATGTTAGAGGGGTTTAAATATGAATAAGAAGAAATTAACCTACCTAGGTTTAGTGGGGGTCTCTGCCTTAGCTTTAGGCACGGCGCCTGCAGTTTCGGCAGTTGCTTCCAGTGCTAATGTGTGCGCAACACAATTGCAAAAAGTAGCTGGTTCAAAGACTGACAGTCAAAAAGAAGCGAATAGTTTGTCGTCGCAACTGGCAGCTGCAAAACAGAATTACAAGAAAGTATCTGCTCAAAGCGATGCTAAAATTCAAGCTGCAAAAGATGCCATTGCCGCTAAGCAAAAAGCGGTTGATGCAGCGCAGAAGAAATTGGAGGCCGCTAAAGCTGATTTTAAGCAAAAGAATGATGCTTTGGCCGCTGAAAAGGATAAACAAGCTGCCACAATCGCCAATGCTAAGCAAGTTAATAAGTTAGCACAGCAGCAATTGGACGCTCAGCAGCAAAAAGTTGATCAAGCAGCCCAAAAGGTTCAAATTGCTAAGAGCAATTTACAAGCTAAAAAAGATGCTTTAGCAGCAGAAAGAGATAAGCAAGCTCCAGTAATTGCTGACGCTAAGAAGTTGGCCAAAGGTGCACAAGACCAATTGGATGCACAACAACAAAAAGTTAATCAATTCAAGCAAGAATTGATACTGGCCCAAAATGCTTTGTCTCAAAACCAGGCAGCTTTGGAAACAGCTGGTCAAAATTATACTAGTGCTGCCAATGCTTCTACTGAGGCCGATTCCAAAGTTAATACAGCTCAAGCTGCTTTTGAAAAAGCTCAAGATAATGTAATTAGTGCTTCTAACACGGTTAACACGGTAACTAATGCTCAAACCTTGAGAATGGAACAAATAGAAAAAGAACTTAACGATGCAAATGGTCCGATTGCTCAGGCTAATGCTGATGTTGCATCAAAACAAAGTGAACTTGAGAATGCCAATAAACAAGTTACCCAAGATAATACAGCATATCAAAATGCTCTAACTACCAAAGAGGCTCAAGTTGCTCCTAAAAAACAAGCGGTTGAGAGTGCAAATCAAAAATTATCTAATGCACAAGGGAAACAAAAAACCTTAAAATCACAAATGGAAGGTCTAACTGCACAGATTGATGAAGCTAGAAAGAATGGTGACACGGACACAGTTAATCAATTGATTAGTAAGCTTGGTGAATTATCTGTAAATTATGGAAATGCTACAGTAGACGCGGGCAATGCCCAAAATGAGGTTAAAACTACCACTGATGATTTAAATAAAGTAACTCAAGAGCAAGATAGTTTAGTTAATGCTGCAAGTCAAAAATTACAAGCATCTCAGGACGTTGCAAAAAGTAAAGAGCAAGCATTAAGTGCAGCAAAACAAAATGCAGATGATAAAAAGGCGCCTCTTGAGGCAGAAAAAGCTGCTTTAGAGCAACAAGTTAAGAATGCTAAGAATAATTTTAATAATGCTAAGTTGAACTTGGGCAAAGCCAAAGATGCCGTTGATTCTGCTAGTGGCACAGCTAAAGATCTTAAAGGTAAAGCTGACGCCGCTAAAGAACAAGTTGGCAAAGCTCAAAGTGCTGCTGATAGTTCCAAGGATGCCTTATCAAAGGCTCATCAAAATTTGGATGTTTCTCAAGCAGAAATGGATCAATTAACCCAAAGCTTGAAGGATATCTTTGACTCCGCTGAAAAGCAAGAAGAAGCAGCTCAAGACGCTGTTAGCGCCAAGGCTAAAGATGTCGATGTTGCCCAAAAGGCACTAGATGATGGCAATGTTGTTTTAGGTGCAGAACAGGCCAAAATGAATGAGTTGGTCAATACGCTCAAACCATCCATGGATGCAGCTAATAAACAACTAGAAACTGCTGAAGCTGCTGTAACTGCTAAACAAGATGCTGCAGGTGCTGCCCAAAAGGCGGTAGATGCTGCTCAAGCTGATGTTGACAAAGCCAACTCTGAATATGCAGCTGCCAAGGATTGGTTAGACGGCTATGAGGCTGGCGAAAAAGATGCCCTGGCTGGCAATGCTAAAGCTGACTTAACTGGCAAGAGTGCTGCCTTTGTTGAAGGTTACAACAGTGGTTTTGCTTCCGTAAGCAAAGATAATCAGAAGCCTGATAACAACGGTTCCAATAACAACGGTGCTAATAATAATGGTCAATCCAACTCTTCTAACAATGGGGCCAATAATGGTGGTTTAACACCAGTTAATAATAATGGCGCTGCTAATGCTAATAACAACAAGCAAACTAAGGATCCAAATCAAAAGGCTGCTAGCGCTAACAAGAACAACTTACCACAGACTGGTGAAAATGCTAATGAAGCTCAAAGTCTAACCGTTGCTGGTGCTTTATTAGCCGGAATGACCTTCTTATTCGGCAGCTTTGCTTACAAATCTAAACACTAATTTGGATAGCTCTTTAAAAATAGTCCCGTCGGGGGCTATTTTTTTTGTTCTGTCTAAAAGAGTATACGAGTTCATTTTTGTCATTTTGAAACGATTAATTGCACACAGTACGCAGGTGTACGCCTGCTATTTTAAGCATAATATTTGCTCCTCTGCTCCTTGGGCTTTATTGTGATTTTGTAAGGAGTGAAGAAGATGATAAAAACTGGTCAAGCACTTTTAAATGATCCTTTTTTGAACCGAGGTACTGCTTTTAGTCAACAGGATCGACAAAAATATCATTTAGTAGGGATGCTGCCTCCGCGAGTCCAATCTTTAGCGGAACAAGCGCAAGAGATCTATTCACAATATCAAGAGAAAGCCACCGCTTTAGAAAAGCGGATCTTTTTAATGACTATTTTTAATACGAATCGGGTTTTGTTTTTTAAATTATTTAGTGAACATGTCACGGAATTCATGCCCATTGTCTACGATCCGACGATTGCAGAGTCGATTCAAAATTATAGTCATTTATTTGTTAATCCGCAAAACGCGGCTTTTTTATCGATTGACCAACCAGAACAGATCCAAGCTACGCTGGAAAACGCCGCGGCTGGTCGCAATATTAAGCTGATTGTCGTAACTGATGGTGAAGCCATTCTGGGGATTGGCGACTGGGGCGTACAAGGCGTGGATATTTCGGTCGGTAAATTAATGGTTTACACAGCTGCAGCAGGAGTTGATCCGGCCACAGTGTTGCCGGTTGTTTTAGATGTAGGAACTAATAATCAGCAATTATTACAAGATCCGCTTTATTTAGGTAATCGCCATCGCCGAATTAGCGGAGAGCACTATTATCAATTTGTGGATAATTTCGTCCAGACAGCCGAACAGCTATTTCCTGATATGTATCTTCATTTCGAAGATTTTGGCCGTGACCATGCCGCACAAATTTTAAGTCGGTATCGTTCCCACATTTTAACGTTTAATGATGATATTCAAGGAACAGGTATTATTGTTTTGGCGGGGATTTTAGGCGCTTTAAAAATTAGCGGAGAAAAGTTAACTGATCAAACTTATCTTTGTTATGGTGCAGGAACTGCCGGCACTGGTATTGTTCAACAAATTTACACAGAAATGCTTCAAAGCAACTTAAGCCCGGAACAAGCCCGGCAACATTTTTACCTAGTGGATAAGCAGGGTCTTTTATTTGCAGATACGCCTGATTTAACACCGGAACAAAAGCAATTTACCCGCCAGCGGCATGAATTTGCCCATCCGGAACAATTAACCGATTTACTGAGCGTTGTGCAGGCGGTGCATCCGACTATTTTGGTAGGTACTTCAACGCAGGCCGGAGCATTTACACAGAAGGTCGTTACTGAAATGGCCGCCCACACGGCGCGTCCGATTATTTTTCCTTTATCTAATCCGACCAAATTGGCGGAAGCTACAGCAGCAGATCTCATTAAGTGGACTCAGGGACAGGCTTTGATCGCTACGGGCATCCCAGCGGAACCAGTCGATTATCAAGGAACCCGCTATGAGATTGGGCAGGCTAATAATGCCTTGGTTTATCCCGGTCTAGGTTTGGGTGCTTTAGCAGTCAATGCCAAGATTTTAAGTGATAGTATGATCAGTGTCGCCGCGCATTCCTTGGGCGGTTTGGTAGATTCGAAGCAGCCCGGAGCAGCGGTTTTGCCGCCGGTCAAAAAGATTAATTTGTTTTCGCAAACGTTGGCTAAAAGTGTCGCCCAACAAGCGCTGCAAGAACATTTAAATCAAAGAGAATATCGTGATGGTGAACAAGCGATTGCTGCGCAGCGTTGGCAGCCCTCTTATTCCCAGTGGAGTTAGCTTATGCAGGCGATAGTTGCTTCTTTAACCAGTGTAGTTGAAATTTTAATCGTTATTGCATTAGGCTACTGGCTGCGAAATTCCTATAAATTAGGAGATCAGTTTAAAGGTAATATTTCCTATTTGATCATGAATGTCGCTTTACCGGCTTCGATTTTTGCGTCAGTGATGAAGTATTTAACCCGTGACAAACTGTTGGGATTAACTGGGGGCTTAATTTATGCCGTGATATGTATTGCCTTAAGTTATCTCATTTCATGGTTATTAAGTAAAGGGCTCCATGTACGTCCTGGTCGGCGCGGTACCTTCATT
This sequence comes from Bombilactobacillus mellifer, assembly GCF_000970795.1. Classification (GTDB taxonomy): domain Bacteria; phylum Bacillota; class Bacilli; order Lactobacillales; family Lactobacillaceae; genus Bombilactobacillus; species Bombilactobacillus mellifer. Next base: position 355,534 of record NZ_KQ034028.1, read on the forward strand.
AATGCGATTACTAATGCCAATACTATTTTTATTGGTTTGCCGTTGAATATTGCGTTATTTGGGCAAAAAAGTATGCCGTATTTCTTGGTTTACTATGTGGTCAATACAATTTCCACATGGGCCATTGGGGTCTTTTTCATTTCCAGTGATGATCCGACCGCGTCTAGTCAAAAAACTGGCGGATTCAATTGGCGCAAATTATTACCAGCTCCTTTAGTCGGCTTTTTGTTGGCTTTAGTCTGTTTATTAATTGCAATACCGATTCCTAATTGGATTACCAGTGTGTTAAACATGGTAGGCGGGATTGTGACGCCGCTGTCTTTAATTTACATTGGGATCATCTTGGCAGATGCCGGCTTAAAGTCCTTACATTTAGATCGTGATACGCTGGTGGTCATTTTAGGCCGCTTTGTGCTGGTACCAGCGCTAATGCTGGGCTTAATTATGCTTGGCACTGCTTCGATCGGTCCGCATTTAGCCGGTATGGAAATTAATACCTTGATGGTGCAATCTGCCACCCCAGCGTTGGCCGTTTTGCCCATTTTAGTAGGTGAGTCACATGGTGATGTTCCATTTGCCACCAATGTGGTGACAACGACGACGGTCCTGTTTGTCATTGTCATTCCCGTAGTCTTAGCCATAACTCAAGTACTGTTATAATAAGCATTCCTTCGTAAGTTGTTGTTTTGACAATTTTTTAAAAATTTTTCGCGACATATACACAATACAAAAAAAGATCTTTGCAGTGGCGACGAGCATTCTGAGTCGTGCTTCTGTCAAAGATCTTTTTTACTATAATTTAAATGGTTGTGTTGTGGTGATAAATTGATCTGTTTCCAAGTTTTTAAACGACATGATGATTTGGTCTTTTGTATTGGCGACGACAAACATCATGGCCACGTCGGCTTTTTGTCCCGGATCAACAGCTTTTTGGGCGGCATTAATTTTATTTTGTGCGTCTTGATTGTCGCCCGCCGGACCGATTCCTGTTAAAACTTGGTCATTTTGTTTTAATTGAATATCTTTCCCAACGGCATCTTGCGGTTTGAGGGGTTGCTTGCTCTTATTGGTAAAAGTATATTCAATATAAAGGGCTGGTTTTTGATCACTATCCGGAATGAGTTTAACCCCGTCACTGGAGTTATTTAATTGAATAGTAAAGTCATCATTATCATATTTCATATTGTCATAAGATCCAGGGTTATTCCAGTGACGTTTGGTTTCATCATTCTTTTTATTTGGCTCGTTTTGTACTTTTTGGTCTGGTTGCAGCTTTTTAGGAGCCTGTTTCGTTTTGAGCTTCGGCTTAGTTGTCAGTTTCGCTTTTTTGCTAACGGAACTGCTGGTGGGGCTGGCCGGAGTCGAAGCACTTGGCGTGGGGCGATTAATGAATAAAAAGACTGCTAAAATGAGTCCCACAATAACAATCAATCCAGCTAAAATCCAGACGAAGGGTTTTTTATACCACACGGTACTATTTCGTTGCTGCCGCGTGCGCGTCACACGTTGATCTTTTAATTGTTCTTGACTTTGCTTGTATTCTAATTCCGGATTCTGGGGATAGTTGGGCGCTGGCGATGAATTGGCACCATTAGCAGTTGGCTGAGCGGGTTCTCCCGCTTGCTGGGAGGCGGCTATTTGTTGATTTTGCGTTGTTGAACGAAATCCCCCGGGAGGAGTTTGGAGACCATCACGGTTTAATTTAGTTTTAAATTTATGTTTGGGAGTTGGTTTACTTTGAGACATAAAAAGACCTCCATCTGTATTAGTATACATGCTTTTAGCTAAATGAAACAGTTAACAATTAAAAAAATCAAAAAACTTTGAAATCAATGATTGAATTATGCCTAAATTCATGATATAACATTCTGGTTGAAGATCACAAATGGAGGGGTAAAAATGTCAATGTTTGCACGCCATATCTGTGACTATGAAGTTACAGGAATGTTTAACAAAGTAGATGGTGAACAGGTTGTGACCAAACGAATTTGTCATAATGTTTCCAAAAGAGAAGCTGCAGCACGTATGAAACGTTATGTACAACTAACCTATGCGGACTCGTTGGATGTGCGGCGCCCAATTAGGGTAAATGTGAAGCTCCCTCATTAATGTTAATTGGTGGCGCTAGGTTAATAATACTCATAAGTATATTTTAACATAATGACACTGGGAAATAGTATATATGCTTGAGTCAACCCATAAGGGTTGACTTTTTAAGTAGGGTTGCATGTTTTGTTAGTTTAGCCTAAAATCAACTCCAATGGGGGGTAGTGGGATGGAACATAAGCATAAAGCAACATTGTCTGCGGGCCGTTTTGCAATTGTGACCGTATTAAATGCGGTCATTACGCTGGCCGAGATTATTGGCGGTCTGTTAGCGGGTAGTTTGGGATTAATCTCCGATGGCTTTCATAATATGGAAGACACCTTATCGATTATTATTTCCTTTGTTGCCCACTTGATTAGTAAAAAGGAAAGCAACGAACGCCAGACCTTTGGTTATCAGCGCGCGGAAATTTTGGCCGCGTTTGTGAATGCTGCGATTTTAATTGCGATTACTTTGGTCTTGGTTATCGAAAGTATTAAACGCTTAGGACATCCGCAGCATATTAATGGTGGTTTAATGTTGGTAGTCTCGATTATCGGGTTGCTGGCCAACTTATTTTCTATGTTGTTGATGTTGCAGGGCTCGCATGAGAGTTTAAACATTAAAGCGACTTTTTTACATATGGCTTCGGACACTTTGTCTTCAGTTGGTGTGATTATCGCCGCTCTTTTGGTGAAGTATTTGCATTGGACTTGGGCTGATCCGGTGATTACCGTGTTGACGGCACTGTGGATTATGAAAGAGTCCTTTGGCGTTGTGAAACAAACGGTCTTGATTTTAATGGAGGCGAGTCCCCAATTGGATTTAGAGGCCATTAAACAGACCATTTTGCAACAATTTCCCGAAGTGGTCGGATTGCATCATCTACATGTTTGGCGAATCGATGAACATTTAATTGCTTTTGATGCCCATATTAATGTGAAGGCGACCGAAACCATTCCCCAATTAGAAGATTTATACCAGCGAATCACGAATCTATTGACCAAGCAGTACGGTATTGAACATGTTACTTTACAAGCAGAATGTCAAACCGGCTTGGATGAAACGCTCATCCATCATCAGGATACTTCCCACTAATTTGGGCCATTGCGGCTGAGAGCAGTTCTAATAGATGGTCCAACGATTCAGCGGCCAAAAACGTAATTTAACTACACCAATAATATCGCGCCGGTTAACGGCATTAAAATGGCGACTATCCACCGATTGGCGCCGATTATCCCCCATGACAAAATAACTATTTTGCGGAACCCGACGAATCCCAAAAAGTTTATGAAGAGTAAAATTCTTGGTGAGTAACATGCCCGGCCGCAACCGTGCTTTGTAGGGATCTAAATAAGGTTCGGCAATAGCGTGATGGTTGATATAGGTCGTGTCATCATGAGAGCTGATTTGGTCATGTGGTAGGGCAATAACTCGTTTAATAAACAGTTTCTGCTGACTGGAACCGGGAGGATTGATCACAACAATGTCGCCTCGGCGAATAGTAGCCGTTTGGGAAGCAAAGTAGTGATCACCTTTATAAAAATTAGGTTCCATCGATTTGCCGGCCACGGTGCCGTTAAACCAAACTACATGGGTAATTAAATAAGTTAAAACGATTATGGTGAGTAAAATGCCCGCTTCCAATTTAATGGCAAATTGGTTTTTGCGGACCCAAGTTTTCCAACGCTTCACTAGTTCCTTATTTCCTCTCTTATTTACTATTTTATTTTATCTTTCCTCAAAAAATAGTCTAGTTAATGTTAAGATAAAAAGTAAATTATTTTTTAATCGAGGTTTTCTGATTGTTAATGCATAGCGTAAGTGGTGTTTTAATTATTTTAGTCTTAATTGCCACTGGATATTGGCTCACAGTGCAGGGCTGGTTTGATGAACATTATAGTAAAATTACCTCTAAATTAGTCACGCAAATAGCCTTGCCCTGTTATATGATTAATACGATTACCACCCAATTCACGCGGGGACATTTATTAAAGATTTTACCTGATCTGCAATTTCCCATTTTATCGATGACTTTACTTTTTGGCCTTTCTTATTTGGTGCAGTGGTTTTTTCAGATCGATCCCCATCATCGCGGGTTGTTTAAATCTATGTTTGCCAATTCCAATACCGTTTTTGTGGGTTTACCCGTGAATATGGCGCTCTTTGGCAAGGCCAGTATTCCGTATGTCTTAGTTTATTATATGGCAAATACCACCTTTTTTTGGACGCTGGGCGTTTACTTGATTCGCAGTGATGGTCAAACCCATCCCGGTTTTAATTTGTGGCAAATAGTGCAAAAAATCTTTTCACCACCGTTGTTAGGCTTTATGATGGGGATAGTTCTGGTATGCCTGCAAATTAAATTACCGCCTTTTGTGGAGTCCGATTTACACTATTTGGGTAATTTGACGATACCTTTATCTATGTTTTTTATCGGTATGAAATTAGCCCAAATGGGCTTGCGCAATATTCGTCCGTCCAAAGACATGGCCGGCATTTTCTTGGGTAGATTCTTGTTAGCTCCCATTTTAATGACGATATTAGTATTACCTCTGACCGTGCCCAATTTAATGAAGGCGGTTTTTATTATTCAATCGGCGATGCCGGTTATGACTAATGCGCCGGTAGTAGCTAAATTATATCATGCAGATTCGAATTATGCGGCAGTGATGGTTACCGCCACGACTTGTTTTAGTTTAATTATGGTGCCCCTTTTAATGATGATGGTTATGCGATTGGTATAGGTGAAAAAATGGTTCAACTAATTTTAATACGCCATGGACAAAGCCAGGCGAATGCTTTGAATCAATATACTGGTTGGTCGGATGTACCCTTAACTGCTCAGGGCAAAGAACAAGCCCGCCTAGCAGGCCAAAAACTTTACCAAGCTGGAGTGGGCTTTGAGGCGGTCCATACTTCGGTATTACAACGTGCAATTCAAACGGCGATGATTATTCAGACCGTTTGTCACGCCGCCGCAGTGCCATTAACTAAATCGTGGCGTTTAAATGAACGGCATTATGGTGCTTTACGAGGACGTAACAAAGATCAAACCCGCCAGCAATATGGAGCAAAACAAGTAGCTTTGTGGCGTCGTAGTTATGCTGTAGTGCCGCCCCCTTTAACGCAGCGAGATACCCACTTACGGGTCTATCAACGTTACCCACAAACCATTTTACCCTGGTCTGAGAGCTTAAAAATGGCTCTACAGCGGACGGTCCCATATTTTCAAGATCATGTGGGTCCGGCTTTAATCACTGGGCATAATCAATTGATTGTGGCTCATGGTAGTACCTTACGGGCCTTGATTAAATATTTAGAGGCGATTGACGATCAACAAATTAATCACGTCGAAGTCGCCAATGGCCAGCCGATTATTTACGAGATGGATCAGCACCTGCGAATCCGCTCCAAAACTGTGTTAACTTAGCTTTTGCTTCCTTGCTCACGCTAAGCAGCAGCTTTTCCCAATTAAAAACTCTGGGTCCTTAACTGACCCAGAGTTTTTTTAATCGTCATCTGTTTCGTCTTCGTCCAGCTCATCGTTAGTATAGTTGATAATGGGTTCGCGTTTGACCAAGCGTAAGCGATCTGAGCGCATGCGCCCTAAAGCTAGCGGTACGCGTTCTTCGATCACATCGCTATAAGAAAGGCCAAACCAAATGGCCGGAGTGACCGTATATTTTTGTAACCAAAGCCGCGCTTGGATGATATTCTTTTTTAAATTGTCCAATTGCGTATCGGGGGAGAGCACTTCTTGAATTAAGACAAATGTAAAATCGCCCACGCTCCGATCAGGAATCGTGGTATATTGTTGCGGTTGCCGCGGTAGTTCCCCTTTAATCATCATTTCATTAATAATTTGCCGCAAAAAGAGGTTAACTTTTTGTTCCATCCGAAATCCCAGATACAATTGAACATTAACCATATAATTCGTGTTATAAGTATCAACACTATAAGCGGTCGTATAAGGATTGTCCGTTACATTAACGGTCACAAACCAGTATACTTGGGCTCTTTTAGGACGTTTGTCCAGAATGGAATATAAAATATCTTTTTTAATTTTGTAACCATTATGCACATGGGTTAAATAAACTAAATTGGTAGCATATAAGGGCATACTTTGATCTTGGCTGAGATTTTTCAGTTGGTTTTTATAGGCTAAAAGCGAAACATACTCCCGGTGAAAAGTATTATCGTTTTTAAGCAATTCTCCATAATGCCAAATGATCATAATCATAATGATCACCAAAGCAATTCCCAATGTAACGTAGCCGCCATGCAGGTATTTAATACTATTTGTGATCAAAAAGATAGTTTCAATACTAAAAAAGAAAATCACAATTAACTTAGCAAAAAATTTATTGAAGTTGCTGGTGGCTAACCAAGCGTTTAACAAGATGGTGGTCATAATCATCGTAATCGTAATTTCCAACCCATAAGCTGCAGACATTCGTGCGGAAGTTTGAAAGAAAATAACAATACCTAAACAGAGGATCCAAATAATATTGTTGACCGCCGGAATATAAAGTTGACCTTTAAAATTGGTCGGATAAACCATTCTCAAACGCGGTAAAATTTTTAATTTAGTAGCTTCGGAAACCAAAGTATACGAACCGGAAATTAAGGCCTGCGAAGCAATAATCGCCGCCATCGCTGCCAAAAAGGTCATCGCTAAACGAAATTGTGATGGAATCATCGCAAAGAAAGGATTTAAACCATCCATTTGTTGAAATAAGGGCTGATCTTTAATTTGGTTGATCCACACGGCTTGACCTAAATAATTAATTAATAAACAGATTTTGACATAGGGCCAACTACCATAAATATTATTGCGCCCCACATGACCCATATCAGAATAAAGAGCTTCTGCACCCGTTGTAGCCAAAAAGATGCTGCCTAAAATGAAAAGCCCATTTTTATTTTGGGGACTGAATAAGGTTTGCACCGCGTACAAAGGATTTAAGGCCCGCAAAAAACTCCAATCATCAGCGAGGCGGTATAAACCGATTAAGGCCAAGCACGTAAACCATAACATCATGATCGGGCCGAAAGCGCGGCCAATGGCTTCTGTCCCAAAACGTTGAATAAAAAAAAGAATAGATAAAATGATGACTGTGACTAAAATGACGGTTTTTTGGTTATGAATCCACACACTATTAAAAATAGTGACACCTTTTAAACCTTCAATGGCCGTCGTCACGGTGACTGCCGGCGTCATCATCCCATCGGCTAAAAAGGTGGCCCCGCCGATCATCGCCGGAATAATCAACCATTTAGCTTTTTTACGGACTAAGGTATATAAAGCAAAAATTCCACCTTCACCATGGTTATCCGCGCGCAGAGCAATCAAGACGTATTTGGTGGTGGTGACAATAGTTAACGTCCAAAAAATTAACGACACGGAGCCTAAAATAAAATCTGTAGAAATATTTTGTAAGCCACCGTTACCACTAATCAAGGCGGCCATGGTGTACATCGGTGAAGTACCAATGTCGCCGTACACGACCCCAAGCGCCACGATAATCCCGGCCAGAGAAAGCCGGTTATTAGTGCTTGGTTTGTGATTTATCAGGGAACTTTTCCACTTCATAGTTATTAGTCACGAATCCTTCAAAGTGATTTTGAATTCATCATATCACGACCATTCTTCTAAAACTAGATTTATAACAAACTGGCGGTTGGAAAACAACGCGGGATAATCCCAGAAGCTATGCTTTCAGATGGATCCTCCAGGATCACTCCGACTGATTGGTGTTGGTAGATTGAACTTGCCGTTTTAAGCGTAAACTGGTGGAATTGAGCTGCCCCAAAATCACCGGTACGCGTTCCAAAACCACTTCACTATACGACAACCCAAACCAATTAACCGGACTGATGGTGTATTTTTTTAACCACAGCCGCGCTTGAATTAGATGCTTTTGCCAATGATCTAATTGGGTATCTGGGGATAGGATTTCTTGAATCAAAACAAAAGCAAAGTCTCCCACTTCCCGATTAGGAATAGTTGAATATTGTTGCGGCTGGCGGGGCAATTCACCGCGTAACATCATTTCATTGACAATTTGTTTTAAAAATACCGAGACTTTTTGCTCGATCCGAAAACCTAAATAGAGTTGAACATTAACCATATAATTAGTGTCGTAAGTATCAACACTATAAGCAGCGGTGTAAGGATCATCAGTGACATTGACCGTGACAAACCAGTACACTTGGGCGCGTTTGGGACGTTTATCCAAAATAGAGTAAAGAATGTCCTTTTTTATATGGTTGCCCTTTGACATTTTAGTTAAATAAACTAAATTAGTAGCATACAAGGGTAAAGTCTGATCTTGACTTAAATCATGCAGTTGTTTTTTATAAGCCAAGATAGAAACATAATCTTGATGAAACGTATTATTATTTTGATAAATTTCCCCGTAGCGCCAGATAACCATAATTACGACTAACAGCGTTGCGGCCGTGAAGGTGACATAGCCGCCTTCAAAAAATTTGACACTATTGGTTAATAAAAAGATGCCTTCAATGACTACAAAGAAGCCAATAATCAAATCAGCCAAAAAAGGTTTTAGTTTGGTAGTATGTAGCCAAAAACTTAACAAAATGGTCGTCATAAGCATAGTGATCGTGATGACCAGACCATAAGCGCTGGACATTTTGGCTGAACTTTGAAAATACAGCACCACTAAACTGCATAATATCCATAGAATTCGATTAATAGCGGGAATGTATAATTGCCCTTTAGAGTTCGTTGGATAAATCACTTGTAAACGCGGTAGAATTTTTAATTTGGTAGCTTCGGAAACTAAAGTAAAAGAGCCGGAAATTAAAGCTTGCGACGCAATGATGGCGGCCAGCGCTGCTAAAAGGATCATAAAAAGACGGTAATGAGCCGGAACCATGGCAAAGAAGGGATTTAAATTGTGATCTTGGAGATACAAGCGCGAAATTTTAATTTGATCGAGCCAGACGGCTTGGCCTAAATAATTTAATAATAAACTGACTTTCACATACGGCCAGCTGCCATAGATATTATTGCGGCCGACGTGTCCCATATCCGAATACAAGGCTTCAGCACCAGTCGTGGCCAAAAAAATACTGCCCAAAATAAAAAGGCCATTACGATTTTGGGGATCACATAATATGCGCACGGCATATGCGGGATTTAAAGCTCGTAAAAAAGACCAATTACCAGCCAAACGATATAACCCAAACCAGCCTAAAGCGGTGAACCATACAAACATAATGGGGCCGAATGCTTGACCAATCTTAGCGGTACCAAAACGCTGAATTAAAAACAGCCCGGAAAGAATAAGAATGGTGACCACTATGACGGTATGCTGATTGGCAATCAACACATGCCGCCCCAAAGGAATGCCTTTGAGGCCTTCAATCGCGGTCGTAACAGTGACCGCTGGAGTCATCATCCCATCTGCTAAAAATGAGGCGCCGCCGATCATCGCCGGAATAATTAACCATTTGGCCTTTTGCCGCACCAAGGTATATAAGGCAAAAATCCCACCTTCACCTTGGTTGTCTGCCCGCAGCGCAATGAGCACGTATTTGACCGTCGTAATGATCGTTAAGGTCCAAAAAATCAACGAAACTGACCCTAAAATAAAAGTAGTAGAAATATGGCGTAAACCCCCGTTGCCGTTAATCAGCGCTGACATAGTATACATCGGTGAAGTACCAATATCTCCATAGACCACGCCTAGTGAAATTAACAGTCCAGCAGCAGATAATTTGGTAGCAGTGGAGGCTGGGTGTAAATTATTTTTGTCCACATTAATTACTTCCCTATACTTCTTGAGACTTCCAGTATAAGATGATGAGAGTATTTAACATCATTTCTAAATAATTTTCAACAATAATCAGAATAAAGAGTAAAAAATGTTGGACTATTAATACTTTCGTTTTAAGAGTGTAAAGGTTAAAAGTATGCAACAAAAATTCAAAAAAGCTCTATATGTATTCTTAATAAGTAGTTCTATTTGCCTGTGGAGTAGTAGTTTCGTGCAACCTGTACAAGCAGTCACCTTAATGCCGGCTGCGCAAAGCGAAGTCCAAAATTATCTTCAAAAAAATGCCTTTAGTGGAACTTTGTTGATTATTCGGCACCAACGGCCTTTGTGGATCGTCAACCAGGGCTTTGCTAATTTTGCACAACAAAAACCGACCACAATTCGATCGGTTTATCAATTAGCGTCGCTGCAAAAATCGGTCACGGCCACTTTAGTCATGAAAGCGCAAGAACGCCATAAATTACGCTTAACCAATACCTTAGCCCAGTATTATCCGCAAATACCCCAGGCCCAAAATATAACTTTGTGGAACTTAATTCGGATGGAATCGGGTCTGGACACCACTGCCCAGCTGCCGCCCAATTTGCGGGGGGCGCAATTAGATCACTTTTTGCAACATAAATTGCAAGCCATACCGCGATATCGTAATGTTTGGCATTATAGCGATTATAATTACGTTTTATTGGCCCGGATTTTAGAAAAAGTTTACCACCGGTCTTATGCGCAGATTTTTCAACGGGAAATCAAACGCCCCTTACACTTGCACCACACCGATGTCCGCTCTAATTTTCATCGCCAAACAGAAGCTGCAACGGCTTATGCCTATGATAACTATCAAACTGGTTTTTCCCAACCTTTAAAATTAGATGAACGGCAACTGCATTCCGAATCAGGGGCCGATCAATTGTATTCCACCGTTTATGAATTTTATCGCTTGCAGGCAGCCATCGTCCAAGGAAAAATTATTCGGCCTGCCGATGTGATCATGTTGCGGACTCCCGGAGTAGCTAGTCTGTACAATGGTGGGGTTTACAATGTGAAACCTGAACATTTCTTTTATGCCCGGGGCGTCGATCAAGGCTTTGACGCCGCTTTTGCGATGGCCGATTCCGGCAAAGACGCTGTAATTTTATTTAGTAATCGCCATAATCCCCATGGCGATAATTCTAATAAAATGGTCCAAATCATTTATCGGAAAGTTTTTGTGCAATAAAAAAAACGACCAGCGTTTGATGAACGGTGCTCGTTTTCTAAGATTCTGATAATGATTAAGCTAAAGAGCCCATTGGATCCCAAGGTGCGAGGACATGTGCGCTTGCTTGATCGTAAATTTGATTTAACTCATCAGACAGATATTGTTTATTAATGACTAATTGATAGACAAATTGATCAAACCAGGCGTCACTCATGACAAAATAACCTTTGGTGCCCACTTTTTCGCCCCAAGAGTTTTCCACTTTCCATTTGCGTGGTTTGCCTTGGTCGTCCAAATCCACACCGGTCAATACCATTGCGTGATTCATCAAGCTTTCCGCATAATCTAAGCGTTGCGCCTTGGTTAAGTTGAAGTCGATATTAAAGAGACTTTGCAGATCATAGATATCTGTATCTAAAATGCCGCTTTGGCGTTCCGCCATTTGGGACACGTCACTGCCAAACCAGACAGCTTCACCATTTTTTAGTTGCTTAATAGCCGCTTCTTTGAATGTCTTTAAATCTAAGTTCAAATGGCGTACTTGTCGACCGCCGACTACGTTGCCTAACATTTCCACCGTATAAACTTCATTGTACGGTTTGTCAGCTGTCGGTGAATTGATCGTGGAAATATATTGACTCAAATCCATATCAATATATTTTTGATAGAAGGTCAAAGGGGTGAGGTCATGTTCTGTGTGATAAACTTGATCGTCATCCCGATAAGACCAGTCAAATTTAACTGGTGGCTGACCTAAAGCCAAAACTAAAATTCGATAAACTTCACTGAGCATTTGTTCTTTATGGCTTTGTACTTGGGTTTCCGGGGCCTGGTCATTCACTAATTGCCGCAATTGAATGGCATCTTTGCGTAATTTTAAGTTTAATACTTTATTTAAATCAGCCGAATTCGTGCGATTAGCTGTATCGGGCATCACACTTTTGGGAACGACTCCATATTTGTCAAATAAAGCACAAACTAAATCCCATTGGCCGCCATCTTGTTGGGGCGTAGCCAATAAGAAATCCACTTTGCGATCACCTAGTGGCAACGCCGCCGTTTTAATAATATTTTCATAAAAGTAATTGGATTTTTCTAATTTATCCCAAAAGAACATGTAACTTTCTGACAATTCAAAATCTTTAAGTTTGAATTTGTTTTGCATAGGGTGGCGCAAAGTATTTAAAGCTGCAAAAATCCAGCACATTCCTGAACGCTGTTGGTCAGCGACTTTACCAGTATCTAATTCGATGGAAAAAGTGGGGCTCATGGCTGCTTGTGATTTGAGGGTCAGACTAGATTTGAAAATCCCGTTGTGGGCGACACTATTTTGTAAAGCAGGAGCTGCCGGTAGTTTTTGCAAATCGGCTTGGAACTGGTTTATTGCTTGTGGATCAATAGCTTGAGTCATAGAATTCCTCCTTGAAAAATAAAAAAAGTTTAATTTGAATTTAACGGAAAAATCAAGTCGCGTCTAGTGCTTTAGCGAATATTCTCAATAATTTGTGGTCCGTTGGCAGTGCCTACAATGACGGTATTCACAATATCCAAAAACAGACCGTGTTCGATAATTCCGGTTTGATGATCTAACCAATCTGCTAAAAGATGCGGATGTTGCAGCTGGTCTAAGTGCAAATCAAAAATATAGTTATGCATATCGGTTAACACCGGTTGACCCTGATCATCCATCCGCCACTGCGGATGTAAATTTTCTGCCTCCAAACGTTGCAATAATTGTTGATGACCAAACGGAATCACTTCCAGTGGGATGCCAAAAGCTCCTAATTGTTGAACTTGTTTAGATTGGTCAACAATCCATAAATTGCGTTGCGAGTTTAAGGCCACAATTTTTTCATAGGTTAACGCTGCACCACCACCTTTAACCCCTTGAAATTGAGTATCAATTTCATCGGCACCATCAATAGTCAAATCAATGTGGTCTACTTGATCTAGTGGTAACATGTTGATGCCGAGCTTTTTTGCCTGATCCCAAGTGCGTTGGGAAGTGCTGACACAGTTGACAGTTAAATCACCGGCTTGCACGCGTTTGCCTAATTCTTCGACCATGTAATAAACTGTGGAGCCGGTTCCCAAGCCCACAGTCATATGATCTTGAATAAAATCAACTGATTTAATACCGACAGCTTGTTTTAATTGATCTTGCTTCATTTTTTTTGCGCTCCTTTAGACACTGGATGGTACCATAATTTTTGAAAAGTCGAGTTTTGTTCAAACATTTTATGTGCAAAAGGACAGACGGGAACAATTTGGTAATGATGTGACTTTGCCCAATTAACAAAGGTGCTTACTAACTGCGTGGCAATTTGCTGTCCCCGATAGGCGGGGGCTACAAAGACTTGATCAATACTAACAATGTCAGCTGCGAGTATAGTATAGGTTAATTGGGCCAGTAACTGATCGTGTGCATCGGTCTGAAAAAAGCGACCAGGTTCGTGGTTAAATTCCAACAATATATCCTCCTGCCCTCATAAAGTTTGCTATAATTGATTTTACTATATTTATCTATAATAAGGAGTATTTTCAGTGAAAAAACGGGGATTTGAAGTGGTTTCACGCTATCAACAAGAAGACATTCGGTTACCACAACGCCAAACGCGCGCAGCTGCCGGCTATGATCTGGAGGCCTCGGAAGATTTTGTAGTGCCGACTATTTGGCGACAACCCCTAGCGCAAGTTTTAGGTAGTTATTTGCATTCTGCTTTGAAGCGGGAGAATTTTTTTGAACAGGCTCAAAAAGTTTTGCAACCTGTGTTAGTGCCGACAGGCTTAAAAGTTTACATGCCGTCCCAAGAGGTCTTATTATTAGTTAGCCGTTCGAGCGGGCCGTTGAAACGTGGTTTGGTGATGCCCAATGCAGTAGGGGTTATTGATGCCGATTATTACAATAATCCCCATAACGAAGGTGAGATTTTTGTTCAAATGTTGAATTTCTTTCCACGGGATCGAGTAATTCACAAAGGTGAGCGGATTTGTCAGGGCATTTTTGTGAATTACTTGGTGACGGATCAAGAGCTAAAGGAGGCTCGAGCCCCCGAACGTCAAGGAGGCTTTGGCTCTTCAGGTTTATTTTAGGAGGTTTTATGGCGAAGACTAAATCGCATTTTGTGTGTCAAAATTGTGGTTATGTTTCCCCGCGGATGTTGGGGCGTTGTCCAAATTGCGGAGCTTGGAATCAGTTTGTGGAAGAATTAGAACGACCTAAAGCAAAAGTTCCACAAGCGCAGTTGTCCCATAGTGTTCCCCAACCTACAGCGTTAACAAAAGTAGCATTTGATGAAACACGGCGGATTGTCACGGGCTTATCTGAGCTCGATCGTGTTTTAGGAGGAGGATTAGTCCCCGGTTCTCTCATTTTAATTGGTGGCGATCCCGGAATTGGCAAATCAACTTTGCTGCTGCAAGTGTCTGGACAGTTAGAGCAGACGGGCGGTCGCGTATTATATGTTTCGGGTGAAGAAAGTCCTTCGCAGATTAAATTGCGGGCTAATCGATTACATGTGAGTGGTCAAAATATTTTTCTGTATGCGCAAACGGATATGAATATCATTCGCCAAGCCATTGCACAGCAACAACCAGATTACTTGATTATTGATTCCGTTCAAACCATGAATGAACCGGAATTATCCTCGGCAGTGGGTAGTGTCGCGCAAATTCGCGAAGTAACTGCGGAATTAATGAATATTGCAAAACAGCAGGGCATTACGATTTTTGTCGTCGGGCATGTAACCAAAGGCGGAGCTATTGCCGGACCGAAGATTTTAGAGCATATGGTAGACACAGTGTTATATTTCGAAGGTGATTTGCATCATAATTATCGCATGTTGCGCTCCGTGAAAAACCGCTTTGGTTCGACTAATGAAATTGGCATGTTTGCGATGCATAATGATGGCTTACAAGAAGTCAGCAATCCTTCCGAAATTTTTTTAGAAGAGCGGTTAGCTAATGCGACCGGTTCCGCTGTGGTTGTCTCTATGGAAGGCACTCGGCCGATTCTAGTAGAAATTCAATCTTTGATTACCCCGACCCTTTATGGTACCGCCAAACGCACAACCACGGGCCTCGATCATAATCGCGTATCCGTTATTATGGCGGTGTTAGAGAAACGGGCCAATATCTTATTGCAAAATCAAGATGCCTATTTAAAAGCTACGGGAGGCGTGCGCTTGGATGAACCAGCAATTGATTTAGCAATGGCGTTGGCGATTGTATCCAGCTACCGCAACAAAGGCTTGCCTGCTCAAGACTGTTTCGTGGGAGAAATTGGTTTAACCGGTGAAATTCGCCGAGTTAATTTAATTGAACAGCGAATTAAAGAAGCCGCTAAATTAGGCTTTCGTCGAATTTTTATTCCGGCTAATAATCAGTTATCGGCTGATGAACAATATAAGATTGAAATTATTGGGGTTCATACAATTGTTGAAGCGATCAAAAAAGTTTTTGAAAATTCGGCAATAACCCTTTGATTTTTGGCCAACAGCGGGTAAGCTGGTAAAGGTAAGTACTAAAAGTTTATCAAGAAAGAGGATCTTGTTTTGACTGAACAAAAAATTAGAGTTCGTTATGCTCCGAGTCCCACGGGTCATTTGCATATTGGTAATGCACGAACAGCATTATTTAATTATTTGTTTGCCCGCCATAATAAGGGTACCTTTGTGATTCGAATAGAAGATACTGATCAAAAACGCAATGTTGCTGGTGGCGAACAAAGCCAATTAGAGAACTTAAAATGGTTGGGGATTGATTGGGATGAAGGTCCGGATATTGGCGGTAATTATGGTCCTTATCGGCAATCTGAACGCGGGGAGATCTACCAAAAATATATTCAACAATTACTAGATCAAGGCGCGGCTTATTATTCTTATGAGACTTCCGAAGAATTAGAAGCCCAAAGAGAAGCGCAAAAAGCTCGTGGTGAAATGCCGCATTATGAATACGAATTTGCGGGATTGAGCGAAGAAGAAAAACAAGCAAAAATTGCGGCCGCTAAAGCTAAAGGTTTAAAACCAGTAGTCCGGATTAAAGTGCCTAAAGATAAGATTTATCAATGGGATGATCTGGTCAAAGGCCCAGTCCAGTTTGATTCCGATACAATTGGCGGTGACTGGATTATTCAAAAACGCGATGGTATGCCGACATATAATTTTGCGGTAGTCATCGATGATCATCTCATGGAAATTAGTCATGTGTTACGTGGTGATGACCATGTGGCTAATACGCCGAAACAATTAATGATTTATGAATACTTAGGCTGGCAAGCCCCCGAATTTGGGCACATGAGTTTGATTATTAATAGCGAAACCGGTAAAAAATTAAGTAAACGTGATGAAAGTGTTCTGCAATTTATTGAGCAGTATCGGCAACGGGGTTACTTACCGGAGGCAATGTTTAATTTTATTACTTTATTAGGCTGGTCACCTGTGGGTGAATCTGAGATTTTTACCCGGAAGCAATTTATTAAACAGTTTGATCCTCGGCGTCTCAGCAAATCGCCGGCCGCTTTTGACCAAAAGAAATTAGAATGGGTCAATAATCAATATGTGAAAGCGGCTGATTTGAGTCGGGTGGCCGATTTGGCTTTAGCCAATTTAATTGATGCCGGCTTAATTGAACCTCAGCCAAGTTTGTCCACTATTGAATGGGCGCGGGCGTTGGTGTCCTTATTTAAGGATCAAATGAGTTATACGAATCAAATTGTCGAATTATCTCAAATTTTCTTTAACGATCCTAAACAACTGGACGCTACAGAAATGGCGGAACTGCAAAAAGACGAGGCTTTGCCGACTTTATTGGCATTTGAAAAACATTTGCGCCAGTTGCAACGCTTTACCGCGACGCAAATTATGCAAGCTATTCAAATGACACGCCAAGAAACGGGAGTCAAAGGGCGTAAATTGTATATGCCAATTCGGATTGCGATTACACGCTCAATGCATGGTCCCGGCATTGGAGAAGCAATTGAATTGTTAGGTGCCACTAAAGCACAACAGCATCTGACAGAAACTTTACAACAATTACAGCAATAAATTTTAAAGCACAGCGGGTGAGTGATTGTCAACAGCTGTGCTTTTTTACAAAAGAGGTGGTCCAATGGTTTTACGTGTATTTAATACTTTAACCCATCAGAAAGAAGAATTTCGGCCCTTAGAGGCACCTAAGGTCACCATGTATGTTTGTGGCCCCACGGTCTATAATTATATTCATATCGGCAATGCCCGCAGTGTAGTAGCGTTTGATACCATTCGACGGTATTTGGAATACCGGGGCTTTGAGGTGAATTATGTTTCCAATTTTACCGATGTGGACGATAAAATTATTAAAGCAGCCCAAGAACAGCAGCTCACTTGTGAACAAATCGTCGAAAAGTACTTGCGGGCTTATTATCAAGATATTCAAGCCCTCAATGTGCAGCCGGCGACTTTAAATCCGCGGGCGACGGAAAATATGCCGGAGATTATTACTTTTATTGAAGATTTAATAGCCAAAGGCTATGCTTATGCCAGTGCAGGTGATGTCTATTTTCGGGCCCGTAAATTTGCCAACTATGGACAGTTGTCAAAACAAGCCGTGGATGATTTAGAACAAGGAGCTAGTCAGCGGATTAATGCGGCTGATACTGTCAAAAAAGAAGATCCCATTGATTTTGCTTTATGGAAACATGCGGCTTCTAACGAAATTTCATGGGATTCACCTTGGGGATTAGGACGTCCGGGCTGGCATATTGAATGTTCCGTGATGGCTATCAAATATTTAGGGCCTACTATTGATATTCATGCCGGGGGCGAAGATTTAATTTTCCCGCATCATGAAAATGAAATTGCACAAAGCGAAGTGCATACGGGTCAAAAATTTGCCCGGTATTGGTTGCATAATGGCTTCGTGACGATTGGCTCTGATAACGAAAAAATGAGCAAATCCCTGGGGAATTTCATAACGGTTCATGAATTATTACAGCAAGTAGATCCCCAAGTTTTACGGTTGTTACTGGCTGCCACGCAGTATCGCCATCCTTTGCAATACAGTGATGCCAGTCTGGATGATGCACAAACGAACCTCCAGCATTTACAAACGGCCGCGAAAAATTTGAATTTCCGCTTGCAGGATTCGCAGACTACGGCTTTTGATGAGGGTATCGAGCAACAATTAACCCAGTTAACTCAGCAATTTACTGCTCATATGGACGATGATTTTAATGTGCAAAATGGGTTGAGCGATGTCTATGAATTAATGCGCTTGATTAATCGGTATAGTCAACAAGCGCAGATTAATTTTGACAATGCCCGCCATTTGTTGGATCGTTATGCCCAATTATTGGCGATTTTTGGGATAACTTTAAAATTTGACTATGAGGTTAATGCCCAAGTGGAAGAATTAATCCAACAACGGGAAGCAGCGCGAGCTAATAAAAATTTTGCCCAAAGTGATCGCTTACGGCAACAATTACGGCAAATGGGAATTATTTTAGAGGATACGCCACAAGGAACGCGGTGGCACAAAGAATGATCGATTATCAACAATTAAACGGAACGACTTTAGCTTATTTAGGAGATGCAGTTTGGGAAGCCTATGTTCGACAGCATCTGTTACAACAAGGTTTAACCAAAGTTAATAGCTTACAGCGCCGGGCTACTTATTTTGTCTCAGCCAAATCGCAAGCGGCCTTAGTCGCTTTAATGCGGGCAGATGATTACCTTACGGCGGATGAATGGGATATTTTTCGGCGGGGCCGGAATGCCAAAAGTTATACCCATGCGAAAAATACGTCGATCCAAACTTATAATATTTCCACAGGGTTTGAAGCAGTTTTTGGCTATTTACAAATTAGTGGTCAAAGTTCCCGGCTGCATGAGTTGGCCACGTGGTGTTTAAATCAAGTAGAGGCAGGTCGTTGTAATGCATACCATTTCCAATAAGGAATTGCCTGAGGTGGTTTTTGGGATTCATGCGGTGCAGGAGTTATTAAAGAGTGATCAAGCCCTGCAAAAGGTAAATAAAGTTTATCTGCAAAAAAATTTGCACAGTGGATCTTTGACCCGGATTAATCAGCGGGCGCAGGCCTTACATTTAGTGGTCCAAGCAGTTCCCAAAAATAAACTAGACGACCTAAGTGACCACGGTAATCATCAAGGAGTGGTGGTCACGGTCAGTCCGTTTGCGTATGTGGAATTAGACACTTTGCTTGAGCAGTTACATGCTAATCAACAAGAGCCGTTTTTTTTAATTTTAGATAATTTAAATGATCCGCGCAATTTTGGCTCTATTTTACGCACTGCGGATGCCGTCGGGGTTAATGGAGTTATTATTCCCAAACGTCGGGCGAGCGGTGTCACGGGCTTAGTAGCTAAAACCGCTACGGGAGCCATAGAACATTTACCTATTGTGCGCGTGACCAATTTAGTTCAGACGATTCAACAATTAAAGGCGGCGGGCATTTGGATTTTTGGAACGGATATGACTGGAACCGATTATCGCCACTGGAATGCCCAAGGACCCATTGCCTTAGTCATTGGTAATGAAGGCAAAGGACTTTCAACTTTAGTCAAACAGCAGGTAGATCAAATGCTGACTATCCCGATGATCGGACATGTGCAGAGTTTGAATGCTAGTGTAGCGGCTGGAATTTTGCTCTATCAAGCTTTCACCAGTCGGAAAGTTAATTAACATGAAAAAACAGATTTTGATCGTTGACGGTTACAATGTCATTGGGACGTGGCCGCAATTAAAAAAATTAAAAAGTCAGGACCATTTAGAAGATGCCCGTGATCAATTATTGGCAATTTTAGCTAATTATCGGAAATTTTTTGAAGGGCAGATTATTGTAGTCTTTGATGCAATGTATGTGCCGGGAATCAAAGAACATTTTAATAAGTGGGACTTAGATGTGATTTTTACACCGGAAGATATGACGGCGGACACGTATATTCAAAATTTAAGTGAAAAATTAAATACGATTACCAATCAAGTGACCGTCGTCACGTCCGATCAGGCCGTCCAATGGACAATTTTTTCCCGCGGCGCAATTCGGATCCCTTCTTATGAGTTATATCGGCGGATCCAGGAAATGAAGCGGGAATTAAATCTGGAAAGCAAAGAACATCACGATCGTAGTATTCAGCGGACCACCCCGTGGCGGGATGATCAGTTGGAAGAATTAGCGCGCTTGCGTGATGAATTGTCAAAAAAGCCATAATGAAATCGCTTGTAATTAAACATTTGTTCGCTTATCGTTGGAAAAGCTTTTTGTTATCATGAAGATAGTGTTTGTTGATCCGAAAGGAGCAACATGGCAAATAAAGGTTTAATTGAGCAGGAATTACGGTGGATTGACCAAGTGAAACAAGATAAGTGCTCGTGGTGTTTAGAGTGCTTATTCAATAAATATCGTCCCCTTGTCGAAAACTTGCGCCAAATTTATCACTTGCAGCTATTTGATCGTGATGATTGGTATCAAGAAGCGCTTTTGGTCTGTTATGAAACATGTTTAATTTTTAATGCGGCCCGCGGTTCGAAATTTGGCAGTTTTTATAAGTTACGTTTACAAAATCGAATTGCCAATTTAATTCGCCAACAATTAGCCTTTAAACGTCGTTCGAATGTGGCGGCCTTGTCCTTTGAACATTTATTAGATTTAGATCCGGATTTGGAAGGCTGGCTACGTCCTGCTATGTCACCTTTATATATTGAAGAAATTGTCGAAACCAAACGTTACGTGCAACAATTATCTCCTGTGGAATTACAGAGTTTGCGCATTGTATTAGGCCAATGTTCGCTGGAGCAGGCTGCCCAGCGTTCAATTTATTCCACGGCCCAACTGCAACGAGCCATTGGCCGTTCGCATGGTAAACTCAGACTTTTATTATGTGGTTAAACGATTGACACCTTTTTGTGAGTCGGTTATAGTAGCAAGCAGGTGGACTATTTTATGAAAGCTAAAAAAATCACTTTACAATGTAGTATTTGCGGGGCACACAACTATCATCCCATCAGAAACACTGAGCATACAGAGCGGATGACAATCAAAAAATACTGCCCGCATTGCCGACGTCATACGATCCATCAAGAAACCCGCTGAGAAAGAGATTATGATCATGAAATTTTTAAGAGAAGTTATCGCAGAAATGAAGTTAGTGGAATGGCCCACTTTAAAAGAAAACCGTCATGATACAACAACGGTAGTTCTAACATCGATCTTTTTTGCTATCTTTTTGGGAGCCTGTGATTGGATTTTCCAAAAATTATTTACAACTTTTGTGACTCACCGTTAATTGATTGGATTGTGTATTAAATAAAATTTTGTTACAATTTATTTGTGATGGGAAACTTCGTGGAAACGAGGTTTTTTTATTTGGAAAGAATAAGGAGAAAAACAATGGCCGATCCAAAACAAAAAATGTGGTATGTGTTACATACTTATTCAGGATATGAAAATAGTGTCAAAGATAATTTAGAATCGCGTGCAAAATCGATGGGCATGGAAGATTATATTTTTCAAGCGGTGGTTCCCGAAGAAGAGGAAACCGAAATCAAAAATGGTAAAACTAAAACAGAAATGAAGAAAACTTTTCCGGGTTATGTCTTAGTTGAAATGGTCATGTCCGATGAGTCCTGGTTTGTTGTCCGGAATACACCGGGAGTGACCGGATTTGTCGGCAGCCATGGTGCCGGGAGTAAACCCGCACCATTATTGCCGGAAGAAGTAGAGCATATTTTAAATGGAATGCAGCAGGCTAAGCCCAATTATGAATTAGATTTTGAAAAAGGCGAAACAGTTAAAATTATGGACGGCGCGTTTGCAGGACTGGAAGGAAAAGTGACACATCTGGACCAAGAACATGGCAAAGTCAAAGTGGAAGTCGATATGTTTGGCCGCTTAACAGAAACGGAACTAGATTATCATAATTTACAAAAAGCTTAGTTGAAGAGTGCGTTAAATTGTGCTATATTGTTTAAGTATGTCATCTGACATACTTGTGGGAGGGAAAATTAGCTTCCCATCTTAACCACATCACGGACTTAAGGAGGTATGTACCGTGGCTAAAAAAGTTGCCAATGTGCTTAAATTGCAAATTCCAGCTGGAGCAGCAACTCCAGCACCTCCAGTCGGGACTATCTTAGGACCTGCTGGAATTAATATTGTAGATTTTACCAAAGACTTTAATGCGCGTACGGCTGATCAAAAAGGCATGATTATCCCTGTGGTGATCACCGTCTATGAAGATCGTTCATTTGATTTTGTAACGAAGACTCCGCCTGCAGCCATTTTATTGATGCAAGCGGCCGGAATTAAGAAGGGTTCCGGTAATCCTCGCGATGAAAAGGTCGGTAAAGTAACGCAAGATCAAGTACGTGAAATTGCCGAGACAAAATTAAAAGATTTAAATGCTAATGATGTTGATGCTGCTATGAAAATGGTAGCAGGTACTGCTCGCAGTATCGGTCTTAGTGTCGAAGAATAACAGCAGTTTTCAACTCAAAGTGACGAACAAGCACGGGCTTGTTAAAGTGGGAGGGGCAATACCCCATTGGACCACAATCGCAAGGAGGAACAAACGACGTGGCTAAACATGGAAAAAAATATTTAGCAGCTGCTAAACAAGTAGATGCTCATAAATTATATGAACCAAAAGAAGCAATTGAACTATTAAAAAAGATTGATTATGCAAACTTCGACGCAACCATTGAAGTAGCGTATAACTTAAATTTAGATACTAAACAAGCCGATCAACAAATTCGGGGTGCCATGGTTTTACCAAATGGTACCGGTAAAACTCAGCGCGTAGTTGTGTTTGCAGACGGTGATCAGGCTAAACAAGCTGAAGCTGCCGGTGCAGACTTTGTGGGCGCAGATGATTTAGTTGATCGCGTTTCTGACGGTTGGTTGGATTTTGATGTGGCAGTAGCCACACCAAAAATGATGGCCAAAGTAGGACGTTTAGGGCGGATTTTAGGTCCTAAAGGATTAATGCCGAATCCGAAGACAGGCACCGTAACAATGGATGTGCAAAAGGCTGTGGAAAATATCAAAGCCGGTCAAGTAGCTTATCGGGCCGATGCGCAAGGCTTAATTCACGCACCATTGGGTAAATTATCCTTTGAAACCGATAAATTACTCGAAAACTTTGCAGCTTTCAATAGTATGGTCTTAAAAGCTCGTCCGGCTACTGTTAAGGGCCAATTTGTAAAGACAGTCAACTTAACTTCAACTTTTGGTCCGGGCGTGAAAGTTTCCTTTGACTAGTTCTTTAATTAATGGTACTTTATTACAAGTAAAACCTACCTAAGACTCAGGTGGCCTTGTCCTTAATATCCTGCCGAGGCTAGATGCTGATAAATCAGGCATTGCGTCGGTGACGCAGTGCCTTTTAATTTAGGTGGAATAATAATGGAGGTGAAATGGGATGAAAGAAGCAGTTTTGAAGGCCAAGCAAGATTTGGTTGACGAAATGGCGGATAAGATGCAACGTGCCGAATCAGTGATTGTAGTCGATTATCTAGGCTTGAATGTAGATCAGGCCACGGAGTTACGGCGTCAGTTACATGAAGCCGACGTAGAATTCAAAGTGGTTAAAAATTCGATTTTGAGCCGTGCTGCTCAAAAAGCCGGATTTGCAGAATTAAACGATACTTTTGCTGGTCCGACGGCGGTGGCTTTCTCATACGAAGATCCAATTATTGCAGCCAAGACAATTTCTAAATTTGCGGAAAGTGCTACAGTTTTAGAAATTAAGGGTGGTATGATTGAAGGCAAAGTGCAAACTTTAGATAAAATCAATGAATATGCACATATGCCAAGTCATGATGAATTATTAGCAACCTTAGCTTCGATGTTGAAAGACCCTGTACGTAAAGTGGCTTATGCAGTACAAGCGATTATTGATAAACAAAATGATTCTGACGCTGCGTAATTGTTAAAATAAACCATTGGAGGAATAAAAATGGCTTTTGATAAAGATAAAATTATTGATTCGCTCAAAGAAGCAAGCATTTCCGATTTAAACGATTTAGTAAAGGCAATTGAAGAAGAATTTGATGTTTCAGCTGCTGCTCCAGTTGCTGTAGCTGGTGCTGCAGCCGGTGGTGAAGCTGAAACTAAAGACGAATTTGATGTTGAATTGACAGAAGTTGGTCAAGAAAAAGTTAAAGTTATTAAAGCAGTTCGGGAAATTACCGGCTTAGGCTTGAAAGACTCCAAAGACTTAGTTGATAAAGCACCTTCTGTTGTTAAAGAAGGCGTAGCTCAAGCTGATGCTGACGATATGAAAGCCAAATTGGAAGAAGTTGGCGCAACAGTTACATTGAAATAATTGCAATTTATCGTTAAGATTTAAGGGTAATCAGTTCGTGATTACCCTTTTTTTTGTTATCATTATAATAATAGTTCGATCAGAGATGTTTTCTTGCTTATGGGCGATGTTCCTGGATAATTAGCGCTGTAAGTAATATTTTAGGGGTTAGGTAAATACCCATGAAAGAACAAAAATCACTAGCAGCATTCCTTTTAATCAATTTAGTTATGTTAACTTTAGCCATTATTCCTGTCATAGCTGATTACAGTTCTTTTCAAGTGCTCCTGAAGTCGGAACAACTAGCCCAGCAGGCACAGCAGCCAACCCATCAGGCGGCTGTCAAGCATCGCTCTGTCACAACTGCGCCCAATTCTCGTCGAATCCGTGACTCTCGTTTCATGCGGCAGCCCATGAATTGGCGTTTATCTTCGCAAGTGACTCCTTATCCTGATCTCAAGAAATATCCGCAACTGTGGATCAAAGTTTCTTTAGCTAAACAACGGGTCTATTTAATGAACCAGCAGCATTTATTATATGAGATGTACGCTTCTACGGGGGCTAATCGGCCGGCTATGCAAACTCCGCGGGGAACTTACTACATTCAACATGAACGCGGAACTTTCTTTTATAGTCCCCGCGAAAAAGAAGGTGCGTATTACTGGGTATCCTGGTTAAATCATGGGGAGTATCTATTT
Organism: Bombilactobacillus mellifer; assembly: GCF_000970795.1. Lineage (GTDB taxonomy): Bacteria > Bacillota > Bacilli > Lactobacillales > Lactobacillaceae > Bombilactobacillus > Bombilactobacillus mellifer. The sequence continues at coordinate 380,622 of NZ_KQ034028.1, forward strand.
CATTCCACCCCGACGGATCTGCAAGGGCATTATTTAGAGTCGATTGCTCAGCAATTGGGACGCAAAGGAACCTCCTACGGCTGTATTCATCTCACCGTTGCGGATGCTAAATGGTTTTATCAGAATATTCCCTATCGCACGAAAGTCGTGATCCAATAATTAATAGTTAAAGTGAGGCAATAACTTGGCAGAGCAATATTTTACAGCACACCCAACAGCACAACATGATCAACACACTTTTGATTTTACTTTACGGGGTCAGGTATTCCATTTTCTCACTGATAGTGGCGTTTTTGCCAAAGGGACCATTGATTATGGCACACGAGTTTTATTACAAACTCTGGATTTTGACCAATTGCCTGAGGGTCCCATTTTAGATTTAGGTTGTGGCTATGGGCCTATTGGCTTAACGGTTGCCAGTGAACAACCGCAACGGCCAGTGGATTTAGTAGATATTAACCAACGGGCTTTGGAGTTAGCCCGCCAAAATGCTCGGCAAAATCAACTCACGAATATTCGGGTGTTTGCCTCTGATAGCTATCAACAAGTGACCATTACCGATTATGCCGCCATTTATACAAATCCGCCTTTACGTGCCGGCAAAGTGGTCGTTACTACGATGATTACACAAGCCAAGGATCATTTACAACTCCAAGGCCAATTCTGGTTAGTAGTTCAGAAAAAACAAGGCGCACCTTCTTATCAAAAAATTATGCAGCATACTTTTGGCAATGCGCAAATTATGAAACGAGATAAAGGATACTATATAATTAAAAGTGTTAAGACCGAAAACTAAAGATTTATATACCACTGAGCAATTAAACTTTTATATGAACCAGGCTCTCGTAACGGCCCAACAAGCGGCGGCCCAACAGGAAGTACCAATCGGAGCCATCATTGTAGATAATTTGACGGGACAGATCCTGGCACGCGGGGCTAACGAGCGTGAACATCAGCAAAACCCCTTAGCCCATGCGGAAATCTTAGCTATTCAAGCCGCTTGTCAACAATTGGGCAGCTGGCGCTTGGAACATCATTCTTTATTTGTAACCTTGGAACCTTGTGCCATGTGTGCCGGCGCCATTATTAACAGTCGGATTACAAATGTGATTTATGGCGCAGCCGATCCCAAAGCCGGATCAGTGGAGTCGTTAGTTAATTTATTTGCCTTACCTTACAATAGCCGCCCAGATTATCAAGGGGGTATTTTAGCACCAGCCTGCAGTAAATTATTACGCGATTTTTTCCAAAGAATCCGCCATCAGCAGCGCTAAATAGTTGCTAAAAAATGATAGATCGGTTACAATTAACCATGGTCGTTAGACCAGAGGCAATGGTGGACTTACGAATCGTGTCAGGTTCGGAAGAAAGCAGCACTAAGTATGTTCTGTCATGTGCCTTTTATATGACAATTGAGACTCTTAGCTAATTAGCTAGGGGTTTTTTATTATTTTGATTTCGATAAAAAGTACTTGCAACCTAAAGCTCATTTTAGGAAGCAAAACCGTTATAATAAAAATTAAATGTATCCTTATGTATGTGTCGGGAAAAATCTCACAATCTTAGATCAAAAGGAGCGATGCTATGGCTTATCAAGCTTTATATCGTGTATGGCGTCCGCAAAAATTCAGTGAAGTGATTGGGCAAACGGCCATTACGCAGACGCTACGTAATGCAGTGGCTACGAAGCAAGTCAGTCATGCGTATTTATTTACGGGACCGCGTGGTACCGGTAAAACTTCTTGTTCCAAAATTTTAGCCAAAGCAGTCAATTGTCAAAATCCACAGGCAGGTGAACCGTGTAATCAATGTCCAATTTGTCAAGCTATTAATGATGGCAGTCTCAGCGATGTTTTGGAAATTGACGCTGCTTCCAATAATGGTGTGGAACAAATTCGCGATATTCGCGAAAAAGTTAAATATGCTCCCACACAGGCGGAATATAAAATTTATATTATTGATGAAGTACACATGTTGTCGACAGGGGCCTTTAATGCCTTATTAAAAACTTTGGAGGAGCCCCCAGCCAAAGTAATTTTTATTTTAGCAACCACCGAGCCGCAAAAAATTCCGGCGACTATTATTTCACGGACACAGCGCTTTGATTTTCGCAGAATCACGGCTGTGACTATTTTTCAGCACTTAGAAGACATTTTAAATCAAAAACAGATAACCTATGACGCCCAGGCGCTGCGCATTATTGCGCAAGCAGCAGAGGGTGGGATGCGAGATGCGCTTAGCATTTTGGATCAGGCATTGGCTTTACCACCTGATAATTTGACAGTGGAGAATGCATTACAAGTAACTGGGACATTAGATAAGCAACAATTGGAGTCATATTTTCAAGCGGTGAGTGAACAGCAAACGGCGGTGGCTTTAGAAGCCTTACATCAGATTATGGCGAGCGGCCGCTCAGCCAAGCGTTTTGGTGAGGCCATTATTGAAGTTTGTCGGGATTTATTATTAGTGAAAACCGACCCGCAGCTCTTGGATGATTTTGCTCAGACCTTAATATCGCCCAAGATTTTAAATCTCCAATCCGCCTTCTCTAATGAACAATTATATCGGCTCATTGATGTTACTTCCCAAACGCAACAGCAATTAAAAACAGCGGATCAACCGTTACTCTACTTGGAAGTGTTGACGGTCAAATTAATTGAAGTACTCCAAACACAAGCGAAGACAACAACACAGTCCATGGCCTCAAAAGTGCAGCACTTACAAACAGAAGTGGAGCAATTGAAGCAAATGGTCAAAACCTTACAAACAGCACCACCAAAGACAACAACTGCGGCTAGTGCACCGACTAATTCAGCTCAAACTGCTTCAGCTAAGAAACCCCATGCTAAAGTTCAAGTGGATCGAACGAAGATCAATCATATTTTGCAAACGGCTACCCGTCCGGCGTTACAAGCAGTCCAAGAAGTATGGCCTGATTTAATGAATATGTTAAGTGTTACTCAACGTGCAATTATGAAAGTGTCCAAACCGGTTGCGGCTAGTGCTGATGGGATTGTGGTGGCTTTTGATTATGCGGTTTGGTTTGAACGGGTCATGAGTAATCAGGAAATGTTGACAATGTTAAAAGTCAACTTGGATAAACTCTTAGCTAATCAAGCCGATGTCGTACTTGTGGCGGCCGAAGACTGGCCACAACTGCGGCAAGATTTTTTAAAACATCATGACTTGACCAAAGCACCAACGTCTGCGAATAATGCTTCTACTAACGATTCAACAGCCAACGATCTGGTGACACAAGCGCAAAAATTATTCGGTAAAGAGGCAGTCGAAGTTAAAGCCGATTAAAATTTTCTCCCGAACACGACTGTTAGCCGGCAAGCCAGCTGGATATGGACAAGCTGGTAGCAGATAGGACGCGCTAACAGAGAAGCTTCCATTTATCATGGAAAAGAAGCAGAATTTTAGGAAGTGAAAGTATAAAATATGCAGTATCCTCAAGCGATCACGCAATTAATTGATTCATATATGAAATTACCCGGCATTGGTGCCAAAACAGCGACCCGGTTAGCTTTTTTTACTATCGATATGGATGATGCGGATGTGCAAGAATTTGCCCAAAGCTTGCAAGCAGTGAAGACCCAATTAACTTATTGTTCTATTTGCGGCAATATTACAGACATTGATCCTTGTCTAATTTGTACGGATCCGCATCGGGATCAGTCACAAATTCTGGTAGTCGAACAACCTAAAGATATTATGGCATTAGAAAATATGCACAGCTATCAGGGGCTGTATCATGTTTTAGGCGGCGTCTTGTCACCAGTCAAAGGCGTTGGTCCTGATGAATTGAAGATCAAACTTTTGGTAGAACGACTCAAGAAAAGTAAGCAAGTGCAAGAAGTTATCGTTGCTACTAATGCCACACCGGAAGGAGAGGCCACCGCGATGTATTTGGCTAAATTAATCAAACCTGCCGGTATTAAAGTCACACGCTTAGCACACGGACTGGCAGTAGGAGCGGATATTGAATATGCCGATCAAATGACTTTAAAACGAGCCGTGGAAGGGCGGCAACAATTATAAGCTAAAGTAAAGCACTTTGGCTTTTTTAATAGAAAATGATGAGAAATTAATGGAGTTTTTTAAGAAAGCAAAACATTTTCTGCAGCCTGCAGATATAGGTGATTATTTAAAATTTAGTGCCTGCACGGCGGTCATTTTGCAAACAGTATTGCAGTTTGCCTGTCATACTCAGCCTACGGTTGCTGAGCAACGTGGCATTGCCATAGTTTATAATTTGACTAAGTTTACTGCTCCCGCGTTTATTTTTGGGATTTTATATACTACGACTCACACCACTTTAGATACTGCGGGGCCGCCCAATTGGCAACAATATTTTCGCACAGCTTGGCAAAATTTAGGCCGGCCGACATGTATCTGGACGCTTATTTACCTGCTGTTTTTTCCTAATTTGCAGCAAAAACGACCCTACCATAATAGCGTAACGTTTCTGGAACAGTTTTTAAATGGTAATGCGGCACCGCATTTGTGGTATAACACAATGATGTTTCAGTTTATCATCCTGATGCCCTTGTTTTCGCTGCTGGTACATTGGTGTCACCGACAACCGGGCCGCGGTTGGCTGTTGGCCGGCAGTGCTGTGGTTGCAGCTGGTGGATGGTTATTTTTTTATGACGCGCAAATTTTACACGGACCGCATGCTAGTGACTGGTATTGGTGTGATCGCCTAGGTCTTAGTTTTGGCTTATACGGCATCGGGGGAATGTTGGCTGGTATTTTTCCTGAATGGTGGGAGCGTCAACTGCAACGTGTGGGTAATTATTTTTTTATTTTATTTGTGGGGACCCTAATTTGGATTAATTGGGAATTTTTTCAATTAGGTTTACCCATTGTGTTAGCCCGGGCCACTTATTATAAATGGTCCACGACGATCTATGATTTAACCGTCATTAGTTTCATTAGTTATTATGCTAGTAAGCATATTCGCAATCACCCTCAAGCCACTAAGAAAGTTCACTGGGGTGCTCAGCTGGCATATCGAGCTTATTTAGCCCATGTGTTTTGGCTCCAGCTTTTGTGGAATCTAGGCGGCCAATTACTGGTAACCCGGCAGCTGCTCGGTGGTGTAGTTTTATTGTATGGCTTAACCTGGCTGTTAGCCTTTAGTTCCGCGCAAGTGACTCTCACTTTAAGTCAAAAATTACAAGCACGCGCAATTAAATAGATAGATTGATTGTTCGCTGGTGCTGAGGTAATGGTTGTTTTCAATGTGGTGTAATTTATCTACTGACTTACGGTTTTTTATCCAGAGATTTTATCAACATGTTATGATAGAACAGAACATAAGAACTGGAAATTAGATCGAAAAGGTTGGGATGCTGGTGACAGGTATTTTTATTTCTTTAGAAGGACCTGACGGTGCCGGTAAAAGCACCGCGGCACAAAGTTTGGTTCCGTTGATGGAACAGGTCAGTCAACAAGAAGTGGTATTAACCCGTGAACCTGGGGGCAGTCAAATTGCCGAGCAAATTCGACAGGTCATTTTAGATGTTAATAATTCTGCAATGGATCAGCGAACAGAAGCCTTATTGTATGCGGCTGCCCGGCGACAACATTTAGTAGATGTGATTTTGCCGGCGCTTGCTGCCAATAAAATTGTTTTAAGCGACCGCTATATTGATAGCTCTGTGGCTTATCAAGGCGCAGGCCGCCAAATTGGCACGCAGGCCGTCTGGCAGCTCAACATGTTTGCCACCGAGCAGTTATTGCCACAGCTGACATTGTATCTTGATGTTCCGGCCGAAGTAGGTTTAAGTCGCATTCAACACCAACGCACTACGGGCTTAGATCGATTAGAGCAAGAACAATTAGCATTCCATAAGCGAGTCCAGCAAGCTTATATGCAGCTGCTGCAGGATAATCCGCAACGTATTAAACGCGTAGATGCCACTCAAGCCCCCGCACAAGTGGTTCAAAATTGTTTGCAGATCATGATGACACAATTTAAATGGGCAAGGTGAGAAGTCATGAAATTAGTAATTGCAATTATTCAAGATCAAGATCGTTTAAAATTAGCAAAGGCCTTGCGCCAAGCTGAATTTCAATTTACCCGTTTGGCGACGACAGGTGGCTTTTTAAAGCACGGTAATGCTACTTTCTTGTTAGCGGTGAAGGATGAGCAGTTGGATCAGCTCTTAGAAATTATTAAAGCCCATTCCCAAACGCGGACAGAATATCTCCCCCCAGCAGTTGCGTCGACTTTGTTGGATCAAATGCCGACACAACCTATTGAAGTGACAGTGAACGGGGCTACTATTTTTATAGTGCCGATTGAAAAGATGATTAAATTTTAATGATGACTGCAATCGAACAGCTCCAACCGCAATTAACAACGCAACTGGCCCAAACGATTGTCCGTCAACAAGTGGCGCATGCTTATCTTATGGTGGGAGAAGATCAGAGCCAAACCGTACAATTGGGCCTCTGGTTTATTCAAGCTTTGTTTTGTCAAGATCTGCACGCCGGTTATCCTTGTAAAAAATGTAACCACTGTCGCCGAATTGCGCAAAATAATTTTCCAGATGTGCTGTGGCTTACTACAACCAAAGCTAGCTTAGGCGTCGATGAAGTACGTCCCGCTAAATTAGAAATGGAGCAATCAGGCTTAGAAAGCTCGCACCGAGCTCTTGTGGTTCAAGCTGCGGAAAAGTTGACCAACGCCAGTGCCAATAGTTTATTAAAGTTTTTAGAAGACCCTACAGGGCAAGTAGTGACAGTATTGTTGGCCACCAATTCCACCATGATTTTACCTACTATTTTATCGCGGGTGCAGATTTTACGACTGGCTAATAATGTCGTCGATCAGACTTGGCAAGCCCAATTACAAAAAGAAGGCTATTCGACCCAAGATATCCAAATCTTGGCGGCTGCGCATTTAGATAATGATTTGACTGCTAATTTGGCAGCAACTGAATTTGACCAATTAAAAAAGTTATTGCAGCACTGGTTTGATTTGTTATGGCAGCAACCGCAGTTGGCGTTTGTGGAAGTTGGGGCCAAGATTAATAAACAAGTTAATCAACGGCCACAACAAAAAATCTGGTGGTGTTTACTGGAACATCTGTTTTCACAAGCGTTAAATCAAGCTGCCATGCAGCAAACACAATTAGCGCAGACCCAATCGGCGGTCGAATATTTTTTACAGGCTAAAACTTATTGGAAGAGTAATGTCAGTTTTGAAAATAGTTTAGAGTATTTAGCTTTAAGTATGGAAGCAATTCTTCAAAGGAGTTAATTATGGCACAAGAAGATTATTATGCCCGCTTTGAAGCGCTGCAGCAAGGAGCTCAAAATTTAACTCAGGAATTAACCGCTATGAAGGCGGATATTGCGCAGATTATCGAAGAAAACGCTAAATTAAAAATTGAAAACGAACACTTGCGCCATCATTTAGCAGCGCTGAATGAAAAAAATACTAGTGATTTGCCGGAATCGCGGCGAACTTTGGAAAAGCTATATCAAGAAGGCTTTCATGTGTGCACGGTTATGTATGGTGCTCATCGGGAAAGCCAAGAAGAATGTGCTTTTTGTCTAGATGTAATTTATGGAGATCGTAAAAATAAATGATTACGGAAGTTTCAAGTTTTGCCCCGCACACTACGGGGTGTTTGTATTTAGTACCGACGCCGATTGGCAATTTAGATGATTTAAGTGTGCGGGCCGTAAAAACTTTACAACAGGTGGCCTTGATCGCGGCAGAAGATACTCGAAATACGCAAAAATTATTAAATCATTTTCAAATTCCCACTAAGCAAATAAGTTTTCATGAACATAATACCCAACAGCGTTTGCCCCAATTAGTGGCGCTGTTACAAAGTGGACAAGATATTGCTCAGGTTAGTGATGCCGGAATGCCCTCGATCAGCGATCCAGGCAAGGAATTGGTGCAAGCTTGTGTAGCCGCCAAAATTCCAGTGATCCCGCTTCCAGGGCCCAATGCTGCTTTGACCGCACTTATTGCTTCGGGTTTATCCCCTCAGCCTTTTTATTTTTATGGTTTTTTACCCCGAAAAAAAAGCGACCTGCAGCAGACTTTAAATTTTTTAGCACAGTTAACGACAACCTTTATATTGTATGAATCGCCATATCGAATTCAACAGACCATAGCCCATTTACAAACGGTCCTGGGATCCCAGCGGCCAATTGTGTTAGCGCGGGAGTTAACGAAAATTCATGAAGCCTTCCTGCGCGGCAGCTTAGCGGAAGTGCAAGCTTATTTCCATGACCACGCTCCGCGCGGTGAATATGTGTTATTGGTGGCCGGCAAATCAGGACCCGCAGTAGTGACGTGGAGTGCCTCACAAGTCTTGGCACAGGTGCATACTGAGATTGCCGCCGGAACGAAGCCTAACACAGCAATTAAGCAGGTAGCAAAACAAGCTGATTGGTCGCGGCAAGCAGTTTATAATTTATATCATGGATTGGAAGCCAAAGAATGAGTCAAAAATATGCAGAACAAATCATCGTACCGTTTTATTTTATTAATTCTACAAGAGAAATGAATTTATCGGCTTTATTTAATGCCATGCTTTTAGTTTCAGAGCATCAATTGCATGCTTTAGGCTTGGATTCGCAGCAGCTAGTCGCTCAGCATGGCTTAGGATGGGTGGTCACTAAGTATCATTTAGACGTTCAAGCCATGCCGCGTTTGGATGAGCAGATTACGATTACGACTGAGGCCAATAGCTATAACAAATTTTTTTGTTATCGAACTTTTACAGTTCAAGATGCCCACGGACAAGAATTACTGCGGTTAATCAGTAATTGGGTAATGTTGGATATCCAAACCAGAAAAATGGTCTTATTGGATCCCCAGATAATGCAGCAATTAGATTGCCCATACTCGCCGAAAGTCTGGAACTTCCCCCGGATTGATTTAGTAGAATATCCGGCATTGCCGCGCGAGTACCGGACCCGATTTTTTGATATTGATGTGAATGGTCATGTGAATAATTCGATCTACTCCGATTGGATGTTAGATTCTTTAGGCCGAGATTTTTTGTTGAGCCATGATCTGCAAGCTTTTGATATTAAATTTGAACGTGAAGTACATTATGGTGAAACCGTGCAAAGTTTTGTCCAACTCGAGCAAAATGTGAGTCATCATTTAATTAAGTCAGCTGCCGGCACTAATGCCCAAGCTCAAATCACTTGGAAAACCCTCCCGCAAACTTAATGACGGCAGACTCATAATGAGGATTTTGAACTAAAAGAATGCTTGTCAAGAATTATCTTTTAAGTATGCTACTCGTGATAGATACCAAATACCATAGCCGCTAGGATCGTTGGGAACAATTTAGCGCGCCTAATCTTTGCTAAGGGTTAGATCCATTAGATTTCTGTCTTTTCGGGTCAATTAGTGCAAGTGAGGGCAACAATTTCCTCGGCAAGGACAGTAATCTGAGAATTTTCTGAGTATAATTCTCAATGATGCTCTAGCTGAATCCTTCAAAACTTTCTGGATAATTTTTAATGATTGACTGTGCGTTTGGCGGAGACAAGGCATGAAACCGCTCAGTTAGAGTCACAGGTGGTCAGCTTTGAAGCATAGTTCATTTAGTTTATAAAAAATTAATTAAAATTAATTTATTTTAATCAAATTGGTTTACTTCTCTCATTTAATTGTTTTATAATGCAGTAACGAAATGGGAGGATAAACCATGAAACGGATTGGCAAAATTGTCCTAGTTTTCATTTGGAGCCTGATCCTTGTGGGCGGGATTGCCCTTGGTATTGCGGGTTTAAATGTTATTTGGAGAGCTGTTTTGTTTATTATTCATCCGAATGCCAGTACGAATTTCAAAATTTTTGAAATTGCAGAAGTACAATTTAGTACCCCGGGAGTGATCTGGGTGGCTTTAATTCTTCTTTTAGAAATTATTGGTTTGGAATATATGTTATATCTATTCCATACAATTTTACGGGGCTTTTACCGCCATCAAGTGTTGAATGTTAAAAGTTTACCCCAGTATCGGGGCTTAATAATAACGGCTGTCGCATTGGTGCTGGTTCAGGTGATTGCCATTCTCCTATTTAAAATGTTAACCTGAGAGTTGATGCTAAGAAGTGGGTGATCAGGTGACGAAAATTTTGGTGATTGAGGATAATCGATTACTGCTCGAAGAGATGCAGACTGCATTTCAAAAATGGAATTATCAAATGGGGCGTATTCAGAATTGGGACCAAGTTGATGACGAAGTGCGCCGGCAACAACCAGATTTAGTCATAATGGATATTACGCTGCCGAGTTATGATGGCTTTTATTGGACGCAAAAAATCCGGGAATTTTCTGATGTCCCGCTAATTTTTGTGTCGGCAGCCGAAATGGATCCCAATGCAGTACGGGCAATTGCCAGTGGAGCGGATGATTATATAGTTAAGCCCTTTGCCAGTGAAGTTCTGATTTCAAAAATTCAGGCGCTGTTGCGGCGAACGCAGCCCCAGTTGGCTACCCAGTTGAGATTTGAAAATTATCAACTTAATGTTTTGACCAATGTAGTAACGCAAGGTGCCCACCAAGTTAAATTAACTCCTACCGAAGGTTTGATTTTAAAAGTTTTTTTTATGCATCCGCAGCAAATCATTACTAAAAAGCAACTCTTACAGCAGATTTGGCAAAGTGGGGAATTTCTGGATGCCGCAGTGCTCAATGTGAACATGAGTCGATTGCGGTCTAAAGTAGCCACTGTGGGTAATTTAAAAGAGCAGCTGGTGACAGTACGAAAAAGGGGGTATCAATTAGTATCCCATGCGAACAACTATTAAATTGTGGGGCCGTCTGCTTCGAGCACAAGTAATCTTTGTGGTTGGATATTTGATTATTGTGGGGCTTTTAGCCGGACTTTTTAAATTATACCGCTTTCCGGTGGCCTTAACTTGGGATTTTGTGCGGTACTCTGGCTTGCTGTTGGTGGGAGCTCTTATAGGGCATATGCTCTTGCAATATTATCAGATCAAAAGGTTGCAGCAGTCACAAGCTAAGCGCTCTTTGATACATAATCCAGTTATCGCTGCTTATCAGCAACAAATAGCACTTTTACAACACCAATTGCGCCAAGAAAAAAGCCAAACCCAATACCAGCAATCGGTACAGCAGAATTATCTATTGACTTGGAGCCATGAAATAAAAACACCTTTGACGGCGCTCATGCTGGCAGCAGAAAATGATGGACAAGTGGATAGTAATTTAGTGCAGCAGCAGACGATGATCATTAAAGAGCAGTTACAATTATTGCTGAATTATGAACGCTTAGCTGATTTTCAACATGATTTAACTTTTGAAACTGTAGATTTAGCTCAAGTTATTAAAACCGTTATCCAAGAATATGCGCTCTTTTTTCTGAATAAAAAGATTACACTGCAATTCACGGTACCGACAGTGACAATTATTTCTGATGCGAAATGGTTACAAGTCGTCCTGGAACAGATCATTTTTAATGCTGTGAAATACTCATCGGTGGGCGGCAAAATTAAAATTGCCTGGCAAAATGCGCAATTAATTATTCAAGATCACGGCATTGGGATTACGAGTATGGATTTGCCCCGGATTTTTGAGGCCGGATTCACCGGCACTAATGGCCGGCAGCATCAAGCAGCCACAGGTATGGGGTTATATTTAGCCAAACAGATCTGTAACCAGCTGCAAATTGAGCTGAGTTATACTTCGCAGGTCGGACAACAAACCACCGCACAGCTTGCTTTTAATACAGTTCAATAACAAATTGTAAGGTTCTTGACAGGACTGTAACTAACAGTCTGGTTAGGGGCCTTTTATAATGACTGTAAATCCAACATTAGGAGGAGCAGACAGGTGGCATTTCTAACTTTAAAACATATTCAACGTATTTTTGAACCGGGAAACAATCAAGTAGTAGCTTTGAAAGATATTTCTTTGACCGTGGATGCTGGGGAATATGTGGCTATTATGGGTGAATCAGGAGCGGGGAAATCGACACTCTTGAATATTATTGCTACTTTGGATCAAGCCAGCAGTGGAAAAATTACCCTCAATGGGCGCGATTTGACCAAGTTACCCGAAAAAGCGGCAGCCCAATATCGGCGGGAACATCTCGGCTTTGTTTTTCAAAATTTTAATTTATTGGATTCATTTAATAATCAAGATAATATTTTTTTGCCTTTAGTTTTGGCGCATACACCCCTGCAGGAAATGCAGCGGCGTTTAGCACCTTTAGCACAGCAATTGATGATTACGAAGTTACTAGCACGCTATCCTTATGAAATTTCCGGAGGACAACGGCAACGGATCGCCGTGGCGCGAGCTTTAATCACGCAACCAGAATTACTGTTAGCCGATGAACCTACGGGAGCTTTGGATTCACATAACGCAACCCAATTGTTGAAATTATTCGCTCAAGTTAATCAAGCCGGACAAACTATTTTATTAGTGACACATAGCGCTGCCACAGCCAGTTATTCGCGGCGGACTTTGTTTATCAAAGATGGCATTATCTATCATGAACTATATCGCGGCACCCAAAGTCAAACGCAGTACTTACAAAAAATTAATACGAGTTTGACCGCCTTAATGACCTCCGGAGGTGAAGAAAATGTTAAAGCTTAAATTAGCTTGGCGCGGCTTAGTTCACCATGGTCAACAATATGGAATGTTTGTCTTTGCGAGTGCCGTTTTAGTGGCTTTAAATTATATTTTTACGGCGTTGGTCAATAATTCGAGTCTGCACCAGGCTATGAATGGCCAGTATTTAATTATCATTGCACGGCTGTGTTTGATCTTTGTATTAATGCTGGCGGTTGTTTTTATGTTTTATGTGAATAGTTTTTTGCTCCAGCAACGGGATCGAGAATTAGGTTTATATAATATGCTGGGTCTCACACGCGGTAATTTGGGCATGATTATGTTTTGGGAAAATTTAATGCTTTATATCGCCGCTGTAGGTCTAGGATTATTAGCTGGAATTAGTTTTTTAAAAATTGCTTTTTTAGTCTTACAGCACTTGACGACGATGCAACATTTACATGAAGAAATTAAGCTGGCCAGTGTCAACAAGGTTGCAGTAATGTTTGGGGTCATCTATGGGCTATTGTTACTATATGATATTGGTCGTATGCGGCGGGTCAAACCGATTACTTTGTGGCAACAGGCTAACGCAGGTGAACAAGAACCGCGTAGCCATTGGGTGAGTGGTATTTTAGGGGTTGTCTGTTTAGGGGCAGGTTTTGTCATCGCAGTCCGCACGCACCCCAATATATCGGCTTTTTTCTCCTTTATGGGTGCAATTATTTTGGTAGTAATAGGCACTTACTTAGTTTTTATCAGTGGTAGTATTTTATTATTGAAATTTTTAAAAAACCGCCCACAGTACTATTATCAACCGCAACATTTTATTGCAGTTTCCGGAATGTTGCATCGGATGAAACAAAATGGCGCCAGCTTAGCCTCTATTTGTCTTTTATGTACCTCGATTTTAGTCACAATGATTATGACGGCTAGTTTGTATTTTGGCAGTAGTAGTGTCTTACGTTTATGGAATCCCTATGACGTGATGATCAGTCAACCTCAACCGCTGAATAAAACGCAACAACAGCAACTACACCAGCTAGCTCACCGCCAGCAGCTCCAAGTGCAGCCGCAACATCAACTGACAATGACCCAACCCGTCTTGGGAGAAATTCAAGGATCTGTATTTGTCAAAAGCCAAGCCACGCCGACTTATCAGTTGGCTACTTTAACCGTGGCTAATTATAATCACTTAAATCACACCCATTATCATTTAAAAGCTAACGAAATTCTGTTCTACTCACCGGATTCCAATTTACATTTGACCCAACTGACAATCAAACAACAACATTATAAGGTACGCATGTTGCATCATTTTAATTTGTATTTTAACTATGAACATTCCGTAACAACGCCTCTTTTTGTCGTGGCCGCCAATCGTACGCAGGCGCAAGCCATTAATCCGCAACGGTGGCTCACGGTGACGGGCTTTAATCTTCGAGGTAAACCGCAACGCCAAATTCACTTTGCCCAGCAAATGCAAGCCCTGTGGCAATTAGATCCCAGCATGTATTCGGTCCGAGCGCAAATGGCCGCCTTTTGGAATTCATTATTTGGGGGGTTCTTTTTCTTAGGCATTCTGATCAGTATTGCCATGGCTTTGACAACGGCTTTAATGATTTATTATAAACAAATTGCTGAAGGAACAGCGGACAGACAGCGATTTTGGACAATGCAGCAAGTCGGTTTAAGTTTGGCAGAAAGTCGTAAAGCGATTTATAGTCAAGTGTTAACCGTATTCTTTTTGCCTATTGTGGGGGCGGTAGTGATTACTGGTTTTGCTTTGCCCGCGATCATTAATGTTTTAAAAGTATTTTCGTTATATAATATCCATTTATTATTAGCGGTTGCAGCGATCACTTTACTTTTGTTAATCATTTTGTATGTCGCGTTATATTTATTAACCACACAAGTTTATTCCCGACTGGTACGCGTGGAATTTAATCCTCAAAATTGATCCAAAAGCAAAGGATACACTCAGCTTTAATCCATCAATACAGGGTAGACAAGTAGATAAATTCACACCAATTACGCAAAAAAATCCTTCACCGGCTTGTGAAGGATTTTTGGCGTCAGCACAATGAAAGATTACACTTTATTTTTGAATGCTAATCGTCCACGCGCCATTATCATGCTGTTCAAAATTGGTGATTTGAAGATGGTTTTGATCACAATAATTAGGCAGGGTCTCTACTGCTTCAGGGCAGGTAAAGGTTAACTCAATTTCTTCACCATCTAAACAATCGCCTAAAGTTTTTTGCAGAGTTAAAAGTGGAACGGGACAATCTTTGCCGCTAACATCAATTTTTTTCATAAAAATCACCTACTTATAGAATATGTTGACTAATTGGTAGCTTCTGGTTGTTTAATTATTTTAAAATGTTTTTTATCGCTGGGATTCCCCTTTTGCACTGGAAATTCTTGGGGGTGTTTTTGATGACTCTTATCCCAATCATACCAGCCACCGTCAAAAATATGGACCTGTTTCCAACCATTATCTTTGGCCAGGAAAAAGGCCGGACAAGCACGCCAACCCGTGCCGCAATAAAAAACAGTTTCTTTATTAGGAGTAATGCCTTTACTCTTCCAATATTGCAGGATGCGCTGAGGATTTTTCATCGTCCAATCTTTATTCATTAAATAATAGACGTCACTGCTGGTCTTACTTACCCGTGCATACACCGCACCGTTGACCTCGCCGGTGTTTTTAATATAGTTGTAGCCACTAATATTGCCGACATATTCGTCCCAACTTCTAGTACTTGCTAAAACTAATTTGGGATGTTTTTGCCGATATTGCCGAAAGTCATTGGCTGTTCGAATGAGATCTTCCGGATGTGCCGGTGTTTGACGACCAAAGTTGGATTTAGCTACAGGCTTGAGGGTTCCTTTTTGAAGCGGCAGCTTATTATTTTTCCAAGCATTTAAGCCGCCATCGACGATTTTGATATTTTTAATCCCCAGCCAATAACCCACAAATTCTACTCGAGCGGAGGAAAGGGCATCTTCGGAATAAACAAGCACCGGTGTGTTTTTCGTAATTCCTTTTTTCAAAAAAGCATCCCGGCATTGTTTAAAGCTTAAAATGTTCCAATGATTTTGTTCCGTTTCAATTTCTAAAGTATCAAATTGAACCGCGCGTGGTAAATGGCCTTTAGCATAACTAGTTTTTTTACCGTAAGAAGTCTCCAAAACCACGGTTTGCGGATGCTGCTTAATTTCTTGATTAGCTGCTTTGGCATCAATATAAAAATGTGAATGTTCTGTCTTCACTAACCGGCTTTTGTCCGGAGCGATAGTTTTGGCAGGTTTGGCTGCGTTGTTTCCGCTTTTGCAGTCTGCTTGAACATTCGTGGTGCTCAGACAGCCGACAGTGAACAGTAAAACAAAAGATAAAGTAAGCTTTTTAATTTTCATTATTAATTTCCCTCGACATTGGTCTGATATATAAAAAGTAGGATCCAATCCATAAACCAAAAGTAATAAAGATAATATTAGTCAGTGATTCCAAAGATAACATGGCATTGCCGACAATCCCATTGGCCAAAATGCAGCCATTGCCTACTACGGCGCCAAATCCCATTAAACAACCACCAACAAAAGATAACATGATATCTTTACCACTATAATTTTTAAAGGCAAATTCTTTGTTGGAAAAAGTAAAGGTAAAAGAACCCAAAATTAGACCCACCACGAATAATTCGCCCCAGTCCAGTTTGACCGCGGCACTACCAAAAAAGTTTTGCCAAGAAATTAGAGGCCCTAGAGTTGCAACACTGCCATAACGGCCGGTTTGATAGCTAAAATAAAAGCTTAAACCAGCAATAATTCCTAAAATGGCTGCTGTAATAAAGGGATTCCAGCGTTGTCTTAACAAATAATCAGAAATTTTCGTTTTGGAGGAATGTTTTTGAAATTTACTGAGGTAAGAATTGGCTTGTCCCAGTTTTTGTTTATAAATTACAAAAAGAAAAATTACAAAAAGTGGTACTAACAAAAATAGGGGATTGAACCGAATCAGATTCGTATAGTTGGCACTAGTTAGTGTGGATTGCTGTAATTGATTATTTAAGGGTGATAGCGGACCTTGTTTCGTTGCAACTGCGATCAGCATAAAACTTAAGGCTGCAATTAAACCGGTGATCCGACCGTCACCAATTTTAATCATAGCCGTCGTGATACAGCCGCTGCACATGGCGGCTCCAAAGCCAAAAAAGAGACCGCCAATAATTTCGGAGCTTACCGAAAAGGGAACTTGGGCGGCTTCAGGAATTACATGTAGCGCAATCAGTGAAAAATAAATAACACTGGTGGTTAAAATAATAAAAAAGAACCACCATAAACCATCTAATTTTTTTTCTACATAAATATCTCGTAAACTAGCAGATAAACATAAGCGACTTCGTTTAAGGAAAAAGCCAAAGGCTAATCCCATAATTAATCCTGATATCAACATAATTCACCACGTAACTTGAATTGAGATTAGTTGAACTTGCGAATGATCAGGGGTTAGTGGAGGCGATGAAATCCTCCAATGATCTAGCGATTAATGGGATAAAATAAGTAAGCGTTTTACTATCAGCAAAATAAATTCTCAATCATATGTAAAAGTTTAAGTAATGATTGATTCATACAAAAGCATCCCATCACTCCCTTTGTTCTTAAAATCACATTCACAAGTACAAAAATAACTATAATACAGAAATAATTATAATTCAATATGAAAAAAATGTTGATGGTCTCTTACGGAATTTTAAAATCTTGTTTCGGAAGCTTTTGCTTGTCAGATTATAACTTGAAAATAACGCGATTTATTGACAGCAAACCTGAAAGAAGTGCTATGATAGAACATGTGTTATTTTCAGTAATTACAATTCATAGTGCATCATTCTTGGAAGAAATGGCATTATACGAACAATAAGTAATGACAAAATAACATGAGGCTTTTGAGGAAAGTTGGATTTAGAGGTTATGAGTTCTATACAAAAAAGTCCCTTAACTCCGCAAGTACGTTTATCCCATAAGCATCATATGACGATTCATTGGAAGGAATTAATTCATAATGATAATGTGGTCGCCGTAAAAGCGCGTTTTAAAGAGCGGGCGTCATTAGTGGGGCGCGTGGGGATTATTATGCTAGCTTGTGGTACTGGTGCGTGGCGGGTCCGATCGGCGATGAATACCACTGCGCGTGCTTTGGGTATGACCTGTTCGGCAGATATCGGTTTAGTAACCATCTCTTTTACTTGTTTTGGACCAGAACGGAGTTATTCGCAAGTGTTATCGCTGCCTACCAGTGGGGTCAATACGGATAAATTAGCCCGAATGGAGCAGCTGGTTCGGCAATTACCAAAATTATGTCAAACAAAGACAATACGGGAATTACATATTATCTTGGATCAGATTCAGCATTTGTCCGGCAATTATACACCACCGTTAGCAGCGTTGGCAGCTGCCCTAGCTTGTAGTGCCTTCGTTTTTTTGCTGGGCGGCGGTTTAGTAGAAATGTGTTGCTGTTTTGTCGGCGCGGGGATTGGTAATTGGGTGCGCAAATTAATGCTAGATCGTCACTTAACCATTATCGCTTGTATTGCGACTAGTGTGGCTTTAGCAGGTGTGGCTTATTTAGGTTGTTTTAAATTTTTGGAATTAGTCATCGGTGTTTCTGCCCGCCACGAAGCGGGATATATTGGCGCCATGTTATTTGTCATTCCCGGTTTTCCCTTTATTACCAGTATGTTGGATATGGCTAAATTAGATATGAAGTCGGGTTTGGAACGGCTGCTGTATGCATTGATGATTACAACCACGGCTGCTTTGGTGGGCTTAATGGTAGCGTTATTAGTTCATTTCAAGCCAGATAATTTTGCCCCTTTACAGCTATCCGCGGAATTATTATTTTTATTACGTTTGCCAGCGAGTTTTTGTGGAGTATTTGGATTTTCCATTATGTTTAATAGTCCACCGAAGATGGCGGCTTGTGCCGGGTTAATCGGTGCTGTGGCTAATACCTTACGCTTAGAATTGGTTGACTTGACTACCATGCCTCCTAGCGCAGCGGCGTTTATCGGGGCTTTAGTAGCTGGTTTGATTGCTTCGGTAGTTAATCGCCATACTGATCATTTTCCCCGAGTTTCATTAACAGTGCCGGCCATTGTCATTATGATTCCCGGCTTATATATTTATCGCGGAATTTATAATTTAGGCATTAATGCTGTAGGAGTTGGAGCTTTATGGCTGTCTCGGGCGGCCTTAACTATTATGTTTTTACCTCTGGGATTATTTGTGGCCCGGGTTTTGTTAGATAAAGATTGGCGCCATTGTAATTAAGTCCAACTACTTTTCGTAGTGGGGCTTTTTTAATTAGTCCTTGATCTCTAGTGTACTTGAAGGTCTATTTTAAAGTTCAAAGAGGTGATGAGTTCAATTAAATCATTTCCATAAACATGATAGGCAATGAAGAAAGGATTAGTTTTTCAAAAAAATCAACCAACGTATTTATAGTCTGACTTGATAAGAGGAGGATCTCTAATGCAAAAGCAAACTGCTGGCCGTAAACAACTGGGAGACTTAGCACCTAAGTTTGCCCAACTCAATGATGATGTTTTATTTGGTGAAGTGTGGTCGCGGGAACAACAAATGTGTGTCCATGATCGGAGTCTGATTACTTGTGCCGCGTTGATGGCCCAAGGACTATTTCCACAATTAGAGTCGCATATGCATCTGGCGCAACAAAATGGGGTGACCCAAACAGAAATGGTTGAATTAGTGACGCACCTAGCTTTTTATTGTGGATGGCCGAAAGCCTGGTCCGCGTTTGACTTGGTCAAAAAAGTTTTTGGTACAAGTGCGACTTCGACCACAAAAAATCAGGACTGATGGGATAATTCGCCAATAACTTTTCTCAACGGTTTTGTTAGCGTTTAATTTCCGGTACACTAAAGGGTGAAAACTGGCGCTTCAATTAAGAAATAGGAGTTAACACGTTAATAACGTGCAAATTACTGTAAATTGTGGAGTTTGAACCAATAAAAAAGACTGACAACCAGAGTGCTGGTGGTCAGCTTTTTGGGTGGACTCTACAAAGAGTACTTGAAAGTGCCAGGTTTCAAAATTATGGATCGGAGGAACAAAGTACATGCTACTACCCAATGACTATTGGTTAGATAAAATTTTGACAAAATCTTTTTTATTATCGCCCCGCGCTTTACGGCATATGGCAATTGATGATGAATTTCCTTTAACTCCAACAGTAATGGCCTTATATGATTTGCGGACACGTGCACAGTGTGAATGGTCCACAGTAATAGTAGATGCTAAGTTTGGTTGTCTGCTCACTCATCGGACGACTCGGCAATTAATTAATCATTTTTTGCATCACAATTTGGTCGATCTGCATCTGTCCCGTATTCTACTTTTGTATCATCAACGCCGCCGCTTTTTACCGTTAATCTTGGGGAATGCGGTGTATTTACCGTTACATGGGGCCCAACAAACAACAAGTGATTGGATAGGGTTGCATTGGCAACGATATTTTTTCCAAAATCGGGCCGCCCAATGGGTTCAATTTCAAACTCTCAATCATTACCATTTACAATTTGCTTATAGTTCTCAGCGCAGTCTTTTAAGGGCGATTCACGATGCTTGTTATTTAGCACATTACTGTTACTGGTTGACGGTCCAATTAGTGCAGAATTTAGGTTATCAATTACAAGCTTCAACAGTACGCAATTTACTTTGGTTATTTGAGCAGTGTTCTTGTACATTACATAAAAACTTGCCGCCCACAGCTGCGGAGAGTAAACGGTTTTTACAAACTTTTCAAATCTGGACTTTGCAACAAGTTGTGGCGTTACCTGAATTTTCTTGGTCTGCGCAAATGCAACAACAAGTCGTTCACGAATGGTCTGCTTTGTTAATGGGACATCGTTATCTGTGGTGACCAATAGTCATCCAATTGTAATGTTAATGCAGATTGGCGGGTAACATGACAGCGTCGAAAATGGTAAATTAACTGCACCATAAGCGCTTGTGGAATAAATAGTAAAGGATTATTTCACATGATTACCCATGATTTAGCAACTGGTTTTACCTTAGCGCTCGACCATCGGGCCTTAATTCAAGGTGCTTTAAAACGGGGGCACATTGTCTTAGGGCAAACCATCTTTGATGATGCACTGCAAGAAAGTTATCTGTTATATGCTCAAACTTGGGCCCACAGTCAATTAGAATTAAAACAGTTTAATCCGTTTATTTTTCAAAAAATCGTCTGGCGTGCTCTGGATTGGTGGCGAGCCCAAGCTGCGCATCGTCAAATAATTCATGATTCTTTTTTACCGCAACAGCTCGCTGTTAACGCCACGACTGCCAATATAATTGATCACTGGTTAGCAGTAGAACAACTCGTCCCGCAATTGACTAGATTACAATTAATTATTCTACAACAGCACTATTGTCAAGGACTAACTTTGAAACATTTGGCGGCAAAGTTAAAGGTCAGTGAGCGTTATTTACGCCAACAGCGGGCCCGCTTACGCCAACAATTACGTTTGGAATAAGCTCGCTATAACGAAACCTCCTCAGTTAGCCCCTGAAAAGATGTTTTTTCTTGATTTATAACTATAAAAATCCTCCCCACTACGCAAATTATAGTGGGGAGGATTACTTTTGAAAAAGCTGATTAGATAAGGCATCAATCGCTAATCTGGGCGTTAATCCTGCTTAGACCCGATTGACGTTTTGCACGGCTTTATATTGTAAGTTAATCATTGTAACTCTGCGGAAATTGGAAAAGTTTAATTTAAATTAATTCAAAATGTACGGGGTTACGGCTCTGAAGGGCGCATTATTAAAGACCCAGTGCACTTCACGACGGAGTTGGAGGCAACTTGATTGGGAGGCAGTCAGTTATACCAATTGGCCTTTTTTGTACACTTGTTTATCTTCTTGTTGTACTGCCTTGATATTTTGTAAAGGATTTTCATCTAATACTAAAAAGTCGGCAAATTTACCTGCGGCCAAGGTTCCGTATTCTTGATCAATTTTCATCAGTTTGGCGGAATTAACTGAAGTTTGCAGGGCATCAAAATTACTAAAACCATGTTCGACCATTAATTCCAGCTCCACTGGGGTTTGGAAAAATTCATTAAATGGAGTCCCAGCATCAGTTCCCAAAGTAATAGGAACTCCGCGATGATAAGCATGGCCGATATTTTTATATAAATCATCTAATGCATCTGCGGCTTTTTTCACTTCCCAATCAGGCAAAATGCCGTGACCATATTCCGGGATAGCCCAAGCGGCGATAAAAGTTGGGGTTAGGTAAGTGCCTTGTTCCAACATTAAGTCGATTTCTTCATCGTTAACATAAAAGCCATGCTCAATCGAATCTACCCCGGCTTTGATTGCATTCAAAATGCCGGGATTGCCTTCCGCATGAGCCGCCACGATGTCATTTTTGTGGTGGGCTTCTTCTACGGCGGCATGAATTTCTGCCGTACTTAATTGTGGATCATCCATGAAGTCATTGGGAGTCATAACCCCGCCGGTAGCCATGACTTTAATTGCTTTGGCACCTTTTTTCAAGCCCTGCCGTACAGCTTTGCGCATTTCATCGGGAGAATCGACTAAATGACCAAAGTTGGGGAAGTCGCCGTGGCCGCCAGTCATCGAATATGGACGTCCGGAAGGCATAATTTCCGGAGCGGCTGTAAGGCGTTTATTTTGGATTAATTGACTCAAAGTAATATCAATATCGTAAGTACTACCACACTCTCGAATGTAAGTAACACCGGAATGCAGCAATGATTGCAAGTTTTGTACGGCTAGCACAGTTGAGGCTACTACGTTGGCCGCAGTTCCACCATCACCGGTTTTGGGATTCATTGTAATGTGGGTATGGCAATTAATTAAACCAGGCATGACAAATTTTTGTTGTAAATCAACTTTTTGTTCAGCCTCAGGTGCAGCTTGGGTACCAGTTTGCTTAATTTTGCCAGTTTCATCTACCAAAAACCAGGCGTTAGCTTGAATTTCATTCTTGGACCCATCAAATAGCTGGCAATTATAATATAACGTTGTTCCCATTTTTAACACTCCTCTAATTTAAATTAAATATTTTAATGGATTTATCATAATATTTGTGGTATCTTAAGTCAAATCAAATTATAAAATAAAGGAGATGGAATTATGACAGCATTGGCAGCCATTTTTGCGGTCATGGGCTGTATTTTTGTAGGAGAATGGGTGTCAAAAATAACCCATGCTTATTTGCCCTCAGTCTTTGTATCGGCTATGTTATTCGTTGTTGGTTATTGGACGATTTTCCCCAAGGACTTATCAGCTCAGGCATCGTTTAATATGACCGCTGTAAATATGTTTATGGCTTTAAGTTTAGTCCACTTAGGAACGCTCATGAGTTTAAAGAAACTTTTGCAGCAGTGGCGTGCAGTATGTATTGCCCTTTTGGGGGTCTGTGGGACAATTATTTTGACAATGTTAGTCGGAACTAAATTGTTTGATTGGCATACGGTGGTTGCGGCGGTGCCACCATTAACTGGTGGCATTGTGGCTGCTTTGTTAATGTCTAATGGATTACGGGAACAAGGGATAATGACGCTAGTAGCCTTACCTATTGCAATGATGGTAACGCACTCCTTAGTCGGTTATCCGTTAACATCTACTTTGTTGAAGCAGGAAGGCAAACGGCTGATTAAAAAGTTTCGCGGTGATCCCAAACTACAAGAACAAATTGCTCAGGCGGGCGCGAACTCCGATTCCAGTGCAGCCATTATGGAAGGACCAGCTAGAAAAACAATTTTTACTGTACCGGAACGTTATGATACTGCCGCCTTTATCATCGCTAAAGTAGCTTTTGTAGCCGTGTTAGCTACCGCCTTTGCTAAATTATTAAATAACGTTATTAATCCGAATGTGATGTGTTTATTATTTGGAGTGGTGGCGCACCAAATTGGGTTTCTGGAAGATGAAGCTTTGGAAAAGGCCCGTATTTATAACTGGATTTTATACGGCATTATGATTTATGGTTTTTCTCAATTATCTTTGCTTTCACCAAAACAGATGGGTCCGATTTTTATCCAAGTCTTGGTTTTGATTGTTTTAGGCCTGATCGGGATGTTCTTAGCCTCTTTCTTGTTAGCTAAACCATTTCACATGTCTTGGCAGATGGCTTATTGTTGTTCGTTAACAGCACTTTTTGGCTTCCCTATGGACTATGTTTTAACTAAAGAAATCGTTGAAGATTTAGCTACTAGTGAAGGTGAAACACAGTACTTATTAGACAGTATGATGCCTAAAATGCTGGTGGGTGGTTTTGCCACTGTTTCTATCGCGTCGGTGGTCATCGCCTCCATCTTCTTAAAACTTTTATAATTCAAAAAAGCACTACTATTTTTGAGTAGTGCTTTTTTATGCAAAAATTCCAGAAAATTTAACTATTGAGATACTTTTTCAGGGCAGAACCTTGCAACCCTGCACTGAGACCAACTAATAATTTAATCCGCGCTTTGGGGCCATTTAAACCACGACAAAAGATAATTCCCATTTGTGCCAGATTGACCCCGCCGCCTTGATAATCATATACGGGTTCGGCAATTCCATTGAAACAGCGGGAAACTAACACCAAGGGGATATTCTGGTGCACTAAAGCTTGTAAGGCAGCAAGTGTTTGGGGCGGAAGATTACCAGCACCTAGAGCCTCGATGACAATTCCGCGAGTGGTAGGTTGGTTGAGAGCTTGAAATAAAGTCCCGGTCATGCCGGCATAGGCTTTAATCAAATAGACCTCAGTTATTACTTTTTCGATTGGTAAATGAGGTTGTGGATTGATTGTTTGCATATAATTGACATGACCTTCTGACACAATACCAATGGGGCCAAACGTCGGCGTGCGAAAGGTTGCAACATTAGTGGTATGAGTTTTAGTCACGTAGCGGGCCGAATGAATTTCATCATTCATGACAACCACGACACCCTTACCCACAGAGGCATTGGCACTGGCTACCATGATCGCCGTGCGAAAATTATATAAACCATCGCTGCCAATTTCATTGGAGGAACGCATGGCCCCAGTGACTACTACGGGCATTGTGCTGGTTAAAGTTAAATCTAAAAAGAGGGCGGTTTCTTCTAAAGTGTCAGTGCCATGGGTCACTACGGCACCATCGAAACCTTCGGCAGCTGCTTGACGGAGTCTTTGTGATAGCCGCAGCATATGCGCAGGGGTAATATGAGGCGAAGGCAAATTGAAAATTTCTTCAGTTACTAATTGGATTTGCCCTTGCGAGTCCAAAGGTAGTTCTGCCAAGGGATTTTGGGCATTGGGTTTGATTTTACCAGTAGCATCTTCTGACATGGAAATAGTGCCACCAGTGTGAAGGATAAGAATTTTTTTAGTCACAAAAATAGCTCCTCATAAAAAGAATTAGTCCAATTTTAGCACTAACTACGTAAATTATGATACATTAGAGTTTAATTAATAATCTGGAGTAGGAAATAAAGCGTTAAGTGTCAGTGGAACGGAATGTGAACACTGAACGAAAAGCCTGAGCTTGCGGTTTTATTTCCGCATTCGCCACGATTTGCAGTGGCAACTCCGCCAAGGAGATGCTGAAATGAATAAATTACAAAGTATCACGAAAACGAGAGCTTTAACTGATTTAGCAGTTTTAATTGCCCTGCAATTAATTCTGAGTCGCTTAACCATCGGGCCTAGTTTTTTAAAAATCGGTTTTAGCTTTGTTATTATTGCCTTAATAGGTTACTATTTTGGACCGGCGCGCTCGATGTTGGTAGGGATCGTGACAGATATTTTGGGCAATATTTTATTTCCACCGCAAGGCGGTTTCTTCTGGGGATTTACTTTGTCAGCGGCATTATTAGGTTGGCTATACGGACAATTTTTATATGAACGGCCCATTCGATGGTGGCGGTTGTTGGCAGTGACGGTGGTAGCTTTATTAGTAGTCAATTTGGGTTGCAATACCTTATGGGTTAGTTTTTTAACGAAGATTTCTTTTAAAACTTTATTTTGGATGCGTTTATGGAAAGAGCTGCTTTTTATTCCCATTCAAACTGGTGTTTTAATAGGAGTTTTTCACTGGTTAAAAAAACACCATTACACGTTTGAGGAATAGAGCGCGGACCATTGTCGCCAGCAGGCGGCTTTTTTTATGCTAAAATATAAGCAATTAAGGAGAAATCGATATGAATTTATTGGCACTTGATACTTCTAATCGCTCATTAACAGTAGCTAGTGCAAGTGATCACCACTTAATCGCACAAGTCAGTTATGAAAACCAACATTCACATAGTGTGACTTTAATGCCGGCCGTTGATCAAGTAGTGCAACAGGCTGGTTGGCAGCCGCAAGATTTAGATCGAATTATTGTAGCCCAAGGTCCGGGATCTTATACAGGTTTGCGAATTGGGGTCACTACAGCTAAAATGTTAGCTTGGACTTTGCATAAAGAATTAGTAGGAGTTTCCAGCTTAGCCGTTTTAGCTCAAAATGTCGGCCCGACAAAAGGTTATTTAGTACCGTTGTTTGATGCTCGAAATCACAATGTCTTTGCCGGAGTATATAGATTTAATGAACAAGAACAACTAGAAACAGTCGTTGAAGATCAGCACTTGGCTTTAGCGACTTTATTACAAGAATTACACCAAATTGACCAGCCGCTTTGTTTTATTTATGATTTACGTGCCGATTTTCAAGAACAGATTAAAAATAGTTTGGGCACTCAGGTGCGCTTTATAGATTGTTATCAGCCTCAGCCGGAATCTTTAATTACGCTGGGATTACAGGCAGCAGTAATTACTGATCTCAATCAATTTGTGCCGCATTATTTAAGGCAAACGCAAGCAGAATTAATTTGGTCACAAACTCATTCTGTCAATAGTTCCTCAAATTATGTGGAAGATGTTTAAACATTGGTGGTCATGGCATAGTTTTACACCGTTAGTGTTTGTGCCTCAACAACTGGAGCATCAAGGGCAGCTGGTAGATATTAGGCAAGCGACGTTACAAGACGCTCAACTTTTAGACAGTATTCAAAAGCAAGTGTATGCAGTTCCACCCTGGCAATTAGCCACTTTTTATTCGGAATTGGCTAATCGGCGCCGGTTGTATTTGTTAGCACAGACACCGACCCATGTCATCGGTTTTATTGGGTGTGATTTCTTTGAGCGGGCACATATTACTTATTTAGCAATTTTGCCGCATGATCAACATCAAGGTTGGGGGCATTTGTTGTTACAGGTTATGATTGATTATTGTCAAAATTTTGATTATCCGGAGCTGACTTTAGAAGTCGACTATAACAACCAGGCGGCCCAAAAATTGTATTTGCAATTGGGTTTTCAGCCCATTAAATTATTAAAAAATTATTATCCTATGATCCACCATGATGCCATTTTCATGAGTCGACCATTAACAAAGGAGTAGTGCATGACATCTCAGAACCCAATTAATATCTTAGCTTTTGAAAGTAGTTGTGATGAAACGAGTGTGGCCGTAGTCCAAGATGGAAAAACAATTCTATCCAATATCATCGCAACCCAAATTAAAAGCCATCAACGTTTTGGCGGTGTAGTGCCGGAAGTAGCTAGTCGTCATCATGTTGAACAAATTATTCATTGTACTCAATTGGCTTTACAAGAAGCACATATAAAGTATGAACAGTTAGCCGCCGTGGCCGTAACTTATGGGCCGGGGCTAGTCGGATCGTTATTGGTAGGACTAATGGCTGCTAAAGCCGTTAGTTGGGCCCATGATCTACCGTTAATTGGTGTAAATCATTTGGCAGGACATATTTATGCAGCTAATTTAGTAAAGTCCCTACAATATCCCGCTTTGGCGCTCGTAGTTTCCGGAGGTCATACCGAGTTAGTACGTGTTAGTGCTCCGGGCCAATTTCATATTTTGGGAGATACCCGCGATGATGCTGTCGGTGAAGCCTATGATAAAGTAGGCCGTTTATTAGGCGTTAAATATCCCGCTGGGAAAACTTTAGATCAATGGGCTCATGAAGGACAAGATACGTATGATTTTCCGCGCGCCATGTTGCAGGAAGATAATTTGGATTTTAGTTTCAGTGGTATTAAAAGTGCTGTCATTAATACGCTGCATCATGCCCAACAAATCGGCGCACCGATTAATAAAAAGGATGTTGCAACCAGTTTTCAAAATGATGTGCTTGATATTTTAGTCACTAAAACTAAACGGGCTTTGGCGCAGTATCCTTGTGCACAACTGATAGTTGCAGGAGGAGTAGCGGCTAATTCGGGTTTGCGCGAACGATTAACCGCAGAATTGACCCCACAAGTAGAACTGATTTTTCCACCCTTGCGGTTATGTGGTGATAATGCAGCCATGATTGGGGCTTATGCCGCCGTGGCCTATCAGCAGCGGAACTTTAGTGATTTGACTTTAAATGCGGATCCCAGTCTGGATTTTGCTTATCAAACAGAAGATTAGTTGCCTGGCAAAAAGCTTTGTGCACTAGTTACACAATGCTGTCCCAGATAAAAAAATTTTAACCTGCTGTCTATCAGAGACAGCAGGTTTTTGGTTCCTGGCTAAAAATAAAAAGCTGCGCACTACGGCAAGGCAGCATGCAGATTAATTACTTCCAGCTTGTTTGAATAGAGGGATTGTCAGTAAATTGGCTCACTGATAGAGCAGACTTGGTGGCCGGCAGTAATTAATAAAACGAAAAATGGCGTTCAAGTTTATTCAATTAGCTGGGCCCATTGATCTTCGGCGTTATTTTTTTGCTGAGTTAAGGTGGTAATTTGTTGTTGCAGCTCTTGAAGTTTAGTGTAATCTTTTAAATTCTCGGGTTGAGCCATGGCTTGATTTAAAGTTGTAATTTGTTGTTCCAGCTGATCAATTTGAGTTTCCAAGGCGGTGATTTGGCGTTGACGTTTGCGCTCTTGGCGTTGGCGTAACTTGTTTTGTTGATAGTTTTGTTGACCAGTTGTCGGGTGAGCAGTGGTGGTTAAATCCGGCTTATCTTGACTGGCCGCCAATGCTTGAACTTCCGCTTTTTTAGCCAGATAATAGTCATAGTTACCTAAATACAGTGTGCTTTGTTGCGGTTCTAATTCTAAAATGCGGGTAGAAATTTTGTTTAAGAGGTAACGATCATGTGAGACAAATAAAATGGTGCCGGCAAAGTCTTGCAAAGCTTGTTCTAAAATTTCTTTACTTTGAATATCTAAGTGGTTAGTCGGTTCGTCCATAATCAGTAAATTATCATGTTTCAAAGCCAATTTACATAATGTCAAGCGGGCCTTTTCGCCTCCGGACAAATCATGCACAATGTTAAACACATCATCATCTTGAAAGAGAAAGGAAGCTAAAATATTTCGAATCTCTTTTTCATCGATTGTCGGATGTTCATCCCAAATTTCATGTAGGACGTCTTTGTTGGAATTTAATTGATTGAGATTTTGATCATAATAGCCGACGGTCACATTAGTTCCCCATTTGATAGTTCCCTGTAATGGCGGAATTTGATCAATTAAAGTTCGAATTAAGGTTGACTTACCCACACCATTAGGCCCAATGACGCCTAAGCGTTCGTGCTTTTTCAGTGTAAAAGTAATATCTTGTTTTAACTCATTATTCTGATACCCGGTTTGTAAATCCTTGACTTTGAGGACTTCATTGCCGCTAGTTTGTTGGGTCGTAAATTGAAAGCGCACGTGAGGTTGGAGCGATTTGGGTTTGGCTAAGCGGTCAACTTTAGCCAATTGTTTGCGGCGACTTTGAGCACGTTTAGTAGTTGACGCGCGAACGATATTTTTTTGAATGAAAGCTTCGGTTTTTTGGATTTCTTCTTGCTGTTTATTATATGCCTTCCAAGCTAAAGCAAGATCTTTGTCTCGTTGGGCTAAATAAGCACTATAATTACCGGAGTAATGTTTGAGCGTTTGATTTTCCAGGGCGTATACTTCGTTGACGGTATGATCTAAAAAGTATTGATCATGGGACACTATTAATAAGGCCCCCTGATAGGTTTGTAAATATTTTTCCAACCAGTTTAAAGTATCAATATCCAGATGGTTGGTAGGTTCATCCAGAATTAATAATTCGTGGGGCTCTAATAACATTTGGGCAAAAGCCAGGCGGGATTGTTCACCGCCCGATAGATTTAAGGCAGGTTCTTGTTGACGACTTTCGGGGAAACCAAAACCACTTAATACAGAACGAATTTCCGAACGATAGCCATAACCATTTTCATCTTTAAATTTAATTTGTAATTGATCATACTGGTGCAACAGTTCCTGGGCTTGGGGAGTGGTGGTATCCGTTAATTCGCTCAAACGCTTTTCCAAATGATGGAGTCGTTGTTCATCTTGTTTGAGATAATCAAAAATGTGTTCCATTTCCTGATAAATGGTGTTGTGCGAATGGAAGTGGGGATTTTGCGCGAGGTAGCCCATCCGCAGATTATTTTTATAAATTATCTTGCCAGCACTGGGCGCTAGTTCTTGATTAATAATTTTTAAAAGGGTTGATTTGCCGGCGCCATTAGGGCCCACTAAGCCTACACGGGCTTGTTCGGCGATTTGAAAATTGACTTTTTGAAAAAGGGTGTCACTTCCAAAGTTAAGAGCAATATTTTGACCTTGAACAATTAACAATTTAAAACTCCTTCATAATAAATGATTCGAACTGGTTGACATTGTGATATTAGTTGCGTGATACTTTAAGGTATAACTTAAAAAAATCACAAGAGGGTTTATTATGGCGCAATACAAAATTCCAAATGCTACAATTAAGCGACTTCCATTATACTATCGTTATTTTCAATTTTTAAGTGATTCTCATAATCAAAAAGTTTCTTCTACAGAACTAGCCAAGGCCGTCCAAGTTGACAGTGCCACCATTCGTCGTGATTTTTCTTATTTTGGATCATTGGGCAAAAGAGGTTACGGGTATGAAGTGGAACCTATGGTGGAATTTTTTAAAAAATTATTGAACCAAGATAAGACTTCGAAAGTAGCTCTAGTGGGTGTTGGTAATTTAGGCCATGCGCTATTAAATTATAATTTTTCGCAGACTAATAATATTAAAATCGTAGCTGCTTTTGACAGTGATCCGGCCAAAATTGGCACGCAGATTAATCAAATCACGGTTTATGATATTCAAGATGTGGCGCAGCATTTACATGAGCAACAAATTGATGTTGTTATTTTGTCGGTTCCGGTGGGCAGTGCCCAAGTAGTCACAGATCGGTTAGTGCAAGCACATGTGAAGGGCATTTTAAACTTTACACCTTTGCGGATTTCAACTCCCGAAAATGTCCGGGTGCATAATGTGGATTTAGCTAATGAATTACAGACGTTGATTTATTTCTTGGATAATTACTCAGCTTAAAACAACAGTAAGTTTGTTAGAGGCTTAGAGTTTGAAAATAGGATATTAATTGATGGATTATTGTGTCAGTAACCGAATTGTCCGGAGGATTATTGCCCTTTAGTCGAACGTTTTTTAGATGGTTATTGGCTCAATTCCGTCTTCAGCCGAGCTTTTCTTTAGAATTGATTGTGGAAAAACGGGGCTTGCATTTCATACTTGCAGCAACTACAATAAATTTTTCATTTAAAACATTTCATATCAGTTCAAAATAAAAAAATTGGAAATAGTCAGATTGGAAATTCTACTCCACCATCTATGATACTTTTGGGGTTCTTAAAATTCTGAAAATTACCCACAAGAGGACTATACAGGCTTGACAACAGCTTGTAGTTTTGTGTTACAGGATATTTGACTAATAGCTGGCTAAAGCTTTATGCGTATGGTGCAGAATCTAACCGTGATTTTGCCGAGCATTCATTAGCTTGTAATGGGCGAGATCCCAAGCGGGCAGTGACAAATGGCTTGTAGATATTTCCAATTGGAAAGGAGCTTTTTTGCGTAAAAAGGTACTAATTCAAAGTGGCTATGCCCTGTTGCGCCTGCTGGTTTTAGGGCTGGCAGCTTATTTGCTGTACTTTGCCTTACAATTGGCGCTCACAGGAGCATTTTGGAAAAATTTTCTGGAAACCTGGACTCGCTTCTTTGATGGAAGCAGTCCAGTTTTTTGGGTTAATTATGGAGTAGCATTAGGTTTAGTGAGTTTAATCATCACGCTCATCGGTGATTATTGGTTAGGTTTAGCTACTGCGACTAGTTTAGGAATAATTTTCATTTTTGTTGATTATACCAAAATTGTTTCGCGTTCCGAACCCTTGCTGCCGAGTGATTTTTTGATGGCTGGTCAAGCAGGTGATTTAATTCAAATGATTAAATTGAAAGCCATCTTTTTGTTGTTAGGGACCATTCTGCTGATTTTTCTGGTGGCATATTTGTTACACCGCTGGAGCCGACCGCTATGGTGGAATTATCATACTTTAGTTTGGCCGCTACGCGTTTTGGTTGTAGTCAGCTTGGGCGGACTATTAACTCTTTTTTCCCAGGCGGGTAATTCTAAATCTTTCGCGGCTGTTAAATTAGCCCAATGGGGTATGGCAAATATTGACCACGAACAATTAGCTAACTATCAAAATTGCGGTTCGCTAGTGGCTTTTACTTTTAATATTAAAACGGATCCCATGACTCGTCCGCAGAATTATAGTGCCGCTACAATGGCAACGATCGCTAAACGTTACCGCAATGGTTTGGCTCAGCAGAATCAAGGCAAAAAATTTGCGGATGTTAATATCATTTATATTTTAAATGAATCTTTAACAAATCCAGAACGAACCGCGGATCGTTATCCACTTACAGGAACACAAAATCCAATGCCTTATCTGACGCAAATTTTAGATAATCCTGCTGAAAATCAAGCTTCCGGTTATATGATTAGTCCTGGCTTTGGCGGCGGCACAGCGAATATTGAATTTGAAGCGAATACTGGTTTTTCTAATTACTTTTTAAATAATACACCTTACCAGGATATTCTTTCCAAAAAGAGTTACTTCCCGAGTCTAATGCATTATTTAGATGCGGCGCATTATCAATCGCAAGCTTATCATCCTTATTCCGGGACAATGTATCGCCGCCGCCAAGTCTATCCGGGATTAGGAATTAAACAATTTCGCGATCATAATCAATTAAAGGGTTTAAAGCAATCACCATATGGCCTTTATACTTCTGATGCTTCAGCATATCCGAATTTTTATGCCCAACAAAAACGAACCCGGCAGTTTAGTTTGATGATTACCATGCAAAATCATATGCCTTTTGAGGCCGCTAAGGGAAGTAATGCGACTTTCACTTTAGAATCACCGGTGGCTAATGATCAAGATAAGACCAATCGATTGCAAGCTTATTTTCAAGAAGTTAATGCTTCTGATCGAGCCTTTGAACATTTAGTAAACCATTATCAAAAGGCTAAAGAAAAAACTTTGATTGTTATGTACGGGGATCATTATCCGGGTGATGGAATATACGATGATTTATATAAAGCTGACACTTTGAACTCGCATGCAACCCCGTTTGTGATGGTGGCTAATTTTCCTTTAACTCAGCATAACTATGATTATTTTTCACCGAATTATATGTCTTTGTTGTTGTTACAACAATTAGGCTATCCACTAACACCGTTTTATAATATGTTAATTCAATTACAACAACAAATTCCAGTGCTGACTAAGCCACTGCAAATTGATGCGCAAGGCAAACAATATACGGCCCGAACAGATACAGACCCTCATCAGGCCACAGAACCAAAAAATTCTGCTACTAAAAATGCTTGGACCAAAACTCAAGTTTACCAAGATTATCGTTTATTGGAATATGATGTCACCTTTGGTAATAATTATGCCCGCAAGTACCACATGTTTGATGTCAATGATTAACCTGAAAAAAATTTATAGAAAGACTTGCAACAATCTAAAAACATGCTATTATATTAATTGTTGGTTAGCACTAATATTAAACGAGTGCTAAAAGTGCTAAAAGAAATAATTTTTTGGAGGGATTATCTTGTTAAAGCCATTAGGTGATCGCATTTTAGTTCAAGTTGATGAAGAAAAAGAACAAACAGTTGGTGGCATCGTTTTAGCCAATAACGCCAAAGAAAAGCCTCAAACTGGTGAAGTTGTAGCTGTCGGTGATGGCGCTCAAACTCCCGATGGGAAAATTATTCCACTGAACATTAAAAAAGGCGATAAAGTTTTATACGATAAATACGCTGGTTCAGAAGTTAAATATGAAGGTAACAAATATTTGGTCATGCATGAAAAAGATGTCATGGCAATTATTGATTAATTTAATATAATTGAAAATTGAAAATACTTTGAGGTGAAAAAAGTTATGGCAAAAGAAATTAAATTTTCTGAAGACGCTCGCGGTCAAATGTTACGAGGCGTGGATAAATTAGCAAATACAGTAAAAACTACTTTAGGACCTAAAGGACGTAACGTGGTCTTAGAACAATCTTATGGCTCACCTAATATTACCAATGATGGTGTGACAATTGCCAAAGATATTGAATTAGAAGATCATTTTGAAAACATGGGTGCTAAGTTAGTTTCTGAAGTTGCTTCGAAAACTAATGATACTGCTGGTGATGGTACGACTACAGCTACTGTTTTAGCACAAGCTATTATTCAAGAAGGTATGAAGAATGTAACTGCTGGTGCTAACCCGGTAGGGATTCGGACCGGAATTGAAAAAGCAACACAAGTAGCAGTTGATGAATTACACAAGATCTCTCATAAAGTTGAAGGTCGCGATCAAATCGCTCAAGTAGCTGCTGTTTCTTCTTCCAGTGAGCAAGTTGGTGAATTAATTGCGGACGCCATGGAAAAAGTGGGTCACGATGGCGTTATTACCATTGAAGAATCCAAAGGTATTGAAACAACTTCTGATGTAGTAGAAGGTATGCAATTCGATCGAGGCTACTTGTCACAATACATGGTTACCGATAATGACAAGATGGAAGCTGATTTGGAAAATCCTTACATCTTGATTACCGACAAAAAGATTTCCAATATTCAAGATGTTTTACCATTATTGCAGTCCATTGTTCAACAAGGCAAGGCTTTATTGATTATTGCTGATGATGTAGATGGTGAAGCTTTACCTACTTTAGTTTTGAACAAGATTCGGGGTACTTTCAACGTAGTTGCGGTAAAGGCTCCTGGTTTTGGTGATCGTCGTAAGGAACAATTAGAAGATATCGCTATTTTAACTGGCGGCACCGTCATTACTTCTGATTTAGGTTTAGAACTCAAAGACACCACAATTGATCAATTAGGTCAAGCTGGTCGTGTAACAGTTACTAAAGATAATACGACTATTGTTCAAGGCTCTGGTTCCAAAGCAGCAATTGACGAACGAGTAGAATTGATCAAAAAACAAATTAGCGATACAACTTCGGATTTCGATCGGGAAAAATTACAAGAACGTTTAGCTAAATTAGCTGGTGGCGTTG
This sequence comes from Bombilactobacillus mellifer, assembly GCF_000970795.1. GTDB lineage: Bacteria > Bacillota > Bacilli > Lactobacillales > Lactobacillaceae > Bombilactobacillus > Bombilactobacillus mellifer. The sequence goes on from NZ_KQ034028.1 coordinate 415,653, forward strand.
GCGTGATCAAAGTTGGTGCTGCTACTGAAACTGAATTAAAAGAACGTAAATACCGGATTGAAGATGCGTTGAACGCAACCCGCGCCGCAGTTGAAGAAGGCTACGTTGCTGGTGGTGGTACCGCATTAATGGATGTCATTCCAGCAGTTACCAAATTAGCTGAAGAAGCTGATGGTGATGTGCAAACAGGTATCAATATTGTAAAACGGGCTTTAGAAGCACCGGTACGTCAAATTGCGGAAAATGCCGGTAAAGAAGGTTCTGTCATTGTTGAACATATGAAGGGCGAAGAACTCGAAACAGGATACAATGCCGCAACTGACAATTGGGAAAATATGATTAATGCAGGAATTATTGACCCAACTAAAGTAACTCGTTCCGCTTTACAAAATGCAGCTAGTGTTTCAGCTTTGATTTTGACAACCGAAGCTGTCGTAGCTGACAAACCGGAACCAAAGAATGATGCTCCAGCAGCTGATCCAAATGCTTCTGCCGGCATGGGCGGTATGATGTAATTTAAGTCTTAACCTTTTTTAAAAAACCTCTAGAAGGAATCAATAGGTTCTTCCAGAGGTTTTTTTTGAACAAAGAAATATCTAAGCAATTGCAGTATTTCTACCGCATCATTGTATAATAAGCAATAAAAGAGGGGGATTGAAAGTCAATGAACCAGCATAAAAATTTTTTATTAAACCGAATTGCCGGACCCCAGGATCTTAAAAAGTTGAGTCTTGCTGAAATGAATCAATTAGCTGCTGAAATTCGCACCTTAATTGTGGAAAAAGATGCTGCTCAAGGAGGTCACCTGGGGCCAGATTTGGGGATTGTGGAAGCCACGATTGCTTACCATTATGTGTTTAATGCGCCCCAGGATAAAATTGTTTGGGATGTGTCGCATCAAACCTATCCACATAAAATGCTGACTGGAAGGGCCCAGGCTTGGCTGGATCCTGATTGTTATACGGATGTTTCGCCGTATTCCAAGCCAGACGAGAGTCCTTATGATGATTTTGCAATTGGACATACTTCCACTTCCATTGCTTTGGCAACAGGAATGGCCAAAGCTCGGGACTTAAGAGGCGGTCAGGAAAATATAATGGCCTTAATCGGTGATGGTTCTTTGACTGGGGGGCTGGCCTTTGAGGGTTTGAACAATGCCGCCATTGAACCACACAATTTGGTAATAGTAGTTAATGATAACCAATGGTCGATTGATAAAAACGTCGGTGGAATAGTTACCGCTTTACAAAAACTCCGAGATTCCAACGGCCAAACTCCCGAAAATCCTTTTCAAGCGATGGGATTTGATTATCGTTATGTAGCCGATGGCAATGATTTAGCAGCTATGATTGCTGCTTTTCAGGCGGTTAAAGATGTTGACCATCCGATTTTGTTACACATTAATACACTCAAAGGCCAAGGTTATGAGCCGGCCATTCAAGCCGAGGAAGCGCATCACTGGGTCAGTCCGTTTAATTTAGCAAATGACAATCCCTTAAATCCAAAGCCTAAGACACCCAATCCGAATTCAGTCGCCCTAGAGGTCATTCAATCCCAGATTGCGGCCGGACAAAACATTATGGCCATTACAGCGGCAATTCCAGGTGCTTTTGAGCTGGATCAATTTAAAAAGCAATACCCCGATCATTATTTAGATGTGGGTATTGCCGAACAAGAATCGGTAACTTTGGCCGCTGGGTTTGCCCGTGCAGGTGGCACACCGATTTTAATGGAAAAGTCGACGTTTTTACAACGAGCTTTTGATCAATTATCCCATGATGTGGCTGCAAATGATTTGCCCGTAGTAATGTTAGTTTCTGGGGGGAATATTTCCGATCAATCCAAAACTCATTTAGGTATTTTTGATCAAGTCATGCTTGCTAATCTGCCTAATTGGCGATATCTAGCACCGACTACTTTAGCAGAGGAACAAGCAATGTTGGAATGGGCCATTAACCAAAAGCAGCACCCGGTAGCCATTAAAATGCCACAAGAGGTGCCCTTAAGGGATCAGCAGACCGTGACTACAGATTACACAACGATTCACTATCATGTTCAACCAGGTCAAAAAATTGCTATTTTGGCGCTAGGAGATTTTTATCAATTAGGTCAAAAAATTGCTAGCCAACTGCAGGCGACGTTGGTTAATCCGCTGGCCGCTAATATCTTAGATGAAGCAACCCTAACTAAATTAGCTGAGGAACATGAAATTATAGTTACGCTGGAAGATAATATTTTAGATGGTGGTTTTGGACAAAAAGTAGCAGCCTATCTGGGTCCAAAAAAGGTGAAAGTTTTAAATTATGGGCAAAAACGAATTTATACTGATCAAACTCCGCTCTTTGAAAGTTATGCAGCTAATCATTTAACGGCCAAACAAATTATTTCTGATGTTCAAGCCTTGGAGCAATCGATGACAGCCCACCCTGCTTCTAGCTAGTATAAGCGCGCGCAGTCATTTTTATCCTAGATTGTGTTTTCTCAACTGCTGTGGTGGAAGTAATTGAACGTTTGCTTTCAGAAATAGTGGAATACAGATATCAAAAAGTTTCTTACTCAAGAAGAAACTTTTTTTATGTTCAATAGCAATTCTCCAGTCAGGAATTAGTAAAAAGGAAAATTGACCACTCCAAATGAAAAGCTAATCAGTTGTGGCTAAAAATCCAGTCCAGGCCATTTGATTAAACTTTACGGCAAAGGATGCAATACAAGAAGAAGCCACTGGTAACACTACTTAAAACCGCTCCCAGAAGGGCCAGCTTAGTGGGTTGATAAAAAATTTTAATCTGAAGCGCTTGGCGATGGGGTGGGATCTCGATAGCAAGTAATCCGTGATTACTAAATTGAGCCTCTTGGGATTTTTGCTGGGGGATTTGGTAGCGATAACCCCGATAGGCGGTACGCGGTAATTCGATGGTCTTCCCTGCAGCGGAACTAGTCGTTTGAATAAGAAGCTGTTCAGGGTTGTTTTGTAAAATTCGGTAATGATTATGGCGGGCAATTTCTGACGGTGTAGGATCATGGCTTAATTGCATGCGCCACGCATTTAATTTAGCGGGCTGGTATTCTCCCATACTAATAGAATATTCCTGTGAAAAATCCGCTGGAATCAAAGCCTTTCGTTGTTGATAAAATTGGTAGTTATTAGTGACGGGAACGAGGAAAAAATAACCTACTATTAATACAAAAATCCCTCCCAGAATGCCACCTTGCTGGCGCTGTTGGGCAATAATTTGTCCCGCAACTCCCGCGACTACTAAAACTTCTAAGGGCAAAATTAGGGTATTAAAGCGAATGACCGTTTGTAATAGAACAATAGGTTGAAAAAGTTTGACCGCGACGCGAATTAAAAAATTACTGTAAATAAAAATTGTTAATATACCGGCGATGATTGCGATTTGATCGAGAAAACGAGCGGTTAGCCGATGCTGGACCTGTTGATAAATTAAATAAATACTACACAACAAAAAAAGAATAAATAAAGTGGAAAAGACACTGCTGAGCGTAAAATCATTATGAATAATTTGGTAAGATCCGTCATTGGCGCGCGTAGTATCGGTATATTTTTGTGCCGTATATTGTTGGATGAAAGGCAATAAAAAAGCCGCACATAATCCTAATGCCCAAGCAGCACTTTGACATAGAACTTTGATCAAGTTTCGAGATTGTGCATTATGCCATAAATTCAGCAGGCTAAAAAGCAGGACATAGGCACAAGCCAAAAGAAAAGTTAAAATATGACTCAAGAGCAGGGCACTCATACTGCCGGCTAAAAGGAACTTAAATTGCAATTGGTTTTGCCGGATTTTTTCTAAACTTAAAATAACCAACGGAATAAAAATTAACGCCCAGCCTTCGCCGATAGCTGTTCGGGTGTAGATGGCCGTGAGATAATAATTAGAAAGTAAATATAAGGGAGCAGCTAAAAGATTGGCATAATAGTTGTGGAAAAGTTCATTAGTTGTCCAAGTAATCGTAATAATTGCTAAAATAGAAATAATGATGATCATCGCTAGATAAACTTTTACGACACCACAACCCAAGGCCACCAAAATGGCGAAAGGATAAAGAAAAAAATTGCTATAAAAAAAGCCGACACCGTAGCCCAGGGTATGAAGATATTCAAAACCAATCGGATTCGGAAAATGTCCTGCCTGCAGATTATGGGCTAAAGTTTGTAGACGGGCAATATGAAATTTGGGATCATAACCAGTCGCCCAAGTCTGTTGCATCAAGGGAATCAGACTAATGATTAAGGTAATGATTAAGGTGCTCATAAAAAGGAATTTGCGTTTAGGATTCATTACTGTTCCTTACTGAATTAAAATTGAAATGTTCCGAGATTCTGTTGAAATGTTACTATATATAAAATATCACAAAAGCTGTGTCAAGAGCTTAGAATTATTATGGGACCTAGTTAGGAGAATATTATGCGAGTTTTATTTGTCGGCGATGTAGTGGGAGATATTGGGGTGCAGGCGATTGCCACCTACTTGCCGCCCTTAAAAAAAAGTTATCATCCGCAGGTGACCATTGTGAATGGTGAAAATGCCGCCCAGGGTCGCGGAATCAAAGCCCCGCAATTTAAAGCACTACTGCATGCCGGCGCCGACATTATTACGTTAGGCAATCATGCTTGGGATAAGTACGAGGTGCAAGCGTTATTACAGCAAAATGATAATTTATTGCGGCCGGCTAATTACCCGGGAGAACAGACTCCCGGGCAAGGAATGGTAATCAAACGGGTCAATGAGCAGCAGTTAGCTGTTATTAATTTACAAGGTCGAGCTTTAATGAATCCTTTGGATGATCCTTTTCGCACAGTAGATCGCTTATTAGCGCAAATCCCAGCCACGGCCAATGTTTTAATTGACTTTCATGCTGAAACAACTAGTGAAAAAACAGCCTTTGCTTATTATGTGGATGGGCGTGTAGGAGCGGTGTTAGGCACACATACACATGTTCAGACTAATGATGCACGAATTTTGCCTAAAGGGACCGCCTTTGTAACCGATGTGGGCATGACTGGTTCTTATGATGGTGTTTTAGGAGTGAAAGTAGCCAATAGTATTCAACGCTTCGTAACGCAACGGCCGACCAAATATGAAGTAGATGATCATGGCCGCCCCCAAATTAATTATTGTTTACTTGATCTAGCAGCACATAACCAGATCCAAGTGGGTCAGATTAATCCAGATCATCCTTTTACCAATTAATGTCAAATTACGAATGAATTAGGAGTAAATTGTTTCATGCCACAAAAAACCAAAGATACACCAATGATGCAGCAATATCTCAAAATTAAACAAGATTATCCTGATGCATTTTTGTTTTATCGAATCGGCGATTTTTATGAGATGTTTTACGATGATGCCATTAAAGGATCACAAATTTTGGAACTGACTTTGACAGCCCGTAATAAAAATGCTGCAGACCCGATTCCAATGTGTGGTGTGCCGCATCATGCGGCGGATAGTTATATTGAAATTCTCGTGGATAAGGGTTACAAAGTCGCCATTTGTGAACAATTAGAAGATCCCCAAACGGCCAAGGGTATGGTCAAACGGGGAATTATCAAATTGGTCACGCCGGGCACCAGCCTCGATGATAAACCCAATCAAAGTACAGAAAACAATTATTTGGGAGCTATTTTTCCGCAAGCGCAAACCTGGGGCTTTGCTTATACCGATTTATCTACGGGAGAATTTTGGGCAACGAATTTTTCGGATTTTAAATCAGTAGAAAATGAATTACTTAATTTACGCAGCAAAGAAGTGGTGGTACCGGCCAAACTACCTAAAAAGCAGGTCAAACGGCTGCAGAAATTAGGCTTGATGGTTTCACCGGAAACGCCGCAACAAGATTATGCCGAAGTCTCATTTGTAACGCAAAAGTTAACGGCCGCTAGTCAAATTCAAGCGGTCCGCAATTTAATCGCTTATTTAATGGAAACTCAGAAACGTTCTTTAGCCCATCTCCAGGTGGCACAAGCGTATTCAGTCCATCAGTACTTACAAATGGATCATAATGTCCAGAGTAATTTAGAATTGTTTAGTTCTTTACGGACTGGGAAACGCTCCGGGACTTTGACTTGGCTTTTGGATCAAACCAAAACCGCTATGGGCAGTCGGCTGTTAAAACAATGGATTCAACGTCCGTTACTGCAAGTGAAGAAATTAAAGTATCGGCAAGATTTAGTTCAGTTATTATTAGATAATTTTTTTCAACGTGGATCTTTACAGGATTATTTAACCCAAGTCTATGATCTGGAACGTTTAGCTGGGCGAGTAGCTTTTGGCAATGTTAATGCCCGTGATTTAATCCAATTAGCGACTTCTCTAGCACAGGTTCCCAAAATTAAAGCGACCTTACTAGATCTTCAAGCGCCGGTGGTCGATGATTTATTAACCCATTTGCCTGATTGTCAAGATTTAACTACAGCCATTACAACCACTTTGGTAGACGATCCGCCGATTTCGGTGACTGACGGGAATTTAATCAAAACCGGTTTTAATCAGCAATTAGACCAATATCGTGATGCCATGAAAAATGGTAAACAGTGGCTTGCCCAAATGCAAGCCAGCGAACAGCAGGCCACAGGTATTAAAAATTTAAAAATTGGCTTTAATCGAGTCTTTGGCTATTATATTGAAGTAACAAATGCTAATAAAAAACAAGTTCCTGCCGAACGCTATCAGCGTAAACAAACTTTGACAAATGCCGAACGGTATATTACGCCGGAATTAAAAGCGATTGAACAAAAAATATTAGAAGCAGAAGAGAAATCCAAAGTTTTGGAGCATCAGCTGTTTAATCATTTACGCGAGCAAATAAAGGCACGGATTACCGATATTCAAACGGTAGCTTCTACTCTGGCAGCGTTAGATGTCTTACAAAGTTTTTGTGCAGTCAGTGAACAGTATCACTACGTACGCCCGCAATTTACGCAGCAAGAAAAAATTGCCGTGATTAATGGACGTCATCCCGTGGTCGAAAAAGTATTAGGAAAACAAAAGTATATTCCTAATAGTATCACGATGGATGCGAAAACCTCCATCCTGCTGATTACGGGACCTAATATGTCTGGGAAAAGTACGTACATGCGCCAATTAGCGTTAATTGTGATCATGGCCCAAATTGGCTGTTTTGTACCCGCAGAGCAGGCGCAGTTGCCAATTTTTGATCATATTTTTACCCGGATTGGTGCAGCTGATGATTTAATTGCCGGCAATTCGACTTTTATGGTGGAAATGATGGAAGCTAATGATGCTCTGCAACATGCTACCCCCCATTCTTTAATTATTTTTGATGAATTAGGACGCGGGACCGCTACTTATGACGGCATGGCTTTAGCACAGGCGATCGTAGAATATCTCTCGCAAAAGGTCCCGGCGAAAACTCTCTTTTCCACGCACTATCATGAATTGACGGGTTTAGCAGCCCAATGGCCGAATATTAAAAATGTTCATGTTGACGCTACCGAAGAAAAAGGTCAGCTGGTATTTTTGCATAAAGTTTTACCCGGTCCGGCTGATAAATCATACGGTATTCATGTAGCCCAGTTAGCCGGGTTGCCCACTTCCTTATTGAAAAATGCACAGCAAATTTTAACCACTTTAGAACAAAAACCGATTCATTTACAGACGAAGTCTTCGACCCCAGCCACGGCCAAATCAATATCGGAACAAACCAAGCCCAGTCAACCAGTGGAAAAAGAAGAACAGCTATCTTTATTTGGCGAACCGCCGACTTCTAAAAATAGATCTTTACTGCAACAGTTGAAAGATGCTAATTTGATGAAAATGACGCCGCTAGATGCGATGAATTTGTTATTCAAATTACAAAATGAGTTGCAGGACTGAAAGGAGAATGAAAATGGCGCATATTCAACAATTACCTGCAACTTTGAGTAATCAGATTGCTGCCGGCGAAGTAATTGAACGACCAGCCTCAGTTATTAAAGAGCTGGTCGAAAATGCGCTGGATGCTCAAGCAAGTCAAATCGATATTTTAGTCAAGGATGCCGGCATTTCATTGATTAAAGTTGCCGATAACGGTACCGGAATTAAGAGCTCAGAAGTAGAATTAGCTTTTTTACCCCATACCACTAGTAAAATTAGCAATCTACATGATTTATTTCATGTGCACACTCTGGGATTTCGCGGCGAGGCTTTGGCTAGCATCGCTGCTGTAGCAAAAGTTGCTTTAACGACCAGTACTGATAACAATGCAGGCGTCTGCTTAAAAATTAATGGTGGTCAAAAACAGAGTTTAACCACCCTCGCTAAGGCGCGAGGGACGACAGTGACTGTAACTGATCTATTTTATAATACTCCCGCACGTTTAAAATATATTAAGACGGTAAATACGGAATTAAATCATATTATTAATATTGTCAATCGGTTGGCCTTAGCGCATCCGGAAGTGGCTTTTACGCTGGCCACAAACCAGCGCAATTTAATTCGGACTTCGGGCAATGGCAATTTACAACAAACAATTGCCGGCATTTATGGCCGCTTGACGGCGCAACAAATGATTCCTTTTCAACAAGCAAATGCCGATTTTCGTATTCAAGGCTATACTTCACTGCCACAACAAACACGTTCCAATCGCCGCTATATTTCTTTAATAATTAATGGGCGTTATGTGGTTAATAACCAACTGATCCAGGCAGTGATCGCCGGATATGAGTCGAAGTTAATGGTCGGTCGTTATCCCATTACGGTAATTAATATTGCTTTGGATCCGCTTTTGGTGGATGTTAACGTTCATCCCACCAAACGCGAAGTCCGCTTGAGTAAAGAGGCAGCTTTAGCGGAGTTGATTCACACAACCATCGCTCAAAGTTTAGCCAAATTGAATTTAATCCCGGATGCTTTACGCAATCTGCCTCAAAAAGCGCAGCAACGGGTCTTGCAAACTGATATCAAGAAGTCCTCTGACACAATAAAAAAACCACTGGGGGCTCCAAAATCAGCGCCTCAACAAATTGCAGAAGCAAAGACTAACGTGGCTTCAACTCAAGATTCCTGGATTGCTGCTGGGGCATTGCACAGTACCCCCATTTTTGAGGATCCCTCCCATTTGAAACAATGGGATCACGAAATGACCACGCTGGCAGCCGAGCCTCTGGCAGATGATTTGTCCCAAGCGGCCACAATGACGTCGCTGCAAAAATCTTTTCCGCAATTGCAATTTATGACGCAACTACATGAAACCTATTTGGTAGCTCAAAGTGATGATGGTTTTTATTTAGTGGATCAACATGCTGCCCAGGAACGAGTGAATTATGAAAAATACTTTCAGCAGTTGGGATCCGTTAGTCCAGATCAGCAAAATTTATTAGTGCCCTTGGTCTTAGATTACGCCAATGCAGATGCAATTTTGATTGGGGAACACTTACCGTTGTTGCAAACCATGGGCGTGGGCATTACTGCTTTTGGTCAGAATAGTTTTGTTGTGAACAGCTATCCTACCTGGATTCCTGATAATCAAGTAGAAACGACTATCCGGGAAATGATTGATTATGTTTTAAAAGACGGTAAAATTGATATTGCCAAGTTTCGCGAACAAACTGCCATTACAATGAGCTGTAAATTGTCGATTAAAGCCAATCACCCTTTGGATCGTTTACAGGCCCAAGCAGTCTTAGACCAGTTAGCGCAAGCTAAGAATCCCTATAATTGTCCCCACGGCCGGCCTACTTTGGTTCATTTTAGTGATCAGGATATTCAAAAAATGTTTAAACGGATCCAAGATCCACATCAATCTTTACGACAGAAATGAGGGTAACGGGTGTTTGAGTATTTAACTGGGAAAATTACGTATCTTTGTCCGCAATATTTAGTTTTAGAAGTGCAGCAAGTCGGTTATCGCTTACTGGTAGCCAATCCTTATCGCTATCAATTAAATCAAACCCAAACACTGTATGTTGAACAAATTATTCGAGACAACGATCAAACATTATATGGCTTTTATGATTTACAAGAAAAAGAGTTATTTCAACAATTAACTTCGGTTGCCGGAATTGGACCCAAAAGTGCCTTGGCAATTTTAGCAGATGATGACCATACTGGCCTAATTAATGCGATTGTCACTAATGATGTCCAATTTTTAACGCAATTTCCCGGAGTAGGCAAAAAAACGGCCCAACAAATTATTTTAGATTTAAAAGATAAAATCCATCGCACAGATCAACAAAGAGTCGTCACTAATTTATTTGCGGCTCCTGTTGCTAAGAATGGAACAGATCCCATCTTAGCAGATGGTTTGGCAGCCTTAAAAGCGTTAGGTTATACGGATTCCGCCATTAAAAAAATTGCCCCGCAATTAGCCCAAATGGAATTAACGGATGCCGGATCCTATGTAAAAGCGGGCTTAAAATTACTTCAATAATAGGAGGTTGCAGTGGCTAAAAAAGATTTAACTAATGATCATGTATTGGATGATCAAGAACAAGCAGTAGAAAAATCTTTACGTCCCCAAACTCTCAGCCAATATATTGGTCAAACGAAAATTAAACATGAATTGCAAGTTTATATTCAGGCTGCGCAAAAACGCCAAGAAGCATTAGATCATGTTTTGTTATACGGCCCGCCGGGATTAGGTAAAACTACTTTGGCATTGGTGATTGCACATGAGCTTGGGGTTAATCTTCGATCTACCACCGGTCCTTCGATCGATAAAGCGGGGGATCTCGTGGCGATTTTAAGTGAATTACAGCCAGGCGATGTTTTGTTTATTGATGAAGTACATCGATTACCCAAGAATATTGAAGAGATCTTATATTCGGCCATGGAAGATTTCTTTATTGATATAGTGGTAGGCCAGGGAGCAGAGGCACATGCGATTCATTATCCCTTGCCTCCGTTTACTTTAATTGGGGCTACCACGCAGGCAGGCCAGTTATCCTCGCCTTTAAGAAGTCGCTTTGGCATTATTGAACATTTGACTTACTATAATACCACTGAATTAACGCAAATTATCCAACGCTCAGCTACGGTTTTGAATGTCACCATTACTTTAGAAGGTGCCCATGAATTAGCCCGTCGTTCGCGGGGAACTCCGCGTGTAGCTAATCGATTGTTAAAACGTGTGCGTGATTTTGCACAAGTGGCCGGCCGCCAAGAAATTGATGCTCCCTTAGTTAGTTCTTCGCTACAGCAATTACAAGTAGACAGTGCCGGATTGGATCAGACGGATCGTAAGTTATTACAAATGATGATCCAGTTGTACCATGGCGGTCCGGTAGGTTTAAAAACCATGGCGGTAAATATTGGTGAAGAACAAGAAACTGTGGAAGCCGTGTATGAGCCATATTTATTGCAACAAGGATTTTTAAAAAGGACTTCGCGAGGACGGATGGTCACGTCCAAAGCGTATCAACATTTAGGATTACCTGTACCAGATCAGAATGGAGCAAAATAATGTTAACTTTAGATGACTTTGATTATGATTTACCGGCAGAACTTATTGCCCAAACTCCTTTAAAAAAGCGAGATCAATCACGTTTGTTAGTACTTGATCACCAAACCGGAGCTTATCAGGATCGGCATTTTTATAATATATTGGATTATCTTCATTCCGGTGATGCTTTGGTTATGAATGATACCAAAGTTTTACCGGCTCGTTTATATGGAGTAAAGAAAAATACACAAGCGCATTTAGAAGTTTTACTACTGCATAATACGACTGGTGATAACTGGGAAGTTTTAATGAAGCCTGCCCGCCGGGCGCCTGTGGGTACGGTGATTGACTTTGGTGAGGGTCAATTGCAATGTACAGTGACTCAAGAAATGGAACATGGCGGCCGGATGGTCCGCTTTGACTATCAGGGTATTTTTATGGAAATTTTGGAACGCTTGGGAGAAATGCCATTACCGCCATATATCAAAGCTAAATTAGATGATCCGGATCGTTATCAAACCGTTTATGCTAAAGAAGAAGGTTCAGCCGCTGCACCTACTGCGGGGTTACATTGGACCCAAGATTTATTGGCCCAAGTTCAAGCCAAAGGAGTGCATTTAGTATATTTAACACTGCATGTCGGTTTGGGGACTTTTCGCCCAGTTTCAGAAAATAATATTGAAAAACATAAAATGCACAGTGAATTTTATCGTTTGACGCCTCAGGCGGCCCAAGAACTAAATGACGTGCGCGCTCAGGGTGGTAAAATAGTAGCCACGGGCACAACTTCCATTCGAACTTTGGAAACGATCGGGACTAAATTTGCAGGCGCGATTAAACCAGATAGTGGTTGGACGGATATCTTTATTAAGCCCGGTTATCAGTGGAAAGTGGTGGATGAGTTTATTACGAATTTTCATTTACCTAAATCCACTTTGGTAATGCTCGTCGCTTCTTTTACCGGCCGCAAAAATATTTTGCAAGCTTATCAGCATGCCATCCAAGAAAAATATCGCTTTTTTAGTTTTGGCGATGCGATGTTTATTAAATAAGTTAAAATGAGGTTTTTATGGAACAACCAATTCAATACCGTTTGATTAAAAAAGAAAAGCATACTGGAGCCCGCTTAGGTGAATTAATAACACCGCACGGCACTTTTTCAACGCCGATCTTTATGCCGGTCGGCACGCAAGCAACTGTTAAGACCATGGCCCCGGAAGAATTAAAGACAATTGGCGCCAGTGTCATTTTGGCGAATACTTATCATTTGTGGTTGCGCCCGGGTTCGCAGCTAGTACGTGCTGCCGGCGGCTTACACCAATTTATGCATTGGGATCAAGGTATTTTGACTGATTCGGGAGGTTTTCAAGTATTTTCCCTGGCACATCGGCGGGGAATTAGTGAAGAAGGAGTGACTTTTAAAAGTCATTTGGATGGTCAGCCGATGTTTTTATCGCCGGAAAAAGCGATTCATATTGAAAATGATTTAGGCTCAGATATTATGATGAGTTTAGATGAATGTCCGCCGTTTTTTGAATCACATGCTTATCTAAAAGCTTCCGTTGAACGAACTTCGCGCTGGGCTCAACGCGGTTTACAGGCGCATCGTCATCCTGATCGCCAAGGTATCTTTGGGATTGTGCAAGGTGGAGGTTATCATGATTTACGCCGGCAAAGTGCGCGTGATTTGACTAGTTTAGATTTTGCCGGTTATTCGATTGGCGGCCTATCAGTTGGTGAATCGAAAGCGGAAATGAATCACGTTTTGGACTTCACCACGCCTTGGTTACCGGAAAATAAGCCCCGTTATCTGATGGGGGTAGGAACGGCTGATTCTTTATTAGATGGTGTTATTCGCGGCATTGATATGTTTGATTGTGTTTTACCAACGCGCATTGCCCGCAATGGGACCTGTATGACTTCGCAAGGACGATTAGTTGTCAAAAATGCCCAATATGCCCAAGACTTTACACCATTAGATCCGCAGTGTGATTGTTATACTTGCCGAAATTATACCCGGGCGTATATTCGGCATTTGATTCATGTGAATGAAACATTTGGGATTCATTTAACTAGTTACCATAATTTGTATTATTTGGTCCATTTGATGGCGCGTATTCGCCAAGCTATCCGAGATGACAACTTACTGGATTTACGTGCGGAAGTTTTTGATCAATATGGCTTTAATGAAAAAAATGCGAAAAATTTTTAATGAAGTAGTGTCTTCTGATAAATTGTCTGTTAGAATTAAAAGCAGTGAAATAAGTTTAGTTCAATATTTGAGGTGAAAGAATTGCAATTTTTAGCGGCAGCTAGTGGTGGAATGGGTAATTATACGATACTGATCTTTTTTGTTTTGATGATTGTTTTAATGTACTTTACTATGTATCGTCCCCAAAAAAAGCAGCAGGAACAACGGCAGAAAATGTTAAATGCCATTAAGGTGGGCGATCCCGTGGTCACCATTGGTGGCTTACATGGCACTATTGATGAATTAGATGATGCTAATCAAACCGTGGTTTTAGATTGTGATGGGATTTATTTAACATTTAGCCGATCGGCGATTCGTACCATTGCTAAAACCAAACAGCAACCAGCGGCTACTAATAAAACTCAAACAACAACAGCCAACGATTCAAAAAAAGCAAGTACTTCGGCACCAGAAGATGATTCTCAGCCAGCCCCCCAAAAGGCTGCGGAAGTTGAGCCTCCAGCTGAGACCACTCCAACGTCTGCGGAGAAATCTAAGACCACAGAAGCTGATCAAGAAGCGTAAGAAAAACGATTGTCATTTGGGCGGTCGCTTTTTTGTTATGGCTTTAAAAATTAATGTTGTAAAATAAGAATAGGTATTTTGATTGGCGAGCGCGCCCTAAAGGAGAAGAGCTCATGGCACAAGAACAAGCGGTAATTTTTATTATTTTCGGTGGTTCCGGTGATTTGGCGCATCGTAAACTATATCCAGCGCTTTTTAAATTGTATACAAAAGGATATTTGCGGCAACATTTTGCGGTGATCGGAACAGCGCGGCGACCATGGAGTCACGAATATTTTCGACAAACGGTCAGCGAATCGGTTGCTAATGACTTAGGGGATCAAGCTCAAGTAGCCAGTTTTGTGCAGCATTTTTATTATCAATCTCATGATGTCAAGGATGCCAATCACTATGTAGCTTTAAAGAAATTAGCGCAGCAGCTTAATCAACAATATCAGGCACAAAATAATCAAATTTTCTATATGGCTATTGCACCGCAGTTTTTCGGTACCGTGGCCCAACATGTTAATTCAGAGGGCCTGTTGAATCCAGACGGCTTTAATCGTCTGGTCATTGAAAAGCCCTTTGGCAAGGATTTGACGACTGCGCGAGCCTTAAACGACAGTATTAGTGCTACTTTTAAAGAAGAACAAATTTACCGGATTGATCACTACTTAGGTAAAGAAATGATTCAAGCTTTACCTATTTTACGCTTTACCAATCCCGTGCTGGAGGCGGTTTGGAATTGTCACTACATTAGCAATATTCAAATCACCTTAGCAGAAGCCCTAGGCGTGGGGGAACGGGCCGGATATTATGAATCTGCAGGGGCATTACGCGATATGATTCAAAATCATGCGCTCCAGATTTTAGCGTTACTGGCGATGGAACGGCCGACGGAATTCACATCACAGGCGGTTCATCAGCAAAAAGAACAGCTCTTTGCCCAACTACATCATTACACGCTGTCCGAAGTCGATCACAATTTTGTCCGCGGGCAATACGATGTGGATCGCCGCGGCTATCAAACGGCTTATCGGGAAGCTGATAATGTACCTGATGATTCCCTAACGGAAACTTTTGTGGCGGGGCGGATTTTTGTAGATACTCCCCGGTGGCACAATGTACCCTTTTATGTACGGACGGGCAAACGACTACGTCAAAAAGCGACGCGAATTGATATTGTTTTTCAACCTGAAACCAACAATATTTTTGCGAATTATCACAAGCAAAAGATTTTACCAAGACCGACGGTGCTTACGATTGCGATTGAACCCCGCCAGGGATTATGCTTAACGGTAAATGGTACCAATCCGGGACTGGGTCTGCGGAATTCTTTGCAACCCTTGAGCTTTCGGCAATCTGATGGCTCGTTGGCTAATTCGCAGGAGGCATATGAAAAATTACTAATTGATATTCTACAAGGTGATCAAACGAATTTTACCAATTGGATCGAACAAGCCTACACTTGGCAGTTTATTGATATTATTCGTCAGCGTTGGGATCAGATTACACCTGATTTTCCTAATTACCGCAGTAACACTTTTGGCCCAAGTAAAAGTGATCAACTCTTGGCACAATTGGGTCATGAGTGGATTTTTGGCACTGATTCCTTTTAATAATGAGTTTTTTGGAATTACCTCAGGTTGTTCATGACCAGCGCCAAATCATTCATGTGGATATGGACGCATTTTATGCCTCAGTGGAACAACGCCAACATCCGGAATATCGCCACAAGGCACTAGTGATTGCTTATGATCCCCGTAAATATAATGGTCATGGCGTAGTGACTACTGCAAATTACGAAGCGCGGAAGTATGGTATTCATTCGGCAATGCCGACTTTTCAAGTATTAGATAAAGTTCCTGCCGATAAGTTAGTCTTTGTCCCACCAAATTTTTCCTTGTATCGCCAGGTTTCTCAACAAATTCATGCGATTTTTAATACCGTAACCCCCCTGTGGGAGCCGGTAGCTTTAGATGAAGCTTATTTGGATGTCACCGCCCAATTAACAACACCGCAAGCAGTAGTTCCTTTAGCTTTAAAAATTCAACGCACTATCAAGCAGCAATTAAATTTAACCTGTTCTGTAGGTATTTCTTATAATAAATTCCTGGCTAAAATGGCCTCAGATTATGCCAAACCATTTGGCCGCACGGTAGTGAGCAGTCAACAGGCCTTAGCTTTTTTAGCCCCCTTACCTCTAAAAAAATTTCATGGGATTGGTCAAGCTACCCAACAGCGTTTAGCGAAGTTAGGCATGCAAACCGGTGCGGATTTACAAAGGGTTTCCTGGGATTTTTTAACCCAAAAATTTAAAAAGACTGGTTACTTACTCTATCAACGAGGGCGAGGGATCGACGACTCCAGAGTACGGGCCCAGCGTTTGAGTAAATCAATTGGTAAAGAACAAACTTTTTATCGTCCCATCTTTAACGATCAAACAGTTACCCGGATCTTGCATGAATTAGCTGCAGCGGTCGCGCAGGAAGCGCAAACTAAAAAATTGCGGGGGCGGACCGTAGTCATTAAAGTACGCACGGCCGCAAATTTTGAAACTTATACCCGGCGACAGACTTTAGAACGGGCAACTAACGATGAAACAACCATTTTTCAAGCCAGTTCGCAATTATTCACGGCACTTCAAGTAACGACGGATCCTTTGCGGCTGCTGGGAATTACTTTAACCAATTTAGTGGAAAACAGATTTGAAGAAATTAGTTTATTTTAAGGGAGTCAATTATGAATTCTTTTCAAGAATTATTAGCGGTAATTCAGGCAGCGGATAAAATCATCATTCATCGGCATCAAAATCCTGATCCGGATGCGTTAGGTTCACAATTAGGTTTGGCGTTGAGTATTCAAGCCGCATTTCCCCAAAAGACCGTTCTGATGGCGGGAGCAGATGTGGGTGATTTAGCTTGGATAGCGCAGATGGATGCCGTCACTGAAGCCGATTATCAAAATGCTTTAGTGATTGTAGTAGATACTGCCAATCAACCGCGAATTAGCGGGAAGCATTATAAACAAGGAGCGCAACTGATGAAAATCGATCATCATCCCAATGTGGAACCTTATGGTAATTGGCAGTATGTTGATCCCAATGCCTCTAGCTGTGCGGAAATTATTGGCGATTTAATTAACACTAATCCGGCGGTTTTAAAAATGAACCGGGCAGTAGCCCAGGCATTATATACCGGAATTGTGGGCGATACGGGACGGTTTATGTATCCAAGTACTTCGGCACATACCTTAGAATTAGCTGCCCAGTTAATTCGTTATGATTTTCAACCTCATAAAATTAATGAACGCTTGAATCAATTGACTTTAAGTCAGGCACGTTTACAAGGCTACATGTTTGAACATTTAACCATTGATCCTAGTGGAGCCGCTCAACTAATTGTACCTTTAGATTTATTAACCAAACTAGGTTTAGATCAGAGTCAAGCCCATGCCATCGTTTCGACTCCGGGGCGGTTACAAGAAGTGCATAGTTGGTTTATCGCTGTTGAGAAGCCGGATCATACTTATCGCATCCATTTGCGGTCACAAGAACCCGAAATTGATGGTTTAGCAGCCCAACATGCTGGTGGCGGTCACGCTTTAGCTAGTGGAGCTAATGCACACAATCTAGCAGAAGTGGCTGATATTTTTCAGGAATTAATTGCTTTACAAAAAAAGTTTTCAGCGAGGTAATCTATGTCAACGTTTGCCGATTACAATTTTGCACCCTTTTTACAGCAAGCTTTAGCCCAAATTAAATTCACAAAACCTACACCTGTCCAGCAACAAGTTATTCCGGTGATTAATGCCGGACGCGATGCGGTTGTGCAAGCCCAAACGGGGAGTGGAAAAACGCATGCTTACTTGTTGCCCTTATTGAATCAACTCACAACAGCTCCGGTGGTGCAAATTGTCATTACTGCGCCTAGTCGGGAATTAGCTTATCAAATTCGCTTGGCCGCAGAACAATTACTGCAGCCAGCCGCCCATACTTGGAAAATTGGTTTTTATGTGGGGGGAACAGACAAACAACATCAAATAGCTTCCTTGCGCAAGCAGCAACCCCAGATTGTCATTGGCACGCCAGGACGAATTTTAGATTTACTGAAAAGTCAGCATTTGTTAGTGAATACAACGCAGCATTTGGTAATTGATGAAGCTGATATGACTTTAGATATGGGCTTTTTAAATGATGTGGATCGCATTGCCAGCGCAATGCCGGCACAATTACAAATGTTGGTTTTTTCGGCTACTATTCCGCAAAAATTACAACCATTTTTAAAAAAGTATTTACACCAGCCGCAAAACATTCAATTAACAGTACCGACGATTATTGCACCAAATATTACTAATTGGGCTTTGTTTACGAGAGGCCGAGATCGCAAGCAGGTATTGTATCAAGTATTAACGATGGGTCAACCCTATTTAGCGTTAATTTTCGCGAATACGAAAACGGCAGTGACCGAAATTTATGAATATTTAGCTGCGCGCGGTTTGAATGTGACCCAAATACATGGTGATTTGCCGGCTCGTACTCGGCGCCGGACAATGAAAGCCATTGAAAATATGGAATATCAGTATGTAGTAGCTTCCGATCTCGCTGCTCGGGGCATTGATATTCCTGGTGTTTCACACGTGATTAATGCTGAAATTCCGCGCGAAGATGAATTTTTTATTCATCGGGTAGGGCGAACTGGTCGCAATCAAATGTCCGGTTTAGCGATTACGTTATTTGATCCAGATGAAATCGATAAAATCAGTCATTTGGAAGAATTAGGCATTAAATTTGTCATTAAACAAATTAAAAATCATGAATTTGTGGACTATCAGTTGAATCAACGTCGCCAGCGGCGAGCACAATCGAGTGCTTTAGATCCTGGATTGCGGGGCTTAGTGAAAAAGCAGCAACGGAAAAAAAAGCCCGGTTATCGTAAGAAGATAAAGCAGGCAATTAAAACTGATCGCGCGCAAAAACGCAAACTAGCCCAGCGATTACAAAAGAAACAGCAGCGTCAGGCCCGCAAACAACAGTCTTAATTAAAAGATTGACATTTGAATAGGGACTGATTATGATAACTAATGGACAAATTATCGAAACGCCTAGCGTCTTAGAGAAAGCATGGTTGGTGAGAATGCTACGCTGGTTTAGGTAATGCTACCATTTTAAATTAAATAATAATTCAAAAGTACATGAAAGTGGCAAACGACAAAATCGTTGCAAACAAGGTGGTACCGCGCGCGGGCGTCCTTGATAAGCAGCGGTTTTGTTTTATTTTGGAGGGAATTCAATGAAAAAAATGACAAGCGCCCAAGTAAGACAAATGTTTTTAGATTTTTTTAAATCTAAAGGCCATGCGGTTGAACCCAGTGCATCTTTAATTCCAAAAGATGATCCTACTTTGTTGTGGATTAATTCTGGGGTGGCTACTCTAAAAAAATATTTTGATGGCGAGATTATTCCCCAAAATCCGCGGATCACTTCTGCTCAAAAAAGTATACGAACGAATGATATTGAAAATGTGGGCAAAACCGCGCGCCATCAAACCTTTTTTGAGATGTTGGGCAACTTTTCGGTTGGCGATTACTTTAAAAAAGAAGCGATCGCTTATGCTTGGGAATTGCTGACAAGTCCAGAGTGGTTTGATTTTGATCCAGAACGATTATATATGACGGTGTATCCCAAGGATGATGCTGCCTATCAAAATTGGTTGGAAGTGGGCGTGCAGCCGAGTCATATTTTCAAAGTGGAAGATAATTTTTGGGATATTGGTGTCGGCCCCAGTGGTCCGGATTCCGAAATTTTTTATGATCGCGGTCAAGAAAATAACGATGTTGAAGAAAACGATCCGGAAAATTATCCAGGGGGTGAAAATGCCCGTTATTTAGAGATTTGGAATATTGTTTTTTCACAGTTTAACCATTTGCCGGATGGTCGTTTTGTGGATCAGCCACATAAAAATATTGATACGGGGATGGGCTTGGAACGAATTGTTTCCGTGATACAAGATGCTCCTACTAATTTTGAAACGGATTTATTTTTGCCCATTATCCAAGCTACGGAAAAAATGAGTGCGCATAAACAATATGCCACTAATCCGGCCGACGATGTTGCCTTTAAGATTATTGCAGATCATGCTCGGGCGGTGGCTTTTGCGATCGGCGACGGCGCAATTCCTTCCAATGAAGGTCGGGGCTATGTTTTACGTCGATTAATTCGGCGGGCCAATTTGAATGGCCAGCGTTTAGGGATTCAAGGAGCCTTTCTCTATAAACTAGTACCGGTTGTAGGGAAGATTATGCAAAGTTATTATCCGGAAGTCCTTGCGCAACAAGATTTTATTCAAAAAGTGATTCGATCCGAAGAACAGCGTTTTGCTGATACTTTAGAGGATGGTCTCGACCTCTTAAATACTGAAATTAAGGCAGTCAAAGATTCAGGCAGTTCAGTATTAAGTGGTGAAGCAGCTTTCAAATTGTTTGATACCTATGGTTTCCCCTATGAACTGACTGTGGAATATGCCCAAGAAGAAGGCCTCAGTGTGGATCAAGCGGGCTTTGATGCTGCTATGGAAAAACAAAAAGAGCGGGCACGTCAAGCACGGGGCAATGAACAGTCCATGGCTTCGCAAGATCAGTTATTAATGGACATTCAAACACCTAGCCAATTTGTGGGCTATACCCAATTAGATGTGCCTAAGTGCCGCTTAGAAAATCTGATTGTCCAAGATCAAGCAGTATCCAGTGTCACGAAGGGTTCCGCACAATTAATTTTTGATCAAACACCTTTTTATGCGGAAATGGGCGGCCAAGTAGCTGATGTAGGAATAATTAAAGATCAACAAGGAGATGTGGTTGCGCAAGTCGAAGATGTGCAACATGCGCCTAATGGTCAAAATTTACATTATGTGACTGTGCAAAAGCCGCTGGAAAAGGGAGCCACTTATGAACTGATTGTGGATGCCAACTTCCGCAAGAAAGTACGACGTAATCATACCGCTACGCATTTGTTAGATCAGGCACTGCGTAATGTGTTAGGAAAACATACGCAACAAGCAGGTTCCTTAGTGGAACCGAATTATCTGCGTTTTGATTTTACTTGCTTGGATAAAATTAGCGCCCAGCAATTAGCCCAAATTGAACAAATTGTTAATGAACAAATTTGGCAAGAAATTCCAGTAGAAACAATCGAAACTGACTTAGAATCCGCTAAGAAAATGGGGGCGATTGCGCTATTTGATAATAAATACGGTGATCAGGTTCGAGTAGTTAAGATTAGTGATTTTTCGATGGAGCTGTGTGGCGGCACCCATGTAAAAAATACTGCAGAGATCGGTCTCTTTCGTATTGTGAGCGAGGCTTCGACCGGAGCTGGCGTGCGGCGGATTACAGCTGTGACGAGTCAAGAAGCTTTTGAATATGATCAACAACAAATTAGTTATTTACAGCAAGTACAACAACAAGTCAAAGCCCCCCAATTACAAAGTGTGCCCGCAAAGGTAGAGCAATTAAATACAGAATTAAAAACAACGCAAAAACAATTGCAAATGTTTAAAAATAAATTAGCCCAAAAAACAGCCCAAGATTTATTAAATAATGTTACTCCTGTCGGGAACTTTCAAGTGATTCAAGCAATTGCACCGGTCACTGGGATGGCTGATTTACGGCAAATTGCGGACAATTGGAAAAACAAAAATGCTTCAGATGTGTTAATATTAGGTGCAAAAGTTCAAGACAAAGCTAATTTATTAGTGGCAGTAAATCAAAAAGCGATAGACCAAGGCTTGCAGGCAGGTACCATTATCAAAGCCATTGCGAGCGAAATTGGTGGCGGCGGCGGCGGTCGCGCAGATTTAGCACAAGCTGGCGGTAAAAATCCGGCGGGGTTGCAAAAAGCATTGCAAAAAGCATTGACGCTGATCAATAATTGGTCAGCTGTCAAGTAAAATGCTTGCCCAGTCTTGTGTAATGCGGGATGCGGCTGTATAGTAAAATAGTGTTTACAATTTAATTAATTGAATATTGTTGGGATTTTTGAAGAGGGGTGTTGTATGTGAGTTCACTAGATAATACGATGAGCTTTGACTTTAATGAAAGTCGGCAACAAGATGTACGTGATACGTTATCCAAAGTGTATCGAGCGTTGGAAGAAAAGGGATACAATCCGATTAATCAAATTGTAGGTTATCTTTTGTCCGGGGATCCAGCCTATATTCCACGCTATAATGATGCGCGTAATTTGATTTTAAAACATGAACGTGATGAAATTATTGAAGAATTAGTCCGGTTTTATTTGAAAAGTGATGGTTCCAAGCAGTGAGGTTCATGGGGTTAGATGTTGGTTCTAAAACAGTAGGCGTCGCTGTGAGTGATTTATTGGGCTGGACTGCACAAGGTGTGGAAATTATTCGAATTAATGAAGCACGACAGGAATTCGGCTTAAAACGTTTGAAAGAACTAGTGGATCAATATCAAGTCGAACGCTTTATTGTGGGATTACCCAAAAATATGAATAATACCCTGGGCGAACGAGCTCAAAAATCACAAGCATATGGAGAACTGATTCACCAAGAATTTAAATTGCCGGTAGATTATATGGATGAACGCTTAACTACAGTACAAGCAGAGCGAATGTTAGTCGAAGAAGCCGATTTATCCCGAAAAAAACGCCATCAAGTAATTGATGAATTAGCAGCGGTCATGATTTTACAAACATATTTGGATCGACAAGCTAATCTTAATTAAAGGAGTCGCTTATGACACAGCAATCAGAAAACAACGTTGATCAGGAAATTATTTTAAGTGATGAACAAGGTCATCAAGCCCGTTACAAAATTTTATTTACTTTTGATTCCGAAGATTACGGAAAATCATATGTGCTTTTATATTTAGCCAGTCAAGAAAACGCTGCGGAGATTGAAATTCAAGCCTTTAGTTTTCAACCTGATGCCAACGGTGATGTCACGGCCGGTGATTTAGAACCGATTGAAGATGATGATGAGTGGGCCATGGTTCAGGAAGTTTTAAATACTTTTTCAGCCGAAGAGTAGACTTTACATTTTAGGGGACCTCATGTTAATTTTTTTGATTTTAGTCTATGGTATTTATATCGGTTCTCGACGGGGACTGGTGATGCAGGCCGTTTATACTATCGGCTATTGCATTAGTTTTGGCATCGCCGTACTCAGCTACCGTGTCTTAGCGCCTCAATTAGACTTAATTGTGCCGTACCCTTCCACTTCACCGCATAGTTATTTTGCCTTTTTCAGTAGTAGTAATGGTGTAAGTTTTTTGGATACTGCTTTTTATCGTGGAGTAGCCTTATTACTAATTATCTTAGTGGGTTGGATTGTAACGCGTTTAATCGCAGCTTATCTGCATGATTTGACCTTTTTTCCCCTGGATCTGCGAACGAGTCAAATCGGTGGTGGCTTTTTAGCTTTTTTATGTAATTATGTGGCTATTTTTATGGTTTTATATGTCTTAGCCTTAGTTCCGCTTACCGGTCTACAGCGGGCTTTAAATAATTCCTTGATGGCCTCCAGTATGATTCGCTATTCTTTAGGGTTACCCCAGTTGTTTTATCATTTATTAATTGCTACTTCGTAAATTTTCGACATGATGAATATTTTAAGGCTGAAACAAAACGTTGTTTTGCTTCGGTCTTTTTTTTAAGAAGGATGATTGATGAATTCCAGAATATTAGAAACTTTAGAATACCCCAAAATAAGGACTCAACTAGCGGAGTTAACGATTACGCAAGATGGTCAAGAACAAGCTTTGTCCTTAACTCCTAGTTCTCGCCGCCCTCAAGTACAACAATGGCTGGCAGAGACGCAAGATGGTTTCGAAATAGATCGCTTAGGTTTAAATTTACCCTTAGAGCCGACTAAAAAGATTAATTCTGAATTGAAAAGATTACACATCGAAGCAGTATTAAATGGGACGGAATTGGCTAAAATCAAAACCGTTTTACAAAATGCCAATCAGTTACGCGATTTTTTGAATGATTTACGGCAACAGGGTGCCAATTTACCGTCATTATATCGTTTAGGCCAAAAATTAGTCCCACTGCCAACTATCAGCCAACGATTAGAAGCGGCCATTGATGAACAGGGAAACATTTTAGATACAGCTTCACCCGAGTTAAAGCAAATTCGAACTACTTTAAAACGAACGCAGCAACGTGTACGCGAGCGTATGGAAAGTTATCTCCAAAGTGGCCAGCGCAAATATTTAACCGAGAATTTAATTACGGTACGTGATGACCATTTGGTTTTACCGGTGAAAGCTGAAGCTCGTCAACATTTTGGTGGGGTCATCCATGATCAAAGTGCTAGCGGACAAACTATTTATGTAGAACCGCAAGGCGTGATTAATCTTAATAACACAATTCAGACACAAAAAATTTTGGAAAAGCAAGTCATCGCCCATATATTAGCGGATTTGAGTGCAATGTTGCGACCTTACCAGGCGCAGTTGCGCGAAGATGCTTGGTTGGTAGGTCGTTTTGATTTTATTAATAGTAAAGTGACGTATGCCAAACAACTCAAAGCGACTCAGCCCCAGTTAAGTGACGAACAGCATTTTGCCTTTTATCAAGCACGACACCCATTATTGCCCCAAGATCAAGTAGTGCCTAATGATATTATCTTAGGCCAAAAATATCGGAATTTAATTATTACCGGTCCCAATACGGGCGGTAAAACCTTAACTTTAAAAACGGCTGGTTTATTGCAATTAATGGTGCAATCAGGCTTATTTATCCCCGCTGGAGAAAATAGCCAGGCCGCGATTTTTGACGAAATTTATGCCGATATCGGTGATGAACAATCGATCGAACAAAATCTCAGTACTTTTTCTTCCCATATGGAAAATATAATTTGGATGAGTCGACATCTCAACGCCCAAACCCTCGTCTTGTTGGATGAACTTGGAGCTGGGACCGATCCCCAAGAAGGAGCTGCTTTGGCCATCGCCATTGTTGAGTCCTTCAGTCAAAGCCATTGCCAATTAATGATTACCACGCATTATCCAGAGTTAAAGGTCTTTGCATATAACTACCCTGCGACAATTAACGCTTCGATGGAATTTGATACAAAGACTCTGCAACCCACTTACCGCTTATTAATTGGAATTCCTGGAAGTAGCAACGCTTTTGATATTGCAGCTCGGTTAGGGATGCCGGCCGACGTAGTGCAGCGGGCGCGGCAATTACAACCTGGTGCCAGTCAGGATTTAAATGTGATGATTCAAGATTTAGAAAAACAGCGGAATCAGTATGAACAAGAGGCCCAAGATTATCACAAGCAACGTCAGACATTGCAGCGCCAACAACAGGATTTAGATCAGCAACGACAAAAATTACAAAATCAAAAAGCGCAACTGCTAGATCAGGCACAAGCAAAAGCCAATCAATTGGTGGATCAGGCACAGCAACAAGCTGCTAAAATTATCGCGCAATTACGTCAATGGCAACAACAAGGACGTTTGGATATTAAAGATGACCAATTAATTCGGGCTCAAACCCAATTGAACCAATTACATCAACAACGGGCTTTACAAAAAAATCGCGTATTGCGGCGTGAAAAACGTAAACAACAAATTAAGGTGGGGGATGAAGTTCATGTTAATTCCTATGATCAAGATGGGGTCGTCATTGGTCAAGATAAAAAAGGCAACTTTGAGGTCCAATTAGGCATTTTAAAAATGCGACTGCCCCAAGAACAGTTGACCAAACTGAAAAAAATTCCTACTAAAGCAGCCACGAATTACGTTAGTCGCCGACGTGCACATGATAATTTGCCATTACAATTAGATTTACGTGGTAAGCGTTATGAAGAAGCAATGCAAGATTTAGATCAATATCTGGATGCGGCTTTATTAGCCGGCTATCAAGAAGTAACGATTATTCACGGCTTTGGCACCGGGGTCATTCGTAAAGGAGTGCAAAAATATTTGTCCCATCATCCGCGTATAAAAAAATTCCAATATGCTCCTGCTAGTGCAGGCGGTCAGGGAGCGACAATTGTTCAGTTACGCTAAGGCGGATTTATTAGGGACCCAGGCGCTATTGTGCTACAATATGCTACAATGAAACTAGATTAAAGGAGATGACAATATGGTAGAAGAAATAACGGATCAAGATTTTCAAGCCAAAACAAATCAAGGTCTCGTTTTAACCGACTTTTGGGCAACTTGGTGTGGTCCTTGTCGAATGCAAGCTCCTGTAATTGAGAAATTAGCGGAAAATTATGATGACGTCAAATTTACCAAGATGGATGTCGATGCTAATCCAGCCACGGCAAATAGTTTTGGTATCCGCGCGATTCCGACCTTGCTTTTACAAAAAGATGGTCAAGTTGTAGAAACCATGGTGGGTTATCAAAGTGAAGACCAATTGAAGGCCGTCATTGCCAAACATTCTTAATGTATTAAAAAAGGTGATTACCATTAGGTAACCCTTTTTTGTTATACTTAGTGTAGTTTAAAGATAAAATGTTATAATTGTGCAAGAGAAATTCAAAATTATGTTAATTTTCAGTCAAACTGAGGATATTTATTAGTGGCACTCACCACCAGGTTAAGGAGATTACAGTTGTGAAAAAGTTTTTAAATCGTCCGGTTGTAAAATTTATTTTGCTGACTTTTTTTTATTTTGTAATTATTATGGCTCTGGTGTATCTTTACAGTTATGCGGGAATTAATAATAGTAAATTTATTTATAATGAGTTTTAAGAAGGTGCCGACTTGTGAGTTATAAATTAACTAATTTGATTCAAGCAATAGATCACCAAGCAAAAGATAATCGGGCTAGCTGTTATTGGGATGACCAGGGGCATCATCCATATCAAGATCTCTATCAGCAAAGCAGCTGTTTGGCGGCTTATCTGCAAACCTTAAACCTCCCCAAAAAGAGCCCCATCATCATTTACGGCGATCAAAGTTTTTTGATGATTGTAACGATGCTGGCTGTAGTAAAGGCCGGTTATGCATACATTCCGGTAGATGCAGATTCGCCTCAAGAACGTTTAATCCAAATTCAGCAAATTGCACAACCGGCAGCCATTATCGGAGTAGTAGAGTTGCCGTTGACTTTATCTTTGCCCACAATTACACGAATGGATTTACAGGAACATTTGGATTATCAGACTACTGCTTGGGATACTAGTCAAAGTGTTCAGGGGGAAGATAATTTTTATATTATTTTCACCTCAGGAACTACAGGGGTACCTAAGGGAGTGCAAATCAGTCATGACAATTTATTAAGCTATGTGAATTGGATGCTCAATGATTTTAACTTACCAGCTAAAGTGCGTTGCTTGTCCCAGCCACCATACTCCTTTGATTTGTCGGTTATGGATTTATATCCCACGCTGGTTTTAGGAGGAGAGTTAGTGGCCTTATCCCATGCAGTAACGGCTAATTTTGCTCAACTCTTTCAAGTTTTACCGACGTATGACTTAGAAGAATGGGTCTCTACGCCTTCTTTTGTGGAATTATGCTTACTGGATAAAAATTTCCAGCAAAAAAATTATCCGCGGTTGCATCATTTTTTGTTTTGTGGTGAAGAATTGACACACACTACTGCAACAAATTTACTCCAGCGCTTTCCCGAGGCACAAATTTTCAACACTTACGGACCAACGGAGGCTTGCGTTGCGGTCACCGCTATTCAAATTACCAATGTCCTGTTAAAACAGTATTCGCGGTTGCCAATTGGTTATGCGAAAGCAGATACGAAAATTTGGTTAGTTGATGACAAACAGCAATCGGCGACAGCAGGTGAAATAATGATCAGCGGACCTAGTGTTTCGAAGGGTTATTTGCATAATCCTCAAAAAACCCAGCAAGCTTTTTTTCAAGCTCAAGACCAATGGACCTATCGTTCGGGTGATTTAGCAACGATGAATGCTGATGGATTAATTTTTTACCGCGGTCGAACGGATTTTCAGGTGAAATTGCATGGATTTCGAATTGAATTAGAAGACATTGATCAAAATTTGAGCGCCTTACCTCAAGTCGATCAAGCGATTACGGTACCGCGATACGATGCCAATCATAAGGTAGTGCAATTAATTGCCTATGTAGTTTTAAATCAACCACTGACCAATGCAAGTGCTGTTCTCAAAAAAGAATTAGCGGCGACTGTCATGGAGTACATGGTGCCCCAGCGGATTGAAATTCGGTCACAGTTACCCCAAACAGCCAATGGCAAAATTGATCGCAAAGCTTTGATGGCTGAGGTAAATCAACATGATTAATTTACAACCTTATCAAAATCCGCAATATTTTGTCCTTTTGCTTATTGCACTTCTCCCGCTAATGATTGGCTTGTATCATGGAAAGCGCTGGCGTGGATATGAAACGATTATTTCGCTAGTTTTTTTGTTTTTCATTTTTGATGCTCAGAAATGGCCTCAAGGTGTAGCTTTGATGGGTTATGCGGTCAGCCAAATTGTCATCGTTGGTAGTTATTTTCATTATCGTACGAACAAAAGGTACCACAATCGTTTCAGTATATTTGCCTTGGCTGTTGGTTTATCGATCGTGCAATTAGTCTTAGTGAAATTAACGCCGTTGTTTGCTCAGGGTCGCGATTCGATTGTCGCCTTTTTGGGGATTAGTTATTTAACTTTTAAAACCGTAGGCATGTTAATGGAGATCCGCGATGGTGCTATTAAGGAGTTTAGCATTAGCAAGTTTTTACATTTCTTACTTTTCTTCCCAACGATTTCTTCGGGACCGATTGATCGCTATCGCCGGTTTATTCAAGATTATGAATCAGTTCCTGAGCAAACGAAATACGTCCAATTAGTGGGCAAGGGTTTGCACAATTTGTTCTTAGGTTTTTTTTATAAATTTTTATTAGGCTATGTATTTGGAACACTGTGGTTACCTTATTTGGAACATTTGGCAATGCTGCAAAGACATTCTGCTCCCTTGGGAATTTCAATTTATTTAGTAGGTGTCATGTATTGTTATAGTATGTATCTTTTTTTTGATTTTGCCGGTTATAGTCTGTTTGCGGTTGGTATTAGTTACTTAATGGGGATTGAAACGCCCATTAACTTTAACAAGCCTTTTTTGGCTGCTAATCTCAAAGACTTCTGGAATCGTTGGCATATGACCTTATCTTTTTGGTTTCGAGATTATATTTATATGCGTTTTGTGTTTTGGGCGATGAAGCATAAATTATTGCACAGCCGAATCGCAATGGCGAATATCGGTTATCTACTGTTATTTTTGACCATGGGTATTTGGCATGGCGAAACTTGGTACTATATAGTTTATGGTTTGTTTCATGCGATCGGGTTAATTGTAACGGATGCTTGGATTCGCTTTAAAAAACGGCATGCAACTCACTTGCCTACTAATAAGGGGACGAAGTTGCTGGCAATCTTTTTAACTTTTAATACGGTCTGCTTTAGTTTTTTAATTTTTTCAGGGTTTTTAGATCAATTATGGTTTAGTTAAATCAAAGGAGAATAACTGATGGATACAAAAGAAACAGTCTTAAATATTTTGGCAGATTTAGTAGGCACGGATGATGTAAAAACTAATTTAGATCAGCCTTTATTTACCAGTGGTTTATTGGATTCCATGGCCACAGTGCAAATGTTGTTGGAATTACAGCAGCAATTAGGCATTGATGTACCCGTATCAGAATTTAACCGCGAAGAATGGGAGACACCTAATAAAATTATCGCAAAGGTCGATAGCTTGAGAAATGAGTAATTTTAAAAAATTAGTCGCAATATTGGCTCCAATGATTGCGGCAGGCCTGTTGGTGGTTTTGTTATTATATGGTCCACTCCACTTTCCTGCGCCTAATCAGACCGTAGAAGATAAGGCGGCTTTGTCTTTATCGCCTAATGTTTTGCGCGGCGATCAGATTAAGGATAAGGCTTTAGATAAGGGCTATTTAATGATCATGGGTTCTTCGGAGTTATCCCGTTTTGATTCCTTTCATCCGGCGGTATTAGCTCAAAAGTATGAGCGCGGCTATCATCCTTTTTTACTAGGAGCACCCGGCACCCAATCGCTGACGCATTTTTTTTCTACCCAAGCAATGGGCAAGCATGTAAATCATAAAAAAGTGGTCGTGATTATTTCCCCGCAATGGTTTGTTCCGACTGGTGTAGATGCCAATATGTTTGATCATTATTACTCCAAACAGCAGGCTACTTATTTTGTTAATCATGCCAATCCCAGTTCTCCCGCGGACCGTTATGCTGCCCAGCGTTTATTGGCAATGCCTTCGGGGCAATCCGATGATGTACTGGCGGCGGCTTTAAAAAACATTGCGCACAAAAAGCAACTGACATCCATGCAACGTTTGTTGATTACTCAGATCTCGAGTAATAATTTACGCCATCAAGATCAGTTATTCACGCGCTTTTTAATTCGGGATCGGCGGCGGTTAATCTCCGAACGGGCTAAGTCCTTGCCGACAGTTTATAATTATCAGCATTTAGATATTATGGCGGAAAGCCGTGGTCGGGAACATACGACTAACAATGATTTTGGTATTGCTAATAGATTTTATTCGAAACAGTTGCAAAATAACGTTAAGGGATTAAAGAATAGTCAAACAAAGTTCACCTATGAATATGGTCCGGAGTATTCGGATTTTCAATTATTATTAAATCAATTTAAACAGCACCATGTTACACCATTATTTATTATTACGCCGATTAATGGTCGCTGGCAAAATTATACTGGTTTACGGCAGTCAATGTTGAATAATTTTGATAAAAAAATTAACTTTCAATTAAGATCTCAAGGTTTTACACATATTGCCGATTTGCATCAGGACGGTAATCAGCCTTATTTTATGCAAGATACGATTCATTTAGGTTGGCGGGGCTGGCTGCATGCAGAACGCCAAATTCATCACTTTGTGCAACACACGCCACCGATGAAAAAATATCAACTCAATGATTATTTTTATTCGAAAAGCTGGCAGCAACGCAAGCCCCAGACTATTTCTTCCGCTGAGTAAATGCTCGGCGTTTTTTATGATCCTGAATAATACAAGAAATGAGGTTGAATGATTTATGCAAGAACGGCCGATCGGATTTTTGGATTCTGGCGTTGGCGGCTTAACCGTCATAAAAGCAGCAGTGAAACTATTACCCTATGAAAATATGGTTTTTATTGGTGATCAGGCTCATTTGCCGTACGGTAATAAAACGGCTGCCCAAATTATAAAATATGTACGCGCCGCGGTTGATTTTTTACAGACGAAAGAGGTTAAAGCGATTGTCTTTGCTTGTAATACCGCGACGGCCTATGCTTTACCAGTTCTGCAAGCAGAGGTTGATTTACCGCTTTTGGGGGTTGTTGAATCAGGGGCGCGCGCAGCTTTAGCGCAGACTCAGAATCAAAAAATTGCGGTTTTAGCCACACAGGCCACGGTACAAACCGATATCTATTCGAAATTATTGCATCAATTAAACCCGACCGTAGCAGTTCATAGCTGGGCAATGCCGGATTTCGTTCCGATAGTAGAAAATAATCAAGCACAAACCCCTCAAACACAAAGTTTGGTTGATCGTTGTTTAGCTCCGGTACGGGCGTGGGACATGGATACCATCATTTTGGGCTGTACGCACTATCCAATATTAGCACCTGCGATCCAGGCAAGTGTAGGGCCGCAAGTGCACTTAGTAGATGCAGGCGCAGCAACGGCTGTTACTCTTAAACAATTTTTAAATCAACAGCAGCTGGCAATAAAGCAGCCACAACAGCCAAAATATGAATTTTATACTACAGGGGACCCGCAGGCTTTTGATCAAGTAGCGCAGCAGTGGTTACCAGAATTAATGATCCCAGCGCAAGCGGTGAACTTAGATGAAGGGGCGATTTAAAGCATGAATCAAATTTTATTGGCCACGCAAAATTCCAATAAAGTGCGGGAACTAACGGATTTATTAGCTGATACAGCAGTACAAGTATTGTCTTTCAGTGATTTGCCGCCAGTACCAGAAGTAGTAGAAACTGGCACGACTTTTGAAGCTAATGCCCGGTTAAAAGTCCAAGCCGCTGTCAAACATTTTCATTTGCCGACTTTAGCGGATGATTCAGGCTTGGAAGTTACTTACTTACATGGCCGGCCTGGAGTTTATTCGGCTCGATATGCGGGCAATCATGATGATGCTGCGAATAATGCTAAATTATTGAGTGAGTTAGCCGGCGTCGCACCTGCACAACGCACAGCTCAATTTGTAACGACACTAGTTTTTCAAGATCCGGCTACCAACAAAGAAATAGTAACTCGTGGCTGTCTCAAAGGACAAATTGCGACTGTACCTCAAGGGGACAATGGTTTTGGCTATGATCCTTTATTCTACATTCCAGCAGCCAATCAGACGTTGGCTCAAATGAGTCCGACAGAAAAAAATCGACTTAGCCATCGGGGCCAAGCCTTACGTAAATTTGTACAGCAATATCGGCTGCTCTATCAAAAATAGCATTTAAGCTTGAGTCTTATTGCTTAAATCCATGGAGTTTTCAGGCATTTGAATATTCGCAGCTTGTAAAGCTGCAAGATAAGCACCTAAAAATTTGCGCTTTAAAATTTCTTGGGTGCCGTTTTTAGTGTCTAATTGAATTTGATAGTGTAATAAACCCAGCCGTACTTCCGTGGGTCCCAGTAATTTCGGAGCTTGAATTAAATCGGGATTTTGGGGCGTTAATTGTTGATTGACTTGTTCTAAGACGCGGGTTACCTGTTGGATATTGGTATGCGGGAATAATTGTAAATCTATAATGGTCGTCATATTACCCCGAGACAAGTTTTGCACAATGGTAATATTTCGATTGGGGATATAATTTAAAGTTCCATCGGCACTACGTATTTGCGTTGTTCGTAAACCCACGTAAGTGACAGTACCGGAGATATCATTAACCTTGACGACATCGCCAACATCTAATTGTTGTTCTACTAAAATAAAAACCCCATTGACGACATCACTTACGAAACCTTGGGCTCCAAGACCTAAGGCTAAACTAAAGATTCCAGCACCAGTAATTAAGGCACCAATGGGCACACCACAAATCGACAAAATAACATAAATGTAAATAAAAACGAGGAAATAAAAATAAATATTCTGGGCTAGTGTAGCAATAGTTCGGGAACGATTACTGCTAGTTTTATCATGGCGTAAATTATTAGAAATCCGGCTGACAAAACTTTTCCCAAAACGGTAAAGTACTAAAAAAAATAAAGTGACCAAGATAATTTTGACTACATTACTCAGTAAAGTATTAAAAAGGTTAATCCAGTATTGCGGATTATTAATCTGTTGCAGAAATAAGGTTTGGTTTTGGCCCGATTGTTTAGGTTGTTGATTGAGCTGAGAAGTATATTTACCAAGAAGATTATTCAAAAGACCACTCCTTAATTTTATATTACCAGTATAGTCGGTCCAATTGCTGTTGTCATGATTTAATGATAGAATTTAACTGATTTTAAAATAGGGGGCAAATTAGATGACAATGGGTCAAATCGCCGCGTTAATTGCTGCCATAGCATTTGTAATTTTAGTTGTGTTTCTAGGTGTTATGTTAGTGCAATTGGCCACAGTATTAAAAAAATTACAGGCAACCGTGGATGAAACTACCAGAATTATCAAGACTTTAACGATTGATTTAGACAAAATTGCGCATCAAGGCAATGATTTAACACAAAAGTTTAATGATTTGATGGTGGATATCAATGCTAAGATGACCAAATTAAATCCCTTTTTCCAGTCAATCGAAAATGTGGGTGGTAATTTAGAAAAAGCAACCAATAAAGTTAAAGATCAGCCATCGACCAATCATCGATCTTTTAAATTTTCACCTACTTTAGCTGGAAAGTTGGCTAAAACCGCCTGGAAAATTTATCGGAAAAAGTAGCAGCTAGTGGAGGTTATATGAAAAAATTAGAATTAGTTTGCGGGGCAGTCTTAGGTGCCGGGCTGACTTATTGGTTATGGAAAAAACAGCCATTACACAATTTCAATGCTGGAAAAAACTCAATGCCAGAAGCGAATAAGGCTCAACTGCGTGACGCCTTTAACCAAAAGACGGCAGCTATCGCTAAAGAGTTTCCAACCACTAATGTGGCCGACGTCAATACGAATTTTGATGACATTGAATTAGATGCAAATCAAATTGTCCCACCGACTGATTAAAAAAGAAAGAAAAACCACTCCTTTGGGAGTGATTTTTTTTGTAGTTCTGTAACAGAATAAGCTTTAATAGTGATTTTATACAGCAGCTGTCTTGGTCTTTTAATTTTCAGATATCGAAGACTACTATTTCAGTGATGCTAGTCCAGGCATCATTTTAGTTGTCTCCAACAAAAAAGCACTAGTTGGCTACTAGTGCTGTGAGATAAAAAAGATTATTTAACAGGTAAAACTTTTAATTCCTTCGGTGTATGAGTAAAAGGTTGATTACCAGTTTCGGTAAGATAAAGGCAGTCTTCGATCCGCACACCTGCTACATGTGGAATATAGATGCCTGGTTCAATTGAAAAGCACATGCCCGGCTGCAAGACCATGTCATTACCTTCCATAATTGAAGGGAATTCATGCGTCGAGGTACCAATACCATGGCCTAAACGATGAATAAAGTATTCGCCATAGCCGGCATCGCTAATGATTTTCCGGGCCACATGATCCAATTCGGCAGCCGTAATTCCAGGTTTAGCCGCATCCATTGCCGCCAATTGTGCTTGTAAACAAACATCAAAAATTTCCCGTTGCTTAGCTGATGGTTCGCCAAAAGCAACCGTTCGGGTAGCATCACTCATGTAACCTTGATGCACAGTTCCTAAATCAAACAATGCTAAGGAATTGGCTTTAATAGGAGTTTTTTCAGGAACACCATGAGGATTAGCTGCGTTGTCACCTGATTGGACAATTGTGTCAAAACTGGTATGCATGACACCTTTTTTCATTAAGCCATATTCAATTTCAGCCACAACTTGTTGTTCTGTGCGTTGTGTAGAAAGAGCCGCAAAACCTAATTGAAAAGCATAATCGGCCTCTTCACCGGCGGCTTTCATTAATTCAATTTCTTCGGGTGTTTTTATGAGCTTTAAATGATCTAAAAAGACGGATGCGTCTCCCGGAAAGGAGGCTTCGGGAAATTGTTCCTGTACGGCTTCATAACGGGCATAAGGTAAGTCGGCTTTTTCCAAAGCCCATTTATTATATTTAGAAGTGCGCTCTTTAATATGTTGGGCAATCAGGGCAAAAGGATTTTCATGATCCAGATAACCGAAGACATCCTGATGCCAGCCGGCCTTTTGCGCAGCTTCCACTTCTAACTGCGGTGTAAACAAAAAAGGTTCCGCTTCCGGAAAAACGAATAAAGCTAAAACCCGTTCTTCCGGATCACTGTGAAAACCTGTAAAGTACAAAATGTCTGTAGGATTGCTAATGTATGCGACATCAAGGTTTTGGTCTGCAACCCACTCTTGTAATTTTTCTAAATGACTCATAATGTAACCTCCGTTTCAATAATATAAAAAGTATAGCACTTTTGGTTTATGGAAGTAAAAAGTAATAAAGCGCTTGCAATGGCCGATCCTTTTTGTTAAATTATTTATGAAAACTTTTGAAAAGTAGTTTTCAAAACTAGCTTATTTATAGATTGGATATGAAATAGATGGATAAATCAGATAAAGAAATCACAATTACCGATGTAGCAAAACAGGCTGGTGTATCCATGGCAACCGTTTCACGAGTAGTTAATGGGAATAATAATGTAAAAGAAACCACCCGTCAAAAAGTCATGGATGTCATAGATAAATTGCATTATCGACCTAATGCCGTAGCACGGGGATTGGCTAGCAAAAAAAGTACAACCATTGGTTTAATTTTACCAAATATGGGTGATTTACTGTATTCTAATTTAGCTAAAGGGATCGACGATGTTGCTTCAATGTATAAGTATAACATTATCTTGACTAGTTTGAAAAATGGAATCGGCAGTGAGCAACAGTTGTTTAATGATTTACTGGCCAAACAAGTCGATGGCATTATTTATATGGGTGAGACTATTTCGAATGATATTTATAAAGAAATGTGTAACTCACGGGTACCAGTGGTTTTTGCGGGCGCGATTGATGAACAACAACAAATTTCCAGCGTTAATATTGATTATGTCAAGGCAGTGCGGGATGTAGTCAAGTTTTTGATTGACAACGGGAATCGAAAAATTGCGCTGGTAACCGGTGATTTAAATAGTCCGATTAATGGTAAATATCGATTGGAAGGTTATCAGCAGGCATTAGAGAATGCAGGTATTAGTTATTCGTCAGACAATGTTTTCGAAACTGTTTACAGTTTACAAGCTGGAGCAGCCGTATGGGATGCGATGCATGATAGTGGAATTACAGCGGCTTTTGTTTCCAATGATTTACTGGCAGCAGGAATTTTAAATGCCGCAGTCGACTCAGGAATTCAGGTGCCTGAAGAATTTGAATTAGTAACCAGCAGCAATACCATTTTATGTGATGTGGCACGTCCTAAAATGACATCCGTGGCACAACCACTGTACGATATTGGGGCAGTAGCGATGCGCATGTTAACCAAATTAATGAATGATGAAGAGATTAACGATAAGACCATCAGTTTGCCTTATAGTTTCGTCAAACGTGGCACAACTAAGAATAATTAAAACATCTCAAAAAAGGCTTTGACTGTACCAACTGTCAAAGCCTTTTTTAATGGCCTGTGGTGGTTCGTTCGGCCGGGGTTTCGGAATTACTTGCAGAAGTTTCACCTGTTGAGTGTGGCTGAGTCGGTGTAACTGCTGAACTATTGGATTGAGCTTGGGGAGTAGTGGTGCGCACATTAGGATTAGTGGGGGCTGTAGGCGAAGTATTTTGAATGGCGGGCGAAGCTTCCGGATTGGTTGTGCTATCTTGATTATTATTCCAAATCGATGATGCATAGTTACCTAAAATAGAATCCGGATTGTTCACTGTACTGTAGTCGGGATTATAAATTGTATCATTGGGGTTATTTAGTTGTTGTTCTACCCCGTAGTTATTGCGCCGGCCAAAGTAATTATCCCAAAACAACTCATAATCCTTAGCGCGACCACCAATGCCAAATTCATGACTTAAATTAGGGGCGTGAGTTTTATAAAATAATCCCGTGGTCATCTGACCGTGCACATTACTATGATATTCATGATACGTAATTTGTCCGGGTAAGGTCCCAGTGCGACTTAAGACTTGCTGGCGCTTCACCGCAGCTGGTTGAGCCATGGCCTTTTGGTTGAGGAATAGTTCTGGTTGTGTTTGATAAACGCTATTCATCAGATTAGCCCAAAGTGTCTGATTAGTTTCAGTAGAATTTTCGGCTAAATTGTAATTATGACCATATAAATTATCATAACCAATCCATGAAGCCAAGGTCAGTTGAGGGGTACTGCCGATAAACCAATTATCCCGAAAATCGTTGGAAGTGCCGGTTTTGCCAAACGCATTTTTATAATTAAAGTCTAATTGATAAGTCAGTGAAGAAGCGGTTCCCCTTTTAATGACTCCATGCATCATTTGCTGCATAATATAGGCTGTCGGTTTAGCAAAAACTGTTTGGAGATGAGAAGAGTGTTGGTACAAAGTGCGATTGTTGACATCAGTAATTTTTTCTACAGAGTATGCAGGACGGTGTTGACCTTGGTTTGCAAAAGTAGAAAAAGCGCTCGCCATTTGTGCCACCGTAAACCCTTTATGAGTTCCGCCCAGGGCTAGACCTAATTGTTGATACTCTTGGGGGGATAATTTTAATCCCATTTTTGTCATATAAGTTTGTGGTTTAGTCTTTTGCAGGACCTGGCTATATAGATGAACTGCCGGAATATTAAGTGATTGTTCCAAGGCTTGATCGGCGGCGACAAATTTGTTAGCAATTGTGTCGCCAAAATCCGTTGGCTGATACTTATTTTTTCCTTGGCCAAAGGTATATTGGAAGTCGGCCAGCATAGTTTTACTGCCAATCAAACCGTTATCAATGGCAGGTCCATAAACCAGCATCGGCTTAATGGCTGATCCCGGTGAACGGCGAGTATCAAAGGCATGATTAATTTGATTTTCCTGAAAATTTTGTCCACCCACAAAACCTAAAACTGCACCGGTTTGGTTATTTAACAAAACACTGCCGTTTTGCACAGGTTCTTTGACTTTAATTTTTTTGCCGGTATTGGGATCAATTGCATTGGTGTAGTGAATGGTTCCTAGATTGGCTGCAGTTTGTTTAAAGGCTGTTTGCATTTGATCATAAAGATCTTTATCAATCGTCGAATAAACATGATAATCATGTTCCCGCATAAGATGATCGGCTTGCTGAAAATAAACTTGATATAAATCTTGATCTTTTAAAACTTCTTGATATTTAATTTTATTATCACGGGCTAGTTGTTTCATTAGTTGCAACCGTAATTGCGAAGTTAATAAGTTATATAAATAATTGTATTTAATTTTGGCTTTGGGAGCCGGTTCTGCAGGAGCAAATTGCTGAGCCAAATTCACTTTTTTGGCTGCTAGATATTGCCGATAGGAGATATCACCATGACGATACATACGAAATAAAACCAAATCTTTGCGCTTTAATCCGAGTTTAATTTCTTGGCGTTGCTGGCCGTGATTGTCAAAAGGAGTATATAATGAAGGACTTTGAGGTAAGCCGGCAATAAAAGCGGCTTGGGGCAAAGATAAATTTTGAGCAGAAGTCTTAAAAATTCCTTCGGCAGCTGCTTGAGCTCCGGCAATATTCTGGCCCCGGTTGTTTCGACCCAAAGGAACGACATTTAAATAAGATTCTAGAATGTGATTCTTCGAAAAGTGCTTTTCAATCCGCGTTGCTAATAAGATTTCAATAGCTTTTCTTTTCCAAGTAGTTTCGGAAGATAAAATTTGCATTTTCACCAGTTGTTGGGTCAAGGTGGAGCCCCCTGTTTGGGTACCCCAGCCAGTCACTTCCCCTAAAATAGCACGCAGAAGAGATTTGGGCACAATGCCATGATGTTCGTAAAAGTTTTCGTCTTCTGTGGCTACAATAGCTTTCTTTAAATAAGGAGAAATTTGTTGGATCGAAACTTGTTGGCGCTGTACATCACTGGGAACGCGGGCTAATTTCACATGATGGGCAAAATAGAGCGTTGTTGATTGATCAACTTTTTGAATTTGATTTTTTAAGTTGGCATAACTGGGAATGCTTTCTTGTTTGACAATCGTGGTTAAATAACCAGTGGCCAAGCCGCCGCCCAGCCCCAACAATAAAATAAAACCTAGTATCATGGCAAAAAACAACTTCCGAATAATACTAATAGTTAAGCTGATTTTGCCATTCCAAGTCGTCGGCCAGTCTTGTTGTTGCACAATACGCAAAGTGGGGTGCTCTGGAGACTCTGCAGACTGAGCAGGTGGTGTTGCCTGCCACCAATTTTTGAAGTGTGATTTAATGCGAGTCCACCAAGAAGAATCATACTTATTCAAAAGAAAACCCACCTTTTAGTGATAAAAAAATCAATTCTACTATTTTACATATTATATAACAAGATAAATGAACTATAGCGATAATTACTAAACAATCAGTTCAAATAATAACGAGAATCTGGATTTTTGTAAATATCAGCAAAGAAACTGTAAACAAAATAGCTAAGCACTAAAGGCAAGAGCCAAATGTTGCATTGTTTTAGGCGAGCGTTTAATATTTGATTGAGGGCCACTGCTGTAATGGAGGAGGTTTTTCTCATGGAAATTACTTTTAAGCATGTCGATTGGGCGCCAAATCGTCAGCCAGCTATCCTAAAAGATGTGAATTTTACTATTCCTGATGGAAAACTAGTAGTTTTTTTAGGATCACGTCACAGTGGGATTAATGCAGTAATCAATTTAATTGCTGGTTTTATACGACCTAATCAAGGTGAGATAAGGTTTGACCAACAAACAATTAATTTGCAACCCCCCCAAGCGCGGAATATTGGTTTTCTTAGCTCCGAGGTGAGTTTATATCCCCAATTAAACGTATTTGATAATATCGCCTTTCCCTTAAAAGTTTTAAAAATTAAAAAAGGGGATCGTCAAAAGCGCGTTCGCACATGGGCCCAATTAGTCAATGTGGAAAAACTATTAAAACGCTATCCAGCCAGTTTATCACCGCAACAAAAATGTAGAGTGGCCTTAGCACGGGCCTTAGTCAAAAAACCAGACCTCTTGCTTTTGGCGGCTCCTCTCAAGGCCGTTTTACCGA
Organism: Bombilactobacillus mellifer; assembly: GCF_000970795.1. GTDB lineage: Bacteria > Bacillota > Bacilli > Lactobacillales > Lactobacillaceae > Bombilactobacillus > Bombilactobacillus mellifer. Next base: position 456,078 of record NZ_KQ034028.1, read on the forward strand.
CCGAACGTTCGGAATTACAGCAGCTAATTTTACATTTGCAAGCCAGTTTGGGCATTACTACAATTTGGACGACGGCCGATCAAGATGAAGCACTGCAAAGTGCAGATCTTATTGCCATTATGCACCACGGAAAAATCCAACAATTGGCTACACCAGAGGAACTTTATCATAATCCGCAAAAATTATTTGTGGCCCGTTTTTTAGGGCATCCACCAATTAATGTCCTGCCGGCGTCGCTCATTGAACCGGCAGTTAAAAAGTATCTCTCCCAAGATATCTATCGGCATGCCGAATTTGTCGCCATTCGTCCTGAAGCTATAACTTTAGAACCGCCTGACGACTATGTTGCCCATATAAAGGCGGAGATCAAACGCATTGATAATTTTGGCATCAGTAGTGCCGCCTATATTCAATTTCAGGAACAAGAGTTAGTTTCTTCAGCTATTAGTGATTATTTTAAACAAGCTGATCAATTAACGGACCTGTATTTTGCCGCTCAAGGAACTTATTTTTTTGATCCACAAGGGCAAAGAATCGCAGGAGGCCAATTATGACTAAACGTGCGCCAGTCAATCAGAAAACGTTTTCAGCTTGGTTGGCACTGTTGCCACTATTCATCTTGGTGGTGGGATTTACTTTTTTCCCCCTGATCAAAATTTTGTTTATTGGTTTAGGAAAAACAGTGCAGCCTTTTCAAATAAATAGTTTTGCACTCTTAGCCAAAGACGCTAACTTTAGGCAGGCTTTGAAGAATACATTGATTTTATGTCTGGGGGTAGTTCCAGCCAGTTTGGTAATTGGGTTCTTCCTAGCGTGGGCGGTTTCTGAGGTGCGACTCTTGCGCCCAGTTTGGCGCACTATCTATTTATTACCGTTAGCCAGTGGCTTTGTAGGACTAACAATTTTAATGCAGGGACTGTTTCAATTCCGACAGGGTCTTATGAATGAAGGACTTAAATTGGAGGGCTGGACCGTTCGGCACTGGCTCCAAATACCAACTGCGGCGAATGCCGCATTTATGGTTACTGTTTTAATTCAAGGTCTGGGTCTCAGTTTTGTAATTTTTGTGGCTAAAATAAGAACTTTGCAGCACCGTCAAGCAATATATCAATTGGCCGCTATAGATGGGGCCTCCTCCCGGCAGCAATTGCGTTATGTCACTTTACCAGCGTTAAAAACCACTTTTTGGGTAGTACTTTTGGTAGAGTTAATGTTTGTTTTGCAGCTCTTTGATCAAGCCTATATTTTTTTTAATCATCATTTAGTTTCACAACACTTGGGTTTTACTTTAACCTATTATGTATATCAAACTTTTTGGCAACAACATAATTATCAATTAGCGGTGGCGGCAGCCTTAGTTTTAATGGGTTTAATGGTGCTGGGAATGATTATCCCCCTGTGTTGTTTAAAAAAGCACCCCCGCAACTTCACGCCGCAGATTAAGGCGTTATGAGGCAGACCATGAAACGAAGAATATTACATTGCCTACTATTTTTATTAGTTTTATTAGGTGCAGTTGCGATTATTTTGCCTTTTGTTTGGCTGCTCAGCATGACATTAGCTGATCCCAAAGCGCAGACAACAGCAGCCATGTGGCAACCCCAACAATGGCGGTGGGCGAACTTGCCGTCCATTTTAGTAACCAATCTGAAGCATCTGCATTTAGTGACTAGTTTTGCTGTGGCCTTAATTACCGCATTTTTGCAACTGCTAGTGAGTGTGTTGGCTGCCTTTGTCTTTGTTCATTTTAATTTTTGGGGAAAAAGATTGTTCTGGATCCTGTTGGTTTGTACGTTGGTCATTCCTACAGCGATTGTAATCATCCCTAATTATCAAATGTTAATGGCATCTACTTGGACGCGCAATTTGAGTGCTTTAATTGGACCTGAAATTGTGAATGTAGGTGCTGTGTGGCTACTCATAGCTACTTTTCAAGTCATTGCCCAACGGTTTTATGTCGAAGCCCAATTAGACGGCGCTAGCGATTGGTACTACTTACGACATGTAGTTATCCCCTTAACACATCCTTCGTTAATTACCGTTTTTATCAGCCAATTTTGTCTGAGTTGGAATAACGTGCTGTGGCCTTTAGTTGTGAATCGACGTTTGTCATTACTGACTTGGCCGTTAGATTTACAAAAGTTAGGTCAGCAAGCGCATTTTAGTTACCAAGCCTTTTTAGCTATTACCACTTGGGCTATTATGTTTTTAGCATTTATTGTTTTATGGTTACAAAAAGATCTCCTTACCGGAATCGCCACCCTTGTAGCAGATGATGACAGATAATTTGTGAGGGTTCTTGTTTTTCTGGTCTGATTTGTGCTACGATATAACGACTTTAACAAACGCTCAGTAATAAAATTGCGAGGCGTTTTATTTTTTGGGTAAGGGGTGGATTATTTGAATAAAGAAGCCAAACGGGCCATTTATATTTTAATTTTTGGCAACTTCTTAATTTGCTTAGGAATTAGTTTAGTAATTCCAGTACAGCCGTATATTAAAAAAATGTATGGTTATTCAACAACAGAAATGGGAATTATGACCTCCCTCTACTCGCTAGCACAATTTATTGCTTCGCCGATTGTTGGCCGCGTGTCGGATATCATTGGTCGTAAATCCGTCATTGTCAGTGGGTTAATTTTATATTTTGTGTCGGAAGTGATCTTTGCGATGTCCAATGATTTATGGCTGTTTGACTTATCGCGCATCATTGGAGGACTCTCGGCGGCAATGTTTATTCCTACCTCAATGGCCATGGCAGCAGATTTAACTGATAATCGGCATCGTGCCCGGGTCATTGGTTGGATTTCGGCGGCTTTTAGTGGCGGTTTAATTCTAGGACCTGGTTTAGGTGGTTTAATTGCACAGATTTCTTATAAAGCACCTTTTTGGGCTGCTGGTTTGTTAGGGTTATTAAGTACTATTTTTACACAGTTATTATTACAAGATCAGGCTGGCAAGCGGCCCACTAATTCCGCGGTTGTCAATTGGCGGCAACTTTTAACCCCCTTACTAATTATTTTATTTGTAATGATTTTTGTATCTTCATTTGGTTTGCAGGGCTTTGAAAGTATTTATAGTATCTACGTCAATCAAGTCTTTCACTTTGATATGGGCACCATTGCCTTGGTGTTAACGCTTAATGGTATTTTCTCTTTGTTTTTCCAAATCGTTATTTTTGATTGGTTGACACAAAAACTGGGAGAACTGAATTTAATTGCTACTTGTTTTCTATTAGGCAGTTTATGTACTGTCTGGATCACACAAGCAAAACAAAATATTGAAGTCATCATTGCTACTTTAGTGGTCTTTGTAGCGTTTGATTTATTACGACCAGCCATTACTACTTTATTAACGAAAATGAGTCACGCCAATCAGGGATTGGTGAATGGTTTGAACATGTCCTTAACTAGTGTAGGGAATATTATCGGTCCGATCATGTCCGGGATGTTGATGGACTTTAATTACCATATTCCGTATATCGTTGTAGCAATCCTATTGTTTATTTCCTTTTTGATCACTTTACTTGTTGCGGCAGTTTTTAAAAAGCAGCTGACTTAGGTTCTAATATAAACAAGAGCAAAGATTATAGCCAATAAAAAGCCGGTTTCCGGCTTATGTTGGGAGAAACAACCAGGGGTTTAGAGTACTGGTTGTTTTTATTTGGCATTCAATAAGAATTGCGAGGGCATATCCGCATTTGCCAAAGGCCATTGTTGCAACACGGTGAAATCGGCGACGCTCGGCACTATATATTTGAGCGCGGGTAGCGGTGAAATAACGGCATTTTGACAAGGCGGTTGGAACTGTAAAGCCAGATGATTTTGAATAGAAATATCACCTTGATGAGCAAGCGGGACTATCGCATTAGGCGGCAAATTGTCGGGGGTGGGTACTACCAATAAATTGTTTAAGGGTAACCAGCCATGGTAATTAATTTGGGCCCAATTAGTGCCATCAATATTTTGTAAGGCAGTGACTTGATAACAAGCTTGCGGCAGTAAACTGCCATTCACCGGACTCTGAGAATGAGGGGCCTGATTTAAATTCCGGTCCACTTGACCAGATCGCACGCGTACTAACTGATTGAAAAAAGGTGTTAAACTAGGTATGAGATCAGTTTGGACAAAACCGGCATCCGCAATAAAACGATTATCTGCAATTTGATAATATTCTTTTTGGTTCAGTGTCACCACTTTTTGAATATGGACCGGCGTCTTAGAAGCTAAGGTTCCTTTTTGAGGAGCCTTGGGATAGGGATTTTCCCAAATAGGAACTGCCGTCTTATTTAAAAAGACGGCATCAAAATCAGCGTTACTTTGATTAGCTTGTCGTTTTAATTTTTGATAATGGCTGGCTGTCGCAGGAAAATTAGTGACAATCCCGTCAATGGGTAAGTTAACCAACCAGTTCCATTGTTTCGGATCTTCATTCATTTCGTCCCAGACGTAGACACGCTGATTGATCGCATGTAATTGATCGACTAATTGGGAGGTTAATAAATTAGAAGAAACATTAATTGCATTGGAATATTGTAAAGTCTCAAAATTAATTTTAGACAAACTGCCGGCGATAAAAATGCGCGGAATCTGGGGCATTAATTTTTGTAAGTTTTGCAAACTGGCTAACGAAAAAGAGTGAACCATCACGCGGTTTTCAAAATGATATTTTTTGATAGCGTTGACGAGCAGTTCCTCCATATTTTGTGGATTACCATGTTTTGTTTTTTTCGTCTCAATCAAAAATTTGGTATTGGGACGATTTTGGTAACGGGCAAATAGTTGATCCAAAGTATAAACTGGTTGACCATTACGTTGTTTCAATTGGGTTAATTGATTAGCCGGGTGTTCGGACACAATGATGTTATTGCCCGTAGTACGCAACAAATTACGATCATGCGAAATGATTAATTGATTATCACTGGATTCATGCAAGTCCACTTCAACGTATTGGGCTCCTTCATTAAAAGCAAGATCGAGACTTTGAAAACTTTCTTCGGGAGCTTTGATCGGATCACCGCGATGACCGACGACAATGAAGCCGCTATTAAAAATAAATGTTATTAATAGTAAAATAGAACTGAGAACTTTTTTTAACAATGAAATAACCTCTTAATTTAGGAGTCGAGAATATGGCTGAACATCAAACTTTTGATTTAATTGAAAGAATTACCCGTAATGATGGTACGCAGTATTTCGAATTAGGCAATGTCTTTTTGAATGGTCGCGCTGAACTGGCCGCGGAACGGGGACTGATTAAAGAAGTCCGCATTTTACAATTGAATATTCCTCATTCTAATGCCGTAAAAATATACGAAAATTACATCAATGAAAACTATCAATTTCCCGATGCTAATTTGGACCACTGGGAAGAATGGGCTAAACCAGCCGGCAAAATCAAGGACGCTTTTGATTCAATTTTACAAGCTAATCATATTAGCTGAAACAATATATTCCATCATAAAACATTTAGGCTGATTGTTTAAGCTTTTGCTTTTATAAAAAGTGAGGGGGAGTTTCATGACCGAGAAAATTCACATCATTCATACTAACGATTTGCATTCACATTTTGAAAATTATCCCCGCATTGAGCGCTTTGTCAAAGAGCAGCGTCATTTGGATCAGCAGACAGGATGGCAGACATTATTATTCGATTTAGGTGATGCAGCTGATCGGGCCCATCCGTTAACTGAAGCGACGCATGCCCAAGCTAATATTCGCTGGTTAAATAAGTTACATTACGATGGGGTAACAATTGGTAACAGTGAGGGACTGTATTTTGATCATCAGACCTTAGAAACCATGTATAATCAGGCTAATTTTGATGTGATTTTAGGCAATCTCTATGAAACCAATGGGCAATTGCCGCATTTTGCACAACCCTACAAAATTATTACTACCAAACAGCATACAAAAATAGGCATTTTAGGTTTAACCGCGCCTTACTTATTAACCTATCCTTTGATGAATTGGGATATTAAGTTAGTGCAGCAAGTTTTGCCACAGTTGATCGCTCAAATAGCACCGCAAGTTGATGTTTTAATTTTGTTGTCGCATTTGGGCTTGAGTACCGATCGTTATTTATGCCAAAAGTATCCGCAACTCAATATAATTATTGGCTCGCATACGCATCATCTCTTAATTAACGGTGAGTTAGATCAGCAGACCTTTTTAGCGGCAGCTGAAAAGTATGGTCATTATATCGGCAACATTTACTTTACCCTAGAAGATCACCAGATACAACAAATCTCCGCGCATCCTACTTTGACTGCCAATTTACCCGTTTTACCAACTGATCAGCAAGTTATTACTAATTATGCCCGCAAAGGGCATAGATTATTACAACAGCAAAAAATAGCATTTTTACCTCAGCGTTATACTGCTACTGGACTAGGAGCACATTCCAGTATTCAACTCACACTCACCGCTATGGAACAAGCTACGCAGACTACTGCTGCCATGATTAGTTCGGGTTTATTTTTGACTGATTTGTCTCAAGGCATATTGACTGCCGATGATTTGCATGAACAATTACCTCATTCCATTCATTTAATGAAAACAAAGTTGAAAGGTCAAGAATTGTGGCGTTTTGTAATGGAAGTGGAAAAGAATCGAGGATTTTTACGAAATTTCCATCAGAAGGGAATGGGTTTTCGAGGCAAAATTTTTGGGGAAATTTATTTTGGTGGCATTCAAGTCCAACCGGGAACACGGCAGGTTTTTTATCAACATCAAGAATTGATCCCAGAGAAAACTTATGAGATTGCGCTTTTAGACCATTACTTATTCATTCCTTTTTTCCCCACTCTGCAAATTGTGGGCGATAATCAAATTATTTATCCCGATTTTTTACGGACAGTAGTAGCTAAATATTTAGCACGAAAATACCCTTTAAAAAAGGAGTAACTATGACAGAAGAACATTCAAAGAAAAAGAAACAATCCTTATTGAGTAAAAGTATTGAGCATGCCATTGCCGTCACGGATAATGATAATGCCGAGCAATTTGCGATTGCCGAAGTATTACAGTTAAGTTCGGAAAAAATCAAAATTAATCAGGAAACTTATTTACTGGTGGTCAATCATAAGCAGGGATTTGATGCAGCGCGCTTGGCCGTGCGGTATAATCCCGTCTTGAAAAAATATGATTACATTGTTGGCGATTGGGGTTATGGTCAGTTGCGCTTACGCGGGTTTTATGATGATCAGCGTCCACAAGTGAAGATTGATCAGAAAATTTCAACCCTCCAAGATTATTTGTTAGAATATTGTAATTTTGGCTGTGCTTACTTTGTAATTGAACGGGAACGTAAATTACCGTATGCAACTAAATTAAAACCGCGCAATCATCGGTATAAGCGCCGCGTGGTTAAAACTCCGAAAATTGTTTCTAAAACTAACTCATCGCAAGCGACAAAAGCTTTACATTCCAGCAAAAAAAATACTAAATTTAAAATTCGTAATTTAGGTAAATAATGAGGTCAGCATGGCAAAATATCAAAACTATTTAATTGATTTAGACGGCACTACGTATCGCGGGCACCAGCCTATTCCCGCTGCGCAACGTTTCATTCACCGACTGCAAGCTCAGCAGTTGCCATTTGCTTTTTTAACTAACAATACTACTAAAACGCCCCAAGCAGTGGTTCAAAATTTGGCACAAAATCACAATATTAAGGTGCAACCTGAACAAGTAATTACCCCATCCGCGGCGACCGCTGATTTTTTGCTTGAACAAGCAGGAACTCATTTAAAAGACCAATCACTGTATGTAATTGGCGAGCAGGGGTTAAAAACGCCGCTTTATCAAACCGGATTACAATTTAATGAAACAGATCCAAATTACGTAGTAGTCGGTTTAGATAGTGATGTTACTTATCATAAATTTGAATTAGCCACACTGGCGATTTTGCGGGGCGCACAGTTTATTGGCACCAACGCGGATACTAATTTACCTAATGAACGGGGGTTGGTGCCTGGAGCAGGATCCGTCATTTCTTTAGTGGAAACTGCCACGCAACGGCGAGCCATTTACATTGGTAAACCGGAACGCCGAATCGCTGATTATGCTTTGAAAACATTGCGTTGGTCTCGAGATCAGGTTTTATTGATTGGCGATAATTATCAAACCGATATTAAGTGTGGTTTGGCTGCAGGAATTGATACCTTGTTGGTTTACACAGGTGTCAGCACGCCGCAGCAAGTTCAGCAACAAAAAGATTTACCGACGTATCAAGTAGCTAGTTTAGATGATTGGGAATTGTGAAGTATGGGGGGATTAAATTTATTTTTTTCAGTAATCTTTGGGGGTTGGATTTTAAGTAGTACTGTTCTGTTAACCATCGTGGGTAGTTTGGCTATTTTTTGGTTGGATGCACATTACTTACAATTAGATTTAGTGGTTCAGCTGTCACAGGCGCAAATCTGGCATAACTATCTGCAAATTTGGCGGTACTTATTTTGGTTTCCGCAACGGTGGCTGCATTTAGATAATTTTCACTCTTCAGTTCAAGGATTGGAACATTTTCATGAAGTGCAACTTTTAATTGGAGCAGTTGTTATATTGTGGTTCATTACAACTATAATTTTGTTGGTGTTGGTGATTAAGCACCAGTTATCCAAAGTGCTCGTTACGCAGCAATTTTTTTTGGGAGGATTGCTGTGGCTACCGTTAGTTATTTTGGCTTGTGCATTAATTGATTTTGAAGATTTATTTATTGGATTTCATCATTTGCTTTTTCGTAACAATTATTGGATTTTTGATGCGTTAAAGGATCCAGTAATCAATATGTTACCGGATACCTTTTTTTGGCATTGCTTCATTGTAGCTGCAGTAATTTTTGAATTGCTCACTTTAATTCTCTGGTGGACGGCTAAACGCAAAAAAAAAGCTAATCCCAATGCGATTAGCTAGGCATACGACTCTAAAATTATTTCTTGTTGGTCGACTGCCGCGATTGGAGCATACCAATTAGGGCTGGTAGCAGCGAAACCAAAATGATACCTAAAATGATCATTGAAAAATGTTCCTGTACAAAAGGTAAATTGCCAAATAAATGACCGCAAACCAAACATAAGGTGACCCAAATGAGAGATCCAATGATGTTGTAATGGATAAAACGTGGAAAAGATAACGCTCCAGAACCGGCTACAAACGGAACGAAGGTCCGAACTATGGGAATAAAACGCCCCATGGCAATAGCTTTACCACCATGCCGATCAAAGAATTCTTGCGCTTGCACTAAATATTCCGGTTTAACAAATTTAAAAAACCAAGCTTTTTGTTGTAACCAATGATTTAAATGTTTGCTAATAAAAAAATTGGTGGTATCTCCGCCAATAGCTGCTGTTAAAAAAATCAAATAAAGAATATAAAAATTTAGTTCACTATGCTGATTAGCAGCCAAAGCAGCGGCCGCAAAGAGTAATGAGTCACCTGGTAAAAATGGCAAAATTACCGCTCCAGTTTCAATGAAAATGATGATAAACAAAATGATATATGACCAGCTACCAAATTCATTCACCATACTTGCCAAATGTTTATCAACATTCATTACAAAATCAATTAGTTGCATATCAGGCTCCTATTTTCAAAGTATTTTCAATTTATTATTTTAACTTTTAATACTATGATTGACAATCATCTAATTAAACAGCGAGGAACTATGACCTGCTGGGGCTTTAGTAATTTTTAAATCGTTGATTGCACTATTGACCGCGATCGGACCCTCGGCCCAACCCAAAGTAATCAGACGTTCTTTGCCCGGGTAGCAAACTGCATCACCTGCAGCATAAATGTAAGGCAAATTAGTGTGCATAGTGGAATTCACTTGGATAAAAGGTCCCGCTAATTGTAATTGCCACTTGCGTAGTAACCGTGAATCGGCGGTCATACCGTAATTAACAAGTAATTTATCAACTATTATTTGATGCGTAGTAGTCGTTTTAATGGTTTGGTAAGTTACTGCTAGGCGCTGATCGGCAGTTAATTGGCAAGCTTTGATGATTTCCGGCACCAATAATTGGACCTTAGAATGAGCTAGTTGCTGGACACTTGATTCTAAAGCGCGAAAAGTGGAACGACGATGTAAGAGAAAAGTTTGTTGTGCATAGTGACTAATTTCCAAAGCCCAATCTACTGCTGAATCGCCGCCTCCGGCTACTAAGACTGTTTGATCCCGGTAATCTTCTAAATCTGAAACAAAATAGTTGATTTGCTTGCCTTCCAAATGCGGATCATAATCACAGGCTAGTTTGCGTGGCTGGATAGGTCCATTGCCTACCGTGATAATTATGGCCCGTGCTTGTACAGTTGATTTGTTTGTTTGGATAACATACCCCTGCGGTGTGGCAGTGAAACCTTGAACGGTAGTGGCTAGCATTCTATCATATAAAAAACGTTCATCTGTTTCTAAAAGATTAGTAATTAATTGAGCGCCCGTAACTGCAAACTGACCGCCAACGTCATAGATTTTTTTTTGCGGATATAATTGTTGAGGTTGACCACCTAATTGCGGCATACTTTCAATTAGAACTGTTTTTAAAGTACGCATGCTAGCGTAGTAAGCTGTGAAAATGCCCACCGGGCCACCACCAATAACTGCAACATCATAAATTTCACTCATATTTTTTAACCTCAAATGATTTAATCTTAGTCATAGCATACTATATGTTAGACGGGCCAAGGAGGAAACACAAATGGATTTTTATATTGGTCAAATAGTAACCGGGAAAATTTCTGGTATTCGACCTTATGGCGCTTTTGTTAAATTTGATCATACAAATCAGCAGGGATTGATCCATATTTCGGAGTGTCAGCATGGATATGTTTCGGACATTAATCAGGTATTAAGCATCGGTCAACCTGTGAAAGTCAAAGTTTTGAATATTGATGAATATACCCAAAAAATCAGCCTTTCACTCCGTGCTTTAGAGCCCTTGAATATTGATCCGACAATAGTTCGCAAAAAACATTATTGGACTAATTATCACCAACAAATTGGTTTTCAAACTATTGCTAAAATTAAACCCCAGTGGTTGCAGGAAATAGAGTCGGATATGAAATAAATAAAGTTTTTTAAAAAAGTACTTGCACAAGCGGAG
>NZ_KQ034028.1:472126-769086 GCF_000970795.1 Bombilactobacillus mellifer
TCGTTGCCACGCTGGCTTTGCTTTTTGGAAGTTTAGCTCAGTTGGGAGAGCGTCTGCCTTACAAGCAGAGGGTCACAGGTTCGAGCCCTGTAACTTCCATTGAGTCGCTAGCTCAGCTGGTAGAGCAACGGCCTTTTAAGCCGTGGGTCGTGGGTTCGATCCCCACGCGACTCATCTTGCGGGTGTGGCGGAATTGGCAGACGCGCTAGATTTAGGTTCTAGTGTCCAATGGACGTATGGGTTCAAGTCCCTTCTCCCGCACTTGTAATATTTTAATAATATAATATTGAAAGCAACCAACGCATTACATGCCGACTTAGCTCAGCTGGCAGAGCATCTGTCTTGTAAACAGAGGGTCGGAGGTTCGAATCCTCTAGTCGGCATTTGCGGAAGTAGTTCAGTGGTAGAACATCACCTTGCCATGGTGGGGGTCGCGGGTTCGAATCCCGTCTTCCGCTTTCATTATTTTGCCGGGGTGGCGGAACTGGCAGACGCACAGGACTTAAAATCCTGCGGTAAGTGATTACCGTACCGGTTCGATTCCGGTCCTCGGCATTATAATGAATATGCACCTATAGCGCAATTGGATAGAGTGTCTGACTACGAATCAGAAGGTTGTAGGTTCGACTCCTACTAGGTGCATTGTTCGGGAAGTAGCTCAGCTTGGTAGAGCACCTGGTTTGGGACCAGGGGGTCGCAGGTTCGAATCCTGTCTTCCCGATTTAGCGAAATGCTAATCTTGGCGGTGTAGCTCAGCTGGCTAGAGCGTCCGGTTCATACCCGGGAGGTCGGGGGTTCGATCCCCTTCGCCGCTACTTATCGGACCTTTAGCTCAGTTGGTTAGAGCAAACGGCTCATAACCGTTCGGTCGTAGGTTCGAGTCCTACAAGGTCCATCGATTTATTTTGTTGGGCATTGTTATTATTATCGCGGGATGGAGCAGTATGGTAGCTCGTCGGGCTCATAACCCGAAGGTCGTAGGTTCAAATCCTTCTCCCGCAATTGGTCCTATGGTGTAGTTGGTTATCACGCCTGCCTGTCACGCAGGAGATCGCCGGTTCAAGTCCGGCTAGGACCGTCTAATGGCTCGGTAGCTCAGTCGGTAGAGCAATGGATTGAAGCTCCATGTGTCGGCAGTTCGATTCTGTCCCGCGCCATTGTGAAAATCCTTTGCGGGTGTAGTTTAGTGGTAAAATCACAGCCTTCCAAGCTGTTGTCGCGAGTTCGATTCTCGTCACCCGCTTATATGGGCCTATAGCTCAGCTGGTTAGAGCGCACGCCTGATAAGCGTGAGGTCGATGGTTCAAGTCCATTTAGGCCCATTGGAGAAGTACTCAAGTGGCTGAAGAGGCGCCCCTGCTAAGGGTGTAGGTCGCGTAAGCGGCGCGAGGGTTCAAATCCCTCCTTCTCCGTTGAAAGACTAGATCTTTCTTAGTTTTGCGGTTAGCTATTCGCGGAGGATTACCCAAGTGGCTTAAGGGAACGGTCTTGAAAACCGTCAGGCGTGTAACAGCGTGCGTGGGTTCAAATCCCACATCCTCCTTTATAATATTATCGCGGGATGGAGCAGTCTGGTAGCTCGTCGGGCTCATAACCCGAAGGTCGTAGGTTCAAATCCTTCTCCCGCAATTGGTCCTATGGTGTAGTTGGTTATCACGCCTGCCTGTCACGCAGGAGATCGCCGGTTCAAGTCCGGCTAGGACCGTCTAATGGCTCGGTAGCTCAGTCGGTAGAGCAATGGATTGAAGCTCCATGTGTCGGCAGTTCGATTCTGTCCCGCGCCATTTATGGAAGGGTAGCGAAGTCTGGCTAAACGCGGCGGACTGTAAATCCGCTCCTTCGGGTTCGGTGGTTCGAATCCACTCCCTTCCATTTCATAATAGGGATATAGTTCAATGGTAGAACAACGGTCTCCAAAACCGTCGATGTGGGTTCAACTCCTACTATCCCTGTTATTATCTTGGCGGTATTGGTGAAGTTGGTTAACACACCGGTTTGTGGCACCGGCATACATGAGTTCGAGTCTCATATACCGCCCTTTTATTAATGGGTTATAGCCAAGTGGTAAGGCAATGGACTTTGACTCCATTATGCGCTGGTTCGAATCCAGCTAACCCAATTATTTCTGGCGGTATAGCCAAGTGGTAAGGCAGAGGTCTGCAAAACCTTTATCACCGGTTCAAATCCGGTTACCGCCTTTTGGTTATTGCCAAAGATATTTTTGCCGGTGTGGCGGAATTGGCAGACGCGCTGGATTCAAAATCCAGTTCCTGTTGAGGGAGTATCGGTTCGACCCCGATCACCGGTATAGTTTAATAAGATAAATATTTAAAGCCTATTCTTTGGATAGGCTTTTTTATTTCTCAGAAACATATAGAAAAAAGACTTTGTTAAAACACTAAAAAAATATATTAAATCAAAAAACGGTATTTGGAGATGGTACTAGTCAAAACATTGATATAATAGAGATCATTGATTTTTTATAACCCAAAGCGGAATTTAACTAACAAACAGCTCTAAAGTACGTTTGATCCCACGTCGCTCACGCTTTGGCATGATCAGTGGATATACTTTAAGGGCGGGATGAATGTGCCGGCTCTGTTAAAAGCACAAAGCACACTTATACCCATAGATAATAAATAAAAAATATGAGTATTGCTGAAATTATAAAGATAAATATTTTTTAATGCTCAATTTTTATGTATTTATCAAAATTCCTTGTTTACACTATCGCTTGAAGTGGGGCGATGATCCATATTTTTGGTAGAAATTAGTTTTTAATTTTTTCTTTGTCATAATCTGATATAATTTTTTAAAAGCTCTTCTGTTTCAAATACTTTAAGACAGCTAACCTTTTGTCACTGCCACAAAGGTTAGCTGCAGTACAAAATTTTTGCAATATAATTGTCCTCTATTAATGAGAAATTGGATATACATAGAGATTTTTAGGCTGAAGTCATTGATAAAATAGTCAGATGGATTGAAGAAATAGAAGTGCGCTGTGTAGACGATAACATTGAGGATTAAAGGTGGTTTAAATGTCAGATAAATTGAGTTATTATAAGTCTTTATTAAACTCAGAATATGATGATGCAGTCCAAAGTTTAATTAAAAAATATGGTACTGTATTAGATGATTATTTTAAAGAAGCATCATATAATAAATTTTTAAGCGGAGAAATTAAATCTCCTACTAAGGGTAAATTTAGTAGAACAAAAGATGGACTATATTGCCACCATATGGATGAAGATAAATTTTTAAATTTAGGCAATAATAAGTTTATTTTAGATAATAGACCTAATTTTCAATATCAAACTAAAGATAGATTGGTATACTGTAATTTAATTGAGCATCTAATTTTGCATGCAATAATTGCTCAAAAAACTAATGGTGAATTTGGGATACCTGGGTTAATTATATTTTTAATCCCAAAAGTTCAAGAATGGTATATTAATGGAATCAAACCAACCAGGCCTTGGGAAGTTAATTGTTACAACGCTGCTTTCATATCCTCCGGTGAAGCTAAAGAACTTTTGAATAGTATCAAATTATATTTTAAAGTGTAAAAGTAGCACATTAATTTTTATAATGGCTGTTAAGACATCACTGACACCTATATATAAATGATCGCTATATATCAATACTTGAACAACATAGTCAATATCGATTACTGATATCGCATAATTATATAAATATTTAAAAGTCTATTCATTGGATGGACTTTTTCTTTTTTAAAAATGTTTTATCCGCCAAGTAATTATTGCATTGCCAGAATCAAATTAAAATAAGTTGTTAGTTTCGAATGGCAGAAAAATAAATATTTCTGCTGTTGGACTCATCCAACTAAATTCAGTCAAGGTTTCTTGATCAGTAACCTCTAATTTGATTCCTGTGTAGGATATAACAAATATTTTTTGTTTTTGTGAAGACTAGTGTTCTGCAGGGAATAATTTTATAATAGATGATAGTAAGAGGGAGGATTGAAAATGGCAGCTGTCAATAACGTTAAGGATTTAATAATTATTTCAGGAATGAGTGGTGCCGGGAAAACAGTTGCTACGCAAGCCTTCGAGGATATGGGGTATTTTTGTATTGATAATATGCCGCCAACCTTATTAGAAAAATTTAGTGAATTAGTACAAAAAGCAGGAACCATTCATAAAATTGCATTAGTTATTGATATTCGTTCCCGCGCTTTTTACGATCAAGTGATGAGCATTTTTTCCGATTTTGAAGATATTGAATCGATGCGAACCCGAATTTTATTTTTAGATGCCACTAACGCGGAATTGGTGGCACGGTATAAAGAAACGCGGCGCACTCATCCTCTAGCAGTAGGAGGCCGATTAATAGAGGGAATTAAGGTCGAACGTGATTTATTACGACCTTTAAAAGAGCATGCCCAAGTAGTTATTGATACGACATCATTGTCGCCACGTCAATTGCGGGAGACTATTTTTTCTAAATTTGAAGAGCAACAAGAATCTATTTTTCGGATTGTAGTTATGTCGTTTGGGTTTAAATATGGCCTACCCATTGATGCTGATGATGTAATGGATGTTCGGTTTTTACCTAATCCTTATTATTTACCAGAATTGCGGCCACAAACGGGTTTGCAAAAATCAGTTGCCGATTATGTTTTTGCTAGTCAAGAGACGCAAAAATTTTACCAACAATATTTAGCCTTAATGCAGTCCATCATTCCCGGTTATGAAAAAGAGGGGAAAACCAGCCTAACCATTGCGATTGGTTGTACAGGTGGACAACACCGGTCAGTAGCTATTGCAGAAAAATTGGGTCAAGATTTACGACAAAGTGGTTATGTAGTAGATATCAGTCATCGGGATATCAAGCGGCATAAGGAGTCAGTTCAACGTTCATGAAAATTAACACTAAAACGATTAGAGTAATCAAAGGCCGACGTCCTAAAATTACAGTCATTGGTGGTGGAACCGGATTACCCGTGATTTTAAAAAGTTTGCGTAATTTAAATGCTGATTTAACAGCGGTAGTTACAGTAGCTGATAATGGCGGTTCTTCAGGAATCATTCGTAATTATATTAATGTAGTGCCTCCGGGAGACATTCGCAATGTTTTAGTATCCTTATCTAATTGGGACAAATTGCCCTTAGAGGTATTCCAGTATCGTTTTGCCAGTGAAGATTCCTTTTTGGCAGGACATGCCATTGGCAATTTGGTTATTGCCGCCCTTTCGGAAATGTATCATGGTAATATTTTTGATGCTGTCCAGGAATTATCACGAATGATGGAAGTGGAAGGCAATGTCTTTCCCGCTTCGAATGAGCCTTTGACCTTAAATGCCGAATTTACTGATGGCACAACTTTAGCGGGCGAACACGAAATCACTTATGCACATAAACAAATTAAACGTGTTTGGGTAACTGATACTAATGATCCACAAGATGAACCCCAGGCAGTGTTCCCTGTCTTGGCCGCAATTATGCAAGCCGATGTTATTGTCTTAGGTCCGGGAAGTTTATTTACCAGCATATTACCGAATTTAATGATTGAAAATTTGGGCGAAGCCATTCGGCAAACGAATGCAGAAGTAGTTTATATATGTAATATTATGACCCAGTTGGGAGAAACGGAAAAATTTACAGATGCCGATCATGTGCGCATTTTAAATGATCATTTAGGTGGTCACTATGTGGATACCGTCTTAATCAACGGGACACCGGTTCCTTTAAATTATTTGGATCACCATAAGTATAATGAATACTTGATGCAAGTAAAAAATGATTTTCAAGGATTACGCGATTTGGGGTGCCGCGTGATTACGGATGACTTTTTGTCTTTACATGATGGAGGTGCCTTTCATGATGGAGATAAAGTGGCACATGAAATAATGAACTTAGCCTTTCAAACTGGTCAACGAAAAAATGAGGAGCGATAGACGAAGATGTCTTATGCTAGTCAAGTTAAAAAAGAATTAACTAATTTAGAAGTCCATCCGGAACATGCCCGGGCTGAATTATCGGCGCTGATTCGAATGAACGGCAGTTTGTCGTTAGCTCAACATCATTTCATTTTAAATATTCAAACTGAAAACCCAGCAATTGCCCGCCGGATTTATTCTTTATTGCATCAACTTTATACGGTGGATTCAGAGTTAGTTGTGCGGCGCAAAATGAAATTGCAAAAAAATAAACAATATATTGTTCGTTTGCGTCAGCATGTGCAGGCAATTTTAGCGGATTTACGCATTGTGCAAAAAGACAGCTTTCAAATTCGAACCGATATTTCAGAGGATATTTGGTCATCACAGCAGCGTGCGCGCTCGTATTTGCGAGGTGCGTTTTTAGCTGGGGGTAGTGTTAATAATCCGGAAACCTCACGCTATCATTTAGAGATTTATACTTTGTATGAAGATCAAAATCAAGGATTAGTTAAATTAATGAATCAATTCCAATTAAATGCCCGGGCTACGCAACGACGAAATGGTTTTATTGTTTATTTAAAAGAGGCGGAAAAAATTTCTGATTTTCTGCAAATTATTGGCGCCACCGCTTCCATGCTTAAATTTGAAGATATTCGGATTGTTCGTGATATGCGCAATTCTGTGAATCGCTTAGTCAATTGCGAAAATGCCAACATTAATAAAACGATTAAAGCGGCAGCCAAACAAGTAGCCAATATTCGATACTATCAGGAAAATTTTGGTTTGGAAAAATTACCGGTTAAATTAAAAGAAATTGCCGAGTTGCGTTTAGCTAATCCGGAAGTATCGTTAACCGAATTAGCCCAGATGGTCCCGGGGGGTCCAATTTCTAAATCGGGAATTAACCATCGCTTACGTAAACTCAATACCCTAATTGAGCAAAAACGCTCAACTTCTGAGGCTTCTGATCATTAAAATTTGCAATAAATAGATGACTTTAAAAAATTTCATCCGTGTAAAGCCATTGAATCATGAGTTTGTCATTAATACTAATTTTACTGGCAGGGGTGGAAGGTTGTTCACAGTCGACTAGATAAATCCAGCCGGCATTTTTTTGTAAGTCGTCTAAATCAGCAATAGCATAAATATAAGGATATCCATTAACATTGCGGATCATAAAGTCAATATTATTTTGGGAAAAATAAGCTTTGGAAATATCGTAAACCGATAAATTGGGTTGCCACGTCAGGTTGCGGGATAAAGTATAGATTTTTTTAATATGTGCGTATTGCTTACGAAATTTAAGCGGTGTCAGACCGGTTTTTTGTTTGAAGAGCTTAGTAAAATAGCTGGATTGCGCAAAACCGGTTTTTTGGGAAATTTGACTAATAGAATCCGTAGTTAAGAGTAAATTTTCTTGTGCACGCGCAATTTTTCGCATATTAATGTAATTAATAAAAGTTGTATGGACACATTTTTTAAAAATTCTACTCAAATAGGAAGGTGAAACATATAGCGCCTGAGCCACATTATTTAGATTTAAGTTTTTATCAATATTCTTATCAATATAATTAATAGTAGATTCGACAATTTTTTCAACGCGACTGGGATTAGATACCGTCAATTGAGGAATTTCCGCCACTGGTTGATTATTTTCAACCAGCGGCTTTTTTTGAAAGGATTGAACCGCTTTCGAAGTGAGGACTTTAAAGAAGATCTGGAGATCATAAATAATCACTGGATCAAGGACCAATAATTGTTCAGTGTTCTGTTGGAAACCATAATGAGTAACATTATCCAAGTAATTTCGAAAGAGCACCAGAAAGTGGTGATTAGTACTTTTGCTGTTTGGTAACAAATAAAAACCCTCTAAATGATAGTTGCGAATGAGCGGGAAGCCGTACAATGTTTTGTTACCTATCAAGCTAGTCAAATGACCCCGGGCCAAATTAGGATCTTGGATAATAGAATCTTTGTCCACCAAATTGAGGCTTTGATT
The DNA here is from genome assembly GCF_000970795.1 of Bombilactobacillus mellifer. Classification (GTDB taxonomy): domain Bacteria; phylum Bacillota; class Bacilli; order Lactobacillales; family Lactobacillaceae; genus Bombilactobacillus; species Bombilactobacillus mellifer. The sequence goes on from NZ_KQ034028.1 coordinate 480,028, forward strand.
GAGAAAAATTATTCTGCGTTGGCTAATCGCAAAAATATTTTTTAATACTATTTTTACTTGAATTAATAAATTTACTGTTTTATCCGTTTTATCCATTCATTATCTCCTTACATAGAATAAGAATAATATAAAAATGTAAATTATCAATCACTAATTTCTAGGTAATCGGTAGCAAATCCGGAGCTTTCGAAAATATTTAGTATTATTTTGTTATCTTTTTTTTAAAAAGACTATAAAAATTACAGCAAGAAAGTATAAATAAATTGTTATAGAATTAACATGTATGGAAAGTTAAACGCTTTCTTAACTATATCTGAGGAGGATTTACCATGGAACAAGAAGCATTAGGATTAATTGAAACAAAAGGCTTGGTGGCCTCCATTGAAGCTGCCGATGCAATGGTTAAAGCCGCTAATGTGGAATTAATTGGTCAAGAGAAAATTGGACACGGTTTGGTAACAGTAATGGTACGTGGTGATGTGGGAGCTGTGAAAGCTTCTGTAGATGCTGGAGTACAAGCTGCTGAGAATATCGGCGAAGTACTGTCTAATTATGTAATTCCACGTCCACATACTGATGTTGAAAAAATTCTCCCGCATAAAGAATAATAACTATCATTTATTAATCGAAAAGGTTAACAAAGGATAGGCGGTTAGGAGGTAGTGATTAGATTGGATAATTTTTTAAATTCAACCAGTGTAGTGCCAGAATTTGTTGGTGCCAGCAAGGCCGGGGACACAATTGGTATGTGCATTCCTAGTGTAGATCCATTGTTGCTCGATCAACTTCACGTTGAAAAAAAGTATTCCGTAATTGGGCTCTTGAGTGCTCGAACTGGCGCTGGTCCCCAAATTATGGCTATGGATGAAGGGGTCAAGGCAACTAATACTGAGTGTATTGATGTTGAATGGCCGCGTGATACTAAAGGCGGCGGTGGTCATGGCTCTTTAATTATTATTGGAGGTTATGATCCATCGGATGTACGCCAAGCTATTACAGTTGCCTTGGATAATTTACATCGAACCTTGGGTGATGTTTATAACTCCGCTGCAGGTCACTTGGAATTACAATATACGGCTCGTGCTGCAGGCGCGGCGCACCTTGGCTTAGGAGCAGTAGAAGGCAAAGCTTATGGTTTGATTTGTGGCTGTCCTTCTGGCATTGGTGTGGTCATGGCGGATACAGCTTTGAAAACCGCAGGGGTTCATGTCATTTCTTTTGCTTCGCCTAGTCATGGAACCAGTTTTTCAAATGAAGGAACTCTGCATATTTATGGCGATTCAGGTGCCGTTCGTCAGTCAGTCATTGCTGGTCGTGAAGTAGGGCTAAAATTATTGAGCCAATTAGGCGATACGCCAGTTAATGATTTTCCTGCATATATTCACTAATTGCGAAAGGAGGAATTAGTGCATGAAACGTCAAAAACGTTTTGAAGAATTAGAAAAGCGTCCGGTTCATTTAGATGGTTTTGTTAAAGAATGGCCGGATGAAGGTTTCGTAGCAATGATGGGACCGAATGATCCCAAACCAAGTATTAAGATTGAAAATGGTGTGGTCACGGAGTTAGATAGCAAAAAACGGGCCGATTTTGATCTGATTGATTTATACATTGCCAAATATGGCATTAATTTGGATAAAGCTGAAGAAGTTATGGCGATGGACTCCACGAAGATTGCCAATATGTTAGTTGATCCTAATGTAGCTCGCAAGGATTTAATTGAAATTACGACTGCTATGACCCCGGCAAAAGCCGAAGAAGTGATTAGTAAATTGGACTTTGGCGAAATGATCATGGCTACCAAAAAAATGCGACCGCGTCGGACGCCAGCGACTCAGTGTCATGTTACCAACACCTTAGATAATCCCGTGGAAATTGCTGCCGATGCTGCCGATGCTGCTTTGCGGGGATTTCCTGAACAAGAAACGACGACTGCAGTAGCACGTTATGCACCTTTAAATGCGATTTCGATTTTAGTAGGCTCACAAACCGGACGTCCAGGGGTATTAACACAATGTTCCGTGGAAGAAGCTGCCGAATTAAGTCTAGGTATGCGGGGATTTACTAGTTATGCCGAAACCGTTAGCGTGTACGGAACCGATCGGGTCTTTACCGATGGTGATGATACTCCATGGTCCAAGGGCTTCTTAGCTTCTTGTTATGCTTCCCGGGGATTGAAGATGCGGTTTACTTCTGGTTCCGGTTCGGAAGTATTAATGGGTTATACCGAAGGCAAGTCCATGTTATATTTGGAAGCTCGTTGTATTTATATTACAAAAGCTTCCGGTGTACAAGGTTTACAAAACGGTGGTGTTAGTTGTATTGGTATCCCAGGAGCTGTACCTTCAGGCATTCGGTCCGTTCTAGGTGAAAACCTATTATGTATGATGGTTGATTTGGAATGTGCTTCCGGTAATGATCAAACCTTTTCTCACTCCGATATGCGGCGGACCGAACGGATGCTGGGTCAATTCATTGCTGGAACGGATTATATTTCTTCGGGTTATTCTTCAGTACCTAATTATGATAATACTTTTGCTGGTTCTAATGTGGATGCCATGGACTACGATGATTATTATGTCATGGAACGTGATTTATGCATCAATGGTGGAATCCATCCCGCAAAAGAAAGCGATATTATTAAGGCTCGGAATAAAGCAGCTAAAGCATTACAGGCGGTTTTTGATGACTTAGGGTTACCAAAAATTACAGACGAAGAAGTAGAAGCTGCCACCTATGCCAACACACATGATGATATGCCTAAGCGGGACATGGTTACTGATATGAAGGCCGCACAAGATATATTAGCGCATGATACTACAGCGGTGGACATTATTAAAGCTTTGTATAACCATGGTTTCAAAGATGTAGCCCAAGCCATCTTGAACTTACAAAAACAAAAAGTTGCGGGTGACTTTTTACAAACTTCTTCAATTTTTGATAAAGACTGGAATATCATTTCTGCAATTAATGATGCTAATGATTATCAAGGCCCTGGTACCGGCTATCGTTTGGAAAATGATCACGACGAATGGGAGCGCATTAAAAATCTTCCTTTTGCCATAGATCCACAAAACATGGAATATTAATTTGAAAGAGGTGATTTTGTAATGGCTGAAAAAATTGATGAAACATTAATTCGTAAAATTGTTCAAGAAGTCTTAACGGAAACTAATCAAATTGATGTCCCAATTGATTTCAATCAATCCACAGCATCCCCAACTACTCAAGCAACACCCGCAGCCAATGCTGATACTCCGCAAACGGTAGATTGGTTTGAACATGTAGGACCTGCCAAAATGGGTGTTTCTAAAGACGAAGTAGTGATTGCTGTAGCTCCGGCTTTTGCGGAAGTGTTAACAAAAACTATTGTCGGCATTCCTCATAAAGACGTGATTCGACAAATTATCGCGGGCATTGAAGAGGAAGGTCTCAAAGCCCGGGTTATTAAAGTCTATCGGACGTCAGATGTTTCTTTCTGCAGTGCAGCGGGGGATAAATTATCAGGTTCAGGTATTGCCATTGGTTTGCAATCCAAAGGGACAGCGGTGATTCATCAAAAAGATCAAGATCCTTTAACTAATCTGGAATTGTTCCCACAAGCACCGGTCTTGGATTTGGAAACTTATCGGGCAATTGGGAAAAACGCTGCGATGTATGCTGAAGGCAAAGCCCCCGAACCAGTACCAGCAGTGAATGATCAAATGGCTCGGGCTCAATATATTGCTCTAGCAGCCTTACTGCATATTAAAGAAACCCACCAAGTAGTTATTGGTAAACCTGAAGAAGAAATTAAGATAAATTTATAAAAAGGAGGCTTATAGATGAGTGAAGTTGACGATTTAGTAGCTAAAATTATGAAACAAGTTAGCGCTAATACTAATCAAAATGCTAACGCAACTGCAACTACTAGTGCAGCGGAAAAATCTTTAACAGCTGAAGATTATCCGTTGTATTCTAAACATCCAGAGTTAGTGCATTCACCTTCTGGGAAAAAATTGGATGAAATCACTTTGGACAAAGTCTTGAATCAAGAAATTGATTCCAAAGATTTGCGAATCACTGCAGATACGTTGAAATTACAAGGCCAAATTGCTGCTAGCGCTGGTCGACCTGCTATTCAAAAGAATTTACAGCGGGCAGCAGAATTAACTCGAATCCCTGATGAACGGGTATTGCAGATGTATAACTCCTTGCGGCCTTATCGGTCTACTAAACAAGAATTGTTGGATATTTCTGAGGAATTAAAAACTAAATACAATGCACCTGTATGTTCAGATTGGTTCAAAGAAGCTGCTGAATACTATGAAAGCCGGAAAAAGTTAAAAGGCGATAACTAATTAAGTTGAGGAGTTGGCAATATGACCACAGAAAATGTAATCGGTGTGGACATCGGTAATTCTTCAACAGAAGTTGCTTTAGCCAAGATCACGGATACAGGGCAAGTGGAGTTCCTTACTTCAGCTATTGCTGCAACTACGGGCGTGAAAGGGACTAAAAAAAATTTGGCTGGTATTAAAACAGCTATTAATAACGCTTTAACAAATGTTCACTTAACGATACAAGATATTGATCTCATTCGAATTAATGAAGCAACACCGGTTATCGGTGATGTAGCAATGGAAACGATTACTGAAACAGTGGTTACCGAATCAACGATGATTGGCCACAATCCGGATACTCCCGGAGGTCGGGGAACTGGTTTGGGCTATACAGTTTCTTTGTTAAAGTTGCTGGAAGTCGCCGATAAAAAGAAAGCGTATATTGTCGTTGTTCCTAAAGAAATTGACTTTGAAGATGTAGCTAAATTAATTAATGCTTATGTCGCTAGTGGATATAACATTACCGCTGCTATTTTACAAAATGATGACGGAGTCTTAGTTAATAATCGACTACAACATAAAATTCCCATTGTTGATGAAGTTACTCTGATTCAAAAAGTACCATTAGGCATGCTAGCTGCAGTGGAAGTTGCTGGTAAAGGACAAGTTATTTCACAGTTATCCAATCCTTATGGAATTGCAACTTTGTTTAACTTGAATGCCGAAGAGACTAAAAATATTGTCCCGATTTCACGTGCCTTAATTGGAAATCGTTCAGCAGTTGTCATTAAAACTCCCGCAGGCGATGTGAAAGCCCGCGTTATCCCCGCCGGCAAAATTAAAATTATCGGCAATAATGGTGTTGAGCAAATCAATGTTACTGCTGGTGCGGATGCCATTATGGATAAAGTATCGCAATTTCAACAAATTCAAGATATTGTGGGTGAATCAGGTACTAACGTTGGCGGCATGCTCGAAGCAGTTCGACAAACAATGGCTGATTTAACTGGCAAGACTAATTCGGATATTCAAATTCAAGATTTGTTAGCTGTAGATACTCAGGTTCCTGTTAAAGTGCGGGGCGGTTTAGCTGGGGAGTTTTCGAATGAATCTGCAGTTGGAATTGCTGCCATGGTTAAATCAGACCATCTTCAAATGCAAGTAATTGCCGATTTAATTGAATCAGAATTGCATACTAAGGTTGAAATTGGTGGCGCAGAAGCCGAAGCAGCTATTCGGGGAGCTTTAACTACTCCAGGAACTACCAAGCCTATTGCTATTTTAGATTTAGGCGCGGGTTCTACGGACGCTTCAATTATTGATAAAGATAACAACATTGTTGCTATTCATTTGGCCGGTGCCGGCGACATGGTTACGATGATTATTAATTCAGAGTTGGGATTGGATGATCGCAATTTAGCAGAAGATATTAAGAAATATCCTCTCGCTAAAGTGGATAATTTATTCCAATTACGTCATGAAGATGGATCGGTTCAATTTTTTGAAGATCCTTTGCCAGCAGAACTCTTTGCTCGTGTCGTCGTTATTGAACCTGATGGTTATCAACCACTTCCCGGCAAATTAAATATCGAAAGGGTCCGATTTGTCCGGCGAACGGCAAAGCGCCGAGTATTTGTCACGAATGCCCAACGAGCATTAGCTCATGTCAGTCCGACTGGTAATGTCCGCGATATTCCATTTGTTGTAATTGTCGGTGGATCAGCACTAGATTTTGAAATTCCGCAATTAGTGACTGATCAACTAGCCCAATACAATTTGGTTTCCGGAAGAGGAAATATTCGTGCAACAGAAGGACCGCGTAACGCGGTGGCCACAGGATTAATTTTAGGTTATGCCGAGCAGAAAAGAGGAGAACATGGCTAATCAAAGTAACCAGGATCGCCCTGCTATTATTATTGGCGTATTGCAAGATGAACAGTTGCCGGATAGCCAGAAATCTTTATTGTATGGGATTGAAGAAGAAGAAATTCCGTATGCCTTTCAAACTATAGCTGCTAGTGACGTGATCGATAGAGCCTATCAATCAGCACTGGCCTCCAAGTTATCAGTGGGCATTGCTTTAGAGGGGTCACGAGTGGTCGTGCATTATAAAAATTTACGTCCAACAAAGCCACTTTTTGATTTAACGACGAGTGATCGGGCACAATTAAAAATTTTGGGTGCCAATGCTGCACGTTTAGTAAAAGGTCTTCCCTTTAAGAAACAAGATTAAAAGGTGATTTCATGAGAGCGTTAGGATATGTAGAATGTTTGGGATTGTCTGGCGCGATTGTGGCAGCCGATAAAATGTTAAAAACTGCGGAAATTGAATTAAAGACTATTCAGAATACCAAAGGTAACGGTTGGATTACGTTAGAAATTGCCGGCGACATTGCTGCAGTGAAAGTTGCTGTCGATAGTGTCAAGCAAGATTTGCCTAAAGTATTTGTTTCAGCAGCCGTATTTGGTAGCCCTGCACCCGGATTAGATTCCTTAGGTGCAACTGATGTTTTTCAATCAGCTGTGGCAGCTAACGCAAATAACCATTCGGATACACAATTAGCAACAGACCCAAAATCAGAAACAAGTAATGAAACCACAATAACGCAGGAGCCTTCCGTAGACTCTTCGGTCGTAGATTCAGAAGTGGATGCTACAGACGTCAACGAAAATACTTCTGCAGCAACCAAGACTGCGACTTGTAATTTGTGTGGTGATCCGAATTGCCCTCGCAAATTAGGTGAACCGCATAAGATGTGTATTCATTATGACGAATTAAATAACAAATAGGAGGAATAAATTATGAATAATGCACTAGGAATGATTGAAACGAAAGGTTTAGTAGCTTCTATTGAAGCTGCCGATCAAATGGTGAAGGCTGCTAATGTTCATATGATGGGACAGGAAAAAATTGGTAGTGGTTTAGTAACAGTTATGATTCGTGGAGATGTCGGCGCCGTTAAAGCTGCTGTGGAAGCTGGAGTACAGGCTGCTGAAAATGTGGGCGAAGTTATTTCTTCGTATGTCATTCCACGTCCTCATGAAGAAGTTGAAAAAATTTTGCCAAATACAAACAAGAATACTGAAGAATAATTAAATAAATAAAAGGAAGATTTTTATATGGACGATGAACATTTAAAAGCAGTTATTCGCAGAATTGTTCAAGAAACATTAAATCCCAATTTAGTACCGATTGGGGTATCGAATCACCATGTGCATTTAAGCCAGACTGATTTTCATAAATTATTTCCCAATCAAGAAATGACCGTTTTCAAGCATTTAAAGCAGCATGCTGATTTTGCTTCCAATGAAACAGTGGATATTATTGGTCCCAAAGGTGAAATTGATCATGTACGTGTTTTGGGACCTTATCGCAAGCACTCACAAGTCGAAATTGCTCGTTCTGAGAACTTTCAATTGGGAGTGGATGCCCCCGTTCGGCTTTCTGGGAATCTAGATAATACACCAACCGTTAAATTACGGAGTGCTAATGCTGAAATTGAAGTTTCAGGAGTGATTGTAGCTAAGCGCCATATCCATATGAGTTTAGATGACGCCAAAAGATTAGGCGTTAAGCTAGGTGATACTTTACGCGTCGAAATTGATGGCGAAGGTGAACGGAAAACAATTTTTGACGATGTGGTTGCTCGTCCGCGGGAAGATTTCATTTTAGAAATGCATATTGATACTGATGAAGCGAATGCAGCTAATGTTGGCATGGGCAAAACTTCTTATGGCAAAATATTAGTTCAAAAAAATGAAAAATAATTCAAAAAAATAAGGGGGAGGGTGTATTTAATGGATAACCTTGTTGCCCAGGTTATGAAAAAGCTAGATGAAAGAGATCAAACAATCTTCCGTTGCGCTTATGTTAAGAATATAACTCCACCGGATAATGATATTTTTTTGGATCACGGACAAGTCTTTTTGCAAAATGTGGCAATTAATTTAGTTTTTAATTTATATTCGATGAATCAACAGGATTTATGGGTTGCCTGGATACTAGATGGAATTAGTTACGATGTTAATTTCCGTTTAATGATTACCCAACAAATGATTAATTTTATTCCGCGCATGATGGTTTTGGATTGGCCAATGTTATTTGTTGTTGACAATAAGCGGCCCTTGATTGCCAGCAGAAACCGGATTATTAGTCGTGCTGAATTAGCTGCTTTTCCAGATGAATCGATAATTATTCAATCTCAAAATCAAAAAATGACTGCAGATGCTATTGATATCTGTAGAATTAAAAATCTCAAAATTAAAATGAGGACTGAAGAAAATTGTATATGGCAAAAGTAATTGGCAGCGTAGTTTCTACTCAAAAAGATCCTTCGCTTGTGGGTAAGAAATTAATGATTGTTCAACCAATTGATTCTAATAAAAATCCAATCCGCTCCGAAGAAATTGCTGCTGATTCGGTCAATGCCGGCATTGGTGAATATGTGTTAATTGTTAAAGGTGCTGGTGCGCGGAAAGCTGATGCCAAGAATAAGGATAATAACCGCGTACGCGATGTTAATGATTGTTCAATTGTTGGAATTATTGATCGTTTCGACAAGTGAATCTAAGGAGGTCTGCCATGGCCATTTATACTAGGGGTGGCGATCATGGTAAAACCAGTTTGTTTGATGGGGCCCGAGTAGACAAATATTCTTTACGGGTTTCTACTTATGGGACTTTTGATGAGTTAAATGCCAATATTAGTGTGGCCGAAAAACTTTGTCATAAAGTTGATAATCAAAAACTTCTCCAGCGAATTGAATATCGTATGTTCTTTTTACAGGGAGAAATTGCAACAGAAAATTCTCAATTATTTCAACAAAAAAGTCAAATAATCACCAACGAAGATGTAGATTTTTTAGAAAAAATAATTGATCAATATCTGTTTGAACTACCGCCAGTTAATAGTTTTATTTTGCCGGGTTCCAGTTTGGCGGGAGCTCAATTACATGTTTGCCGGACCGTTTGTCGACGGGCGGAGCGACTGTTTACTCAATTATCACAAAAAATCAGTTTTCGACCTGAATTAGAAAAGTATATTAATCGACTATCTGACTTTCTTTATATAATTGCCAGATCAGAAGACCAAGAAGCATTAATTGATCAAGTCACAGACCGGGTTTATCAAAAGTATCTGAATAAAGGAATGCCATAAGCGATGAATGAAGAACAAGTTAGTAAAATCATACAAAAAGTAATCCAAGAAAATGATCAACAAGATTTATTTAATCTTCATAATATGGAACAAACGATTGCGGCCGCGGTCGCAAAAGCTAACGAATTAAAAGTGGGGGTAACGATTGCCATTATGAAAGCGGACCAAGTGGTTCAAATGAGCTATCATATGCCCAATGCCAATCTCGTTAGTTGTACTTTAGCACCTAAAAAGGCTTGGTCAGCGCTTGCTATGAAAGAACCTACAAAAGATATTAGTAAGGATATCCAGCCTGGAGCAAGTTTATATCAAATGGAAACAATGCTCGAGGGTAAATTAGCTTCTTTTGCTGGTGGTATTCCGGTGACAATTAATGGCAAAATCATTGGAGCCATTGGCGTTAGTGGTGGTCTCGTAGAAGAAGATCAAGCTATTTGTGAGGCCGCAGTTAAAGAATTTGTGAAAGAGAGTAATTAGAATATGGAAATAGCTGAAATTGAAAAAACAGTACGGAAAATCTTAAGCGAAGAATTAAATAATGATTCTGCTACGCTTTCCTCTGATGATGGGCACCATGGTATCTTTAGTGATGTCGATGATGCGATTGCGGCTGCTAAAAAAGCTCAAGAAATATATGTGGATCAACCTTTTTCAGTGCGTAATCAAGTAATCCAAGCCATCAAAGATGGATTTCGTCCGTACTTAAAGAAAATTGCTACCGACATTAAAGAAGAAACGGGAATGGGAACCGTTGAAGCCAAGGTCGCCAAATTAAAGAACGCTTTGTACAATACTCCTGGCCCGGAAATTTTACAACCCGAAGCCGAAACTGGCGATGGCGGCCTGGTTATGTATGAATATTCACCTTTTGGAGTAATTGGGGCTGTTGGACCAAGTACTAATCCCGCAGAAACAGTGATTGCTAATTCCATTATGATGTTGGCTGGGGGCAATACACTGTATTTTGGAGCCCATCCGGGTGCTAAAAATATTACACGCTGGACGATTGAAAAGTTAAATGACTTTGTTGCCGAAGCTACTGGTTTGCATAATTTGGTAGTTGGAATTGAAGAACCAACGATTGAATCAGTACAGCATATGATGCAACATCCCGACATTGCTATGTTATCCATTACCGGCGGTCCTGCTGTTGTGCACCAAGCGCTCATTAGTGGAAAAAAGGCCGTGGGAGCTGGAGCTGGGAACCCTCCAGCAATTGTGGATGCTACGGCAAACCTTGATTTAGCTGCGCATAATATTGTTACCTCGGCGGCTTTTGATAATAATATTTTATGTACTGCCGAAAAAGAAGTAGTGGTTGAACAAAGTGTTAAAGATGAATTAATTGCCAAGATGCAACAAAAGGGTGCCTTTTTGGTTAAGGATTCTGCCCAAATTGAGCACTTGGCAGAAATGACTATTCAAGATAATGGTACTCCGGATCGAAAATATATTGGCAAGGATGCCACCTTCATTTTAGATGCAGCTCATATCCCTTATGAAGGTGATCCTAAAGTGGTAATTTTTGAAGCACCTAAAGATCACCCATTAGTTATGACAGAAATGTTGATGCCTTTATTGCCGATTGTTTGTTGTCCCGACTTCACCAGCGTTTTGAAGACCGCGGTCGAAGTTGAAAAAGGCTGCCACCATACCGCTTCTATTCATTCTGAAAATTTACCACATATTAATCAAGCAGCTCATCGAATGAATACTTCTATTTTTGTAGTAAATGGGCCGACATTTTGTGGGACCGGTGTTACCGAAGATGGGACCAACTCTGGGGCTTCAGCCTTAACAATTGCAACTCCAACGGGTGAAGGAACCTGTACTGCTAAAACTTTCACTCGCCGGCGGCGGCTTAATTCTCCGGAAGGCTTTTCATTACGTAGTTGGAAATAAGGAGGCATCGAATAGTTTATGGAACAATTTAGTATGCCCACGAACATTTATTCGGGAACAGATAGTTTAAATCGATTAGATAATTTAAAAAATGAAAAAATTTTATTGGTTTGCGATGCATTTTTGCCTGGGACCGACACTTTAAAGCAAATTGAAAGCCATATTAATTCCAGTAATCAATGTGTAGTCTTTTCCGATGTGAAACCGGATCCACCATTGACAAATGTTATGAAAGGTGTTCAAGAATTTGTCAAACTCCAACCAACTATTATTGTCGGCATTGGCGGCGGGTCCGCGATGGATACCGGTAAGGGAATTAGATTTTTTGGTGAAAAAATTGCACATTGCCAAATTAAAAAATACATTGGCATTCCGACAACAAGTGGTACAGGCTCAGAAGTAACCAATACGACCGTGATTTCAGATACTGAAAATCAAAAGAAAATTCCAATTCTGGAAGATTACTTAACTCCAGATTGTGCCTTGTTGGATCCACAATTGGTTTTGACAGCTCCGAAAAGTGTTACGGCCTATTCCGGAATGGATGTTTTAACGCATTCTCTGGAATCTTTAGTAGCTAAAAATGCAACGCTTATGTCGGATGCTTTGGCTGAAAAAGCGATTGATGTGATTGTACATCATTTAGTAGATTGTTTCCGGCATGGCGAAGATCTGGAGTCCCGGAAAATTGTACATGAAGCTTCGTGTATTGCTGGTGTTGCCTTCAATAATGCGGGTTTAGGTATTTGTCATGCGTTGGCACACCAATTGGGAGCTAATTTTCATGTACCTCATGGTTTAGCTAATACGATGTTATTACCTTATGTCGTAGCTTATAACGCCCAAAAATGTCCTTTAGCCATGCAAAAATTTGCAGTAGCTGTTAAAAAGGCTGGTATTGCTGCTCCCGGAGTTAGCGATCGGTTAGCAGTTAAGCGTTTAATCGCCAAAATTCGGGAAATGGCCCGGCAAATGAATTGTCCATTAACTTTGCAGGCTTTTGGTGTTGAGCCACAAAAAGCACAAGAATTAACCGCAACAGTCATAAAAAATGCACGGATAGATGCTACCTTCAGCACTAATCCGGTAGATCCGTCCGATGCCGATCTGCAAGCTATCTATGAGTCCGTAATTAAATAGCAAATAACAAGAGTAAATGGAGTAGTGTTAATGTCAAATAAAATTCTAGCGGTCAATGCTGGAAGTTCTTCGATTAAATTTAAATTATATTTAATGCCTGAAGAAGAACTCTTGATTTCTGGAGAGGCCGAAAATATCGGTCAAAGTACCAGTCAAATTGCCTATACAATTAATAAGAAGCGCCAGTCTGAATCTTTGCCCTTGACAGATCATGCAAGTGCCATTGAAAATATTATTCAGATTTTAGAGAATAGCGGTATTATTAAAGAAAAAGCAGAAATTACAGGTGTTGGTCATCGAATTTCTCATGGTGGTAATTATTATACGCAGGCAGTACAAGTTGATGCCGATGTGGAAGCCAAAATCGATGAGTTAAAAGTATTATCACCGCTGCATAATCCCAATGGCTTAGCTGGGATTAAAGCTTTTGAAAAATTTTTACCGCAGGCTTTGGAAGTAGTGTCTTTTGATACTTCTTTTCATCAGACTCTGCCTGAGAAGGCTTTCGTCTACGCATTGCCGTATGAATATTATGAAAAGTATCATATTCGCAAATACGGGTTTCACGGACAATCGCATTATTATGTTTCCCAAGAAGCTCGGCGCTTGTTTGGTTTGGAAAATACCCGTAAAATTATTTCTTGTCATTTGGGTAATGGCAGCAGTATTACCGCAATTCGTGATGGTCATTCTATTAATACTTCGATGGGTTTCACTCCGTTAGCGGGTGTTGTGATGGGAACGCGCAGCGGTGATATTGATCCGGAAATTTTACCGTATCTGGAAGAAACTTTGAATCTGGATTCTCATCAGATTCGGGATATTTTAAATACGCAATCGGGGTTATATGGTATCTCCGGAATTTCCAATGATGTTCGGCAAATCCAGACTGCAGCAACTCAGGGCAACCAACGCGCACAATTAGCTTTAACCATTTTTACGCACTCCATTCAACAATACATTGGTGCTTATGCAACCGACCTCAATGGGTTAGATACGCTCATTTTCACAGCCGGAATTGGGGAACATTCAGCAACGGTTAGGGAAATGATTTGTCGACAATTAGGTTATTTGGGCGTGCAAATAGATCCAGACAAAAATGCTCATGACGAGTTAGTCATTAGTCGTCCTGATAGTCCGGTCAAGGTAGCGGTAATTCCCACCAATGAAGAATTAGTCATTGCGCGTGACGTAATGAAGTTCATTAATAACTAATGGGGGAATTTTGATGGGGAGAAAAATTGAACGTAGTATTCAAGAATACGTCCCTGGTAAGCAAGTGACTTTGGCACATATTGTAGCTAATCCCACCACCGATATTTATGAAAAACTGGGAATTCAAGCTCCCAGGAATGCTTTAGGTATTTTAACTATTACCCCCAGTGAAGCCTCCATTATTGCCGGAGATATTGCTTCTAAGGCTAGTAATGTGACTTTAGGGTTTATTGATCGCTTTAGTGGCTCGGTAGTAATTGTCGGTGAAGTCGCGGAAGTGCAATCTGCTTTAAGACAAGTAATTGATAAGTTGCATGAACTTTTAGGTTTTGATATTCCGCCCATCACAAGTACCTAAGGCTAATTCATGACAGTGACATTCATTTACATTAATCATAGTAAATGAATGTTTTTTTTAGAGAGGTGAATTTACAATTTCTCATGAACGCATTATAAAACTTCCGCATATTTTTAATTGTCGCGAGTTAGGGGGGTATCGCACTAATACAGGTTATTCCATTAAATGGCATAAATTCTTGCGGTCTGCCCATTTAAATGATTTAACGGCTTTAGAATTAGATTATTTATATAATTACGGTGTTCGTGTGGTGATTGATTTAAGATCTCCCTCGGAAACAACAACTTTTCCGGATGTTTTAGATTCCCGATTCCGATATTTAAAAATCCCTGTTTTTACTACTGATTGGACTGCTAGCAATAGTAATTCACAAGATATCCGTACTAACTTTAGTCAAAATCCGCAAGCAGGTTATTTACGGATGTTACAAGTTTATCGAAGGTTGATAATTACGTCTGAAGCGCAAGCTGCCTATCGTAAATTCCTTGCGATTTTATTAGCTAATGCAGGTAAAGCTGGGATTCTGTTTCACTGTTCCGCTGGCAAAGATCGTACCGGTTTTGCAGCTATTTTGATCTTAAATTTGTTAGGGGTTAGTGAAGCTACAATTCAAAGTGATTATTTGTTAACCAACGCAGCTTCCCAAAAACGAATTAATCAGCGCTTACAAGACGTTCGTGCTCATCATATGAGTGCTTGCTATCAAAATTCTATTTATGATTTATCGACCGTTAAGTTTGATTATTATGAACAAGCCCTGTCTTTAATTAATTATGAATACGGGGGTATGAGGACATATTTACGGGAAGTTTTACAAATCAGTCAGCAACAACAGCAAGAATTACAACAGCATTACTTATTGAAGTTATGACAATTTTTTATTTATTACGGCATGGGCAAACTTATGCCAACCAAAAAGGTATTTTACAAGGATGCTTAAATACATCTTTAACTTACTTGACCCCGGCAGCTCGTCAGGCAACACAGCGGTATCAAAGTTTTTTAGATAGTCGAAAAATTGATCAGGTATTTTCCAGCCCTTTGATTCGGGCAGTGCAAACTAGTCAAATAATTTGCTATCATGATCCTCAAATTTTACACTTCGATAATCGACTAACGGAACTATCTTATGGTCAATGGAATGGAATGGCTTTGACGGAAATAAAACAGCGTTTTGCCCGCTATTTTGATCCTTTTTTCCAAGAAGTAGTTGTATCTTCCAGTGAGATTAGTCAGGGTGAGTCCTTTGCACATGCGCAAGCGCGGGTGTATGACTTTTTACAAACGCAAAGTGTCAGTTTTCCGCAGCAACGATTATTACTGGTCACTCATGGCTGGATTATTAAAACCATTGTGGCTCACTGTTTTGAACAAGTTGCGGGCAATATTTTTTTGACACCTGCGAATTTGAGTGTTACAAAAATTGAAATTACTCCCGGCAACAGCTGTGGGCGGGTGATTTATTTTAATCAATTCTAGGTATTGTTATGATGAGTATTTTTTGGGTCAATTTACTAACATTTTTGGGTTTGAATATTGATACTTTTACGGTGCTCTTATTGCTTATTGGGCACACGAATTTACGATCAGTATTGATTGGTTATTGTACGGCTAATATGGTTATTTGGGGAGCCGGGGTCTTAATCGGTCGGATTTTGGTTTCCTATTTTCCCAGTTGGATTACTGGGTTTTTAGGCATCATTTTACTAGGCCTGGCATTATTTTCATCATCGCGTAATTCAGATCTCCCAAATCGATCTTCCTCTATTCCTTGGTGGGCAATTTTTTGGCTTTGTTTAAGCTTAAGTGGTGATAATTTAGCCGCCTATATTCCTTTAGCCAATAACTTAACGCCGCTGTTATTTGTAAGCTTGACAGTAGTCTATTTCTTCGTGACAGTCTTATTAGTGCTTTTAGGACGTCAGATTTTAAAAGTGGGTGTTTTAACGCGCTTGATTGAGCATTTAGGTCCGTATAGTACACGGGGAGTTTATTGTTTAGCTGGCATTTATGTAATTATCAAAAGTGGATTGCTTCCACATTTGATGCACTTAATGAGTTAAGCTAAAAGTTTTTTTAACGCTTTTAAGTTGTGCCCCGTTACTGCAGAAACGGCTAACACCTGTTGCACGCCTGCAGCTAACAACATTTTTTGCGAATAAGCTATTTGTTGAGGATCATTACTTAAATCAATTTTGGTAATGAGACCTAGACAAGGTTTATTGAACATACTACAAAAGCCGGCGGGGAAAATAAGCCGATTATCAATCGCGCTTTGCAAAAGCACAACCAGATCTGCTTCCACAGAGGTAGTTTCCAAAGTGTTAATCATTCGATGATGTTCCATATATTCGCCCGGGGTATCAATAATATTAGCAGAAAATTCAATTGCTTGGGTTTTGTTATATTTTAATTCTTGAGCTTTTAATCTTTGAGTCAGTGTGGTTTTGCCACACCCAATTGCTCCTACCAACATTGCACGTTTCATAATAATCACTCTATTCTAATTAGTTTTAAATTAATTTTAACAAAGATAAACAAGGTTATTACCTTAAATGAAGGAAGTTTTAGTCAAGAATGTTAACGGCGCATATTGTTTTTGCTACGATTACTGGAAATAGTGAAGAAATTGCGGATATTTTGGCGGATCGATTAGCGTTTCGCGGCGTGGCGGTGCAAGAAACGGAAATTTCTCAAACTGATGCTTATGAATTTATTCAAAGTGATCTCTTAATCGCCAGTATTTATACTTATGATCAAGGTAAATTACCCGAAGAAAGTTTAGATTTCTGTGCAGATTTACAAACTTTAAAGCTTACCAATAAGATATATGGTGTCACAGGTTCGGGGGATAAATATTATGGTCAATATTACAATATCGCTGTGGATCAATTTGCTGAACTTTTTGAAAAATTAGGCGCCCAAGCAGGAACCGCGCGGTTAAAGATTGAGCTGGAGCCTGATGAGCAAGACATTGAAGATTTAGATCGATTTGCCCACAATTTAGTTTGGACGGCTAATAATCGACAGAAGTGACAGGGGGGCCTACTGCATGATCAAAATTGGTGTTTTTATTGGAAGCTTAAGTGTCCATGCTTATTGTTATAAATTAGCGCAAGTGTTAAAAACAAATTATCAAGCACAGGTTCGTTTTTTTCAGATTAATTACAGCACCTTACCTCTTTACAATCCGGATTTAGAAGAAGCTGATTTACCTATTGAATGGCAGACTTTACGTTCCATTGTGGCACAATTAGACGCGTTGCTATTTATTACACCGGAATATAATTATTCTTTGCCCGGTGGTTTAAAAAATGCTTTGGATGTTTTGTCAGTCCCTTATCCGCCAACTTATTTAGCAAATAAACCGGCGATGATTATTACAGCTTCTGCAGGTCAACGTGGTGGTTTATTAGCTAATGTGCAATTACAACAAGTTCTGCAATCTTTACAAATGCGGGTATTTAAAGATGAAGTAACGTTTTCGGAAATTCATGATAAATTTAACGCTCAATCTCAGTTAATTGATAATCAGGTTAAACAGTTTTTGTTGACAGAATTTCAGTCCTTTTTAGCCTTTATTCCAGGAAAAACCGTGGTGCAGCCGGCTGTACCAGTGCCGTTGGATCATTTACAATATTGCTGGTCGCCGCAGGAACTCATTATTTTAAATTCCAGTCATCAAGCTATTGCAAATATTGAGTTGGAAATTCAACAGCAAGTAGTATGTATTCAAGCCGTCAATGTGAAAGCCAGTTACCGCGGGCAACACTTAGGAACTAAGGCTTTAAAATTGTTGTTGATGCTTATTAGTCAGGCCAATTATCAGGTAGTGGCGCAATGTCCTTTTGCAAAGCAATTTTTAGCCCAGCATCCCGAATATGCCTCTTTAGTTGCCCAATAAAAAATTTAAAATCCAGGAATGATTGCTTGACGCAAACTTTCCTGGATTTTTTATTAATTTAAAAAGACCGTTCAAACATACATAATTGGCCCTGTTAAGGGAAATAAACCATTAACCATTAGTTTCGAAAAACTTCTTTACTGTGTCGATATAAAATGTCCGGCTGGTTTGCCAAAAAATTAGCGTAGCGCGCAGCAATGAAAAAGTAATCCGACAAGCGATTAATAAAGACTAGCACTTCGGTATTGATGGGTTGCACTTCTTGCAAGGCCACAATGGTTCTTTCCGTTCTGCGGGTGATCGTGCGGGCCACGTGTAGTGCCCCGGCTAATTGAGTTCCACCAGGTAAAATAAATTTTTTAACCGCGGGAACTTGAGGCGAATAATCATCAATTTTCTTTTCTAACCAAGTAATAAATTGGGATTGAAAAATATACGGTGGGGTCTCACCACTAGTATCGCGTGCTAAATCGGAACTGCAGTCAAAGAGAATCTGTTGAATTTCTTGTAAATCCGATTGCAGTATTTGAGTTTGTGCAGTTATTAATGAACTAGTAAAGCCCACCCAGGAATTTAATTCATCTACTTGGCCATAGGCTTGAACTTGAACGTTACTTTTCGAAACAGTCTTGTTACCGATAATTTTAGTTTGGCCGTGATCGCCATTTTTGGTATATATTTTCATACCCCAATTCACTTCCTTTACTTAATTATATAGTAAGTCGAGATAAATTGCTGAAGCACGCCAGATCATTTGAAAAAAATCAGCTAAAAAAAGTTCATCCTACCAAAAAATTAATTTTTTTATGGAATGCTATTTTAGAAATTATTAAAACAACCAATTTATCTTTGTAAATTGGTATTTTTTTTAAAGGAAAGTTTGTTTGTCTTTCAAAATAATGAAGGAAAATATCTTTTTCTAGTCGAAACTAAATTAGAATGAGAATAATTTGTCGGACAAAAGAACCCTTATTGTTTTTTAAAAGTGAAAGCTGTAACTTATATTTTAAAGGCAAGAGCGCTTCCATTGGGAGCTATTAAGGATGTTGATGAACATGAAAACAGTTATTCATGGGGGCAATACGCTCAGCGCGGCACTTAAAGCCAAGATCGCGCCCACTTCATTATTAGATTTTAGTGCTAATATTAACCCCCTGGGTGTGCCGTCTGAATTAAAAAAAGTGTTGACAGCGGCATTGGACGAAATCAATGTTTATCCGGATCCGGAGTATCGCTTGTTAAAGCAAAGTTTGGCCCAACATTTTCAAATTACTGACAAGTCCGTTTTTGTGGGCAATGGGGCTACGCAATTAATTTTTCAAATTGCTTGTTCTTTAAGGCAAAAAGTAGCTTTGGTATTAGCTCCCACTTTTGGCGAATATGAGCGTGCCTTACAACAAGCACAGTTCCAGGTTGAACATTATTACTTAGAAGCTAAAAATAATTTTACTTTAAATATGGATGATTTTATTTATTTTTTAAAAGCTACACCGCAAATTAAAGTCATTTGTTTAGCCAATCCTAATAACCCGACTGGCTGCGTGCTGGCTTTTGCCGATTTACAAAAGTTAGTGGCTTTTTGCAATCAGACCCAGCGGTATTTAATTTTGGACGAAGCCTTTATTGCGTTAACTTGGCCTACTGCTCAAAGTTATGTCAATCAATTAACCAGTAATGATAATGTGTACTTAATTCACTCTGCTACGAAATTTTTTGCGATTCCCGGGTTACGTTTAGGCTATTGTTTTGTGAAAAAACCGCAACTGCAGACATTGTTAAGACAATATTCGGAACCTTGGTCAGTGAATATTTTAGCTGCTCGTTTTGGGGCAGCGATGTTTCAAGCACAGCAGTATATTGCCGAGACACAGCATTGGCTGCAAACGGAGTTAGGCTGGATGTTTCAACAACTTAGCCATATTCGGGATTTGACTGTTTTTCCTTCACGGACTAATTTTTTTCTCCTCAAAACAAAACACCTGGATCTCCAAACGGCTTTATTAACACACCGGCTGCTCATTCGGCAATGTAGTGATTATGAGGGGTTAGATGAGCACTATTTCCGCATAGCTGTTAGGAGCCATCAGGATAATCAACGGTTAATTAAATATTTACAACTTCTCATGACAAAGGAGGGTTAAGGTGCGTAAAATTTTAATTGCGGGAGTTACTAGCGGTTCGGGCAAGACAACGGTGACTTTAGGTTTGCTGGCAGCGTTACGAGAACATTATCAGATTCAAGCTTATAAAGTGGGCCCGGATTATGTAGATACCAAATTCCATACGCGGATTACAGGTCGTCCTTCCCGGAATCTGGATAATTTTTTAGTACCCGATCCCAAGATGTTGAATTATTTATTTTTAAAAGATACCCAGGGCATTGATCTGGCTGTCATAGAAGGAGTAATGGGGTTATATGATGGCCTAGGTACTGATAAAGATGCTTATTCCACAGCCAGTGTTGCTAAGCAACTGAATATTCCAGTAATCTTAGTCATCGATGCTCGGGCCATTTCTACTTCTGCCGCAGCCATAGTGCAGGGGTTTCAAGAATTTGATCGGGAAGTAAATATTGTGGGGGTTATTGTCAATCATGTTATGAGCGCTAATCATTACGAGCTTGTGCGCCAGGCGATTCATAAGTATACCCACCTGCCGGTAGTCGGCTATCTGCCTTTTAAAAAGGAAGTAGCTTTACCGTCAAGACAATTGGGCTTGGTTCCTGATCAAGAATTGCCGACGATTGATCATAAAATTGAACAATTAAAACAATTAGTTCAAACACATATCGATTTAAATCAGTTGATCAAGTTAAGTGCGCCGATAACATCCCGTCCTCCTGCACCCCTAGTTTTGCCTGTGACACATTTACGTTTAGGTATAGCTCAAGATCAGGCTTTTAATTTTTATTATGCAGATAATTTGGATCTTTTACAGCAAATGGGGGCGACCTTGGTTCCCTTCAGCCCCCTAACTGATTCACACTTACCAGCAGTTGATGCGCTGTATTTAGGAGGTGGTTATCCGGAGGAATTTGCAGCCCAATTGGCTGCTAATACAACTCTCAAACAAGAAATTTTAGCATTTTCTCAGGCGGGCAAACCTATTTATGCAGAATGTGGTGGTTTGATGTATTTGGGGCAATTTTTAGATGATGGTCAGCATTCCTATCCAATGGTCGGGGTTTTTGCGGGGGTCAGTCACATGACGCCGCGTTTAAAAAAATTTGGTTATTGTTTTGCCAAAACCCAGTGTGACACCTTATTAGCTCCAGCGGATCAAGTAATAGTTGGACATGAATTCCATCATTCCACGTTTCAAACGCAACTACCGACAGTATTTGAGATGACTAAAGTACGGGATCAACAAGTGGTGGCCACTTGGAAAGGAGGTTATCAAGTACGGCACACGTTTGCCAGCTATCTTCATGTTCATTTTTACCAAAATGTTCAGTTTGCGACTAATTTTGTTCACAGGTTGGAAGGGTTTGGTACATGACAGTTATTTGGGTAACTTGTGTTGGTTTTATTTTAGATTTATTATTGGGCGATCCACCCAATTGGCCCCACCCAGTCAAAATGCTGGGAAATTTAATTAGTTATTTGACACGTCATTTGAATCGTCCCACGGCTACTTCGCAACAAAAGAGGCTGGGGGGGATCATTACCGTCTTTGTAACTATTGGACTGGCTAGTGGTCTGGTGGCTTTATTGTTAAAACTAGTTCAACCTGTCCCGGTACTGGCTTATTTAATCGGAATTTATTTTAGTTATACTTGTATTTCTACTAAGCAATTGGCGATTGAAGCACGAAAAGTAATCAAGTATGTCAACCAAGGTGATTTGTCGCATGCACGACAACAATTGGGAACGATTGTCGGTCGGGACACCAGCCAGTTGAATAGCAATGAAATCATCAAAGCTGCAATTGAGACGGTAGCCGAAAACACCAGTGATGGTGTCATTGCACCTTTATGTTACTTACTACTAGCAGGACCTGTGGGCGGTATAGCCTATAAAGCAGTGAATACATTAGATTCAATGATTGGTTATCAAAACCAGCAATATCAAGATTTTGGTAAATTTGCAGCTAAATTAGATGATTGGGTTAATTACTTGCCAGCCCGTTTGACTTGGTGTTTGTTGCTAGTGGCTAGTTGGGGATTGCGTTTGGATTATCGTAAAGCTTTTCAAATTGGGAAGAGTGATCGTAAAAAACATTTAAGCCCTAATAGTGCCTTTGCGGAGGCCGTAGTAGCAGGTGCCTTACATTTACAATTAGGTGGGCCACATACTTATTTTGGACAAAGAGTTGATAAACCTTATATTGGTGATGATGCGCAGCAAATTGCAGGGGCTCAAGATCTGTCCCAGACCATTAAAATGCTATATGTAACAGCTTGTTTAGGCTTAGCCTTTTTAGTATTAATCAGATTTATTGTGATTCTTAGTTGGAAGTGAAGTTATGGCAGAAGAAAAAGAACAATATCTGACGGTACCAGATAAAATTACCGATAGAAGTTTTCAGATTATTCAACAAGAAATAGAACAAATAATGCCGGGCAAAACTTTTGATAGTCCCTTACAAGAAGCGGTGGTCAAACGCGCCATTCATACTACAGCCGATTTTGATTATTTAAAAAATTTAAAATTTACGCACAACGTATTAGAGCGGATCCAGCAAGCTTTTATGACGCACGCTACGATTTATACCGATACAACGATGGCGTTAGCTGGGATGAATAAAAGACGTTTAGACGCTCTTCAGGTTTCATATCAGTGTTTAATACGTGATGAGCGAGTGCAAAAGCTGGCGCAAACCAAACAAATTACGCGTTCGATGGCGGCTATTGAAATAGCGGCCCAGCAGCCAGGTAAAAAAATTTTTGTGGTGGGCAATGCGCCTACGGCCTTATATAAAATTATCGAAATGGTGCAAAAACAAACATTACAAGTAGAAGCAGTGATTGGCGTGCCGGTAGGTTTTGTGGAAGCGGCAGAAAGTAAAGCTGCTTTAATGCACTCTGCAATTCCCTCTATTGTGGCCTTAGGTCGAAAGGGTGGCAGTAATTTAGCGGCAGCCTTAGTCAATGCCATTATTTATAATACGGATGTTCAGAATTTAGGTGATGAATATGGCCGCAACTCCCGACAATAATTCCGAAGATAACTATGTTTATTATAATGGCAAACGCCTGCGCAAGGGTTTTACCACTGGAACCACTGCGACGGCGGCGAGTGTAGCTGCCATCCGTACTTTATTAACGCAGCAACCGCAAACAGAAGTTCAAGTTCAGGCAGCCAATGGCAAAACGGCTATTTTTGAAGTCAAAACCACAAAATTTGATCAACATCAAGCCACTTGCGGAATTGTCAAAGATGGTGGCGATGATCAAGATGCTACGGATGGGTTGTTAATTTGTGCAACGGTCACTTTGCGCTCGGATAAGCAAATTATTTTAACTGGCGGACCGGGAGTGGGTGTGGTTACGCAAAAAGGATTAGCTAATGATCCCGGGATGCCGGCAATTAATCCCACACCACGCAAAGTGATCACAAAGGCTGCACGCCAAGAATTGGGCGCGCAACGCGGAGCGCAAATTGAAATTTCCGTGCCGGATGGAGAAAAAGTGGCGCCTTTAACCTATAATCCTAAGCTGGGCATCAAAGGCGGGATTTCTATTTTAGGGACTAGCGGTGTGGTTACGCCAATGTCTGAATCCAGTTGGAAGCACTCCATTTCGATTGAAATGAATATCCATCGTCAACGCGGAGACACAGCTTTAATTTTGACACCGGGAAATTATGGTGAGGATTTCTTAGTCCAAGAAATGGGTATTGCACCCACCAAGCAAGTGCAAATGAGTAACTTTGTCGGTTATGTTTTAAAAGAAAGTCAACGATTAGGCTTTACTAAACTCTTGTTAGTGGGCGATTTGGGCAAGATGATTAAAGTTTCTGCGGGCATTTTTTCTACGCATAGCAAAGATGCTGATGCCCGGGCGGAAATTATGGTAGCCAATTTAGCACTCTTGGGGGATGTGCCTACAGCTTTTTTACGCAAAATCTATAATTGTTTAACTACAGTTTCTATGATCGATCTGATTGAAGCAGCGGGTTATCAAGCAGTTTATCAAGCAATTGTTGATAAAATCAAACAACGATGTGAAAAACTTTTAGCCCATAAACAGCCGCACATTGATATAGATGCCGTCATTTTTTCTCGGCAACATGGATTTTTAGCGGCCACCAAACCATTAACAGAGATTGAGGCGGAATGGGCATGATTACAGTTCTAGGGATTGGACCTGGCGCTCCTGATTTACAACTGATTAAAAGTCGCCAAGTGTTAACTACCGCGCAGGTAGTAATCGGATCTCCCCGTCAATTAGCATTATTTCCAGATGTTGCTAGTGATAAAAAAATGATACTACCACATTTGCCACAATTAAAAATCTTTTTACAAAAAAATCAAACAAAGTCAGTGGTCTTATTAGCTTCCGGTGATCCGTTATTGTATGGGATTGGTAAATGGATACAAACTGTGCTACCTGCAGATCAAATTTGTATCATTCCTGGTATTAGTTCGATTCAATATTTCTTTAATAAATTACATTTGTCTATGAACGATTGCTACTTAACTAGCAGTCATGGTAAGAATCCAAATTTCGATTTTTTGCTTTTGCATGACAAGGTCGCAATGGTGACAGATCAGCGATGGGGACCCTTTCAAATTGCACAAGCGATCCTAAGTCGGCAGCAGTCACGACGTTTATACATTGGTGAAAATTTAAGTTATCCAACTGAAAAAATTTCAGTGTATGCTGCCGCTGCTGTTCCCGATCGACATTATGAAATGAACGTGGTGATTATTACTAATGCGTGATGAAGAATTTTTGCGAAATAAAGTACCGATGACTAAATCGGAAGTTCGGGCTATTAGTCTGGATAAATTGGACCTCAGCGGTAAAAAGCGTTTGTTAGATATTGGAGCGGGCACTGGAAGTGTAAGTATACAAGCAGCGCGGCAATTTCCCCAGCTTCAGGTAACAGCGATTGAACGTAATCCGCAGGGCATCGACATTATTCAACAAAATTTAAACCGCTTTCAGCTGTCTAATTTTCACTTGATAGCCGGTGAAGCTCCTAAAGATTTACCCCTGCAAGCCTTTGATGCCATTTTTGTTGGTGGTAGCGGCAAGCATTTAGCGGAGATCATTCAATATGCCGCGCAAACATTAACAAATCAGGGAACATTAGTTTTGAATTTTATTTTATTGGAAAATGCACTTCAAGCGCAGGACATTTTGGAACAATATCAGTTTCAAAAATTGGAAATAGTAGAAATTAATGTGGCAAAGTGGCATCAATTAGGTTCTGGACATTATTTTAAACCTAATAATCCCACTATTGTCATGGCAGCTTGTCAAGGAGGTCAAAGCAAAAATGAAGAAAATTAGTTTTGTCGGGGCGGGCCCCGGCGATAAAGAATTGATTACCTTAAAAGGTTATGAGCGTCTACGACAAGCCGATGTGGTGATTTATGCGGGTTCGCTGGTTAATACAGAATTATTAGATTATTGTCAACCTAAGGCGCAAAAATATGACAGTGCGCCAATGACTTTGGAACAAATTGTCGATTTAATGGAGCAATCAGTACATGCGGATCAAGCAGTGGTCCGATTACAAACAGGTGATTTTTCAATTTATGGTTCCATTCGAGAACAAATTGAGGAACTAAATCGTCGCCAGTTACCATTTGAATGTATTCCTGGTGTTAGTTCGTTTTTAGGTGCTGCGTCTAGTCTGGGAGTAGAATATACGGTACCCGAAGTGGCTCAAAGTGTCATTATTACTCGAATGGCCGGCAATACTCCGGTACCTACAAAAGAATCGATTGCTTCATTAGCCCAGCATCAAACCTCAATGGTGATTTTTCTTTCCATTCAAGGTATCAGTCAAGTAGTGGAACAGCTAGTGGCGGGGGGATATCCACAACAAACACCAGCTACAGTAATTTATAAAGCTACTTGGCCTGATGAAAAAGTCGTCACTGGAACCTTAGAAGATATTGCCGCGAAAGTAACTGCAGCACATATCAATCGTACGGCATTGATTATGGTAGGACGTTTTTTAGGTGCCGAATATAATTATTCGCACTTGTATAATGCTGCTTTTAGTAATATGTATCGTGAAAAGAGTAAATAATGGCCTCAAAGTTTGCGATTGTTGCTTTAACCCAGCAAGGGGCGCGCACAGCAGTGGAATTAGCCCAGCTTTTACACGCTCAATCCAATTATCAAGTAACAGTTTTCTTAGCAGCCAAAGTTCAGGCACAATGGCCTCAGACTCATAGTTTTGGCTCAGGGGAAATGCCTAAGTTATTACAACAATTGTTTCGACAACAAGATTGTGTCATTTGTATTATGGCTACCGGAATTGTAGTCCGAATACTGGCACCGGTCATTCAAGATAAGACGTTGGATCCGGCAGTGATTGTGCTCGATGAAAAAGCCCACCATGTGATCAGTTTATTATCAGGTCATGTGGGTAGAGCTAACCAATGGACATTAGAAATTAGCTCTTTATTGCATAGTCAAGCAGTGATTACAACAGCGACCGACACTGAGAATGTGCAAGCTCTGGATGTGATGGCCCAAAAAGTTCATGGCTGGTATCCCAATTTCAAAGCGAATACTAAGTGGATCAATGGTCTATTAGCCAATCATGAAACGGTTTACTTATATATTGAACCTTATTTGGAATCTTACTTTGATAATTTCAATGGCCTAACCCGCGTGGAGAGTTGGGACCAAATTCCAGATACGGCACCCTTAGTTATTTTATCGGATCATATCAATTTTCCCAAACGCGAACGAGTTGTGCATGTCATTCCTCAAATCAATGTTTTAGGTATTGGTTGTCGTAAAAATATCACTTATCAAATGTTACAGCAGGCGTTTACAGAATTTTGTGATTTTTATCAATTAGCCAGTTTATCATTTTGTGCCATGGCTTCCATTGATTTGAAGCAATCTGAGCCGGCAATTCAATATTTGAGTCGACAGTTAGGGATCCCGGTAACTTTTTATACAGCAACCCAACTGCAGCACACTCATCAACAATACTCGGCTTCGTCTTTTGTTCAACGAGTAACCGGTGTTGGCAATGTGGCTTGTGCCGCTGCGGATGTAAAAAGTCAACAACCAGCTTTGACAGACAAATTTGTCAAAAATCAGGTAACTTTAGCTTTAGGAAGAAAACAAATAAAGGAGAAATAAATGTTATATGTGATTGGTTTGGGTCCTGGAGATCAGAACCTATTGACAGCTGAAGCGCGTCAAATTATTCAACAAACCCCTATCATTGTGGGTTACGCCACATACATTAAATTGGTTTCCAATCTTTTAAAAGGCAAAACGGTGATTCAAAATGGCATGCACGGCGAAGTGGAACGATGTCAAAAAGCTTTAGATTTAGCCTCTGAAGGACAGGATGTAGTAATCATTTCCAGTGGAGATGCTGGCATTTACGGTATGGCGGGTTTGATTTGGGAATTAAAAAGCAAGCAGCAGCTCGATATATCAGTGAAAGTCATTCCCGGCATCACTGCCAGCATTGCGGCCGCCGCGCATTTAGGCGCCCCTTTAATGAATGATTTTTGTCATATAAGTCTGAGTGATTTGATGACTCCTTGGGAAGTAGTGGCCCAACGTGTTGAGGCGGCGGCGCAAGCCGATTTTGTTATCTGTCTTTACAATCCGCGTAGTAACCATCGCCCTCATAAATTACGTCAAGCTTTGGATATTATTTTAAAATATAAAGCCCCTACGACCGTTGTCGGTGTTGGTACAGATGTGGCACGATTAAATGAAGTCGATCAAGTGACCACCATTGCTGATTTAGATGAAACAACGATTGGTATGACGTCAATTGTCATCATCGGTAATAAAAATACCTATGCCTATCAAGGTAAAATGATTACTCCGCGAGGTTATCAACTGTGATTTTGCTATTAGGTGGTACTTCGGAAAGCTTGGACATTGCGGATTTATTAGATCAACAATCATGGCCGTATATTTTGACAGTAGTGAGTGACTATGGGCAGACTTTGGCGGCAAAACCGGGCCGTCAAGTACAGGAATTAGCTTTTTCACCGACGAGTTTCATTCAATTTTGCCACGAGCATCAGATTCAATTAGTGATTGATGCTACACATCCTTTTGCAAAGAATATTTCACAGTTAGTGATCGAACAAACACAACACTTACAAATACCCTATATTAGATTTGAACGAGCTAATTCTTATCAATCTAATGAACATTTTTTGTTTTATGACGATGCAGCCGCTGCTTGTGAGTATTTGCAAACCACTACTGGTCAAATTTATCTGTCAACGGGTAGTAATACGGCAGCACAATACGCCGAGGCTTTAGGTGTACAACGCTTACATGTCCGAATTTTACCTACATTAACAGCTCTTTCGAAAATACAGCAAGCAGGCTTTCATGCTAATCAAATTGATGCTTTGCAAGGACCATTTTCTAAAAAACTAAATATTGAACTCTTTCAACGGGCACAAGCTAAATTTGTGCTCACAAAGGAAAGTGGTACCCGTGGCGGAATACAAGAAAAAATGGCAGCTTGTGTAGCTTTGAAAATCGTCTGCATCATAATTAAGCGCCCACAAATTAATTATCCTCGGCAAGTGAATACACTCAGGGATTTAAAAGAGGAAGTGAAGCAGTTCCTATGACAGGAAGAGTTACTCTATTAGGCGCCGGTCCAGGAGATCCCGACTTGTTAACCTTATTAGGTTGGCGTCGTTTACAGGAAGCCACTGTGGTTTTATATGATCGGTTAGTTAATCCTTCACTATTATTAATTCCTGATGTCAACACTAAATTGATCAACGTTGGTAAAGCGCGGGGGACAGAGCGTTTAAGTCAGGATCAAATTAATGCTTTATTAGTTCAATATGCGCAGGCTGGTGAAGTAGTAGTCCGCTTAAAGGCTGGGGATCCCTATGTTTTTGGTCGCGGTGGCGAAGAAGCCCAGTATTTAGCAGCACATCATATTAACTTTGAAGTTGTTCCCGGCTTGACTAGTGCAATAACCGGTTTAAGTGCCGCCGGTATTCCCATCACGAATCGGCAGTATGCTTCCAGTTTTCATGTCATTACGGGTCAAAAGCGGCATGGAGATCAACAGTTAGATTGGGCTAATTTAGCACAGTTAGAAGGAACTTTAGTTTTTCTTATGGGCATGGCTGAATTACCAGAAATTTGCCGGCAATTAATCGCTCACGGTAAAAATCCAAAAACGCCTACGGCAGTGATTCAGTGGGCTACCCAATGGCGGCAAAAAATGGCGCTCGGTGATTTGGATAATATTGAAACAGCTGTAAAGCAAAAGCGCTTAGCAGCGCCTGCATTAATTGTTATTGGTGAAGTTGTTCCTTTAGCACATCAATTGCAGGTAAAACGAAGCTTATCAGCCCGCCATATATTAGCACCTAGCAATTTAGATCGGAGCTTATTATTTAAATTACAAGATTTAGGTGCGACCGTTGATTTTTATGTCACAAGTCAGCCGCAACGAGTAAAAAAACCATTACCGGATTTTTCCAAATTTCGGCAGTTGACTCTGAAGGATTATTTTAGTTATCAGTATTTGATACAAGCACTCAATGCACAGCAATTAGATATTAGAGCCTTGGCGGGTTTGCAATTAAGTACGAGTGATTCATTACTCAAGCAAACTTTACAGCGACAAGGCCTGCAGATAGCTGACGACGCAAGTTCAACTAACTTTTTGAATGACGCTAAAACTTTAATCATAGGACCACAAGATCTTCAAATTACAGCAGCTAATTATTATGGTATTTATACGTATCAAAGACGGGAATTAACTTTAGAGCAAAATTTAGCAGATTTTCAGGCGGTGATTTTTACTTGTTCACAAGATGTGCTTGATTTTCGCAGAGATTTTTCTAAGCCAGAATCGGCATCATGGATGGTGGCTTTTGTGACTTCTTCAAAAATGCAAGCAGCAGTAAAGACCTTAGCCTTTAAAAAAGTCGTCGTGCTCAATGGTGATCTGTTAAATATGGAACAATTAATTCTGGAGGAGTTAAAACATGAATAAAAAAGCCATTATCGTCGTCAGTTTTGGGACCACTTATCCCCAGACCCGCAAACAAAATCTGTGGGCGACACAACAAGCCATTCAGACTGCTTTTCCGGAATATCAAACTTATAACGCTTATACCTCGCAAGTAGTCATTAATCGGGTGGCCCAACAAGAAAATATCCAAATGCATACGCCGCGAGAAGTTTTAATCCAGTTGGTTCAACAACAAGTAACCGAAGTCATAATTCAGCCGTTGCATATTATTCCCGGTTGGGAATTCAATTCTTTGAAAACATTAGTCCAAGAATTTAAAGATCAATTTAACCAATTACGACTGGGAGAACCTTTATTAGTTAAAATTAAAGATTTTCAGAGATTAATCACTTTTATAAAGGACCAAGCCGCTCCACTGGCACCAGATGAAGCCAATTTATGGATGGGACATGGTAGTTCGCATAGTTCCTTTACCGAATATGCTTGTTTGGATCATATGTTGTGGCAAACTAATAGTTTTGTGGGCGCTGTGGAAAGTTATCCTGAAATCACAGTGGAATTGCCGCGTATGCAGCAACAGCATATAGCCCGAGTTTATTTACATCCTTTAATGATGGTTGCCGGCAATCATGCTCATCATGATATGGCTGCAGCTACTGCCAATTCTTGGCAGACTATTCTGGAACAACATCAAATAGCCGTGGTACCCGTTCTGAAAGGTTTGGGGCAGTATCCTGAAATTCAGGCTATGTTTATTGATAAAATTAAAGCTTTATTACAATAGGAGAAAATAGTGACATATTTTGTAGGCATTGGTGTAGGCCCAGGTGATAGTGAGCTATTGACGCTGAAGGCTGTTCAGACACTGAAACAGTTAGATACTTTATATGTTCCCCATGCTCATAGCGGGCAGGTTAGTTTAGCAGAAACAATTGCTCAACCTTATTTAAAAACCACCATAGAGATTAAATCGCGCCGTTTCCCCATGGTTCGTAGTCAAACAGTTAAGGCACAGGAATGGCAAAAGATTGCGGATGAAATTATCGCGGATGTCAATGCCGGTCAAGAAGTCGGGTTTTTAACCTTGGGAGATCCTGCCATTTACAGTACTTTTAGTTACTTATGTAATTATTTGCAAGGGAAAATTCCTATCCGCAGCGTCGCGGGCATTTCTTCCTTTAGTCAAATTGCTTCCATCTTAGTTCAACCCTTAATTTTAGATAATGAGTCCTTAGCTATAATTCCGGCCAATAAGGATCCTCAGCAACTAGAACAATTGATTGATCTTAATGATAATGTAGTTTTGATGAAGTTGGCGGTTAATTTTGCCAAAATTTATCAGATTTTAGCCCAGCGCAATTTATTAGCTCAAACAACAGTTATTGAGCGTGCTTCAATGGAACAACAAGTAATTAAAACTATGAATCAATATCATCCAGAGGATAAAGTGCCTTATTTTACGACAGCCGTTTTAAGAAAGGAGCACACAGATGCAATTCAAAAAAATACTTAAGACCTTGTTGGCCATTACCGGTGCCATGATTTTTTTCTTGTTAGCTTTTCCAACGCGGGTGCAGGCCATGCATATTATGGAAGGGATGTTGCCGCCTAGTTGGTGTATTAATTGGTACGTAATTTCGGCACCCTTTTTCATCTATGGTTTGTATCGATTACAAAAAATTATTCAATCCAGTCAAAAAAATGCCAAAGTAATGTTAGCTTTATGTGGTGCATTTGTCTTTGTGTTATCTTCTTTAAAATTGCCATCGGTAACGGGATCATGTTCCCACCCTACAGGAGTAGGTTTAGGCACTGTCATGTTCGGCCCCGGGGTAATGTCCGTTATTGGCGTTATTGTGTTATTATTTCAAGCACTATTACTGGCTCATGGAGGCCTGACTACGCTCGGTGCTAATGAGTTCTCGATGACTATTATAGGACCAATCGTTGGTTTTTTGGTTTATAAATTGTGCCGGCGTTTCAAGGTTAATCGTTCGGTATCGATTTTCTTATGTGCGATGCTGGCGGATTGGTCAACTTATATTACGACTGCTTTTCAGTTAGCCATTGTCTTTCCGGATCCGCATGCGGGGGTGATGGCTGCGTTAATTAAATTTTTAGGTATCTTTGCGATTACTCAAATTCCTTTAGCAATTGCAGAAGGTTTATTGACGGTTATTGTTTATAACTTGGTAATTAGTAATGATTTATGGAAGGAGACCGCCTTACAATGAATAAAAGAACGAAAACCAATATTATCTTATTAGTTATCGTCTTACTACTAATCATTTTTCCGTTCGTTTTTGTTCATGGCGAATATGGCGGTAGTGATGATCAAGGCACTGAACAAATTAAAAAATTTGCGCCGCATTACAAAGTCTGGGCCCATCCGATTTGGGAGCCACCTTCTGGAGAAATTGAAAGTTTATTATTTACAGTCCAAGGTTCTTTAGGTACCGGGATTATTGCTTATGTGATTGGTAATGCCCATGGCAGGAAAAAAGCTTTAAAAGAATTGGAACATCCTTCGCAAAAAACGTCGGCATCAGCCAAAAAATAAAGAGGTGCTGCTTTGATGTTGAGTATCGATAAATACGCTTATTCAAATCGCTGGGCTGAATGGTCACCTCTGACAAAGGCCGGAATTTGGTTAGGATTAATGATTTTAGCATTTCAACCTTTACTCTGGCTGAAGTTCAGTATGTTAGTTTGTGTAGCCATTATTACTGTAAGAATAACGCAAGTTTCCTGGCGGCAATATGTGAAGTGGTTTTATGCAATTTTGCCATTTTTATTCTTAAGCATTCTGGGTATTGTCTTTACGGTCTCCCAGCAAAAACAAGACTTACTTATTGCTTGTCATTTGGGCCAGACCTATTTTGGGTTGTCTAAAACGATGTTGCCCGTGGGTGCCAAAATTGGAATTCAAGCGTTCAGCGCGATTATCGGCACTTATTGGTTTGCTTTATCAACGCCCTTTACGCAAATCATTTCCCTGCTGCATCGACTTCACCTCCCAGATAATTTAATTGAAATTACGATGTTAATGTATCGCTTCATTTTTATTTTTATTGAATCCTGTGAGCAAATTTATCACGCACAAAAATTACGCTTTGGTTATGATACAATAGGGCTGACATTACATTCTTCGGGCATTTTAGCGCAAATGCTCTTTCAGCAAGTAATTGTTAATTATCGAAAAATGGAATTAGCTTTGGCTGCGAAATTATATGATGGCGAATTTCGAATCTCATAATGGAGGCTGACTGTGGTGTTAGAGTTAAAGAATCTTTCTTTTGGTTATGAACCGCAACATTTAATTCTCAAAAATATTTCGCTGCAGTTGGGAAATAACCACCAACACGTTATTGGCTTAATTGGTCCCAATGGTTCGGGAAAATCAACCTTATTTTTAAATTTGGTGGGAGTCTTACGTCCAACCTCAGGGCAAATTATTGTCGATGGTCAACCAGTCAAATATCACAAACACAATTTGCAAGCTTTACGCCAAAAAATTGGGATTGTGTTTCAAGATTCTGATCAACAATTATTTTATTCTATTGTTCAAGATGATGTAGCTTTTGCGTTAAATAATTTGAAATATGATACTACCGAAATTCAGCGCCGAGTCCAGGAAGTTCTGGAAGAATTGGATATTTGGCCATTACGTAAGTCGCCAATCCAATACCTCAGTGGGGGTCAAAAAAAGCGTGTGGCTATTGCTGGGATCTTGGTTTTGCAATCCGAATGGTTATTATTAGATGAACCCACAGCCGGTTTAGATCCTGATGGTCGGAAACGGATGGCTCAATTAATTAGCCATTTAGTGGCTCGTGGCCAGAAAATTATTTTGTCGAGTCATGATATGGATTTTATGTATGATGTTTGCGATTATTTCTATTTGTTAAATGCCGGACAAATTATTGCCGAAGGCACGAAAAAAACGGTTTTTACAAATCAACAATTATTAGAGAATAATAAATTAGAACAGCCTTGGCTAGTGAAGTTGCACCAAAAATTGGGTTTGCCTTTATATAATAATGCCCAAGAACTATTTGATCAGCATGATTCAATGTAGGTTGCAATGAACTAGTTATAAACGGAGTTATTGAACATGACAAAAGCAATTATGTTTCAGGGAACCGCTTCCGATGCGGGCAAAAGTTGGATTGTTGCTGCGGCTTGTCGGTGGTTAGTACAACAGGGTTATAAGGTAGCCCCCTTTAAATCACAAAATATGGCGTTAAATTCTTTTATTACCCAAACCGGTGCCGAAATGGGCCGGGCTCAGGTTTTCCAAGCTGAAGCAGCGCAGAAAGAACCTGATGTGCGGATGAATCCGGTGTTATTAAAGCCGTCAACTGATCAAACTTCTCAAGTAATAGTTATGGGCCAAATCTTGGCTGATATGAGTGCCCAAAAGTACTATCAATTTAAAAAGCAGTTAAAACCTCAGATCATGCAAGCTTATCGCGGTTTGGCTCAAGAAAATGATGTGATTGTTTTAGAGGGTGCCGGCAGCCCAGCGGAAATTAATTTAAACGAAAATGATATTGTCAATATGGGCATGGCCCGCTGGGCACAAGCGCCGGTGATTTTGGTGGCAGACATTGACAAAGGCGGTGTATTCGCCTCAATTTATGGTACGATTAAGTTGTTGGAACCGACCGATCAAAAACGCGTATGTGGGATTATCATCAATAAATTTCGGGGTGATAAACAGCTTTTAGAGCCGGGTATTCGGATGATTGAACAACTAACTCATGTTCCCGTTTTAGGGGTTATTCCCTTAGCGGATGTGGATTTAGATGAAGAAGACAGTGTGGTACTCAGTCGCAAACGTCAAATACCTGATAATACTAAAGCCTTAGATATTGCAGTGATTGACTTAAAGCATATTTCTAATTTTACCGATTTTCATAGTTTAGAAATTCAACCGGATGTTTCTTTGCGTTATGTGTTGAAATCACAACAGCTAGGGCAACCGGATTTAATTATTCTTCCGGGAAGTAAAAATACCAATGAAGATCTGGCAGCTTTAAAAAAAGAACAGTTAGATCAAGCGATTGTACAAGCACATCAGCAGGGAAGTTGGGTCGTTGGCATTTGTGGCGGCTATCAGATTTTAGGTCGGGACTTATTGGATCCTGACCAGGTGGAATCGACTATTCGCACACAGGCAGGTTTAGGTCTGTTGGATATTGCGACTACTTTTAATCAACAAAAAACGACCACGCAGGTTATGGCCCAACGCGGTGACTACCAGCTCCATGGTTATGAGATTCATATGGGTGAAACCAAGCTGGGGACGCAAGTACAACCATTTGCTCAAATTTTAACAGTGAATGGTCAAGCCTGCCAACGTTGGGATGGGGCGATTAATTTAGAGCAGCGGGTTTTTGGCACTTATTTACATGGCCTTTTTGATAATCCGCTGTGGACCAGGCATTTTCTCAATCTCTTGCGGCAACAAAAGGGATTAGCTCCTTTCCAAGCTGCCACCCCCGCATTAGATCAATATAAAGAAACACAGTATCAAAAATTGGCACAAGTCTTTGCGGATAACGTTGATTTATCGAAGTTTATGGCACTTTTACAGCAATCTGAACAAGGAAGTCAACTATGACGTCATTATATCCGATAATGTTAAATTTAGCTGATCAAGCTGTAGGTGTCATCGGCGGCGGTCAAGTAGCAGCACGCAAAATCAAAACTTTAAATTTATTAGGCATTATTCCGGTCGTGGTCAGTCCGCAATTAAATCCACAAATTAATCGCTCGCAGATTAAATGGATTGCTGATACTTATCACTATCACTATGTACAAGATTTGCGGCTTTTATTAGCATGTACTGATAATCGGAGGGTTAACCATCAAATTCGTTTAGATGCTAGTTCCAAACAAATTGTGAATAACGTCAGTGATCAGCAGGATTCTGATTTTTTTAATATGGCCACCATTGTCCAGTCGGATTTAGTGGTCACAGTCTCAACGCGCGGACATTCACCGGCCCGCGCCAAACACGTAAAACAGGTTTTAGAAAGATTATTACAACAACAAAAACTATAACTCAACATTATTTTGGACAAAATTAGGTACACAAGTTTATTGGAGAGCAAAATTAATGAGAAACCAAATAGTTGTCGGTAGTCGTAAGAGTAAATTAGCTTTAATTCAGACGCAGATTGTGATTGCGGCATTACAAAAATACTATCCAAAAACCCAG
Source organism: Bombilactobacillus mellifer (assembly GCF_000970795.1). Classification (GTDB taxonomy): domain Bacteria; phylum Bacillota; class Bacilli; order Lactobacillales; family Lactobacillaceae; genus Bombilactobacillus; species Bombilactobacillus mellifer. The sequence continues at coordinate 516,376 of NZ_KQ034028.1, forward strand.
TTTAAAATTCAATATGTAACAACAGAAGGTGATCGTAATTTGCAAGCGAGCCTTACCCAAATTGGGGGTAAGGGGGTGTTTGTGAAAGAAATTGAACAGCAGCTTTTAGATCATCAAATTGATTTGGCCGTCCATAGTTTGAAAGATGTTTTGCCAGTCTTGCCGGAACAGTTAACTATCGGAGCCTATCCGCAAAGAGATTGTCCGTTTGACTGTTTAATTAGTCGCCAGCCTTTATCCAGCATTTGGGATTTGCCGGAGCACAGTATTATTGGTACAAGTAGCTCCCGCCGCCAAAGTCAGTTACTCCATCAACGTCCTGATTTGCAGGTTGTTTCAATTCGCGGTAATTTAGATTCACGTTTGCATAAAATTGCTACTGATAATTTAGATGGCATTATCGTAGCCCAGGCGGGGTTAAATCGATTACAGCCCCGCATTCAGCCATATTATGTTTTAAATTTAGAAGATGTTATTTTACCAGCCGTGGGTCAGGGATGTTTAGCCGTGGAATGTCGACAACAAGACTTGAAAATGCGGCGGATGCTCCAGCAAATTAATGACACGAGGACTGAATTATGTGTAGAAATTGAACGAGAATTTTTACGGGAATTAGGCGGCGATTGTACTTTTCCCATTGGTGGTTATGCTCGTGTGGTGAATCAAGAACTAACTTTTACGGGTTTGATCGCTACTAATGATGGTCAACACCTCATACAAGCTGAAACACGCACGACTGCGCCACAACCCCAGATCGGTCGCCAATTGGCGCAAAAATTACGCCAGAAAGATCAATATCAGATCATTCAAAATGCGAATGTCGATGATGCCGCTTTATGAAAAAGTTATTCAGCAAAAGGAAAGATAAGTAATGGTTAATGAATTAGTCTTAGTTCTCGGCGGCGCGCGCAGCGGTAAATCAGAATTTGCCGAAAGTCTCTATGCTAACACGGCCAACATTTATTATATTGCTACCGGAGTTTTAAAAACTCATGATCCAGAAATGCAAGCGCGGATTCAAAAACATCAACAACGTCGTCCTGCTAGCTGGCACACTTTTGAACAGTATCAGGGATTAGAGACCTTAATTGCCCAGCATCAAGTGGATGGTTATTTTGTTGATGATGCGACAATGTTAGTTACTAATTTGTTTTACGATCAATTATTGCAACAAACGACGGCTTCTGAACTAGATAGTTACTTAGCACAAATGAGTGCCGATCAATTACTGACAATTGAAACAACGATTTTAAACGCGTGGCAAAAAATTTTGCACGCCCGCCAGCACTATCAACAGTCCATGGTAATTGTTAGTAATGAAGTAGGCTTGGGGGTTGTTCCCGCCACGAAACAAACGCGGGTTTTACGCGATATTTATGGCAAAGTTAATCAACTCTTAGCCCGGCAAGCTACGAAAGTTTATTTTGTTATTAGTGGCATTGCCACGCAGATAAAGTAGGAGAAAATGTTTACAGCACTTGTGTTATTTACTCAATTTTTTACAAAACTCAATATCCCCATTGCCATACCTGAACCTACTAATAAATTTCGAAGTAGTATTCAATATTTGACGCTGTTTAGTTTTTTATTAGGTTGCTTGGAGGCGGGGATCGTGGGTCTTTTCATGTTTATCTTGCCTAAGTGGTTAGTTTGGATTTTTTATTGGATTATTGATGGCTTAATTACCGGCGGCTTTCATTTAGATGCCTTGGCGGATACGGCAGATGGTTTATTTTCTTCACGCCAACCTGCGAAAATTTTAGATATTATGAAGGATAGTCGAATTGGGACTATGGGGGCTTTAGCCTTGATTTATTATTATATTTTGGCGATAGCTTTAGGTATCAATTTAGCGCGGATACTGTCACCTTGGTGTTTGTTGGCTTTAGTGGTTACTTGTACGATGGTGACTAAAACAGGACTATCACTCTTATTTTATCGGATGGTTTATGCGGGTAAAAAAAATGGTTTGTCGGTGATTTGGTTACATATTGCCCCTTGGCGTATTGTGATTGCCCAAATATTTTCCGTCATAATCATCGGCTGGTTTTTCTCATGGTCGGGCTTAATTAGTTACGGTTTAATTATTGTTAGTGCTTATTTTTATCGTAGAAAAATTGTCCAAATTTTGGGAGGCTTTTCAGGCGATACCTTAGGGGCCTTTGCCAGTTTAACCCCGGTGATCTTCTTATTCTGTCTAAATTTAACTTTTCAGCTGCTGAGGTAGTAGGAATGAAATTAATTGTGGCCCGACATGGGGAAACCCTTATGAATCAACAACGCAAATTTTATGGCAGTTTGAATGTAGTCTTGGATAAAGTTGGTCAACAACAAGCCCAACTTTTAGCTGAAAAAGTGCTTCCTTTAAAGCCAACTTTATTAGTCCAAACTAATTTAAGACGAACGCAACAAACTTTAGTACCGTTGCGTCAAAGCCTTCCGCAAGTTCCAGTACTTACTTTGCCGGATTTGGCCGAAAAAGGATTTGGTCGCTGGGAAGGACTAGATGCTAATCAAATTCAGGCGCAAGATCCTGATCATTGGCAACGTTGGTTAGCGGCTCCCTTAACTTATACGCCCCCGTCGGTAGAACCTTTTCATGATTTTGAAACTCGTGTGGATCGCGGATTAAAGTGGCTAAAACAACACGCTGTAGCCACAGAGGTGATTTTTTTGGTGGCCCATTTAGGCACCTTAAGAGTCATTGATCAGCTCCTGTTGCAAGATCAGACTTATTTTTATGATCGTCAATTTCAAAGTGCCTGTTATACGTTATACGAGTGGGACGCGCGACAAGTTCCGTTGGTGGTACGAAATCAATAATTTTTAAAAAGAAAGTGGTGACTGAACGTTTATGGCGTTATTGATCACTTATGCGCAAACAAAAATTCCACAATTGTATCAAAAACAACTGGCCCAATGGACGAAGGTCATTTATTTACCATTGATTTATTTACAACCGCGGACTTTAACTTTGAATGAGATACACTGCTTGCAACAAGCAACAGATATCGCAATTACTAGCAATTATGGGGCCTATTTATTTCAAACCAAATATGCTCATTATAATCCCACGGCGACACTTCATGTTTTAAGTGCAAAGACAAAACAAAAACTGCAGCTGCAAGTACCTAACGCGATTCAAATTAGTGATCGTGAGAATCGCGCAGCTTTAGTGGATCAAATGCACCAAATCAATCCTGCGACCACTTGCTGGTTATTAAGCGATCGAGTCAGCCCTTCTGAAGCACACTTACCAGGAAAGCCCCTGGTAATTTATTACAATACTTGGACACGTAGCTTACAAAAAAAAGCCCTCACGATGTTATCAGGACAGCAAATTGATTGGGCTTTGGTCACTAGCGGTTCTAATTTTCAACGGTTGCTTACTTTGAAAACCAGATTAGATGATCAAGATTGGCAACATACAGTGTATTATGTTTTAGGACACAAAACTGGTTCAGTCATTGCAGCACATCATTATCCGGTAGTTTATCCCGGACAGTCAACCCAAGTTTTAGAACAAATCCTTAAAAAGTTGGTACGTCAAATTAAAATGGAGGCCAATCATGGACTGGACAAGTTTACCCATTGAACCGCTAGATAAGCTAGCACAAACAAAAATGCAAACCAAATTAGATCAACTCGCTAAACCTATTAATAGTTTAGGTCGTTTGGAAGAATTGGCTGATCATTTAGCAGGCATTTACCATTCAACAGAATTGGACTTACAATCACGCAAATGCCTTGTCTTTGCTGCGGACAATGGGGTGGCCCAAGAAGGGGTGTCAGCCACGCCACAAAAGGTAACAGCTATTCAAGCACTGAATATGCTGGCTGGTCATACCGTTGTGGCAACTTTAGCGCAAACCTATCATTGCGATATTCAGGTGATCGATGTCGGAATTAAATCAGACTTGGATTCTGCTGCTATTGTTCAAAAAAAAATTAGATGCGGGACTGCCGATATGTTGGTGCAACCGGCGATGACTTATGCACAGGCACAACAAGCTATCCAAGTGGGTTTTGATCAAGCACAGCAAGCTATTGAGGCTGGATATCAGTTATTGGCGGTAGGAGAATTAGGTATTGGCAATACGACAGCAGCTTCGGCAATGGTTGCAGCACTATTACATACCAACGGTAGCGCCGTTGTGGGTAAGGGCTCGAATATTTCATCACAACGCTTGAAACATAAAATTAAGGTGGTAGACGGTGCTTTATCTCGTGCAGCTTTACCCTTTCCCCTGCCTGATCCCTTAGTGGTTTTACAACAGGTGGGAGCTTTAGAATTGGGAGCTATGACCGGAGCAATTTTAGGAGCTGCTGCTTATCAAAAACCGGTTTTATTAGATGGCTTTTTATCTTATGCTTCAGCTTTATTAGCTCAAAAGCTGAGACCGACAGTCCTTGATTACGTGATTCCTACTCATATTTCGCATGAGCAGGGATCGCAATTAGTACTGCAAGCCTTGGGACTTAAACCTTATATTGATTTAGAAATGTGCGTAGGAGAAGGTAGTGGAGCTATGATGATTCTACCGTGGCTCGATGGTCTGCAAACTATTTTGCAGCAAATGAATACTCAAATAGATATGGACTTTACTTATTTTCCGTAAAACCATTTTAATACTCGCAATTAGTACTCTAAGAAACACTCCCTAGCGATTCAAAATAGTGAGTGATTTTTTGGATTTCCGGTAAATAAGTTGTGCAGCAGCCCCCGATCAGATGGGCGCCAGCTTGATACCATTGCGGCACTAATTGCGCAAAATCAACTGGCGGCATTATCGGCTGCCATTTTTTTATAACAGGATTATACTGACTGCCTAAATTCGGATAAATAATGATGTCTTTATTAGTTAAAGCAGTGAGAGTTTGAATAGCTGGCAATACTAATTGCGGGGCGCAACAATTACAACCGACAGCAAAAACTTGCGGATTTTGATTTAACAAGGGAATGACTGCTTGTAAAGGCGTACCACTGCTGAGTGTATGCGCATCTCGTAAAGTAAAACTCACATAAACTGGCATTTGGGGAGCATGACACTGCAGCCAATCTAATAAAGTTTTTGCTTCAAGCCATTGGGGTTGGGTTTCAATGCCTATACAATCTGGCCGCTCTTGGAGAATTGCTTGAAGACGGGGTAAATGAAAAGCCAAAAACTCACTACGGCTTAATTGATAATCGCCGCGGTATTCACTGCCATCTGCCAAATAAGCACCATAAGGGCCAATGGTTCCTGAAACAAAATTATAATGACCAGTTTGATCGTAAAAATCATCACGCGCTTTTTGGGCTGTTTGCACAGCTGATCTGATAAAAGTTACTGCTTGGTCTTTCGAATAGCCAACCCGCTCAAAAGCAGACAGATTAGCTTGATAGGTATCAGTAATCGCTAATTGAGCCCCTGCTTGAAAATATTGATAATGAACTTGGTAAACTTGTTGTAGATTATGAATTAAGGCATTAGCAGTCCAGAGCTCATTGTTGGTGGTTACACCTAATTTTTCCAAAGCTGTGGACATGGCGCCATCTAGAATTAAGCCCCTGCTTTGGACGGTCTGTAAAAAATTTATCATAATTGGTTTGAACCTCAAATTATATTTGCAGCTGTCTTTTTTAACTAATAATATTTTACTTATATGCTAACACACATTCAAAACCAATTAGAAGTGCGTGTAAGACAAGATCCAATCCTTTTGCAACGTCCAATGAAAGTTTCCTTTGTTCAAATAAGATTTTTAGGAAGAATTTATTGTTAAATTCTGGTTAGCACATTCATGTAGTCTTGATTTGAGTAATGCTCAAGCGATCATTGAGAAGTTACTTGTATTATCTGAATGAAATGTTCACCGGTCATTTGAAAGCCTCGGCGTAGTCAAAACTCAATGAGAGAGAAAAATAATTAACTGTGTCGCTTCAGGGGCACTGCCAAGCACTGCTTTTAATAGTCTGAGAAAATTTTAAATATCTAATTGTACTTTTCGAATTTCTGTGCTAATCTAAATAAAATTTATTAATTATTAACTGTTGCTATAATACAATAAGTGTCTTGTCTGATGAGAGGAGAATGTTGAATGGATAAATCTTGGGTGGATTTAATCCCTGAAACAGAAATGATTCAATGGCGGCGGCATTTGCATCGTCATCCTGAAAGATCATTTCATGAAGAAAAAACTTGTGCCTATATTATTAAAAAGCTCCAATCTTTTGGGAATATCGAGATTGAACAGCCAACGGCGACTAGTGTGTTAGGAACAATCCAGGGCCAACAACCTGGTAAAAAAATCTTAATTCGTGCAGATATTGATGCCTTGCCAGTGCAAGAGGATACTGGTTTGGAATTTGCTTCCGAAAATCCAGGTTTAATGCACGCCTGTGGTCATGACACCCATACTGCGATTTTATTGGCAACTGCGCAAGTATTAGTTAAGTTACGCGAACAATTTTCTGGGACAGTGCAAGTTTTATTTCAGCATGCGGAAGAATTGCCGCCTGGTGGTGCGCGTGAAATTGTAGCAAGTGGTTATTTACATGATTTAGATGCAGCCATTGGTTTACATATCATGTCAATGGCACCAACTGGAAGTATCCAAATTGTCCCTGAAGGGGCCTGGTCGACTTATTCTGATACTTTAGAATTAACTATTCATGGTCGGGGGAGTCATGGGACTATGCCCCAAAATGGGGTTGATCCAATTATTGTTGGGACAGAGATTGTCAATCAATTTCAAACGGTAATCTCTCGATTTGCGGCACCAGATGATGTTGTAGTCATTAATGTCGGTGAATTTCAAGCAGGGCATGCTGCCAATGTCATTCCGGAAACAGCTCATTTAAGTGCTTCCATTCGGACCATCGATCAGCAAACTCGTGAAAAAGTGGCGCAACGAATTCAAGATATCGTTAAGAACACCTGCGCGACTTATGGAGCTACTCCGGAAATGGAGTATGATTTTTATTATGATGCGGTTATGAATGATCCGGCAGTTACTAAAGTAGTCTGGCAAAGTGCAGAGGATGTTCTCGGGCCTGAGTTTGTACACAAGTCTAAACGCAATAGTGGTAGTGAAGATTTCTCAGCCTATGGAAAAGTAGCTCCGTTATGTTATTTTGTATTAGGAGGGGGCACAGCTGCTGATGGTTACCAATATGCCAACCACAGTTCCAAATTTGTGATAGATGAAGCTTCCTTAATTAATGGTGTAAAAACAGAAGTTGCGGCTACATTAAATCTATTAAAATAAAAATTACAAAAAAGCCTAGTTCGATTATCGAACTTAGGCTTTTTAGTTTATTCTAAAGCAGTGTTTTCGCAATAATATAAATCGCTGCTTAGCGTCAATTTATTCTAAAGGTTATCTAAATTATTTTTTGTCTTGGTTAGTCATAATTTCATCAATCAGACCATAATCTTTAGCTTCTTGCGCGGTCAAATAATTATCGCGTTCCGTATCCCGCTTAATAGTTTCAATGTCTTGTCCAGTGTTATCAGCTAAAATTTTATTCAAACGCTGTCGTGTCTTTAAAATTTCTTCAGCTACAATTTCAATTTCGGTTTGCTGACCTTGGGCTCCACCTGATGGTTGGTGAATTAAAACGGTGGAATTAGGTAACGCAAAACGCTTACCCTTGGTACCGGAAGATAGCAGGACACTAGCCATGGAAGCGGCCATTCCCATTGCGATGGTTTGAACATCGGAATGTACAAAATTCATGGTATCCATAATCGCTAATCCAGCGGTTACGGAGCCACCCGGTGAATTAATATACATATAAATATCCTTTTTAGTATCTTGGGCATCTAAAAATAATAATTGTGCAATGACCGTGTTTGCTAAGTCGTCCGTTACTTCGCCAGACAACATAATGATGCGATCTTTTAATAAGCGTGAATAAATATCATAAGCCCGTTCGCCACGGGGACTTTGTTCAATAACTGTAGGAACTAACATGCAAAAGCCTCCTCTGTAAAATTAGCACTCCAGCTGTTACTCTGCTAATTTACCACATTTGGTCAAAAAGTCAACGTTAAACTTAAGTGGCAAGGAAAAAGACTGGTAAAAAAGTTTCAGCACTAACTGTAAAAATTATTGGGAACTGTTTAGTAACGTTCAATTAATTGAACAAAGGCGTTAACAATTGACTGCAGAAAATCTTTCGTACCTTGATTGTTAACCTCGCCCTTAGCAGTATCGATAAATTGATCCACATGACTGAGATAAGCTTCGGGTTGTTGCAAGGTTGGCATATTAAGAAAAACGAGCGCTTGGCGCAGATGATGATTAGCACCAAATCCACCCATTGTACCTGGGGAAAGAGAGACAATCGCAGCGGGTTTTCCATCCCAGACATTAGCGCCGTAAGGACGCGAAGCAACATCGAGAGCATTTTTTAAGACGGCAGGCACGCTACGGTTATACTCAGGGGTGACGAAAAGAGCGGCATCGAGTTTTTGTACAGCGGTACGGAACTGAACATATTCCGTCGGTACTGGTCCCAAATCGTCAAAATCTTGATTGTATAACGGCAAATTACCGATCTCAAGGAATTGCGTCGTATAGTCAGCAGGGAATAACTTGGCCAGTTCTTGCGCAATAATTCTTGAATAAGATCCCTTGCGTAAACTACCTACAAAAATACCAACATTTTTAGTCATGAAACACACCTCTTTTGAAATTTTAGTTATCCTCATATCCAGTATAACTAAATTACGACAACTAAGCTCAAATTTATTTTTCAGTCTTTCACTAATTACCTTTTACAAAGAATCATGTTTTTGATGCCATGCTTGAATTTGCTGTAAGCGTTCTTTAAAGCGGGATTCGTGTCCTTGATCACTAGGATAATAATATCGATGTCCTTGTATCTCGGGGGGCATAGTTTTCATGGAAGTTAATTTGTCAGCTGTGTTGTGAGCCAATTGATAATTTTGACCGTACCCTAAATCTTTCATCAACTTGGTTGGAGCATTGCGAATTTGTAAAGGGACGGGCGCATTCAGCGTTTTTTGGGCATCTTTTTGAGCAGCTAACCGGGCTTGATAAATCGCGTTAGATTTGGGAGCCAATGCGAGATAGGTCACCGCTTCAACCAAGTGGACATCACATTCCGGCAGACCAATAAATTGGCATGCCGAAAAAACATTAACCGTCACATTTAAGGCATTAACGTCGGCCAAACCGATATCTTCACTGGCAAAACGAATCAATCTGCGGGCAATATAGAGAGGGTCTTCGCCGCCTTCCAACATTCGCGTTAGCCAATAAATCGCCGCATCCACATCGCTATTACGCATCGCTTTATGCAGGGCTGAGATGAGATTATAATGTTCATCACCTTTTTTGTCGTAATTCATGAATTTCTTGCTAATTAATTGTTGCAGATTTTGGTGAGTAATAGTAATCACATTATTCTGCTGCTGGCCATTTAAAACAGCCATTTCTAAAGTATTTAAAGCAGTACGGGCATCGCCACTGGCAAATTCCGCGATAGCTTTTAAGGAATTTTCATCAATATTAATTTTTTTCTGGGGAAAAGCTTGAGGATTTTGCAAAGCATTATGCAGTAATTGCAGAATGTCAGCAGCTTGGAGAGCTTTGAGAACAAAAACTTTACAACGCGATAATAAAGCAGAATTAATTTCAAAGGAAGGGTTTTCGGTAGTGGCTCCAATGAGGATAATGCTTCCTTTTTCAACATAGGGCAAAAAAGCATCCTGTTGGGCTTTATTAAAACGATGAATTTCATCTACAAAAACGATGGTCTGGCGACCTAATTGGCGTTGAGTTTCAGCTTGTTGCATAATTTTTTTAATTTTGCTAATGCTGCTATCCACGGCACTAAAGCTCAAAAAATGGGCTTGGGTTTGGCGGGCAATTATCTCCGCGAGAGTGGTTTTGCCCACGCCTGGTGGTCCCCAAAAGATCATAGAAGATACTTGATCTTTGGCAATAATTTCCCGCAAGATTTTTCCGGGCCCTAATAAATGTTGCTGTCCGACGAATTGTTCTAAAGTTTGCGGTCGGACCCGGGCCGCTAACGGCTCTGTCTGCGCCGCTTGAGCAAATAATGATTCTTGTTTCATTAAAGATCATCTCTTTGATTTTTTAGTGCAAAGTTTTTTGCAACCGAATTAAATCTTTTAAGATTAACTTGTTTTCCCAAATTGTTTGGGGGTAGTGTTGGCTAAAAAAGTCGCGTTCAATGCTGGTAATTCGGAAGCCTTGCTTTTGGTAAAGATATAATGGGCCGAAGCTGGTACTACCGGTAGCTATTTCGAGAGTTCGATAGTGTTTTTGGTGGGCCCAATTTTCAGCAAATTGCAAAAGTTGGGTACCAATTCCCTGATTTTGATGACACTGGCTGACTGCTAAATTAACGATCTCTAAGGTTTGGGGATGAGTCGGTAAGAGCAGAAGAACACCTACTAGTTTATGATCTATTTGGGCCGCAAACTTCAACGCACGGTTGACATAACTGGCAACCATTACCGGACTAGGGTCGGCACTTAGTAATAATTCATATTGGGCTGCAGACACGCTGGTCAAAGATTGAATATTCATGGGATTGGCTCCTTTGTTTTGCCTTGAGTAAAGTTGGAATCCGATATTTTAGCAGTTGTTCCTGTTATTGATCCCTTTCTTTTGTCGTTGTTTTTGTAGAATTTAGCAGAATTCAAATTATTATCAAGGCTAACGTAATTATAGTCCAATTGTAACGGGCTTAGCTGTACTTATGGGATCGTTTTGGGAAAATATTTCTTATGTATCTGGAGTAATTGTCTGAGACCAGTTGTCTAAGTAAAATTACAAATTTAGTCTTGCCAAAACTAAAAACCCACGGTACAATATAAAACGTGTTGCGCCGCTAGTGTAATGGATAGCACACAAGATTCCGGTTCTTGGGATCTGGGTTCGACTCCCAGGTGGCGCATAATTGTCAGCACTGGTTGTTTAAACAGCCAGTGCTTTTTTGTTTTTAAAACTCAAGCATTTCTAAATATGCGGGAAGCATGAGGTTAACCCAAATTAGGCTAGCGTTCGCTGTAATTAACGCCAAACCGGATAGTTGCATTTTCTGGAGCAACTTGCTATAATTTCAAATGTGAGCTAAGGATTTTAGCTTGCATATATTTTTTGATTTGATGGGTCTGAATGTGACACACAGGGACGTTTTAGATCCCACCGTCAGGACGTGCTCTTATAATGGATAATTGGGATTGGATTAATACTGTGGCGCCTGATTTTTGGCAAGAAATTCAGCAGCGTTATCGTATTTTGCAGCGCATTCACTGGATGCAACCCATTGGTCGGCGAGTTTTAGCTGCCGAATTAGATTTATCCGAGCGGGTTTTACGACGTGAAACGGATCTTTTCCGCCAAACGGGTTTAATCGAAATGTCTAAGTCCGGGATGTTGTTAACAGAACTAGGAGTTCAAGTAACACAACAACTGGATCATTTGTTGCGCAATGTAAATGACAATTCGATGATGGGCGAGCAACTGGCTAAACATTTGGGAATTAAGCAAGCAATAATTGTTCCTGGAAATAGTGAGCGCCATGCTAAAGTTTTGGATTTAATGGGACGCGAATTAAATCGTCTTTTAAATCAATGTTTGCCTCCCGGTTGCAATACGGTGGCCGTTATGGGAGGCACCACAATGGCAGCAGTCGCCCAGCAGTTATTGCCTAGTTTAACGCAGAATCGACAGTTATTGTTTGTTCCCGCTCGCGGAGGTCTAGGTGAATCAGTTGCCATTCAGGCAAATACAGTTTGTGCCGAAATGGCTGCCCATAGTGGTGGTCGTTATCGCGCGCTTTATGTTCCTGAGGATATTAGTTCCCAAAGTGTTAAACCACTGCTCAAAGAGCCGGTGGTGAAGGCAGTTTTGGATTTAATTAATCAGGCTAATGTGGTGATTAATGGCATTGGCCGCGCTCAGGTAATGGCGCAGCGGCGACATATGTCATCTGCTGAAATTCAGTATTTGGAAGAAAAAAAAGCAGTTTCCGAAGCTTTTGGTAACTTTTTAAATGCTGCAGGTGAAGTAGTCTACCGCGTTCCGAAAATTGGCTTACAAGTTTCGGATTTAATTAACATTTCGTATGTGATTACTATTGCCGGCGGACCGCAAAAAGTTCAGGCAATCGAATCATATATGAAAATCGCACCTCAGCAGACAATTTTGATTACTGATGAGGCAGCAGCAAAATTGATTTTAAGGGGTCAAGAACCTTTAAAATAAAACATTTTTCCTGAAGGAGGAAATCTAAACATGGCTACAAAAGTAGGTATTAATGGTTTCGGACGTATTGGTCGTTTGGCTTTACGTCGTATTTATGAAGTTGCAAATGATGATTTGGAAGTTGTTGCAATTAACGACTTAACATCACCAGATATGTTGGCACATTTGCTTAAATATGATACAGCTCATGGTAATTTCCAACATGAAGTATCAGCTGCAGATAATGCTATTGTAGTAGATGGCAAAACAATCCCGGTTTATGCTGAATCCGATGCACGCAATATTCCTTGGGTAAAGAACGACGGCGTAGAACTAGTTTTGGAAAGTACTGGTTTTTACACTTCCAAAGAAAAGGCTCAAGCTCATTTAGATGCTGGTGCTAAGAAAGTCTTGATCTCAGCTCCTGCAGGTGATTTGAAGACGGTGGTTTATGGTGTTAACGACGATACCATTACTAAAGATGATCAAATTATTTCTGCTGCTTCTTGCACAACCAACTGCTTGGCTCCAGCAGCTAAAGCTTTGAATGATGCTTTTGGCATTCAAACAGGAACAATGACGACAATTCATGCTTATACAGCTACGCAAAAATTGCAAGATGGTCCTGATCGTGGTGGCAACAAGCGTAATGCGCGGGCTGCTGCACAAAACATTATTCCACATTCAACCGGGGCTGCTAAAGCTATTGGTTTAGTTATTCCAGAATTAAAGGGCAAATTAGACGGTCATGCACAACGTGTACCAGTAATTACCGGTTCTTTGACTGAGTTAGTAGCAGTCTTGGACAAGAAAGTTACTGCTGACGAAGTTAATGCTGCTGTGAAGAAAGTTACTGAAGGCAATGAATCCTTTGGTTACAACGATGACGAAATTGTTTCTTCCGATATTATTGGTACTGAATTTGGTTCGGTATTCGATCCAACTCAAACCCAAGTGGTTGAAGGTGCTAATGGTGCCCAAGTAGTCAAAGTAGTTGCTTGGTACGACAATGAATCTGGTTTTACTGCACAAATGATCCGTACTTTACAAAAATTTGCTAGCTTATTGTAATCGATAATTCAATTTATTGTATTAGTTTTGATTACGTGATGAAGGCGGAGGGAGGCTCACTCCTTCGGCCTTTTTTGTTGAAAATTAGGAGGCTGTTTGAATGGCAAAAATGATTGTTTCGGACATTGATCTCAAGAATAAAAAAGTTCTAATGCGGGCAGATTTCAATGTACCGGTCAAAGATAACCAAATTACCAATGATAATCGTATTGTAGCAGCTTTGCCCACGATTAAATATATTATTGAGCATCAGGGTAAACTGATTTTACTATCGCACTTAGGGCGCGTGAAAAGTGATGCGGATAAACAAGCTTTGACTTTAGCTCCTGTAGCACAACGTCTAGGCGAATTATTAAATCAGGAAGTCAAATTTGTACCGGTCAATGAAGGTGCCGAATTAGAAGCTGCGATTAACGCTATGCAAGCGGGTGAAGTTATTTTAATGGAAAACACCCGTTTTCAAGATATTGATAACGATTTTGGAAAACGTGAAAGCAAAAATGATCCTAAGTTAGGTCAATATTGGGCTTCTTTAGGTGACGTTTTTGTCAATGATGCTTTTGGAACTGCTCATCGGGCTCATGCTTCCAATGTCGGCATTTCTCAAGCCATGCAAGCAGCCGGCAAACCCGTTGCAGCCGGTTTCTTAATGGAAAAAGAAATCAAATTCTTAGGTAACGCTGTGGAAAATCCCGTACATCCTTTCGTGACGATTTTAGGTGGTGCCAAGGTTTCTGATAAAATCGCGGTGATTGAAAACTTAATCCCTAAGTCTGATCATATTTTAATCGGTGGGGGTATGGCTTATACCTTTTTAGCTGCGCAAGGACACCAGATTGGAAAATCCTTATTTGAAGAAGACCGAGTGCCAATGGCTAAAGATTTATTAGCTAAAGCTGGGGATAAAATTGTGTTACCAGTTGATCACGTGGTAGCGGCTGAATTTTCCAATGATGCTCCACATACAACCACTCCGGATGTGGAAATTCCTGCCGATCAGATGGCCTTAGATATTGGACCGAAGACAATTCAATTATTTGAAGATAAATTAGCAGGTGCTAAAACTGTCGTTTGGAATGGACCAATGGGTGCTTTTGAAATGAGCAACTTTGCTAATGGTACTTTACAAGTGGGTCGTGCTTTGGGTGATTTACAAGGTGCGACGACAATTGTTGGCGGCGGTGATTCCACTGCTGCAGCACAACAATTAGGTATTGCCGATAAGCTGACTCATATTTCTACCGGCGGTGGGGCTTCTCTGGAATACCTAGAAGGTAAAGAATTGCCGGGAATTGCTTCCATTTCTGATAAATAAAGCAAAGGAGAGTTACACATATGCGAACACCAATTATTGCGGGCAACTGGAAAATGAATAATAATCCAGAAGCTACGACACAATTTGTGAATGCAGTAAAAGATCATTTGCCAGCTAGTGATCAAGTAGAAGCAGTGATTGCTGCACCAGCGGTCGATTTGCCGGCTTTACTTGCTGCTGCTCAGGGCAGTAATTTAAAAACAGCGGCTGAAAATTGTTATTTTGAAAATTCCGGAGCGTTTACCGGAGAAACGAGTCCTCAGGTTTTACAAGAAATGGGGATTAATTATGTAGTCATTGGGCATTCGGAACGACGTGATTATTTCCATGAAACAGATGCCGATGTCAATCGGAAGGCTCAGGCCGTTTTTGCCAACCAGATGATTCCTATTATTTGCTGTGGTGAAAGCTTAGCCAAGCGTGAAGCTGGGGAAGCACAAACTTGGGTTCAAAGTCAAGTTACTGCCGCTTTAAAGGACTTAAGTGCCGACCAAGTATCCCAATTAGTCATTGCCTATGAACCGATTTGGGCAATTGGAACGGGCAAGACAGCGACTGCCGATCAGGCGCAAGAGATTTGTCAAGTGATTCGCCAAACCGTAGAGAAGCTTTATGACAAGACCGTAGCAGACCAAGTCCGAATTCAATATGGCGGTTCAGTTAAACCGGCTAATATCAAAGAACTAATGAGTAAGCCGGACATTGATGGCGGTTTAGTCGGAGGAGCCAGTTTAGATCCCGATTCTTATTTACAATTGGTGAATTATCAAGCGTAATGTATTTATTTAGATTTCTTGAAATGCTAAAATTAAGTTATCAAACAAACAATCAAAGGAGATTAATTAAATGTCTGTAATTACTGATATTTTTGCTCGTGAAATTTTGGATTCACGTGGCAATCCTACTGTCGAAGTAGAAATGTATACTGAATTAGGTGGTTTTGGCCGTGCTAGCGTGCCATCAGGGGCTTCCACTGGTGAACATGAAGCAGTAGAATTGCGCGATGGCGATAAATCCCGTTTCATGGGTAAAGGTGTTACGCAAGCAGTGAAGAATGTCAATGATGTCATTGCAAAAGAAATCATTGGGATGGATGTCACTGATCAACGGGCAATTGATCAAAAAATGATTGCTTTAGATGGAACTCCTAATAAAGGCAAATTGGGAGCCAATGCAATCCTGGGAGTTTCTTTAGCTGCCGCACATGCAGCTGCTGATGAATTAGGCATGCCTTTGTATGAATATTTGGGTGGACCGAACAGTCATGTTTTGCCAACACCAATGATGAATGTTATCAATGGTGGTAAACATGCCAATAATAATGTTGATTTTCAAGAATTTATGATTATGCCTGTAGGTGCTAAAAGTATTCATGAAGCTATTCGGATGGGTGCTGAAACTTTCCACAACTTAGCTGCGATTTTAAAAGAACGTGGCGACTCCACGGCAGTTGGTGATGAAGGTGGTTTCGCACCGAACAATATGCAAAACAATGAGGAACCTTTCCAAGTATTAGTCGAAGCTATTGAACGTGCCGGCTATAAACCTGGCGATGATATTGCAATTGCATTTGACTGTGCTTCTTCAGAATATTACAACTCCGAAACCGGCAAGTACGATATGAAAGGTGACGGCAAGTCCTATACTGCAGCAGAAATTGTTGATTTATTGGATGGCTTAGTTGAAAAATACCCAATTGTTTCTATTGAAGACCCATTAGATGAAAATAATTGGGAAGACTGGAAACTACTCACAGATCGTTTAGGTAAGAAAGTGCAAATTGTTGGTGATGATTTGTTTGTAACTAACACAGATTACCTCAAAAAGGGTATTGATATGGGAGTAGCCAACTCCATTTTGATTAAAGTTAACCAAATTGGAACTTTAACTGAAACTTTTGAAGCCATTGAAATGGCTAAAGAAGCCGGTTATACAGCTATCGTATCTCATCGTTCCGGTGAAACGGAAGATACTACGATTGCTGACTTAGTAGTGGCTACTAATGCTGGTCAAATTAAAACGGGTTCCATTAGTCGGACTGACCGAATTGCGAAGTACAATCAATTAATGCGAATTGAAGAACAATTGGGTGAGACTGCTGAATATAAAGGCGCTAAGAGCTTTTACAACATTCAAAAATAACTAAAAGTCAGTTGTTAAAAAAAGCAATTTCGTAATTGAAATTGCTTTTTTCTTTATCTAATAGAAACTCAATTTAAAAACTAAGCAGCAAGACTAAAATGATTCTTAAAAGACTAAAATAAGCTAAATTACGGGAATGCCGACCCCACTTTTGGAGAAAAAACATACTGCCGGTTCCGATAAAAAAGACTATGCTTTGCTGCAGTGTAAGTTGTTTAAGCCCCAGTAAAGCTAAAATTACCAAACTCAGACACACTATTGCTAAAAGAATTTGCCCCCGCGATTTGACTAAGTGAACAATGACCACTAAAACATTGATTAATAAAAGGTTTAGAATCATCTGAGCTGAAACGAAATGTAACAGCGAAAAAATTAACATTGCACTGGTGAAAAAGGGGAGCACTAAATTGCCGACAATAGCGCGCATGGGTGATTTTTGAACAAGAAAGCAAAGCAGTAATTGGCACACAAACAAACACAATAAATAAAATGAGGGCTTAATGGCTTGATGGCAGAGAATTAAAATAATGGCTAAAATACTATATAAAACATTAAAATATTTGTTTGGATGAAAAGGGCCGATCAATGCGTAATAAATAACTAACAACGCAACTAAGATAAAGGTGAATTTTGTTGGTGGATCCAGATGATAGGGATAATGCTGCATTAATAACACAGGATAGGCCGCGATGCTTAAAAAATAAAGGCATGTCGTAAGAATAGATTTCCAAATTTTCATTTTTTTACCTCATTATATAAAGCTGCTTTTATTCTACCTTAAATTAATCTTCGATTTGAAGATCAGATTTAAAAGGTGTAGTGTTACTAATTGATAATTATTGAGGTGAATTGAATGTTAGAGAAAACTTTTTATAAAGAATTGTTGAAGAATTCATTTAATATCCCGTTAAAGGTAACTTATTGGGATCAAAAGACCGAACAGTATGGCACGGGTGATCCAGACATTCATATTACTATTCACAAACCGATTCCAATTAAAAGTATCATGAACAACGCTTCCTTGGCTTTAGGGGAAGCTTATATGAATAAGACGATTGAAATTGATGGTAGTATTGAAAAATTGATTTTAGCAGCTTATCAAAGCCGCAACAGTTTTTTATACAATAAAAAATTCAAACAATTTATGCCGACGCATACCCATTCCAAAAATGATGAGGAAGAGTTCGTCCAAGATCATTATGATATTGGTAATGATTTTTATAAATTATGGCTCGATGATACGATGACTTACTCTTGTGCTTATTTTGAAAAACCGGACGACACCTTGAAACAAGCCCAGCTCAATAAAGTTCATCATATTTTAAAAAAACTCAATCCGCAACCGGGAAAAACTTTAGTAGATATTGGTTGTGGCTGGGGAACTTTGATGCTTACTGCTGCTCAAGAATATCATTTAAAAGTTACCGGAATCACCTTAAGCGAAGAACAATATGAGTACGTAGTACAGAAAATTAAAGATTTAAAGTTGACTGATTGTGCCGAGGTAAAATTAGTCGATTATCGGGAAATTAAAGATCAAAAATGGGATTACGTGGTCTCCGTCGGAATGTTTGAACATGTAGGTCATGAGGATCTGCCAGAATATTTCCGAGATGTAGCACAGATGTTAGTTGATGGGGGCACAGCTTTAATTCATGGGATTACCCGTCAAGGAAGCGGAGCCTTGAATGCCTGGATTGATAAGTGGATTTTTCCTGGTGGTTATATTCCGGGTTTGACCGAAAATA
The DNA here is from genome assembly GCF_000970795.1 of Bombilactobacillus mellifer. GTDB lineage: Bacteria > Bacillota > Bacilli > Lactobacillales > Lactobacillaceae > Bombilactobacillus > Bombilactobacillus mellifer. The sequence goes on from NZ_KQ034028.1 coordinate 534,883, forward strand.
TTGATAATATTTTAAATGCGGGGCTCCAGTTGAGCGACATGGAAATGTTGCGGCGCCATTATCAACGTACCTTAGAAATTTGGGAACAAAATTTTCAAGCTCATCGTGCTGAGGTGACTCAAATGATGGATGAGCGCTTTAGCCGCATGTGGGAATTGTATCTGCAAGCTTGTGCAGCCTCTTTTGCTTCAGGCAATATTGACGTGGTGCAATATTTAATTAGTAAAGGGCCTTCAGGCACTAATTTACCGATGACGAGAGATTACGTTTATCGCTAAGCAAACCAGCGCGGCTTTGTAAGAACACAGAATAATCAAGCTATAATGGCGGTTCATCCTGTTATCGAAAACAGACAGAACCGCTTTTTTATTTGTGCCAGCGGTTTTTTCTGAAATTATCAAAAAACAATTTTAAAATTGTACTTGTAATATTAAATTTTGTGATAACATGGTTAAGTTAATTAAATTCCTGATGGAGCAAATTATTTGCTTACCTGTAACCGAATTAAGGGGGAAAAATTTTGGAAAAAGAAAAACATTTTTTTACGTCGGAATCAGTGTCAGAAGGACATCCTGATAAAATGGCAGATCAAATTAGCGACGCCATTTTAGATGCCATTTTAAAAGAAGATCCCAAGGCTCGGGTAGCTTGTGAAACTACAGTCACTACCGGTTTAGTATTGGTAGCGGGTGAAATAAGTACCAGTGCTTATGTGGATATTCAAAAAATTGTCCGCGATACGATTCGAGAAATTGGCTACACGAATTCTGCTTATGGCTTTGATGCTGATACTTGTGCAGTGATTACGGCAATTGATCAACAATCACCGGACATTGCCCAAGGTGTAGATGATGCCTTGGAACAACGCGAACAAGTCAGCGATGACGATCCGTTCGATCAGATAGGAGCAGGCGATCAAGGCTTGATGTTTGGCTATGCTACAGATGAAACACCCGAATATATGCCGCTACCGATCATGTTAGCACATAAATTAATGCGGCAGGTCACTACTGTTCGTAAACAGGGCCAATTAACTTATTTGCGCCCAGATTCCAAAGCACAAGTCACGGTAGAATACGATGATCAGCATCGGCCATTAAGAGTGGATACCGTGGTTTTAAGCACACAACATGATCCGGAAGTATCCTTGACAGATTTAAAGCAAGACATCATTGAACAAGTCATTAAACCGGTTGTCCCGGCGCAGTTTTTAGATGAACAAACCAAATTTTTAATTAATCCTACGGGACGTTTTGTTTTAGGGGGACCGAGCAGTGATACTGGTTTAACCGGTCGTAAAATTATTGTGGATACCTATGGCGGCGCAGCACATCATGGTGGTGGAGCTTTTTCAGGTAAAGATGCCACTAAAGTTGACCGTTCTGCTAGTTATGCGGCGCGTTATGTGGCCAAAAATTTAGTAGCTGCCAAGATAGCTCATCAAGTAGAAATTCAATTAGCTTATGCGATTGGCGTTGCGCGTCCTGTGTCTATTGCAGTGAATACTTTTGGGACAAGCGCCTATCGCGATGATGAAATTGTCGCAGCAATTCGCCAAGTTTTTGATTTGCGGCCCGCAGGGATTATTCAAATGCTAGATTTACAACGTCCCATTTATCGTCAAACAGCGGCTTACGGTCATTTTGGGCGCACCGATATTGATGTACCGTGGGAGCATACAGATCGTGTTCAACAGTTACAAAAAATTTTAACAAAGCAGGATCACTAGTGAAAAAACAGAAACAAACTAATGTCAGTCTGGTAACCATTGCTGTCTTTATTGCGACCTTTATGACCGCTGTGGAAGGTACGATTGTCTCCACTGCGATGCCGACAATTGTGAGTGATTTACACGGCTTGAATGTTATGAACTGGGTCTTTTCCATTTATTTACTTATGAGCGCAGTAACGACTCCTATTTATGGAAAATTATCTGATCGTTTTGGCCGTAAACGTTTATTAACGATTGGTTTATTAATCTTCGTCATTGGTTCCTTTCTCTGCGGTATTTCGCAATCAATGTTGGAATTAATTTTAGCGCGTTTTTTGCAGGGATTAGGAGCCGGAGCCATCCAGCCTCTTACGTACACAGTTTTAGCTGATATTTATCCCTTGGAAAAGCGCGCGGGGATGATTGGTTTAAATGGGTCCTCTTGGGGAATTGCTTCGATTGTGGCGCCCCTGTTAGGCGGTTTTATCGTGGAAAAGTTAAGCTGGCATTGGGTATTTGCCATTAATATTCCGATTGGACTTCTTACCATTTTGTTGATTCAATTCTTCTTGCATGAACACATTGAAGCCAAATCTAGTGCAATTGATTATCGTGGCATTGTACTGCTGACTTTGACGTTAGTCTTATTAATGTTAGGTTTACAAAATTTAAGCAATATACAACACGCCGGCTGGAGTGTAGTCTTACTGCTTATTTCAGCAGTGTTTTTGGGGATTTTATTAAAGGTAGAACAACAGCAAGTTGATCCGATTTTACCGCTTAAATTATTTCGAAACCGGGCTTTTGTTGTTCAAAATTTAGATATGCTGCTCATTGCCGGTTTTTTAATTGGCTTTGACACTTATTTACCGATTTGGATGCAAAGTGTTTTAGGACTACAGCCGTCAATGGGTGGCTTTGTGGTCACTCCCAGTTCGATTGTCTGGCTATTAGGATCTTATTTATCCGGCAAGTTTGTAGCCAAATATCCACCGCATAGTATTACGGCGGGGGCTTTATTATTCTTAATTGGTGGATGTGCTGCTTATTTATTGATACCTTTCAATACGTCTTTTAGTGTTTTTCTCATCATTTCCGGTTTTGTTGGTTTTGGCTTTGGACTATCGATTACGACTTCGACTGTTACTTCGCAAAGTGTAGTGACAGCCGATGAAGTCGGTACGGCCACCAGTTTCAATACCTTAGCCCGTAATTTAGGGCAAACGCTCATGGTGTCTATTTTTGGCATCGTGATGAATATTGTAATGGCCCACGGAGTACAACAACATCCCAGCCTGACTGCAGCCATGATGAATAAAATGATTAATCCAGCAACTGCTGGTCAATTACCGGCCCGTTATTTAGTGCCAGCGCGTAAAATTGTTTTTGCGGGTTTACGAGGTATTTTTATAGTTGGAATGATTATTCTTGTTAGTGCTTTTGTGATTAATCTTTGGGATTGGCGTAGTAAGAAATTATTGATTGATTATCAAAAAAAAGCCACCAAATAAGTTCCGTTGTCGCAATCGCATATAAACTACCAGCGAGTACATCGCTCAGATAGTGAACATGTAATACTACCCGACTCAGTAGAACTCCGACAACGACAAGCGTGCCCACCAGAGCAGCTCCTTTGGGGGGCTTTTTTTGCCAGTATAATAAATAGATGGCTAATACTAAAACGGTGATGGCGTTGGCATGACCACTGGGGAAGCTATACCCACTAACGTGGATGAGATGATGTAATTGTGGTCGCGGACGACAAAAGAGTAATTTCAGCCAGTGAGCAGTTGCTAGATTAAAGAAAACGGCGCTGCTCAAGAAAAGTCGCTGTGACCAATTCTGAGCTAGCAAGACTAAAATGACCGTGACCCAACAAATGGTTGAAGGTGCACCTAAAGCTGTTATTTGCTTCCAGAATTGGTGGCTGGAAGCGGGTAAAGCATCAGTGAAATGAAAGCCCCATTGATCTAGTAAATTAATTACAGGATGGTGTAACTGGACTAAGCTGCAAAGTATAATAAATATTAAAAAAATTGTTAAAATTTGTTTAAGTTTTCGTGAAGTCTGCATAAGTCGAGGTTTCCGCCTTGCTTTCCTAATAATTTTAGTTAAGATAAAAGTGGAGTTAAATTAATTAGATTTTTAACAAGCAATTACGAGAATAATTTTATGAGTTTGTGATATTGGATTTGATTTGGGGATTGATAAATTGGCTAATAAAAAAACAACATTAACACAAAATGATTCTTTATTCCATAATGAAGTTAGTATACCATTGCGGCATCCTAAAAATCTTGGTAAATGGGGAACCTTGAGTGCCAGTCTCTTAATTTGCGGTGCGGCCCTGACCAGCCAAGCCCAACCGGTAATGGCTGCTGAAGCCGATGCACCTACCAATTCGATTGTTGTTCAAACCGGCACCTCCACTGATGATTTAATTGTTTCACAAGGTTATGGCGACCAAGATTTTTTGAATTATTTGGGCAGTTCAGCCCAAAAATTAGCAGAAAAAAATAATTTATATGCCTCAGTCATGGTCGCCCAAGCATTGTTGGAAAGTGGTTGGGGAACCAGCAGTTTGGCACAAGCACCAAATTTTAATTTGTTTGGCGTTAAGGGCACCTTTCAAGGGGCTGCAGTTAATTTGAGCACACAAGAAGATGATGGCAGTGGCAGTCTGTATACGATTCAATCTAATTTTCGTAAATATCCATCCTATCGTGAATCGCTAGAGGACTATGTGCGTTTATTACGTAGTAATGGGCGCTTGTACGCTAATGTTTGGCGGAGCAATGCTGCTACTTACCAAGATGCGACGAAAGCTCTGACAGGGCGTTATGCCACGGATACTTCTTATAATGAGAAATTAGATGCTTTGATAGAAAAGTATAATTTAACCCGTTTTGATGAAGCAACACCGGATAACGGCACCGCGACAATTAATGTCAATGCTGCAACTACTGCTGATCCAACAGCTGCCACAGTCCAACCTTTGGCTAGTGTAAAGCAAGTCAAAAAAGATGCCTATCAAACTAAAACGGCCCCGGTAATTGTGCAAAATGACTATAATCGCCATGATAGTGCGGCAGCGGCTTTGGATGATACTACACCAACCGTTAGCGATATGCCAATAATTGATAATGATGTGGCCCAATTAATCCATCAACAACAGCAATTTTTGGAGCTGATGAATACGCAGAATCATTCCAAAGTCTCCAATGGTTCGATTTATGCTGTCCAAGAGGCACCTAAAGTTCACGTTAATACTCGGCCAGAAACCAGCCAACCTAGTGACTCACAATCAACAGGTACGCAAACTCAACCATCGACACCATCTGAAACGAATACGTCTGCGCAAACTATTTCCAGTGACAATCCTGCAACAGATGCTGAACAGACGACTTCCGGTTTGTATCAGCGCACAAGTGCCGCGCCGGGAATTCAAGTTGAGCATTCCGATATAGCCTCTACAGATTAATCACTAATTTAAAGGGGTAAATTAATTAAATTTGAAAATTATTAGGATCGGACCTTGCATTTTGAGGTTTTCTTACTTTATAATGGCCTCATATATTTATTTAGCGAAGCGAGAAATTAGTAGCAGTCAGTTTTTGTGCAGAGAGTGAAAGGTTAGTGAGATTTCACCAAAAAGTGACGGCGAACTCGTTCTCAAGGCTGAACATTGAAGTAACAGTAGATGTTTCCGGGGAATCACCGTTATAGATTGAGAGGGCTACGTTTAACGTAGAACTTAGGTGGTACCGCGGTCAATCGTCCTATTGCACAGTTGCAATAGGACTTTTTTATTTTTCAAGGAGGAAAATATGAGTTATAACCATACAGTAATTGAAAAAAAATGGCAAAAATATTGGGCTGACCATCATACTTTTCGTACAACTGAAGATGATCATAAACCCAATTTTTATGCGCTGGATATGTTTCCCTATCCATCCGGCAAAGGTTTGCATGTAGGACATCCCGAAGGCTACACAGCCACGGATATTGTCGCTAGAATGAAGCGGATGCAAGGATACAACGTTTTACATCCGATGGGCTGGGATGCTTTTGGGCTGCCGGCAGAACAATATGCTATTCAAACAGGAAATAATCCTAAAGATTTTACCGAAAAGAATATTAATGTTTTTAAAAAGCAAATTAATTCATTGGGCTTTTCTTATGACTGGGATCGCGAAGTCAATACAACGGATCCAAGTTATTATAAGTGGACCCAATGGATTTTCGAACAAATGTATAAAAAAGGATTAGCTTATGAAGCCGAAGTTCCCGTCAATTGGAGCCCTGATTTAGGCACCGTGGTGGCCAATGAGGAAATCGTCAATGGAGTGACTGAGCGCGGCGGATTTCCAGTTTATCGCAAACCCATGCGTCAGTGGATGTTGAAAATTACCGCTTATGCGGATCGTTTAATTGATGATTTAGACTTATTAGATTGGCCGGAGAGCATTAAAGATATGCAGCGGAATTGGATTGGCCGCTCTACAGGTGCACAAATCAAATTTCAAGTGGCAAATACTGATTACGAGTTTGAAGTTTTCACCACGCGGCCAGATACGATTTTTGGAACAACTTACATGGTTATGGCTCCAGAAAAAGAATTAGTCAACCAAATTGTTACTGAACAACAGGCGACTGCTGTACAAGCTTACCAAGCAGAAACAGCACGCAAAAGTGATTTGGCACGAACAGATTTGAATAATGACAAAACCGGTGTCTTTACTGGTGCTTATGCCATTAATCCGGTTAATGGCAATAAAATTCCGATTTGGATTTCTGATTATGTTTTAGCCAGCTACGGTACAGGTGCTATTATGGCGGTACCTGCACACGATGATCGTGATTATGAATTTGCACGGAAATTTAAACTGCCAATTATGCCAGTCATTCAAGGAGGTAATGTAGAACAAGCCGCGTTTAAAGGCGATGGTCCACATATTAATTCTGAATTTTTAAATGGGTTAAATAAAGAGCAAGCCATCGCTAAAATGGTAGAGTGGTTGACAGAAAAAGGCTTAGGTACCAAAAAAGTTAACTATCGATTAAGAGATTGGGTATTTTCACGGCAACGTTATTGGGGTGAACCGATTCCAATTATTCATTGGGAAGATGGGGAAACGACTTTAGTGCCCGAAGAGCAATTACCGTTACGTTTGCCAGAAGAAGCAGATATTAAACCTTCCGGATCCGTGGAAAGTCCGTTAGCTAATTTAACTGATTGGGTCAATGTCGTCGATCACAATGGCCGCAAGGGCAAACGCGAAACCAATACCATGCCTCAATGGGCCGGAAGTTCTTGGTATTTTCTGCGTTACGTCGACCCACATAATGATCAGGCCTTAGCGGATTATGATAAACTGAAAAGGTGGTTACCGGTAGATCTATATATTGGGGGGGCGGAGCATGCGGTATTGCATTTACTGTACGCGCGGTTTTGGCATAAGTTTTTATACGATTTGGGAGTTGTGCCGACACCGGAACCGTTCCAGAAATTATTTAATCAAGGTATGATTTTAGGGGCCAATCACGAAAAAATGTCGAAATCTAAAGGCAACGTTGTGAACCCTGATGAAGTAGTCGAACAATATGGTGCCGACACTCTACGTCTTTATGAAATGTTTATGGGTCCGTTGGATGCTTCCATTTCTTGGAGTGAAAATGGTTTGGCCGGTTCATTCAGATTCATTGAACGTGTTTGGCGCTTATACATTAATTCCGATGATGAAAATACGTTACGTACCGATTTTATTACACCGGCAGCTAATCCGGAGTTAGCTAAAGTATATAGTGAAACTGTTAAAACCGTTACTGAACATTTTGAAAAATTACAGTTTAATACGGCAATTTCACAAATGATGGTCTTTTGTAACGCGGTCAATAAAGCCCAGCAGTTTCCACAAGAGTATGCTGAAGGGTTGATTAAAATGCTTGCACCGGTAATTCCACATGTGGCTGAAGAAATTTGGCAAAAATTAGGACACAATGAATCTATAACTTATGCTGCGTGGCCAACTTATGATGAAAATAGTTTGATTAGTGAAAAAACAGAAATTATTTTACAGGTCAATGGGAAATTACGGGATAAAATTACCGTACCACGAGATACTGCCAAAGCTGATTTAGAGGCCATTGCTCGTAAAAATACTAAAATCCAAAAATTTACGGCCGGAAAAGAATTACGCAAAGTCATTGTTGTCCCTAATAAAATTGTTAACTTTGTTGTAAAATAGAAACTCTAAGATCAACAGAGAGGAAGAAGTTAATGGACAACAACGTGAAGCAAACTGAACCTGATTATCAAGCTGCAGGACGCGCTTCTTTAGTCAAAGGTTCAGCATGGATGACAGCCGGCAGCGTCTTTTCACGTTTTTTAGGAGCTATTTATATTATCCCTTGGAATGCTTGGATGGCAACATCTTTAGCCAATGCCTTATTTGCACGAGGCTATAATATTTATAGCTTTTTTCTGATTGTTTCCACAGCTGGCATTCCGGGAGCTATTTCTAAGCAAATTGCGCATTATAATGCGCTCAATGAATACTCCACTGGTAATAAACTTTTTAAACAAGGCCTAAAAATCATGGCTTTAACAGGAATTATTACGGCTGCTTTAATGTATTTTGCAGCCCCGGCTATTGCACAGATTTTTGGGGACGGGGATCCGCATTTAATACCGGTACTAAAAGCCTTATCCGCTGCCTTATTGATTATTCCTGTTATGAGTATTTCTCGTGGATATTTTCAAGGTTATAATCAGATGGCGCCCTCAGCCATTTCTCAATTTGTGGAACAAGTGGGTCGCGTTCTGTATATGTTAGCTGCGACTTTTGTTATTATGAAGGTGCAAAAAGGTAGTTATGTGGGTGCTGTTGTTCAATCTACTTTTGCAGCGTTTATTGGGGCAGTATGCGGACTAGTTATTTTAGGAGTTTATTTTGTCAAACAATTGCCACGTTTGCAAAAATTAGCACGTGGCAGCCGGACCAATAACCAAGCAGAACAGCAAAACTTCTTTTTTGAAATATGGGGCCAGGCGTTACCCTTTATCATTTTAGATGCTGGGATTATTATTTTTCAGTTGTTCGATCAAGCAACCTTTGACTTTATGATGAAAACTTTCTATCGTCTCAGTAAAGAAACTTTGGACTCGTTGTATGCCTTATTTAGTTTCAATGCTAATAAGTTGATTATGATTACAGTCTCCTTAGCCACAGCTATGTCGGTCACGGCCGTTCCTTTGCTGTCTGCAGCCTTTTCTCGACGAGATCGGCAAAATGTACGGGTGCAAATTGCTAATACCTTGCAATTGTTTTTATTAGTCATGATTCCGGCATCTTTAGGGATGTATGCCGTAGCGCGCCCTTTATATATTCTATTTTACGGGTATGATCGCATTGGTATTTATGTGTTGCAATTTAATTCCATCGTAGCGATTTTAATGGGATTATTTACTGTTTTATCTTCCATCCTGCAGGGTGTTTATCAAAATCGGCTGGCTATTCGTTATTTCTTAGTCGGACTAATTGCCAAAATGATTATGCAATATCCCTTGATTTGGCTCTTGGGAGTCTTTGGACCCTTAGCAGCGACGGCGGTAGGAATGACCGTTTCTTGTTTATTAATGTTGAAATTGTTAATGCTGAAATTTGATTTTAGTCTAGGCCAAACAATCAATCGAACTTGTGGGATGCTTTGTTTAGCAGTTTTGATGTTGGTTGGAGTCATGTTAGTCGATCATGTGGGATATCACATGGTGCCCACCTTGAGTCGTGGTTTTGCTTTTTCCATGCTGTTGTTAGAAGTTTTTATTGGGGCCTTAATCTATGGATATCTACTTTTACGAACTCACTTAGGTGAGCGGATTTTGGGTCAGAGAGTGGCGCATGTGCGTCAAAGTTTGCATATAAAATAGTATTTCCAAAGCTTATCTTCTAATTACGAAGGTAAGCTTTTTTAAAACTTGCTAAAAGTCATATGGTAGAATGGGCTTTTAAATTAATTTGGACTGGCCGAAGACCAAATTGTAAATAACTTTATTATTACCCAGGAAATAAATTTCTTTAAATTAAAAACCCTACTAATTTATATTAGTAGGGTTATTTTCTTTGAATTGAAAGATCAAGAATTTATATTTAGAATACTGCGGCTTGTTATTATTTAATCGGGCAAGCACCACCAGCACAATCACTTTGATCGACCAATTCCAGATCTTGTTGATCTTGCATCTGATCGAAAACGACATTAACGTTATCGGCAATGTCTGCTTGTTTTTGCTGATACTGAGTTTTTGTAATGGGTTCTTTAGGAGCTTGTTTCAAAGAACCGCCATAATATGGTAACAAAGAAGTAGATTTGATAATTTGACGATACTGTTCCAGCAGTGGCGCAATCTGATTAGCCTCATTATTTTGGAAGGTCACTGTACAACTTACTGCATTATCCGACCAATAAGTTTGTAAGAAGGCTTGTGTCGCAAATTGTTCTGCTATAGAAACGCTGCCTGCAGAGGCAAAGTTAGGGTTATCAGCATTGGGAGCTTTTACTGGGAATTCAACGCAAATCGTATGCTCGGTGTAGATATCAGGTTCCATACGATAACCGCATTGTTGTAAAGCTTGTAACAGAGGATCACTATCTTGAAAACGAATTCTTTGAATCAAATAACCAGCATAATGAAAATGCATTCCCTCAGAAACACCAGCTAATTTAGCGACGGTGCCCGAAGGTTTGACAGTGGTATGTTTAATCGAAGGATGACAATGCAGTTGTTGGGAATAGTTTTGATCAGCAGCAACCACAGCTTGATATAATTGATTAAAGCAGTCAACTGCTCGTTGATCATAAATAGGTTGGTGTGTTTGATCGTTAAAACCAGTTACAACCCGGTTTCCAAACTTACTCAAAATCCAATCCTGAATGCCCGACATCGAAACACCGATGCGCCGATTTTGTTGAATAATTTTTCGTGAAATTTCCCAATCATAATTACTGAAGGTAACGCGCTTGGTGTAACGGGTGGCCAAGGTAAAGGCTTCTGTTAAATCCCAATTTTGTTTTTCGGCAATATAGGGAAAAACTTCAAACAGGTTGCAAGGCTCACCGTTGGCTAAAGAGATTTCACCACAAGGGTTGGTACCTTCTACTTGTTGATCAATACCCGGCTGATAGCCATCAACTATTCTGCCGTAATTTTGGGATAAATTTAAATTGACAATTCCCGGTTCGCCATTTTCTTGAATAGCATCCGCAATGGGTTGATAATCGGTCAGGTTTTTGGTCACATTAATACTATTATTGGAAGCCCAACGGTGATGATATAACTGGGTTTGATCTTGTTTCATTGTAATAAAATCCGCATCATCACCGGAGCCTAAGGCTAGTTCAGCAGAACGGCGAACGTTGCCGGCAACGACAGTTTTGCCAATCAAATTACAAATATCTGTACAATCCACAGCACTCAACTGTTGTTGGACACGGTGATTTAACAATGTATTAATGTCAAACAACATTTCGATTAAGGGCATCGGTCCCGAAGCTGTACCACCAAAGCCTTTGATTCGCTCGCCACGGGGACGAATTTTACTAATATCGAGGACTAATTTATTTTTATGCTGCAAATTGGTTTGATTAAAATGAAAATCAATGACGCGGGCATTGGCTAAAACCCAGCCTTCTCTAGTATCAGGTAATTCATAATAATAACTATCAGTTAGTGAATGATCGCGCAACCACTGTTTCTTATCAACGGCGCCCAATTGACAGGATTCTTGATAATCTTTATTTTTTGAATCAATTAACACTGTTAGTTCTAAAGGTTGATCAATTGCCGGCATTTGCCGGATATTGTTTTTCACTACTGAAAAACCTACACCGCCGCCTTTCATTAATTGATCAAACAAAAATGAAAATGGCATCGAAACAGCAACTTGCTCTGGTTGTAAATATTCGGGAACAATATGACTTTGACCATAAGCTTGCGGGCGAATAGCAATAAACCAACAGTTATTCAAGGCATCCCCATTGCGTTTTTGATAGTCCGTACCCGAAATCCAAAGATTCCGTCCAGAAGGAGTAGCTGCCAGGCCGTAAATTAGCTTAAAGAGTTGTTGGGCCTCCAAGGTCAGTTCTTTAATCAATTTAAAGTCGGGTTGATCGTGCAGACGGGGATCTAAATTGATGTTGCCTTCGACAACACGCTGTACAGTTTCGGCCCAATTTTCCGTTCGTCCTTTTTCGGGTAGCCACCGGGCATAAGTACGTTTATACGTAACCCAGCCTAAAGGTCCCCAGTGAGGTTGGATGTCCTGAATGGTTTGCGCGATAAATTTGGGATCTAATTTAATATTAGTGGTTGTTAGTGTAGTCACGATGTTGTCTCCTTTTTATTTATCCACCACATATGGTACAACGTTCAGATTTTAAATACAATATATAGATCTGGAAGATTAACGGACCTAATTTTTATAAAGTACTGGGAAGCCAGTGGAGCTCCAGTTTCAATTTCTTAAATTTACAAAAAATTTTTTTGAGGGCGCTTTTTTTAAGGTCCTAAAAATGATTTATCCAAAGAACTCTCTTAGAAAGATTTAAAAAAATAACGTAAAAGCGTTTACAAATTAAACTAAACATGGTACGCTTTAGGCTATCAAACCTTTCATAAAAGCAGCAACGTAAAGGACCTCACCAAATTGTTGGTAGAGGTCTTTTGCGTATTATTGTGTTTTAGATAATTAGAATTGCGAAAGGACTAATATTTTTACGCTTAGGAGTTACTAAAACCGCCGCCAAACCAGCCTTGAATCTTTAAAAGCCAAGGGAGATTCAAGCAATTAAAAATGACAATCAACAATAAAAAACAGCTTTTTATCGGAAACAAAAAGCTGCTCGAAACAATCAAATATGATCTGAAGTAAGCGTATTGGGAACTCTAAATTTTTCTAAAGCTTTAAAATTATGCTAAAATCATCATAAGTTCTATGCTACTGTTTAGATTGATAATCCAAGGATGAAGTCCATAAACATACTGCCGGGAACCAATACTCGATATAGGAAATTGAGATGCCGTTGACAGGAGTCGAACCTGCACATGGAAATCCATACAGCGACCTGAACGCTGCGCGTCTGCCAATTCCGCCACAACGGCCTTACAAATAAATATTCTACCAAAAAAAATAGTGAAAGTAACTAGGAAATTAAAAATAATGGAAAAACTTACAAATGAAATTTTAAAACAGGTAATTCAACCGCGGCCTCTAAAATCGCACAAGGGTACTTTTGGTAAAGTTTTAATTATTGCCGGTAGTCAAAATTATACAGGTGCAGCTTTAATGGCGACTAAGGCTGCAGTGTATACCGGAGCTGGTCTAGTCACTTTGGCAACGGACCCGCATAATTTTACCAGCGTGCATGCCGTTTTACCAGAAGCGATGGTGGTAGATTTACGCGATCAAACTGCTGTTTTACAACTAGCCCAAACGATGAACGTGATTGCTATGGGCCCCGGCTTACAGCCAACGCTTGCCAATACCGCTTTATTACAAAGAATAATTAACGCCGCCACGGCTTCACAGAGTTTAATTATGGATGCTACAGCATTAAATTTATGGTCTCAACAATCGCTGACGATGACTACTAACGCGCAGAAGATTGTTTTAACACCGCATGCCGTGGAATGGCAGCGATTGTCACAGTTGGCACTCAGTACCCAACAGCCATCAGCTAATCTACGATGCTTACGGCAAAAGGCTCCAAAACAGACAGTTTTAGTGCTAAAGGGAGCTCCGACGGCGATCTATGATAACCAAACCGGACAAATTTTTCAAAATACGGCCGGCACCGCGGCCATGGCCACTGGCGGCACTGGTGATACTTTAACGGGAATGATAGCGGGTTTTTTGGCCCAATTTTCAGTACAGACGGCCGCAATTTTAGCCGCCGTTTATTTGCATAGTTATATTGCCGAGCAGTTAGCCCAAAAATATTATGTGGTTTTACCGACGCAGTTAAGCGAAGCAATTCCTTATTGGATGCATTATTTTGCTGAACAAAATTAAACTTTGAGATATTTTCCGAGTTGCTTTCTAAATTAGAATGATTATAATTTAGGTTGAACAACGAATGGAGGAAAATATATGAAAGTTATTGTTGTCGGATCTTCACACGGTGGTTATGAAGCCGTCCGTGAATTATTACAAGATTATCCCCAAGCAGAAATTCAATGGTATGAAAAGGGTAATTTTATCTCGTTTTTATCTTGTGGCATGCAGTTGTATCTTGAAGGGGTAGTTAAAGATGTCAACTCGGTACGTTATGCGACACCGACGAGTATGGAAAAGCAAGGCGTTCATGTGTTTGTCCAACAAGATGTCACTGCAGTTGACCCCAAGCAGCATGAAGTCCAGGTTCATAATCTAGCCGACGATACTACACGCACCGAAAAATATGACAAGTTAATTTTAAGTACGGGGGCAGTACCTGCAGCTTTAAATGTCCCTGGTAAAGATTTAGACAATATTTACTTTATGCGGGGTCGCGATTGGGCAATTAAATTAAAAAAGGCTACCGTAGACCCAGCCATTCAACAAGTCGTAATAGTGGGTTCTGGCTATATTGGCATGGAAGCTGCCGAGGCTTTTGCTAAAGCTGGAAAACAAGTTACCGTTTTAGATATTATGCCGCGGATTTTAAATACCTACTTAGATCAAGAGTTTACCGAAGTTTTAGACCACACCTTAGCGCAGCATCAGATTAAATTAGGCTTGGGTGAAACGGTGCAAAAATTTGTGGGTAATGATCACAACCAAGTCCAAAAAGTGGTTACCGATAAAAAAACTTATCCTGCCGATTTAGTAATTGAAGCTACGGGTGTCAAACCGAATACAAACTGGTTAGCAAATACACTGGAACTGAATGCGGATCACACCATTAAAATCGATGCTTATCAAAGAACAAGTGCTCCGGATGTTTTTGCAGTCGGTGATGCCACCCATGTCCAATTTGCTCCCACAGGAAAAGAAGTTCCAATTGCTTTGGCTACTAATAGTCGGCGCCAAGGTCGTTATGCAGTCAAGAATCTGACCAACGCTAATCAACCGACACCAGCAGTGTCCGGTTCATCCGCTTTGAGCGTTTTTGAATACCATTTTGCAGCTACGGGAGTCAAAGAAGCTACAGCTGCTAAGTTCCAAGCGAAAATTGCATCTGTGTATGTGGAAGATACTTATCGTCCTGCTTTTGTTCCGGAGAGTCAAAATGCTAAGGTACAATTCAAATTATCGTACAATCCTGATAATGGTCAAATTATGGGCGCACAAATTATGTCCCGGGCTGATGTGACTGCCGATATCAATGTCATTTCGCTTGCTATTCAACAACATTTAACTGTTAATGATTTAGCTTATGCCGACTTCTTCTTCCAACCAGGATATGATCGTCCATGGAATATCATTAATGTTGCTGCTCAAAAAGCACAAGCACAATTAAAATAACATTTTAGCAGTTGGTTTTTTGCGTAATTCTCAATTTCTATTCGTAGGAATTGAGAATTTTTTATATTAATATCAGTGCTACACTGCCAGACCATTTTGTTAGGTACTAAAAAAAGAAGTGCCAATAGCACTTCTTCTCGTGTAATGAATGTTATTTTTTGGAACTACATAAATTATATGCCTTTTCAGACTTCTGTCAATTATTTGACAAAAACTTTTTAAAAACTACCATTATGCACTTCGGCTACAGAGTCGGCTAAAATAAATGCGTTTGGGTCAATCGCAAAAATAGTATTTAAAATTGTACCATAATCCTGAGTTTCAGCTACTAGCATCAACATTTCTTTCTCGTCATTAGAATGGCCCCCGCGAACGTCAAACACTGTGCTGCCGGCATTAAGTTGGTCGTTTAACTGTTGCCGAATAGCTTCTAAATGATGTTCGCTCATGATATAAACAACTAATTTTTTATCTAAACCAGTTTGAACATAATTCATAACGATGGTCGAAATTCCGACCGATAAAATCGCCAGGAAAAACTCCTCTAGACCAGAAACAAAAATATTCCCCAGACACACAATGCCGTCAATGACAAATAAACTATTGGCATTCCGAATATGGAAATACTTGTTTAAAATCATTGGCGGCACAGTAGTTCCTCCCGACGAGGAACCCAAACGATAAATAATGGATAAACCGAACCCAAAAATAATACTACCAATGATATCTGAAAGCAGTGCATTCTTGATAATCATGGTATTGGGCGTCAGTGCCAAAAAAATAGGTAAGACAATACTACCGAAGGTAATTTTTGCCGCTGAAACTTTGTCTAAAAAGATCAAGGTCAAAATTAACATGGCCACATTGAAAACCAATAGGGTCACGGACAACGGGACTTGCAGGACTTCTTGCACGAGTATGGCAATACCTGTAGCACCACCAGCAGCAATGGCATGGGGTTCAAAACACATGGAAACACTGATGGAAATCATGGCTAAACCAATGAGGATTCCACAAACACGCATTACTTTTTTGAGATAGAGGTTTTGTCTTATTTTTTGCATAAGATAATTATGACAGATTTTTTGAAAAAAATCGACACATAACTCTCATTTTTGTGTATAATAGTAAGAGTATTGCGGATGTAGTTTAGTGGTAAAACTTCAGCTTCCCAAGCTGGCGTCGCGAGTTCGATTCTCGTCATCCGCTTGAAAGTAAACTGAAAACAAGGACTGCTCATTAAAAAGCAATCCTTGTTTTATTTCATTAATAACCATAAAACCAAATACACTAGAATTCCAGGAAAACCGGGAGTCAAGGCTAAGACAATAAAAATCACCCGTAACAAATTGGAATTCCAATCAAAATGGGCCGCTAAACCTCCTACGACGCCAGCTAAATAACGATCTGTATGTGAACGTTCAATGGGAATTTTCATTTGGACTTCCTCCTTATATCTATTATACCTGATTATGATGTCCGTGATGGTAAAGATGAATCGAGCTATTAACAGTTAACACATCTTTTACTACCATAATCAAAAGTTGTTGTTCATTTTTTATATAATAGCGGGTAGAAGTAATATCAAACCTATTAGTTATTCAATAAAGGAAGTAATTATGCTGGTTACTTTTATCTATTAGAGTAAAAGTGGGACAGGTTTCCAGATTCCAGTCGTAATGGCCGAAACACAGACTGCTGGCTTTTATAAATAAACTTTTAAAATAGTTGCCCATAGATATTTAGACCTGCAGCCAAGCAGGTAAATTGCCTGCAGTATGTGGTTTATTCAGACCTACGCTGGTATGTGGATATAAAGTAGGATTTTTGATTACCCGAACCACAAAATCAGCTACACTTTGGCGGGAAACTTCAGTCCCTCGAAAGGGTTCGTCAGCGCTAGTAATCTCATAATTAATTTCATCTTTGTTAGTTAACCAAGCCGGTCGAAACTGTGTCGTATTAATTTGTGATTGTTCTTCAATTAGTTGATTGGCTAGTCTAAATCCGGGTAGATAATCAGCAATGGCAGTTTCGTTCCACGTACCAAATTTACCAGGTACTTCATGTAAAGCCCCCAAAGCACTATAGAAAAGAAGCCGTTGACATCCTGTTTTCTGCATTGCTTCTAAGATTAATTTGGTCAAGATGGCTAAATCGACACCGCCAATATTAGAATAAACTAGATCAGCTCCTTTTACTGCCAGTTGTAACGTACTAGGATCTTGGACATTACCTGCGATTATCGAAACTCGTGGGGCAGTTGCTAAAGAAGCTAGGCGTTCAGCACGACGCAAATATAAACGTAAATATAAATGTGTTTCTTGAATTAATTGCTGAGTGACGATTTGAGCTGTAGTACCATGAGCTCCGAGAATAGCAATAGTAGTCATATTTTAGTCTCCTTTTTATGTGATCGGCAATAATGTACACCTTGGGAAGAAATGAAAATTTATTATTGGTCCATAAAACCCAAATAGTTTAAGCCCACAACCTACATGGATTTATTTAAGGAAAATTTATTTGAAATAATCGGGTGCATTTTCATATTTCTTTTAATTAATTGGTAGTATTATCTAGTTAGGCCTTATTACTAAGTTTTTGTATTTATTAAGTAAGCTTCTTATTTAATATTGCAGTTATGAGGCATTTATGGATTGTGAGAGTTTTATAAGATCCATATTGTTGGAAGTAATTAGTTTTTGGGCTTAAATTGTTTTCTGGCAGGTTCAAATCAGCGCTTGAATAACGTATTTGATTTTAACAAATGGCGATATCAGATAATACGTGCTTTATATATTAAAAAAAATTTATTTAGTCTTGCTTTTTTAGAAAAAAAAGATTAAAATAATTAATCAATATATTTAGGGCTGTCATACATATTTTACTTGCACAATGTTAATATTTTTTAACGTTGATTTGACATTTAACAAGTTTGTGAGTAAAATAACATATATAAAGAAAGGGAGGTAATGAACATGAACAAAAAACTCCGTATTCAACTTGACACCGCTTCGCAAACGTTCATTGCCGTTGATCCAAACAGAAATGAAAGTGGACAAGGCAGAACTATTCAAGAAGCTATAAATCATTTAGGTAAATAATTTGTCAGCCACCTTTAAGAGGTGGCTTTTTTGATGGGGAATAGTCTTAGCAAAACCATAATTTATAAGCGTCCAAAAGTTTCAGAAATCCAATTAAAATTATCCGCATTAATTGCTTGAATCTCTTTGGAATTTCCTTTAAAATTAAGAAGCAAAGATTTAAGTATCATGTTAGGGAATAACAGTGAGCTTAGGACAGTGCAAACTGAGCATAAATAATGATACCGTCGCGGCTTTGTAACAACCAAATATAATATTTGAGTGGATTAATAATCAAATAGAGTGGTACCGCGGGCATGCTCGTCTCTTTCAGTTTAGTATGAAAGAGACTTTTTTTATTGAAGCATATTGGAGGAAATATTTTGAATTTAATGGAAGCACAACAAACGATTGCCAAACAATTAGAACAGGTTTTATTACAATTTGATCAGGTCGATTTAACGACATCACAAATTGCAGACTTAATCGAAGTTCCCAAAAATTCTGATTTAGGTGATTTTGCTTTTCCTACTTTTCAGTTGGCGAAGCAACTGCACCAAGTCCCGGTAAAAATTGCACAGCAAATAGTGGCAGATCTGGATTCTTCAGCATTTACGAAAGTGGTGGCTCAGGGCCCGTATGTGAATTTTTTCCTGCAGCGGCCAGCTATTGTGACCCAGACTTTAGCAACGGTGGTAACAACCGGCGAACACTTTGGAGATCAACAGACAGGACAGCAAGCCCGCATTGTGATTGATATGTCGTCGCCTAATATTGCTAAGCCGATGTCGATGGGGCACCTACGTTCGACGGTGATTGGGAATTCGATTGCTAAAATTTTAGCTAAATTAGATTACCAACCGATTAAAATTAATCATTTGGGAGATTGGGGAACCCAATTTGGCAAACTCATGGTTGCTTATAAAAAATGGGGAAATGAAGCAGATGTCAAACGAGATCCAATTAATAGTTTACAAAAATATTATGTAAAGTTTCATCAATTGGATCAAAAATATCCCGAATTAGATGAAGAGGCGCGCGCTTGGTTTCGTAAATTGGAAGCGGGCGATGAAGAAGCCACGCATTTGTGGCAATGGTTTCGTGATGAATCTTTAAAATCTTTTACGAAAGTATACGATGAATTAGGAGTCCAATTCGATTCTTATACGGGCGAAGCTTTTTACAATGATAAAATGGCCGAAATTGTCGATTTACTACAGCAAAAAGGGTTGTTACAAGAGAGCAAAGGCGCCGAGATTGTTGATTTAGGTCCTGATTTACCGCCGGCTTTAATCAAAAAATCAGATGGAGCAACGTTGTACATTACCCGAGATCTTGCCGCTGCTTTATATCGCAAACGTACTTATCATTTTGCTAAGGCTTTATATGTAGTGGGGAGTGAACAAAGCGTTCATTTTGAACAATTAAAAGCCGTTTTAGCTAAAATGGGTTATGCTTGGTCTGAAGATATTGAGCATATCAAATTTGGCTTAATTACGGCTGGTGGTAAGAAACTTTCCACCCGGCAGGGTCGAGTTATTTTATTAGAGAATGTATTACAGGATTCCGTCACATTAGCTCGGCAACAAATTGATGAAAAAAATCCGACTCTGGCTGATAAAGAAACAGTCGCACATGCTGTGGGAGTGGGGGCCGTTATTTTTCATGATTTAAAAAATAATCGGACCGACAATTTTGATTTCCAACTAGAAGAAGTGGTGCGATTTGAAGGTGAAACCGGTCCTTATGTTCAATATACACATGCGCGGGCAATGAGTATTCTTCGCAAAGCTGCGCAACAATCTGATGACAAAGTAGCTTGGGAACAAGTGGATGATAATACTTGGGAAATTGCAAAATTGTTAGCAGATTTTCCAAGAATTATTCAACAAGCTGGGACCCAACGTGAACCTTCAGTTATCGCTAAATATGCTTTACGTTTAGCTAAAGCTTTTAATCACTATTATGCCCACACCAAAGTACTAGTGGCAGATGCACAATTAGCAGCACGACTACAGTTGGTACAAGC
This sequence comes from Bombilactobacillus mellifer, assembly GCF_000970795.1. Lineage (GTDB taxonomy): Bacteria > Bacillota > Bacilli > Lactobacillales > Lactobacillaceae > Bombilactobacillus > Bombilactobacillus mellifer. The sequence continues at coordinate 555,211 of NZ_KQ034028.1, forward strand.
GGTGGCAATTGTGCTGAAAGAAGCTTTGAATTTGTTGGGAGTACAAGCTCCGGATGAAATGTAATAGTTCAATTTGTTCTAAGGAGCAACTTATGCTAGGCTGAACTTAATACAACATTTCAATAGTGGAAGTGAGAGCTGTGACCAATAAAATTGTTGTTTTGGGAAGTTTGAATGTTGATCAAACATTGCATGTTCATCGTTTACCACAACCTGGGGAAACTATTAAAATGACTGCTCAAAGTTCGGCTTTAGGCGGTAAAGGTGCAAATCAAGCAGTAGCTGCCCGGCGTACTGGTTTGGCGCAGACGGCATTTATCGGTCGTGTGGGTGCTGACGCCGCTGGTAAGCGCCTGCTGCATAGCTTAGCCGCCGAACAAATTGATATTCAGCATATTCAGGTGGATCCGCAGCAAGGTACGGGACAAGCCTATGTTTTGCTTCAAGATTCCGGCGAAAATAGTATTATTATTTATGGGGGTAGCAATCAGGCCTTAACTACTGCCGACGTGCAGGCTGCGCATTCGCTCATTCAAGCCGCCGACTTTTTGATTGCTCAATGTGAAATTCCTTTAGCAGTTATTGCCGAGGCCTTTGCGTATGCCCAACAAGTTAATACCCGAACTATTTTAAATCCAGCTCCCGTAGTCCCACAATTGCCAGCTGAGATATTAGAGCATACCGATTTGATTTGTCCTAATGAAACTGAAGCCCAAGCTTTGACGGGGATTTCTATCAACGATGAAGCAACTTTAGTCCAATGTACACAAGCTTTGTATCAGCTAACACAGGCTTGCAGCGTTATTACTGTCGGAGATAAAGGCGCTTATCTGGTTGCAAAGGATATATCACCACAACTAATTCCGGCCTCTGCGGTCCCAGTTGTGGATACGACGGCGGCAGGCGATACCTTTATTGGGGCGATGGTCTCTCAATTACAGCCAGACTTTAAAAATTTGGTGGCAGCAGTGCGGTTTGCATGTCAGGCTTCAGCGCTTACTGTTCAAAGTTTAGGGGCCCAGCCTTCGATTCCTACCTATCAGGCGGTCCAAGCATCTTATAGTTAAGTGGTTAAATGATAAAATTCTGACGGCGCTAAGGTTTCGACCTGGCGCTGTTTTGCTGTAAAAGGAATTTGATAGGTCAATTTCATTGCATGTAGATACAATCGGGCTGCCGGCTCGTTGCCATATAACGGATCGCCTAAAATGGGCAGACCAATTTTTTGCAGATGTAGGCGGATTTGATGAGTACGCCCTGTCTTTAAATTCAGTTGTACCAAGGCATAGCGACGATTATGCTGTAAGATACGGTAATCAGTTTGGGCAAACAAACCTTGTGAATCCAAGCAGCGACGAGTGGAATGAAGATCCCTACGGCCAATAGGAGCAATGATAGAACCTTGTTTGGGAACCTGAGCTTGATAAGCTGTGACTGCCAGATATTGGCGTTGCATAGTTTTTTGTGCTAACTGCCGTTCTAAAATGGGGATGACCAGGGGATTTTTACCAACCATAATTAAACCACTGGTTAATTTATCTAACCGGTGAATCATGAGCGGTTGTTTGTTTAAATAAGTTCGGACTTGATTAAATAAGGTCTGGGTTTCCTGAGGAACATTAGGATGAGTTTTGATTCCGGCAGGTTTATTAATTATGAGAAGATCGGAGTCTTCATAAACTACTGTAAAATTAACTTGCGCAGCAGGTAAATAATGTTGTTGTGGTAATTGAAGATTCAATGTCAAATCAATTTGATCGCTGTCATGGACCAAGTGATTAAAGGGCTGATAAGTGTTATTTACTAAGATACTGCGTTGAACACGAAGTTCATGCTGCCACTTTCGGGGAATTAACCAGTGTTGTAAAGCGGCGCGGATACTTAGGGGTTGCGGTAAATCCGTGATTGTGAAATGACGTTCCAAAATCATTGTAAATTCCTTTCCTGGAAGTGATTATGATAAAATATGGCTATGAATACAGAAAAATCCCGCCATTGGCAAAAACAGTTGAAGTTATTGCTGAAGAAATCAGCACAAGCATTGCAACGATTTATCCAACGCTTTCATTTAGTTCGTTGGTGTTTATTAATTGTTTTAATTATTGTTTTCATCACTAGCGCTTTTTTGACTTTTAAAGCGAAAACCGCCAATGTTCAAAATTTAAAAGCAACTTTACAAACTACTACGAAAATTATGGATGTGCATGGCAATGATGCAGGTTCCTTATACGCGCAAAAGGGAACTTATGTTAATTTAGATAAAATTTCTCCGGCGATGCAGGCGGCCGTAATTTCGACAGAAGATCGGACTTTTTGGACTAATCCAGGTTTTAGCTTGCGGGGTTATGCTCGTTCAGCGCTAGGCCTAATACTATATCATCGCATCGTTGGTGGGGGGAGTACTTTAACGCAACAGTTAGCTAAAAATGCCCTGTTAACGCAAAAACAAAATTTTACACGTAAGCTGGAAGAATTCTTTTTAGCAGTTCAAATCAATCATGTTTATAGTAAAAAAGATATTTTATCAATGTATCTGAATAATGCTTATTTTGGCAATGGCGTTTGGGGGGTTCAAGATGCTTCTCAACGGTATTTTAATGAAAATGCTGCCGAATTGACCCCAGAGCAGGCAGCAACTTTAACCGCGATGCTGCGTAATCCCAGCTATTATGATCCGATTCAAAATCCTGGCAATTCCCGCAGCCGCAAAAATCTAATTCTACAATTAATGGTGGATAATCACAAGCTTTCAGCCAGTCAAGCACAAGCCGCCAAAAAACGCACCGTGACAATTGTCAACGGATATCAACAGCAAAGCGGTTACCGTTATCCGTCGTATTTTGATGCTGTCATTGGCGAAGCGGAATCGCGGTATCATTTATCCGAAGCGGATATTTTGAATAAGGGCTATACCATTTATACGACCTTAAATCAAGAAGTTCAGTCGCAAATGCAGGCAACCTTCGATAATGATGCGCTATTTCCAGATAATGCGAATGATAATACCTTGGTTCAAGGAGCTTCCATTGCGTTAGATCCCACTACTGGTGGAGTCCAAGCGGTGGTGGGAGGCCGTGGCAAACACGTTTTTCGCTCACTCAATCGTGCTACGCAAATGCGCCGGCAACCGGGATCAACCATCAAACCACTAGCTGTATACACTCCGGCAGTACAATCGGGCTATAAACTGGATTCAATGCTGCCTAATCAAATAACTAGTTTTGGTAAGAACCATTATACGCCTACTAATGCGGATGGTTCTTACGCAGATGAAATTCCAATGTACCAAGCCTTAGCCAATAGTGAAAATGTGCCGGCTGTTGCCTTGTTAGATAAAATTGGGGTTAAAAAAGGAGTGGCTGCAGTAGAAAATTTTGGTATCAAGGTTTCAGAGGACGATCGAAACTTAGCTTTGGCTTTAGGAGGTTTGCAAACAGGGGTTACTCCCTACCAAATGGCGCGGGCCTATACTGCCTTTGCTAATCAGGGCCGCTTAGCTAATACTCATTTTATTACGAAGATTGTCGATGCCACTGGCGCGGTGATTGCCGAACATCACAATGGTTTGCCTAAACCCATTATGAGTAAAAGCACTGCCAAGACGATGACCAGCATGATGCTGGGAGTCTTTGACGAAGGAACAGGACAAGCCGCCAAGCCGGCTGATTATCAACTAGCAGGGAAAACGGGCAGCACGGAAGTTCCTAGAGAATATGGAACTGCAGGTACCAAAGATCAGTGGATTGTGGGTTATACGCCCGATATTGTAGTTACTACCTGGCTGGGTTTTGATAAAACGGACCCGCAACATTTTCTTCAAGAAAAAACAGAATCAGCAGCTTCACAAGTATTTAATAACGAAATGACGAATATTTTGCCTTACACTAAAAAGACGAGTTTTAAAGTTACAGACGCTGCGACTATCGCTCAGCAAAATCAAAAAAATTCCCCCCAGAATTGGATTAATAATTTTGGAAACAATGTCAAACAAAAAGTTGAAGATACAATTAATGACTTTAATAATACTCGTCAAAATGTGACACAATGGTATAATCAAATCAAGGGATTAATCAGACATTAACTAGGAGGACAAATCAGTGATCAATGTTTATGACACTGCTAATCAGTTAGAACAAGAATTACGGCAATCCGTGGAGGTATTGGGGTTACAAGCTGCTTTTAATCAAATGAAGGCTGATCCTATGGCTTACGGTCTATTTCAACAATTACAGAAACTTCAAGCTGATTTGCAGCAAAAACAAATGAATAATCAAGAAATAAAAGATGAGGATATTAAGAAGCTACAAAACGTATCCGATCAATTAGCCAAATATGATAGTGTCAAGAAATTAATGGAACAAGAACGTACAGTGAACGCGATGATGGAAGAATTAAATAAAATAATTTCCAAACCGATTGCTGATATCTATCAAAATTAGAAAGATAAACCGGGAACTCAGTTTTGGATTGAGTACCGGTTTTTTAGTATCTAAGAAACGGAGGTTCTGATGAAATTTATTCATGCGGCAGATTTACATTTGGGTAGTCCTTTCAAGGGATTGACAGATTTACCTTTGCAGATCAAACAGCAGGTCTTACAAGCCATTACCCAATCGTTTACAGCGTTAATTGACACGGCCGTGAAGCAAAAGGTGGATTTTGTCATTCTTGCGGGCGATCAGTTTGATGATGTCCAACGCAATTTACAAGCCCAAGTTCTTCTCCAGCAACAATTAATTCGATTAGCAGATGCCCAGATCCCGGTTTTTATGGTTTATGGCAATCATGATTATTTAACTGCAGACCAAGCAATGATTAATTTGCCAGATAATGTACGGGTATTTGGCCCCAAAGTCACTACCAAAACGTTGCAGACTAAATCAGGTGTTACAGTAGCCGTCAGTGGTTTTAGCTATGATCAAAATCACATTACAACTGATCGTCTGGCGGAATATCCCCAACGACAGTCGCAAGTAGATTATCAAATAGGTATTTTACATGGTCAGATAGGCCAGCCGGGGGACAACTATGCGCCCTTTACTTTGCAGGAATTAATGAGTAAAGGCTATGATTACTGGGCTTTGGGCCACATACATCAGCGCTCGATTTTGGCTCAAAAACCCTATATTATTTATCCCGGTAATATTCAAGGCCGTCATCGTAATGAAACAGAAGCCAAGGGTTTTTATTTAGTTAATTACGATGGTCAGCAAACACGTCCGCAATTCCAGGCCAGTGCACCAGTGATTTGGCAAAATGTCACCCTCTCTGTGGCTGATCTGACAGATATTGACAAATTAATGGCTGCTATTCAAGCAGCGATTACCGTACCGGAAAATACATTAGTCGAATTGACTTTAACTCAAGTGCAAACATTGCCGCCTAAACTTTTAGAAAAAATTACTTCCGGTGAATTGTTGGCCACTTTACAAACTTTAGATCATCAGCAACACTTTAACTATGTCTATCGCTTAAAAACGGAGGCGCAACCGTTACAAGTTTATCAAAGTATCGACGCTCAATATTGGCAAGCGGCTGCCAAAGAAGTATTCCAAGCCGATGCGATCCAAAAGCACTTGGGAAAATTACAGCAAGTCGAAGCCATTCGAGAGCTGTACCAACAAAAAGATTTCCCACAGTGGATACAACAGCAAACGTTGACGTTATTGGAACAAAATGAAGGAGAGTTGCAATAATGCGAATTACAGGAGTAAAGATATTGGGCTTTGGCTGTTGGGTTGATCAAACTTTGGAATTTCAACCTGATTATCAGGTGATTTGGGGGAATAATGAATCTGGCAAAACAACGTTGCTCCATTTTATTCGCTCCATTTTATTTGGCTTTGCAACCGCTCGCGGCCATAAAAAATACTTACAATATATACCACATAACAGTAGTCAGTACGGAGGAGAAGTTTATTTAACTGTTGAGCAGACTCCTTGGACTGTCCGGCGGATCAAAAAAGGCAAAAAAAATGAAGAACTCAGTGTTTTTCGAGGAAGCGAACCAGTTGCGCTGGCGGAGTATCAGGATTTAATAGCACCGATGACTGCTACGTTATTTGGGCAAACTAATTTTATTGATCGCACTACTTTGGATCAAGTTTACCAACTGACCGATGACCAACTATTGGAAGCGATTATGACAGTTGGCGCCGTTGGTTCTAAAGATTGGCTCCAATTAGCGCATCAATTTACTAATAACGCGGATCAAATGTATCGGCCTAGAGGCAAAAAGTTAGTACTCAATCAATTACTGCAACAATCGGGCGAATTACAAACTCATTTAACTGATTTGGCACATGAAAATCAGGACTTTCAAAAGTTAGCGCAGCAAGTTACGCAAATTCAAAGCCAAAAAAAGCAATTACAAAAACAAATTACCCAACAACAGCACCAATTAGACCAACAGCAACACTTACTTCAACTTTGGCCGCAATACCAAAAGTGGCAAGAGTTACAAGCCACAAAATATCAACCTGAAATTGCGAGCGCTGATTGGCAACATTTTGAAAAATTACAGCAACAATTACAATCGCAACAACAAGTTCAAACTAACTTGCAAGCACAACAAGCTCAATTACAGCTCAGTCGAGCAGAACAAACACAACTGCAATATTATCAAGCACATGCGACTGAACTGCACCAATTACAAGCCACTAAACAACAATTGGATTTCACAGCCTCGCAAATGCAACAGCAGGTTAAACCGCAGCAACAAGAAGTTGAAGCACAAATTCAAACTTTATTACAGCAAACTGACGGCTTGCAGGCCACAACGCAGCCTTTGAGTTCTACTGAATTATCGACATATCAACAATTACAACAAAAAGTACAGGAGGCGAAAACAACTGCTAATGCAATCCCTGGCATTGCGCTACCTGCAACCTTTTCAAAGCCATCGGTGGTAATTGTGCTGAGTTTACTGGTAGGAGTTTTAACAGGAGGGATCAGTCATAATTGGTTTTTGGCCGGGGTGATATTTTTGCTGGCACTGGGTTTAAGTTGGTGGGGATTACATTATGTTCGCCGCCAATCTCAAGTTAGTGAGCAAAAAGTTGCGGCAGCCATAACAGCATTACAGCAATTTCAAACAAAACATCATTTACCACAAACCCCGGATTTGGATATTTTGACCTGGCAGACGCAAGCAGCACAAATGTCTCATTATCAAACGCGCTTAGTTCAGTTGCAAGAGCAAGTTCAACAATATCAACAGGCTTTAGATCATTGGCGCCAACAAACCCAGAATCAATTACCAGATGCAATTGCTCCAGCCGAGTTGGCGCATTATTGTCAGCGAATGGAAAAGCTGCAACAGCGCCAAGAACAGTTACAACAGCAGCAATTGACAGATCAAATTGCAGATCTGCAACAGCAACACAAGCAAACTCAAGCTGCATTAATTAAGCTATTGCAGCAGTACCATGTCACAACGGCCGAAGAATTGGAACAATTACACCGGCAAAACTTGGCAGATGTTCAGCAAAGAGAACAGCAGCGAGTTTTGCAGCAAACTTTGAAGACTGCTTTACCACAATTGCAACAAATTGATACAAACACCACTTTGGAGAATCAAATATCCGCATTGCAAACTACTATCCAAACGGATCAAAAACAATTAGCAGTCTTAAATGAACAGCAAGCACAGTGGCAAGCAGAACAGCAGCACTTAGCTGATGATAATCAATTTGCCCAAGTGCAACAAGAAGTGGAATTTAATAAAGCTGCTATTCAAGAAACTTTCACGCAATGGTTAAGTAATCAATTAGCTGCGCTTTGGATCAGTACGACTTTAAATCAAGCCAGTTCTAATCGGTATCCCCATATGCTAGCCCGGGCCCAGCAATTTTTTGCCCGTTTAACTAATCAACGATATCGTAAAATTGAGTTTATTAAACAGGAATTAGCAGTGGTGAATGCCCAAAAAGACCGTTTTACGGTGCGGGAATTATCACGTGGAACAGCCACGCAATTGTTTTTGGCTTTTACTTTAGCGTTTGCGTTAGAAGTCGCAGATCTGAGTGCAATGCCTTTATTGATTGATGATGCGCTGGTTGATTGTGATCAAGTACGACGTTCGAATATTGTTGGATTAATTCAAGAATTAGCTGCTACCACCCAAATTATTTATACTTGCACCGACATTCATACGGCTAATTTATTTGCGGCATCCAATGTGCTGCAACTAGGAAAGGATGATCATTAATGGTACAAAAACTGGCGGATTTGCAAGTCGGGATGGATTTTGAATTACCGGTTTTAATTAATCAGGTGAATGTCCGCACTGCTAAAAATGGCCGTCGTTTTCTCGATTTGATTTTTTCCGATGCTTCTCAAGAATTACCAGGTAAATACTGGGATGCTTCCGAAGCTGATGTCCAAACTTTTGTGGTGGGCAAGGTAGTCTTTTTAACCGGCAAATGTGAAACTTATCAAGGTAAGCTACAGATAAAAATCACAAAGATGGAGCGGACTGCCGACAGCCAATATGAGCTCAATCAGTTTGTCCCGCATGGGCCGTTGACGAAAACACAATTGCAAGAGCAAATTAAAGCGCTTTTGTTGGAAATTACGGTACCTAAGTGGAATCGTATGGTGCGCTACTTATTAAAGCAACATCAGAGCGCCTTTTATGAATTTCCAGCGGCCAAGTCCAATCACCATGATTATGCCGGAGGATTAGCGTTTCATACCTTAAGTATTGCCCGGTTGGCAGAGGACGTTTGCCGACATTATCCCCAAGTTAATAAACCTTTGTTGTTAGCGGGGACGTTGTTGCATGATTTAGGAAAAACTAGTGAATTGAGTGGTCCGGTGGGAACCCAGTACACGGTCAAGGGTAATTTATTAGGACATATTGTCATTATGGACGCGGAGATTGTGAGCGCTTGTGCACCTTTAAAAATAGATCCCGATGATGAAGATATTTTACTATTACGACATTTGGTTGTAGCGCATCATGGATTAAACGAATATGGTTCGCCCAAGCGTCCTCAGTTATTAGAAGCGGAAATTTTACATGACTTAGATGAGTTAGATGCAACAATTAATATGATTGTAAAAGCCGAAAAGAAAGTTCAACCAGGTCAGTTTACCGAACGTATTTTTGGGCTAGATAACCGTCGCTTTTATGTGCCTAAACGGAATAATTCGCAAACAGCGACCCCTAAGCAGACTAATTTAAATTTATAATGAAAAATCATTGACTAAAGGTCAATGATTTTTTGAGGGGACAAAATTAATTAAACCAGTTTGAAAACGACTTAAAGCTTGTTTCAGCATGGCCGGAGGACAAGCACTATTTAAGCGTAGAAAATGTGCTCCATTGCCACGGTAAACATTGCCGGCATTGAGAATTAAACCCGTCTGTTGTTTTATAAAAGTAGCTAGTTCTTGCGCATTTGCGGTCATAGAGCTTACATCGAACCATAATAAATAGGTGGCATTGGCACTGGCTAATTGTAAATTGACAGGCAGCTGGTTTAACCAAGCAGTTACTTGTTGCCGGTTAGCAGTTAAGACTTGGAGTAATTCCTGTAACCAAGTTTGGCCTTGTTGATAAGCAGCAATAGTGGCTGGAACGGCTAATAAATTGGGTTCGGCCAATTCATCATTATTGAAGCCGCGGCTAATTGTGGCTCGCAAATCAGGATCTGGCACAATCACACATGCAGAATGTAAAGCGGCCAGATTAAAGGTTTTGCTGGGGGAGATACAAGCTGCTACATTGGTTAACAAAGCCGGCGGTAAAGCTGCCACCGGAGTATAGGCTGGTTGTCCCAAAACTAAGTCTCCATGAATTTCATCGCTAATCAACCACACGTGGTATTGTTGACACAGTTGGATAATATTTTGTAATTCTACCCGCGACCAAACGCGACCAATGGGATTATGCGGATTACATAACAGCATAATTTTACTTAACGGCTGAGCAAGCTTAGCTTCTAAATCGGCCCAATCAATACTATAATGGGCTTGATGTGGATCATAGCTTAACGGGCTTTCTAATACGTGGCGACCATTATTTTCAATAGAATGAAAGAATATATCATAAACCGGCGTTTGCACTACCACTTGATCGCCAGGCTGACTCAAGCGGCGAATCATTGACGATAGTGCGGGCACTACACCATTACAAAACAACATCCATGCCGTAGATATTTGGGTTTGATGTTGGGTTTGATACCATTCACTGATGGCTTGAAAAAAAGCTAAGGGAACATATTCATATCCAAAATAAGGGGTCGTTAATTTGGTATGCATCGCTTTGACAATCTCTGGTGCTACTGCAAATTCCATATCAGCAATGGATAAGGGTAATTCATTGTCAGTACCTTGCCATTTAACCGAGTTCGTGTGGGAACGGTCGACTACCTTTGTAAAATCATACATTGGCTGTACCTCGCGCAGCGGATTTAGTGAGAATCACTTGGGTTTTGTGAGGATCGATTTTGGTGGGTTCGAGAATAATTTGGTCAATCGCTGGAGCTTCAATGCGGCCACTCAAAGGATTTTTAATACTATCAATTTTGGAATCGATTTGCGCATCAATATTTTCACAGTATTCAAATGCTAAGTCGGTGTGTAGTAATCGACAATGCTCTAATTTTAAATTTTTGATATAACAAAAGCCCTGATTACTTTCTACAGTACAGTTAATTAAAGTTAAATTTTCCGTATTCCAACCCAAATATTCACCATTGATAAAAGAATTTTCAATTGTCACATTTTTACAATTCCAAAAGGCATCTTTGCTTATTAGATGAGAGTTTTTAATCGTAAGGTTGCTGGCACCATCAAATGCATAATTGCCCACTAAATTGAAGTGATCAATATGTATTTGCTGACTATTCATTCCAAAGTAATCTCCCCGCGCTTGAATATTTTTCAGCTGGATAGCTTGGCAATTCCATAAAGTTTCATCAGCATTCGCAAAATAATCTTGCTGCAAGGTAACATCATGACAGCGGCGAAACAGTTTGGGTGCCTGTATCGTACTATCCGTAACTGTAATGTGATCAGTGTACCAGATACCCGAACGGGCCATGGTTTCAAACATGGATTGATCGACCTTAATGTTGTGGCTATACCATAGCGGATATTTCCACTGAAAAATGGTTTTTTGCAGTTTAATATTTTGACTATGCTTGAGTGGGGATTCTCCTTCGCCAAAAGTAGTATCTTCAATAGTAGCATTTTGTAAACCAAATAAAGAGCGTTCACCAGTAAAAAATTGTTCTTGATAATGCATATTAATACTCCCTCCTTCACCGCTTTATTATAAGTCTTGAAGTCACCTTGAAGTCAAGGAGGAGTCATCGAAGCTGCAGGTGAATGACTGGAGTATCAGTCCAAACTGACAAACTATGCACTCACTAATTGATTGGCAAGGGCTGGCAATATTTACAATAGATTCTGGACAGTAAGTTTATGATCCAACAATTTAATTTAAATTGTTTAAATGACGCTTATTGACTGAAGTTAACTCCAAGGTTCAAAATTTAGTTATTATAAGGAAAGAGAGGCTTATCTATGAAAGCAGCAGTTTTTGTAGAACCGGGTAAAATTGAAGTTCAAGAGCGGCCACAGCCCACAATTCAACAACCAACGGATGCAATCATTCGCGTAATTCGGGCTTGTGTTTGTGGCTCAGATTTATGGTGGTATCGCGGTCTGAAACAGCGCGAAGTTAATAGCACTGTCGGCCATGAAGCTATTGGTATCGTAGAACAAGTCGGTGCTGCCGTGCAAAATGTACAACCGGGGGATTTCGTAATTGTACCATTTACGCATGGATGTGGGCACTGTGCGGCTTGTCGCGCGGGTTTTGAAGGCAATTGTGTGAATGAAGAGCCGGGATTAAATCCCGGTTATCAGGCTCAATATTTACGGTTTACTAATGCGCATTGGGCACTAGTGAAAATTCCCGGACAACCTGAAGATTATGATGAAGAGCAATTAAATTCCTTATTAACGTTGTCCGATGTCATGGCTACCGGTTATCATGCTGCCATGAGTGCGCAAGTGCAGGCAGGTGATACAGTGGCCATAGTGGGTGATGGTGCAGTAGGTTTATGTGCAGTTATTGCAGCTAAGCTGCAAGGCGCTCAAAGAATCATTACTTTAAGCCATCATACCAAGCGTGCACAATTAGCTCAAAAATTTGGTGCAACCGATATTGTGTCTATGCGTGATGAGGCGGCCATTCAAGCAGTTTTGAAGTTAACTGATCAAGCTGGAGTGGATGCAGTATTAGAATGCGTGGGCACTGAGCAGGCGGTTAGCATGGCAGTGAAAATTGCCCGTGCGGGAGCAGTCATTGGTCGCGTGGGCTTGCCCCAAAATAGCCAAATGAACACTAATGATTTATTCTGGGGAAATATTGGTTTACGAGGCGGCATTGCCAGTGTGACCAAGTACGATCGGCAACGATTACTAGCAGCGGTTTTAAAACGGGAGATTAATCCGGGTCAAGTTTTTACACACAAATTCACTTTGGATCAAATTCAAGCTGCTTATGAAGCTATGGATCAGCGACAAGCCATCAAATCTTTAGTAATTGTGAATCAGTAGTGTGGTGACTCTTAAGTGAATTGCCAACTGGAACGAAGAATTATCCAAGTATACGGTAATCGTTTTTGTTTGTTCATTGATAACGAATAGCCCGATTGCAATAAGCTTAATTTGAGTGCATCTTTCTTTCAGTAGAAGTCCATCCTTTTTTAACGCAAATCTTTGTTATAATAAAGCTATACTGGATTTTTTAGAGGAGCATGAGTTATGGATAATGAAATGTCATATTTTTGGCAGGAAAAGCTTGCGAATGGGCATACGCGGATTGGGTTGAATGATACCGGACGTCAAGAAACCGGGGACATAGCCTTTATTGATTTTCCTGACAATCTTAAGCGATTACAAATTGGACAAACTTTATTATCGCTGGAGTCGGATAAAACTGTTTTGGAGTTGCCGGCGCCCATTACAGGTGAATTAGTTCAAATCAATCCACGTTTAAAAACGCACCCAGCAGATTTGAATAGTAGCGATCCTGCCAAAAATTGGATTGCCGAAGTTAAATGATTATTGAAAAACTGTGATGTTTCAACACCACAGTTTTTATATGGCAATTTTTTATTTTCAATTAGAAACTTCAAAACTGGGTACATAAAAACATAGCATAGCTTATAAGAAGTTTTTGGAGCAGCAAGCGAGGTTTCAGCTGATAGATGTACAACTTAAAATTTAATTTGTGTGTTGAAAAAACTGGCCACAGCAGAGTTGGTTATAAAGGTTAGTAATGGCGGCAGGGCATTTCGAACCTGTTTTTTTATAAAAAAAGCTCCAGAATATTAAATATATTCTGGAGCCAAGATATCCATCTCAGTACTTTTACCGCGCTGCTAATGAGAATTATTTGCTGTTCTTTGGTGTACTTTTAGCATTTTTATTATTAGATAAGTAGCCTGCTAAAATGTCTTTCATGTCATTGTCTTTAATAGAAATATCCGAACGTTTTAAGACTTTAGAAATAACTTTTTGTAAGACTACAGAGTCTTGCATCCGCGAATTATAAATTTGATTCTTTAATTCTGTTTCATGCTGTTTCATTGAGCCTTTAGCAGGACGCTTAACCATTTTGATGACATGATAACCATAAGAAGATTTTACAGGATCTTTAGTGTATTCACCTTGTTTTAATTTTAAGGCTGCCTTCTTAAAGTTAGCATCTAACGAAGAATCGCTGTTGTTAAATGGAGGTAATTTGCCACCATTATTTTTGGTACCAGAATCATTGGACTCTTTCTTCGCTAATTTAGAGAAATTGGCACCATCATCTAATTGCTTGATAATGTCTTTAGCCTTGTCTTCATCTTTAACCAAAATATGTTGTACAGTAACTTTTGGAGTATATTTCTTCCATTGTTGTTTTAGTTGGGCGTTAGTAACTTTCGTTTCTTTACGCACGGCAACTTTAGTAAGTAAATTGGTCCGGATAGTATCTTTAAAGGATGCAGCATCCATTCCATTTTGTTGTAATAAAGAGTTGAATTGAGCACCATATTTGTCTTTATATTGATTATATTGTTTATTAACTTCTTTATCACTAACGTCTTTACCATACTGTGACTTCAAAGCCTGTGCAATCACCATTTGCTGTAAAGCCTGCTGACCAGCTTGGGACTTCTTCATCTTTTGATAAAGTTGTTCCTGCGTAATTTTTCCGCCCTTCATGGTAACTACCGCTTTGTTACCCGAACAACCTGTTAAGGCAGAAACTGATAGCAATGCAACCACAGTCAAAATAACCTTATTGAATTTCTTTGACATATTTTTAATACACATCCAATCTACTTTTATCTGAGCTAGATAACACCTACAAACATAACATATTTTGATAATTTTGAACACAAAAATATCTAAAATTTGTGCAAAGTTACTTAACAGCTATTTTTTGCAATAATGCCTGAGTTTGATTTTGGAGAGTCTGTAGCTCTGCTTGTAATTGCGGTTGTTGCCGTTGAATTTCACTTATGATTTCTTGTAAAGCTGGTTTAACTTCAGTTTGCAATTGTTTTTTCGCCAGTTTTAATTGGCGGGGGATCGCCCACAGACTAGTTTCCGGAGCCGTATGCAATTTAGGTTTCAGTTGTTTTTGATAATACCATTGTCCTAAATTCATCCCCACACTACCTATTAAAAAACCGGCGGCAAAACTTTTCATCAGTCTTATTCTCCTAAGTTATTTTGGATTTTTTGAGCAATGGCCGTCAATTTTTCGTCATTATATTGCTCAGTGTTATCGGCCCAGTGCATTGAAAATCCATCTTCTTCATTATAACGCGGAACTAAATGGATGTGGGAATGAAAAACTGATTGATAAGCAATTTTACCATTATTCATACAAATATTCATGCCCGTGGAATCTGGGAAAGCGGCTTTGATAGCCCGAGCTACCTTAGGTACACGTGCAAAAACAGTTTGAGCTAAATCACTATCATATTCGAAAATATTAGCAACGTGCTTTTTAGGTACTAAGAGCACGTGTCCGGGAGTCACTTGTGACAAATCCAAAAAAGCTTTCACTGCTTCATCTTCATAAATCGTGTAACTAGGTATTTCCTGATTAACAATTTTACAAAAAACACAATCTTGTTCAGCCATAGTCGGTTCTCCTTTTTATTATAAAAATTTCAACTACATCTAATTTAATGCTATCATAATTACAACTCAAGAGGGGAGAGCGGAGGATAATTTAATGATTTTAAAAATTGAACATCTTTCTGGCGGATATGGCCCAATTTCTGTCTTAAAAGATGAATCTTTTACAGTGGCAGCAGGTGAAGTAGTCGGATTAATAGGACTGAATGGAGCAGGCAAGTCTACAACTATTAAACATATTATTGGTCTGCTACAACCAACATCCGGCTCCATTACCTTAAATAATCTACGTTTATCAGATGATAGTACAGCTTATCATCAACAAATTGCCTATGTTCCCGAAACTCCTATTTTGTATCCGGAATTAAATTTGCAAGAACATATTGAATTGACAATTATGGCATATAATCTGCCCCAAGAAGCTACTTGGCAACAGGCTCAAAAATTGCTCCGAATTTTCCGCTTGGACAATAAATTGAAATGGTTTCCGGTGAATTTTTCCAAAGGTATGAAGCAAAAGGTCATGATTGTCTGTGCCTTTATTACTCAAGCAAAATTGTATATTATTGATGAACCTTTCACGGGCTTAGATCCTTTGGCTGTGCGGGATCTTTTGAAGTTAGTTAATGAAAAGAAGTCTGCCGGCGCGGCTGTTTTAATGTCCACTCACATTTTAGCTAATGCGCAGCAAAGTGCCGATCGCTTTGTTGTTTTAAATCACGGACAAGTACGGGCCACAGGTACCTTGGCGGAGCTGAAAAAACAATTTCAAATGGATGATGCGAACTTAGATGATTTATATGTACAAATGTCCGAAGAGGAGTTTGTCGAATGAAGGACTTATGGCAACGCAGACTTCTGCAACACTGGCGTAATCAAAGTAAATACTTGCGCTTGGTTTTTAATGAATATTTTATTTTGGCCTTGATTTTTATTATTGGTGCTGTGGGCTTTTGGTATTCACAAGCATTGCAACACCTCACACAACCGGTCTGGTGGTGTCGACCCGTAGCCATTATTTTAATGAGCATTAGTGTGTTAGCTTTTAAATTGGCCACACTGATTCAGCCCGCAGATGCGACTTTTTTGTTGCCTCAAGAAAAAAATTTACAATTATATTTACGCTTAGCGCGGAATTATAGTTTAGTATTACCAATTATCGGCATTTCCTTGGTAGGTTTTTTTCTATCACCTTTTCTGGCGCAAGGAGCCAATCTACAATTACCAGTGATCGTTGGCTGGGTTGTTATTGCACTGGGCTCAGGGTTGTGGTCCGTGAATAATCAATTAACATTAATGTACCAATTTACGACCTCAGGGCATTGGCTGAACGTCTTGTTAGTTTGGTTTGTTTTAAGTTTGGGCCTTTATGTTCCTATTTACTGGGTTTATGTATTGTTGTTGGCGGCTTTAGTCGCCAGCGGCTATTATCAACATCAAATTTTACGCCAACGACCGTTAAACTGGCAGCGGCTAGTCGATGAAGAAACGCACCGCAGCTACCAATTAAAACGATTTTATAATTTGTTCACCGACGTACCGGGTTTGACCGGCAAAGTGCGGCAGCGGTCTATTTTTAATTGGCTATTGCAAAAAATTAAACCAGTGCACAAGAATACTTACCTTTACTTATTTGCCCGAGGTTTATTGCGCAATAGCGATTATAGCAATCTTTTTTTGCGATTAGTGGTTGTGGAATTATTATTAATTTATGCGATTCATCAGCTTTGGCTGATCACGGTGTTGACGGCCTTGTTTTTGTATTTAGTAGAATTTCAGTTATTGCCTTTATATAAAAATTATGATGGGAATGCCCTGCTGAAAATTTATCCCTTGCAAAAAACACAAAAATTCGCTAATTTTAAAAAGTTGTTATTGTTCTCTTTAAGCAGCCAATGGTGCTGCAGTAGTGTCGCACTAGTATTATTCAATCGTGGTCAAAAGTTAATCTTCATCCCCGTGGTGGTGAATTTGATGATAATATGGGGATTAATCTATATTTATTTACCACGGCAAATTAAAAATATAAATAGTTAAGGAAAGTTAAAATATGCGTTTACGAAATAAACCTTGGGCGCCGGCATTAATTCAACAGCACCCCGAATTTATTTTGGTGGATCCGCCACAAATGGCTGGCCAGTGGCAAAAGCGTTTTGCTAAAAGCCAACCTTTGGAATTAGAATTGGGATCAGGCAAAGGCCAATTTATTATGGAAAAAGCCCGCCAAAATCCCCAAATCAATTTTATTGCGATGGAAGTTCAAACTGCTGCTATTGCAATGATCTTGAAAAAGCAAGTAGTGGAACAACTGCCCAATTTACAGTTATTACAAGCCAATGGCCGCGATTTATTAAATTATTTTGCGGCCCAAGAAATTAGTAAATTATATTTGAATTTTTCTGATCCCTGGCCTAAAAAAAAGCACACTAAACGTCGCTTAGTGGCACCGAATTTTTTGCAAATGTACCAACAAATATTAGCTAGCCAAGGACAGATTGAATTTAAAACGGATAATCAGGGTCTTTTTGAATATGCCTTGCTGAGCCTGAATAATTTTTCGGCGCAATTTAACCGGATTTCATTAAATTTACATGCTAGTGCTTATGCAGCTAGCAATATTCCGACTGAGTATGAAGACAAATTTACTCAAAAAGGGCAACCAATTTTTTATTTACAAGCCCAATTACGACCACAAAAAAAGGACTGTCCCCTTAACAACACAGCAGAACAGTCCCTGTAAAATTGTTAAATGCGTTGAATATCCAATAAAGCCCCAGTCAATGCGGAAGCAATAAAATGATACTGAGCTTCGGCATTATCTTGAATCGTAGTTACGCCGCCAACTAAAGCCCAGACGTTTTGTCCGTCTACATTGACCTTTTGAAACATTGGTTCCACCCAAGTAGTAATAATGGTCGTATCTTCTCCTAAATGTTTTTTGATGCGGTCAATTACTTGTTTACTGTCAATTTCATGTAATAAATATAAGGCACCAGCACCGGCGCTTAAGACTGCTGTAGAAGCAATTGCAGTATTTTTTAATATTTTATTCAAGCTCATGTTTCAACCTCCTATAGTTGTTACCTGTATTCTAACATTATCTATTATCGAGTGTGTAATGTTAATTGACATCGGCTATTTTATTTGTAAGATTGATATTAAGAAAGAAGGCTGGTTTCTATGAAACAACTGACAGAATTTCCTACTACAGATTTAGCACAAATTACGCAAAAAGGTCAATATGTTTTATTCTTTCATGCTGATTGGTGCCCTGATTGTAAGTTTATTGAACCCGAAATGCCGAGTATTGAAGAAGATTTCCCCGAATATCAATTTATTTCGGTGGATCGAGATCAATTTTTAGATTTAGCTAAAAAGTTAAATATAATGGGGATTCCCAGTTTTGTAGCTTATGCAGATGGTCAAGAAATTGGCCGCTTAGTCAATAAGAATCGTAAAACTAAAGCAGAAGTAGAGGATTTTTTAAAATCCTTAGCTTAAGTGTATCTTAATTCAGTGAAAAATTTCTGTTAAATTAATTAAAAAAGTTTCGTTTTTTTTGGTGAGGCACATTCTTTTAATAGCGTTGTTTTAGTAATTGTTATTTATTTGGAAAGGAAGTCTTGAACTAGCAGATGTTGATTAGTGCGTATAATCCCGCTATCTTGGGAGATGTTTTGGTGGTCGTGTTAGGAGCTGATACCCCCACCCAATCCACAGTAACCAAAGCTAATATTGTCCAAATCTCAAATGATCATCAAGAAGTCATCGGTTATAATTTCTTTGGACTAGGAGCACAACTCGGTTTAACGAACACGGATCGGGGACAAGTTTTGTTATCAAAGGCGCAAATTGCCTTTTTAAACCAACAGTTAAGCCAAGCAGGTTTTGAACCACAGTTAATGGTGCAACAAGAATCGCATTTTGTAGTGGGTGAGGTTTTGAGTTGTGATCCACATCCTCATTCAGATCATTTACATGTGTGTCAAATTCAAGTTGATGAAGCTCAACCACTGCAAATTGTTTGTGGCGCCCCGAATATTGCGGCGGGCCAAAAGGTGGTAGTAGCTAAAGTGGGAACGATGATGCCGAGTGGTAAAATCATTTTTCCTAGTAAATTACGACACGTAGAAAGTTTAGGGATGGTTTGTTCCGCACGCGAATTAGCTTTACCCAATGCCCAGCCGCGTCCTGGTATTTTAGTCTTACCGGCGTCCTTTTCAGTCGGCGCACCCATCGATTTAAACAATTTGGCACAAAGTCTGAAGGCATGAGAGGAAACACATGGAAAAGGCAGTTTATCATTTTGTAGGAATTAAAGGTACTGGAATGAGTGCTTTGGCACTGATTTTAAAGGATTTGGGCTACCAAGTTCAAGGATCGGACATTACAAAAAAAACATTTACAGAGGCAGGCTTACGCCGGGCGCAAATTCCTATATTGGAATTTGCCGCCGCAAACATTCAGCCCACAATGACTATTATTGCCGGAAATGCCTTTGATGATAGTAATCCAGAAATTGCCCAGGCTCAGAAATTACATTTGCCGATTATTCGTTATCCAGACATGGTAGAAAAATTGGTTCAGACTTATACTTCAATTGCAGTGGCGGGTACACACGGCAAAACGAGTACAACTGGTTTATTGGCGCATGTTTTAGAAGGAATTGCCCCCACCAGTTATTTGATTGGTGATGGTACCGGAAAGGGTGTTTTAAATGGACGCTTTTTTGCCTTTGAAGCAGATGAATATCGGCGGCATTTTTTAGCCTATACGCCTGACTATATGATTATTACAAATATTGATTTTGATCATCCGGACTATTTCACTGATCGTAATGATGTGTTTGAGGCCTTTTGTAGTGCAGCGCGTCAAGTTCAAAAAGCCCTGTTTGCTTGGGGTGATGATCCTTTATTGACTACTTTGGCTGATCATGTTCAGATTCCCATCTATTATTATGGTTTCAGTGATGCAGTCGATTTTCAGGCAGTTAATGTTCAGCGCACAGATCAAGGTTCGCAATTTGATGTCTTGTATCAGGGCCAGCAAATCGGCCATTTTGCGATTCCAATGTTTGGCCAGCATAATATTTTAAACAGTTTAGCTGTTATTGGAGTTAGTTATTTAGAAAAAATTTCGCCGCAGCTTATTCAACAAGAACTGGCTACTTTTTCGGGAGTAAAACGGCGTTATAATGAGCGGATGGTAGGCGACAACGTTTTAATTGATGACTATGCCCATCATCCTTCCGAAATTCAGGCGACGATTGATGCGGCCCGCCAACAATATCCGGATAAGCAAATTGTGGCGGTATTTCAGCCGCATACCTATAGTCGTTTGACCGCACTGTTTGATGGTTTTGTTCGCAGTCTGGATTTGGCAGATCAAGTGTACCTCACACCTATTTTTGGTTCCATTCGGGAACAATCTGGTCATATCACCAGTTCCGCTTTAGCCGCCAAACTGCACAAGGGTGGAACAGTTCTGCAATTGGAAGATATGACGCCACTTCTACAGTATCATGATGCGGTAATTATTTTTATGGGTGCGGGAGACATTCAAAAATACGAGCTAGCTTATCAGAAATTATTACAATAATGGTGTAAATTAGAAGCTGGGACAAAGGGTATTTTGTTCCAGCTTCTAATTTAACTGGCTTTACAAATTTAAATCTAATGAAAGAACTAAAGTCCGCAGACTAGATTATATTGACGGATGAAGGTTGAGGTTTTGCATGACGAAAAAAAAATTAATCCTTTTAGATGGCAATAGCTTAGCTTTCCGGGCTTTTTTTGCCTTACACAATGTACTGGAAAAATTTCGCACTTCAGATGGTTTACATACTAATGCCATCTATGCGTTTAACACGATGTTAAATTTAATTTTATCTAAGGGCCAGCCGACAGATATGCTGGTAGCTTTTGATGCGGGTAAAACTACTTTTCGAACCCAATTATTTGCAGATTATAAGGGCAATCGCCCCCACACTCCGAGTGAATTCTTAGAACAGCTGCCGTATATTAAAGAATTACTAACCGCTCGCGGAATTAAATCTTACGAATTAGCTAATTATGAAGCTGATGATATTATTGGGACGATTGCACACCAAGCAGAAGCACAAGATTACGAAGTTATGATTGTTACCGGCGATAAGGATTTAACGCAATTAGTCAATGATCATACAACGGTGGCGGTTACCGTAAAGGGTGTTACCGATTTAGAATATTATACGCAACAACACTTTCAAGACAAGATGGGAATTAGTCCACAGCAATTCATTGATCTCAAGGCCTTAATGGGTGATCCTTCGGATAATTATCCGGGTGTTACTAAGGTCGGTGAAAAAACGGGCTTACGCTTAATAAAACAATACGGTTCCTTGGAAGCTATTTACCAAAACATCGATCAAATGAAGGCTAGCAAATTAAAAGAACATTTGATTGCTGATCGTGACCAGGCCTTTTTATCACAAAAGTTGGCGCGTATTGATGTGCAGGCGCCGATTACCATTAAGGTTAAAGATCTGACCTATGAAGGAGATCAACTTCCAGAGCTGATTAACTTTTATGAAAAAATGAATTTTCAATCATTTTTACGCCAACTAGATGCAGGAGAAAGTCCTACAGCATCCCAGCAGAAAAATAGTGATTTTCAGTTGTTAACAGCGGCTAATTTGCCACAGATTTTACAAACTACAACCACGACGACTGTGATTTTGGAAGCATTAGGGGATAATTATCATACTGCTGATTTAATAGGGTTGGCGTTAGGAAATGAGCATGGCATTTACGTCACGGATCAACCAGAAATATTGTCAGAACCGCAATTGCGTCAATTTTTGGCCGATGCGCAAAAGCCTAAAGCAGTTTTTGATTTGAAGCGCGATTATGTTTTACTCTGGCGCCAAAATGTTCGTTTAGCAGGAGTGGATTTTGATGCGTTATTGGCCTCTTATTTGTTGGACGTCAATAATAATTCCAATGATCTAGGTGAATTAGTTCGGGATTACGACTATAATGATTTACAAGCAGATGCTGATTTTTACGGTCGCGGCGCGAAACAAAAAATTCCAGCCCCAGATTTAGTCCGTCAACATTTAGCCAATAAGGTAGCTGCGATACAGTTTTTGCAACAAAAACTCCCGCCCAAACTCCAGGAGCATGATCAAGATCAATTATTTGATGAAATTGAGTTACCTTTGTCGCAAGTTTTAGCCCAGATGGAAATTGCGGGAATTAAAGTCGATGTGGCCACGTTAAATCAGATGCAACAAGATTACCGCCAGCGGTTACAGGATTTAGAGGCTGAGATTTATAAGAAGGCTGGGCATCAATTTAATATTAATTCGCCGCAACAATTAAGTCAGGTTTTATTCGAGGAATTAGGCTTGAAGCCTATTAAAAAAACGCAACGGGGTTATTCAACTTCGGTCGACGTTTTACAGAAATTAGAAAAACAATCCCCCATAATTTCAGATATTTTAGCTTATCGGCAAGTGGCCAAAATGCAATCTACTTATGTTGTGGGTTTGTTAAATTCGATTGCGGCTGATGGCAAGATTCATACGCGTTATCAACAAACGCTGACTCAAACAGGACGCCTCTCGTCAGTCGATCCAAATTTACAAAATATTCCAGCGCGTGATGAAGGCCGGGAAATCAGAAAAGCTTTTATTGCCAGTCATGAGGGTTGGGAAATTTTTTCCAGTGATTATTCCCAGATTGAATTACGAGTTTTAGCTCATTTGTCTGGGGATCAAAATATGCAGCAGGCTTTTAAAGATAATTATGATATCCATGCACATACAGCTATGCAAATTTTTGGTTTACAAAGTCCAGCTGAAGTCACTCCGGATATGCGGCGCAAAGCTAAAGCCACTAATTTTGGTATTGTTTACGGAATTAGTGATTACGGTCTATCGCAAAATATTCATATCTCTAGAAAACAGGCGGCACAATTTATAGCAGCTTACTTTGAGAAGTATCCTGCCGTCAAAGAGTATATGAATAAAATGGTTCAAAAAGCACGTACTGATGGATATGTGGAAACGATTATGCATCGTCGGCGTTACTTGCCGGATATTCATTCACGCTCGCATAATGTGCGGGCCTTTGCGGAAAGAACTGCTATGAATACGCCTATTCAAGGAAGTGCTGCCGATATTATCAAAATCGCGATGATTAATATGCAACGTCGTTTAACCCAAGAACAGCTTCAAGCCACCATGTTATTACAAGTACATGACGAATTAATTTTTGAAGCACCTGCACAAGAAATTCCAATTTTAGAAAAAATCGTACCAGAAGTTATGAATTCTGCCGTTCACTTGGATATTCCTTTGAAAGTAGAATCAGCACATAGTACTACCTGGTACGATGCTAAAGGATGAGATTGAATGCCAGAATTACCAGAAGTAGAAACCGTACGTCGCGGTTTAAATAAATTAATTACCAATCGTAAGATTACAGCGATTGAAGTTCGCTATCCCGGAATTATTGTCGGTCCCGTGACGGATTTTAAGAATCAATTAATTGGACGGCAGCTCCTAGATGTAGGGCGGCGTGCTAAATATCTGCTCTTTCATTTTGACCATGATTTAACGATGATTAGTCACTTACGGATGGAAGGTAAATATCAAGTCCGCTCCAGTTTGGGAGATTTTGATAAACATGTACATGTGATTTTTACTTTAGATGACGGTCAATATCTGGGTTATCGAGATGTCCGCAAATTTGGCAAAATGCAGGTAGTGCCTACAGATGCGGTCTTAAAAACCAAATCGATTGCTGCTTTAGGACCTGAGCCGTTAACACCCGAATTTACGCCGGCCGCTTTAGCAGCAGGATTAAAACGGCGCAAAAAAAATATTAAAGCAACCTTGTTAGATCAACATGTAGTATCTGGTTTGGGTAATATTTATGTAGATGAAGTTTTATGGATGGCACAAATTAATCCAAATGAACCAGCTAATAATTTATCCGAAAAGCAATTGGCGGCCTTATATCCTGCAATTAACGAAGAAATAGCAACCGCAATCAAAGCAGGTGGGACTACGATTCGCAGTTATGTGGATGCCATGGGACATAAGGGCAAGTTTCAATTGTCTCTGAAAGTCTATGATCAAGAAGGAAAACCTTGTGTTCGGTGTGGGCAACAAATACAAAAGATTAAAGTTGCGGGTCGGGGAACTCATTTTTGCCCACAATGCCAGGTTCTGAATCAGTAATGGGCCGCGCTTGGGGAATTACTGGCGGAATTGCCAGCGGGAAAACTACGGTCGCCCAAATGATTAAAAATCGCGGTTTTTTGGTCATCGATGCCGATCAAATAGCCCGGCAAATAGTAGAACCTAAAACACCAGGTTGGAAACAAGTCGTTAAGCAATTTGGGCCGCAGATTTTACAGGCGGATCAACAATTAAATCGCCAATTATTGGGTCAATTGGTCTTTAATGACTCTCAACAGTTAGCTCAGTTAAATAAAATTACCCAGCCCTTGATTCGGCAAGAATTATTGCAACAGATTACAAGCGCCCAGCGCAGTAATCATTTGGTGTTTTTTGAAATTCCGTTATTGTTTGAATACCATTATCAAACTTATTTAAATGGGGTTGTTTTGGTCGATTTACCGCGTAAAGTACAACTAAAACGCCTAAAGAAACGCAATCATTTAACCCAACGCGAAGCACAACGGCGCATTAGTGCTCAAATCTCACGAACAGCTAGACGGCATTTGGCGTCGAAGATCATTACAAATACGGGCGATTATGCTATGCTATCTAGTAAAGTAAACCAATTATTGCGAAATCTGACTAGCTAGGAGAATAATCATGATTTGTCCTCAATGTAACAAAAATGCCTCGCGAGTAATTGATAGTCGTCCCAGTGATGAAGGCCGGGTTATTCGCCGTCGCCGCGTGTGTGAGAATTGTGGATATCGTTTTACTACTTTTGAACGGGTGGAACAAACCCCAATTTTAGTCATTAAAAAAGATGGTAGCCGCGAAGAATTTAATCGGGAAAAAGTATTGCGCGGCATTGTGCGGGCCGCTGAAAAACGTCCGGTCACCTTAGAAGCAATGAATAAAATTGTCAATCGGGTGGAGAACAAACTTCAATCCCAGGGTGACAATGAAGTTCAGTCTCGCCAAATTGGGGAATACGTGATGCAAGAATTGGCGCAACTAGATGATATTGCTTATATTCGTTTTGCGAGTGTTTACCGGCAATTTAAAGATATTGATACGTTTATGCAAGAGGTACAAGTTATGTCGCACCAGAACAATAGTAAAAACCATACTCAATCCACTTTAGGATCTAATGATGACCACACCCAAGATTGATCCGCTTTGGGGTTATTTTGTTACCAGTGAACAACCCTTAAGTAATCTCGACCACGTTACGTTAATTGATTTATATCAACCCCTGGTGGGTAGTGCCGCGCTTAGCTTATATCAGCTCTTGTGGCAACATCAACAACCGCTGTTGTCCCAACGATCAGCTCATGCCCAACTTTTCAATCTTTTAGATATGGATGCGGTTACTTTTTATGAGGCACGGATTAAATTAGAAGCTGTAGCCTTATTGAGCACTTACAGGGCTCAAGATCAACTAGGTCAATATTTAATTTATCAGCTACATGTACCGCTAACGCCTCGAGAATTTTTACATGATAATATTTTAAAAACTTTTCTATATGAAAAAATTGGTGCTGCTGATTTTCAGCAATTATCAAAAAAATATTTAACAACCTTTAAATTGCCAGATCACAGACAAGAGATTACTAAGAGTTTTTTAGAGGTATTTACTTTATCTAGTTATGGTCTCATGCAAATGAGTACGGACTCGCCTAATGAGCCATCAGCTCAGCCAGCTGTGCCGCCGCATTATACGCCAGAGCAACTGGCAACCTTTGATTGGCAGTTATTGGAACAATTGTTGGAAAAATATCATATCACGTCCACCGAAATAGCTCGATATCAAAGTGAGTTGTTTAATTTGCACGCCTTTTATGGGGTGTCGGAAATCGAACTAGCAGACTTAATTATCAATACGTTAGATGTGCGAACTAATAAAATGGATTTGCCGCGCTTACAGAATTTAACTCAAAAACGTTTTGAAAAACGAGTTAATTTAACAGCACAAAAGACAGCTCGACTTCAGGCCACTGCCCCGACTGCCTCTTCTCAAACCGCAGATTGGAAACCGGCGCAGCGTCAATTACTGCAACAAGCACAACGCTTAGCTCCGGCCGATTTTCTGGCAGCTAAAAAGCAAACTCAAAAAGGCTTTGTAGGTAGTGCCGAGACGCGGGTGTTACGTCAATTACAAGAGCGGGCGGTTTTGCCTAATGAAGTGATCAACATTTTGGTGGATTACGTGTTGAATAATTCGGCTACTTTAACTCAGGGATTAGTGGAAAAGATTGCTAATGATTGGCTGCAACATAACATAACTACGGCAGCGGATGCGCTGCAATATTTAACAAATTATTCGAATCGTTTAACGACAACTTCCACCACGCCAAGGGCAAAAACAGCTTTCAAGCATTCACGTTCCCAATCTGTCCGCCAAGAACCAGTGACTGATTGGAAGCAACATCCAGCCCAAAAAGTGGATCCTAAAAAATTAGCCCAAGCAAAAGCCCAATGGAAAAAATATAAAAATCAATCTTCATAATAGGTGAAAACAATGAAAGATTTGGCAGCGCAATTGGCGCAAATTGTTCATCAACATCAATGGGATAAGCATTATGAAAATTTGTTACAATCGGCTTTGAAGGATCCTGATGTGCAATCCTTCTTGACCACTTATCAGATTCCTCCTGAATCTGCGGTGATTAAAAGAAATTTAGATGCCATTTATGAATTTGTGCATGCTAAAGGTCAAGCTCATTTTACCGGGGATTATCAACCGCATTTGATTTGGGTTAATCAAACAATTCATGTAAGTTATCAGCCGGATGCTGCTTTGCGTCAACGACAACGGCAACAATATTTTCAACAAAAGTTTCAAACTATTGATATGGCAAGTGACGTGCGGCAAGCTAGCTTGGAAGATTTTGCACAGGGTTCGGAGGGAAGGCTGGCTGCTTATGTGGCAGCTTTAGAATTTGTCTCCACTTATCCCCAGCACTCAGGAGAGTTTATCCCCGGACTCTACTTGGCGGGTGATTTTGGTGTCGGCAAAACGTATTTACTGGCAGCTATTGCCAACGAGTTAGTCCATAAAGATCATAATGTTTTGTTGGTTCATTTTCCTACTTTTGCCGTTCAAATGAAAAACGCCATTGGCGATAATTCGGTGTTGGAACGTGTGCATAAGATTCAAGCGGTACCGATTTTAATGTTAGACGACTTGGGGGCCGATGCTTTAAGTTCTTGGATTCGAGACGAAGTATTAGGGGTTATTTTGCAGTACCGGATGCAAGAAAAATTGCCTACTTTTTTCTCTTCCAATTTTACAATGCATGATTTGAAATTACATCTGGCTGTGAATCAGCGCGGAGATCAAGAACCGATTAAAGCGGCCCGGATTATGGAGCGAATTCGTTTTTTAGCGCGCGAAGTGATTGTAGCTGGTCCTAACCGCCGTTTTGAAAAATAATTAAATTAATATTTGCAAACTTTAATGAAACGTGTTTTAATATGACCATACCTTTTGAATTTCCAACTCAGGGAGAGAAAACCATCGACTGCAAGTTTCTCATTGGGAAAGCTTTACCATTACTAGTTTGAATAACGGGTTAGTCGCTTTATTGACTGTAGAGATAAAGTTTTTTCTGTGAAAACTTTAATGTGGGTGGAACCGCGTATCTAAGTATACGTCCCTCGGAAGTTACTTCCGAGGGACTTTTTGTTTGGAGGATAAAATTATGGCACAAATCAAATTAGAATTTCCAGATGGTTCACTACGGGAATTTGATAAGCAAGTAACACCTTTAGCTGTGGCCGGATCATTGAGTAATAGCTTAAAGAAAGCGGCGGTAGCTGCCAAAATCAATGGAGTTTTAGTGGATATTCTCCGACCAATTAATCAAGATGCGAAAATTGAAATTATCAAAAATCAAGATGCTGCTGCTTTAGAAGTAGTTCGCAATACTGCTATTTTCTTGTTAGGCGTGGCCGTTAAACAAAAATATCCTGCGATTCATTTTGGTGAAAAACAAGCCAATGATGATGGTTTTTATTTAGATACCGATAAGCCTGAATCGCAAATTAGTGTCGATGAATTACCTGAACTGCAAAAAGACATCGCAGCGTTAATTAAGGCCAATCAACCAATTGAACGAAAAATGGTCGCTAAAGCGGATTTGCAACAAGAGTTTCAGAATGACCCTTACAAATTAGCCTTGGTGAACGCTTATGATAGTGTGCAAATTCCAGTTTATCAAATGGGTGATTATGTAGATTTTGGGGAACCTGCTTTATTACCAAAAGCAAGCGATTTAAAACATTATCAGCTATTATCCGTGGCTGGCGCTTATTGGCAGGGAAAGTCAAGCAATCCGATGCTGCAACGCATTTATGGTACGGCTTTTGCCAATGAAGCCGATCTACAGGCTGATTTAAAACGGCGCGAAGAGATTAAAGAACGTGACCATCGGACTTTAGGCCGGGACTTGGATTTGTTCTTTGTTGATCCCAAAGTAGGTGCGGGCCTGGCTTACTGGATGCCTAAAGGCGCAACTATTCGGCGGACACTGGAGCGTTACATTATTGATAAAGAAGTCGCTGCCGGTTATCAACATGTTTATACCCCGGTCTTAATGAATGTCAATGCTTATAAAACTTCCGGTCAC
Source organism: Bombilactobacillus mellifer (assembly GCF_000970795.1). Lineage (GTDB taxonomy): Bacteria > Bacillota > Bacilli > Lactobacillales > Lactobacillaceae > Bombilactobacillus > Bombilactobacillus mellifer. The sequence goes on from NZ_KQ034028.1 coordinate 584,173, forward strand.
TGGGATCATTATCGTGACGATATGTTTCCGCCAATGGATATGGGCGAAGGAGAATTACTAGAATTACGGCCGATGAACTGTCCTTCCCATATTCAAATTTATAAACATCATATTCGTTCCTATCGGGAGTTACCTATTCGAATTGCGGAATTAGGAATGATGCACCGTTATGAAAAATCAGGCGCTTTGTCCGGACTCCAACGTGTGCGGGAAATGACCTTAAATGATGGTCATACTTTTGTAGCTTTGGATCAAATCCAAGATGAGTTTAAAAAAGTTTTACAATTGATGTTGGATGTTTACCATGATTTTAATATTACAAATTATTCCTTCCGCTTGAGCTATCGGGATCCGGCGAATACAGAAAAATATTTTGACGATGATCAAATGTGGGATCAATCCCAAGGCATGCTGAAGGCAGCGATGGATGAATTAGGTTTGGACTACTATGAAGCTGAAGGTGAAGCCGCCTTTTATGGTCCTAAATTAGATGTGCAAACCAAAACAGCGTTAGGTAACGAAGAAACCTTATCAACCATTCAACTGGACTTTATGCAGCCGGAACGCTTTCAATTAACTTATGTGGGTGAAGATGGTAAAGAACATCGTCCCGTCATGATTCATCGGGGAATTGTTTCGACGATGGAACGTTTTATTGCTTATTTGATTGAAATGTATAAAGGAGCTTTCCCAACATGGTTGGCACCTATTCAAGTTAACCTGATTCCTGTTAAAAATGAAGTACATTATGAATATACCAAAAAATTACAAGATGATATGCGTAAACAAGGCCTACGAGTGGAAATTGATGATCGCGATGATAAGATGAGTTATAAAATTCGTGAATCACAAACGCAAAAAATCCCGTATACCGTCGTCATTGGTGATCAGGAAATTAATAACGCCAGTGTTTCTGTGCGGCGCTATGGCGAAAGTGATAGTACTGAAGAAGATATTAGTATGTTTATTGATAGTGTTGTAGCGGATGTTAAAAATTATTCTCGTTCAGGCAAATAAAAACGCCGAATGTTTCTTTACAATAAAGGTCAATTTATCTTTTGACAGATAAATTGACTTTTTTTCTTTTTTAGTATCTGCGGATTATCTGAGTGGGGCTAAACAATCAGAAATTATTTTCACAGAGAAGGACAAGCAACTAATTGGTCTACTAGCTAATTTTTAGATTAATCCCATTAATAAGACTATTTGGTTTGTATTTTGATTATTGGTATAATGAAAATAAAATTGAAAGTTAACGAGGTGAGCAAGCACGCAGACATTAGCACAAAAATTACTAGCAGAAAAATATCCTACACGTGCAGCAGTGACAACAGAAATTATTAATTTAAAAGCAATCTTAAATTTGCCCAAAAGCACAGAAGCGTTTATGAGTGATATACACGGAGAGTTTGCTGCCTTTGATCATGTCTTACGCAATGGCTCCGGCAACACACGGATAAAGATTCATGCTTTATTTAATGGTCGTTTAACACTTCATAAACAAAAATTATTGGCGTTTTTAGTTTATTATCCTTCTGAACGTCTCCAAATTGTTAAAAGTCAATTGACGGCGGCGGATGATTTACAACAATGGTATTTGAATACCTTTAGTGAATTGTTGGAACTACTCAAGTTCTGTGCTTCTAAGTATACTCGCTCCAAATTGCGCAAAGCCTTAGCTCCAGAATTTGTGTATATCACGGAAGAATTGTTATATGGCGATTACAATACACAAGATAAACAGAATTACTACGCTCAGATTACCCAAGATATTATTAATTTAAATTCGGCAGATCAATTTATTATTGCTTTGTGTCATACCATTCAACGTTTGGTAGTTGATCACTTGCATGTAGTGGGTGATATTTACGATCGCGGACCAGCACCAGATAAAATTATGGAACGTTTAATGCATTATCATTCAGTGGATTTACAATGGGGTAATCATGATATTTTGTGGTTAGGGGCGGCCGCAGGTTCGCCATTATGTGTGGCTAATTTGCTGCGTATTTGCGCCCGTTATAATAATTTAGCGATTGTGGAAGATGCATATGGCATTAATTTACGTCATTTATCGATGTTGGCAGAAAAATATTATCAAGACAATCCCGGCTTTCATCCTAAACTTACGGCGCATGAAAGTCAGCCAGCAGCGGCTGAATTGGCTCAAATTACTAAAATTCATCAAGCGATTGCCATCATTCAATTTAAATTAGAAGGTGCGGCCATTGACCGTCGCCCGGAATTTCAGATGCAAGATCGGAAGTTATTAACTCAATTGAATGCCGAGCAAACCAAAATTACTTTACACCAGCAGACCTATCCAATCGTTAATGGTTGCTTCCAGACTGTTGATCCGCAACACCCTTATCGACTTTTGCCTGAAGAACAAGAAGTGATTGAGCAATTAACGCAGGCATTTAGTCATTCAGAAAAATTACATCGGCATATGGATTTCTTTATGGCCAAGGGCAGCATGTATTTGGTTTATAATAATAATCTCTTAATTCACGGTTGTGTCCCAGTAGACAAAAAAGGTCAATTTGAAGGTTTAACTTTAAAAGGTCACACTTATCGTGGTAAGGCCTTGTTTGATTTATTAGAACAAAATTTACGGACGAGTTATGCCAACCCCCAGCGCAGTGATGATCTAGCTACTGATTTATTATGGTATTTGTGGACTGGACCTAAGTCACCTTTGTTTGGTAAGCGATCCATGACAACTTTTGAACGTTACTTTATTGCTGATCCCCAGACGCACGTCGAAGTTCCGAATAGTTATTACAATTTACGACATGATGTCAAGTTCATTAATAAAATTTTAGGTGAATTTGGAATAGATCCGCATATCGGACATGTAATTAATGGACATACGCCGGTGAAGCGGGGTTGTTCACCGATCATGGCTGACGGTAAAATGTTAGTTATTGATGGCGGTTTTTCCAAACCTTATCAAAAAACCACCGGTATTGGCGGTTATACGTTGCTTTATAACTCTTATGGGCTGCAGCTGGTGACTTTGCAGCCATTTACAACGCGGCATCAAGCTATTGCACAATTGAGTGACATAGTTTCGACAAAACGAGTGGTAGAACAGGAAGTAGCTCGCAAAACAGTCGCGCAAACGGATATTGGACAACAATTACAGGCACAAATTGCTCAACTACAAGCGCTTTTAAAGACCTATAATTAGCTCTTGACAAACCATCTAGTTATGACCTAAAATATTAACTGAATTGAACAAGCAGAAGCCCCCGCTTCTCACCTATGCCCTTGGCCTCTAGGTTGATAATTGATCGACTAGATATATGATGCGGGTGCTTTAGTGCCTGCATTTTTTGTGAGTTAATTTTTCGGAGGTGGATACCCATAGCTAAAAAGAATAGCAACAATAATATGATCGTGAATGAGAAAATTCGTGCCCGTGAGGTCCGTTTGATCTCAGTTGGTGGCGAACAATTAGGTGTAAAATCAAAGTCTGAAGCCTTGCGGTTAGCAGAACAAGCTAATTTGGATTTGGTTTTGGTTTCTCCTAATGCTAAACCGCCAGTGGCGCGTATTATGGATTATGGGAAATATCGATTTGAATTGCAGAAGAAAGATCGCGAATCGCGGAAGAAACAAAAAACGGTGAGCGTCAAAGAAGTCCGGCTTAGTCCCACGATTGAACAAAATGATTTTGATACTAAACTGAAGAATGCTCGCAAGTTTCTTACCAAGGGTTCGAAAGTGAAAGTTTCAATTCGATTCCGTGGCCGAGCTATTACTCACAAAGAAATCGGTCGAGATGTTTTAGAAAAGATGGCTCACGCTACGACGGATGTGGCTACAGTCATTCAACATCCGAAAATGGATGGGCGGAGTATGTTTTTGATGCTTGCTCCAATCAGCGATAACAAAAAGAATAAGTAGCGTAGGAGGAAATTTTATGCCTAAACAAAAGACACATCGTGCATCAGTGAAACGCTTTAAAATTACTGCTAAAGGTGGTTTAAAGCGGCATCATGCTTATACCAGTCACCGTTTCCATGGCAAAACCAAGAAGCAACGTCGTCAATTAGCCAATTCAGCAATGGTTAGTGCAAGCGATATGAAACGAATCAAACAGATGCTGACACCATACAAATAATTGCATTATTCTAAACTTCTAGGAGGAATATTTTATGCCACGTGTAAAAAGTGGAACAGTGACGCATAAACGTCGCAAAAAGGTTTTAAAATTAGCTAAAGGCTATCGTGGTGCTAAACACCTACAGTTTAAAGCAGCTTCTACGCAGCTTTTTAATTCTTATAATTATGCTTTTCGGGATCGCCGCCAAGTCAAACGCGATTACCGGAAATTATGGATTGCACGGATTAATGCCGCTGCCCGGACTCATGATATGAGCTACAGTAAATTAATGCACGGCTTAAAAGTAGCCCAAGTTGATATCAATCGTAAGATGTTAGCAGACTTAGCAGTGAATGATCAACGTGCATTTAAAAAACTTGTCGATACAGCTAAAGATGCCCTGAAATAAGCTCACGTAACTAGTTTGGCACTAGTTACGTTTTTTTATAAAAAATAATCGTGTCGTAAACCAAGCCACCATAAGGTTCACGTACTAGGAGTGAATAATTCTGGGAATTTTGAAACCTGATTTGATGATAGAGCAAATTATGCAGATCACACCACAAGAATTTATTAATCAGGGAATTAAAGTCATTATTTCTGATTTAGACAACACTTTAGTTCCTTGGAATAAACCGGCGCGCAAGGATCAAACCTTGACCCAATGGATACAAGCTTTACAAGCACAAAATATCCAAGTAATTATTGCCTCGAACAACAGTCAGCAACGAGTGCAACAAGCAGTAGCTGGTTTACCTGTCACCATTATTGCCCGTACGTGTAAACCGTTACCGTTTGTGCTGCGTAAATATTTGCGTCGTCAGCAACTGAATAAAGATGAAGTGGTCATGGTGGGAGATCAATTATTAACCGATATTTTAGCCGGCAATTTGGCAGGATTGAAAACGATCTTGGTTCGCCCCTTGGTTGCCACTGATGCTAAAAAAACGCGGGTGAACCGCTTTTTTGAACGTCCACTTATGCAGTTGAATCATTGGTTGGATCCACAACTGAAATGGAGGAAACATTTCGATGAGTAAAACCGACAAAATTTATTGTATTGGTTGTGGTGCTGCCTTACAGTCAACGGCTCCAGACCAGCCAGGATATCTGCCAGCCAAAACTTTTCAAAAATATTTACAACAAGATCAATTAAACGAATTGTATTGCCAGCGGTGTTTTCGCTTGCGTCATTATAATGAAGTTGCAGAATTACCACTTAATGATGTGGATTTTCAAAATTTGTTAACCGCTATTGGTCATCAGCGTGCCCTGGTCGTCTATGTGGTGGATATTTTTAATTTTTCCGGGAGTGTCATCCGTTCGCTACGACAGTACATTGGTCATAATCCGGTGCTGTTAGTGGGTAATAAAATAGATCTATTGCCCAGCTCCTTTAATAAAAACAAAATCAAAAATTGGCTGCAACAACAAGCTAAGCGCTTGGGATTGCACCCCGTGGCGATTCAGCTGATCAGTGCCAAAAAATTAAGTCAAATAGATCAACTTTTAGCAACGATCGAACAGTATCGTCAGCAACAAGATGTTTATGTCATTGGGATGACGAATGTCGGTAAGTCGACATTAATTAATGCTATTTTACAGGCCCGCACAGAATTTAAAGAACTAGTGACTACTTCGAATTTTCCAGGAACAACGTTAAATGAAATTCGAATTCCCTTGGCTCAGGGCGGGGACTTAGTTGATACCCCGGGTATTCTGGATGCTCATCAAATGAGTAGCTATTTAACGACGTCTGATTTAAAATATATTGCGCCGCAGACGGAAATTCATCCGCGAGTTTTTCAATTACAACCCCAACAAACGCTCTTTTTTGCAGGTTTAGCACGGTTAGATTTTTTGCAGGGACCACCTAGCACTTTTGTCGCATATGTGGAAAATCATTTATATCTTCACCGGACGAAATTAAGTCATGCGGATCTTTTTTATCAACGACAAATTGGGCAATTATTAACGCCACCTCATGATCCCAAGAGTTTTGTTTTACAAGAACATACCTTAACTATTAAACAAAAAAGTGATGTTTTATTAGCAGGGCTCGGCTGGGTGGTAGTCGCAGCTGGGATAACAATCAAAGTTTATTTACCCCAAGGATTAAAGCCGACCGTCCGTCCTGCACTAATTAATTAAGGAGGCGCTAATGCTTAATAAGCAGCAACAACGATTTTTAAAAAAACGTGCCCAAAAATTACCCGCTAGTTTGCAAATTGGTAAAAATGGGCTCGCAGTAACTAATCTGGAGCAATTACAACAGCAACTTAACAATCAAGAGTTGGTGAAAGTATCGGTATTACAAAATGCAATAGTTTCACCAATCGATGTTATTACAGCAGTACAAAACTTTGATCGGCGGATTCTCAAGATTCAAGCTATTGGGCGAGTGATTGTATTTTACAAACGCGCTCCCCAAAAGGCCAAGCGCAACTTAAGCCTTGAGGTCGATCAAATCAGATAATCAAGGTGGTAGCAAATGCAAAGTGAAGTTCATCAAACAATTCAAACTAAACCGCAGTTGCAAACTGCACAAACTGATCATCATCAGCGAATCGGCATTATGGGTGGAACCTTTAATCCGCCGCATATTGGACATTTAATGGTGGCTGATCAAGTAATGTCACAACTGGGTTTGAATAAGATTATCTTTATTCCAGATGCTAACCCGCCTCATGTAGATCATAAGACTTCAATTGATGTGAACGATCGTGTGGAGATGGTTCGACGAGCCATTATTGATCATATCCATTTTGAATTAGGTTTAATGGAAGTGCACCGCGGCGGAGTTAGTTATACGTATAATACCTTAAAAGAGTTAACGACCGCGCATCCCGAAAATAAATATTATTTAATTATTGGCGGCGATATGGTAGATTATTTACCCAAGTGGTATAAGGTTGATGAAATTGTGAAAATGGTCCAATTGGTTGGAGTTTGTCGCAAAGGTTATGAAAAAAGCTCCCGTTACCCTATTATGTGGGTCAATATGCCCAAGACGGATGTCAGTTCCACTTGGATTCGACAGACTTTACAGCATGGTGGTTCAGTACGATATTTTGTGCCGGATTTAGTTTTAAGTTATATAGAAGAAAAGGGGCTTTATCAACATGCAGCTCAAGGAAACAATTGACATAGCGCAAATTCAACAGCAGATGCAGCAAAAATTATCCGATTATCGTTATCAACATTGTGTACGGACAAGTCAGCGTTCCAAGGAATTAGCACAAATGAACCACGGCGATGTTGAAAAGGCTCAAATTGCGGGCTTGATTCATGATTACGCTAAAGAGCGCAGTGATGATGAATTTCGCCAGATGATCTATCAAGAAAAGTTGGATCCAGATTTACTCAATTATAGCAATGCCATTTGGCATGGGGTTGTCGGAGCCTATTTCATTAAATATGAATTGGGCATTTACGATGAAGACATATTAAATGCGGTCCGACGTCATACTACAGCGGCAGAAAAAATGACACTTTTGGACAAGATCGTGTATATGGCGGACTACACCGAACCGGGACGTGATTTTCCCGGAGTGGAGGAAGCCCGGCAAATTACAGATACTAATTTAGATGCCGGGGTTGCTTATCAGATTGAACATACGTTATTATCTTTAATTGAAAAACAACGCCAAATTTATCCTTTAACCATTGCTAGTTATAATGCTTGGGTAGTTAAACATTAAAGTGAGGTAATTTCTTGAATAGTCAAGCAGTCATGGCTCTTGTGGTCCAAGCAGCCGATGAAAAACACGCTCATGAGCTGACGGTATTAGATATGCAAGCAGTAAGTTTAATGGCGGATTATTTTGTTATTGCTGATGCGGAAACGCAACGGCAAGTTAATGCTATCGTGGATAATATTCTGGAACAAGCAGAAGCAGCTCAAGTGAAAGTGAATCACGTGGAAGGCCAAAAGAATTCCCAATGGATTTTAATTGATTTAGGGGACGTCATTGTGCATATTTTCACTCACGAAAGTCGGGAGTTTTACCAAATTGAAAAATTATGGTCCGATGCCACCGTGGTGGATATAACGGCTTTATTGAAAAAAGCATGAAAATTTTTGGTGTTATTGCTGAATATAATCCTTTACACAAGGGGCATTTATGGCAGTTACAACAAATCCGCCACCAATTTCAACCCGACGTCCTGCTGGTAGTGATGTCGGGCAATTTTGTCCAACGAGGTGATTTGGCGATCGTTGATAAATGGCAACGTACCCAGATGGCTTTAGCTGCGGGAGTAGACTTAGTGATGGAATTACCTCTTTATGGATCCATTCAAGCGGCTAATTTATTTGCCTTAGCAGCGGTGCAAATTTTACAGGCGTTGGCTGTAACTGATCTTGTTTTTGGGACGGAAAGTCCTGATTTAGATTATTATGGAACTGCCCGCAAAATTAGGACCTTAACCACTAATTCAGCGGCTTTTAGTGATTATCGGAATACCTATGCCACCCAATATAATCAAATCATTGAACAAAATTTATCTTTAGATATGACCAAGCCTAATCAAATGTTAGGTTTGGCCTACGCCCAAGCCGCCCAAACTTTAAAGTATCCATTGGCCTTGCATGCTTTACCGCGTACGGGAGCTGTGGATCATGATCAAGCGCATCTGCAAGGAGAGTTTGCAAGTGCTTCTGCGATTCGACAGGCACTGTTACAGCAGCAGCCCTATCAACAAGCACTACCAGCGAGCAGTGAACAAATTTTACAAACTAGCCGTATCATCTCTTGGAAGGATTTTTTCCCGTTTTTAAAATATCAATTGTTAACCACGAATTTAAAGCAATTGGGACAGATTTACCAAATGAATGAAGGTTTGCAATATAAATTGCAACAAGAAATTTTGCAGGTTAATAATTTTTCCGATTTTTTGTATGCTATCAAAAGTAAACGATATACCTTTGCGCGTTTACGACGCGTTTGTTTATACACTTTATTAAATTTAACGACCACCCAGATGCAGCAAATGTGGCAGCATCCTTATCTCCATGTATTAGGTTTTAACCGTGTGGGTCAGCAGTATTTGCATCAAATTAAAAAACATGCTCCTTGGCCGTTAATTAGCAATGTTAATCAAACTTTGGGTAACCGAACCGGACTAATGGCTCGTGCCGTACAAGCGGATCAAATTTTGAATTTACTAGCAGTCAATGAACAAAATTTTGGTCGTCACCCAATTATTTGGAGAAAGTAGGTCAGATAAATGTTAAAATGGACAGTCGCAGAATTACAAAAATTCCGGCAGCACCCGTTAACCTTCAAACAAACTCTGGATTTAGAAGCGTCTCTCAAACAACGTGATTCCGCAATCATTTCGTTAGCTCCGGTGCAAGTTCAAGGTAGCTTACAAATCGATGATCCTTTTATCATAAGCCTGTTCCAAATTAAAACTACCTTAGTCTATCCATCTACGCGTAGTTTGCAACCAGTTACGTTACCAATCGCCACGACCGTCAATGAAGCCTATGCGTTAATACCCGAAAATGAAATTGAAACTGAGGTACTCGAGAGCCAGGAATTAATTTTACCCATTGAGAATAATCAAATCGATTTACAAAAAGCGGTAGCTGACAATGTTTTATTGAGTATTCCGACTCAAGTATTGACACCTCAGGAAAAAAACGATAATGTCATGCCGCATGGTCAGGATTGGGCGGTAATGTCGGAAACTGAATATGAAGAACAGCAGCGGGCTCAAAAATTAGAAAATTCTCAATTTGCACAATTAAAAAATTTATTTCCTAAAGATGAACATTCTGATTAAAAGCTGTTAATCTACCGTAATCTTTGTTAAGATTTTATCGTAAATATATAGGGGGTATTTGATGAATAAACCAACAATTGGTGTTATTGGAATGGCCGTCATGGGCAAAAATTTGGCTTTGAACATTGAGAGTCGAGGCTATACAGTAGCAATTTATAATCGGACTAACGCACGCACTGAAAAAGTGGTCGCAGATCATCCGGATAAACAATTAGTACCAAGTTACAATTTGTCTGATTTTGTAAATTCCTTAGAAAAGCCACGGCGAATCATCATGATGGTTAAGGCTGGCAAACCCACGGATGCAGTGATTGATCAGCTTTTGCCTTTATTAGATGCGGGTGATGTGCTGATTGATGGCGGAAATACATTCTTTGAAGATACCATTGCCCGCAATCAACGCTTAGATCAATCGGGCATTAATTTCATCGGCATGGGCGTTTCCGGTGGTGAGCTAGGCGCTTTAAAAGGTCCTTCGATAATGCCTGGTGGGCAAAAAGAAGCTTACGATTTGGTAGCACCTATTTTACAACAAATTGCCGCGCGAACCGATGATGGTCAACCTTGTGTAGCTTACATGGGTCCCAACGGAGCGGGGCATTATGTTAAAATGGTACACAATGGCATTGAATATGGCGATATGGAATTGATTGCGGAAAGTTATAATTTATTGCGCCATGTTGGTCAATATTCCATGCCCCAGTTAGCTCAAACTTTTAAAGAATGGAATGCCGGCGAGCTCTCCAGTTACCTGGTGGAAATTACCGCCGATATTTTGACCCGTCAAGACGATCAAGGCTCTTCCAAACCGATTGTCGATGTGATTTTGGATGCTGCGGAAAATAAAGGTACTGGTAAATGGAGTTCCCAAAGTGCTTTGGAATTAGGGGTACCCCAATCGTTGATTACTGAAGCTGTGTATGCGCGCTACATTTCAACTTTCAAAGAAGAACGGGTAGCCGCCAGTCAGGTTTTACCGCAACCGCAAACCACGGATCTGAAATTATCTGCTGATTTCAGTGAACAGGTCCGGCAGGCTTTGTATTTTAGTAAAATTATGAGCTACGCTCAAGGTTTTGCACAATTGCGTGCAGCTTCCGAGCATTATCATTGGCAGCTAAATTATGGAGAAATTGCGAATATTTGGCGCGCTGGTTGTATCATTCGGGCTCAATTTTTACAAAAAATTACGGCTGCTTACCAAAAAAATCCGGAACTAACCAATTTAATGCTCGATGATTATTTCAAAGCTATTTGTGCTAAATATCAAGCAGCTACACGCCAGGTGGTAGCTTGGGCCGTGCAAGCCGGAATTCCAGTGCCGGCCTTAAGTGCAGCTATTGCTTATTATGATTCCTATCGTAGCGCTGTGTTACCAGCGAGTCTAACTCAGGCCCAGCGGGATTATTTTGGCGCACACACTTATAAACGAGTGGATCAAGAGGGAACTTTCCATTATTCTTGGTATGAAGAGCAATAATTCAGTTAATTTAAAAAAATTTAGCAGAGCGTTGGTGAAAACGATGTTCTGTTTTTTTTATGATTCAGGGGTTAGAATTTCTTCAACAAAAGATCATACGTCCGAAAGATTATGTGATAAGATTACTGGAGAGTTATTAATAAAGTTAAATTTAAATGAAGATTTGGAGTAAATTATGGCAAAAATTCTGATTATTGAAGATGAAAAAAACTTGGCTCGTTTTGTGGAATTGGAATTACAACATGAAGGTTATCAAACACGAGTTGAATTAGACGGCCGTCAAGGTTTGGATGCTGCTTTAGCAGAAGATTGGGATGCCATTTTACTAGATTTAATGTTACCGACACTGAATGGTTTAGAAGTTTGTCGTCGCGTACGACAAGAAAAAAGTACCCCAATTATTATGATGACTGCCCGGGATTCCATTATTGATCGGGTTTCGGGTTTGGATCATGGTGCGGATGATTATATTGTAAAACCATTTGCGATTGAGGAATTATTGGCGCGGCTGCGGGCCTTGTTGCGGCGGATTGATATTGAAGACCAAAAAATGGCCCCGCACTCGACTAAAATTGAGTATCGGGATTTAATCATGGATAAAGAAGCACATACTTTAAGTCGCAACGGGAAAGTGATCGAGTTAACGCGGCGTGAATATGATTTATTTTTAACGCTTTTGAGTAATATGGGCAAAGTTCTAAGTCGTGAAGAATTACTAAAGACAGTGTGGGGCAATGATGCTACCCAAAGTGAAACGAATATCGTTGATGTTTACGTGCGTTACTTGCGTAATAAAATTGATCTCCCCGATAAAGAAAGTTATATTCAAACGGTTCGGGGAACGGGTTACGTTGTACGACCATGAAAGCAAAGTTAACTAACTTACGAATTACGATTCGATTTAAGTGGACGTGTTTTTTAAGTTTAGCCATCTTTTTAGTTTTTGGAATTTTTACCACTTTAATTTATACGTCGGTGGGTCAAGCTCTGCTGCACACCGAAGAAAATAATGTGAAAGATACAATCGCTGCAGTAGATAGCCGTTTTAATATTTATCCCCGTAACTTAACGCAGGCTCAAGTACAGCGACGTTTAGCCCCACCGGTTACTCGACGATCTCTTAATAATGAACAAAGCAAAAAAATTATTTCAGAAAATCCTGAAGTATTGTATCGTGATAGTTTGTCCAAACAATTGGCGCGCGGTGATTTGGCGATTGTCATTTATGATGCACAACGGCAACCATTGTTCAAAATCGGCGCGATTCAGGCGAAATTTGAGCGGCCCACACAAGCGCATGAAATTGTGCTCAAAAAATCCACTCATCGCTCAAGTTATTTAGAGGCGACGGCTCCGCTTTATTCGAGTCATACGAAGAAATTAATTGGTTTTGTCAAAGTAAATAATGGCTTACGCGTCTATCATCATGCATTTCGGCAACTAAATAAAAAAATGTTACTGGTGGTTATTTTTGCCATTTTACTAAGTATTATTTTGGGTTATGTTTTAACCCAGCCATTAGTGCATCGGATTAATCAAATTAATCAAACGATGGATGAGATTAATGAAGATCCGGATTCTCAAGCACGAATACCTTTACAAAAGTCTAATGATGAAATTTCTGATTTAGTTGGTCGGTTTAACAAAATGTTGGATCGACTCCAGGAATATACCAATCAACAAAAAGAATTTGTGGAGGATGTGTCGCATGAATTGCGGACTCCAGTCGCTGTTTTAGAAGGCCACCTCAAAATGCTGCAACGTTGGGGTAAAGATGATCCGCAGGTATTAGATGAGTCCATTACTGCTTCCGTAAGCGAAGTGGACCGCATGAAAAAGTTGATTCAAGAAATGCTGGATTTAACGCGCGCGGAACAAATTGAAACCAATTATACCCATGAAACAACAGAAGCCAATGAAACGATTCACCAAGCTTACAATGATTTTGTGATGTTACATCCTGATTTTAAGATCAATTTGGATGACACTATGCCCCCACATACAATGGTGCAAATATACCGGAATCATTTAATGCAAGTGTTAGTGATCTTGATGGATAATGCCGTAAAGTATTCCAGTGATCGTAAAGAAATGAATTTATCGGTTTCGACGGAAGAGAATATGTTAACCATTGCCGTCCAAGATTTTGGTGTCGGCATTGCACAGTCTGATATTAAAAGAATTTTTGATCGTTTCTATCGCGTGGATAAGGCGCGCTCTCGTGAAAGCGGCGGCAACGGTTTAGGGTTACCGATTGCTAAAAAGATTGTCGAAATGTATAAGGGCTCGATTACTGCCGAAAGTGCTTTAGGTTCAGGCACCATTTTCCGGGTAAATTTGCCATTAGTTGCGACCAAAAAACACCTTTTGAAGTGATCACTTGTGAGGTCTGTTGTCGCAAATTAGGCTAAGAGCTGGAATAAGTAGTTAGCAGCTGTCTACCATTTCTGAAATTAAAAAACAGCTTTTGGAAAATAGTCCAAGTCCTTGGCCAATGAGATAAATCCTTAGCTTTTCTAAGGGCCTTGCTTATTAAAAAACTACAAATAAAAAGCTCACTGCTAGCAGTGAGCTTTTACTTATGCGATGAATGATGTTGTTGTTTACCAGCATTTCGTTGGCGATTGCGCTGATGTTGTTGCGCTAGTTGTTTGTCAACTTGAGAGTTGGCTGTAGGCGATTGGGCGGTTTGATATTTTTGAGCTAAATCCTTAAAAGTATCTTCAGTCACCACAGTGACAATCGGATGGACTTTTAAATCAGCATCCACTTGTTGGCGTACCCGTGGCGTCACAATATAATCATTAATGGCTTGTTGAATCACAATGATTATGCCCCCGATTAAGAAATAGAGCGCTAAAGCCGCGGAGTAGGTTATACTAATAAAAAAGGTAATCGCCGGATTCATTAACAGCATCATTTGCATTTGCTGCTTTTGTTCTGCTGGCAAAGTCCGCGACTGCATCCAAGCTTGAATCACATAAAAAATTGTCGCAATTACGGCAATGATCACATTGGGCTTGGCCAATGGTGCTCCCCAGAAAGTAGCGCGCGAGATTTCAGGTGAATATTGCACGGCCTGATAAATGGCCACAAAGATTGGTAACTGCAAAAGTAACGGAAGACAGCCAATGCCGCCAGTTAATTTAATATTATTTTGGGAATACACTTTCATCATTAATTGACTAATAGCTGTTTGTTCTTCAGGAGTTTTAGCTTTCTTTTGGTGTTCCTGAATTAATTTCATTTGGGGTTGAATGACTTTTAATTTTTCCTGTTGCACGGTAGCTTTTTTTTGCTGAATTAAACTTAAAGGTAATAATAATAAGCGTACTACAAAGGAAATAATGATGATGCCCCAAGCATAACTTTCAGCCCCTCCAATAGTGCGGGAAGTGTATAACATTAAATTCTGGAACGGTACTCCTAAATATTTAAAAATAAAACCATAGGGGCCACCGGAGGGAGGCTTATTCGCCGCTCCAAAGCCATGTTGTGAACAAGCTGAGAGCGTCAGGACTACTGTAAGTAGCAGAATAATACCTAAAACTTGTTTCAAACGTTTTTTCATCTTATTCTCCAAACTAAGCAACTGTAAAGGTAGTATAGTTCGCTAAAGGTTGCTCTGAAATTTTAAATTGATGGACCTGAGCAAAACTATTAGGTCCTTCTTGCAGGTGGTGGATGAACTGTTCTAACGGCTGGGCTAAGCCTTGAGCTTCTACATGCACATGACCGTCAGGACAGTTTTGAACGCTACCTACAATATCATATTTTTTTGCGTATCTAAAAGTAGAATAGCGAAAGCCAACGCCTTGGACTAAACCATAAATATCAATACTGTAATGTTTTTCCATAGTGGCTGATCACCTCACTAAGATTTACACAATAATATCATTATAACCGAAAGTATCTTTAAACTGAAAGATCTGTTAAAATAATTATTTAGAGGACGGCTTTATGCAATTTATTTCTTCAGTCAAAAATGAACAAATTAAACAACTTAAAAAATTACACACTAAAAAAGGACGACGCCAACATCAACGCTACTTATTAGAAGGCGAACATTTAGTACAAGAGGCACTTGCAGCAAAAGTAGAGTTGAGCCAATTGTATGTGACGCAGGATTTTATCAATCATGATGTCCATCATTTAATTAAACAATACCACGATCAAACCACCCTGATTACCCCGGAAGTGGCGCAATCTTTAGCTGAAACAATCACGCCGCAAGGTATCTTTGCTGTAACCAATTTAGTCAAACCAGCGCTGCCTACTTCTTGGTCGGGTCAGTGGCTGTTATTAGATCAGGTTCAAGATCCCGGGAATGTGGGGACCATGGTTCGTACCGCAGATGCGGCTGGTTTAAAGGGTGTAGTTTTGAGTTCCGATAGTGTGGATGTCTATCAATCTAAAGTTCAACGAGCGATGCAAGGCAGTCAATTCCACCTACCTGTGTTCACGGCGGATTTGCTTCCAGTAGTTACTCAAATGCAACAGCAAAAAATACCTGTTTGGGGAACTTTGGTGGATCGTCAGGCAATATCTTATCAACAAATTGCTCCTCAGGCCAACTGGGCGCTGATCATGGGTAATGAAGCCCATGGCTTAAATTCCACGCTCACGGCAATGACTGACCAAAATATATATATTCCGTTATCAGGTCAAGCGGAATCATTAAATGTCGCCGTAGCCGCCGGAGTTTTGATGTTTAGTTTACGATAAAGTATTATTGATCGCTGGTTTTTGCAAGAGAATCGAGGGATAAAATGGGTTCAATACCAGACTGGAAAAAAGATACCAATTATTTACTCATGGTCAATGATTTATTAGTTACACCAGAGATTCAACGCTTAAAAACTATTCGCCAGCATCACTATTCCAATCGATTTGATCATTCAGTGCGGGTTTCTTATCGGAGTTATTTAATCGGTCGAAAACTACACTTAAATACGCGGGCCTTAGCTCGGGGCGGGCTCTTACATGATTTATTCTATTATGATTGGGATCCACAACAGTTAAATTTTCGCACGCATGCTTATTTACATGCGCATCTAGCTTTGAAAAACGCGGCGGCTTTGACATCTTTGAGTCCCATGGAGGCCGATATTATTGTGAAGCATATGTTTGGCGCCACCACCGAAATTCCCCGCTATTGGGAGAGTATTGTAGTTAATTTGGTAGATGACGAATGTGCAATTCAAGAAGCAATAGCCCCCAAATTCACCGCTTGGAAAAATAAGTTCTTACTCAAAAAAATTAATTGAATTTTAATTTCAAAAGTTTTAAACTGAAAACAACGACTTTGAAGGAAAGTAGTAATACGTTTGATTTATTAACAGGGACAGTTGGTAAGGTGAGAGCAGCTGATTAAATCTTGTATGAATTCATTCTGGAGTTGAAAACGTGTGTCGGCGTTAGACGACAAACAAGTGTGTCAAAGTGTTTTCTTTTTGGCAAACGAGGGTGGTACCGCGAGCTTCGTCCCTGAGGGGACGGGGCTTTTTTTATTTTTCTAGGCGGATAAACTAGGAGGTAATTATGGATTTAAAACAAACATTAAATGAGCTGCGGCAACAAGGCTTAGAGCAAATAAAAGCAGCCGCCAATCTAGAGGAGCTCAACCAAATTCGAATTAAATATCTGGGGAAAAAAGGGCCTATCAATCAAGCTTTACGGCAAATGAAGACGGTCACTGCCGAACAACGGCCACAAATCGGGGCTTTAGCAAATACCGTCCGTGATGATTTACAAACTGCAATTACGCAAACTAAGGATCAATTAAATCAAAAACAATTAGCGGTGCAATTAGCTCAAGAAACTATTGACGTCACTTTACCGGGGCGTCCACGTGCTTTAGGGACAGCCCATGTCATTACGCAAGTAATGGACGATATCGAACATTTATTTATAAGTTTAGGCTATCAAGTGATTCCTGGTCCGGAAGTGGAAGAAGATCATTACAACTTTGAAATGATGAATCTACCTAAAGATCATCCCGCGCGGGATATGCAGGATACTTTTTATATTACTAATGAGATTTTACTCCGGACCCAAACATCACCGATGCAAGCTCGCGTCATGGAACAATACGATTTTAGTCAAGGTCCCTTAAAAATGATTAGTCCGGGTAAAGTTTATCGTCGGGATACAGATGATGCTACGCATTCACATCAATTCAATCAAATTGAAGGCTTAGTTATTGATCAACATATTACCATGGCTGATTTGAAAGGAACTCTGGAACTGGTTGCGCGGCATGTTTTCGGCCAAGAACGACAAATTCGTTTACGCCCTAGTTATTTTCCATTTACGGAACCCTCAGTAGAAGTCGATGTATCTTGCTTTGCCTGCGGTGGTCAAGGCTGTCGCATTTGTAAGTATACTGGTTGGATCGAAGTTTTGGGCGCTGGTATGGTGCATCCCAATGTTTTAGTAAACTGTGGAATTGATCCGCAAGTCTATGGTGGTTTTGCATTTGGGTTAGGACCGGATCGTTTTGCGATGCTCAAATACGGGATTAATGATATTCGCGAATTATACGCTAATGATGTCCGTTTCTTAGAACAATTTCAGGGGGAATAGTTAAATGAAAATTTCAACAAAATGGTTAGCGCAATATGTCAATTTGCCGGAAACACCCGTTGAATTAGCGCAACGAGAATCTGTAACTGGTATTGAAGTCGATGAAATCATCCAACCGGCTGCCGGCTTAAAAAAACTTGTAGTTGGTCAAATAACTAAACTAACAGCTCATCCCAATTCTGATCATCTAAATATTTGTCAAGTAGACGTGGGCACCGATGAACCTTTGCAAATTATTTGTGGGGCCCCCAATGTAGCCGCAGGTCAAAAAGTCATCGTAGCCTTGCCGGGCGCGCGCATTGCCAATAATCAAAAAATTAAACGCAGCAAAATGCGCGGTGAAGAATCTCAAGGAATGATTTGTTCGCTGCAAGAAATTGGGTTTGATGAGACGGTTGTGCCGGAAGAATTTAAAAATGGAATTTACGTTTTTCCTGACGAAGTAACGGTTTCCTTAGGTGATGATGTGTATGGCTATTTAGGGATGGACGATACTATTTTAGATTTTGATATTACGCCCAATCGCGCGGATACTTTAGGCATGCGCGGTACCGCTTGGGAAGTGGCCGCGATGTATGATGAACAGCCGCATTTTCAACATCCGCAGTTAACTGAAGCTGCCCAGCCAGCTCAAGATGTTTTGAAAGTGAACGTGGCTGATCAACAGTTAATACCTATTTATCGTACCCGGGTAGTGAAGAATGTTCAGGTCAAACCGAGTCCATTATGGTTACAAATTCATTTATGGAATAATGGGATCCGCCCCATTAATAACATTGTAGATATTACAAACTATATCATGTTAGATTACGGCCAACCCTTACATGCATTTGATTATGATAAATTGGCTGGCTCGCAAATCAATGTGCGGTTAGCCAAACCCCAGGAAGCTTTCCAAGGCTTGAATGGTCAAGATTACGAATTAACAGATCAAGATATCGTGATTGCCGATGAGCAGCAAGCCGTAGCACTAGGGGGCATAATGGGTGGTAATTTCACTAAAATTTCAGATACCACACACACAGTGGTACTGGAGGCAGCCTATTTTGACCCGGTACACGTCCGCAAAACAGCCCAGCGGCATAACTTGCGGACGGAAGCCTCGATTCGGCACGAAAAGGGTCTGGATTTGTCGGCCACGCCCGAAGCCTTAGATATGGCCGCCCAATTGTTAACCCAGCTGGGTGAAGGAACGGTTTTAAAAGATCAAATTATTGGCGCCCAATGTCCACTGGAATTACCCAAAATAAAAATTACTACTGCACGGATTAATCATGTTTTGGGAACCCAGATTACACAAGCCGAAGTGATTGCGATTTTTAAACGTTTGGGCTTTAAGGTTACTAGCCAAGGTGAGCAATTAGTGGTTGAAGTCCCACTACGTCGCTGGGATATTAGTTTAGATGCCGACTTAATTGAAGAAGTAGTGCGGATTTATGGTTTTGACAAACTGCCGAGCACTTTACCAGTGGAGGCACAAACTCCGGGACATTGGGAACCACAACAGCAGTTTTATAAAGCGGCCCAAGCCACAATGCGCGCACTGGGTTATGATGAGGCCATTAGTTATGCGCTATTAAATCAAACTCAGGCACAAGCTTTTACCGATGCAGAAACTACGGCGGTGCAGTTAGCTTGGCCGATGACTCAGGATCATGAATTTTTACGGCAAAATTTAGTTAGCGGACTTTTAAATGATTTAGTGTACAATATTGCCCGCAAACAAACAGATCTGGCGCTGTTTGAACAAGGTCGAGTTTTTCAAAAAGTACACGCTCAAGATGCCCGTCCGCAAGAAATTGAGATGATTGCAGGGGTCAAGACCGGCCAAGTGGCACAGTCCAATTGGCAGCAAGCGTCACGAATGATTGATTTTTATGATCTCAAAGGAGATGTGGAAGCTTTATTATCATCCTTTAATAAGCAAGCGGACATTAGTTTTGTGGCAACAGATCAATTAGCTCAATTACATCCAGGTCAAAGTGCTTGGATTCAAGTTGATCAACAAATTGTCGGTTTTCTGGGTAAATTACATCCGCATTATGCCCACCAGTTAAATTTGCCTGCGACTTTTGTGTTCCAACTTAACTTAGAAAAAATTTGGCAGTTACCAAAACGTAGTCAAATTGATCATCCGGCACCTAAATACCCGGCGGTCACACGAGATATCGCCATTGAAGTCGCTAAGCACGTGACAAATGCCGCTGTGGAGCAAGTAATTCAAACCAACGCGGGTCCATATTTAACACAAATTCAATTATTTGATGTTTACGCCGGAGAAAATATTGCCGCCGGAGAAAAATCTTTGGCTTACCGCTTAACTTTTCAAGATCCGCAAGCGACCCTGACCGATACCGTAGTTAACCAACATTTAGCCGCTATTCAAACGGCCTTAACGGCGCAATTAGCAGCAAAAATTCGTTAAAAATCAACTAAAAGCCAAAAAGTTGTGTATAATTAATCATCGAGATTAATATTTGGAGGAACTATTGTGGCTAATTCTGACAAAAAACATGAGCCAGAATCTGATTTGAAACGGCAGATCCAAAACAAAAAACAAAGTTTTCAGCAGGAACAAAAAGTTGCTAATCATATTGCCTACTGGATTGTCGGGATCTTAGTGATTTTATTATTGATTCTGGGAGTCCTAGGATATAATTTTGTACAAGAATCTTTGCAACCTTTTGATCGCTCCGATCATCAAGAAGTCGAAGTAAAGATTCCAATCGGTTCTTCTAATAAACAAATTGCGTCGAAATTACAAGAGAAAAAAGTTATCCGCAGTGCTACTGTCTTTAATTATTATGTTAAGTCGCATAATTATACAGATTTTCAAGCGGGATACTATACGTTTAAACCTTCCATGACATTAACCCAGATTGTGGCACGGCTGCAAAAGGGTGGCAGCTCGGAACCTATTGGGGATCCCAACCGCAATGTCTTGATACGTGAAGGAGTAACTGTAGATCAAATTGGAACTGTCATCGCTCAGCGGACTAGTTTTAGTAAAAAACAATTTTTAACACTGATGAAAGACCAAACTTTTATGCGGCAATTGCAACGTAAATATCCGCAATTGTTGAACTCATCTTTAGATTCACAAGATGTCCGGTATCATTTGGAAGGTTATTTATTTCCGGCGACTTACCCCTATTATCGGGGCATGTCGTTGAAAAAATTGGTAATAGAAATGGTCGCCAAAACCAATCAGGAATTGTTGCCCTATTATGATCAGATCAAAGAAAAAAAATTGACCGTTCAGCAATGTCTCACTTTAGCATCGCTCATTGAGCGCGAAGGAGTCACCCAAAATGATCGGCGTAAAATCTCCGGAGTTTTTTACAATCGAATTGATGCTCATATGCCGTTACAGTCCGATATTTCCGTTATGTACGCTTTAAATAAGCATAAACATAGTTTGACTAATAAAGATACTGCGGTAAAATCACCATATAACTTGTATAAAAATACTGGCTTTGGTCCGGGACCATTTAATTCGCCTAGTCTGAATTCTGTCCAGGCAGTATTGAATCCTCTAGAGCGCGATAAGGGCTATCTGTACTTTGTGGCTAATTTGAAGACCGGTGAGGTCAAATATTCAACTAGCTATGCTCAACATTTACAAAAAAATTCTAAAATGGGGCAATAAGCACCTAAGGCTGACATTTAAGTCGGCCTTTTTGGCGAAAATAAATTAGTTCTTCGTGTCTGAAAACTCGAATAACGCAAGATGTATGCAGAACTTTATTTCTGTGTAAATTACTGCTTATAAGACATTTTTGGACCAGTTTTTGTTATTAAATGTTCAAGCACAGGCTATTCCAGCTGGTCTTTGGAATCATTTGTAAGCATTGCAGTATAGCGAAGCAGATGTTAATAAGCCAATTGGAAAATGTGCGCGTTGTTATTTTTATATAAGTTGAGCCTTTATGGAAAAGTTAGGAATTGGAAGTAACGCAGCGCTTGCAACGGTGGGATTGGGATGTTGGTTTCCTTTCAGAACTAGGCAACCAGCATTTTCAATGTGAGTTTTTGATTGGTAAATAGTGGCAAAATTGCATAAAATAAGAATAACTGATAATAAATGAGGTGTAATTAGTGGCTAATAAAAAATATCCGATGACCGCTAAAGGAAAACAAAAATTAGAAGCTGAATTAGAAAATTTAAAATTAAAAAAACGCCCAGAAATTATTGAACGAATTAAAATTGCCCGGGGTTTCGGCGATTTGTCAGAAAATTCGGAATATACCTCTGCCAAAGATGAACAAAGTGTAGTAGAATCGCGTATTTCGGAAATTCAGACCATGCTGCAGTATGCCGATGTGGTAGATGTCACAGAAGTGGATTCCAACGAAGTTTCGGTGGGTAAAAAAGTTACCTTTCAAGAAGCTGATGAAGAACCGGAAACCTATCAAATCGTTGGGGCCGCTGAATCCGATCCAACTAGTGGTAAAATCAGCAATGACTCACCGATTGCTCAGTCTTTATTAGGTAAAAAAGTTGGAGAGACCGTTTCCATTACTACTCCAGGAGGATCGTTTGACGTCAAAATCATTAACGTTACTAATGAATAAAATTCGCTTTCCATACTGATCTGAGGTATCCTAAGGTGAGGTGAAGTTTATGGCGATCACAATAAGTCCGCAAGCGCAAAAATGGTATCAAGACAATTTAGAACTTGTCCCGGGAGACGGGATTCATTTTTATGGTAAAGTCTACGGAAAAACCAACGTTCATGAGGGATTTTCCTTAGCTTTTATTAAATCCAAACCGCAACAACCATATTACCAAGTTCAGTATAATGGTATTTCCTATTATTACGATGATGAAGATGTTTGGTTTTTTGAGGGCTTAAATTTAGCAATTGAATACGATGAACAAACAGATAGTCCCATATACAATTTTTCGGAAGACTAACAGGCTCAATATTAAAGGGGGAGGGCACGGAAGTACAATTTCGTGCCCCGCCTTTTTTTGTTATAATGGCTAGGTAATTTATCCTGAGGAGATTCTATTGTGAAATTATTGCAACGATTCAATAAATCCAAAACGACCAAATCCCTGTTACCTTTTCGTCTTAATCTCTTATTATTCTTGGTCTTTTGTTTATTTGCTTTATTAATTGGGCAACTGGCGTATTTACAATTATTAAATGCTACGAAATTTAAAGCGGAAGTTGAACGTTCTGATCGCACAGTAATTAGTGGTAATGTCCCGCGAGGATTAATTTACGATTCTAAGGGACGCTTAATTGTCGGCAATGAGCCCAGTAGTGCAATTACTTATACTAAAAGCGCCGGTGTTAAAACGGCTGACATGTATCAAATCGCTAATCGTCTCCAAAAATATATCACTGTTGATACGGATAATCTGACCCCGCGAAATAAAATTGATTATTATTTGGCCGATAGCAAGCAAAATAAAAAAATTACCCAACTCGTGACGCACAATCTCAGTGCGGAAAAAAGGGAAAGTTTAACTGATTCGCAAATTTACAATCGAGAAGTTCAGTATGTGAAAAAGAAATTAAAAATTTCTTTAACACCCGAACAAGAACAAGCAGCGGCAATTTTTGAAAAAATGAGTTCCGCTTATCAGTTTTCCACAGTGTACATTAAAAATTATCACGCCACTGCGAAGGAAGTAGCTGAAGTTAGCGAGCATCAAGCGGAGTTGCCGGGCGTTCAAATCGGGATTGATTCGCAGCGATCCTATCCGATGGGCGATTCGATGAGTAGTGTGATTGGCCAAGTTTCGACGGAAAAACAAGGTTTGCCGGACGATCGTATTAATGAATTTTTGGCGCAAGGCTATTCTCGTAATGATCGGGTTGGTACCAGTTATTTAGAACAAGAATATGAACCGATTTTACGAGGTAGTAAATCACAAACGCAAATTTCGGTGGGTTCCAATAACCGGCTTATTGATTCAGTACAAAAATATAAAGGTGCTCAAGGATCGAATCTGAATTTAACCATTGATTCAGAATTTCAAAAAAAAGTGGATCAGGCGGTTCGTAGTACTTTTGCTACAGCCCAGTCCAATGGTGCAGCACAGTATTCGGACGGAGCTTATGCGGTAGCGATGAATCCCAAAACCGGAGCGCTTTTAGCGTTATCAGGAGTGCATTATGATCCGCAAACTAATAAGACTTCAGATGATGCCTTAGGCGTTTTGAATCGTACCTTTGTGATGGGGTCGGCAGTTAAAGGAGCGACCGTTATGGGCGGCTTAATGTCCGGCGCGATTACTCCGGAAAATAGTGTGCAATCCGATGAGCCGATTTATTTACCGAGTACGCCAATTAAAAAGTCGGTTTATCCCGTGGGCACTTTTGGGGCACTTTCGGCGCAGCAAGCCTTGGAAGTCTCCTCTAATATTTATATGATGCGTTTAGTAATGCGGGAAGCTCACGCCAAATATATTCCGCATCAATATATCAAAATGGATCCGGATATTTTTCAAAAAATGCGGGCCAATTATAACCTCTTTGGCCTAGGTGTGAAGACGGGGATTGATCTGCCCGGTGAATCGGCCGGAATTGCCGGACCAACAATGGAAAATGGCGCTTTGAAATCTGGTTCAGCCTTGGATGAAGCTTACGGGAACTATGATGCTTATACTTTGATGCAAATGTGTCAATATGTTTCTACAATCGCCAATGGCGGCTATCGGATGCGGCCTTATATTGTGAAATCGATTCAAAAAAGCAATCGGGACGGCTCTGTCGGAGCGGTACTCAATGAAACTCAACCGCAAGTGTTAAATCGGATCGACTGCACTGCCAGTCAACTGAATGTGGTGAAAACTGGATTTTATAATGTGGTTCATGGTAGCAATGATTGGACGACCGCACGTCCCTTAGCTAAAATTAAACAAACGGTTGCGGGGAAAACGGGGACTGCACAGTCCTTTTATTATGATCCCAACAATCCTAATAATCCTAATCCTCCCCAAACAATTACTTTAAGTATGGTAGCTTATGCACCGGCAGATGATCCTCAAATTGCTGTGGCAGTAGTGTTACCGAATTTAAGCAGCGAAAAAGGCCAGTATAATTTAAACTTGGTCAAAAATATTTTGAATGATTATTTTGGTAATAGCGATACAGAAGACAAAAGTAAATAACTCTAGTCAAAAATTAAGAATAATGATAGAATGTAAAAGTCGTATATGATGTAATAAAGGAGTTTATTAATTATGCGTGTAAATATTACACTAGAATGCACTGAATGCCATGAACGTAATTATTTAACCAGTAAAAATAAACGCAATAATCCAAGTCGGATGGAATTAAAAAAATATTGTCCGCGGGAACGTAAAGTGACAGTGCATCGTGAAACTAAGTAAAACAACAGGTTCGCTCCTGTTGTTTTTTTATTAATCAAAACTAAAATGTCAAAATCGAAGGGATTATATTGCTGACTAAACCACAAATGCGCGCGCAGCAAACAGCGCGGATTGCAAACCAAATTCAACAAAAACCAGAACAAATAGCGCAATTAGAAACACGCTTGTTGCAGCTGCCCCAATTTCAACAAGCTCAAACGGTAGCTATTACTTACAGTATGTCGCAAGAAATTCCCACTCATAAAATTATCCAGACCGCACAACAGCAGAAAAAACATGTGTTTTTGCCGCAAACCTTACCTCATCACCAAATGGTTTTCCGACAAATCAATGAGACCACGCAATGGCAGCGATCCAAGTTTGGCGTCTGGGAACCGCAAACGGGCCCCATTTTAACTCAGGGGGCAGATTTAACGGTAGTGCCCTGTTTAGCTGTGGCAGCTGATTCACATAAACGTTTAGGATTTGGCGGCGGCTTTTATGACCGTTATTTAGCACAAGTCAAAACTTACAGTGTGGTATTAGTCTTACCTGTTATGTTATTTGCCACTGCGGCATGGCCGGAAGCGGCTTATGATTATCCGATTACGGAAATCATTTCCAGTACAAAGGAGATTAACGCATGATCTGGCAACGATTACGGCGCATACCTTGGGCAACATTTTTGTTATTATTGATCCAAATCCTAGTCTTTATTTGGGAAACCCTGAATGGCGGCAGTTTAAATTCCAATACGTTAATTCGGGCTGGGGCTAAGTTAGATGTCTTACTTGTACAAGGACAATGGTGGCGGTTAGTGAGCCCCATTTTTGTACACATTGGCTGGGAACATCTTTTAATTAATTCTTTGACGCTTTATTTTTTGGGAATGGGCTTAGAACCTTTATATGGTAGTGGCCGCTTTTTAGTAATCTATTTACTGAGCGGTGTTGGCGGTAATCTTTGTAGTTTTGCTTTAGGAAACTTGCAAAGTGTATCGGCAGGTGCAAGTACTTCTTTATTTGGCTTATTTGGTTTGTATGTGGCTTTAGGAGTAATTTTTCGAAATAATCCGGCTGTGCGGCAATGGTCACGCCAATTTTTAGTTTTAATCGTTTTGAATTTGGTTTTCGATTTATTTTTAGGTCAAATTGATATTTGGGGTCATATTGGCGGTGCTATTTTTGGTTTTTTGTTAGGAACTGTAGTAGCCAAGCAGCAATTTTTAGATGCGATCCCCACTAGATGGCGTATAATAAATACTATAGTTTTGGTGATCATTGCGGTTGCTTTATATCAGATAGGGGTTCGGCGGATATGAGAGAAACCAATATTCATACTTTGTACGATGTACAACAAGTATTGAAACAATTTGGTATTTTTATTCATGTGGGCCAACGGCTCTGGGATATTGAACTCATGGCTATCGAACTCGATCGCTTATATCATGAAGGGGTCATTGATCAAGCTATTTTTATTACGTCAAAAATGGTTCTCCAACATGAACACACCATTGAAGAACGGAGGCAAAAACGAATTCATGGATAAAAAGTTAATTGGCGTGGATTTAGGGGGAACGACGACTAAATTTGCCATTGTTAATTTGCAAGGCAATGTACAGCAACGTTGGAGTATCCAAACCAATGTGTTAGAAAATGGCAATCAAATCATTCCGGATATTATAAGTTCTATTAATCATCACTTGGAAATGTATCAGTTACCTGCAGAACAAATTTTGGGAATTGGAATCGGGACCCCAGGCAGTGTCGATTACAAAACCGGTAGCGTGACTAGTGCCTATAATTTAAGCTGGGATCACCGAGTAGCGGTGAAAGAACAATTAGAAGCAGCGACGAAAATTCCCGTGCTGGTTGAAAATGATGCTAATGTAGCAGCCTTAGGCGAACGTTGGCAAGGTGCGGGAAATAATGCCGCCAATGTGGTTTTTGTGACGCTCGGCACTGGTGTTGGTGGTGGTATTATCACTCATGGACAAATTGTTCATGGTCACGGTGGCTCAGCTGGTGAAATTGGCCATATGATCATTGAACCCTCAGGTTACCGTTGCACTTGTGGAAATCAAGGGTGTTTAGAAACTGTAGCTTCGGCTACAGGCATTGTTCACGTAGCACGCGATGCGGCTCAAGAATATGCTGGTGATTCCGCCCTGAAGGCTTTATTAGACGATGGACAGAATATTACTGCCAAAGATGTCTTTGATTTAGCTAAGCAAAATGATGTTTTAGCTTTACATGTGGTTAATCATGTTTGCAATCAATTAGGCCTAGCCTTCAGCATTATTGGGGTAACTTTAAATCCGCAGTATATTGTGATCGGCGGGGGAGTATCCAATGCAGGGGACTTTTTATTAGATCGAGTGCAACAGGCTTTTGAAAAATATGCTTTTGCCGATATTGGACACACTACCACATTAACATTAGCCACTTTAGGCAATGAAGCAGGAGTTATTGGAGCTGCTTCACTAGTACTAGATAAATAATCGTGAGGTGAACTTTTTGTCGTTTGTATATACATTGTTGATCGTTATTTTAATTTTTGTTGCTTATTATGGTTTAGCTTGGCTATATTATCGCTGGCGGGCAAAGCAATTGGGAGGCGAATTAGATGCTTCGACTTTTGAGCATAATATGCGCAAAGCCCAATTGATTGATTTACGTGAAAAAAAATACTTTGATTCCGGTCATATTCTAGGGGCACGTAATTTACCCTATACTCAATTGAAAATGCTGCTGTCTCAATTGCGACCTGATTTGCCGGTTTATTTATATGAAGAAGGCGATAATTTAAGTATTCGAGCTGCAGCCAGACTTAAGAAAAAAGGCTTTCAAGATGTCAAGTGGCTCAAACATGGTTTTAATGAATGGAAAGGTAAGACCAAAAAAACAACTAAATTATAAGGATCACAAAAAGGGCTGGGACAATATTTTATGAGTCTCAGCCTTTTCCTTAGTATAATCAATTTTAGTTAAATACTTATGATTAACGCATGGGGCTTTGATGAGCCGAATGCGCTTTGCGATTAGCTTTACGACGATTAGTGGCAATGCGGTCATCTTCATCATTAAGCGGCTGGATCACTTTTTTGTGATAAGCCATTACTGAACCAGCAACTGCTCCAGCTGTTGCTAAAGCGCCCAAAGCCATCCCAGCCAATAAATTTCCTTTTTTGGTCACTAAGACACACCTCCTCGAAGTTCTTATTCTCATTATCGATAATTATTTTTATAATTTCAACTAAAAACTAACAAAATTTCAAAATAAAGGAAGTTCAGTTTATGACGCTCAAGGCCGTGGTTTTACTGGGACCTACAGCAGTAGGGAAAACGGCGTTAAGTCTCCGCTTAGCGCAATATTTTGGCGGAACGGTTATTTCCGGTGATTCCATGCAAATTTATCGCCACTTAAATATTGGCACTGCCAAAATTTTACCGCAGCAGCAGCAGGGGATCCCACATCGACTCATTGATATCTGTGATGTAGATCAACCATATACTGTCCGTGATTTTCAAATAGCTGCACAACAACTCATAGAACAATTAAATGCCCGCCAACAATTGCCTTTAATAGTTGGTGGAACTGGTTTTTATTTGAAAGCCTTAATTGACAACTTGCCTTTAGGTGACGATCCCCAACAAAAGAATGCGGGATCGCTACGTACGCAACTGCGCAAGCAATATCAACAACCGCAAGGTCCCCAAAGATTATGGCACCAACTAGCACAGCTGGATGCAGTCGCGGCTGCCAAAATTCCTCCAACCAATCAGCGGCGTTTGCTGCGGGCTTTAGAAGTCATCTTAAGTTCCGGCCACAAGTTTAGTGAACAACCTCAAAGTCCCAGTTCTACGCGATTTTTAGTTTTAGGATTAACGACTCCACGTTCGCTCTTATATCAACGAATTAATCAGCGGGTCGATCAAATGGTGCAAGCTGGTTTGCTCCAAGAAGCACAGTGGCTTTATGAACGACGGGCGCAAGCACCACAAGCTTGTCAGGCTATTGGTTATAAAGAATGGTTTCCTTATTTTGAACATCAAAGCTCGCAAGCACAGGCTGTTGCTTTAATTAAACGTAATTCGCGCCGATTTGCTAAACGGCAATTGACTTATTTTCGACATCAACTAACGGTGCACTGGTATGATTTATTAACTCAACCACAACAAGAACAACGGCTATGGGCCGTTGTCGAAAAATTTTGGAGGCATTGATATGAATTGGATCACAACTTTACCACAACGATTACAAGACTTGATTCCGCAAGTAGATCAACAAATTCAACCACAATTGGCGATCATTGATCAACGAATTGATGACAATCAAGCCAAGGTCTTACAGGCGTTTCAAGATCAGCAATTAGCTGAAACGCACTTAAATGGGACAACTGGCTATGGTAATAATGATTTGGGAAGAGAAGTACTGGACGCAATGTATGCCCAAATTTTTAAAGCCGAAGCAGCCTTAGTCCGCCCCCAATTTGTTTCCGGAACACATACTTTAGCTGTGGGCTTATTTGGCTGTTTGCTCCCAGGTCAAAAATTATTATATTTAACAGGCAAACCCTATGATACCATGCAGCAGGTGATTGGCATTGCGGGTGATGGCCGCGGCTCCTTGAAAGAATATGGAGTCAAGTTTCGTTATCAACCCCTAACAGATGCAGGAACAGTGGATTTTGACCATTTAACGGCAACTCTTCAAGAATTTGCTCCTGATGTGGTCGCCATTCAACGTTCCCGTGGATATGATCCCCGTCCCAGTTTTACGGTCCAGCAAATTGCACAGTTAATTGCTTTTGTCCGCCAGATCCTTCCTAACGTGATTGTGTTTGTTGATAATTGTTACGGTGAATTTGCGGAGACCCAAGAACCGACGGAAGTGGGTGCCGACCTCATGGGAGGTTCCTTAATTAAAAATGCAGGTGCCGGATTAGCTTTAACTGGCGGTTATCTGGTCGGCAGGCAAGATTTAATTGAACGCGCCGCGATTCATTTGACAGCTCCGGGAATTGGCAGCGATGGCGGAGCTACTGGTAGTAATTTACGGGCAATGATTGAAGGATTATTTTTAGCGCCTCAGGTAACAGGAAATGCGATTAAAGGAGCCATTTTTGCTGCCGCCTTATTAACACAGTTAGGGTTTCAAGTGACCCCGCAATGGGATGAACCCCGAACGGATTTAATTCAAACGATTTTGTTGGGTAGCCCGGAAAAAATGGTGCAATTTGCCCGCGCTATTCAAAAATACTCACCAGTGGATTCATTTGTCACCCCTGAACCCAGTATGATGGATGGATATGTGGATCCGATTATTATGGCCGCCGGAACTTTTGTACAGGGGTCCACCATTGAACTGTCCGCTGATGGTCCATTGCGTCCGCCTTACGCCTTGTATTTACAAGGTGGGTTATCCTATGCCCATGTCCGAATTGCTTTGGCACATGCTTGTGCGGAAATTTTATAATTGATGTCAACTTTGCTGACACAATTTGTTGACGCTGTTTTCGAATATTGGTATAGTAGGCATATGTTCGAGGTTAATGACCGTGGGTGAGAAAGAATTACGTAAAAACATGTCCATATTGCCAGTTAGTACCGTTTCCAAGTTAACGGGATTAACCCCCCGCCAGTTACGTTATTATGAGCGCTTCGAATTGGTATACCCCAAGCGCAGTGCTGGTAACCAACGTTTATACTCGCTCAATGATATTGAACGATTACTGGAGATCAAAGATTATTTGGATTCTGGAATGACGATGCAAGAAATTCGACGCGTTTTGAGTAAAACTAATGCACCACAAATTTCCAATGATCCGGACAGTCTAAGCGATACCGAGGCGCGAAAAATCTTTCATAAAGAGATGTTGCGCGTAGGTCGTTGGGAGAACCATGGCTCGAATAATCTATGGTAAAAGAATAAGGAGAGAATGGGTTCAATGACAAGAAAACAGTATACTGCGGATGATATTCGCCAAATTGCCAAAGATGAGGATGTAGCATTTTTACGATTAATGTTTACAGACATTAATGGCGTTTTAAAAAATGTCGAAGTACCAATTGATCAATTAGACAAAGTTTTGGCTAATAAAGCCACCTTAGACGGCTCTTCAATCGAAGGTTTTGTCCGCATTGAAGAAAGTGATATGTTACTATACCCGGATTTGAATACGTGGTTAATTTTCCCTTGGAATGCCGAGCATGGTAAAGTTGCCCGTTTAATTTGTGATATTCATATGTCAGATGGTAGTGAATTTGCTGGGGATCCCCGGAATAATTTACGGCGGATTGTGCAACAAATGCATCGTGCTGGTTTCACTGCTTTTAATATTGGTCCGGAACCAGAGTTTTTCTTATTTAAACTCGATGACAAAGGTGAGCCAACCTTAAATCTAAATGATAATGGCGGATACTTTGACTTTGAACCAGTGGATTTAGGTGAAAATTGTCGGCGGGATATTGTTTTAGAATTGGAAAAAATGGGCTTTGAGGTTGAAGCCAGTCATCATGAAGTTGCACCCGGACAACATGAGATTGATTTTAAATATGCAGACGCCATTGAAGCAGCCGATAACATTCAAACCTTTAAGCTAGTTGTCCGGACTGTGGCCCGAAAACATGGTCTCCATGCGACCTTTATGGCCAAACCTTTAGAGGGTATTAATGGTTCGGGTATGCATATTAATATGTCTTTATTTAATGAGCAGGGTAATGCTTTCTACGATCCCACAACACCAAATCAATTATCACAGTCAGCGATGTATTTCTTAAATGGTTTGATGGAACATGCGCGGGCATTAACTGCGGTTAATAATCCGACTGTGAACTCTTATAAACGACTAGTACCAGGTTTTGAAGCCCCTGTTTATGTAGCTTGGTCAGGTAAAAATCGTTCACCTTTAATTCGAATTCCACAAGCTCGGGGTGCAGGCACCCGGTTAGAATTGCGGAGTGTTGATCCCACAGCCAATCCTTATTTAGCCATTGCCGCTATTTTAGCGAGTGGATTAGCGGGCATTAAGGAGCAAAAAAATCCAGTGCCGCCAGTTAATCGCAATATTTATACCATGAGTGAAAAAGCCCGGCGGGATAATCATATCTTTGATTTACCGTCTACTTTACACAATGCCTTGAAAGCTCTCAAAGAAGACGACGTGGTCGTGGATGCCTTAGGGAAACATCTTTATAAGAGTTTTCTCGATTCCCGAGAATTAGAGTGGTCCGCTTATCGGCAAACGGTTTCGCAGTGGGAGCGGGATCAATATCTGAAACGTTTTTAGAATTAAATCCCGGTATTGACAAGTATCAATTTTATTCATTATAATGGTACTTGTTTGTCGCAGTGGCTCAGCTGGATAGAGCAACGGTCTTCTAAACCGTAGGTCGTGAGTTCGAATCTCACCTGCGACATTATTAGCAATAAGTAACCGTAATTCAATTCTGGATTACGCTTTTATTTTTCATTGAAACTTGGATACTTATAGGAATTTTAATCGTGTTAAAGTTAAATTATTTTTGAGTATGTCGGATTGGCTTATCAAGAAAGTAATATTCAAAGTTTCGAAACAAAATAAAAAGACATACATTTAATTGTATGTGCTTTTTATTTGGATAATAGCTTAAAAACCTTTTTCCTAACAGTTATCTTTAAACAGAGGAGTTTAAACTTACAAAGTAACATTAATATCTGTATAATTTAATATTTCAGGGATGTAATCCAATTTTCTTCTCTGGTGAATCGGAAAAAAACTTCATTATCTATTTTCTTTATAATTATAGAATTCTTGTGTATATGGATTATTTTTCTTTACTCATCTATGTCAGTTATTTTCATAGAGTCCTTCATAATAGTTCAAATTTGTGTTTTCCTATAACACCCACCATTTTATATTAAAAATTATTGTTTTCTGGAACTTAAATGCTAATTTTTAGTAGTTTGTTCTCCACATACTGGGCAAAAATTAGCACGTCTTGGTAACAATATAAGATTGCATGGATAATTTGATTTACAAGTATTTCTAATAATATAACCACATTTTTTACAATTATTTAGTTCTGGATCGATTATGGGAGTATTGCAATTAGGACAATAATCAGGAATAACTATATGATTATCATCTAAATTGTTTAAAATAATAGAATTTTCTTCAAATTGTTCATGGAAATAAAAAAAGTTAGTAGGTACTACAAAAAACAAGTCTGTAGAATTGCATATTATGCAATGCTTTTGATTTTTAAATGTTTGTTGAGAACATTTACATTTTTTACAATATGTAAATGCAAAATTTTTTGAACAATGCTTATTATTTGGCATATATGAATTTTGGCGTCCTTCAAAGTAATTAACTTTATAAAAATATTTTCTATACGCGCTGAAATCGTCACCATTATCATCAATAAAGTATCTTTTTGCATTTTTTTTATAGAAGGATATTACGTTTGAAGCTGATTCTGGACTTATGTCCAGGCATTTTCCTATATATTCCTTGGTGGAATATATAGGAAACTTTTCAACCAGAAAAACGGGAGCTAGAAGTTCTCTAGCAAATCTATTAGCTTCATGCTCGAATTTAGAATTTTTACCATCATTCGAACTATTTCTTCTAAAATTATTTGTGCTTTTATCATAAAAATGCCTTAATACATAGTGTCCTAATTCATGGGCTAATGTGAATCTAATTCTTTGAACAGGTTTTTTTGAACAATCAGAATCAAATAGCACATTATATTTTTTTTAAATAATCTTTGAGTAGCACCATCATTGGATCTTAGCATTAATGCAATATCATTAGCACTAACTTTATCATGATTATTTTTTATATTAGAATTGAGCTCCTCAGCATAATCTGTAAAAGACTTTAATCTTATTGTTGAAAATCTTTTATAAAGATCTATTAAAGAAAAAGGAAATTTATATATTCCTGCGTCTATTATTGTATTCCATGCCATAATAGAAGCTCTGTCGTAGTCAGCAAATTCATCATTATTACTCATTATTATTTTTCTCCTCATATTTCATAGCTAATTCAAGTATTTTAATTGCACGTTTTCTTTGCTCTGGGGTATATTCTTCTGCCATTCTTTGCAAAGTCTGTACATCTTTATCAGGATTAATCTTGTTCTTGCTAGTATCTCTTCCTAACAAATAGTCTGTTGAAACATTTAAATACTTAGCAACAGCGACAATATTTTCTGATTTGGGACTATGCTTATCCCATTTTGCCATGCTTCCATTAGAAAGTTGTAAATCTCTTTCTATTTGAGCAATACTTATATGTTTATCATTAACTAAATCCTTAATTCGTTGATATATGCTCATTTCAGCCTCCTCTGAAAATTTTATTATTCTTCATTCGATTTTGTGAGTGAGATAGTACGAAAATAATTCGTATGTTAAGAATCTAAGTACATTAGAATTGTATCTTGAACCATCCACAAAATTAATTATAGAAAGTTTTCAGATATATGTCAATACAATTATTAATTTATACATATGAAAAAATTCAGTGATATAAAAATCATACTTATGCTTACTTTTGTATTACTTACGCAATTAAACATTTATATATCAAGTAAAGCCACTATGATAATTTAAGTAACCGTAATTCAGTGATTGAATTACGGTTTTTTTTACGTATTAGTCCAATGTGTGTACTATATATTCTACACTTTATAGGTAAATGCCTTTAGGGTTCTTTAAGATGTCTCTATACTAAAATACTTCAGCATTTTGTCAGGTGAGGTTACCTGTATGCAAGTCGATCCTTGAAATGATTATTTCTAGTCTTCAAGTACTTGTGAATCAAGCTAAGAATAATTGTTCCGCCCTGATTTATAGACCCTTCATCAAAAAATCAAGTGAGATAGTTTTCGCTTTTGGAAACACTTCCCAATTCAAGCTATGATAATTATTGACAAATTTACTAAAAAAATTATTACTGTGCTTGGGTAACTACTAGAACTAATTTAATTAGCAAACTGCTGCCTAGCTTTGATATTGGACGTTCAATTAAATAATTTTTTTACTTTAGGTAATACATCATATGATTCACTATTCTGGAGGAAAAGTTAGCGTCAAGTCACAAAGTTCCCAGAAATAAAAAATGAAAGGCCTCTTCAGAGGCCTTTTTCTTGTCATTATGCTGTTTTACTCTAGTTTGTAAATAGCAAATTTCGGGTTCACTATCATAAAAAATGAGCAGAGTTGATTGGAGGATAATGTATAATTAAATTTAATATCTGGCACTATTAGAAAGATAATAAAAATGAACCTTTACATGTTTTGGAATCAAAAAATGTTTAATAATTAGAAGCATATTTCAAATGAAATTTGAGGAGCCGGCCTTATGACTAAATCAAGACAAGGTATTTTCTATGCAATTGTAGGTGCTATATTTTGGGGAGCTTCAGGCACCATAGCGCAAGGTCTTTTTTCCAGGGGTAAGCTGTCCCCGCTTTGGCTAGTCGGAATACGCTTGTTTTTTGCGGGTCTGTTATTACTCATCTGGTATCAACTGACAACTGGAAAAACAAGCAATAGTTTTAGTATTTGGCAAAAGGGGAATGATGCCAAAACGTTAATTTTATTTTCTTATTTAGGGATGCTGCCGTCACAACTGACATATTTTTTGGCTATCAATTATGGCAATGCACCCACGGCTACAGTGCTGCAATTTTTAGGACCAATTTTCATTATTATATATTTAGCGTTGGCACAAAGAACTTGGCCCCAAAGAATAAATATTATTTCTATTCTGTTAGCAGTCTGCGGGACTTTTTTATTAGTAACTAATGGTCATTTTAATTCACTTTCGTTGTCTCCACTAGCGCTGTTGTGGGGGATCGGCGCTGGGCTTAGCCAAGCAAGTTATACATTATTGCCCGGGAGGTTGCTAACAAAATATGATCCGCGTTTAGTAGTGGGTTGGGCAATGCTCTTGGGTAGTTTACCTTTTATTCCTTATATAGCATTTTATCCACTGCCTCAACTAAATGGATACCTATTGGGAAATATTTTATTTATTATCATTTTTGGAACCATGTTGGCTTATTTATTTTATTTAACTAGTTTACGTTTCATCCAACCCTCAGTAACTTCGATGCTCTCCTCTTTTGAACCTTTAACGGCCACAGTGTTATCGTTTATATTTCTTCAAACCGTTTTAGGGAAATTGCAAATAATCGGAGCTGGTGCAATTTTGGCGACGCTTTTTCTACAATTAATCCCCGCAAAAGAAAAAAAGCTTAAAAAATGAAATTTATACTGGAGGTTTTTTAAAAGCATATTCCTTTAATTACTTGTGAAATTATTTGCTAATCTAGGAATTTTTTGGCCTCGAATTGAAAATCCTTAAGTTTCATTAGTTATGCGATATAAATTTATTGGATCAATATATATTTCCTCGATCAAATTACATTTGTATATTACAGTATATTTTGGTTTACAATTATGCATCAACAAAAATAAAACGGTTTCAAATAGAAGAACTGTGCTAGAATATTAATATAAATCATTAATTATGAAACTGTGAGGTGAATATCATAATAGCATCCAACTTAAAAAATAATTTCATTAAGCCATTAACACTACTAAATTGATTGCGTCTACAGGCTTAGGATCTTATGCATCAGTTACTAACGCTTATATTACAGTAATTACTACTGTGTATAACGGATCACTTTAGTAGTAAATCAGGTGACAAGACCACTGATGTTGTAAATCATATTGGAAACGTTATTAATACAACAAATAAATTAAATACTCATAAGCCAGGTACCAATTCTAATAGTAATACAGTAGTCGATAATACCAGTAAATCAAACACTGGTTCAATTGATACAAATGCAACAGTTACAACAAAACCTAATGAAAACAACAATACAGCAGGTAATATTGTGAAGAATCCAAATACTGAAGTGAAACCAGGCACTGCTCAAGTTCTAAAACCTAATTCCATGGTTGACAATTCTACCGAAAAAAAAAGACTTCAATTTCGGCAATACTGCTATAGGTTCCACCGCTGATTTAAATAAGGCCAATCATTTACCACAAATTGACACAGAAAACAAGGACTTTTAACTACAATTATCAGGGTAATTAAAAATGCTTTCATTAAAACAAATAATTTTATTAATTAATATTTCAAAAAACAATAGTAATATAGAAACTTTCAAATTCTATTAGTGTAAGTATTACGCTACAAAGATCTGAATCATCTAACAAATAACAAATTTGTTAGATTTATAGCAAATTGTGAGTTAAAAGAGGTCGCTAGAGAATTAATTTATTTGATCGAAATGCTAAACAAATCAGCAACAAATAGTTTGTAACAAGAATGATGACTTTTCAACTAGAAATCTATAAGGTATAGTTAAATGTATGATTTAAAAAAATACAAAACTAAAGATATTCCGTATTTTATATGTGCTAATTCCATTATTATTATTCTATTTTCAACTAAAATATCACATAAGTATTTTGTTGATAATTATGATTTCATTTTTAGCTTATTTACTTTTTTTGGAAACATGGGAGTTATATATATATATATGAATATTTTAGATAGCATATTGTCAACAGATGTAAAAAATATTTTGGTTTTTGGTAGAATCACTAACCTGCCTGGAAATAAAGCACTATCAAAATTGTTTTGTGGAAATTATTCTGATCCCAGAGTATCAACAATTGGTTTAAAAAAATTTTATAAAATTACTTGGTGTGAAATTAAAAAAAATAAACAAGATGAATTATATCAAAACAAAAAATGGTATGAACAATATATAGCTGTAAAAAATGAAAGTATAATTTTCTTTTCAAACTCAAATTATCTTTTGGCACGTGATATAAGTGTTCTGTCCATTGTTTTTGTTATATTTTATCCAATAATGCTAATGTTTCCATATATTTATTATAATTATAAAGTACACATTTATTTTATAATTAATTGGATTGTAACTACTTATTCAGCTCACAAAGCTGGGGAAAAATTTGCAAATAATGTCTTAATTGAAAATTATATAAAAGGAGAAAATAATGAGCATAGTTAAGTTTTTTAATGTCAGTAATGGTGATATGTCTTATATTAAACACAATTCTGATAGTTTTTCTATCATTGATTGTAATTTACCAGAAGATAAACAATATAGAACAAAAATTCTAAATGAAATTAAAGATATAAGAAATAAAAAGGGTATATTTAGGTTCATTTCCACTCATCCTGATGAAGATCACTTTCATGGATTGGAATCCATAAATAAAATATGTCCTATCGAGAGTTTTTACTGTGTTAAAAATAACGTAACGAAACCAGACATAACACCGTCTTTTAAAGAATATTGTAATTTAAGAGACAAAGCCTTTTATATATACAAGGGCTGTAGTAGAAAATGGTTGAATCAAGGAGACGAAGAAAGAGGAAGTGCCGGGATAAAAATACTATGGCCTGATACGTCCAATGAAGATTTCAAGCTGTCACTTAAGCAGGCAGATAACAGTCCTAATAATATTTCTCCGATTATACTGTACTCTATTCAGGATAATGCAAAATTTTTATGGATGGGAGATTTGGAAACTGACTTTATGAATAAAATAAAATCTGCCGTTGATTGGCCTAAAATAGATGTATTGTTAGCCCCACACCACGGTAGAAAAAGCGGTCATATTCCCAGTGAAATTTTAGAAAAACTGAATCCTAAACTAATAATTTTAGGGCATGCAGAATCTAAAGATATGGATTATTACACTGGATGGAATACGATTTTAAAAAAGCATAGTGGGGATATTACAATTGAATGTAGTAATCACTTTATGAATATATGGGTCGAAGAGCCAAAATATGTCGAAGAGCTAAAACATGAAATTACAGAACTGATAAATAACCCTCAAAAATTAGACTTAAGCAAATCATTACACTATATTGGTAGTATTAGTGTTAATTAAATGTATTTATACATTTGAAAAAATTGGAAGAAATGGAGTATAAAGTATTGTTCAAGAAAATAGCAATCTATTTAAGTGCTAGTTTAGGACCCTCACAACAATATAATAACCTTTAAGTTTAACATTTAACCATAAAAAGTGAAGAAAAGGTTCTTTTACAAAATTTTCCTTTGTCCATTTTTAGTAAAAGCAAAACTATCATTTCTTCGTTTATTATTGCCCAAACATTTACTATATTTTATACTTTGGTGTTAGTGAATAAGATATTGCGCTAGTTGAAGATTTTGTTTAAAAATTTGAATTAATTAGCGTATTTGATTGCTTACCTTGACCTGCTTTCCATGTTTCAAATGTTGAGGATAAAACTCCTATTTAAAAAAATAATTGAATCATGTTATATTCTAGCGTATGGATTTAATATCAACGCCAGTAAAAAACTATTGATTTGAAAAGTTTTTATATTCGAATGTCTAACGCCATAAGTGATTTAAAAATTTGAAAAGTCTCTTAAATGTAAATCCATTACTTACAGGTTTTAAAGAATAAAAGTTATCAAATTATCATGATTAAAGTGGAGATAACTTAAAAAAGGGCTTAATTTTGGATATTTTGAATTCTGAGATGGAAACTATCCAACTGCAAATTTAAGTTAATGAAGATTTCTTAAAAATAATTCAAATTATTTTTTTCGTTGGTATGCAACTCTTGAATATAACGCGTAAGCATGCTGTTGTTTGGCTTATTTTTCAACTATAATAAAGAAGTGTTAGTACTATAATTATAATTAACTCATTCCCTAGGTAAATAAAATATTGTAAAAAAATGGACTGATTACTAGTGAGCGCAAAAAAATATAAAATTGGAGAAATTTCGCAGATAACCCACTTAACAATTGATACTTTACGGTATTATGAAAAAGAAAAGCTAATATCTCCCGAAAGGGATAAAAATAATGTTCGGGTTTATTATGATAATGACATCAAATGGATTCAATTTATTAAAAGGTTAAAACAGACCGGAATGCCGATCAAAAATATCAAAGAATATTCCAATTTAAGAGATCAAGGTGACAGTACAATTAATGCCAGATTGTCATTGCTATATGAACAAAAAGCAAGATTGGAAGAAAATTATCGCCAATTAGAAGAACACATTTTATTTTTGAATAATAAAATAGACTTTTATAAAGCAAGATTGGAAAGCCAACAGTACGCCAAGAACTAATGGAAAGGTTCTTGAACGTGTCAGTACAAATGTAAATGATTGCTATTTGTATATGAACAAATTATCACTATGTATGCAAAATACAGCTCCGCGGCAGTAAAAGACACTTCCAGGGAGCTGTATTTTATTTCTTGTGCAAGTGATTTAAACCGTTTATTAATCTTTGAATACCTTGTTTTAAAACGGCTTTAGAAGTTGCATAATTTAATCTAATAAATAAACCGTCATTATTATTGAGCCCAAAATCTTTATTAGATTGAATCCCGATGCCACTATTATTTAATTCATGCAACAGATCCTTTTCAGAACAATGTAAATAACTGACATCAATCCACGCTAAATAGGTAGACTGGCTGTTGGTAACTATAGCTGGGGTTTTACTTTCAATTTCTTTAGTTAACCATTGAAGATTACTTGCTAAATAGACTAATAATCGTTGCAGCCATTTTTCACAAATGGGATTTTCATAAGCTGCCTTCAATGCGGGTAACGCAAAAGAAGTAGGCCACTCAGGATTAGAAGAATATTGTGCAGTGCTTTTCATCTTCTTCAAATAGGTGTTATTGGTAGTGTGGTAATATGAAAATTGCAGCCCAGCTACGTTGAATGTTTTCGATAAAGATTTAAAAGTTATTATTTGGTTACTATATTCTGGACAAATAGACGCTACGGGATAATATTGATAACCTGGTAATATTAAATCACTATGGATATCATCCGAAAGAATAATTACTTGGTGTTGTTGACAAATATTAACGAAGTGGCGTAATTCGTCGGGGGACCAAACTCTACCAGTGGGATTATGGGGGTTACATAAAATAGCCATTTTCACATGATTCGCAACAATTTGAGATTCCAATTTATCCCAATTAAAGAAATAACTTTTCTCTTCTCTAATGAGATCATTTTTTACTAATACTCTTTTGCTATGCTCAATAGCAGATCTAAAATGCCCATATAACGGACTTTGGACGATGATTGAATCATTTTCTTGGGTTAAAGCTCTAATAGCCAGACTGATTCCATTAATTACTCCTGAACTATAACCCAGATTTTCCGGTTTAACATTCCAATTATTTCTTTTTTTTAACCATTCGGCTATGACCTGTGGTATGTCTGTGAGCTCAGGATACTCTACATAACCATAGATTCCTAGTTCGGCATACTTTCTAATTGCAGAGATAATAGGCTCAGGGGCTTTGAGATCCATATCTGCAATCCACATAGGAATTAAATTGGAATTCTGGTAAATTGATTGGGCACCATCCCATTTCATACTATAAGTATTTTTACGATTAATTATTTGGTCAAAACTCATGATATTTTACACTCTTTTTGCTGATTGCTTTAATTAAAAAAACTGGGTATTGTACTTTATTTGGCTGAATTTCAAAGTGTTGTGTCTGGCACTTTTGTCTCAAAGATAGTCCGATTAAATTTCATATTTTCCAGACAATAATGTAACTATTATTATAAATTGAACTATGATAAAATTTTAATATAAAAGTTTTGACAATGAACTACTAAATTAAGGAAAAATTTATGCGTTATATTTTATCGGCAATTATCCGGGGAATTATTCCTTTTGTGATTATGAGTTCACTTGCTGGAATTATGAAATTACAGCGGCTGGAGGACTACCAGGTTAAATCGACTTTTCTCACAGGTTTAATTGTGACAATAGTTGTTGCAGCCTCAGTTATTTATGAAGTTGAAAGTTGTTCCTTGATCAAACAATCAATCATTCACTTTCTAATTATGCTAATAACTGTGTATCCTTGTTTGGTATGGAGTAACTGGTTTCCCCATACAACAATATTCGACTTGTTGAAAATATTTGGTCTATTTCTGCTGGTCGGGATCGTTTTATGGATCGTATCATATATTGTGTTTGATAAAATTTTGAAGTAATAATTTCGGGCAACAACCGACAAATCCAGAAGATTATATCTAGGGATTGCGATAGTTAATTATATTCATGTTGACCGCCAACCCTAGGCCTCCAAATAATGGCTTTACTTTTCTCCTTTTTTATACATATACCAAAGTCCCTGATATTGAGACTTCTGGGTTTGCAACTGGTGCTTGTGGTCATTGTTGCACCAATAAGG
Organism: Bombilactobacillus mellifer; assembly: GCF_000970795.1. Taxonomy (GTDB): domain Bacteria; phylum Bacillota; class Bacilli; order Lactobacillales; family Lactobacillaceae; genus Bombilactobacillus; species Bombilactobacillus mellifer. Next base: position 626,754 of record NZ_KQ034028.1, read on the forward strand.
GTTGACGGGGCCAGACTTTCTAACTTTAATGATGAACGTTCTGGCCGCTGGCACGGACTTATAACTGACAGCTTTCGACAACATTTCGAGATACATTGATTCCAATAAAAGATTAGATTAAAGCTGCAACTTTTTTTGCAGAATCTTAAAGACTTCATTAGCATTCTGAGTGATGTTTACAACGTTTTTATCATTATGGCGGGAGTTATATTTATTGTTAATAACAAATATAACTCCTTTATTGTCAAAAGAAGAAAAGCTTCTGCGGGTTCCAACGACAATCAGCACATCCGCTTTTTTGATCTCTGCTTCGCCTTTTTTTACAGCTGCGGGATAACTTGCTAAACCGCGTAAAACAAACTCGGGAATGACTGTCGAACCGCAGTTTTTACATAAGGGGATTTTCTTTTGATCGTAAGCTAATAGATCCCAGTCATATTTTTTATTACAACTACAACATCTGTTCCGTCGCATATTACCCCAATATTCCACTACATTTTTGGCACCGGCCTTTTGATGTAAAGTATCAATATTCGTAGTTATTAGGCTTTTTAAAATGCCAGCCCTCTCTAATTGCGAAAGTACTTGATGTGTACTATTAGGAACTGCATAAGGCTGAAAAAAAGTTTTTCTATATAATCTATAAAATTCCGTTGGATTATTTATGGCAAAATTCGGATTTAATAACCCAAAAACTCCCATACGCAAATGGGCGTAACTAAACAAACCATCGTTTTTGAGAATTTCGTTGATTCCATCGAGATCGGGAATTCCAGAATCTGTGGAAGCTCCCGCCCCGGTAAAAGCGACTAAGTGCTTGGATGCTTGGATTTTGTGACATAAAAAATCTATATTTTCTATATCTACGTTATTCACGATTCTTGAATACTTCCTTAGCAACATTAATGGCGTTGAGAACTTTGGGAAAGCCGACATAAGGTAGACATTGGATAAATGTTTCTATAATTTCTGTTTCGCTTAAGCCGACATTTAAAGCAGCATTTATGTGAACGTCTAATTGAGCAGCAGTATCACCTTGAGTTAACAAACTGGTAATTGTAATCATTTCTCTTTGCTTCAAGTCCAGCGTAGGTCGGTTGTAAATATCACCAAAAGCAAATTCAAAAATATATTTTCCCACATCTGGCGCAATATCCTTTAAAGAATTCATCACATTATCAGCCGCTGGGCCATCAACTTGAGCGAGTGTCTTTTTTCCTAAGTCTAATCTATTTAGTTCTGTCATTACTGCAACCTCCTTAATTTGTAAATATCTTGCAAATCAATATTTACAAATTAAGAATATAAAGGCTGGAGTTTACTCCATGTCAAGCAATTTTTAAAATTTATTTAATAAAGACATAGGAGATGATATATTTTACAACTGCCAAGCAACAACCTAAGCTGATCTGATAAAACGTTAAGCTTTTTCAATGAGGATAAGCTTGGCTTTTGATCGTCAGAAACCACCTGGCAGGTACTTTTAATCGCTGAGAAAATTGCCGGCAGTTATTTTTATGTTTTTGGTACATAGTACGTCATGATAGTTTAGCATTAGACATTCTGTTGAAACACACCTAGGATAAAGGCAGAGGATGTGATGACTGTGGGAAATCCTGTTTTAAAAGAACTGATTAATGGGGGAAAAGTCGTCTTTGACAGTTCACTTCAACAACAAGTAGATCAGCTTGTAGCGCAAACCACGAGTCAATTATTATTATTACAATTCAATCAAACTGCTACGAAAGCTGCGCAATTGAAAGCCATGGAAGCCATTTTAGGTTATCCTGTTCCCGAAACATTGCGGATTAATCCACCGTGGCAGGTGGATTTAGGTGCACACACCTTTATCGGGGAAAATGTATTTATTAATCGAGATTGTTTATTCATGGATCTGGGTGGAATTTTTTTGGAAGATAATGTGTTGTTAGCACCACGAGTGTCCTTGCTGTCCATGAATCACGCGGAAGCACCCACTCAACGGCAAAATCTAATTTTAAAAGCGGTGCACATCAAAAAAGGTGCTTGGATTGGTGCAGGCGCCACAGTGCTGCCCGGTGTAACTGTGGGGGAAAATGCGATCATGGGTGCCGGAGCCATTGTCACCAAAGATGTGCCGGCTAATATGGTGGTGGCCGGAACTCCCGCTCAAATTTTGCGACCGATTAAAACATCTTAATCATTATGTTCATAATGAAAGAATTCGATGAGACGATGGGATATGCGTATCTTGGTAAAACCGATCTGAGAGTATCGAAAATTTGTGTTGGAGGGATGAGCTTTGGTCAACCGCAAACAATGCACGACTGGACTTTAGATAAATCACAAACTGAACAAGTAGTGCAGCATGCTTTGGCATTAGGATTTAACTTTTTTGATACTGCTAATGGTTATTCTGCCGGTACCGGCGAAGAATATTTAGGACAAGCCCTGAAAAAATATCGCACGTGATCAAGTAGTCATTGCGTCGAAGGTATATTTTAACCCGGGACGTTTGTCTAAAACAGCAATTAAACGTGAAATCGAGGGAACCTTAAAGCGATTAGTAACTGACTATCTCGATCTGTACATTATTCATCGCTTTGATTATGAAACACCAATTGAAGAAACCATGGAAACTTTAAATGAATTGGTGCAAGAGGGTAAAGTACGGGCCCTGGGAGCTTCTGCAATGTACGGTTATCAATTTTATAATATGCAATTAGTGGCGCGTGACCATGGATGGACGCCTTTTTCTGTGATGGAAAATCATTATAATCTCTTATATCGAGAAGATGAGCATGAACTGATTCCAATTTGTAAACAATGGAATGTTTCTTTAATGCCATATAGTCCATTGGCTTCCGGCAGACTGGCGAGACCAACTTGGTCAGCGAATACTCTACGTAGTAAAACAGATCGCGTTGCCCGCGGCAAATATGATCATACTTTTGAAGCTGATCATCAGATTGCCAAAAGAGTATATGAGATTTCCCAAAAATATCAGGCCACTATGGCGCAGGTAGCTCTTGCTTGGCAGTGGGCTAAGAGAGTAACCTCTCCAATCGTTGGGGCTACTAAATCCCGCTATTTGGATGATGCGGAAAATGGAGATTTGATTGATACCGATAGTCCAGATGATGATGCGGAATTAGGAACAGAAGTGGTTATTGCTCGTTGGGATTGGAAGCGCAGAGATTATTATATTGTGAAGCCGACGCAGGGGATTTTCAGTTTTCAAGTCGGAGATACGCGCTGTTATAGTTCTGGAGTGCTGTCTTGATTTTTGGGTTTTGGGTTTGCCAATGGACGTGAAATTTTTCTGCTTCAACAGAAATTTTGAGCTGTCCTTTGGGCAACATTTGCGTTAGCATTTGTTGCGGTTTTTGCCCCGCATGGCTCGCAGATTTACGTAGTAAGTCTAGCTAGCTAGCAAGCTATCTATTATAAGTTAATATCTGCTATAATTGAGTTATTGTGGGGGTTTTAAGATGGCTAAATATTTGAGTATTAACCGTAAAAAAGTTAAAGCAAGTAAGTCAGTTAATGGTTTGGTGAAAGAGTATTTTCGTGATGAAAAAATGCTGATAAATTTGATGATGGCCACCGTCTAATTGATGTTGCTAAAACTAAAGATAATGTTATTTTGTATCATTCTCGGTCAAATAATTTGGATCAAGCTCGCCGTAAATCAATTAAAGTTGTGAATCAGAAGCGTTCTGAACGTCCTGATGATTTTGTTCGTCGTGCTGATTATTCTTCTGAAAAAAGTTATAAGTCTGCTCTTAATTCTGCTCGGAGAAAGTTGCGGAAAGATGGAGTTGATGTAATTACTTCTGTGGTTCAACCTAGTGCTGATTTTATTAATCAGTTTGACCGTTCACAGCAGATTAAATTTTTTCATGATTGCCTAGATGTTATGAATAGTGACCGTGAAACTTATGGTCGTACTTTGGCAGCTGTTGTTCATTTTGATGAGAATATTCCGCACATGCAGGTAATTTCTTCGACTATTTCTTTGCAGACTTTAAATTTTATGACAAAAAAAATGTTTGGTAACAAAACTAAAATGAGTCGAGACCAAACAAAATTTGTGGAAGCTGTTCAGGCTAAGGGTTGGCAGGTTGAACGAGGACTGCAACGCGTTAATAATCCTGATTATCAAAATTTTAAAACTGAAGCCGAACTAAAAGAATTGCAAGTCAATCGTTTTACTGATGAGAAAATTTTTCAGGCTGAAAAAGTAATTAATCAAGCTCGTTTAGAACAGGAAAAGTCTCTTAAATTTTTCAAAGAATCTCAAAATAAATTAGCTGATTTGGAAAGCAAACATCAACAATTTGATAAAAAAGTTTCTAAAACTAAAGATTTAATCGACCATATAAGTGATGAAATAAATCCTCAAAGTAAAATTGAACGGAAACTTAATTTGGCTGTTAATTTTAGCAGTAATCATCTTTATAATCCCTTTGAAATTAGCATTGAAGTTTTTTTTAAATCTTTGAAGTCAGTTAAAAAAAGTTTGAAGATTGGAAAAATGAACTGACTCAGCGGGAGAAAAAATTAGAAGAAAGAGAGCAAGAACTTAGATTAAAAGAAAAAAATTTAAGTCAAACTTATTATGATTTTTTTGAGATTTTGGGTGGAATAAAGGATGAAAAGGATAAAGATATTACTCAAAAAGTTATTCAAGAACGAGGGCTTTTAGATAATTCTGGTACCTGGCATAGCGTTTTGGAAATTTTATTATCTAAAATCCAAGAAGCTAATCAACAGCAGAGTGAAAAATTAGCCTCTGTGGTCGATAGAAGTATTAAGAATGATAAAAGTACCTCTCGTTCTTCCTAATGGTATAAGAAGCGTTTAAGGGCTTATAGACGCAATTTGGAACGTGATATGTAAACAAAAGGACTAGATTTATTCTAGTCCTTTTGTTTACATATAATTCCAATATTTTCCTTTTGGATTTCCATTTCTTCTTATATTTGCATCTAATATAATAAATATTATGCTGATTATAACTAGTACTGCTTCTATTATTAATAATAAATTTGCATATGGTCTTATTTTTATTAAAAATAATGATAAAGTCCATAGTAATAAGCTTATATCTAGTGTTATTAAAGTTAATTTATTTATTTTATTCATTGTATTTGTATATTTTGTTGGGTATTTTTTTGTTATTTCTTTAAAGAAGGTTTTTTTCATTTTTTCTCCCCCTTTATTGTGCGTATGAACCTGCATACCAGCATCCACGCATCATGTATACTTTTCCGTTTTGAGTATTTGTAATTTTAATTGCCCAGTTTACAGAACTTAAGAAGCTTTTTACAGCTCCGAAATAATTTCCTGCATATGCTCGGAATAATCCATAATAAAATGTTCCGATAAATCCTACTGATTTTGCTGCTTGTAATGCCCCTTTTGATAAATAGAGATTGGCATTACCATTACTAATTCTACCATACCAAACAATTTTGCTTACTTCGTAGGATCTCATTAATCCTAAATTGCCTAATTGATTTGGATTTGCTCCTTGTGCAATTAAGTATTGTCTAAGTTCAATATCTGAAATTGTTACTGTTGTTTGGTTGTTTTTTGCATCGTATTGAACTTCACTATAATTTTTGATATTAACATTGTTGTTTTTTTGTTCTAATTCTTTATTAAACTATTGTTGATTTGTTGCAGTTACATCTTGTTGATTATTTAATGTAGCTGCACTAGCTATTGATGGAGTTGTTGCTGCGCCTAGTGAAATAGCTAAAAGGGTAATTACACTTGCTCTTTTAATATTTTGTTTCATTGGTGACACCTCCATGTTTTTATTAAATTTTCTATACTCAGATTATATCTAAAAGTAAAATTAAAAGTAAATATATTTTTAATATTATTTTTATATAATCTTAAAAACAGATGTTTAAACGCTGTTTTAATGGAGTCAATTTCTAATTTTTTCTAATTTTATTTCTTAGGATTATATTAAAAATATATTATTTGTTTTTGTTATAATTATTTTTGGCAACTAGCCCCGAGAGGGGGTGTGTTTAGTTGCTGAAGGATATATTTGTCTTGTTTATCGCTCCAATAATTGTTGGAGTAGTTTTAAAACCCTTTGCTTACTGGTTAGATAAGCATTAGGATAATCCAAAATTAGTTGCCATCTAATCACACAAAAAAAGCCATTCCTATTAACGGTAGGATTAGCTTTTGTGTTTCATTGCTAAGATATATTTGTCTCTGTACTTTTATTATATCACGACCCTATAAAATAAAAAGCGAGAACGACGTCAAGGATCAGCAGTGGAGATTTTTTTGCCAAAGGTTTCCCTGCCCAATGGCGAGTTAACAGGGGTTTGGGGTGTTTAACCCCCGAGGTTTTGAAATGAGCAAAGCGAATTTCTCTTATCTTGATACATACTAGATACATACTAGAAACAACTACGTTTTTTTTAGTGATTGCATTTTTTTTTAGAAGTAATAATAAAATTAATTTGTTGTGAGTTATTGATTTTAAACATAAAAAAAACACTCACGTTTGTTCCATGATTTAGCGGTCAGGAAACGTGAGAGTTCTAAAAATTTTACGTAATCCATTATAAATGAAATTACATAGAATGCAAATTATTTAGAGCTCTTACCGTGAGAAAAAGGTGGGAGCTTTTAAAATGTCAGATTTAATTTTAACCAGTCAAAAGTTAGTAGATAAGACCCGTAAAGGTAAGTTGAGACCTTGGTCTTCAAAGAAAAAAGATAATACTTTATATGCCAAATATTTGGCTCAATTGCACTTTAATAAAGCGGATAATGTGCGACAATGTGGTGAAACTTTGACCTTTAAAAAGTTGCCTAATGGTCGTCTAAAATTATTTCAAACTTGGTTTTGTAAGTCTAAACTTTGTCCACTTTGCAATTGGAGAAGGTCGCTTAAAAGTTCTAATCAGTTGCAGAAATTGTTGCAGGTTGCACTTCAAAAAGAACCTCAAGGTCGATTTTTATTTTTAACTTTGACCCAAGAAAATTCTACTGGTGAAACTCTGAAACAAGATATTTCTCGTATGAGTAAGGCAGTTAATCGGCTTTTAAATTATAAAAAAGTTTCGCAAAATTTGTTGGGTTATGTGCGCAGTTTGGAAGTTACTGTGAACGATCAAGACTTGGAAAATATTACTTATCATGCTCATTGTCATGTTTTATTATTCATGAAACGTGAGTACTTTTCGGATTCGCAAAATTATTTGGAACAGTCGGAATGGACTAACTTATGGCGTCGCGCTTTAAAAGTTGATTACCAACCTATCGTGCATATTCAGGCAGTAAAGAAAAATTCAAAACGTCAAAATAAAAATTCTTTGTTGTCTGCTGCTCAAGAAACTGCCAAATATCAGGTTAAGTCTGCGGATATTTTTACGGGTTTTGCTGATCTTGATTTGGAAGTTATTGATGTTTTAGAGAAAGCTTTGTCTGGCACTCGGCAGATTAGTTTTGGTGGATTATTTAAAAAATTGCGTCATGATTTGCAGTTGGATGATGCGGTGGGAGCCTTTAATTTAAATCTCACAGCTGAAGACCTTAATTACTTGGAAGAATTGTACGTTCCCCATAAAATTGTGGGGGCCATCGATCATAATCCACCTGAAGATATGATGTTGCTTGATGAAGATCCAGCTTAGTGTTTTGTAATAAGAAGGTGAATTTATGACGACTGTAGCACAAATAAGTCTTCGTAATGGTGTCAAAATGCCGCAAGAAGGCTTGGGAGTTTTCCAAATTAATGATCCTAAGTTGTGTGAGGAGACGGTTTTACATGCATTACACAGCGGCTATCGTTTGTTCGATACTGCCAGCAGTTATCAAAATGAACAGGCCGTAGGCCAAGCTTTGAAAAAGAGCCAAATACCAAGATCCAATGTATTTTTAACTACTAAAGCTTATATTCAAGAAATGGGTTACCAGCCCACACTGAATGCTTTTGATAAGTCTTGTCGCCGATTAGGTACAGATTATCTAGACTTATATTTGATTCATATGCCTTTGAATGACTATTTTGGCAGTTGGCGAGCACTGGAAAAACTATATAAAGATGGACGTGTGCGGGCCATTGGAGTCTGCAATTTTACTTCTACCGAATTATTAGATCTGATTTTCAATGTTCAGATCCCGCCAATGATTAACCAGATTGAAAATCATCCTTTGTATCAAAGAACACAAGAACTTGATTTTATGCGTCAGCAAAAAGTGCAACCAGAGGCGTGGGCGCCTTTTGCTGAGGGAAGAAGGGGGATTTTTCAAAATGAGCTCCTTCAAAAGATTGCGATGCATCACGGTAAAACTGTAGCCCAATTAATTTTACGATGGAATATTCAACGCGGAATGGTCGTTATTCCGAAATCAACACATCAACAAAGAATTCAAGAAAATTTAGATATTTGGTATTTTTCTCTAAGTCCGGCTGAAATGAATAGCATTGGCTCTTTAGATGAAAACAAGCCGCAGATGTTGGATCTTAATCGCCTCAGTGAAGTACGTCGCGTGTACAATTATTTAACTAATCCCGTTGTCACAAGTCTTTAACCACACAAAAAAAAAACGGATGGTTGAACCTGCAGACTGGTTTTTAAATAAATGCTCATAAAATTGAATTCGCTTGGTTGAAAATTAATTTTTGATTAAGATAATTAATCTGGTGCAAATAATTTAACATAACAAGTCGAATTAAATTACTAAAGATAAATTGATATAACAACTAAACCAATTAATAGAAAAAGCACTAGCTATAGATTTAGCCAGTGCTTTTTTGGTTGTGAAAGAAACAAAGGTGTAGAGGTCTGGAAACTTATCCGGACATGTGTATTGTATCACATAAGTAGCATTTATTTAAGACTGTATTTAAGAAATTAATCTTAAAATTAAATTTAAGCATGCTTTTTTGAAAATAGTTTCATTTGGTTACAAATATTCGAATTATTACGCCGTTTCAATAATAAAGCTGAATATAATCAGAAATGTGGTTAATATACTATAAAAATATAATAATAGTATTAATTTATTTGATAAATTAGTGCTATGATACTTATGAAGCCGGTTTCATGTTATAACTATTGTTTTTGTTGAAAGGAGATATCTTGATAATGATGAAAACTCCAAGTAAGAGATGGACTTTGACGACGACCTTTGTCGGCTTAGTCTGTGGTTTAGTGTTAACGCAAAACAAACTTTACGCCGATACGATGTCAACTACGCCTGATCAAACACCGATTGCCGCTGTTCAAAAATCTACTGAACCGCAACCTGTATCTCTGGCTGCTCAGGCAAAGAAAGATAATAATGTTCAACCAGCCACACCAGTGACTAATGCCACTTCCACTGCTGCAGAAAATACACAGACATCGCAACCAGAAACACAAGAATCCCAAACAAGCACTGCTGCGACTGATCAGCCAGCAGTGACAGATCAAAAACCAAATACTGCTACACAGCAGCCAGGGACGGGTTCTTCAACATCTGAAGCTAAACCAGTGGCGACTGATCAACCAGTAACTCCAAATTCAGTAAAGACCACCCAATCGACAGCTTCTGATAAGACAACCACTCAATCTCAGCAACCAGCAGCTCAAGCAGCAACTGATCCCAACCAAAATACCGAAACATTGATTGCCAACGGTCAATCTGGCACAGCTAAATGGGATTATGTTAAAAACAATAAAACAGGTGAAAATATTTTAAAGATTCATGCTGGCCAATTGAGTGAAACTAAAGTATTCAATTGGTCGGGTGTTTCTTATTATTTAAATAAAATAATCATTGATCCTAATGTCTATGCACCCAAAAATGCTGACTACTTATTTAGTGATTTAAGACAATTAAAAACTATCGAGGGTTTAGCTAATCTCCAAGTGCAGTATACGCAGTATATGCACGAAATGTTTGCCAATGATCCCTTACTGGATGATATTGATTTAAGTTTTTGGCCTACTTATCGAGTCACAGATATGAGCAATATGTTTTATAATGATAAGAGTCTGACCAATTTTAATTTGGATTATCTTGATACTGGCAACGTACTTGATATGCAATACATGTTTTATGGTACAGGGATTACTAATATTGATTTAACTACTCTGGATTTATCCAAAGTTCAAAATATGAGCTATATGTTTGCCAATTCTCAATTACAAAGTGCAGATTTTAGTAATTTAGATATTTCTAATGTGACTAATATGCATGGCATGTTTTGGTATTCGAAATTACAAGATGTTAATTTGGAAAATGTAAATGCGGCTAATGTTACAGACATGAGTTATATGTTTTATAATACTCAGCTAAAAGATCTGAAATTGAACGGTATTAAAACACCAAAATTACTCGATATGAGTTATATGTTCGCTAACTGTGCGCTTAGTGATCTCGATTTGAGAGCCTTGGATACCACTATGGTAAAAGATATGAACCATCTATTCTTCAATGATTTATTTTTGATGAATGTTAATTTAAGCTATTTAAATACTGCCAATGTACAAAATATGAATGGAATGTTTGCCCAATGTGAAAATCTTCAGAATCTTAATGTTGGATGTTGGGATACCAGTAAGGTTACAAATATGGGATCCATGTTTTCTGATTGTAAAAATTTGCTTACTTTGGATTTAAGCAACTTTAATACGCAAAAGGTCACCACAGTGCAACAGATGTTTATGGGAGATACTAAATTAACCAGTTTAGATATTCGCAGTTTTGATCTAACTAATGCCTACTCTGGAGATATGCTGTATGCAACCAGATTTTTAAATCGTTTAGTCTTAGGTGCAAAGACCTTTATTGCTAATGCACGTTTAACTGATGTACCGCGGGTCGGATTCAAAGTTCCTGGAACCAATTATCGAGTTAATTCTTCTAATTGGGTTGCCGTGAATGGTCCACAAACGGGGCAGAAATTCACTTCGAAACAATTGATGGATTCTAATAATAGAGTAGCGGGTGCAACTATTTATCAATGGGACACACGTGTGAGTTAGTATTACACAGTTAAACATTCAAAAAGTGCTGGTCAATTAAAGACCAGTGCTTTTTTATATTTAAATTTTGCAAATGCTCATCAAATACAATTTATTTAGTGGATTGAATAAAGCTTTTTAACTAATTAATAATTATGGTTTATTATTCAAATGGATTGTAAAAAATTTGATTATCCCAAAATCACATAAAGATTGGTATCTATAAACATTGATTTTTTAATCTATTAATAGTGGGAAAATCTAGAGTTTTTATTTATTATTTGTTAATGAACATTATCTAAAATAAGTTTCATGGAATTGCCAAATTCAATAGCAAAGTGTTCATTATGATCAAATACCAGCTCGTCTGGTGCTGCAGAAGAAATGTACAACCATAAATTAATTTTTAACCCTAAGCCTGTTACATAAAATTGATGCATTGCATAAGCTCCAATATCAAAATGATCTGAGGCTAAAAAAATCTTCCCTAACATAACCATTGTGGCATTTGGGGCTGGAGTCACGGTAGCTTCATCTGTTGGATTGACAATAACTTTGGATGATAATATTTAGATTGGCTTAAATTTTATTACCAAGGTGCCAGTACTGCAGTCTTTAGAAGGTTATAAACCTTTTGTCTATTACAATATACAATTCCCAGATGGAACTGTGGCAACCAATATGATGACAATTTTAGATAAGGAGAGCAATTTTAAAGAGGGTAATTGTGATGTTCAATACGGTAATAATTATTTTCGGGGTAATTTGACTGATTATAGCGTTCATATTGAAGATCCGCAAAAACAGTTTACTATTGATTTAAATTTACATCGGGAAATTAGTTCTTGGCGTCTTGGTAGTGCGTTTGCACAAAGAAGTGATATACAAACATTTACTTGGTTATGTGCCGCTCCAAAAGGTGAGGTGAATGGATTTTGGCGCTATCAAGATAAGAAACTTTCTTTCCATGGTTAAGGGTATCACGATTATCAATGGGCAACAGACGTTAATTATACCTTTTGGAATAGATGGCTTTGGGGCCGTCAACAAACTCAAGATTATACTGTACTGTTATTTGATCTTGTATCGACACAAGCAACTGGAGCGCAACAATTTCCGTGGTTTTTTGTTCAAGATAAAGATGGAAATGTGATATTTGATAATATCGAAAAAACTGCTGATATAGATATTAAAATTGAGAGTACGCGTGAGGATAAAGGTAGCGGTAAAGTATTTCCGCAGTTATCACGTTATGCTTTTCATAAAAATAATCTCTAAGCTAGTTATATCCTCAATGCAAAAGAAGATTTTGTTTTTAACAATCATTAGCAACTAGCGCCGGAATCAATTAAAAAGGAATATGATAAATTAGGATATTATCCAACTTATACCCAAACAAGTGCCGATGCCCATTTTATTTTGAAAGAGAAGGGGGAAACATTAGTAGATTTTTCTGGGGAATGCTTTATGAGATATCTAGTATGTGGTCCAATTATTTGCTTGGTGCTTCTGATAAGGAGAACATTCAAAAAGTTGATCCCCTTGCGCTGGCTGCCCAATTACATATCCAAAATAATAAAAATACCTTGTAATAGTCAATGTTTAGGTAATTATTGAAAAATAATATTCAATAAACACAGATATGTAGTCTATTTGAGTATAGTTATGCAAAAATTTAGTTGGTAATCCAATGAAGGATTTCGATTTATTTTAAATTAGAATACTAGCCTTAAAGTATAATTCACAGGCTGCTATGAAAATTAATCGTTGACTAAGTTTATTTTTAAGCAGTTTTTTATTGCTTTTAAGCAAATAGGTAGTAAACTACATTTTGAGGTGTTAAATATGCAAAATAATAAAATTAACAGTTTAGGTCCTTTAATTAAAGTGGCTAATAACTTAATAGAAAAAGAATTGAATAATAACATGAGACAGTTATTTACGGAATTTAATTTAACTGGTCCCCAAGTTGCCTTATTAACTTATCTTTATGAGGCACAAAGTCGAACTGTTTCTCAAAAAGAATTAGAAACAGTTTTTGTAATTAGCCATCCAACCATTCGTAGTATTGTAAAACGCTTAGAACAAAGACAATTAATTAATATTTCTACTTTAAAAAGTGATCGCCGGCAAACGATTCTTTCCTTATCGGCTTCAGGTTCAACTTTAATCAAAAATAATATCGGTAAAATTTATCAGGTTATGAATCAAATCAATCAAAAAATCACTCAAGATATTACTTCTGACGAGCAGCAACAATTAATTACATCAATACAAAAAATCGTCCACAATTTTACTAAGTAGTAAACTACATTAAAGAGGAAAAATCATGCAAATTAATATAAAAAAACGTAATATTATGATGATTATTTTATTGTCGGGAGCCTTTATTTCCTTATTAGCAGAAACATTCTTAAATAATGCCTTAGTAACTATTATGAAGGCTTTTCAAGTTAACCAAGCTACGGCTCAGTGGTTATCAACGGGTTATTTATTGATTGTGGGAGTCATGATTCCATTATCGGCTTGGATATTTGAAAGATTTTCCACACGCAATAGCTATTTAGTAATGTTATCCATATTTATTGTCGGTTCGCTGTTGTGTTTAACAGCTACTAATTTTTATATTTTGTTAAGTGGGCGCATGATTGAAGCAGTTGCTGCTGGTGCATTGATGCCCTTTATTCAAAATGTTATTTTTCAATTATTTGATCCAAAGCAGCGGGGAATAGCTTTAGGGATGACAGGTCTAGTAATTGCTTTTGGCCCAGCAGTAGGTCCAACTATTTCAGGAATAATTTTAAAATATTATGATTGGCGGATGCTTTTTATAATTTTAACTATTGCCAGTTTAGTTATTTTGATTTGGGCATTTATAAGTTTTTCTGAAATTAATACTCCGCATAAGATTAGTTTGGATTGGTTGTCTTTTGGTGAATCTATTGTAGGATTTGGCCTTATTTTATTTATCTTTTCTGAGATTGGTAATACGGGCCGCATTACGCTAACACAAAGCATTATTTTATTAGTGGGTATCATCATTTTATTTTTATTTGGTAGAAGACAACTTCAGCTAGTAGAACCTTTATTAAATATTCGGGTATTTGTAAATAGTCAATTTAATTGGACTACAACCTTAAGTACACTGAGTAATTTAGCAATGGTAGGCATTGAACTGGTATTACCAATGTATTTACAAACTACGCGTCATGAAACTGCTCTGAGTACCGGCTTAATTATGCTGCCGGGAGCAATCATTATGGGAATCTTTAATCCATTATCAGGTTATCTTTTTGATAAGTTAGGTATAAGAACCATTTCGTTTATTGGATTTATTACTCTATTTATAGGTACATTTCCAATGGCTTTTTTCACAGCAAATACATCAGTTTGGCTTATTGTTTTAAGTTATGCTGTCAGAATGATGGGGATTGCGTTAACGATGATGACGACTTTTACCGCGGGAATAAATTCTTTAGATGCAGCGGATACTGCTTATGGTAATGCGGCATCTTCAACTATTCGTCAAATTGGGGGATCTTTAGGGACAGCAATTTCTATGACTATCGTTAGTTTAGGATCATTTGCGGCTATTAATAACGGACAATCTACTAATGCAGCCGCTGCAGTTGGATTTCACTGGGCTTTTTATTTTATGATCGGAATTGCTATTATAGGTGTTTTAATTTCGTTTAAATTACCACACCAACAGCAAGCAAAATAATTACGGGATATAAAATATCACAAATTCCCAAAATATTTGTGATCAAAATAGTTGGTTTTTGATTTTTAAGCTCTTTACGATAATAGATATATTTTAAATTGATATTTTCAATTTAAACAAAGTTTTAATTCGTTTTTTAAGTACTCTAATTCTTCCACAGCGGGCAATTTATGATAATTAATTATATTTTTTAAAATGATAATTATCATAGACGAAATAATATCAATGGTTAATTTATGAGTTTCTATATCTATATTGCTTCAATCGGTATCAGTAATTAAATCACGAAGTTGATTGTAAAAGCTAGAATCATCTTAGTTTTAGTATCTTTAGCTTCTGGCTTTTGGCATTTTGATCTCTGCGTTGGCCGGATCAGAATTTCAAATGATGTAGTTTTTGCCCTTGGCCATTGTGCCGCAAGTCTTCTTTTCGGGAATTATCCCGCTGGATTCAATGGCTACCTGGGTTCAATATATTGTCAAGGTTTGGCCGTTAACATAATCTGGAGATTCGCTTACCCAGATTATTATTTATGGTAAAAATTTAACGAATCTCGGAGGAGATATTTTGGCCTTGTTAATATTTCTTGTTGTTCTTTTATTTTTAAATAAAAACGTTATCGTAAAGTTTAAGCAAAAGCACGATGCTATTGGGCCTTATAAAACAAGTAATCCAAGTCTAAAAAATAAACTTACAGCATTGTCAAAAAAGCCTCTAATTCAAAGGCGGCTTTTTAGTGTGGTCATAAGTCAGTTTTAAGGCTTACAGAATTAAATCAGATTCATAATCAATGTCCTATCGATAATAAAATCTCAATTGAAAAATATAAAACCCCATTTAGTAAAAATTATGAATTATAGAAATGATTATTTTCAAGCGTATGCCAATAAAAAAGCGTTGTTTTAGTTTGTATTTTTTCCAAAAAGGCCCGAGTGCTTTAGTTTGCTTTTTTTAAACATAAAAATTCGAAGATTATTGCAGAATGATTTCTTTGGCAACTGTTAAATTTTCTTCTTTAAAATTATGCGCAGTTAACAAAATCAATTTGTCTTTGGCAAGACTATTAATTATTGTTACCAATTTCAGAACAGTTTGTTGATCTAATCCTGAAAACGGTTCGTCTAAAACCATATACTTGCTTGGATTCAATAGGGCAGCAATAATTAATGCTTTTTTCTTTTGACCCAGAGATAGAGTGGATATATTTTGATCTAACAAAGAATTATCAAATCCCAATTGGGCTTGAAATCGTTTGATTTGGCTCCAAGATTGTTCTGGCTTCAATTTCCAAAGTTTAATTGTATATTCATAAAAAATCCGCGCAGATATACCTTGGAAAAATATTTCTGAAGAATCTGGAACATAAGACCAGTCTAAGTTCGCAGCAGGTATATCACCTGCGGCTGGTTTCATTATTCCTAATATCAATTTTAATAAGGTGGACTTCCCACTACCATTTTTTCCTTTGATCCAAGTTAATCCCGGATCAGGTACGGTAAGTGAAAAATCATTTAAGATAACTTTAGATGGACTATACATAAAGGTTACATTGTTCAGTAACTTCATTATCTTGACCTCATTCATACCACGTAGGTTTTGCGGTAGTCAATTTATTAATTTTTTAAGAGTTTATTTTTATATAATTTTATTGATAAAAAAGAAACAGCCGAATATAAAACTAAAAACATCAGTATACTGAGCACAATCTGTGGCAATTTAAATCGGAATAAGTAATACGAGAATAGTATCAAGCTGTTTAAATATAAGGGCCACTGGTCGATTAAAGAAAATCTATAATTATTTATTAAATTTATAGAAAGTAAATGTTTTTTTTGTAATTTTAAGCCCTTTACATATTGTATGGAAATTAGATTGATTGTATTTAGTATCCATCCAATAAAAAAGTTGACTATTGATAATAAGGAAAATTGGGATAGTAATAAAAATATAAACAATATTAAGCTAACGGGAATTATAAAAGCTAAATCTAACAGCACATATCTTAATAATGTTGTCACAATGGTTTTCTTTTTAATTGCTAGGAAATAATCATACTCTCGAAAAACAGCTAGAAAATAGTATCCCCATAAAGGAAAAGAAAAACTCATGGCGCTAATGACGACCCCCGTTATGATAGAAGTCATTGGGGAATTAAATATCAATAAACTAGATTTAAAAAATGATATTCCGAATATTAGAATTATTGAGAAAATAAAAGCTATTAGGGGTTTAATTAAAATATTTAGGGGAATTCTTAAAAAAATTACTTGTGGCAAATTAAGTTTAAGAGATTTACTCTTTATGCCATTAAGATAAATTTTGAAATTATTATGGCAAAAGTAAAGGATTGGAAAAGAAATTAAACAGATAAAAATAAAAACAACTGCTGCAATATTGACATGTAGGGCAAGATCAAGGGCGATAATCGGCGAGCCAATTATTATATTTTTAACAACATTGACAAGATACTGCTTGGGGATACTTGTTTTGAAAAAAATTTTTAAAGTTTTTTCGGTCTTAGCATTAAAATAACCATAATCTTCATAGATAGGAGCAGTACCTGAAATAAAATAAAGTAGAAAGACTACAATGTCCCATAATGAAAAATCAAATATGGCATTGTAGCTCTTCATAAACTGGACAATTGGCAGTGACGATAAAGATAAAATTATGATTGTTCCGCTTAAGTAAGGAGCTATTAAAATGGGTAAGTTATAGGATTTTATTAATTTTTTATCGTCCCAGAATCCTTTTCTAGCTAAGAATAATAATCTCAGTACGCTAAAAAAGCTACTCATAATTAATACCTCTCTGACTATATTTTGAGTAAATAGCCTTGTAATGCGAAATAAATTTTAATAAAATGTTTGAAATAAGTTTAGACTAATATTTTTGATTATAAACGTTGTGCCAATTATAATGTGTTCCATTTTTATGTAAGTATAACATTGAGAAGTTAATATTGATAATTTTCATAAGTTTTATCTATGAAAATGCTGTTAATTTGTTTCCCATGGTTGTCCTAATAAAATTTAAAATAATGCCTTTGGTAATTCTCCCGCACATCCCCAGATAACAACGTTCATCACTTTAATTTTTATAGTAATAAGCACAAGACTGTTATTACTAAAGCATTTTTATCAATAAGCTGAATGTTCAGAGTATCTATTTAATCAGAAAGCGCGAAAGGTGCTGCTCCCGTATGAAAATAATCGAGTTACAACACATCTATAAAACCTATGATTTA
This sequence comes from Bombilactobacillus mellifer, assembly GCF_000970795.1. Taxonomy (GTDB): domain Bacteria; phylum Bacillota; class Bacilli; order Lactobacillales; family Lactobacillaceae; genus Bombilactobacillus; species Bombilactobacillus mellifer. The sequence goes on from NZ_KQ034028.1 coordinate 644,698, forward strand.
GATAGTACTGCCCATGAATCAGTGCTGCGCGATGTTAATTTATCTATCAATGATGGCGAATTTCTAATAATCGAAGGTCCTTCTGGTGGAGGGAAAACAACTATTTTAAATATTATTAGTGGTTTAGATACCGAATATGAAGGTACTTTACTGTATAAAGATAAGGTGTTGACTGGAATCTCAGCTACTGATTTAACCAGTTATAGAGAACAAAATATAGGCTTTGTTTTTCAAACTTTTAATTTAATACCTCATTTATCAGTCATTGAAAATGTAATATTGCCCATGAAGATGAATAATACGAAAAATGCCAAAAAACGGGCTCTAAATTTATTAGATAAAGTAGGAATGAAGCCGTATTTTAATAAAAATGTCACCAAATTGTCAGGGGGGCAAAAACAAAGAGTTGCTATTGCCAGAGCACTGGCTAACAATCCCAACATTATAATAGCTGACGAACCCACAGGTTCTTTAGACAGTAAGTCGCAAAGTAAAATTATGAAGATCTTAAGGGGATTAGCTGATGAAGGCAAGACCATCATTGTAGTAACGCATAATAATGAAATACTATCTTATGGAGATCGGGTAGTTTATGTCAAAGATGGGCAAATTAATAATCAGGGTGCAAATCTCGCAGTAGTAGCCGACAAGCAAAAAAGGCCGCAATATCAGCCCCTCAAAAGTCATATAAATTATCAACAAATATTTAAAATTGGTTGGAAAAACTTTCGACAAAGAATTTGGCGCAACATTATAATTGCTCTGGCAATGTCTATTGGATTAATTGGCGTCCTGTTATCCTTAGGACTAGGGAACGGGATTACCAAGATGTTGCAATCCGAAGATATTAAAAATCAAATACCCACGACGATCCAGATACAAGCCAATCCTGAATCCGGGATAGCTTTAAACACTGGAGATTCCGCTAGTATTAAAAAAGCCGCTGGAAAAAAGCTGAAATACATCTCTAATATTCAAAATTATTCTTTAACACAAGTAAAAATAAAAAATAAAAAATTGGTTTTTAAGAAGGAGCATCCCAATTATGCGCAACTGAATAACCTCGTTCCTGATGTCTCAGAATCGCGTAAATTACTGCAAATTGATGGAGTCAGTTCCGGGCAAAGATATAAAAATATTAAAGAACACGGACTAACGGTGACTAAAAAATTTATCAAAGAATTTAATCAAGGAAATCATACGAAATATACTGTTAACTCGATCTTGAATCAAGATGTAGCTTTAACAGTACAAATGGGCAATAATAACGTTACTCATAAGACCAAGATTATCCGAGTTCAAAACGGTGATAATGCCATGTTTTTGTCGACCATGGAACTAAACCAATTAGTGGGGAGTCATCCTAAGCAAATTGCCTATTATTTGTTGGAATTAAAGAATCCGAAAAATAATGATGCAGTTTTGAAAAAAATTAATCAGAATAAAAAATTTAATGCGCTGTCCTCAGGCAATATTTTAAAAACTGTGATTCAATTTATTAATGTGATTCAAGGATTATTGATCTTCATGTCACTGCAAGCGATAATCGTATCGATATGTATGTTGGGCATTGTTTTGTTTATCAATGTTATTGAACGTACTAAAGAAATTGGGATTATGAAATCTTTAGGATATCAAAATAAAGATATTGCCGGAATTTTTATCTCTGAAGGAATGTGTATTGCGATAATCTCTTATTTGACAGCGGTCATTGTCTCCGTAATAATTGGCCAATTAATCAATGTAGGAGTTAATCATTTTGCTCAATTTACCGTCAAGGTTTATCAGACTTTTGGCAGTGCTCTGTTGATAGTGTTCTTAGCGACAGTCTTCATGGTTTTAATTGCCATATTTGTGCCGATTCGAAAAATTAATAAATTGGATGCATCCGAGTCGATACGCTATGAATGAGGTTAGTAGATAGAAAAGGGCTGTAAAACCAAGGCCATGCCCCTTGGGTTTCGGCAATGGGACAATTAAGATCGCAAATTGTAAAAACTCAAAGGGAAACCTCAAAGAAAAATATTGGAATTATATCAAATAAAAAGGACTAGATTACAACTAGTTCTTTTTTACATATTACATGTAACACTTCACTTATAAGACTTTGAGCGCCATTGTACTATTTTGAAGATTAAAAGTACTTTTATCAGCGACAATGGGCGCAATATTCTGTTTTAAAATCACACTTGTAGAATTTTTTGAGTTAGAGTTCAAAATAAAATCAAGTTTGTGGTTCTTTGGGCAAAGCCATCGTCAGGAAAATTTTTAATGTTAAAGATTCAGCAAAGTATAGCTTATACAGAAATTTTTTTCTAAAGTTACACAAATAATGACCAATAGATACATGAGTCCTTACTCAAAGAATCTCATAATAATTGTTTATCTAAAGGCTTTTGTTGAAAGGGGCCCCTTACTCAAAAAGATCTGAATGCGAACCAGTATCGATAAACCGTACAAAATCACCATCATATTTATAAATTAATAACCAATCTGGTTTGATATGCAATTCACGTTCAGGCTTTCGATTAACTAAAGGGTGATCATTGTAACGTGGTTCTAGTGGCTTATCTTGTAATAGTTTAAGATAAACAACTTCAAAATCTTCTTTTTTATAGTGACCACCTTTTAAAATTGTCTTATAATGCTTTTTAAATTGACGTTCAAAGGCAGGTCTATAAACAAATTCAATCATTTAGCCAATTCAATCCCTCCTGAGGATCATTAAATTCAATGTAATCTTGGCTCTTAATAGCTGTTTTTAAACGGGGATTGGGCTGAGATACTTCAAAGGGGATTCCGCCGGCCTCAATGGATTTTTTGGCAAAGATACGGAATGCTTCTCCAGGAGTTAAGCCCACGCGACGAAGAACAATTTCAAACTCCCTTTTTTCTTTATCGTCCATTCGAAAATGTACCTGACTAGTCATGAATAACACCTCCAGCCTTATGGTACCGTATGGTACCATAAAAAGCAATTGCTTTAATTAAAGTCTTCTCCGCAAAAGGCTTTGAAAAAATGCAAGGTGCAAATATGAAACAACTAGGTGACGATGAACGCAAAACACTTAAATTCTAAATTGAAACACTGGAACGCAGGGACGCGTTAAATAGTAATAAATATCCTGGTTAAAAAAGAAATTAATATAAAAATGAGAACACAATAATGGCTGATAAAAATAATTTTTATAAAATAATGAGCTTGTGACTTTAGAAAAAAACACAACTAATAAAACAACAAAGAAAAGTTCTGCTGATAAAAGAAAAACTATCAAAGTAGATACAGAGGCCAAAACCGAAATTGATATAATCAAGGTTTTAGCAAATATTAAGTATGACTATGAAACAATTCAATTACTAATAGATTATTATAAATAAGAATTCATTACAGCCGATAAAAAGAAAACAATTTACTTCTCTACTTGAAGCAATATCGGATAAATATTAGTATTTGATGAGTAATTCTTTTTCACACAAGCATTAGCTAATTAACGGTAATTTGATCAATTTAAAATCGAACTTAACCAATGAGAGTAAATCTCAGAACAAGACTTTACCGTTGTAACCGCCTGCCAAAAAATATAGTTACTATAGCGAATATATTAAATATATTTACTATAGTCAGTAAAAAAATAGCCTCACTCTTCAAGGAGTGGGGCTTTATTCATCCATAGGGTTTTTTGTTTGTGTTGTGTGCAGCACTACTTTGCCAATGATATTAAAGTGCCAGGCGTCTTTATATAAATAATTAAATCGTTCCTTGGTTTTTCTGTAATACGATGAACAAAGGGTATAATCTGAGCTTTCTTGTCAATAAACTTTGGATTTGATATTTTTGCAATAAAAAAAGCCCGATCAATGGGCTAAACAAAATAAATATTAATTGTCATGGAGATGTTGCACAGCGTAATCGGCTTGCTCAGCAGTGAATTTTTCGCCAGCACTAGAAGTTAATTGTTCACGTATATCGTTTTCTGACATGGCCATATCTTGTTGATAGCTTTTAGCTTTCTTTAAAGCATTTTCATTCCAATTAGCATTTAAGTGATCTAGTGCATATTTAGCAGCATCTTCGGAAAACTTACCGCCCGCGTCAGAAACTAGTTGATCATGTATACTCTTTTCCGACATGTTTTGTACATTACAATAATAATTTGCTTGTTTCAAGGCATTAGAATAGTCAGCTGGTATAGAAGACTCACTAGTATCAGAATCCGATTGTGAAGAGTCGGAAATACTATCTTCTGATGAAGAATTTGTTTCCTGGGCCTTTTTGTGAGACTTGTGAGAAGTCTTTTTGTTATCGCTATTACTTATTTTTTCGACTTCAGCGAGTTTGCTAGCATGGCGGCCGTTAAAATAAGTATTGGCTATTGTTGCCGCTAACTGTCCTGACTTATACGGTGCATTAGCATAGCTTTTTTTACCATGAATTTCATCTATGTAGGACTGCAAAGCTTTTTCAGTAGTTTCGCCATAATGAATGATCAAAGTATTTAATTTTCTATTAGACGCGTTGGTTTTTAGTTTATTTACTTTTTGATCAATGTTAGATTTGGCTTTTTTAGCTCCACTGACCGCCTTTTTATCAGTCATACTGGCTTTTTGAGAATCAATAATTACTTGACAATACTGATTTTCCATATAGTAAAAATTCTTTTGCAGTTCCCCCTTGGATAAATTTGCTATACACCCGGATAAAAATAAGACTGATATCGAGATCACAAACAGCCTTAAAGTTTTTTTAAGTATCACTCTTAACCCCCAATGAAGCGTCTTTAGTTATACTTTCTTTTTATCTGTACCAGCTTGCCGGCTATCGTAATTAAATTGCAATCCTCACCGACAAAAGTTCTAGGTGGATAATTCGGGTTAGAAGCAGTTAAAACAATCGTATTTTTATTCTTGAATACGTGTTTTAATGTTCCTTCTTCTCCATCGACAATTACAGCACAAATATCACCATCTCCAAAAATAGACGTCTTTTTAATTAAAGCTAAATCTCCATCTCCGATCATATCCCCAATCATGGAATCCCCGTATACCTTAAGCCAATAATAATCAAAATCCGATTCAATTTTATCGCAATCCACTGATGCCAAACCATCGTGATTTTCTTCTGCGATGCCTTTAGGTCCTGCTTTAATTGAACCTACCACAGGAACTTGGATAACATTAAATTCAGAACGCATTTTTGTTGGATCTAAAGGCTCTTCGGTAATATCCGATGTTTCTACATTGAAGTGATCCGCCAGTTTTTGAACACTTAATGGCCGAGGATAGCTGTTACCTAAAAACCAATCTCTTACAGTTTGTTTAGGCAATTTTAATTTTCTAGAAATGTCATTGGGCTTTTCGCCTGTTTTACTAGCTAAACGCTGCAGATTAGATGAAACAACCTGTCTTGGATTTCGTCTGATCATTTAAAAACTCCAAATTAAAATATTGTTTATACAATATAACCGTGATGATATAAAAGTTATAAATTATATTTCATTACTTAGTATTTTGCGGACTCGTTCTTTTTCATCTGCAGTAAGTGCATTGCCTAGCTTTTCCCACTTTGATTCTTCTTCTTTTTTGGAAGAACCATTGGGACGCTGATTGTATGGTGGAAAATCAAAAAAATCTTGTACAGATATTCCAAGTCCTTCACATAAAAGCCTTAATGTATCTGCTTTAGGAACACCTGTTGGTCTTTGAATTAAAGAACTTATAGTAGATTGTTTAACGCCCGAAAGTGTAGCAAGTCTATTCATGGACATATCACGATCAATTAACAATTTATATAGTCGGTTAATGATTAATTCATGATCATTCATCTTGTGAGCTCCTAACGCTTTGACGCTAACAAATATCATATTAACTATCAAGATTTTTAAATCTTATATCGTAAATACATTATTTTTTAAATTATATATAAAGAACGCAATGACATTGAATTGAAGGGTGGTGAAGATTTTGTAAAAGAATATACGAGCCAAATAAATATTCCGAAGGATCATTTTAACTCATTGTTGAAATGGAAGAGCGACAAAATAAGCAGAAATCACATTAACGGATGTAACTCCTGCTGACGGTTATAGTGTCAGATTAAAGCCTTTGGATAAATTTGCTATACACCTGGATAAAAATACGATCGATATCGATACAAAAAACAGCCTTAAAGCACTTTAAAGTATCACTTCTTTTCCTTCTGAGCGTCTTTAGTTATACTTTCTTTTTATTTGTACCAGTTTGCCAGCTATCGTAATTAAGTTGCACTCCTCATTTACAAATATTCTTGGTGGGTAATTGGGATTGAAACCCGTCAAAATTATTATATTGTCACGCTTTTCAACATGCTTTAAGGTTCCTTCTTCACCATCGACAATTACGGCACAAATATCCCCATTTTCAAATCCTGGAGTTTGTTTAATTAAGGCTAGATCACCTTCTAAAATTCCATCACCAATCATAGAGTCCCCAACAACTCTTAACCAATAATAATTATATGATGGATCAATATCTTTAACCAGTACTGCAGAGTACCCAGAATAATCTAGTTGGGCAATGCCATTAGGGCCTGCTTTGATTGACCTAACAATAGGGTAATCTACAATACCAAATGCACGGCGTGGATCACTGAGATCTGATTTATTTTCTAAGATATCAGAACTATTAACGCCAAAAAAATTGGCTAACTTTTTCACGTTGTGAATACGGGGATATTTACTGGCATTAACCCAACTTCTTACAGAAGACTCTGGTAATTTAAGCTGCCTTGCTAATTCTGTTTGTGTGATACCTTGTTTATTCAATAAGTTAGATAAATTTTGAGCGACTATTTTTCGTGCTTCTAAAGCACTGTTATCTGTCATATTAAATTCCAAACTCTTATAGATACGAGTGTTAATTCCGTGTTTTTAGCGCGGTGTTATTTTTCAGTTTCATTGTAAGGAGGGAAATCAAAAAATTCAGTAAAAGAGATTCCCAGACCTTCACATATTTTAAATACCGTATCAATTCTGGGGGAAGAACCCCTATTAATAATGCTACTTAAAGTAGTCGCAGACAAGCCCGCAAGGGTAGCAACACGGTTCATTGTCATGTTCTTCTGATTTAAATAAAAGTATAAACGCTTTGTAAATAGAGTATTGTGTTCATTTTCAAAAGTTACTTTTCCTGAACTGTAACCTCTTAAATAAGCTATATCCACATGGAAAAAAGAGGATATAGCTTGCCATACATAGTATTGAGGTTCATTCTCGCCACTTTCCCAACGAGATATGGCAGCATACGAAACAGGTTTAAGATCTATATCTGTTTTTGCAATAAATTGGTTGAATTGATCTGCAAGATCTTTTTGAGTAAGGCCAATGTTTAAACGTTCCTTTTTAATATTATTTTTCATAAAAGTTCCTCTGTTTGTATAAATGTGTAAATTCGTATATCTATTTTATGTTTATCATAAACTATAGTAATGATATTTACGAAATAGTAAATACAAGGAGAAAAACATAAAAAAAATATCAACATGCACAAATTGAATTGCTAAAAATAAGGGGGAAAATAGCAGAAGTCAACGGATGCAACTCCTGCTGATGATTATAGTTTCAGATTAACTCCCAAATACAATTAGCCTTTCGGTAGTTAGGGGCCATATTCATGAAAGTCACGTGATTAAATCTTGCCATTCACCCCATGAATAAACAATTCGGAGTTATAGCAGATCAGTCAAGAAAAGTAGGCTGATTATATAGCTTACAAAAATCAGAAGCTGCAGACATTAAAATACCAAGATCTTTATTTTTTACATCATCTAGGGTCATAAGTTTTTGATCTTGTAAATTTAATATAGCCACTTTAGTATCGGCATCTCTTTTATCTTTTGTAGCTTCATTTAGTAATAAAATAGAAGGTTCATACGTTGACCGTTCGTTTGCCTTTTTTAAACGATACTCTACCCTCAATAAATACTTTTGACCATCAATTATGATATTAAACTCGGGAGCTACACGAACTGTTAAGTCTCCTGCATCATAACGCCAAGACGCTTTAGTATTATGATTTTCCAAACATTCATATGAATGGTTACTAAAAAAATCTTTTAGGTTCTGTACATCTAGCTTGAAATTGTTTTTTTTATTATTTTTCTCGGAAGTCTTGTCTATTATCGAATTAAATGCGTCAAAAGTATGCTCTCCCTTTAGAACTTTTGGTAATTCGTCTCGTATTGGTTTCCAGTAGTCACTCGCAGGAGAATATACACTGTGTTTTATACGGTCCATTGCGCTTTTTTTAGCGTCAATGGTTTTTGAGGTACTTACTGAAATGAATTGTGATAACGAAATATTAATTTCCATTTCTTCGTCTCCATATACTAAATATCATCACTTAGTATTTTGCGGACTCGTTCTTTTTCGTCTGCAGTAAGTGCATTACCTAACTTTTCCCACCTTGATTCTTCTTCTTTTTTGGAAGAACCATCGGGTCGCTGATTGTAGGGCGGAAAATCAAGTAATTCAGTTAACGATATTCCCAAGCCTCTAGCAATAGATTGTAGTGTATCAAGTCTGGGCTCCTTGGTTCTACCTATCAGAATATCGCTTAATGAAGATTGACGCATTCCACCAAGCATCGCAACTCTATTTGGGGTTACGTCTCTTGCTGCAAATAAACTATTTAGTCTTTTGATAAGTGGTGATTTGTAATTATTCATCATTAGCCCCTAACGGTATACCGATACTTTTATTTTATCTATATATTCATAAAATTCAGAACAAAGCTGCAAAATTGTCGGTTTTACCGTTTATTTTTATGCTTAAACTGGTTATATAAAAATATATTAACGTTTTACCGTAAATGTGATGAGAGTATTGAATATTGTAATTGTTATTAAAGATAGTCGACATAAGTATCAAATGTCTCAGTCTGATTTGGGACTTAAAGGTGGCTTGCTACAAACAAACATTAGTGATATTGAACATGGCGCTGATCCAACATGGAATAAGATGGCCAAATTAGCAAAAGTCTTAGATTTAAAAACTGAGGATCTGTTACCGAAATAAACAAGTAACACTTTATCTTAATAATCACAGATAAATTGGTGAACTATTAGATATAAGAGTTCAATTTATCGTCGGTGAAAATGTAAGACAAACATGGGGTTATCATATGAAAAGAGCTTTAACCAAACAAGATTTAATAAAGAGTTTTTTTAATAGAAGCAAAATAATATTTCTGAAAAAGAAGCTGCCCAGGGTATATCCTTATAACCTTTTTTATAAGGGACACCAATGACCCAAAGTATCGCAAAAATAAATTGAAATATTAACAAATCTTTAAAGTAACTTGCATATTGATTGTCACTTACTAAAAAGATAACAATGATGTCAATAATAACGATCATCCATTCGACAGCTTTTATTGGTCTTATTTTACAAGTTGCCGTATCTTTTCACTGTATAAAACATAATCTTGTTGAAGTGGTTAAGCACATATGGATTTTTACATATAGTTATATCTTTCCCAGGTTCTGTCCGTAGTCCAGTAACAAAAGAGTAAATCTTAGCTTTCTTGTCAATAAACAATAATCTATCTGTTTAGATTTAATAACGTTTGAATTTGATATTTTTATAGTAAAAAAGCCCAATAAATGGGCTAAACACAAGAAATATTATTTGTCATGGAGATGTTGCATAGCGTAGTCGGCTTGTTCTGCAGTGAATTTTTCACCTGAACTAGAAGTTAATTGATCACGAATCGCGCTTTCTGACATGGCCATGTCGTCTTGATAGTTTTTAGCTTTCTTTAAAGCATTTTCATTCCAATTAGCATTTAAGTGATCTAGGGCATATTTAGCAGCATCTTCAGAAAACTTACCGCCCATGTCAGAAACTAGTTGATCGTGTACTGCTTGTGCTGACATATGTTGCATACCAGCATAATTTTTTGCCTGCTTCAAAGCATTTGTATAGTCCGCTGGTACAGAAGATTTATTCGTATTGGATTTAGGTTGCGGATTACTTTCTTTGGCTTGATCACTTGCAGAATTAGTCACTTGCGATTTTGGTTGTTTCTTGATCGGCTGAGCACTTTGTGATTTTGATTGTGTTTTTTCCGATTTAGGATTATTAGTAGTCTTAGTAGATTTGGAAGAAGATCCAGATCCAGCACTTCCGCCAATAGCAAAAATCAACACGACAACGATCAGCCAAAACCACCACTTTTTATAAAAACGTTTTTTAGGTTTTTGCGGCGGTTGAGGTGGTTGCTGGTAGCCGCCATTATTTGGGTTGGAATAGTTAGGATTAGGCGGTTGTTGAGGCATTTGCTGATTATAATTAGTATTTGGTTGCTGATAATATGGCCCATTTTGTGGTTGTTGGGGTGGTTGTTGTGATTGTCCTGGTTGCTGATAATTAGGATTCGGCTGTCCTGGATTATATTGTTGGTTATTATTACCATTAGTTCTTCTATATAAATTGCGCGACATACTATTACTCCCTCTCAGTTATGTAAGCAGCTTTTTAAGTCATCAGTATTTGGACTAATCTAATTACACTTACTTTTCATTTGTGCCAATTTGTCAGCAATTGTAATTTCATTGCAATCTCCATTTTCAAAAATAGATAGTTTTTAACTAAAGCTAAATCTTTATCTAAAATTTATTACCAATTGTCAAATTATAAGACACTGGCTAACAATATTTATTAGCTGATCTTCACAACATAAAATTATTTTTTAAAACTGCTAATTAATTAATGTTTTTAGAAATTGGAAATTAAAAAGTATAAATATAGAAATTTTAATATCTCGAATTTCGAATCTTTTGTTGGTCTTTGAATTAAAGAATTTATATTAGATTGCATAACACTGGAACATGCCATAGTTAATCATTATATTTTAATTATATAATAATTTATATAGTTAGTTAATGACTTTACGTTAGACAAATTATAAAAAACTAATGTTTCAATTTAATTTTAAATAAAAAAATAGATTATTTCAAAAAGCCAAACATACAGACCCAGTATCTGAACTGTTTGGAGACAATACAAATGGTGGGGAGAGTGAAAATAGAAGTACCCAGTTATGAGCCAACAAACATGAACCTGCATTTAGATGCGTTAACCGCAAGGTTTATGGAAGACTTTGTTGTAATGAAGAAAAAGCACTGGCTGCAGATGGAGTCAGTGCTTTTCTTGTGAAAGAAACAAAGCTATAGAGGTCTGACAGGTTTCAAAACTTATCAGGACATGTGTATTATATCACATATTCTGGAAAATGAGGAACTTAAGTAATAATTTCACAATTACAATCAATAAATACCTATTCTTAATATCAATTATGCTGTGTTCAATATCGTTATTACTAATATACAATATAAAATTATTAGTCCATTAAAAATCGATAATAAATACAAACTTAAATATAAAAATAATTAATATAAGATAAAAATATCGTAATAATATTAATCAATTAGTTAATTTAGTGCTATGATACATATGAAGCCGGCTTCATGCTATAAATTATTGTTTTTGTTGAAGGGAGATATCTTGATAATGATGAAAACTCCAGGTAAGAGTTGGGCTTTAACGACGACCTTTGTCGGTTTAGTTTGTGGTTTAGTGTTAACGCAAAATAAACTTTACGCTGATACGGTAACCACAACTCCTGAGCAAACGCCAATTGCTAATGTTCAAAAATCAACTGACTCACAATATGCTGTTTCCACTACTCAGGCGACTAACGGCAACGCTACTCCACAAGTGGCACCAGTTACTAATACCACCTCCGCCACTGACAGAAATACACAGAAGTCGCAATCAGCTACGCAAGATTCCAAAGCTAATGCGGCTGTTACTGATCAGCCAGCACTGACAAATCAAACTCCGAATACCACTACACAGCAGTCGGGGGTGAATTCTCCACAACCGGAAACCAAACCAGTGGCGACTGACCAACCAGTAAATCAAAATTCAGGAAAGACCACCCAATCGACAGTTTCTAATAACACAACCACTCAGTCTCAGCAACCCGCAGCTCAAGCAGCAACTGATCCGACGCAAAATACCGAAACATTGATTACCAATGGGCAGTCTGGCACGGCTAAATGGGATTATGTAAAAAACAACACGACAGGTGAATACGTTTTAAAAATTCATGCTGGTCAATTGGGGTATTATCCGATATATTGTTGGGCATATAGAAATGGAGAAGGAAATTTTTTTAAAGCTCAATTAAATAAAATAATTATTGATCCTAATGTTTATACACCACAAAATGCTAGTGGTTTATTTGAAGAATTACACCATTTAAAAACTATTGAGGGTTTAGTTAATCTTCAGGTGCAATATACGCAGTATATGAGTTATATGTTTGCTGATGATCCGTTATTAAATAATGTTGATTTGAGTTTTTGGCCTACTTATCGGGTCACAGATATGAGTTATATGTTTTTAAATGATAAAAGTCTGACTAATTTGAATTTAGATTATCTGGAGACTGGCAGAGTGCTTGACTTTCAACACATGTTTGATGGAACTGGGATTACCAATATTGATTTAAGTACTTTTGATTTGTCTCATGTTAAGAATATGAGCTATATGTTCGCCAATTCTCAATTACAGACGATTGATCTTAGTTATTTAAATTGTTCAGAAGTAACTGATATGAGTTACATGTTTGCCAATTCTCAATTACAAAATGCAGATCTAAGTAATTTAGATATCGCCAATGTAACCACCATGTATGCGATGTTTTCGAATTCAAAATTACAAGATGTTAATTTGGAAAATGTGAATGCAGCCAACGTTACAAACATGAGTGCAATGTTTCAGGATACTCCATTAAAAGATCTTAAATTAAATGGTATTAAAACACCAAAATTACTCGACATGAGTTATATGTTTGCTAATTGTTCGATTAGTGATCTCGATTTGAGAGCTTTGAATACTGCTGCGGTAAAAAATATGAACCATCTATTTTTTAATGCTCTCTCTTTAGTAAATGTCAATTTGAGCTATTTAAATACTGCTAACGTAGAAAATATGAATTCAATGTTTGCACAATGTGAAAATCTGCAAAATGTCGATGTTAGCTGCTGGGATACCAGCCAGGTCACGGATATGGGAGCTATGTTTTCTGATTGTAAGAATCTGCGCACTTTAGATTTAAGTAACTTTAATACGCAAAAAGTCACCACGGTGCAACAGATGTTTATGGGCGATAATAGATTAACCAGTTTGGATATCCGCAATTTTGACCTAACTAATGCGAATAATACAGATATGCTGTATGCAACAAGATTTTTAAATCGTTTAGTTCTTGGTGCAAAGACCCTGATTAACAATGCTAATATAGGTGATGTTCCACGAGCAGGATTTAAGGTGCCCGGGACTAACAATAGAGTTCAATCATCTAATTGGGTAGCAGTTAATGGTCCGCAGACTGGTCAAAAATTCACCTCTAAACAATTGATGGATTCCAAGAATAGAGCAGATGGAGCCACCACTTACCAATGGGATGTCATTTAATCTTGAAATTATGCTTGCTGATTATAAAAACACTGACTATTAATACGTCAGTGTTTTTTGGTATCAAAAAACGATCATAATCTTCAATATACTTTTTAATTAACGAGCAAACATATTTTGCAATCAAAAAAAATTTCAATAATTCTGAATAAGTCAATTGAAGGTAAATGATCGGCTGATGAATGTATTGTTGAAAATACCAAAAAAATAATCCTTTTATTAGTAAAGTGCTAAAATGCATTTGTAACCAGTTTTATAAGGTTATTTCTAAGTTTACATAAGGAGGAAGAATTGTTTTGAATCAAAAGAAAAGTATCGTGCTAACTACCACGTTTGTGGGTTTAGTATGCGGGTTCGTCTTAACCCAACAACAAGCGGTTGCGGCAGCTACAAATGCTCCAGATTCCACACCCACGAGTATGGTGGCTCCAGATAGTACAGCAGCTACTACATCTGCGAAACCTGCTGAACCTACCCAAAAGGAACAGCCTGTCAATCAACAGACTAGCACACAAAAGGCTGTTACTAGTACGGACACTGTTAACGGGATTGCTAACCATAATGAAACTCCTGTGAACCAATCTTCGGAGGATTCTGCAACAACTACAGCTGCGCAATCAACTACTGCTAATATCAATACGACCACTCCATTACAACCACAACAGGAAACTGTTGTTCAGAACAAGGTAGCTCTTTCGTCTGCCGGTAGTGCTACTAATAAGACTACTCAACCAGCGAGTCAACCTGTAATCTCGCAAGCGGTCCAGGAAAGCAATAGCTCCAATACTGCTTCAACTACTAAAGATTCTCAAGTAGAGACGATTGCCCAAGGAACTTGGGGCACTAGTAACTGGGAGTATACGCACCAAGGGGCTGATTATATTTTACATTTTCATGCAGGAACTTTAGGTGCCAGCAGTCATGGCGAAAAGATAACCAATGATGGTTTCTATCATATCCTGGGAAGTATTGGTGCCAGTTCGGCAGTCTTTAATGGCAATTGGAACTGGAATGACGAATTGACACAAATTGTCATTGATCCCGGTGTGATAGCTAATGAAGATGCCAGTTATTTATTTGCCGAACTAAGTCATCTCAGCAAGATTATAGGTTTAGAAAATCTGGATACTTCGCACGTGACGCAGATGCGGGCCATGTTTAAAGATTGTGCGCAGTTAACGGGTTTAGATTTAAATCACTGGAACACGACTCAAGTGACCAGCATGGATGAAATGTTTTATGGATGCCAGAATTTAGCGACACTCGCGCTGGAAAACTTCCAAACTGCCCACGTGGTTGGGATGCATCAGATGTTTGCTGCTTGTCGCAGCCTCACAAAATTGGATCTCAGTCATTTTAATACGGCTAAAGTTATTTATATGGACGCTATGTTTGAAAATTGTACACAGTTGGTGCAGTTATCATTAAATAACTTTACAACCGCCCAAGCCATCTACTTGAATGCCATGTTTAAAAACTGTATTAATTTGCGAAGTTTAGATTTAAGCTCCTTTGATATGAGTAGTGTGCCTTATGTAGACGACATGTTTGCCAATTGTGATAGTTTGAACCATCTGGTTTTGGGAGTCAAAACTATTTTAAAACCTCAAATGAATTTACCTCGAGTTCCTAAACTCGGTTTTAGAGTACCTGGTACTGATCGGGTAGTCGCCTCACCCTATTGGATAGCCACCAGTGGTTATCAACAGGGGCACAAGTATACTGCTACTGAGTTAATGGAATTAACCGGACGCGATCAGATTACGACTTATGATTGGGACAGTAAACCCGCCTTTACTCAAACCACGGAAACTAAAGGTGTCACACGCGCTATTAGAATTCATCAACTAGATGGTAATACAAAGACTGAAATTCAATCTGTCATGTTAGCGCGCCCCGTCACGCTGAATGCAGACGGCTCTAAAACTTACGGTGTCTGGTCCACAGCGCAATGGGATGCTTATGCGATTCCTGAAATTGCTGGTTATACCGCCAGTGTCAATCAAATACCGGCTCAGACAGTGGACAGCAACACTACAAATCAAACCATTGATGTTTACTATGAACCCCAGGAACAAACAGTCGAAATTCAATATTTAGATCATGGTCAAATTGTCGGTACCCAAAAAATAACGGGTTACACAGGCGATACCATTATGCCGAATTACCATGCTCCGCAAGGTTATGAAATTACTTCTATCACTCCTGCCACTATTACAATTGATGGTTCGGGTAAACAAATCGTTCAGGTAAATGTCAGCCACAAACAAGAAACCAGCGTGGAGTACAAGACAGTCATCCGTACGATTAATCTGCACCAAATTAATGGTCAAATGAAGACCTACAAACAAACGGTTTTATTACAACGAGGTGTCCAAATGGACGCGGTAACCGGTAATAAAACATACGGGCAATGGAATACGGGCTATTGGGATGCCTTTAACATTCCAGTTATAGATGGTTATACTGCTAGTCAAGACCAAGTAGCAGCGCAACTGGTCACGGATCAAGACAGTGATCAAACTGTTGATGTCTACTATACTCCTACAAATACCAACTGGCTCTAGATAACTAGAGTGTTAATAATTCTGGGTCCTCGAAAGAGGGCCTTTTTTATGTGATAAATTCAATCATGGTATATTAGGAGGCTACTAGCAGCAGAAAACCTAATTATTTTTATCATGTAGTTAATTGAATGAGAATTAACTTCAGCGCTAGCTCAGTGTTTGTTGTTTGTTGCAAATATCCAAAATAGATTAATTGTTTTCTTAGTAAAGTGCTAAGATAAATTTGTAACCGGTTTTATAAGGTCACATCTAACTTTACATAAGGAGGAGGAATTATTTTGAACCAAAAGAAAAGCATTGCACTGACTACGACATTCGTAGGGTTAGTGTGTGGTTTTGTCTTAACCCAACAACAAGCAGCTGCGGCAGCTACAAATGCTCCAGACCCCACAACCACAAGTATGGTAGCCTCGCAGAGTGCAGCAACTTCTAAATCTGCTGAACCTACCCAAAAGGAACAGCCTATCAATCAACAGACTAGCACACAGAAGGCTGTTACTAATACAGAAAATGTTAGCGAGACTGGTAAACAGAACCAAACTGCTGGAACTCAGACTATAGGTTCATCTGCAACAACTACAACTGCACAACCAGCTACTGCCAGTAACAATCCGATCACTTCAGCACCAACACAACAGGCAGCCGTTTCTTCAGCCAGCAAAGCTAATGAAACTACTCAGCCAGTAACCCCACCTACAGCACCAACGGTTCCGCAAGCTACCAAGGTCACAAATAGCGCCAATACCGCCTTAACCACAACGGATTCCCAACAAGTAGAGACGATTGCCCAAGGTACTTGGGGCACCAGTAAGTGGGAATATACGGAGCAAGGTTTTGACTATATCTTACATTTCCACGAGGGGACCTTCGGTGCTAGCAGCCATAAAAGTATAAAAGATCCAAATAATAGTTCTGTATACCATGCCTTAGGTAGCATAGGTTCTAGCCCCGAAGTTTTCAACGGTAATTGGCAATGGAGTAATGCACTGACGCAAATTATCATTGATCCCGGCGTCAAAGCCAATCAGGATTCCAGTTATTTATTTTCGGATTTGTACAAGCTTCAACAAATCGTTGGTTTAGGCAATCTTGATACTAATAACGTTAAGAATATGGCAGATATGTTTGATGGGTGCGAAGAATTAACTAATTTAGATGTCAGCAAGTTTGATACGACTAACGTTACTAATATGTATGAAATGTTTGATGATTGCTCAAAAGTAACTAGTTTAGATGTTAGCAATTTCAACACTGCTAACGTTACTGACATGTTTGGAATGTTTGAGGGATGCTACTTTTTAACTAATTTAGATCTTCACAATTTCAATACTGCTAATGTTTCTAATATGGCTAAGATGTTTCGGGGTTGCAGTCATTTAACTAATTTAGATGTCAGCAACTTCAATACCACTAATGTTACTGATATGTATTGGATGTTTGAGTATTGCTCTAGTTTAACTAGTTTAGATCTCAGCAACTTCAATACTACCAAGGTTTATGATATGGATAGGATGTTTGAGTTGTGCTGTGGATTGACTAGTTTAGATCTCAGCAATTTTGATACTGCTAACGTTACTAATATGTATGAAATGTTTGATTGGTGTTGGGGATTAACCAATTTAGATCTTAGCAATTTTGATACTGCTAACGTTAAGAATATGGCAGATATGTTTGATAGGTGCTCGGAATTAACCAAGTTAGATCTCAGTCATTTCAATACGTCTAAAGTTACTAGTATGTGGAATATGTTTGCTGCTTGTGATAACTTAAATCATTTGATTTTAGGGCCTAACATGCTTTTGAATACCAAAACTTACTTACCAGACTTACCAGATGTCCCAGAAACTGGGACTAAAATTCCTGGGACTAATCGGAGAGTAACTTCACCTTATTGGGTAGCCACCAGTGGTTATCAACAGGGGCACAAATATACTTCTAATGAGTTAATGGAATTAACCGGACGCGATCAGATTACGACTTATGATTGGGACAGTGCTCCCGCCTTTACTCAAACGACGGAAACTAAAACGAAAGATCGGACTATTGTAATTCATCAACCAGACGGGAATACAAAGACGGAGATTCAATCCGTAATGATATCACGTACCATTACCCTGAATGCAGACGGTTCCAAGACTTATGGAAACTGGTCGTCCGCCCAATGGGATGGTTATGCTATTCCCGAGTTTGCCGGTTATACTGCCAGCGTCAGTCAAATACCGGCGCAGACAGTGGATGGGAATACGGAAGATCAAACCATTGATGTTTACTATGCACCGCAGGAACAAACAGTGGAGATTCAATATTTAGCTAATGGTCAAATTGTGGGTACACAAAAAATAACGGGTTACACAGGTGACACGATCATGCCGAATTACCATGCACCACAAGGTTATGAAATCACCTCTTTAACACCGGCGACTGTTACGATTGATGGTACCGGCAAGCAAATTATTCAAGTACAAGTGAGTCCGAAACTCAATGACAGCGTGGAACATAAAACACTCACCCGAACCATTAACCTTCATCTTCCTGATGGAACAATGCGTGTTTCTAAACAAACAGCATTATTGGAACGGCAAGTAACTATTAATGCCGTGACCGGTGAAAAAATCTATGGTGCCTGGAACACAGGTGATTGGAAAGCCTTGAACGTACCAACCTTAGCTGGTTATACTGCCAGTCAAGACCAGGTAGCCGCCCAACAGGTCACGGGAGCAGACAGTGATCAAACGGTTGATGTTTACTATACTCCGAATAACTAGTTTTTTAAGCAAAACCCTTCCTACAAGGAAGGGCTTTTTTTATGTAATAAATTCATTATATATTAGAAAGCTACTAAGTAATCAGTTACTGATTTTAAATAGCCGAAAAACTAATTATTTCTACAGCTTCGTTAATTGTATTTCAGCTAATGGAGTTCCTTGATCATGATCATTGTGAATACTCAAAATAGATTAATTTATTTCTTCATAAAGTGCTAAGATAAATTTGTAATCGGTTCTATAAGTTTACATTTTAAACTTACATAAAGAGGAGGAATTATTTTGAATCAAAAGAAAAGTATCGCACTGACCACAACATTCGTGGGTTTAGTGTGTGGGTTCGTCTTAACCCAATAACAAGCGGCTGCGGCAGCTATAAATGCTCCACACCCCATAGCCACGAGTATGGTGGCTCCGCAGAATACAGCAACTGTTACATCTGCGAAATCTGATGAACCTAACCAAAAGGAACAGCCTGTCAATCAGCAGACTAGCACACAAAAGGCTGTTACTAATACAGACAATGTTAGTGATATTGTTAACCAAAACCAAACTTCTAGAACTCAGTCTATAGGTTCATCTGCAACAACTACAATTGCACAACCAGCTACTCCCAGTAACAATCCGACCACTTCAGCACCAACACAACAGGCAGCCGCTTCTTCACAGCCAGCAAGGCTAATGAAACTACTCAGCCAGTAGCCAACCTACAGTACCAACGGCTCCGCAGGCTACCAAGGCCACAAATAGCACCAACACCTCCTCAACTACCACAAGTCCTCAAGTAGAAACAATTGTCCAAGGTACTTGGGGCACCAGTAAGTGGGAATATATGCACCAAGGTGATGATTATATTTTACATTTCCATGCAGGCACCTTAGGCGCTAGCAGCCAGAAAACTATAACAGATTCACATAATCATTATTATATGCATTTGGGTATCATTGGCGCTAGTTCCGAAATCTTCAACGGTAATTGACAATGGAATGAAAAATTGACACAAATTATCATTGATCCAGGTGTTATAGCTAATCAGTATTCCAGTTATTTATTTGGACATTTAAAAAATTTACAAAAGATTACTGGTCTAGCCAATCTTGATACCGCGAACGTTACTAATATGGCGGGTATTTTTGGTGATTGCTCAAAATTAACTAGTTTAGATCTCAGTAATTGGGATACTACTAGTCTGGATGAGAATCAATTTGGGGCTATATTTCTCGGAGCAATTAAACTTAATCACCTTGTGTTAGGTGCAAGAACAGTAATTGGTGATAATTTACCAGGTGTCCCAAATGTTGGCACCAGAGTGCCTGGTACTGATTGGGTAGCCACCAGTGGTTATCAACAGGAGAACAAGTATACTTCTACTGAGTGAATGGAATTAACCGGACGCGATCAAGTTACGACTTATGATTGGGACAGTAAACCCGCCTTTACCCAAACGACGGAAACTCAAACTAAGGTGCGCACTATCAATATTTACCGGCCTAATGGGCAAGTCAAAACTTATCTCCAAACTGCAGTTATTAGTCGCCCGGTAACTATTAATGCGGATGGTTCTAAAACCTATGGTAATTGGTCCACAGATCAATGGGAGTCTTATGTGGTTCAGGAATTGCAGGGTACACAGCCAGTCAAAAGCAAGTAGCTGCCCAACAAGTCACAGATCAAGATAGTGATCAAACGGTGGATGTTTATTATACTCCAAAGAACTAATTTTTATAGCTACAGTGTTTTTTTAAGCAAAGCTCTTTATAGGAAAGGCTTTTTTATGTAATCCAT
Organism: Bombilactobacillus mellifer; assembly: GCF_000970795.1. Classification (GTDB taxonomy): domain Bacteria; phylum Bacillota; class Bacilli; order Lactobacillales; family Lactobacillaceae; genus Bombilactobacillus; species Bombilactobacillus mellifer. Next base: position 665,335 of record NZ_KQ034028.1, read on the forward strand.
TCCTTAGGGTATATAGAAATCTAATAGACAGTGGCAGAAAAGCCAATTATTTCTTCGATTTAACCAATGGCATTTAAACCAATTTAATCAATTAGTCTTTATTTGCCGCAAATATTAAAAAATATATTAATCTTATTCTTAATAAAGTGCTAAAATACACTTATAAAGTATTTTTATGATATTATAACCAAGTTTACATAAGGAGGAGGAATTATTGTGAATCAAAAGAAAAGGATTGCACTTACCACGACATTTGTGGGGTTAGTTTGTGGGTTCGTCTTAACCCAACAACAAGCGGCGTCGGCCGCTACAAATGCTCCAGACTCTACAACCACGAGTATGTTGGCGCCAGAGAATACAGCAGCTGCTACATCTGCGGAACCTACCCAAAAGGAACAGCCGGTCAATCAGCAGACTAGCACACAAAAGGCTGTTACTAGTATGGACACCGTTAGCGAGACTACTAATCAGAACCGAATTCTTGGAACTCAGGCTCCTGCGACGAACACAAGTACACAATCAGCTAGTTCCAGTAACAATATAACTAATTCCGCACCAACACAACAGGCAGCCGCTTCTTCAGTCAGCAAGACTAATGAGGCTACTAGCCCTATAAGTCAACCTACAACACCAAAGAACTCTAAAGCGATAACGAATAGTCTCAATGCCTCTTCACTAACCACTGATCCCCAAACAGACACGATTGCCCAAGGTACTTGGGGCACCAGTAAGTGGGAATATACGCACCAAGGCGCTAATTATATCTTACATTTCCATGCAGGGACCTTCGGTACTAGCAGACAAGGGTATACTGATAATCATAGTCATTTCGTCGGTAGCATCGGTGCTAGTTCTGAAATTTTGAACTGTAATTGGCAATGGATTAAAGAGCTTACACAAATTTTCATTGATCCCGGAGTAATCGCCAATCAGGATTCCAGTTATTTATTTGCAGGATTAGAGAATCTTCAACAGATTATTGGCTTAGCCAATCTCGATACAACTAAGATTACAAATATGTCTCGGATGTTTCATGAATGCTACTCATTAGCCAGTTTAGATGTTAGCCATTTCAATACGGCTAACGTTACTAATATGTCTTGGATGTTTACTGAATGCTACTCATTAGCCAGTTTAGATGTTAGCCATTTCAATACGGCTAACGTTACTGATATGTCTTGGATGTTTAAAAATTGCAGTGGAATAACCAGTTTAGATGTTAGCAAGTTCGATACCACTAACGTTACTGATATGTCTTGGATGTTTGCGTATTGTACAGGATTAACCAGTTTAGATCTCAGTCACTTCAATACGTCCAAAGTTACTAATATGCGTGATATGTTTAATTATTGCATGAACTTAACCAGTTTAGATCTTAGTAATTTCAATACTGATAAGGTTACTGATATGTATGGTATGTTTAAAGATTGCTTGGAATTAACCAGTTTAGATCTCAGTAATTTTAATACGGCTAATGTTACCAATACGTCTTGGATGTTTGAAGATATCTTCAGATTAAACCATTTGATTTTAGGTTCCCAAATTTACTTTAAGTATACTGATCTTAAAAGTGTACCAAATACCGGCACCAAAATTCCTGGTACTAATCGAGTTGTCGCCTCACCTTATTGGGTAGCCACCAGTGGTTACCAACAGGGACACAAGTATACTTCTGATGAATTAATGAATTTAACCGTCCGTGATCAGGTTACGACTTATGATTGGGACAGTGCTCCCGCCTTTACTCAAACGACGGAAACTAAAACGAAAGATCGGACTATTGTAATTCATCAACCAGACGGGAATACAAAGACGGAGATTCAATCCGTAATGATATCACGTACCATTACCCTGAATGCAGACGGTTCCAAGACTTATGGAAACTGGTCGTCCGCCCAATGGGATGGTTATGCCCTTCCCGAGTTTGCCGGTTATACTGCCAGCGTCAGTCAAATACCGGCGCAGACAGTGGACGGGAATACGGAAGATCAAACCATTGATGTTTACTATGCGCCGCAGGAACAAACAGTGGAGATACAATATTTAGCTAATGGTCAAATTGTGGGTACACAAAAAATAACGGGTTACACAGGTGACACGATCATGCCGAATTACCATGCACCACAAGGTTATGAAATCACCTCTTTAACACCGGCGACTATTACGATTGATGGTTCGGGCAAGCAAATTATTCAAGTACAAGTGAGTCCGAAACTCAATGACAGCGTGGAACATAAAACACTCACCAGAACCATTAACCTTCATCTTCCTGATGGAACAATGCGTGTTTCTAAACAAACAGCATTATTGGAACGGCAAGTAACTATTAATGCCGTGACCGGTGAAAAAATCTATGGTGCCTGGAACACAGGTGATTGGAAAGCCTTGAACGTGCCAACCTTAGCTGGTTATACTGCCAGTCAAGACCAGGTAGCAGCCCAACAGGTTACGGGAGAAGATACTGATCAAACTGTTGATGTCTACTACACTCCAACTAACTAACCTTGAATGAATTACAAACTAAAAAAGAACTGCTTTTCTAGTGAGCGGTTCTTTTTTATTAACAGGTAGATTAGGAACACCAACAATTAATGTCGCATGCTGTTTCAATCCACCTATGCGAAATCGAAATAACAGCTTGCATACTGTACCTCAAGACTCTGATAAATTGTATTTTCCAAATGCAAGCTTCGCATGGCTTCTTTTAAACTAATACTCTTATTTAATGTGTTGACTATTTAACTAGAGCTGGAGAGGAGGATTTGCTGCAAAAAGATATGGTGATTTGGAATTGGCAATCCATAATTGAACTGAGCATCTAAAGTAACTAATAATATATACAATCAGATTATGTTTTTTGTCAGAACGATAAGGATTTTTATTCTACGTGTCAAGCACAATGTTTATAAAATTAACAGCTAATTCGGACGTTGTTTTTAGGCATTAAGTTTTACCTGGCCAAGAAATCGTTATGTAATTGGAGGTCTACACTGTGTGTACAGTCATGGGTTAGGTTAATTATGTTGCAACTTGCGAGTGGTAATTCATTATTAAAACTTCGTCCACGGGACCACGACCCGTTTTTTTGGAGTTAATTTTTCTGTTAGCTTTCACCGTTTTAATATTATAAAAATCAGAATCATAGAGTTCTGAAATTAGAGGGACGCTGGCATTAGACAGCATAACATTGACCTTTTTTTGGGTTAATTCTTGGAAGGTTTTACACAAACGTAATTGTTCCTGGGTATTAAAACCATTCAAAGTGTAACCGACAAAGGTCCGTTTGTCGCTGGAAAAGGACGCATACGGCGGATCAAGATAGACAAAGTCACCAGGGTGAGTCTGTCGCAAAGCCGCCGCATAATCGCCATTTAAAATTTGCACATCCATCGCATTTAAATAACTGGATACCGCCTGCAGGTTCTCACGATTGAAAATTGAAGGATTTTTATATTTGCCATAAGGGACATTAATTTGCCCGCGCGAATTGACACGAAATAAACCATTAAAGCCGGTTTTATTTAAATAAATAAAGCGGGCGGCTCTTTCTACAGGACTTTTTGTATCTAAAGTGCCATTACGATCCCATTGTCTAATTTGATAATAATAGTCGCGACAATTTTTTTTTTAAATTCTTGTAAAATAGCAATTAGTTCATCCACATTAGTTTTTATTACGCGATAAGAATTGATCAATTCAGCGTTGTAGTCATTAATTATAACTTTTGGTAATTGTAAATTTAAAAAGACGGCTCCACCGCCGACAAAGGGTTCATAATAATGATCAATGACAGGTGGTAAATTTTTCCTTATTTCCGGTAATAATTGTTTTTTGCCGCCGGCCCACTTAACAAAAGGTTGAACTAATTTATTCTTGCTGCAGATCATTTATTTTCCTTTATAGTTAATTAATTATGTTAATTCTGATTGTTGCCAAAAGATATACCCAAACTCATCAGAATAAAATTATCACACTTTCATTATACCAATAAATGATCAATCAAACACTTATTTTTATTTAATTATTAACTAATGAGCTGATTTCCTGGTCAAAACAAAAAGTTTAATCATAAAACTATAAAAGCCCGGGTGACTGCTAGCTATTTGACGTAGTGACTGGGCTTTTTCGTAGAATCAAAAAAGTCTTTTAGTATTCCGGAGGCCTTAATTAGGTAGCTTTGAAGAAGATCTAACTATAATTTGTTTTGGGATGAACTATTTATTATAGGGAGGAAAGTCAAAAAAGTCTTTGACGGATACATTGAGGCCGTTGCAAACTTTATAAATCGTATCCAATTTGGGGGCAGATTTGCGATAGACAATATTACTCAAGGTAGAATTAGTTACGCCGGCTAATACTGAAACACGGTGAAGCGTTAAATTTTTCTGTCGCATGTAATAATACATACGCTCCGTAAATAAATCACCGTGGTTAATTTTTTCTTCCATAGGTGTCTCCTTAATGATAATGGTGAACTTATACTTTAAGCCTACCAATTTGTTGCAATTTTATTTACCCAATTGGGTTTATTTTTTACCCAAATGAGTCTATTATAAGGATAGAATCTTAACAATAGCGAGTTCGTCAATAATCGTCCCTAATTTTTAATAATAGCTGTTTGATTTGCAGATGGAATTTAATGTTCAGAATGGAAGGTTTTTCTTGAAATAACTAAAGCCTAATGACCTGTTTATTCTTAGGAGAAGAGTTTATGACATATGATCAACATTTACAGCAGCTGGCATTGGACAATTGTAATGATGTTTATGAAATTACTTGTCAATTGGAAGAATTACGAGTGATTAAAGATAGTCTGGTCCAAATTGCGGGCTCCGTAGATCAAATTTTACAGACTGCTCCAGGTTTGGAGCCCAGGACATCGCGTTATGCATTGGAAGAGGTGCGGGATAATCTGATGTTGATTGATTTGAGTTTTAATCCGGTTTTGAGCGAGATGAAACATGTCAGTAACCAATTGCAACTGTCAGCGACAAAATTATGCGAACATACTTCGAAGTGACAGACAATCGGCTCCACACCCTGACATTTTTAATTTTCTGAAATACTTGGTCAAATTGGTCAATAAAGAAATGGGGAATTCATTTTAGTATGACTTCCAATGATTACTGGGATAAGACCTGAATTTGTCTCATTTTTGCGGGCTGGATGCTGGAAATGAAAAGGCGAGTTGCAAAAGTTTCACGATTTTTGTAAGATGGTTGAGAATTAAAAAATATTAAAATTTGAATATCTGATGGTTGGAGTGAAAGCTTTCAAGAATTGTCTCTTGGTTTGGGTTGCCAAGGGCAATTTTTGAAGGCTTTTTTTGGTAAGGTGAAAGGGTTAAAGTATGCAATTTTTAAGTTCTTTGAGTTTGATTTTACTGACAACTTTGATTTTAGGACAGGTGAGTCTGCGGTTAAAGTTACCCTTAGTAGTAGGGCAATTATTGGCGGGAATTATAATTGGACCTACGTTCTGCAATTGGGTCCAACCCAGTCATTGGCTCCAGCTTTTTTCTGACATAGGGGTCATTTTATTAATGTTTTTGGCAGGCTTAGAGAGTAAGATAGATTTATTAAAGAAGTATCTCAAGCCCAGCATGATTGTAGCTGTTAGTGGGATATTGCTTCCTATTGCTGTAGGTTATTTAATCGGTTTAATGTTTGAGTTTACAAAATTTGAGAGTTTATTTTTAGGGATTGTTTTTGCAGCGACTTCCGTTTCGATTTCGGCCGAAGTGCTGCAAGAAATGGATAGTTTGACCAGCCGGGAAGGGACCACTATTTTAGGAGCGGCGGTGGTAGATGATATCTTAGCTGTTTTGCTGGTCAGTATGATTAGTAATTTAAACATCAAAGGTACAGCAATATCAATGATGCATCTAGGAATATTGTTGCGTGCTTTAGTGCTTCTGCTGGCTTACTTTGTATTGTTATTTATTGCTGGTCGCTGGCTGATTCCTCGTTTGTTACGGCTGAGTTCAAAGTGGCAAGGAGCAGTCACAACGACGACTATGGCACTCATCATTTGCTGGCTTTTAGCATATTTGGCAGATTATTTTGGCTTGAGTGCTGTGATTGGAGCGTTTTTTGCAGGCTTGAGTATGAGTCTGACTCCATTTAAAAAAATCATTAATCAAAGTATTACACAAATTGGCTATGCGGTCTTTATTCCTGTGTTTTTGGCGAGCATTGGTTTACGCCTCACGTTGACCGGTATTCTCCAAGATTTCGCGTTATTTTTGATCTTAACGATTGGAGGAATAGTTTCTAAATTATGGGGTGCTGGCCTGGGTGCCAGATTATCTGGTTTTAACAGGCATAGTGCACTGGCTATCGGCGCTGGAATGATTTCGCGAGGAGAGATGGCTTTAGTAGTTGCGCAAATGGGCTTACAAAACCATCTTTTGTCGGCAGCGCGTTATTCCGCAGTTATTGGGGCTATTATAATGACTACAGTTTTGGCGCCTTTCTTTTTAAAGGCAGCACTGGCATCAGTTGTGCGGCACTCCCAGTCCTAGGATTAATTGTTGGTGCCAGTTCAGGTTGTTTCTGCGTGTGGAAGATGGGCCAGAGTTTAAAGCCAGTTAAACTTATTTTGCAGGGACTGGTTAGTTTTAAATAAACCATATATCAAAAGTTGGATTAATTTAGCCTGCAATTATTGAAACCCGGAATTTGGTATTTACCAGCTCAGTTTCCAGCTCGTTTGCTTATCTAAGAGTAAACAGTTAAAAATTTATTACCATTTGCGATTGTAAGTGAGAAAGTGGCCGTCTATGATTTCCTTAACACAGTTCAATGCAATTTTTAATCAATTAACTTTAGCGAGTATTACTATTTTAATTATTTTTTTGATTTTTAGTTTAATTTTACTGCCCTTCTTGTTAATTGTAATCGTTTCCCAATTAGGTCAAGTGGCTAAAAAGGTATTAGTCCAAACTTTAGGCGGAAAAAGTCAAATTATCGTGGGTGGTTTAGGTGTGATTATCCATGAACTATCCCATACCATCGTGGCGTTATTATTTGGACATCATATTACCAAGTTACGTTTATTAAATATCCAAAAAAATACTGCTAGTTTAGGCTCTGTAGAACATTATTATAACGCTCATAATTTATATCAGAGAATGGGTAACTTTTTTATCGGTTTAGCTCCTTTCTATGGTTGTGCCTTCTGTTTAGAAATACTCCAGAATTGGTTTTTTCAAACGGGATTTGTCTACCAACAATGGGGCATGCTACTAACAAGTGGTGAAACTATACGTCAAGGGATGCTAGCCACACTGGTATTGCCTGCGTTGAAGGCCATTTTTGTGCCCTTGCGGGGTCGGACTTTGGGGTTTTTGTTGTTAGTGTTACTGATAAGTAGCACGGGATTTAGCTTGTCGAACAATGATTTACGATCAGCGGTTAAAGGCATCTTACCTTTAGCAATTTTGTGCAGTGTGGTGGGAATTCTTATGGCCTGGTTGGGACAAACAGTCAAATTGGTGTCAGGTGTGTGGGTCCTTGTTAATTGTTGTTTATTATTGGCGATTAAGGCCATTATTTTTATACTGATCGCGTTACTTCCATTATTACTTTTATTATTTATCAGACGGTTATTTTAATATCTTTTTTTTACATTAAATGATGCTATTTGGAAATTATCATATCAATTGGACCTTGACGGTATCGATTCTACATTATCTTTTGGCGATTTAGATCAAAATTTTTTTAATAATTTTAATTGCATATACCAGAATATTATAATATATTGAAGTTACATAACATGAAAACGATTGCGAGAACTACGCCGGATGGAATTTATAAAAAGTCAATTATAATAATTGAATATTAATGATATTATAAAAATATTACTTTAGCAGTGTAATACAGGTTTTTTTGCCCATACTCAATGAATAATTTTTGATGTTTTCTGTAAAATAATGACTTTTAGCGAGCTGGCTGGAATTATTATAGGGTTAGATTTAAGCTATCAGATTTAATACAGATTAGTTATTAGTAGTTATTTAACTTTATTAATTGATAAAAATGATCTAACATTATTGTGAATATAATAATAAACCGGGTGAAAATATGATATGGAGAAGAGTGATACTTTTACTGGTAAGTTTTAGTTTTTTTGGTGGGCAAGTTAACAGTGCCGAGGCAGCTTCTCAACAAGAAGCGATAAGTGCTTCTGCGACTGGGCAAAACAGTCAAAGTTTTAATCAGGCACTCCAACGACTTCAAGGTCGTGATGCGGGAGGCAATGATAATGATGCTATAGAAATTCAAGATAATTCCGCTAATGATTTTTTTACGCCATGGGGTTCGGCTCAGGTGTTAGCCAATGAAGATGGTAGTTGGAATGAGATAAGTATTAATGATGCCAAACAGTTTTTAAGAGGTTCAGTAAATTTAAATACTACCTTGGATATGTCTCAAAGTTTTAATCTGTCATGGTTAGTGAAAATTGACCGCAGCGCCGGAACAGCGATTGGCGATGGTTTAGGCTTTGTACTTCATCCATTATATAAGCCTGGAGAAAACCGGATTGATAGTCGAACGGGAGATACAAATGCCACACTATTACCGAAATATTTTGGACGATTGGCAAACCTTTCTGCCATTAATTCCGATCCTGGTGATGGAAATAAGCAATTCCTGGGTCAAACCATTGTTTCACCTGGAGTGGCAGGTGGCGATTTAGGAATGAACGACTTAATGAACGTTATTGGTTTTAAAATTGATACTTATAAGAATAAAAACGGAATGGAATTTTCTAATGGACTGAAAACTTATTATGGCGCTAATCCTGATGCTGGAGAGAGTGACCCTGACCCTGATTACCCGGTTAATGATACTTATGCTCTGGGTTCATTTATCGATACTGATTGTACAGGATTTATGTATTATCCGAAAGGAACTACAACTCAGTGGACCGAGGACAATCCGAGTGGGTGGAAACATTTAAATGGTAGCGATAATACAAGCCCTAAAATTGTAGATGGTCAGTGGCATCAAATGACTATTAAATATGACTCAATTCATAATGTTTTTTCGGTGTCCATTGCACCTGATCCTGCGTCAACAGCTAGTACTTCTGAGCCAACGGTCAATTGGCAACGTACACTAACCGATTCTGAATTAAGTGTTATTAATGGCAAATCAGATATTCCAGGTAAAAAGATGTGGGCCTTATCCATTGCTGGTAGTACCGGTGCAGCTGTGGAAAAGAATACGATAAAAAATATTTCGGGGAAATTTCATTCCGGAGAGCCGATCATCATGGTGCGCGCAGTTGATGAAAACGGCAAACAATTGACAAATAGTAAGTATGTTATTCAATCTGAATGGAACCAAAATCATCCGACAGAAACTAATTTTCAAGATACTAATACGCAGCCTACGATTACTGCTAATAATATTACTTATAAGCGCTCCCAAGTTAATCTGACAACCTATGGGAGCAGTAATGCACAAACACAGCGCTTAACCAATTTTCAACAGACCGGCGATAAGTGGGCTGTCAGTGGAATTCCTTTTGACCATTTTAAAGTCTTATCCTATGTTTATCGCCGACAGATCAATAATAGTACAACTAATCCTGTCCCGGCGCAGATAAAATTACAAAAGAATGGAGTTGATGTCAGTTCACCGGTTACACTTAGCTTCGGCGATGCAATTACCTTGAAGTATTTGGTGACTAATAATTCGGGCCCTTCCATCTGGAAGGGTGTGACGGCTGTACACAAGCTCCCACAAGATTTTAAATTACAGCCAAATAACCAGAAAGGCACTGGGGTGAGTGTTACTGCAGACAATATCATAAAAGTAGAAATGAGAACAAGTAATGATAGTAATATCTTAGCAAGTGGAGATACTGGCGCCAATTCCGCCACTTTTGTTTATCAGGGTTGGAATCCAGTGCAATTAACTGCTAAGGAAACAACTCTCTTTACACGAGCTGCTAATCAACCTGGAGAAACGTTGCAGGCCCATATTTATGATCAATCAGAACAGCTGGTCGATGCTAGTGGGCAACCGGTCTTAGGGTCTTATTTTTATCAAAGTAGTAATGATGCAGCGCCTTTAAAAGCTGCCACCAGTGATGATACGGATGTCGGTAATCATGTGCCCGTATCCAATGCCTTTACTATTGCAAAAGATTTTCTACAATTAGCTGTACCACCTAAAATGGATTTTGGAACTGTCTTTTTACCCTTTAGCGATAATTTGAATCATAATATCTACTCTCAAGATAAACAAGAGTTTGAAGTAAGAAATACGCTTTCGAGTGCAGTAGCGACTTGGTATGTGACCGCTAAGGTCAACAATGTGTTACAGGAGGTAAATGATCAAGGTCAAGTGGTAAGCCACGGACAGACTCTGCCTGCCAGCTCCTTAATGTTTGAAGGCCAGCCATTAAATACTGCTGTAAAGATAAAAACGTCCTCGACTTCAGCTGGAGCCACAACTTCTTGGTCCTATGATCCAAAAGAAAGTCAAGGTATTTATTTACAGGCGAAATCCGGGACCTCCTTCAAACGTTTTAAAGGCTATATTGATTACACACTGGTTAACTCTCCACAATAAAAAGTCGTCTTTTTAAAGACGACTTTTTATTATTCAAAAACTTTGTGAATTTTTCTTGATTAACTATAGTATAATAGTATAGATAAGTAAATTCTTAATCTGGATGCACTTTTAATTCCGGAATAAGCAATTTACCAAAAAAAGGAAGGACAAGAAATCGTTTAGATGTTTGATTTAGCTTTTGTTCAACAGTTAACCTTGCCGGAAAAAGCGGCATTAGTAACTGGTCAAGATTACTGGTATACAGCGCAGATTGCTGCGCACAAAATTCCCTCTATCATGATGACCGATGGACCATCCGGATTACGAAAGCAAGCACAAAGTGCAGATGCTTTGGGTTTGAATGGCAGTGTGGAAGCGATTTGTTTTCCCGGATCGGCGTTAACTGCCAGTTCGTTTGATCAATCTTTGTTATATCAATTAGGCCAACAGCTGGGACAAGCTGCACGGGCCAATCAAGTAAGCATTCTGCTCGGACCGGGGATTAATATTAAGAGATCACCGCTAGCGGGACGCAATTTTGAATATTTATCTGAAGACCCATTTGTAGCTGGGGAATTAGCCACCAGCTATGTGCAAGGTGTCCAAAGTCAAGGTGTGGGCGTAAGTGTAAAACACTTTGCTGCGAATAATCGGGAAAATCAGCGGTTCACCGCGTCTTCCAACATTGATGAACGGGCTTTGCGTGAGATTTATTTAAGTGCATTTGAAAAAGTTGTTAAAAAAGCCCACCCAGCGACGATCATGTGTTCTTATAATGCGCTCAATGGGATCCTCAATTCCCAAAATTATCGGTTGTTAACGCAAATATTGCGGAATGAATGGGGCTTTGCCGGAGTAGTGCTATCGGACTGGGGAGCCGTGGCCGATCATGTAGCCGCCATTAAAGCCGGACTGGATCTAGAAATGCCGGGCAATGGTGAGGAATCAGTTCAGCAGATTGTGCACGCCGTTCAGCAAGGGGAATTGGAAGAATCTCTTTTAGATACGGCCGTATTACGCGTCTTACAGTTAGTGGAAAAATATGGTCTAACCCAAGATAAGCAGCCCCTAACTTATAGTAAAGAGGCGCAGCATAAATTTGCTCAAAAAGCAGCAGAAGATAGTATGATTTTGTTAAAAAATGAAGAACAGATTTTGCCTTTACAAAAGTCTGATAAAATTGCGCTGATTGGAGAATTAGCCCGCCAACCACGTTATCAAGGCGGCGGCAGCTCTCATGTCAATTCTTATCAAGTTGTGGCTCCTTTAACCGCGGCTCAACAAAGTGATTACGCGGTAGAATTTGCGGCGGGCTATACTTTAGATTCTAAGGACTCGGCGCCACAACTAGCTGATCAAGCACTTCAATTAGCACAGCGTAGTGATAAAGTGGTCTTCTTTGCGGGCGTCCCAGAGCAAGATGAATCCGAAGGTTTCGATAAAAAGTCGCTGGATTTACCTAGGAATCAGGTTGAGTTATTAACTCGAATTGCACAAGTTAATCCGCAGATCATTGTTGTTTTACAAAATGGTTCAGTTGTCACGATGCCTTGGGCGCCGCAGGTGCAAGCAATTTTAGAAACCTATTTGGCCGGTGAAGCTGTGGGTGCGGCTACTTGGAATATTTTGACCGGAGCAGTGAATCCGTCGGGCAAATTGGCTGAAACTTTTCCATTGCAATTGGCGGATAATCCGACTTATGGAACGTTTAATACCAATACTACAGCGGAAAATTATTATGAAAGCATTTATGTGGGTTATCGGTATTATGATACAAAACAAAAACCGGTCCGTTATCCCTTTGGCCATGGTCTCAGTTACACCACTTTCAGTTATAGCGATTTAAAGATTAATTCCACTAACGATCAAGTGGAAGTCACTTTTAAGCTGACCAATACAGGCTCCGTGACTGGACGAGAGGTAGCGCAATTGTATATCCGGAATTTGACGAGTGCTGTGGACATGCCGTGGCAGGAATTAAAAGGCTTTCAAAAAATAACTTTACAACCCGGTGCCAGTCAAGTTGTCCATTTCACCTTAAAACGTCGGAGTTTTGCCTGGTATAATAGTCAAGCACACAAATGGCAAGTGGATAATGGATCATATGAGATTAGAATAGGTCAATCCTCACGGCAAATTAAATTGCGACAGACCATTGAAGTGCAACTCGGAGTAGAGCCGAAGGAAGATTTGAATTTAAATACCTATTTAAAGGATATTATTTATCGTGAGGATCTTCAAAAACCGCTGGCTCAAGCCGGATTACAAACCAGCATCGAACAAATACTCACTGCACAAAGCAATAGCACCTTGTTAGAAAATATGCCGCTGCGGGCTTTAGTTATGTTGGGTGCCAAAATGAGCCAAATCCAAACTTTTTTGCATTTAGTCCGACAATAAGACTATCAATGCTTACAAGCCAGGAATAATAAATAAAACCGCTCCTTGATGCAGGAGCGGTTTTTATATCTGCTAATGAAAATTTAATGATATTAAAATCTGTCAGTTAGACAGATTATTTATAGTTCTAAACACAACTTAGATAAGCGTTTTGTTGGCTTGTCAGATCAGCAGGTTTAAGATAATAGATCGCGCTGGAGGTGTTGTCGTAAAGTTGCCCGTAAGCGATTTAATTGGGAAGCATAATCCGGAGCGAAATTGCGGGGGCTTTGATCGTTCATAAAACGGCCGGCATTGTGCATTCCCCAAAAGTGCGCGGTATCTTCATCAAAAGTTTTAAAGGCTTGCATATACTGATCCCACAAGGCGTCGTTGTGACCAAGGCCATCGTGAAGATACCCTTGACCGCCGCCTAAGTAACCGCAATTCATAATCGTGTATAACTGTTTACCAGTCAGTAAACCTTCCAGGCCCTGTGGACCGCGGCGATAAGCAAAACCATAGGCGAAGACTTTTTCCATGTAGCCTTTGACAATACTGACGGGCGCATCGTGCCAATTAGGATAAGCAAAAATAAGAATCTGGGCTTGAGCAATTAATCGCTGTTCTTGTTGTAAATAGTCTGGAACAGGGCCTTGACCGTCCTTTACATAATAGAATTCCGCCGGCCGTAATACCGGATCAAAGTTTAAATCATATAAATCACGTAATTCTACTTGCAATGTTGCTGCTCCAAAAAAGCCATAGTGGTATAGATGAAATCGTAAGTTAAACTGTATTTACGCGGTTCGCCTGCGATGATAAGTACTTTGGTTAAAGAGGATGAAGTAGAATGAAATCCCTGCGGCGTATAATTTTGCCGCAAAGAAGCTGGGACAATGGTTGCAGAAGTCGGGGTTTGACCCGACAAAATTGATTCCAAGTTCATGAAGGAAAACCACCTTCCATTTAATATTGCCTTAATTCTGAAGACTGAGAGCTGTAAGACAACAATGAAAAACCCATCCGAGATAGGATGGGCAGGGTTTAAAAATAAGATTGTGTTAAAAATTTCAGAGCAAGCACAATTAAAATCACTGGAACAGCTAACCATAATAAATGTAGCAAAAAGAACAAGCCCGCCACAATTAATATAAACCAGCCAATACCCCAGAGAGAGAATTTAAATATTTTCCATAGAATTAATAAGCAGAAAATAGAAATTAGAAGCAACAAAAACCACCTCATTTATGTACATAATTTTACAGGTTCCACAGCTCAATTGCCAGCTTTTTTAATTAAATTTTCAAATTTTCTCACTAGTTTAAAAGGGCTGAAGTAAATGTCATGCTTGGTTTGTAAAGAGAATTTATAAAATAAATGCGCCAGTAAAGAATCTTAGAAGGCTAACTTTGTGAAACCCAGCCTAATTTTCACCAATATTGAGCGTATTGATAGAAAAGAAAATCAGTCAAAATAAATTAAGCCAGAAAATAAATTCAAAACAATTAATATAATTATCAAAAAATAATTAAACATCAAAAGAAACTATTAATATATTCAAAATATGTTAAATAATCATTTTTTATTATTTAAAGCTATATTTAAACATAATTGAAAAATTATCTAAGACTGCTAAAATAAATTTTGTAATAACCAATTAAATTTTTTTGAAGATAATATTTATATAATGATTTAACAATTAAATTAGCTTCGCTGGAGATGGAAATTGTGAAACAAACAAAAAAATTGTATCAAATTCTTTACTTGATGGTATTTGTATGTCTGGGACTAGGAAGTTATTCCACAGCGGAGGCTGACGATTTACTGGGAAATAGCCGTCCAAATATAATGGATTTAGCATCTTCAATGTTGCCATCTAGATTAAATATTGATTCGTATAAGGCTGGTATTCCAGTATCACCTCAAAGATATCTGGATGAAGCAAAAGAACAATATACTAGTAAGCAAGTACAAAATAATCTTACTAAATCTTATCAAGCACCTACTAGTACAGATATGAGAACAAAAGATCCTATTCATAAATTTAATGAGCGAGATATTGTCTTGTCTAAAGATGGGACGACTGCTCATGTTTATACTGTTCGCGGTTATCTTCAGGCACTTTACGATACGAGACGTTATGTGGATTCTTCAGGTAATGATAGTTCTGATTCTGTCGATAGCGTTGCTACATCATCTAGTATTAAGACAGTTAAAATTGAAAATGATTTAGATTTTGGTGTAGTAATGGGAAACGGAGGTGGAGGTCCAACAAATAGCAATACTATGCCAGATAAGTACCCCGAAAATAACAAGGACACTTATGACATGGATTATCATACCGTAAATTTTTTTCATTTACATAATCGTGATTATACTGCTGATGGTTATAATCCATGTCATGTAATGCATGGTAAATTTACAATTGATGGCCAAGGACATTATATTAATTTTGCAGATTATGGTACGGCTATATATAGTACCGATAAATTAAAGGATACTGATTATCAGGAGGATTGGCAATTTAAAAATGCTCATTTATATGAAGTTGATTTTTATGGTGTTTTTAGTGCTAATAAAGGGCATTCTCATGCTAGTAATATTGAAAATGGTCATGCCGGTGAAACGGGATATGACTATACACGCGTGACATATGGACCTAATATTGATTTTACAGGAGCACAGTTAACATGGTCTACTGTTGATAGTGATTGTTTGCAAATTGATATTGAAGGTAAGGTGACCGCTCGATCTGTGCCATTTTATAAGTACAATGGATATATATATAAAACACACAGTTCTTCTGGTGATCAGCAGATCTTTCAAGCATATCGGGTTTTTTTTAAATCAGGATCTGATTTTACTGGTTATTCCGTCAATTCAAACTGCATTGAGACCTCTGGTGCTCCGGTAACGATTGATGGTAAACAAGAGCCCAGTCGAGTTACCCTTCAGGACGGCGCTAAAGTTGAATTGCACCCGCATGGATTTAGTGGTGAGTATATGCAAGATGAGACTAAAAATGCTGGTATTGCCATGCGAGCTAGTCAATCCCAATTAGTACTGAACGGAAGTGCTAAATTAAATATCATTTGTGATACAGAACCTGTTATTACTTCTGGCATTAATCCTGGATCTACAGAAGAAACATATTTGGATACTTATAATAAATCACAATTTTCTAGTGATCAATCATCTAGTGATCAATTAAAAATTCATCATTATCCGGAAAGTTCCAAAAACAGTACAAGCGATAAAGATCAAAAGCTTCGTGCCTGTGGCGCTTGGTATATGGGATCTAATTCTAAAATTCAATTTAAACCTAATGTGGATGGAGATAGTCCTCAATTTAATACTGAAGCACGTGCTCCTTTGCAAGACGGTCATAACTTAATTTATTTACAGTCTGGTATCGCTGATTTGAATCATGGCGCTTTTACCGTTAAGGGTTCTGATTTAGGTTCCTATACAGGGAGTCTAATGAAAATTGCCCAAAATGCTACAATTAATGTTGCCAAGGGTGGAGACTTTCAGATTAGCGGTGATGGCAGCAATCGCATTACTTTATTAGAAGCAGGTAATTCTTTTGGCGTTTCCATTAATAATCCTAAAAACGTTTCTTTGGATTTAAGGAAAAATACCCAGAGAGTCGGTCAGGGAAACTCTGATACATTTTTTAATGGAAAGTCCACTAATTCTGGGAATGCTTCCAACATTGTAACTACGTCTTCTACTTCTACAAATGGTAATGCTCCTGTAATTGATGCACGGGATATTTCTTTACAAGCTGAAGGCGATAGTACCACATCTCCTTTTAAAGCAGGTAAATATCCTCCTCAACAACCAGGAGCAGATAATACAGGTAATTTGGTAGATTTAGGCATGAATCCGGAGAAGGATTCGGAGGGGCAAGTAAAGGAATACCCAAAAGGAGTAGTTGCAACTAACAAAGCTCAGTATGGGGATGCTCCCAAAAAAGTGCAACGTGTGCAGTTGCCATTTGTCCAAGACTTAATTTATGCAACTAACTTATTAAACGGGACTAACAAAATATATCTCTATAGTAAAAATATTGAGCGGGACGCTGATCATTTTTCCAAAGCAATGAAGGAGATGGGCGGTAAGGAATTTGATTATGTTAAATTTAGTGGTTTAAATACTAGTCAATTAACTCGTTATCCTTTAGGTATTACACCAGGCTTTGGAGAGATTAACGGTCAAGTAACTACAGTTAAAAATAATGATTCCTCTAATGACGATATTGATCCTAACCCCCCTAAAATCCGGTTAGTTTTAACAGGTGTTCAAGATGAAGCCACAAAAAAAACTTTTAATATTGATTTAGGTACAATGTTTAATAAAAAAGCCGGTTTCTGGGGATACTATGAATCGGGTGACCCTAAAAAACCTGTAGAAGTAGAAGTAACTCCTGATCTCATCAAAGCCGATGGGTCTTTAGATACAAATAATCCAGGAACGGAAATTTCAGATAGTGATTCACGACCGAGATATTTAGATGATGAAACCGAGAAAAAAGCTGGTGATAAAGGTGATTCAAATTCTGTAGTTACCTGGCATGATAAAAATAATTTTACTATAAACTTGTCTCAAGCGTTCAAGAAATATAATGCCTATGCTGAAGATTACAATAAAAATCACGAGTCCGGAAAGCTGCCAAAACTGGATTATCCTGACGTCCCGGATAATCCAAATGATCCAAAAATGACAGAGGCACAAAAGCAGCAATGGAAAAAATTCAAAGATGCCCTTAAAAATGCTACATTCAGCCTTTCGACGGTTACTAATTTTCAGGAATCGAGAGCGACTAATATTAAAGTAGCTCCGTTCTATTTTAATATTGATGATAATCGTAGTGACAATCCAGATCATGTTTATTTATTGGGACAAACAATTTTGTTACCTATCTATTATGTTGATGGCAACGAAAACGTTAAAGGTTTACACTTTCAAGGTTCCATAGTGGACAAAGATAATAAGCCGGTAATTATGGACAATAAAGAGTTAACAAATGTCAAGTTTCCCGAAATACCTTTTAACGATAAATTAAGGAATAAAGAGTTATTCAAGAAAGTGCCATTGGGTACAGGATTAACGCAACCCGATAAGTTAAAGGGTGCTTCTGAAGCAACTTTTACTGTCAAAATTCAAGGAAATGATGTGAACAAATCATCTGGTACTGCAATAAGTTATTGGCCAACTGATCGCAACAAGACGGTTGATTATCAATATAAATTATTGCGTTTACCTTATTTCCAAGCGCAGTCCATAATAAAAGACAAAACCAAGAAGAAGTTAAAGTTTGACGGTGAACCGCAATATCCTAATTTTAAACCCACTGCTACAGACGCAGACACGTCCGAAACAGGCCATAAGGGTACAGGTTTTTATACTGTTGAAACAAGATTTGAAGCTTTGGCTGATCAACCAGTTTCAAGTATAAAATTTGATCATCTAAATAGTGATTCAAACGTCACGAATGTTGTTGATAACGAACATCCTGTCACGGTCAATATGAAATCCTCGGCTTTCGATAAAACAATAACTTTAAATGTGAATAATAGTAGTAATTTAAGCGGTGATACTTTGACCCCTGCAGATTTTGGATTGGACAGTACTGACTTTCCAAAAGCTACAACCTTTACTTTCACCCACTATTTTAAATTTAATTCGACAGCTCCCTATACGACTTTCCAACTGGGAAGTGATCGGATGCTCAATGAATCACTAAATTATCCCGATCAGATTTTAGGTAAGTCAGAGGCACTCAAGGGTTATATAGCTGGCGCTGATTCTGGAACAGGAGATACACAAGATACAAAAGCGTTAAAATTACAGGTTCCTACAGAAATAACGTTTGGGGATTATTTAGCTTTTTCAAAAGCGGCCCATAGGGATGGCTATCGTTACTCTAAAAATGGTCAAGTAGTTAAGGGTCAATCCTTAAAAATTACTAATGAGAATAGTAAATCGATTCAGGCTTCTCTAAATGCTCAGCTCGTTGGTTTGCCAATTTTCCATATTGAAGAAATTAACGACGAAACTACCAGAGTCATTAAAACGGTAAAAGAATACTTTGGCTATCAAATGGCCTTCCCAATTAAAGATGATAATGGCGATGATAATTATGAGCCGATTAACATGGAACCCTCAATAGTTTATTCTGGCAATATTCCTGGGGGACAGCCTCTAGATCTGACTGACAAAGTAGCGAATAACTTTTATTTTAGAACTCTAAAGAATGATCCTCTATATTTATCAGCTGCCGAGGCTACTCATTGGAAAAAATTTTTCGGCACAAAAGAAGGCGAAGGGAACGATAAGTTGTTTATTAACTGGACTTTGGTATCTAGTTTGAATAATTAATAAAATAAAAAAACTACTAGTTTAGCCGGTAGTTTTTTTATTTTGGCAATTTGAAATTTCGTAAACCGTGTTAAGGCTTTGGAGAAGACAAGTCGTTTTACTTTTCTTTTGGACAATTATGGCTAAAATAAAATTAGTTTGTTAAGGAGGAAGTAATTATGGGAGAGATGAAAGATAAAGTTCAAGGTAAAGTTAATGAAGGTGCGGGTAAAGTAACCAATAATGATACTCAAGAATTGAAGGGTAAAGCCCAACAAATGGCGGGTAAAGTTAAAGAAAAATTTGGTGATATGAAAGATAATGTTGCGGATAAGGTCAATGATGTGATTGACAAGTCTGATAACAAATAATTAAAATCCTCTCTAGGGAGGATTTTTTAATGGAAATTAATTCACCAAAAACGTTGATTGTAGTAGCACATCCGCATATTGCCGATTCAACTACCCAACAATTTTTACAAGCCGCGGTTCACCAAACATCGGCTATTTGGCATCACATTGATGGTTTGAATTCATTAGATGTCCAGCAAGAACGGCAATTGTTGGCAGCAGCTGATCGAATTATTTTCCAGTTTCCGTTATATTGGTATGCTGCACCAGCCAGTTTGAAAAAATGGCAAGAGCAGGTACTGTCAACTAATTTTATTCAACAGCAATTGGCTCATAAGCAGTTAGGGTTGGTGGTAACAACAGGATTACCACAAAAGGCTTTTCAAACGGGAGGCAGTGCTTCTTTTACGTTAGATCAGCTTTTGGCACCATTTTATGCTTTCGGCCAGCAAGCGCAGATGCAATGTTTACCCAAATTTGCAATTTATCAGTTTTCTTATTTAACAGAGAGACAACAGCAACAATTATTTATGGATTATCAACGGTATTTAACACAACCTTCTCCAGATAACTTATTAAATCGCAGCAACTGGTATTTAAATTATCTGCAACAACATCCCCAGTTACCGCAGCAAGCCTTACTGATTGATTATTTAACTCAACAAATTTTAGCCTTAGATAATCTCCAAACTACTTGGAATTTAATTAAAGAAGCGGAGGATGATCGGCTTGACATCTAAACCCAATTGGTGGCAACAATTATGTAACGAGCAGCGGACACAGGCGACTAGTTATGAAGAACAAGCTTTTTGGCAAGGATTAAGTACACTTTTTGACCAACAAATACAACGTCAAAAACAACTACAGGGTCAAATTGATGGTCAACTGTGGGATCATCAATCCTGGTAGTTGGGGGAGATCAATTGCATCGCAATCACGATATTCGGCGTTGACGGGATATCGTTTTTTGTGTATGATAGTGTAGTTGTAATTGTGGTCGCCACAGCTGCAACCGCACATGGCTAGGTTAAAGTCTGTATCAGACACCTAGAATGGCGAGTTTAAGAATGGAGGTGTACACATGTACGCAATTATTAAAACGGGCGGCAAACAATATAAGGTCGAAGAAAATCAACCTATTTATGTTGAAAAATTAGCCGCTGCTGAAGGCGAAGAAGTGGTTTTTGATCAAGTTTTGTTGGTTGGTAGTCGTGCAATTACTGTCGGTCAGCCAACAATTGCTAATGCAAAAGTTACGGGAACTGTTGCCAAGCAAGGCAAAGAAAAGAAAGTTGTTACTTTCAAATATAAGCCGAAAAAGCATTCCCATACTAAAAAAGGCCATCGGCAACCTTATACTAAAGTCGTAATTTCAAAGATTGAAGTTTAATTAACTGATGATTCTAGCTCAGTTTTGGCGCAATAAGTCCCAGCAGGTTGTGGCTTTGGAGATAACTGGACACGCGGATGCGGGACCTTATGGTCAAGATATTGTTTGTGCGGCAGTGTCGGCAGTAACAATTGGAACAATTAATTCGTTACAGCAAATTGCTCATGCAAACCCCCAAGTTCAAGAAGATAGTGAAGCTGGTGGTTATTTAAAGTGTCGGGTGGATTATCAATCTTTGACTAAGGTGCAAGATTTGATTGCTGCACAAACTTTGATGTTGCATTGTTGCCAAACTATACAAGCTATTGCTACTAATTATGCTGACTTTATTCAAGTTAAGATAGAAGACTTTTCCAGTTAGGAGGTTAGTACTATGTTAGAAATGAATTTACAATTTTTCGCTCACCACAAGGGGGGCGGTTCCACTACCAATGGCCGGAACTCTGCGGGTCGGCGTTTAGGTGCTAAACGAGCTGATGGGCAACCTATTACAGCGGGTGCAATTATCTATCGGCAACGGGGCACTAAAATTCATCCTGGTTCCAATGTAGGTCGCGGAAGTGATGATACGTTGTTTGCTTTGAAGACCGGAGTGGTCAAGTTCGAACGATTGGGTCGTGATCGCAAGCAAGTATCTGTGGTGACCGAAAAGTAAAGCCGAAGCCGCAAAAGCGGCTTTTTTATTTTCCAAAACTTGCTTTTGAATACGATCAATTGATATAGTATAGACAATAGAATTAGGGAGCTAAGTTTATGATTTCAGTGAATGATTTTAAAAATGGTTTAACAATTGAAGTTAATCATGACCTATGGCGGATTGTGGAATTTCAGCATGTTAAGCCGGGTAAGGGTGGCGCTTTTGTCCGCTCTAAATTAAAAAATTTGCGCACCGGGGCCGTGCAGGAAAAAACTTTTCGCGCCACCGAGAAGGTTGAACAAGCACAAATTGATAATAAAAAAATGCAGTATTTATATGCAGATGGAAATAGCTATGTCTTCATGGATACGACTACGTATGAACAACTGGCTCTGCCACAAAAAGTCATGGGTGATGCTTTAAATTATTTGACCGAAAATATGGAAGTTAATGTCATTATGCATGATGGAGAGACCTTAGGAATTGAATTACCTAATGTGGTCGACTTAAAAGTGACAGCTACAGAGCCGGGTATCAAAGGAGATACTTCTTCAGGTGGTTCTAAGCCGGCTACGATGGAAACTGGATTAGTTGTCCAAGTACCGTTTTTTGTGAATGTCGGTGACTTGTTAACTATTAATACTACTGATGGTACCTATAGCTCACGGGCAAATAAATAGTTAAGGGGACACAACGATGGCAGATAATAATTACATTGTAATTGACCATGATAATGACCATAATTTGGGTGAGATTAAGATTACACAGAATGTCATTGAGATTTTATTAGGAATTGCAGCTTCTCAAGTAGAAGGTGTTTATGCCATGCAAGGTAATCTGTCCAGCAACTTGCATTCTTTGATTGGTCGGTCGAGTCGCGGCAAGGGTGTAAATGTTTCGTATGATCCGCAGACAAATGAATTAGCTGCCGATTTGTACGTTTATTTAAAGTATGGTTATCCTGTGCCTCAGGTGGCCATGCAATTACAAAAGACTTTAAACCAACAAGTAAAGCTGATGACCGATATGACAATGAATGCCATTAATATTCATGTTGTGGGAGTTTTGGCTCCTAAATCCCACGGTGAGCCTAAAGTAGCGTCTGAAAATAATTAGAAAGTGGAATGAACGTGACTGTAACTCGACATAATGTACGTGAAATGGCTCTCCAAGCTTTGTTTATTGCAAGTAGTCATCCTGATTTGGCAATTACTGCCGCTCTCCAACAAGTGTTGCACTATTGGCAAGTTGAACAGTGTCCGGAGTATTTGACTTTTTTAGTTACTGGTGTCTGGGACGAGCGGACACAATTGGATCAGCAATTATCACAATATTTAAAAACTGGCTGGCAAATTCAGCGCTTAAGTCGCATCGATTTGAATATTCTTCGTTTAGGGCTGTTCGAAATTAAAAATAGTCCAGCTATTCCGGCAAAGGTAGCAATTAATGAAGCTTTAGAATTAGTCAATCAATATAGTACTGCGGATGCTAAAAAATTTATCAACGGTGTGTTGTCCAATTTTATACCAGATTCCGCAGAATAATAAATGGTAAATAACTGATAAGTGCTGGAGCAGATTGTGACAGCACTTTTTTAAAAGGAGGAAATAAATGAGCGCCATAATTATGAGTGGAACTCAAGTAGCGCAACAAGCGGATGCAGAGTTCCAGCAACGCATACAACATTTGAAACAGCGACAAATAACGCCCGGGTTGGCGGTCGTATTAATTGGTGATGATCCGGCGAGTGCTATTTATGTACGCAATAAGCAGCGCCGAGCTCAGAAATTAGGAATTAACTATCAATTACATCATCTAGCTGCCAGTGTAACCCAAGCGGAGCTTTTAACCTTGATTCAACAGTTGAATCAAGATCCCGACGTAGATGGGGTGATGGTCCAAATGCCGGTGCCGCCTCAAATTGATGCGACAACAGTGATGAATACAATTGATCCGGATAAAGATGTTGATGGCTTCAGTGTGGTTAATGTAGGACGCCTTTGGAGTGGCGAGTCGGGTAATTTCCCCGGGACGCCTCGTGGGATTATGCGGTTGTTAGCAGCGTATCAGATACATCTTGCCGGTCAGCAAGCCGTAGTGATTGGCCGCAGTAATATTGTGGGTAAGCCGATGGCTTCTTTATTATTAAGAGCTAACGCTACAGTAACTGTAGCTCATTCTAAAACCCGGAATTTAGCTGCTATTGCCCGGCAGGCGGATATTTTGATCGTGGCAATTGGTCAGCCGGAAATGATTACTGCCCAATATGTTAAGCCAGGAGCTACTGTAATTGATGTCGGTATGAATCACAATGCCCAAGGTAAACTGGTTGGTGATGTACAATTTGCTGATGTCCAAGAAATAGCAGGTTTTATCACGCCAGTGCCAGGAGGGGTGGGTCCAATGACGATTACAGGTTTATTAGATCAAGTAATCACATTAGCAGAACAGCGGGCGCAGCGTGATGACCACTGAGTACTTAACGGTCAGTGCCTTAACTCAATATTTAAAACGCAAATTTGACGCTGATCCTTATCTGAAGCGGGTTTACTTAACTGGGGAAATCTCCAACTTTCGCTTGCGACCTAAACACCAATATTTTTCTTTAAAAGATAAACATGCCAAAATTTCAGCCATAATGTTTCATAGTGCTTTTGCTAAATTGAAATTTCAGCCGGAAGAGGGCATGAAGGTATTGGTCAGTGGCTATGTTTCTCTTTATGAGGCTTCAGGTCAATATCAGATTTATGTAGAATCAATGCAGCCTGATGGTGTGGGCGCCTTATATCAAGCCTTCGAGCAATTAAAAGCTAAATTACAAAAAGAAGGTGTTTTTGCTTTACCGAAGCAGCCGATTAGTAAATTTCCCCGCCGCATTGCGATTATTACTAGTCCTTCCGGAGCAGTTATTCGGGATATTATTACGACAGTGCAGCGACGTTTTCCGATTGTGCAATTGGTATTGTTTTCGGCCCAAGTCCAAGGTCAAGCGGCAGCTGCTAGTTTGGTTGCCCGTTTGCAACAAGTAAATGAATTAGGCAATTTTGATACTATTATTATGGGGCGCGGTGGCGGTTCTATTGAAGATTTATGGCCTTTTAATGAAGAGTCTGTGGCGCGCGCAATCATTGCATCTAAAATTCCGGTGATTTCATCTGTGGGTCATGAAACCGATACAACAATTGCGGACTTAGTGGCGGATTTGCGTGCAGCGACGCCAACTGCAGCGGCCGAGTTGGCCACGCCGGTTTTAGCAGATTTACTTTTAGAGATTCAACAATTAAATGTCCAATTACTGCAGGCTTTGCGTAACCTCCTAGCTCACAAGCGCCAACAGCTGACTTTTTTGCAAAACAATTATTTATTTACCCATCCCCAAAATCTTTATCGCGAATATCTCCAACAAGTGGATCAATTGACTACGGCTTTGTTTGAGACTATGCAACAGCAATTACAAGCTCAGCGTCAAACCTGGCGAATCACTCATCAAGCATTGATGTTTCAACAGCCGCCTTTACAACATATGCAACAGCAAGTATTACAATCGCAACATGAATTATTGTACAGTTATCAGACTTATTTACAGCAGCATCGTGCACAATTTAAACATGTGATCGCAACGTTAGATAGTTTAAGTCCACTGAAAACCCTCCAGCGTGGTTATGCCATTGTGCAGAAAAAGCAACAAGTGATTACCAGGATTCAACAGTTGCAAGTGGGTGAGCAGGTGCAGGTTCAATTACAAGATGGTCAGTGGCAAGCACAAGTATTACGGATTGAGGCGAAGAATAATGACTAAAGAAAAAACCTTTGAGGAAAATTTAACAACTTTACAACAAATTGTGGACCGGCTGCAAAAAGGAGATGTGCCTTTAGAAGAGGCTATGAATCAATTTCAGCAGGGAGTCCAACTCAGTCAAAAGCTTAATAAGACCTTGTCGCAGGCAGAAGAAAAGTTAACGCAGGTCATGGATGAAGAGGGGCAAACGAGTGACTTTCAGTTGCCACCCGCAACGGCCAAACAGGATTCAGAACAATGAATCAATTTCAAGCTTTTCATCAACAATATTTAGCCGAATTTAATCACTATTTAGATGAACATTTACGCCAGGAAATAAAACAGCCGGAATTACAAGCTGGTATGCTTTATTCCGTGGAAGCTGGCGGCAAAAGGTTACGTCCTTTTTTACTCTTAGCAGCTTTGAAGACCTGTGCACCTCAAGTTAATCCCCGAGATTATTTTCGTGTCGCCGGGGCAATAGAATTACTGCATACGTATTCTTTAATTCATGACGATCTGCCGGAAATGGATAATGATGATTATCGACGCGGTCATTTAACGAACCATAAAAAATTCACGGTGGGTAGAGCTGTCTTAGCCGGTGATGGCTTGTTGACGCATGCTTTTTCGTGGTTAGCCACCACCAAACTGACTGCAGCTTTACAAGTGAAACTGATTCAAATCTTAGCTCAAGCTGCGGGGCCTCAACAAATGGTAGCTGGACAGATGACCGATATTGTGCATGCAGGTGATCATCTATCGGTTGCTCAAGTGGAACAATTAGATGCTCAAAAAACCGGTGCTTTAATTACGGCTGCCGTTTTGATGGGCGCATATTGTGGGCAGGCTTCGCCACAACTTCGACAACAATTACAAATTTATGCTCAAAATTTTGGATTAGCTTTTCAAATTTACGATGATTTATTGGATTTGCGGGGCAATGCCAAACAATTAGGCAAAGCAGTCGGAAAAGACCAGGCGGCGGGAAAAAACACTTACCCCGAAGTACTCGGCCTCAAAGCGGCCCGTGCGCAATTAACGCAAGCTCTTGCAGCGGCTCGCGCGGCCTTGGCGTTACTTCCAGACTCCACGGTTCTTTTAGAGGATGCTTTGGCTTACTTCGATTTAGGAGCAGTACAATGAAAAAGGAACGAGTCGATGTGCTAGTCGTACAACAAAAATTGGTAGCTTCACGCGAGCAGGCTAAAAGGGCCATTATGGCGGGTGAGGTTTATACGGCGGATAATTTGCGTTTAGACAAACCCGGCATTAAGATTCCTAGTGATAGTCAATTACATTTAAAACAATTACCGCATACCCGCTATGTTGGTCGCGGAGCTTATAAGTTAGTTAAAGCCTTACAAACGTTTCAGCTTGATTTGACTGATTGTTTGTGTTTAGATATCGGGGCTTCCACTGGCGGCTTTACAGATGTAGCTTTACAACAAGGGGCACGAGAAGTTTATGCTTTGGATGTCGGTTATAATCAGTTAGCTTGGAAGTTAAGAACTGATCCGCGGGTGCGAGTCATGGAACGAGTCAATTTTCGCTATAGTCAACCTGAGGATTTTGTCGATGGCTTACCAGAGTTTGCGATGACGGATGTTTCGTTTATCTCCTTAAAATTAATCCTACCACCGCTGACTAAAATTTTAGTGCCCGAACATGATGCAGTTTGTTTGATTAAACCGCAATTTGAAGCGGGCCCTCAAAATGTGGGCAAACACGGGGTTGTACGGGATCCTGTTATTCATAACCGAGTTTTAAACGAGATTATCCAGTTTTGTTTAGCGCAGCACTATGATGTTTTAGGTTTGGATTTTTCACCGATTACCGGTGGAGCAGGTAATATTGAATTTTTGATTCATTTGCGCTTGAGTCAAACTCCGGGACATCTAGCTGCTGGCGTGAATGTTGAACAAGTAGTGCAAATGGCACATCAAACATTGCCTGTGCGAAACTAAGCGAGGTGTCTGAATGTTACAAGAATTAGTTATTCAAAATGTTGCGATCATTGAACAAGTTGAAGTTACTTTTCATTCTGGGCTGTCAGCTTTTACTGGTGAAACTGGTGCCGGCAAATCAATCATCATGGATGCCTTAGGCTTATTGATTGGCAATCGCGGGCGCAGTGAATTGGTTCGGACAGGCAGCAGCAAAGCTATTGTGCAAGGGCAATTTAGTTTAGAAGCTGTTAACCAGTCGCAAATTAAGCAACTATGCCAACAACAAGGGGTGGACTTGCCGATTGCAGACCCTACGCTGATTATTAAACGGGAGTTGCATAAAAATGGCCGTAATCTCTGTCGTGTAAACGGCACGTTAGTACCGTTAGCTTTTTTAAAAAAATTAGGTCCTTATTTAGTAGATATTAGCGGACAAAATCAAAGTCAAAGTTTATTAGATCCCCAGACGCATCTGCATTTATTGGACGAATTTGGTCAAAAACCATTGCAGCAAAGTCTTGCCGCATATCAAAAAGAATTTGCCAAGTATCAACAAATTCGTCAGCAGTTAGCAGAGGTTCAGCATAATCAGCAACAGTTAGCACAACAGAGGGATATGTTGCAATTTCAAGTCCAAGAAATTACAGCGGCAAATTTGCAGCCTCAAGAAGAAGAGGAGTTAACTTCCCAGTTGCAACAATTAACTAATTTTGAAAAAATACATGAAAGTTTAGCCACTGCTTATTTGGATTTAGCGCAACGAACTCCCAGTATTATGGACCGCTTAGGTGAAGTGTTGCAACAGATGCAAACCATTAGTGATTATGATCCGGAATATCAAGAAATCACGCACGAGATTGAAAGTTCTTTTTATGATTTGCAGGATAGTCAGGAACGTATTCGTCAACAATTAGATCAACAGGAATATGAACCGGGCAAAGTTGATGAGTTGCAAACGCGATTGCAATTAATTCGGAATTTGGAAAAGAAATACGGTGCCAGTATTTCTGAAGTTTTGGCTTTTGGACAACAAGCCCAGACCAAGCTAACCCAGCTAGAGCAACAATTACAAGATCCTCAGCAATTAGAGCAGCAATTACAAACACAGACTTCTGTTGTACAACAAAAAGCTCAGCGGTTGTCCCAACAACGCCATCAAGTAGCTCGGCAATTAGAGCAGAAAATTCAAGAACAATTAGCCGCCATGTATATGGAGCAAACGCGCTTTCAGATTCAATTTACCACGACCGACTTTACTCGTTGGGGTCAAGAATCTTTGGAATTCTTTTTACAGGCTAATCCGGGAGAAGAATTATTACCTTTGGCGAAAATTGCTTCCGGCGGTGAGTTATCACGGATTATGTTAGCTTTGAAAACGGTGCTTGCACAATACCAAGCCGTCGAGACTTTAGTTTTTGATGAAATCGATACTGGGGTAAGTGGTCGTGTCGCGCAGGCAATTGGAGAAAAACTGGCCCAAATTGCAACTCAAGTGCAGGTTTTATGTATTACCCATTTGCCTCAAGTGGCGGCCGTCAGTGACACGCAATACCTGGTTGATAAGCAGATTCAAAAAAAACATACCGTAACGACGGTGCAAACCTTATCACCCCAGCAACGAGTGGCAGTAATTGCCCAAATGTTGGAAGGTACCAAAGTCACTACAATTACAAAACAGCATGCTCAAGAATTATTACAACTAGCCCATCCCACATTGACTTTTGCCAAGAGTGATCAGGGACAACAGACTTTGACTTGAAAAATTTCAGAAAATGTAGCAATATAGAAGGTAAATAATTTTGGTCAAAGGGTGTTAGTATGTCATCGGAAAAGGGAATGCTGATTGTTTTATCGGGTCCATCAGGTGTGGGCAAAGGGACGGTGCGTAAAGCCATGCTCAAAGATGCAACCAATAAATTCAAGTATTCAGTTTCAATGACAACTCGTCCTATGCGGCCGGGAGAACAAGATGGCGTGGATTATTTTTTTCGAACTAAGGCGCAATTTGAAGAACAAATTCGTCAAGGAGGCATGTTAGAGTACGCGCAATATGTCGATCACTATTATGGAACCCCACTGAAATATGTCCAAGATAATCTCAATAACGGTTGGGATGTTTTTCTAGAAATCGAGGTTAACGGTGCTTTACAAGTCCGCAAAAAAATGCCGGATGGCGTCTTTATTTTTTTAACTCCGCCGGATTTGGCTAGTTTACGCCATCGAATTACGGGTCGGGGATCCGAAGATCAATCGACGATTGAAAAACGGATGGAACAGGCCCGACAAGAAATAAAAATGATGTCGAATTATGATTATGCTGTGGTCAATGATCAGGTACCGCAAGCGGTGAAACGAATTGAAAAAATCGTTCAAAGCGAACATTTGCGGGTTTCGCGAGTCATTGACAGTTATCGCAAAATGATTGGAGACAAATAATATGATTTCATATCCTTCCATTGATAAATTATTAGATCAAATTGGTTCCCGCTACTCGTTAGCAGTTTTGTCTGCTAAGCGGGCTCATGAGTTGGATGATGGCGATGAAAAAATGTTGACCAGCTATCAATCGCCGCGCTCCGTGGGTCAGGCATTGGAAGAAATTGCTGCGGATAAAATCGAGATTGATCCCGATTCTATTTTGATGGAGCGTAACGCGGAGCGCGTTGAGTTACTGGAAGAAACCCGAGAAGAGGCTCAAGAGTCGCAACATGAGTAAGAGATTGGCTATTTATTAAGGGATTATTTTGTCTCCATTAGAAAATCAGCTTCTAATGGAGTTTTTTGCGTCATAAAGGAGTGGTACAGGCTTGTATGCTCAAGTAGTTGTCGATGTGCCGACTCAGCAAACGGATCATTCATTTGATTATTTGATTCCGGCAGCTTTAGAGAAGTTCATTGTTGCCGGACAACGGGTGGTGGTACCTTTTGGTCGCAGCGGGCGGCGTGTACAAGGCTTTGTTGTCGGTACTAGTACCACTAGTAGTTATGCCCAAAAATGCAAACCGATCGCCTATTTAATTGATTTGCAACCGGTGTTAAGCTCAGAATTATTACAATTATCGCAATGGTTAGCCAACCGGACTTTTGCTTTTTGGGTTGATTGCTTACAAACCATGTTACCAAACGTGATGCGCGCCAAATATTCAAAAAAAGCTTGGGCTTTAACTTCGACTGTACGTCAATCGGCGTTATTTCAAGGTGCCGCGGCCATCTCAGTCCCTAATGATTTAACCCAGCAACGCCAACTGGCTCAATGGCAAAAGCAAGGACAAGTGCGGATTGACTACTTGGTTGAAAACAAAGCGCAGACGCGTCAACAATTAGTTTTAAACCGAGTAGCTAATCAAGATTATGCACACATTGTCACGCAGGTTAAGCCTCAAGCTACCAAACAGCGGCAGTTGTTGCAGTTATTTATTGATCATCCGGACTGGCAACAAATAACTTATACGGCTTTACAACAAAAATATCAGATTGGTAATAGTGTCATCAAAGCTGCTATTGCACATGGTTGGTTTACGCGCTCTCAAATTGAGATTCGCCGCAATCCTTATACGAATCCGGTGACTCCCTCGTCACCTCAAGTTTTGACCGCGGAACAGCGCAAAGCTTACCAAACGATTATTACTAGCGCTTCCCGGCCAGTTTTATTAGAAGGTGTTACAGGGAGTGGGAAAACCGAAGTTTATTTACAAGTCATTGAACATTTTTTACAGCAACATAAAACAGCTTTAATGTTAGTGCCGGAAATCTCTTTAACCCCACAGATGGTAACCCGGGTGCGGGCACGTTTTGGCGGCCAAGTGGCTGTTTTGCATAGTGGTTTATCCCAAGGTGAACGTTATGACGAATGGCGGCGAATTAATCAACAACAAGCCCAGGTGGTAGTAGGAGCCCGTTCGGCAGTGTTTGCTCCCTTGCGGCATTTGGGAGTGATCATCATCGATGAAGAGCATGAAGCCAGTTATAAACAAATTGACAATCCCCGTTATCATGCTCGGGATGTGGCTTTATGGCGGGGACGCTATCATCATTGCCCTGTAGTTTTAGGGAGTGCGACTCCCAGCTTAGAATCTCGAGCTCGTGGTCAAAAACGCGTATATCAACTAGTGCAAATGCCGCATCGGGTTTACAATCAACCCTTACCACAAGTTCAGATTGTTGATTTACGTGAACAACAGAATTTGGCACTGGAATTAAATTCACCGCTGCAAGTAGATTTGTCCCAACCGCTGATAACGGCTTTACACCAGTGTTTAAAAAAGCACGAACAAGCGATTCTCTTATTAAATCGACGTGGTTATGCGAATTTTTTGCTTTGCCGCAATTGTGGTTTTGTGCCGCATTGTCCTAATTGTGATATAACTTTGACCGTTCATTTACAAGAGCATTGCTTGTTGTGCCATTATTGTGGCCATCGGGAGCCGATTATGAAGCAGTGTCAGGTTTGTGGCAGTTCCAAATTACGCTTAAGTGGCACCGGTACGCAAAAAGTAGAAACCCAATTACAAGAATTACTGCCGCAAGCCCGGGTGTTGCGAATGGACAATGATACCACCACGCGTAAAGGTGCACATCAAAGAATTTTACAACAATTTGCACAGCAACAAGCCGATATCTTATTAGGTACGCAAATGATTGCGAAAGGACTGGATTTTCCTAATGTCACTTTAGTGGGAGTTATTAATGCGGATACAGGTCTAGGGATTAACGATTTTCGGGCCAATGAGCGGACGTTTCAATTATTAACGCAGGTAAGTGGGCGTGCGGGACGAAAGCAAAAATTAGGCCAGGTTTTCATCCAAACTTATAATCCGGATAATTATGCGATTCAATTAGCTTCTCAGCAAGACTATGAAGCTTTTTACCGACAAGAAATGCAATTTCGGCATCAAGGGAACTATCCGCCTTACTTTTTTTTGATTAAAATTACAATTTCCCACCAGGAGCGCGCGCAGGCTTTTAAGATGGCTTATAATGTAGCTAAACGGATTAAACCCATCTTGCAACCGCGAGAACAATTACTAGGTCCTGTACAGCCTACGGTGGCGCGCATCAAGAATCGGTATTATTATCAAATTATTATTAAATATCGTCACAATCAGTCCCTAGGGCAATTGCTGCACCAGATTATGAACAATGTACAGATAGATAAAAAACGTGGTTTTGCAATAGCCATTGACAATGAACCACAGCAAATGGAGTAAATTAATGACAAAAATAGTTTTTATGGGAACCCCCCAATTTGCAGTTAATATTCTAGCTGGTTTGCTAACGGATACAGCCGCCTATGAGATCTTGGCGGTAGTGACGCAGCCCGATCGCCGTGTAGGCCGGCGGCAGCGACTGCAGGAAAATCCGGTGAAGTCTTTTGCTACGGCGCATCATTTGCCGGTCATGCAACCAGAACGTCTGGCGCAAAGTGTTGAGTTGCAGCAAATTATTGAGTTGCAGCCCGATTTGATTATTACAGCAGCTTATGGGCAGTTTTTACCGCCAGAATTGTTGGCGGCACCGCGGCTAGCTGCCGTTAATGTTCACGGTTCATTATTACCCAAAAACCGCGGTGGAGCACCCATTCAACGGGCTATTATGAATGGGGATACGCAAACGGGAATCACCTTAATGTACATGGCAGCGCAAATGGATGCCGGCGATATTATCAGCCAACAAGCGGTACCCATTGAAGCGACGGATACTGCAGGCAGTTTATTTGAAAAATTAAGCCTGGTCGGCCGCGACCTTTTGTTGACAACTTTGCCGCAAATTATTGCAGGGACTAATGAGCGGATTCCGCAAGATGATTCTCAAGCTACTTTTACCCCGAATATTAAGCCAACCGAAGAGTTAATTAATATTAATCAACCTGCTACCCAAATTAACCGGCAGGTACGCGGATTGAACCCCGATCCGGTGGCTTATTTATGGTTAGATGGTTTACGGACAAAAATTTATCAAGCGACCGTAGTCGATCAAGCGACCACCTTGACTCCGGGTCATGTGGTAGCCCGGACTAAAAAGCATTTATGGATCGCAGCGGGAGAACAAACGGTTTTATCTTTAGATGAAATTCAACCCGCCGGTAAATCTCGAATGTCCATTGCGGCTTTCTTAAATGGCAAAGGAAAGGACATTCAAATTGGCGATCAAATCATTAAATGATAATCCCCGCTATTGGGCAGCCCGCATTGTGACCCAGGTCTTACAGGGCCAAGGCTATTCCAATTTTTTGTTAAATCAGTGTCTCAGTCGACAACTTTTAAAACCTGTTGACCAGGATCTGTTAGTGCAATTAGTTTATGGAACTTTACAGCATAAATTAACTTTGGATTATTATTTACAGCCGCTGATCAAAAAACCCCAAAATCTGGCGCCGTTAATTTTGAATCTTTTGCGCATTTCAGTTTATCAGCTTTATTATTTGGATCGAATTCCGGATCGGGCGATTTTTTATGAGGCCACAAAAATCGCCAAAAAAGTTGAAAATCCTGGTGCCGGGAAACTGGTAACCGCTATTTTACGCAACTTGCAACGTCAAGGACAAAAACCAGTACAAACCGCAGATCCCAAAAACCAATTGAGTATCGAATATAGTGTACCGCTTTGGGTGATTGAAAAATTAACGGCCCAAATTGGTTGGACGAAAACGCAAACCTTAGTCCACAGTTTAAATCAACCGCCAAAAAATGCTGTTCGAGTGAATTTACAAAAAACTAATTTGCCCGATTTACAGCAACAATTGGCAACACAAAATATCAGCACGCAACCCAGTGTTTTAAGTCCTGTCGGGCTCGTCAGCCAACAGGGAGCTATTACGCAAAGTTCGCTATTACAGCAAGGTCTTTACACGGTTCAAGATGAAAGTGCGATGTTAGTAGCGCCTGCTTTACAAGTTGGTCCCCAACATCGAATTCTAGATGCCTGTGCGGCACCAGGTGGTAAGACTACCCAATTAGCCAGCTATTTAGAACCAGAGGGCCAAATCACTGCCTTAGATTTGCACGCGACAAAATTACGACTGATTGAAGCAAATGCCCGGCGACTGGGAGTGCAAAATTACATTCAGACTCAGGCTTTGGATGCGCGGCAAGCAGATCAACATTTGCCGGCGCAAAGTTATGATCGGATCTTAGTAGATGCTCCGTGTTCAGGCTTTGGCTTGATGCGCCGCAAACCAGAAATTCGTTATTTACGTGATGCAAAGGCCTTGACTTCGTTAGCCCAGGTGCAAAAAGATATTTTGACGAGTGTGGCACCGTTGCTGAAAGTCGGCGGTCTGTTGGTTTATAGTACCTGCACGATTTTTGAGGAAGAAAATCAACAAATCGTGCACAATTTTTTAACAACTCATCGCGAATTTACGCTCGCACCGGTAGTGACTACTTGGCCGTTAAAAGTGCTGCATCGTGGTGAATTTGTTCAAATTTTTCCAGATGATTTTCAAACAGATGGTTTTTTTATTGCTTGTTTAAAAAAGACGAGGTGACAACTTTATGGACGTAGCCTACCGTACCGATATTGGACGTCAACGGGATAATAACGAAGATTATGTTCAAATCTACCGTAATCAGCAGAAAGTAACTTTTGCGGTGGTCGCTGATGGGATGGGCGGTCACTTAGGAGGCGATATTGCTTCTGATATGGTGGTAACTCACTTCGGCGAGGCATTTGAAAAAACCGATTCTGCAGATATTCATACGATTGCTCATTGGGCTAAACAGCTCTTAACCTTAGAAAATAAACGGGTCATACAAGCCTCACAAAAAAAAGTGGAACTTACGAATATGGGAACTACTTTGGTGGGAGCATTTGTTTTTCCTACCAAGCTGTTAGTGGTTAATGTAGGTGATAGCCGTTGTTATTTATATCGCCATTCACAATTGCGGCAATTGAGTTTTGACCATTCGTTAGTTAATGAACTGTTGATTTCGGGCGCGATTACAGCACAAGAAGCCAAGCACCATCCTAATAAAAATATTATTACCCAAAGTCTGGGAGTTTCAGAAGGAGTTAGTCCGACCTTTGGCTTTTTTGATTTACAAACGCAAGATCAAATTTTGTTATGTAGTGATGGATTGACAAATATGGTCGATGATGACCAAATTGCGCAGGTTTTAGCAGAAAGTCAAACTTCAGAGAAAAAATGTGATCAACTGATAACCGCCGCTAATGCTGCTGGTGGGCAAGACAATATTACCGTTTTACTCATTGATTTGCAGGCAGATCGCGAGGACTCTGCTCATGATTAATAAGGGAGATCTCATTGCGGATCGTTATTTAATCTTAGATACTTTGGGCGAAGGCGGGATGTCTAATGTTTATTTAGCCGAAGACCAATTTTTGCACCGGAAAGTAGCCCTTAAAAGTTTACGATTCGACGTTCAAAATAATCCGCAAATTAAAATTCGTTTTAAGCGTGAATCCATTGCGATGAGTGAATTGTCCAGCCCCTACATTGTCAATATTTTAGATGTAGGTGATGACGATTCATTTCCGTATATTGTAATGGAATACGTGGCAGGTTCGACTTTAAAGCAGTATATCCATCAACATTATCCGCTCGAGTATCCCTTAGTGGTTCGTTTTATGATGGAAATTTTGCAAGGCGTGACAGTGGCCCACCGTCACGGGATTATTCATCGCGATTTAAAACCTCAAAATGTGATGATTACGCCTAGCAATCACGTCAAGGTCTCGGATTTTGGGATTGCGTTGTCGTTAGGTGAACAGTCAATTACACAAACTGACTCCACATTGGGTTCAGTCCACTATATGGCTCCGGAACGAGTACGTGGCGAGCGCGCCACCGCCCAATCGGATATTTATTCACTGGGAATTATTTTATATGAAATGTTGACCGGTAAATTACCTTTTGACGGCGAAACTTCGTTGGCTATTGCCTTAAAGCACTTTAACGAAGAAATTCCCGACATGAAAAAAGCGCTTCCGGATTTGCCGCAACCGTTAGAAAATGTGGTTTTAAAAGCAACCGCCAAAGATCCCAAGCAGCGCTATTCCAGTACACAAGCGATGGCCAATGACCTGCGGACGGCTTTAGACCCGAACCGGGCGCAAGAGCCGAAGTTTGTGGCGCTACCTGTGAAAACGGGTTCCAACTTAGAAGCTACGAAGGTCATGCCTAATTTAAGCAAAAATGATGCCCCCAAAACCCAAGCTACACCGCCTAAGCCTCGGCGTCGTTGGTGGCGTAAAAAAAGATGGTGGCTGTTCGGATTGCTTTTACTAGGGTTGATCCTCTTAGGTGGTTGGCTCTTTTGGGGTCGAGCCGAAGTTGCCGTCCCGGATGTTAATAATCTGAGTTTAAGTCAGGCAAACAACAGACTAGTCGCTGCAAAACTCAAACCGGGAGCAGTAATCAAGCAAACCAGTGCTACGGTTCCTGCAAAAAAGGTGATCCGCACTATTCCTAATCATGGTGTGCGTTTGAAAACTGGGGCCAAGGTGAAGCTGGTTATCAGTTCGGGCAGTAAAAAGCAGCGTGTACCCAATGTTGTTGGGCTTAATTATGCAGCAGCCGCGGCTAAACTGCGAGGTCAAGGTTATCAAGTGCAACGGGTGAATCGTTATTCCAAAAATGTTTCGTCTGGCATCGTGTTGCGGCAAAGCCCCAAATATGCTCATGCACGTCAAAAAGTTCGATTAGTTGTGTCTTTAGGACCCCATCGGCATAATCTGACAGTTAAAGATTTAACCGGTTATAGTTTACGCAGTGCCCGCGATTATGCTGATGAAGTGGGTTTAACTTTAGTAGTGAAAGAACAGGCCTCTGATTCGGTCGATAAAGGCTTAATTATTAGTCAAGATCCTAGTCCCGGCACGCGCGTAACTCCGGGCTCTGATTTAACGGTTGTGGTGTCTACGGGAGCAGCAAATAATAAGAATTCCAATGACAAAACCAGTGATAATGATGCGGCTAATAACGATCACGGTGCTAATACAAACACGCCACAAAATTATGAAAAAACCGTGACCATTCCTTATGACAGTCAGAATGCTACCGGCAGTAATCAAGTTCAAATTTATTTAAAAGATAACAATCGTAATTTAACGGACTTGTATAAAGCTATGACAATTAAAGCTGATACGAATGTGGTTTTACCCTTTGTTTTAAAAAAGGGCGATACTGGTCAATATCGCATTGTCCGTGACGGCCAAGTGATTGAGTCGCAAACGGTAACAGGTAATTAAAATGAAACAAACTGGAAAAATTATCCAATCCTTAAGCGGTTTTTATGATGTCCAAACAGCTGACCATCAAATTATCCGTACGCGCGCCCGGGGAAATTTTCGCAAACGCAAAATCAAACCCATAGTGGGTGATGTAGTTGATTTTGAAAATGAATATCTATTAAAAATTTATCCCCGCAAAAATCAATTAGTGCGACCGTTGATTGCTAATGTCGATCAGGCCTTAGTGGTCATGAGTAGTATTCAACCAGCTTTTTCTTTTAATTTATTAGATCGTTTTTTAGTGATCTTGCAAGCCCAGCAAGTCCAACCGCTCATTTACGTCAGTAAAACGGATTTGATTACTCCAACGCGGGCCGATAGTTTACAGGCTTCTCTAAAATATTATGAAACTTGGGGATATCCGGTCTTTTGGGGAGCGGCAGCCCAGACTCGGTTACTGAAAGCTCTGGCGCAGCAAGAAACAGTTTTAGCCGGGCAAACGGGCGTTGGAAAGTCTACCTTACTAAATCAACTTGTACCCGCTTTGAATTTAAAAACCAATGCGATTTCACAGAGTTTGAATCGTGGTAAGCATACGACACGCCGAGTAACTTTGTATCCGTTACAGTCGGGCTTGATTGCCGACACACCGGGATTTTCTTCTTTAGATTGGCAAAAAGTTACCGCTGGTCAATTAGCCACTTTATATCCGGATTTACACTACTATAGTAAGCAATGTAAGTATCGTGGTTGTTTGCATTTACAAGAGCCCCATTGTGGTGTTAAAGCTGCAGTTAATGCTGGACAGATATTAACACAACGGTATCAAAATTATTGCCAATTTCAACAGGAATTATCACAACAACGCCCAGTTTATCAAAAAACAAAAAAGTGAGGTTTTCTTTATGGTAAAACAAATGATCGCGCCGTCAATTTTAAGTGCCCAGCGCTTAAATTTGCAAGCAGATATTGATCAAGCAGTGGCTGCAGGTGTTGATATGCTGCACATTGATCTCATGGATGGCGTCTTTGTGCCTACGCTATCTTTTGGCCCCGCATTTATTAAAGATATTCGAACCATTACCCAGGTACCTTTGGATGCCCATCTAATGGTTTGCAATCCAGAACATTATTTAGATGAAGTGATTGCTGCCGGAGCTGATTTAATCAATGTACATGTGGAAAGTACGCAACATATTTTTCGTTTGATCCAGCTTATTCATGCCGCTCATAAAAAAGCCGGTGTGGTTTTGAATCCCGGAACTGCAGTGACGACGATCGCCCCGCTATTAGCTACTGTGGATAATGTTTTAGTGATGACGGTCAATCCGGGGTTTGGCGGTCAAGCCTTCATCGATGCAATGCTGGAAAAAATTCAACAACTGGCCCAATTAAAAGCGCAGCATAACTACAATTACACGATTGAAGTTGATGGCGGAATTAACGATCAAACTATTCAACAATGTGCTCAGGCGGGAGCTAATATCTTTGTCGCTGGTTCTTATATTTTTGACCATCAAATCGCTTCCCAAATTCAAAAATTACAGCAGGCTTTAAAATAATGGACCAGATTAATTTGCTGTTAGGAGGGCCCACAAAGAATTTACCGCCGTTAGATGACATTGCGGGACCTTGGATTGGTGTAGACCATGGGAATATTACCTTGCTGCAGCAGCATATTACGCCAATGATTAGTGTGGGTGATTTTGATTCCTTAACGACTGTTGAACGCGCAATGATGGAAGCACAGGTGACAGATATTCGTTATGCCAATCCCATTAAAGATTGGACGGATTCGCAATTAGCGTTGCAAGTGGCTTTAGATGACTGTCAGGCCCAGCATCTAACTTTATATGGCGCCACCGGAGCCCGATTGGATCACGAGTTAGTTAATCTTTTTTTGCCGCTTGATTTACACAATTCTGCTGATATGGCCAAATTACAACTAGTTGATCGGCAAAATGTAATTGATTTTTATCCACCGGGGCATTATCAAATTAAGCGATTACCGCAAATGAAATATTTAGCATTCTTTAATTTAACCCCCGTTCAGCAATTAACGATTCAAAAAGCCAAATATCAATTGGCAGCGACGGATTTTGCTCGACCCACGAGTTTAGCCAGCAATGAATTCGTCGGTCCAACAGTGAACTTTTCTTTTACGCAAGGAGTTGTAGCGGTCATTCAAAGTTGCGATTAAAAAAAGACTAACTCATAAGTTAGTCTTTTTTATTAAACGCGGGTCACTTTACCTGACTTTAAAGCCCGGGTGGAAACCCAAACGCGTTTTGGTTTACCATCAACTAAGATCCGAACTTTTTGTAAATTAGCTTTCCAAGAACGTCGTGATGAATTCAAAGCGTGTGAACGCTTATTACCAAAACGAGTTTTGCGTCCGGTAATAATATCTTTGGCCATGGGACAAACCTCCTTGTCCTAGTTAAACTTGCGTATGGTATAATACCTGAATCATACTACCATTTTACTTTAGCGATTTCAAGTACAGATCCTTGACAGTGTCAATTAAAAGTTTCTGGGCTTATAATGGTCGGCTGGCTGGTGAAATAAGGGTAAGACTTTTTAAAAGTTTCGGGCTATGATAGAATTTATTGATGAGACGATTATGAATCGGGGTGCAAATTGTGGCAATATTGATCAATACTAAATTAGGGAATGTTGATATTTCAAATGAGGTTATTGCTTCGATTGTCGGTTGTGCAGCAACGGATATTTACGGCATCGTCGGCATGGCTAGTAAAAATCAGCTCCGCGACGGTTTTAATGAAATTTTAAAGCGTGAAAATTATACCAAAGGTGTCGTTGTCCGCCAGGAAGACTCGGGAACGGTAGTGGATGTTTATATTATTGTCGGTTATGGTGTAAAGATATCGGAAGTTTGTCGTAATGTTCAAAGTAAAGTCAAATATAATCTTGAAACTATGCTTGGAGCACCTACTGCAAAAGTAAATGTTTACGTGCAAGGTGTCAAAGTTTTAGAAGAGGATTAATTGGAGGAATCGCAGTTGGCAGTTCAAGAAATTACTGCGGCTGAATTTACAGCTATGATTCGCATGGCGTCCCATCGTTTAAGCCAAAATGCGGAATTTGTAAATTCGCTTAATGTTTTCCCTGTACCTGATGGAGATACAGGAACAAATATGAATTTAACTTTTCAATCTGGGTATAAAGCCGTTAACGAAGCGCAAACAACCCATGTGGGAGAATTAGCGCAACACTTGGCTAAGGGACTGCTCATGGGAGCCCGTGGCAATTCCGGAGTGATTACTTCACAAATTTTTCGGGGCTTTGCCAAAAGTGTAGCCGCCAAAGCTACTTTAAGTCCGCAAGATTTAGCGCAGGCTTTAGCCGATGGCGTGACGACAGTTTACCAAGCCGTTATGAAGCCTGTCGAAGGAACAATTTTAACAGTGGCCCGCGGCGCTAGTGAAGCCGTGGCCAAAATGAGTGATACCGCACAAACCACCACTGACATTATGACTACTGCGGTCCAAGGGGCGAAAAGTGCTTTGGCAACAACGCCGGATCTCTTGCCGGTTCTCAAAGAAGTTGGTGTGGTGGATTCCGGCGGACAAGGGTTGGTTTTCATTTACGAAGGTTTTCTGGAAGCCTTGGGTGGTAACATCAGTACAAGTGACCAATATCAACCTGATGAAGCTGAAATGGACGAAATGTTGAATGCGGCACATCATCAGTCAGTACAAACGCAATTTAATAATGCGGATATTGCCAATGGTTTTTGTACAGAAATGATGGTGCAATTAGGCCAAAATCCCACTTCTGATGATGCTTTTGACTATGAGGAGTTTCGCAACTATTTAAATGAATTGGGTGATTCTTTATTAGTTGTGGCCGATGAAGAAGTGGTGAAAGTCCATGTGCACACGCAACATCCCCAAAAAATCTTTACACAGGGACGCCGCTATGGTGAACTCAGTAAAATTAAAATTGATAATATGCGCATTCAACATGAGACGATTGTCGAAGCCGAACAAAAGCCTGCCGCGAAAGCGCAACCCCAATTAGATTACGGGGTCATTGCGGTCGTCTCAGGGAAGGGATTACAAGAATTATTTCAGAGTTTAGGGGTAACCACGATTATAAGTGGCGGTCAAACGATGAATCCGTCCACACAAGATATTGTCAATGCCATTAACCAATGTAATGCTAAGCGCGTGTTAGTCTTACCCAATAATGGAAATATTATTATGGCTGCCGAACAGGCTCAAGAGGTAGCTAAGATACCAGTTGCAATTATTCCAAGTAAAACGATCGCACAAGGCATGACAGCTTTGTTGTCTTTTGATCCTAATGCTTCTTTATCAGAGAATCAAACTGATATGACAGAAGCTTTAAGCACAGTAGTGAGTGGTCAGATTACCCGCGCCATTCGCGATAGTGAAGTGGATGATTTGCAGATTCATCAAGATGATTATTTAGGAATTGTCGATAATAAAATCACTGTCAATGGCACCGATTTGTTATCCGTCTGTCAACAAATGTTGACTCGTATGGTCGGCGAAGATAGTGAGGTTGTAACTATTTTAGTAGGCGCGGCCGGTTCGCAAGCCACCGCGCAACAAATTGTGGCCATGATTGGCGAACAATATCCGGATCTCGAATGTGAGATTCACGAAGGGGATCAACCCGTTTATCCTTATTTAATTGCAGTAGAATAAATTAAATTGAGCGGCGGCCAAGGCCGCTTTTTTTGGAGAAAAAATGCAAGCACTATTACAAGCAGTTACTTCTTTGCCGGGAGTGGGACCCAAAACTCAGCAAAACTTAGCTGACTTAGGCATTGAGACTATTCAAGATTTACTCTACTATTTTCCCCGACGGTATGAGGATTTAGTAGTGAAGTCTTTAGCAGAAGCTGCTGACCAAGAAAAAATTGTCTTACAGGGGGTAGTAGCCAGTCCCGCTATCTTAAAACATTTAGGTGCAAAGCGCTCATTAGTTATTGTGCGCTTGCTCGTTGAAAATGAATCGATACCGGTCACTTTTTTTAATCAGCCGTGGCTTAAAAAACGGTTTGAGACTGGGCAAGTGTGTGATATTTATGGTCGTTGGGAAGCTGTTAAGCGCTCTTTAATAGGAATGAAAATTATTCATCAGCCGACCAACGATGCTTCGAAGGTAGATGCGATCTATCCGACCAATAAAAAAGTGCCGCAAAAGTTATTGATTAAACTTATAAAAGCAGCCTATCAAAAATATCATACTGACTTAGTTGATCCGATCGGAACCAAGCTGGAACAAAAGTATCAACTATTATCCGAAGCACAAATGGTTCGTGCAATGCATTTTCCACAAAATATTCAACAAGCACGAGCAGCTCGACGCAGTGCTAAATTTCATGAATTATTTTTATATCATGCTCAACTGGCTTTGCTCAAGCAAACGAATCAACAAAATAGTCGAGGGTTACCAGAAAATTATGATGCAGCTTATGTGCAGCAGTTTATTGAACATTTTGGTTTTTCTTTAACAGCCTCTCAACAGCGCGTGCTGACTGAAATTTTGCAAGATATGTCTCAGCCGCAAGCGATGAATCGTTTATTACAAGGTGACGTAGGTAGTGGTAAAACCGCCGTCGCGGCTACTGCGATGTTTGCAGCGATCACGTCCGGTTATCAAACAGTATTAATGGCTCCCACAGAAATCTTAGCCCAACAACATTATTTAAAATTACGTCCTTTGTTTGCGCAATTTCAAATGACCACGGTTTTATTAACTAGTTCACTGACTGCTAAAGAGCATCAAGCAGCCTTGGAGGCCATTGCTGCGGGTCGTTATAATTTGATTATCGGCACGCAAGCTTTGTTTCAAACTGCTGTCAATTATCGCAATTTGGGCTTAGTGGTCATTGATGAACAGCATCGTTTTGGCGTAGAACAACGTCGGGCTTTACGTCAAAAGGGGCGGGATCCGGATATGTTATTGATGACAGCCACCCCGATTC
Source organism: Bombilactobacillus mellifer (assembly GCF_000970795.1). Taxonomy (GTDB): domain Bacteria; phylum Bacillota; class Bacilli; order Lactobacillales; family Lactobacillaceae; genus Bombilactobacillus; species Bombilactobacillus mellifer. The sequence continues at coordinate 708,926 of NZ_KQ034028.1, forward strand.
CGCGTACGTTAGCCATTACTTATTACGGGGAATTAGATTTATCAGTGATCGATGAATTGCCTGCGGGTCGAAAACAGATTGCGACTTATTGGTTGCGGTTTAATAAATTGGATCAAGTTCAGCGGTTTTTAGCAATGCAGTTAAGACAACAAGCGCAAGTCTTTGTTGTTGCCCCTTTAATTAGTGAATCCGAAAAAGTCAACTTGTACAATGCAGAAGAAGTTTACCAACAGTTAACGCAAAGCTTTGCCCAATATAAAGTGGCTTTATTACATGGACAGATGGATGCGCAAGCTAAAGCACAGGTAATGGCGGATTTTCAAGCGCAAAAAATCGATATTTTGGTGGCAACGACAGTCGTAGAAGTTGGAGTCGATGTTCCGAATGCTACGGTCATGGTGATTTATAATGCAGATCGGTTTGGCTTATCGCAATTGCACCAATTACGAGGACGCGTCGGCCGTGGGAAGCGGCAATCTTACTGTATTTTAATTGCTAATCCCCATAATGAGACTGCCTTACAACGTTTACGGATTATGACGCAAACTAATGATGGTTTTAAATTAGCACAAAAAGATTTAGAATTACGGGGGGCTGGAGATTTTTTTGGCAATAAACAGTCCGGACTGCCTAGTTTTAAGGTAGCAGACCCAGTGGCTGATCAAGCCATCCTGTTTGCTGCCTATCAAGAAGTACAAACAATTTTTAGTCAGGATCCAACCTTAACTCAGCATCCGGCTTTGCGAACTTGTTTAAAAAATCAAACACCAGCCATTTTAGATTAATGATGAGGAGACAGTATGAAAATAGCGATTGATGCAATGGGCGGCGATCAAGCACCTCAAGTGATTGTACAAGGGGTTGAACGAGCACGGGATGAATTTACCGACCTAGAATTTAGCCTATTTGGCAAGCAACGCGAAATTCAAAAGTATTTAAAAAAAGCTGATCGAATTGAGATTATTCAGACTGATAGTCAAATTTTAGGTACAGATGAACCGATGAAAGCCATTCGGCATAAAAAGGATTCATCTTTAGTTTTGGCGGCTCAAGCAGTCAAACATCATGAGGCAGATGCCTTATATTCTTTGGGGAATACCGGAGCTTTATTGGCGGCGGGCATTTTTATTGTGGGGCGCTTACCGCAAGTAGCTCGTCCCGCCTTGATGCCTATTTTGCCTTCTTTAAATAATCCACAGGGCTTTTGTTATTTAGATGCAGGCGCTAATGCGGAAAGTAAAGTCAATTATTTAGAACAATGGGCAGTGATGGGTTCCGTTTATGCTCAACAAGTTAAGGGTATTGCTAAACCGCGGGTGGCGTTATTAAATAATGGTAGCGAGTTTGATAAGGGTGATCGCACTCATCAAACTGCTTACCAAACTTTACAAGCTTTGCCGGATCTGAATTTTATTGGCAACCTTGAAGCGGATCAGTTATTAGTATGTGAAGCAGATGTTATTGTCACTGATGGCTTTACCGGCAATGCCGTTTTAAAAACTATGGAAGGCAGTGTTAAAGTTTTGCTGCGCCAACTAAAACAAGCGTTGCTGAATAACGGTGCGCGTGCCAAATTAGGAGCGTGGTTAGCCCAGCCGGCTTTAAAATCGTTGCAGCAATTTTTTGATGTGGCTAGTTACGGTGGAGCTGTATTGATGGGAACTCAAGCTCCTGTCGTGAAATCGCACGGAGCTTCCGATGCCCGCACCGTTTATTATGCTTTGTCGCAATTGAGAATGATGTATAATAAGGGTATGCTAGATCAAGTAACCGATTATTTTCAAAAAAACAACGTAAATCATTAACGGAGTGAATGTCGATGGAAAAACAACAGGTCTTTGATAAAATTGCGCAATTATTAGCGGAACGTTTTAATGTAGCAGCAGACAGTATTACGAGTGACACCAATTTTCAAAATGATTTACAGGCGGATTCAATTGATATGGTCGAATTCGAATTGGAGCTGGAAGATGACTTTGGGGCTGAAATCCCGGATGAAGAAGCGGCAAAAATCCAAACAGTAGGTCAAGCTGTCGATTATATTGTTAGTCATCAAAATTAAGACAACTTAATTAATTAAAAAAGGCGCAAAGCCTTTTTTCTTTAGAAAGGAAGGGATTTTGGTTTTGTTGAGTCCAGAGTTAATTACCTTGCTGCGTCAAAAATATCAAATTGTTTTCAAAAATTATGACCTACTACAGTCAGCCCTGACACATGCTTCCTATGCGAATGAGCATCGTGAATTGCATATTCAAGATTACGAACGTTTAGAATTTTTAGGCGATGCGGTTTTAGAATTAAATGTCTCCCAATATATTTTTCGCAAATTTCCACAGTTACCTGAAGGTCAATTAACTAAGTTGCGTGCAGCCATCGTGTGCACCGCGAGTTTTGCTAAATTTTGTCAAGAAGTAGGTTTACCCCCTTTTATTTTATTGGGAAATGGTGAAGAAAAGGCAGGAGCCCGTAAACGTGACACCTTGTTAGAAGACGTTTTTGAAGCTTTTAATGGCGCCTTATATTTAGATCAAGGTAATGAAGCAGTGATGAGATTTTTACGGCAGACCGTTTTTGAACATATTGATGCCGGTGAATTTAGTGACGATAATGATTTCAAAACCGAATTGCAGGAAGAATTACAGCAAAACGGCGATGTAGATATTAATTATCGAGTCTTGCGGCAAGAAGGCGAAGATGAAACGACGAAGTTTATCGTGCAATTATATATTAACCAGCAGCCCCATACGACTGGCAGCGGGCATAGTAAAAAAATTGCCGAACAGCAGGCCGCACAAAAATATTTGAATCAGTTACATCAAAAATAGGGGGATTAAAAGTGACCCTAAAGGCAGTAGAAATTAGTGGTTTTAAATCCTTTGCAGACAAAACTGCGCTGTATTTTGATCAAGGAATTACCGGTATTGTCGGACCTAATGGCAGTGGCAAAAGTAACCTGGCGGAAGCGATTCGTTGGGTGATTGGTGAGCAGTCAGCTAAAAGTTTACGCGGTTCTAAAATGCAGGATATTATCTTTGCCGGCAGTGATCAACGCCCAGCGTTAAATGTGGCTACAGTAAGTTTACAATTTGATAACCATGATCGGCGATTATCTATTGCCCAAGATGAGGTGGCAATTCGTCGTCGCTTATTTCGTAATGGTGACAGTGAATTTTGGCTCAATAACCAAAAAGTGCGGTTGAAAGATATTAGTTCTCTATTTATTGCTGCAGGTTTAGGCAAAAATTCGTTGGCCATTATTTCACAGGGCCAAGTGGAAGCAGTCTTTAATAGTAAACCGGAACAACGACGATATATCATTGAAGGACCGGCAGGAGTAGCTAATTTTAAACATAAAAAAGCGGAAGCTCAACAACAGTTGGAACAAACAGACGCGAATCTGAAACGGGTCGCCGATATTGTGCAAGAATTAACCCGACAAGTAGAACCGTTGAAAGCACAAGCTCAACAGGCTCAAGAATACCAAACACAAAAACAACAGTATGATTATTGGCAGCAGTTAACTTTGGCTTTTGAAATCCAACAATTAGCTGATCAAAAACAAACTGCATTAACCACGGCCAAACAATTGCAAACGCAGTTAGCGGATTTGGAAAGCCAATTAACGCGTACGCAACAGCAAGTAGCGGCCAATCAACAACAAGATCAACAATTAACGACGGCGATTGATCATTATCAGACTCAATTAACCAGTCTTAGCCGTCAATTAGAAGTTCTTAAAGGCAAACAAGCGCTCGCAGCACAGCAGTCTGATTTTAATGTCACGAATCAATCGGCTTTTACTGCACAGTTGACCAAATTACAAGATCAAAGCCAAACTTTGCAGCAAACTCAGCGCCAACAGCAAGAACAAGTGGCTAGTATTCAACAGCGGGTGCATCAGTTACAACAGCAGATCAAGAATTTGCAAGCAGATTTTAGTGCTGACCCTGAGGAAATGTCGCGTAAGATTGAACAAACGCAGCAACAATATTTAACCTTGTTGCAGCAACAGACTTCGCTGCATAATCAAAAAATTTATTTACAACGTCAGCTGCAGCAATCGCAAGCAGAATCTGATCAGCTCCAAAAACAAATGCAAGAACAACAGCAAACCCAACAACAAGCCCAACAAGAGTTGGCGGATTTGACTAATAAGCAACAAGCAGCTCAACAACAACAAGAGCAGCTGCAACAACAAATACAACAACAGCAAAAAACGGTTCAACAAAAACAAGAGCAGTTGTCCCGCCAACAGCAAGCCGCGGATAAAGTAGTGCAGCACTGGCAACAGACACAGGCTGAACAACGTTCACTGCAACGCATCGTCCAGCAGCATCAAGGGTATTACCAAGGAGTACGAGCAGTTTTAAAAGCCCAATTACCTGGCGTTGTGGGCGTCGTGGCAGAGTTGATTCAAGTTCCGGAGCAGTTTCAAATTGCTTTACAAAGTGCGGCAGCTACCCAATTGCAGTATATAGTAACGCAGATGCAAGCTGATGCTCGTCAAGCCATTGACTATTTACGCCAACACCACGCTGGGCGGGCAACTTTTTTACCTCGTAATGTCATCCAAGCTCGCAAAATTGCTCCCCGCGATGTTGCTGCTTTACAGCAAAAGGCCGGCTATTTAGGCATTGCCAGTGATTTAATTCAGATCACCGATGGTTTGCAAAATATTAATGAAAATCTGTTCGGATCGCTTTTAGTAGTGCAAACGCTCGAAGCTGCGATTGCCATTAGTAATTTGATTCATCATCGTTGGCGGGTTGTGACGCTACAAGGGGATTTAATTAATCCTGGTGGTTCGATGACCGGTGGTCAAGTCAAAGTGACTAATGAACTATTGTCACAAAAAACCCGTCTGCACAAATTAACCCGTACAATGGAACAACTACAACAGCAAGTGCAGCAGCAAAAAGCAGGCGTCCAAAAAGCGCAAGGTGCCTTAGAACAAAAGCATCATCAACTGCAAACACTAGATGATCAAGTCCAGCAGCAAAAGCAAATTGCACAAAAGTTAGATAATCAGTTACAAGTTAAACAACATCAAAAGCAGACCCAGCAACAACAATTACAAGCGCTCAGCTTTCAGCAACAACGTTTTGGAAAACAAATTCAAGCAAATCAAGCTCAACTGCAAGATAGCACAAAACAAAAGGCTGCCATCGAACGTCAGCTCACTGCTAAAAAACAATTGTTGACTCAACAAAAAACTTTATTAGATGATTTTGATCAACAAAAACAAAATTATGAGCAGCAGCTGCAAACGTTACAAACGCAGCTGGCTGTGGCCACTAATGAACTAAATAATCAACAACAACTATTACGTGCAACGCAGCAAGACACAAAAGCTAATCAACAACAAATTGCTGATCTGAAGCAACGCTTAGCACAATTGCAAACTGCAACACAAGATTTACATGCGACCCATCAGGATGTCGATCAGCAGATGGCAAAAATTACTAGCCAAATTAAAACTGCTCAGGAGCAATTAGCTGAGCAACAAAAACTACGCAAACAAATTCAAGTCAAGGCCCCAACTTTAGAAGAAAAATATCAACAGCTTTTTAAGCAACAAAAGAAGTTGGCAGCCGCTCAAGAGGACAATGCGGTGACTTTGGCTAATTATAAAAATCAAATGCAACGCCGTTTGCAGGAATTAGAAACGACTTATCAGATGAGTTTTGAAGTGGCCGCGGCACAATTGGCTGCAACTCAATTTGAGCCGCAACATGCGCAAACTCAGCTGAAGCAGTTACAGCAGCAGCTAACCGAAATAGGTTCTGTCAATTTGAATGCGATTGAAGAATATGAACAGGTCAAGGATCGTTATGAATTTTTACAAAAGCAGCAAGCAGATTTAATTACCGCACGACAGCAATTACAAACCACTATGCAAGAAATGGATCACGAAGTGGCCACCCGCTTTGAACAGATGTTCACACAGGTAGCGGCGGCATTTGAAGTGATCTTTCCCAAAATGTTCGGGGGCGGTAAAGCACAGTTGGTGCTGACGCAACCAGATGATCTATTAACAACCGGAATTGAAATTGTCGCCCAGCCTCCCGGCAAAAAATTGCAACAATTAAGTTTACTGTCTGGTGGTGAACGGGCTTTAACTGTTATTACTTTATTATTTGCGATTATTAAGGTACAACCGGTACCCTTTTGCGTTTTAGATGAAGTAGAGGCCTCTTTAGATGAAGCTAACGTAACCCGTTTTGCAAGCTATTTAAATAAATACGATACAAAAACTCAATTTATTGTGATTACCCATCGACGAGGAACTATGATGCGCACGCAACGCTTATACGGAATTACAATGCAAGAGTCCGGCGTCTCTACTGTTGTTTCCATAAAATTACCACTGACTAATCAGGAGGTGTCATAAGTTCATGGGACTATTTGACATTTTTAAAAAAAAGACCAACACCGCTGCACAAACTGAGGCTTCACCACAAACAGCGCCAGACAAGGATTCTGACCAGCCAGCTACGACTGCTGATTCAGCCGATACACTCGATACACCCGCCAAAAAATCTGACAGTCCAAAGCAAAAACCGACACCGGATGCATCTGAGCCTCAAGAGCAACCTACTGAGTCAACCAGTATTTCGGGCAATCCGGAACCTCCAGCTACGGATTCAAAGTCACAGACTGCAACCCCTGAGCAGGCCAGCTCCACCGCTGAACCAACTACCACCACTGAGGGTAAGGAGGCTATTTCTCAAGAAACAGGATCTACCGCAGCTGACACGGCGAAATACAATGCGGGATTAACGAAAACTCGGCATCGGTTGCGGGATCGGTTTAATGCTTTTTTGGCTAATTTTCGAAGCGTCGACGAAGAATTTTTTGATGATTTAGAAGATCTCTTAATTCAATCGGATGTGGGTTACGAAATGGCCTTAAAAATTTCAGATGCTTTACGTAATGAAGTTAAATTGCAAAATGCACAATCTAAAGCCGAAGTTTCCCGCGTTATTGTTCAAAAAATGGCGGAAATTTATTATCAAGATAGTCAAAATCAAGATTATCACTTAAACATCAACGTTCAACGTCCTTTAAATGTTATTTTATTTGTGGGAGTGAATGGGGCCGGTAAGACTACCACAATTGGTAAATTAGCTGCACGTCTGAAAAAAGATGGGCAAAAAGTGATCTTGGCGGCGGCTGATACTTTTCGGGCTGGAGCAATTGAGCAGTTACAAGTTTGGGGTAGTAAGGTGGGAGTCCAAACAGTAGCTCATGTTGCTGGCAGTGATCCCGCTTCGGTCGTTTATGATGCTTTGCAGTTAGCTCAACAAGAACATGCTAATGTTTTATTAGTGGACACTGCGGGCCGCTTACAAAATAATACTAATCTCATGAAAGAATTGGAAAAAATTAAACGGATTATTACGCGGGAAATTCCAGATGCTCCGCATGAAGTATTACTTGTCATCGATGCAACCACGGGGCAAAATGCCTTAGTTCAAGCTAAACAATTTCAAAAAGCTACCCAAGTCACGGGTTTAGTTTTAGCTAAACTGGACGGTTCTTCGCAAGGAGGTATTGTTTTAGCCATTAATGATGAATTGCATTTACCAGTGAAATTGGTCGGTTTGGGCGAACAGATGGATGATTTGCGTGATTTTGATCCGGAGATCTACGCTCAAGGGCTGTTTAGTCAACTCTTTCAAGATGAGGCGGCCAATAGCCATGAATGAGGATTTGTTAAAAACCACGCGGATTAACCTGTTGGCGGATTTTTATCAAAATTTATTAACGCCCACTCAAATTCAGTATATTAATTTGTATTATAGTGATGATTATTCTTTAGGCGAAATCGCCCAATTGCATCATGTCAGCCGTCAGGCCGTATATGATAATTTAAAACGAACAGTGACTACTTTAGAGAACTACGAACAGCGACTGCATTTATATCGGAATTTTAACCAACGCCAGCAACTAATTGATCAAATCCAGCAATGCATTGTCAAAAAATATCCGAATGATGTACACTTGAAAGCGTTAGTAGATCAGTTAGCTCAACTGGAATAGGAGAGATTTTATGGCATTTGAAGGTTTAAGCGAACGTTTACAAAATACTTTTGCAAAATTACGCGGTAAGGGTAAAGTTACAAAAGCTGACGTGCAAGAAATGATGCGCGAGGTCCGATTAGCCTTATTGGAAGCGGACGTTAATTTTGATGTCACGAAAAATTTTATTAAAACCGTCCAAGAACGTGCCGTGGGGAGTGAAGTACTCGATAGTCTAACTCCGGCACAGCAAGTTATTAAAATCGTCAATGAAGAATTAACCAAGATTATGGGTTCTTCCGCCGTCTTATTAAATCAAGCTTCTCATATTCCCACGGTGATTATGCTGGTGGGTCTACAAGGCTCTGGGAAAACCACATCTGCGGGCAAATTAGTTAAATATTTACAAGCTGAAAAAAATGCGCGTCCACTCTTAATTGCAGCAGATGTCTATCGCCCGGCGGCCATTGACCAGTTACAAACTATCGGCCAGCAGGTCCAAGTTCCGGTTTATGATGAAGGTACGAACCAAGACCCGGTGGAAATTGTTCGTCATGGCTTAGAAACCGCGCAAGCCAAAAAGAATGATTATGTTTTAATAGATACCGCGGGCCGCTTGGAAATTGATGACCAATTGATGAGTGAATTAAGTCGGATCAAACAAGTGGCGCAGCCGACGGAAATTTTACTGGTTGTTGATTCTATGACCGGTCAAGCAGCCACGCATGTTGCCGAAGGGTTTAATGACCGTTTAGATATTAGTGGGGTTATTTTAACTAAATTAGACGGTGATACTCGGGGCGGAGCGGCGCTATCTATTCGGGCTGTCACTGGCAAACCCATCAAGTTTGTAGGTTCCGGGGAAAAATTAGATGCGCTGGAAGTGTTTCATCCAGATCGGATGGCAGATCGGATTCTGGGCATGGGTGATGTTTTAACACTCATTGAAAAAGCGGAAAAGGACTACGATGAAAAACAGGCCGCCGCTTTAACCCGGAAAATGCAAGAGAATACTTTTGATTTTAATGATTTTGTCGATCAATTGGAACAAATGCAAAAAATGGGTCCCATGGATGAAATTATGAAAATGATGCCAGGCATGGCGGCCAATCCTGCCTTAAAAAATGTCCACATGGATCCTCAAGATATTGAACATCTCAAAGCGGTTGTCTATTCGATGACTCCCCAAGAACGTCAGACCCCAGAACTCTTGAATCCTTCTCGGCGACGGCGGATCGCGACCGGTTCTGGCCGACCATTAGTGGAAGTCAATCGCATGATCAAACAATTTAAGCAGATGCAAACCTTAATGCAAAAGATGTCCAAAGGTAATTTTAACGGTATGGAACAAATGATGGGCCCCGGCTTACAAGGAAAAATTGGCAAAATGGCGATGGGATCAATGGTGCGGCGTACTAAAAAACGTAAGAAAAAACGGTTAAAAAAGGTCAAGCGATTTAAATCGTAATCTGTAAAGAATTTTTCCTTTACACACTGTAGCAATTTCAGTATAATAAATCAGGTTAAGAAATTATTTGGAGGAATTTAACTATGACAGTAAAAATTCGGATGCGGCGGATGGGTAGTAAAAGACGCCCCTTCTATCGAATTGTAGTGGCGGATTCCAGATCTCCGCGTGATGGTCGTTTTATTCAAGAAATTGGACATTATAATCCTTTAAATGACGATCAACTTAAAATTGATGCCGCTGCTGCTTTAGAATGGATGCAAAAGGGTGCTCAACCGTCCGATACGGTGCGTAATTTGTTTCAAAAACAAGGCATCATGAAACAATATCATGAAGCTAAATTAGCCCATAAAGCTCAATAGAGAATGTGTAATGCAAGCAGTAATTACTAATTTAATTAAAGCGATTGTGCTGCCTTTGGCCGATAGCCCTGAATTGGTGCAGATTCAAACCACCACAACGCCGGACAGTTTGATTTTTGATTTACATGTCAGCGCCAAAGATGCTGGTCGGATTATTGGTAAACAAGGACGAGTCGCTCAAGCGATCCGCACTGTTGTCTATTCACAAAATAATGATCAGAATCGACGTATTAAATTAAATATTATTCCAGAATAAATAAAAGCGGTTGGACAGTAAGTGTCAAAGCCGCTTTTATTTTCGAGGTTTTTCAAGATGACAGAAATGCAATATCTCCGAGTGGGCCGTGTTCTCAGTTTTCATGGTTTACAAGGAGAAATGAAATTACAAGTGATCTCAGATGATCCTGAACAACGTTTTGCGCCCCAAACGCAATTATCTTTGCAACACGATACCCAAAGACAGGCCGTGACGGTGCAAACCTCGCGGCCATATAAAGGTTTTTGGCTGGTGAAATTTGTCGAAATTAATGATTTGACAGAGGCCGAAATTTATCGTAATTGGGAAGTTATGATTGCCACGGACCAATTATCTCCTTTACCAACCGGTCAATATTATTATAAGGATATTATGGGCATTAAAGTTGTCGATCAACAACGGGGTTATTTGGGACAAGTGAGCGATATTTTAGCATTAGGTCCCAATGATGTCTGGGTCATTACGAATTCCGCCGGACAAGAAATTCTCATCCCTATTATTAAAAGTGTTTTATTGCAAGTAAATTTGTCGGAGGCTACAGCCACTGTAGATCTGCCTGAAGGTTTAATTGATGAAAATTGATATTTTAACTTTATTTCCCCAAATGTTTGTTCCACTCAATGAGTCCTTACTGGGGAAAGCCCAAGCCAAACAATTATTAGAAATTGCTATATGCGATTTTCGCCAATATGCGACTAATAAACAACATCATGTTGATGATACACCTTATGGGGGCGGTGCAGGGATGCTCTTGCAACCACAGCCTATTTATCGGGCTATGGATGCCATTAATGCGCAAGACACCGGCAAAAAGCGTGTTATTTTATTGGATCCGGCGGGGCAAAAATTTAATCAAGCATTGGCCCAAGACTTAGCCCAAGAGCAGCATTTAGTTTTTATTTGCGGTCATTATGAGGGCTTTGATGAACGGATTGAGCGTTTAGCTACCGATAAAGTATCACTGGGTGATTTTGTACTGACTGGAGGCGAAATGGCAGCCATGGTAATGATTGATGCCTTGGCGCGGTTTGTGCCGGGGGTCTTAGGCAATGAAACATCAGCTTATTCGGATTCTTTTAGCGCCGGGTTACTGGAATATCCGCAATATACTCGTCCAGCAGAATATCGGGGGATGAAAGTCCCCGAAATTTTATTAAGTGGCAATCACCAAAAAATTGCCCAATGGCGTCGTCAGCAAGCCCTAAAAAAAACCTGGTTGCAACGCCCCGATTTACTGGCCCAAACAGCTTTAACTACTGCGGATTTGAATTATCTTGATACTTTAACTTCGGAAGATTAGACTTTACAATTTATAAAATCATGCTATAGTGGAGTTTGTGTGATTACACAAATCAGCCGATATTCCGCTGTTATGTTCCGATTTTCATGAGTGTCGGTAAATAAAGGAGGGGCTCTTATGCAAAGCCCATTAATTGATCAAGTAACCAAATCTCAATTGCGTACCGATCTGCCAGATTTTCGTCCCGGAGATACTATTCGTGTCCATGCGAAAGTTGTTGAAGGTAATCGGGAACGGATTCAGATTTTTGAAGGCGTGGTTATCAAACGTCGGGGTAGCGGCATTAGTGCTACTTACACTGTCCGTAAAATCAGCAGTGGCGTCGGTGTGGAAAGAACTTTTCCTTTACATTCACCTCGGGTAGCCAAAATTGAGGTCGTTCGTCAAGGCCGGGTACGGCGGGCAAAGCTTTATTACTTGCGTTCCTTACGTGGAAAAGCAGCGCGTATCCCAGAAAAACGGCGTAATAAATAACTATCAAAAGTCTGACCGTCAGGGTCAGATTTTTTTGATGGAATTAAGAGCAGCTAGGTATCAATCTGTAAAAACTAATTATTCAAAGGTTGGAACAAATTAGTCTATAAGCTAAGTTATGTGAATTAAAAAAATCATCAACTGTCTTACCCGCAATGCTAATTTTTTCGTTGCAAAAAAAAGACCAGTTTATATAACTGGTCTTAATTAATAGTTGCCCGATACAGGGCCACCACTTTGCCGAGAATTTGCACATTAGGTAGGATAATCGGTTCATAAGCCTCATTTTCCGGCTGCAAACGAATTTGATGCGCTTCTTTAAAGAAACGCTTACAAGTGGCTTCATTATCCGCATTCATCGCAATGACAATTTCACCATTTTCGGCTGTGGCTTGCTGGCGGACGATCACAGCGTCACCATCCAAAATGCCGGCATTAATCATACTATCGCCTTGAATGGTCAGCATGAATAAATTTTGATCCGTCACTTTTAAGTTCGGCGGTAAAGGGAAAAAATCACTAGCTTGTTCTTGAAGGGCCAGGATAGGAGCGCCGGCAGTAACGATGCCTAACATCGGGATTTGTTCTTGGGTTAGCCCCAGAGCTTGGCGACCGCTCTTGGTAATTTCTAAGGTACGAGGCTTAGTCGGATCACGTTGAATAAAACCACGTTTTTGCAAACGCTGCAAATAACCGTGGACGGTTGAGGTAGAAGAAAGTCCCACAGTCTGACAAATTTCGCGGACCGTTGGGGGATAGCCTAAATTATGAACGTGATCCGAAATACAACGTAAAACCTCCAATTGTTTTGCAGTAATTGATTGACTCATAATAAAACTCCTAGTATCTTATATTAATAAGATAGCATAGTCCAGAAATGGTTTCAAACAGGTGTTCGTTAGGAGAGAAACAAAAAGTGCCACAAATGAATGTTAGTAAACGACAACGGGAATTAATTTCTCGAATCAATGAATTAGCGCAAAAACAGAAAACGCAAGGCCTGGATTTAACCGAAAAACGTGAGCAAGCCGCTTTACGTCAACAATATTTGGCTAATTTTCGCCAAGGATTAAAAGATCAGATCGAACATACCGTTTTATATGATAAGCAAGGTCATGAAATTACTTCGCATAAAGTCCGCCAGATTCAACATAAGCATGGCTGGCGTCCAGATTAATTTTGCGAAATCGTCTAAAGTTTTATAAACTAGTAATGTATTTTAAATTAAAGGATGATTGAAATGGGAATAACAATTGTAGTGGGCATTGTGATGCTACTAATTGGTTTGGCTGCGGGGTTCTTTGGAGCTCGAGCTTACATGAAAAAATATTTACAAGATAATCCGCCAATTTCAGCGGATATGATGCGGCAAATGATGGCTCAAATGGGACAAAAACCCTCACAAAAGAAACTAAATCAAATGATGCAAATGATGAAAAATCAAGCCAAGAAATAAATATTTTGATTGTAAAAGCAGCGCATGCTGCTTTTTTAATTGTCACGGAAGTTGAGGTTATTGATGGGAATCTTTAAAAAATTATGGTGGTTTTTTTATAAACAAAAACGGCGCTATCTAATTGGAATTCTTTTTCTTTTTTTAACAGCACTTTCTAATTTAATCATTCCGCGGGCGATTGGTCAGTTTGCCGATTGGGCTAATCAGCGCCAACTGACTGCTGGACATTTGGGGCAGCTGTTAGGGATTATTTTAGCTGCAGGACTGGGACAATATATTTTTCGGTATGCTTGGCGCAACCAGATTTGGGGCGGGGCCGCGGATTTAGAACGGCAGCTGCGCAGTCAATTATTTTGGCATTATTTGAATATGGATGATACCTTTTTTCAACGTCATCGGATAGGCGATTTAATGGCGCGTTGTACTAATGATATCACTGCTGTCCAAAATGTGGCCGGTATTGGGATTTTAACCTTTGCCGATTCCATTATTACGGGGGGCACCACAATTATTGCAATGATTTTGTTTGTGGATTGGAAATTAACTTTAATTGCTATTATCCCTCTGCCTTTTTTGGCGCTAATGGCAGCGGTTTTAGGCCGCTTACTGCATCAACGTTTTGCGCAAGCCCAAGCGGCATTTTCCCAATTAAGTAATAAGACGCAAGAAAGTATGACGGGAATTAAGGTAATTAAAACGTTAGGCCAAGAAACCGAAGATATTGCAGATTTTAATCAACAAGTAGACCGAACCATCGCGATAAATCGTCAAGTTAATTTCATCGATGCGCTGTTTGATCCGACCACCGGTTTTATTATTGGTTTGACGTTTGTGATTACGATTTTATATGGTTCTCATTTAATTTTGCAGCAGGTAATTACGATTGGTCAATTAATTGCTTTTGTGGGTTATATTAATAATTTAGTTTGGCCGATGTTTGCTATTGGCCGGTTATTTAATGTCTTAGAACGGGGCAATGCGAGCTATGATCGGATTCAGAGTATTTTGCATGAACCTTCCTTAATTGCCGAACACCCAAACGCCAACCTTAGTCTGAATCGGCCGGATTTAGATTTTAATATTCAGTCGTTTACTTATCCCGATGGACAACAGCCAGTTTTATCAAAAGTGCAGTTTACTTTGCCGTTTGGCCAAACATTGGGAATTGTTGGCCGCGTGGGTTCCGGTAAAAGCACAATTGTCAAATTATTACTGCGGCGTTTTGATCAATACCAGGGTTTAATTAAAATTGGTGGTCACGATATTCGTTCATATTCTTTAGACACCTTACTGCAAACGATTGGTTATGTTCCGCAAACCAGTTTTTTATTTTCCACAACTGTCCAAAACAATATTCGCTTTGGAGATTATGCTACTAATCAACAGCAAGTCCAAAAAGCAGCTCAACTGGGAGATATCGATCAGGATATTCAAAATTTAACAGATGGCTATCAGACTTTAGTTGGTGAACGGGGCATTTCGTTATCGGGCGGACAAAAACAACGGGTCTCTATTGCCCGTGCTTTAGTTAAACAGCCGCAAATTTTAATTTTAGATGATTCGACCTCGGCAGTGGATGCCAAAACTGAAGTCGAGATTACTCATAATTTACGTACCAATGCTCCTAAGCAATCGACGATTATTATTTCTCAACGTCTCCGTAGTGTAATGGATGCCGATCAAATTATTGTGCTGGAGGCAGGCCAAATTATCCAACGCGGCAAGCATGTGGATTTGATCCAACAACCTGGTTGGTATGCTGATATGTGGCAACGTCAACAAATGAATTATTGAAAAGGCGGTATGCATAATGGAAACAACCCAACAAAAGTATCAAAGTTTAACTACTAAAGAACAATTACATATTGTTCATCGTTTATTGGGCTTTGCTGCTCAATATCGCCAGTCTTTTTTGTTATCGATGGTCGCGGTGCTTGTTCAGTCAGTAATGAACATGTTATTGCCGCGTTTTTTACAGCATTACATGGATACGTATCTGGTGCGCACAACTTTGGCTGAAAAAATTATTATCGTTAGTGCAGCCTTTTATTTGCTGGGAGTAATTATTCGATCCGCGGCTCAATTCACGACCACTTTTGCTTTTAATATGGGTAGTGAATATATGTTAGAAAGTTTGCGCCGCGCTTTATTTGCCAAATTGCATCGTCTGGGCATGAGTTATTTTGACCGCACACCGGCAGGTTCAATTGTGTCACGTGTCAATAATGATACCGCATCCATTGCCGATTTTATGCAGGTTTTTTTATCGGGAATGGTAGGTATTTTTGCGATCGTTACAGCTTTTATTGCCATGTGGTTAACGGATCGGACGGCGGCTTTAGCAGTTTTGGCTTTTTTGCCACTGCTGATTTTATCAATTTGGGTTTACAGCAAATATAGCTCCAGTGCTTATCGTTATATGCGCCAAAAATTAAGTGAAATTAATACACGGATTAGCGAAACTATTCAAGGAATTGAAATTATTCAAAATTTTCGTCAGCAACCTCGTATTCGCCAAGAGTTTGAACAAACTAATCAAGAATATCTGCAATCACGGCGCTCGATGATTAAAATTAATTCGTTATTATTGTCGCCAATTGTTAATTTGTTATATACTTTAGCCCTAATCGCCGCGTTGTATGTTTTAGGATTGCATACACATTTGGGTCTGTTACAAGCGGGGATGATTTATGCTTTTACAACTTATATTAGTCAATTCTTTAATCCCATCACAAATATGATGGATAATCTGTCATTTTTCCAAGATGGGGTCGTAGCTGGCTATCGCTCTTTTAAAATTTTAGATAGTCAAGAATATGGTCCGCAACAAACGGTTGCTGACAATACACCTTGCATTACCGCCGGAGCCATTGAATTTCGCCATGTCAGTTTTGCTTATCCTAATGGTCCGGAAGTTTTACATGATATCTCCTTTAAGGTTCCAGCCGGAGCTAGCTTAGGGATTGTCGGACATACGGGTAGTGGTAAAAGTACCTTAATCAATATTATGTTGCGTTTTTATGAATATGGTCAGGGCCAGATCTTAATTGATGGCCACGATCTGCGCCAAATTCCTCAGGCGCAACTTCGTCAAAAAATCGGTTTGGTTTTGCAAGATTCTTATTTGTTTTATGGGGATATTAATTTTAATATTCGATTATATAATCAAAATATTTCTGACCGCCAAATTCAAGCGGCCGCCCAATTAGTTGATGCCGATGAGTTTATTCAACAGTTGCCACAGCAGTATCAAACTGTGATTAACCCTGGCGGCAGCAGCTTATCGGCTGGACAACGGCAATTAATTTCTTTTGCGCGAACTATTGCTGCGGATCCTAAAATTTTAGTGTTAGATGAGGCCACTGCCAATATCGATACCGAAACGGAAGATTTAATTCAAGCCAGCTTGAAACGAATGCAGCAGGGACGCACAACGATCGCGATTGCACACCGCTTATCCACCATTAAACATGCTAATCATATTTTGGTATTGGACCAAGGTCGAATTGTAGAGTATGGCACGCATCAAAGTCTCTTGCAACAGCGGGGAAAATACTATGAACTGTATAAATTGCAAGAACAAGATGCGATTTAATGTGCGGGCGTTAATCTGCGATAAATTATTTGAATGAATCCATGTTTCCAGTCTAACAACTCGAAATAAATATGTTAAAATTATCCTAATAGTGATTAAACGTTTGGGGGAGCTTGAACTACTCTAAATGTAAGTTTCAATTACTGTATTTGATGAAGGGGTTAAAAACATGCAAAAGAACAATCTTGCTAAAACGGTGACCTTGACGTTACTGTGTCCCGTATTATTAACTGGACTCAGTGTGCATAAAGCATCTGCCGCTACTGAGCAACAGCCGCAACAAACAGACGTCAATCAGTCACAAGAAGCTGACACGGCAACTACTGGGACTAGCAACACTAAAAAAGCCACGGTTCCAAATGCCAAACCGGATACTAAATCAGATGCTGCCGACGAAACGGTAACAAGTCGAGTTGCAAATAACAATTTGACCCAGCAAACTTTAGCTACAACAAGTGCGCCATTATCAGATGCTGCTGCAAAGACTTCTGCAACGGACGGGACATCAGCTGTAACCAATGCAGCCGATACTTCGGTGGCTAATAACCAGCTGACAGAACCCACAACTTCCGTTGCTCCAACGGCGAATCAAACTGATACGGCAGCTGAATCTCAACCGTCCCAATCGGATGAGCCAGTCAGCAATGCAAATAGCAACAATGTGAATCAATCGGAAACCAATACAGCGGCGACTGGATCAACGACGAGTACTAATAACCAGTCTACGAACCCTGCTGCCAATCAACCGACAACTGATCAGTCAAGTCTGGATTCGCGCGGGGTTGATTACCGAAATGAATTTTTGAATCAAATTAAACAAGCAGTAATTGCAGGCTGGGGAAAATATGGGGTTTTACCTTCCGTAGCGGCCGCTCAAGCCATTAATGAAAGTGGCTGGGGCCAATCTTCTTTAGCACAACAAGGGAATAATCTCTTTGGGATTAAAGCCGATGCCAGTTGGCATGGAGCCGTTATTAATTATCCTACTCAAGAACAAAACCCTAATGGATCCATCGTGACCGTCAATGCTAATTTCCGAAAATACAACAATTGGGGAGAAAGTATTGATGATCATGGAAAATTTTTAGTCCAAAACTCCCGTTATCGTAATTTATTAGGTCAAAAAGATGCTTGGACAGTAGCTAATTTACTACATCAAGATGGTTACGCTACGGCTTTAAATTATGCTGATAGCTTGATGCAATTGATCCGGCAATTTAATTTAACTGCTTGGGATCAAGAAGCCTTTAGATTGGCACAAAGTCCATATCAACCAGAAACTAACGATAGCAATACTTATTATTTCCAGTACGCAACTAATATCCGTACGGCTCCCAGCCTGCAAGCTCCAGTTGTAGGTCAATATGCACCTGGAGATTCGGTACGTTACATTAGTACTGTTCAAGCTGACGGTTTTACTTGGTTAAAATATTTATCTTATTCGGGTAGTTTTCGCTATGTAGCGGCAACTAATGATGCAGCGTTACCTAGTCAACCGACTACCCCAACCCAACCAACAACCCCAACAAAGCCGACTACACCTACTACTCCGAACAATGTCACTAATCAAAATGGCACCTATACTTTTACTGTCAATACCAACATTCGCACGGCGGCCAGCACCCAAGCTTCAGTTGTCGGAATGTATGCCGCCGGAGAGTCGGTGCGCTACAATGGTATTTTACAAGCTGATGGTTATACGTGGTTACGTTACGTGGCGGCTTCCGGGAATACCCGCTATGTAGCAGTCGTGGATGGGACTGTTAATTCGAGCTCGACACCGACTACCCCAACCCAACCGACAACTCCGACACAGCCGATCACACCGACTACTCCAAACAATGTAGCTAATCAAAACGGCACCTATACTTTTACCGTCAACACCAACATTCGCACGGCGGCCAGCACCCAAGCTTCGATTGTCGGAATGTATGCTGCTGGAGAGTCGGTACGCTATAACGGTACTTTACAAGCTGATGGTTATACGTGGTTACGGTATGTAGCAGCTTCCGGGAATACTCGGTATGTAGCGGTCGTAGATGGTAATTTAACTAATTCGGGAACCAATAATTCACAGTCTTCACAAAGTGCTTCCCGTCCAGTTCAGGATAATTCTGTCAGCAATGAAGCTGGGACTTTTACATTCCAGTATGATACTAATATTCGCACAGCGGCCAATACTCAAGCTCAAGTGGTCGGAATGTATGCTGCCGGCGAAACAGTCCGCTATAATGCCAAGATCCAAGCAGATGGTTATACATGGTTAAGATATACGTCCGCTTCCGGCAATACCCGTTATGTGGCTGCCATTACTAATTCAGGTCCAGTTATGAATAACCCGGTTAGCACAACTGGCAATAATGCTAGTGGCAACTATCAGTTTACGGCAAACACGAATATTCGAACGGCACCTTCTACAACTGCGCAGGTGGTTGGCTTATACAATGCCGGTGAAGTGGTGCACTATATTGGTCAAGTACAAGCCGAGGGGTATACTTGGTTGAAATATGTTGCACTTTCCGGCAATGTACGCTATGTTGCTGTCGTTAACTAAATTATTGAAATAATTTTACTAAGTATTCCA
Source organism: Bombilactobacillus mellifer (assembly GCF_000970795.1). Lineage (GTDB taxonomy): Bacteria > Bacillota > Bacilli > Lactobacillales > Lactobacillaceae > Bombilactobacillus > Bombilactobacillus mellifer. The sequence goes on from NZ_KQ034028.1 coordinate 728,443, forward strand.
GCGATGATTTAAACTAGTGTCAGGCTAGTTGATCATCGCTTTTTTCGAATAACTGCTGCGCAATGGTCGGCAATAGTTAAGGAGTTTTCTTATATGACCTTTCAATCAAGACAATGGCCGATTTTAGACTTTGATCCCAGTCCAGAAGCACTTTTAAATCCGACTCATGAAAATTTAGGCTTACAAGTCCCCCGCCAATTTGTCATGGCTTTTGTCGGCAAACAGGTTCCACTTTATGCTTGGAGTCATCATGCCCGCCGATTAGGGACTTTTAGCTGCGTCTCCCAAAAAATTCCTATCTATCAGGTAAAGGGCAAGCATAGATCTATCGGCATTTGCGCAGCGCCAGTAGGAGCTGCTCTGGCGGTCCAATTGTTGGATTGGTTGATTGGGTATGGAGCGCAACAAATTATTGTTACCGGATCTTGCGGGACGTTAAATGCCTTGCCGGAAAATAAATTTCTCATTCCGACCGCTGCTTTACGGGATGAAGGCACTTCTTATCACTATTTACCTCCACAGCGGTGGGTAGCTTTAGATTCTAAATTAATTGCCCAATTACAACAAACGTTATTCAAACATGGCTATGATTGTACTTTGTGCCGAACATGGACAACAGATGGCTTTTTTCGCGAAACTCAAGATTTGGTTAATTGTCGGCAACAAGAGGGATGCTCTGTGGTAGAAATGGAATGTGCGGCTTTGGCAGCATGTGCACAATTTCGTAAAGTTCAGTTGGCCCAACTATTATATAGTGCTGATACTTTAGCCGCTGGGCAGCATCAAAATCGGCACTGGGGTCGCCAAGTTCAAGGATTGGCCTTAAGACTGAGCATTGCCAGCTTGCAAGAAATGCCGGCAACTGAAAAAAAGGAGCCTTGATGAACTAAAAATAGCTGCTTATTACAGCAGCTATTTTACATAGGTTATTTTTTTTTCGGTAAAGGCCGATAATGAAAACTAGGATCAATACTATAATCAATCGCATCCCAGGCTTGTTGCATTTGCTGATTAACGATTTCGGTGTTTTGCTCTGTCATCTTCATATCCTTGGCAATTTTAATAGGTTGCCCGAATTTGATAGTACAGCGCTGCCTTTTTAAAAAACCCGTAAAAGTAATGGGACCTTGGTAAACCACAGGCACTAAAGGTTTTTTAGATAACTTAGCAATGAGTACTGCACCACCTTTGAGTTGTGTGGAATAACGTGTTCCCGAAGGAAACATGATCAGACTTAAATGGCGGGCATTGAGATCACGCACGGGAGTTTTGATCGTCGAGGGTCCGGGATGTTGCCGATCTACTGGAAAAGCATTCGCATGTTTTAAAATAAAACGGATAAATGGATTTTGAAAGAGTTCTTTTTTCGCCATAAAAGCACACGGCGTAGGGCTGACCGCTAAAGCAAATAAAAGTGGTTCCCACCAAGTTCGGTGGGGAGCCACGATGATATAAGAATCGTTTGGAGGTAATTGTTGGCGGTTTTCATAATGAACATTACCATTGAGAATCCAAACAATCCCTCGTACAATATGTACCATGAATTTATAAAACATAAGACAACCTCAAAAAATTATTTTCGCTATACATTATAGCAAATTAAGGACAGTAATAAATGACAAAAACCAAAGAACGGGTACCAGGCTTTGATTTAGATTTATTCCAAGACACGGAATTGTTTCGCAGTTCCATTGATTCAGTGCTGCTTGCAAACTGGATTCAATTGAAACCGCAGCAAAAATTAGTGGATTTATGTAGTGGTAGTGGATTAATCGGCTTGTGTTTAGCGCAAAAATTTCAAGTGCCTACCGTGTTATTGGAATTACAGGCTGCTCTGGCACAGCTGGCGCAAGAAACAATCACTTATAATCATTTACAATCGCATGCCAAAATTATTCACACCGATATTAAACAGGCTTTACATTACGTTGGGCATGATAGTATAGATGTAATTACTTGTAATCCGCCTTATTTCAAAGCGCAACATAGTCCGATTTTGGGAAAATCGCTTTCCCAAAATATAGCGCGGCATGAATTATATTTTGATTTACCCTTATTAGGGCAAATTGCCAGTGCGCTTTTAAAGGACAATGGTCTGTTATACTTGGTTTATCGCTTAGATCGCTTTTTTGAATTGGCACAAGTTTTACAAACTTATCATCTACCTATTAAAGAAACGCTCTTTATTTATCCGCACCAAAATGCTTCGGCTAATTTAGTTTTAATTAAATGTCGCAAAACACGCCGGCAGAGTGGTTATAAAGTTTGGCCGGGCTTAGTTTTATACACAGAAGATGGGCATTATAGTAAACAACTGCGGGCTTTTTGCTCATGAAGACCTCACCACAGTATTCAGTTTATATTGTTGAATGTCAAGACCATACGCTCTATACTGGGATGGCGCGCAATGTTTCACAACGAATTGCCCAACATAATGCGGGCACGGGTGCAAAATACACTCGAGCCCGCCGGCCGGTAGTTTTACGCTATCAAGAAGTAGTTGGTAGTCGTTCGCAAGCTTTGAAACGGGAATGGGCTATTAAACAATTGTCACGCAAGCAAAAATTAAAATTAATTCAATCTCAATCTTGATTATTAGGGCTAGTTCGATTAAAATGACTAGTTGTACTAAATACACACGTTAATTAGGACTGGTGGTGCGTCTAAGACGTTCAAAGTCTGACAAAATTAACGGCGGAAAAAACCATGGAGGAAATTTTATGTCAGTTTTATCAATGAAACAATTGTTAGAAGCAGGGGTTCATTTTGGACACCAAACACGGCGTTGGAATCCGAAAATGAAGCCGTATATTTTTACCCAAAGAAACGGAATCTACATTATCGATCTACAAAAAACAGTACACATGATCGATGATGCGTATAACTTCGTAAAAGATGTAGCCGCTGACGATGGAGTTTTCCTATTTGTAGGAACCAAAAAGCAAGCCCAAGATTCCATCGCGGAAGAAGCTACACGTGCGGGTCAATTTTATGTAAATCACCGTTGGTTAGGGGGAACTTTAACCAATTGGGATACTATTCAAAGTCGGATTAAACGATTAAAACAAATTAAAAAAATGGCGGAAGATGGAACCTTTGAACGGCTTCCGAAAAAAGAAACCGCCTTATTAGTTAAACAACAACAAAAACTAGAAAAATTCTTAGGCGGAATTGAAGATATGCCACGGATTCCCGATGTTATGTTTATTGTGGATCCCCATAAAGAAAGCATTGCAGTTAAAGAAGCGCATAAATTGAATATTCCTATTGTTGCAATGGTGGATACAAACACCGATCCTGATGATATCGATGTTATTATTCCTTCAAACGATGATGCTATTCGAGCTGTGCGTTTGATCACTTCCAAAATGGCAGATGCAGTCATTGAAGGTCATCAAGGTGAAGATAATGATGATGTTGAGGAAGCTGATTTTAACCCTGATAGTTCAGCACCAGTAGCAGATACTGTGGGTAATCAAAAAGCGGATTCGATCGAAGAAGTAGTCGCTCAAGAAGCCACAGACGATAACGAGTAATAATTTTTCAGATGACAAGCTATCTTGTAAATTATGATTCAAGATAGTTTTTGTGGTGTGAGTATTTAAAAAAGGAGAATAAGATGACCAAAATTACTGCGGCTCAAGTTAAAGAGCTTCGGGATAAAACCAGTGTGGGCATGATGGATGCTAAAAAAGCCTTGGTGGCCGCTGATGGTGACATGCAAAAGGCAATTGATGAACTACGTGAAAAAGGAGTAGCCAAGGCAGCTAAAAAGAGCAGTCGTATTGCAGCGGAAGGTTTAGCTGCGATTAAAATTGCAGGTAATGCAGCAGCAATGGTTGAAGTTAATTCGGAAACGGATTTTGTAGCTTCTAACGAAAAGTTCACAACCTTAGTTGATCAAATTGCGCAGGCCCTAGTTGAGCAACAACCAGCTGATTTAACAGCAGCTCAACAACTTAAGTTAGCTAATGGCGATACGATTGCTGCAGCGATCACTAACTTAACAGCGGTAATTGGGGAAAAGATCACTTTACGACGTTTTAAAATTGTAACTAAAACAGCTACCCAAAATTTTGGTTCTTATTTGCATAATGGCGGTCAAGTGGCTAGTTTAGTAGTGTTGGAAGGCGCTGATGAAGCTACGGCACATGATGTGGCTATGCATGTGGCAGCAATTAATCCTGAATATTTGCAACGTGATCAAGTAGATGCTGCTGTTTTAGACCATCAAAAAGAAATCTTTACGCAAGAAACTTTAAATGAAGGCAAACCTGAAAAAATTGTTCCTAAAATTGTGGAAGGTCGCTTAAATAAATATTTATCGGAAATTTGTTTGGCTGATCAAGATTTTGTTAAAGATCCAGATCAAACTGTTAGTCACTATGTAGCTTCTAAAGGTGGACAATTAGTTAATTTTGTGCGCTATGAAGTTGGAGAAGGCATTGAAAAACGGCAAGACAACTTTGTCGATGAAGTCATGGGTCAAATTAAGTAAAAGCGCAGAAGCGCTTTTTTTTTGGGCAGATATCTGAGACTGTCTAAATAAATTGGGTATGTTAGAATAAAAAGAAGAATTTGACAAGGAGCTTAGTAATGACTGTTAAATATCAACGAGTTGTTTTAAAATTAAGTGGTGAAGCTTTAGCCGGTGACAAGGGATTTGGCATTAATCCGCCGGTTATTGCGGAAATCGCAGAACAAATTAAAAAAGTGCATCAGTTAGGAGTCGAAATCGCGATCGTTTGTGGTGGTGGCAATATTTGGCGTGGTGAAACCGGAGCCGAAATGGGCATGGACCGGGCGCAAGCTGACTATATTGGAATGTTAGCTACCGTCATGAATGGTTTGGCTTTACAAGATGCTTTAGAAACTGTGGGAGTACCTACTCGGGTTCAAACTTCCATTGAAATGCGGCAAGTCGCTGAGCCTTACATTCGCCGCAAAGCTATTCGTCATCTGGAAAAAGGACGGGTCGTAATTTTTTCCTGCGGCACTGGTAGTCCCTATTTTTCGACAGATACTACTTCAGTTTTACGAGCTGCAGAAATTAATGCAGATGTGATTTTAATGGCTAAAAATGGCGTTGATGGAGTTTATTCGGCGGATCCGCTCAAAGATCCACAAGCAGTTAAATACGATGAATTAACACAATTAGAAGTGATTAATAAACAATTAGGAATTATGGATTCCACTGCGAGCTCACTGTCCATGGATAATGATATCCCACTGGTAGTCTTCAATCTTAATAAAACCGATAATATTGTTCGCGTAGTGGAAGGTGAACAAATCGGGACAACCATTACAGGAGGCAACAAAAATGAGTAACCCTTTAATTGATAAAACGGATTCACACATGCAAAAAAGTCTCACAGCTTTACGCCGGGAATTGAGTCATATTCGTGCGGGACGTGCTAATGTTAGTTTATTAAATGGAATTAACGTGGATTGTTACGGCACTACGATGCCTTTGAACCAAGTAGCTTCCATTTCGACACCGGAAGCGCGGGTATTACTAGTTTCCCCGTTTGATAAATCCACTTTAAAAGATATTGAAAAATCACTTCTGCAATCCGATCTGGGTATTAATCCAGCCAATGATGGCAGTGTCATTCGTTTAGTAATTCCGCAATTAACGGGGGAACGACGTCAGGAATTGGCTAAAGAAGTTAATAAAATTGCGGAAACAGCTAAAATTAGCATTCGTAATATTCGACGTGAAGCGATGGATGAAGTCAAAAAGCAACAAAAGAAGAATGAAATTACGGATGATGAATTGCACGATTTAGAAAAGCAAGTGCAAAAAGTAACCGATAAAAATATTCAGCAAGTGGATACTATGGCAGCCAAAAAGTCTCAGGAAATCACGGCTGTTTAAACAATTTTTTAAATTTATGACTAATTTCGACATTGAGGAGCTGCATTATGATAGAGTCACCTTTACCTAAACATGTGGCAATTATTATGGATGGCAATGGTCGTTGGGCAAAACGGCGTGGATTGCCGCGCGTAGCCGGTCATAAAGCGGGCATGAATAATTTAAAAACTATCGCTTTGGCAGCAAATGATTTACACATTAAGGCGTTGACGGTTTATGCCTTTTCCACGGAAAATTGGCGGCGACCACAGCAAGAAGTTCAATTTTTAATGAATTTGCCTGTTGATTTTTTTGGCAGCTTTATGCCTGACATTCAGGCCCACAATGTCCGTATTCTAATTACCGGTTTTTGGCAGCAATTGCCCAGCAAAACTCGTCAAGTCTGTCAACGGGCAGTAGCGGAAACGGCGGCCAACACCGGAATGATTTTGAATTTTGCTTTCAATTACGGAGGACGCAGCGATATTTTACAAGCCGTACAGCGGATTTGCCAAGACTGTCAAAATCAAACTTTGTCTCCTGATCAGATTTCAGAAGCAACTTTTGCCCGCTATTTAAAGTCTGCCCAATTACAAGATTTACAAGATCCGGACTTATTAATTCGAACTAGTGGAGAAGAGCGGATGTCTAATTTTTATCTGTGGGAATTAGCTTATGCGGAGCTAGTTTTTGTTCCTGAAATGTGGCCCGACTATTCACCTACTAATTTACAGCGTGATCTTCAAGTCTTTCAACACCGGAACCGGCGTTTTGGGGGATTATAATTTGAGTAAGTGAGGTTATTTTTTGAAAACAAGAATCATTACAGCCATAGTGGCTTTAGCAATTTTTATTCCAATTCTCATTGCTGGTGGTTTGTGGATTGATCTAGCAGCCTCCGTTTTATCCGTGATTGGATTATCAGAAGTTTATATTATGCGCAAACGGATTATTGTTTCGATGGATTTTCTGATTGCTGCGATCGGAGTCTTGTTACTGTCCTTACCGGAAAAAGCTTTAACCTGGCTTCCTCACGATTTTTCACGTTTTGACTTAGCGTACGTGTTTGTGGCTTTATTATTAGTTTTAATGGTGTTTACGAAAAATAATTTTAACTTTGAAGACGCTGGGGTCACGATTTTATCGATGTTTTATATTGGCAATGGCTTTCACTACTTAGCGGCCATTCGAAACTCTGATTCTGGGGGCTTATCCTTATTATTATTTGGGATGATTATCGTTTGGGTAACCGACAGTGGGGCCTATTTTGTAGGCCGTAAATTTGGCAAGCACAAATTATACCCGGCAATTAGTCCCAATAAAACTTGGGAAGGTTCACTGGGAGGCGTGATTTTAGCAGTGGTTTTCGCCCTGATTTATATGTTTGGTTTCCAACAATACCAAAATATTCCTACCATTCCGCAAAATACGTTGCTGTTAATTGTCATTACTATAGTTTTATCAGTTGCAGGACAGCTGGGCGATTTAGTGGAATCTGCTTATAAACGCTACTACGGTGTCAAAGATTCGGGTAAAATTTTGCCAGGACACGGTGGAATCTTAGATCGCTTTGATAGTATGCTTTTTGTATTGCCCTTGATTCACTCGTTAGGTTTTATCTAATTCAGAGGGAGGATCTTTTGTGGTTGCAATTCTCACATTTATCGTTGTTTTCGGGTTAATTGTCCTAGTTCATGAATTTGGCCATTATTTTTGGTCTAAACATTCGGGGATTTTAGTGCGCCAATTTTCCATTGGAATGGGCCCTAAGTTAGTATCTTATACCAAAAATCACACTTTATACACGATTCGGCTGTTACCATTGGGAGGCTATGTATTAATGGCCGGAGCCGAAGATGACGATGAGGAATTGAAACCGGGTGTGATGGTGGGCTTAAAATTAAACGCCGCCAATAAAGTAGTATGCATTGATAATTCACAAACCGACCATGATGCTTCGTTGATGCCCGTCCAAATAGTACAAGCTGATTTACAAAAAGATTTATTTATTGAAGGGTACGTGGCTGGCGATGATCGTCAATTACAGCGTTTTGAAGTGGACCATGATGCCACGTTAATCGACGAAACGCACACGGCTATGCAAATTGCTCCTATTGATGTGCAATTTAATTCAGCTAGTTTATGGAATCGGTTTTTAACTAATGCTGCTGGTCCCTTTAATAATTTGGTGTTTGGGGTCTTGCTATACGTAGTTAGTGCTTTTATGCTGGGTGGAGCTCCAGTCAATCGTCCCCAACTAGGAGCCATTGCGCCGAATTCACCGGCGGCACAAGCACATTTACAACCGAATGACCAAATATTGGCCATCAATCAACATAAGATTGCTACTTGGGATCAAATGGCGCGGACCATCACTAAATACCCTGGTCAGGAAATTACTTTACAAATCAAAACGTCACATCAAAAAATTAAGCAAGTTAAATTGACTCCCAAAAAAGTTACTAATGGTTCGCAAAAAGTCGGACAAATCGGAGTTATGCAGGCGCGCAATGCAGCTGTAGGCCCTACTTTAAAATATGGGGTGCAATCGGGATTTCAAACGGTAGGTTTAATTTTTCAAGCGTTAAAACAAATGGTAACCGGGGGCTTCAATCTAAATCAATTAGGCGGACCGGTAGCAATTTACTCGGAAACCTCGCAAGTCGCAGCTATGGGCTTTAAACAAGTAGTAGTTTTTATTGCTTGGCTGTCGATCAATTTGGGAATTATGAATTTACTGCCCATTCCCGCTTTGGATGGTGGTAAACTGTTACTAAATGTAATTGAAGCTTTACGTCAAAAACCAATCTCCCAAAAGACGGAAATTGCGGTCAATCTAGTTGGAGTCGCGTTTTTACTTGTGTTAATGGTTGCTGTTACTTGGAATGACATCACACGCTTTTTTATTAAATGATAAGTACTAAAAAGGAGGGGCCAGATGAAACAATCACAAATTTTTATTCCTACATTAAAAGAAATTCCCAGTGATGCGGAAGCTAAAAGTCATCAATTAATGCTGCGAGGAGGCTTTATTCGCCAAGTTTCGGCAGGTATTTATGCTTATTTGCCGCTAGCAGTTCGGGTTTTACACAATATTGAACAAATCGTCCGTGAGGAAATGGAGCAGATTGATGCGATTGAAATGTTAGCACCTGCGATTTTGCCGGGAGAATTATGGCAAGAGAGTGGACGTTATGCCACTTACGGTGATAATTTATTCAAATTAAAAGATCGTCATGAGCGCAATTTTATTTTGGGACCGACGCATGAAGAAACCTTAACTTACTTAATTCGTGATCAATTAAATTCATATAAAAAAATGCCGAAGATTTTATATCAAATTCAGGCCAAATATCGTGATGAAGATCGACCACGTTATGGTTTATTGCGTGGCCGCGAGTTTATCATGAAAGATGGCTACTCATTTTCGGCTAATCAAGCACAATTAGACGATGCTTTTAATAAAATGGAGCAGGCGTACACTAATATTTTCAACCGTTGTGCGCTTGATTATCGCGTAATTCTGGGTGATTCTGGTGACATGGGCGGTAATGCTTCCAAGGAATTCTCTGCCGTGGCGGAAATTGGCGAAGATACAATTGTCTATTCTGATAGCAGTGACTATGCGGCCAATTTAGAAATGGCTCAAAGTATAATTCAACCGAATCCACAAGAAACAGCTCAACCGCTACAAACGGTGGCCACTCCTCATACCCCTACAGTAGAATCAGTAGCTGCTTTCTTAAAAGTTACACCCAAGCAAGTGATCAAGAGTCGGGCTTATGTTGTTGATGAGCAGCCAGTCCTAGTGTTAATTCGAGGGGACTCTGAAGTCAATGAAACTAAGCTGAAAAATGTTTTAAACGCTCAACAAGATGTCCAAATGGCGACGGATGAGCAAGTGGAATCGATGTTTCACAGTGTAGCCGGCTTCATGGGTCCGTTTGATTTGCCAGAGACGGTGAAAATAGTAGCTGACTCATCATTAAAGGGCTTGTGTAATGGCGTAACCGGCGCTAATCAAAAAGATCTACATTGGCAAAATGTTAATTTAGAACGGGATCTGCACTTGAGTGATCAAGATTTTGTAGATGTCCGTACGGTTCAACCGGGAGAATTATCCCCAGATCATCAAGGCAGCCTCCAATTCACACGAGGTATTGAAATTGGCCATATTTTCAAATTAGGTACAAGATATTCTGAAACTTTAAAAGCTACCTTTCTAGATGAAAATGGCCGCCAGCAACCGGTGATTATGGGTTCTTATGGCATTGGTATTAGCCGGTTGCTATCTGCAATTGTCGAACAGCATTGTGACGATGCCGGCATTATATGGCCTTGGCAGCTGGCTCCATATCAAGTTCATGTGGTCATCATTAATACGAAGGATGAAGATCAAGTGCAGCTAGCTTCTGAAGTGGAGGCTTCTTTGCAGAATGCCGGTTTTTCGGTTTTGGTTGATGATCGTTCTGAACGGCCGGGAGTTAAGTTTGCTGAAGCTGATTTAATTGGGAGTCCGGTACGTATTACCGTCGGCAAAAAAGCCAGTGATAAAATTTTAGAAATTAAATTACGTAATCAAACCGATTCCGTTGAAGTCAATGAAAATGATCTTATTGATTCGATGAAGATCCTTTTGAAAAATTATTAATGCATTAGCAACGAGGTGTTCTTTTGACACAACCAAATGCGTCGCAATTGTTTCAAACCTTAATACAACAATTACATTTACCTGCCAATTTACAGCAATTAACTTTGCTGGAATCAGGACAAATAAAAAAAGTGGAAGTCCATACTGTTTCGCAGCGCTGGACTTTTATTTTTGAATTTGCGGATATTTTACCATTCGATGTTTTTCGAGTTTTTAATGAGCATTTACAAACGGCTTTTGCAGGAGTTAAACAAGTTGATTTTGTAATACAAATTGCTCATCCGAGCTTAGATCAACAACTGCTGAATCAATATTGGGCTTATGTCGTCAGCCAAGTACAGCCCCAGTCGTCAGCTTTGAAACAGTTAGCTTGTCAAAAAGGTTTGACACTGCAAGATGATCGTGTCTTTTTAGAAGTTAATAATCAAGTTGTGAAAGATTATTTGACGCATAAGTGTTTAGATCTGATTGAGGCCACCTACCAAAAGCTGGGATTTCCCCAGTTCCATATTCAGGTGGTAGTGGACGATTCTCAAATTCAAACACAGATGGCCGAATTAGAGCAAAAACAGCTTGCGGAACAACAACAATTAGCTGCGCAAGTTTCACAAACTGCCTCTACGAAAACGACATCCCAGTCGGCACCGGCCCCCAGCACCATTTGGGGTAAAAAGATTAACTCACAAACACCTATCACTTCCATGGTTGATATTGTGGAGGAACAACAATCAGTAGTTGTGGAAGGTTACGTTTTTAGTAGTGAGATCCGCAAACTCCGGTCCGAGCGGCAGTTATTAATTTTAGAGGTGACGGATTATACTTCTTCCTTTGTGGTGAAAAAATTTTCCCGGACTAATGATCCTGAAGACGTTTTTGCGGATCTGAAACAAGGTATTTGGCTGAGGATTCGCGGTTCCGTTCAAGAAGACAGTTATTCGCATGAATTGGTAATCAATGCATTTGATCTGAATTTGATCAAAAAAATTGGCCGCCAAGATCAAGCTGCAGAAAAACGCATTGAACTGCATGTGCATACAAATATGAGTCAAATGGATGCGGTTAGTTCAACTACTGCTTTGGTACAACGTGCAGCGGATTGGGGTCAACCGGCGATTGCTATTACTGATCATTCTACCGTTCAAGCTTTCCCGGATGCCCATAGTGCAGGCGAAAAACTAGGTGTCAAAATTATTTACGGGGTGGAAGTCAATCTGGTTGATGAAGGAGATCCCATTGCCTACAATTTACGGGATCAAGAGTTGGAGCATGCCGAATATGTCATTTTTGATGTAGAAACTACCGGTTTATCGGCGGTTTATGATTCCATTATTGAATTAGCTGCCGTTAAAATGAAAGACGGTAAAGTAATTGCAGAATTTGATGAGTTTATTGATCCTCAACATCCATTATCTGCCACTACTATTAACTTAACCTCGATAACTGACGAAATGGTGCAGGGGAGTAATACTGAAGCGCAAGCGATTCAAAAATTTGCCAAATTTAGCGGCGATGATATTTTGGTGGGTCACAATGTAACTTTTGATATTGGTTTTTTAAATGCCGCCCGACAGCGACAGCATTTATCTGCCGTCCAGGTTCCTGTGTTGGATACCTTAGAATTGTCACGAACTCTGCATTCAGAATATCGCAATCATAAACTAGATAGTTTAGCTAAACGTTATAATATTAAATTGGAGCACCATCATCGGGCTAACTCGGATGCCGCCACGACCGGTTATTTGATGTATCAATTACTGGCAGAGTTAAAAGCAAAGTTTCAAACCACTAACGTTCAACAACTCAATGATCACATTGGGGGCCCTGAAGCGTATAAACAAGCCCGTCCCTATCATGCCACGTTGTTGGCACAAACGCAGGCAGGTTTGAAAAACCTTTTTAAAATTGTTTCGGCTTCGATGACCGAATATTATTTTCGAACACCGCGGGTCCCACGTAATCTTTTAAATCGTTATCGACAAGGCATTATCGTCGGTTCGGCATGCAGTTCAGGCGAGGTTTTCACCGCCATGATGCAAAAAGGATATGCTGAGGCTTATCAAAAAGCCCAATATTATGATTATTTAGAAGTCATGCCACCGGCGATTTATCAACCTTTGTTGGATCAAAAGCTGATTGCTGATCAAAAAGCGCTTGAGGAAATTTTGACCAACATCGTCCGTTTGGGTGATGAATTACAAAAGCCGGTCGTAGCTACGGGCGATGTACATTATTTAGATGCCAAAGACGCCATTTATCGCGATATTATTGTCAAAGCTGTGAAGAGTAATCCCTTAGCGCGGCAAAAACTCCCGGTCGCTGATTTCAAAACTACCGAGGAAATGCTTGCGGCGTTTGATTGGTTAGATGAAAAAAAAGCTTATCAAATAGTCGTCGAAAATACGCATACTGTCGCCGATTGGATTGCAGACGACATTACCCCTGTGAAGGATAAACTTTATACTCCTAAAATGGCGGGCTCGGAACAAGAAATTCAGGACCTGACTTATAGTAAGGCGCACGAACTTTATGGCGATCCGCTGCCGCCGATTGTCCAGAACCGGTTGGACAAAGAATTGAAAAGTATTATTGGCAATGGATTTTCAGTCATTTATTTAATTGCGCAGCGTTTGGTATATAAAAGTAATAAGGATGGTTATTTAGTTGGTTCGCGGGGATCGGTAGGTTCTAGTTTAGTAGCAACGATGACCGGAATTACTGAAGTAAATCCGTTACCGCCCCATTATCGTTGTCCCAAATGTCACTATACGCAATTTTTTGAAAATGGCGAAATCGGGTCAGGCTTTGATTTGCCAGCTAAAAATTGTCCAGAATGTGGAACGCCTTTAAAGAAGGACGGTCACGATATTCCCTTTGAAACTTTTTTGGGTTTCAATGGTGATAAAGTCCCCGATATTGATTTAAATTTCTCGGGGGATTATCAGCCGATTGCGCATAATTATACTAAAGTGTTATTTGGTGAAGATCATGTCTTTCGTGCTGGAACCATTGGGACCGTCGCCGATCGAACAGCGTATGGTTATGTCAGCAATTATGAAGAACTGACGGATCAAAAATTTCGGGGGGCCGAAAAAGATCGCCTAGCCGCCGGAGCCACAGGAGTTAAACGCACTACTGGACAACATCCAGCGGGCATTATTGTGGTGCCGGATGATATGGATATTTATGATTTCACTCCGATCCAATATCCGGCTGACGACCAAAATGCTGCTTGGAAAACAACACATTTTGATTTTCATTCTATTCATGATAATATTTTAAAACTGGATATTTTGGGACATGATGACCCGACGATGATTCGGATGTTACAAGATTTATCCGGCATTGATCCGCAAACGATTCCTACTGATGATCCAGGGGTTATGGCGTTATTTTCCGGAACTGAATCCTTAGGAGTAACACCAGAACAAATTAATTCAAAAATGGGTACTTTAGGCATTCCCGAATTTGGGACACGTTTTGTGCGCGGAATGTTGGAGGAAACGCATCCGACGACCTTTGCCGAATTACTGCAGATTTCCGGCTTGTCTCATGGTACGGATGTCTGGTTAGGTAATGCTGAAGATTATATTCAGCAAGGGGTCGTGACGTTAAAAGATGTTATTGGTTGTCGGGATAATATCATGATGGACTTGATTCATTGGGGGATGGATCCGAATTTGTCCTTTCAAATCATGGAACACGTGCGCAAAGGGCGGGGAATCCCGGAAGAATGGCAAGCTCAAATGCGGGCCAATAAAAAAGTTCCTGATTGGTATATTGATTCTTGTCTCAAGATCAAATACATGTTTCCTAAAGCTCATGCCACAGCCTATATTATGATGGCTTTACGGATCGCTTATTTTAAAGTCCATTTTCCAATTATTTATTATTGTGCTTATTTCTCTGTGCGCTGTGATACCTTTGATTTAAAAGCCATGTCTCAAGGTAAAGCCGCAGTTAAAAGTGCAATGAAAGTAATTAATGATCAAGGTAATGATGCCACGGCAAAAGACAAAAGTTTATTGACGGTTTTAGAAATTGCCAATGAATGTCTGGAACGGGGGATTCAAATAAAAATGGTCGATATCGAACGCTCGGATGCGATGAATTTTCAGATTCTGGACGAGCACACTTTATTAGCTCCTTTTATTGCGGTTCCTAGTTTAGGTCTCAATGTGGCCAAACAAATCGTAGCCGCACGGGAGGAACAACCATTTTTATCTAAAGAAGATTTAGCTCAACGTGGGAAAGTGTCGCAAACCATCATTAATTATTTAACTGAAAATCACGTACTCGACCAATTACCAGATGAAAATCAATTATCATTATTTTAATTAAATTCTTGCAAAACCTAAGAGTTTATATTAAACTAATAGTTAAGTTGATTTTAGATGACGAGTGAGCAGAGATGCTCACTCTTTTTATTGTAGCCTACGTCAATCAGCTAGTTTGGCAAAGGAGTGTTTAATTGAGTACAGTTACCGAAAAAGTCACAGCTTTGGTGCAGCCGATTTTACAAGCCCATGGGTTTTATTTGGTGGACTTGAATTATGTCAAAGAAGGCACCAATTGGTACTTACGGGTTTTTATTGATAAACCTGGCGGAATTGATATTGAGGAATGTGCTTTAGTGAACCAAGAATTAAGCGACCAATTAGATGTTGCGGATCCGGATCCGATTCCCAATGCATACTTTTTAGAAGTTTCCTCACCGGGAGCGGAACGACCAATTAAAACTGAAACCGACTTGAAGTTGGCTGTTGACCAATATATACATGTCAGCTTATATCAAAAAATCAATGGTCAAAAAGTTTATGAAGGTTATTTAGATCGGTTTGATTCACATGACATATATTTAACTTATCGGGCAAAAACCCAGACAAAACAAGTAGTGTTACCCAGAAACAAAATAGCTGCAATGCGTTTAGCTATTGAGTTTTAGTAGTTAGGAGAAGCAAAATGAGTAAAGAATTAATGGATGCTTTCAGTGCTTTAGAAAAGGAAAAAGGCATTTCTAAAGAAGTGATTGTTGAAGCAATGGAAGCAGCACTCTTATCCGCTTATAAGCGTAATTATGGACAATCGCAAAATGTGGAAGTTAATTTTGATGAGCAAAAAGGCGATTTTCATGTTTATACGGTAAAAGAAGTCGTTGCCAATGTGGCAGATGAACGTTTTGAAATTAGTTTAGACGATGCACAAAGTATCAATAAAGGCTACGAAATTGGAGATCATATTAATGAAGAAGTTACTCCAAGTGACTTTGGACGAATCGCCGCGCAAACAGCTAAACAAGTGGTGATGCAGCGGGTACGCGAGGCCGAACGTAACAATATTTATGCCGAATATAGCCAATACCAAGATGAAATTATTCAAGGTGTGGTGCAACGGCGGGATAATCGCTTTGTGTATATTAATTTTGGCCGCGTGGAAGCAGTAATGGGACATAATGATCAAATTCCCGGTGAAACTTATCAACCCCAGGATCGCATTAAAGTTTATGTATCCAAAGTCGAAAATACAACTAAAGGACCGCAAATTTTTGTTTCGCGAACCAATGCCGGATTAGTCAAGCGGCTCTTTGAACAAGAAGTTCCCGAAATTTATGACGGGACCGTGGAAATTGTTTCCATAGCTCGAGAAGCGGGCGATCGCACGAAAATTGCGGTCAAATCAGACAATCCTAATGTCGATCCGGTAGGAACCACAGTCGGTCCGCGTGGTCAACGCGTACAAGCTGTAGTTGATGAATTACATGGTGAAAACATCGACGTGGTCAAGTGGGAAGAAGATCCATCTGATTTTATTGCGAATGCTTTAAATCCCGCAGAAGTGATTGCCGTACAATTTGATGATGAAACGAATCCTAAATCTTGTATTGTGATTGTACCGGATTATCATTTGTCTTTGGCAATTGGCAAACGGGGACAAAATGCGCGCCTAGCTGCCAAATTAACCAATTTTAAAATTGACATCAAGCCGGAATCAGCAGTGGAATTTGTGGACGAAACTGGAAATGAAATTGATGATCCTAATTTAGAGTAAATGTTTTAAAATGTAAGGTGGTGATGACGTTGAAGCAACGCAAAGTGCCAATGCGCAAAGATGTGTTAACCAATGAAATGGCTCCCAAACGGTTATTAGTCCGCATTGTCAAAAATAAAGAAGGACAAGTCAGTTTGGATCCGACCGGTAAAAAACCGGGGCGGGGAGCCTATGTTGGTTTGAATGCGGCCGCTGTCAAACAAGCTCAACAAAAACATAGTTTAGATAAAATTTTAGAAACTAAACTCAGTGATGATTTTTATCAAGAGTTGTATGATTATGTTGAGCACCAACAGGCTCGCTTCGATTTGTTTGGTGAATTAGGTAAAAAACATTGAATGATCAAGCAATTTTAAATCTTTTAGGGTTAGCTTTCCGAGCTCAAAAAGTAGTGAGTGGGTTTGATTTAGTTTTACAAGCGATCGCACATCAACGAGTGAGCTTTGTCTTTGTGGCGCAAGAGACTAGTCCCAAAACGCTCAAAGAATTACAATATCAGTTGAGTAAAACTAAAATTCCCTCTTTTCAAAAATTTTCACAGGCCCAATTAAGTAAAGCAATTGGTCGTTCTCGTAAAATTATTGCCATTACGGATCCCGGTTTTGCTAGACGCTTTCAAGAATTAGTCACGAAAAATTAAGGAGTGTGAATTTATGGGGAAAAAACGCGTTTATGAATTAGCAAAGGAATTATCCATTCCCAGTAAAGAACTAGTCAATTTGGCTCAACGCAATAAAATGGATATTGCTTCCCACATGGCAGTCTTAGAGACTTCACAAATTCAGCAATTAACCAAACTGGTGCAACAACAAACAACAGCTAAAAGCCAAAATGCATCACAAGCTGCGGTTAAACAACATCCACAGCATGCTGGTTCGGAAAAAACTAAAATTAAAATTACGGCTATTCGCCGTTCAGAAAAAAATAACACCGAGAAAAAGGAAAATAAAAAGCCGAACAACCAAGCGCGGACGGCGAATAATAATCGATCTAGTCAAAATACAACGCGCAATCGCAATCAAAATTCGAATCAAAACCGGAATCGCACTAATCGCAATACTAACGGTGATCGCCGCTCATCCATGATGAATCGTGCTAGTGCTGGTCGCAAACATTTGGCCCAATATAAGCAAAATGCTCAAGCCTCAGTAGAAGAAATTGATAAATCGCGGCAACAAGCTGCAGCTAACCATCAAAAGCGGGCTAAACGGCCAGTCACTTCAACTACATCAGCTACAGCACGACCAACAGCGCAGAAAAAAACAACGGCTACAAAAACCAACAATTATCGCAATCATCGAACTTCTACCCCCAAAGCTCCTGCTATGCCGCAACCAGTAGCAGCGGAACAGAAGGAAAAACAAGCGAGTGAAAATAAGCGCCAGCATGAATTCACCAATAATCGGCGCAAAAATGAACATATCGATTATCGTAATAAACCCAAGCATAAAAATAAGCGTAAACTGAAAAAAAGACAAGTTAATAAGCCTAAAAAAGTGTTACCACAGCGTAAAGAGCGGCCATTACCAGAAACGTTGGAATATACAGTCGGGATGAATGCCCAAGATCTAGGGAAAATTTTGCATCGTGAGCCGGCAGAAATTGTGAAAAAGTTATTCATGTTAGGTATCATGGTCAACCAAAATCAATCCTTAGATAAAGATACAATTGAATTATTAGCCACAGACTACGATATCAATGCCCAAGAAAAAGTAGAAGAAGATATTACTGATTTAGATACTTTCTTTGAAGCTGAAGTTAGCAACACTGATAATTTAGAAAGTCGGCCGCCGGTAGTTACTATTATGGGACATGTTGATCATGGGAAAACTACCTTATTGGACAATTTGCGAAACAGTCATGTGACCGCCGGAGAAGCAGGTGGAATCACTCAGCATATTGGTGCTTACCAAGTCAAATTAGATAATCGCTTAATTACCTTCTTAGATACCCCGGGGCACGCAGCCTTTTCTAATATGCGGGCCCGCGGAGCGGATATTACAGACATTGTCGTTTTAGTGGTGGCTGCAGATGATGGAGTAATGCCGCAAACGATTGAGGCTATTAACCATGCAAAGGCCGCCAAAGATCCGATTATTGTAGCTATCAATAAAATCGATAAGCCTGATGCTAATCCGCAACATGTCACCGAGGAATTAATGAAATATGAATTAATCCCTGAAGAATACGGTGGCGATACCATTTTCGTAAATATTTCCGCTAAAAAAGGCACTGGGATCGATGATTTATTGCAAATGATTTTGCTGGAAGCAGATGTTTTAGAGTTAAAGGCCAATCCCAAACAAAAGGCAGTCGGCACGGTTATTGAAGCTCGCTTAGATAAAGGCC
Organism: Bombilactobacillus mellifer; assembly: GCF_000970795.1. GTDB lineage: Bacteria > Bacillota > Bacilli > Lactobacillales > Lactobacillaceae > Bombilactobacillus > Bombilactobacillus mellifer. Next base: position 747,345 of record NZ_KQ034028.1, read on the forward strand.
GCGGTCCGGTGGCAAGTCTTTTAGTGCAACAAGGGACTCTGCACAAAGGTGATCCGATCGTAGTGGGCAATACCTTTGGCCGCGTACGGGTTATGACCGACGATCGGGGGCGGCGAATTAAAGAAGCTCTACCTTCCCAACCGGTCATGATTACTGGTCTAAATGATGTGCCGCAATCTGCTGATAAATTTGTGGTCTTTGATGATGAAAAAACCGCCCGCTCGGCCGGTGAAGAACGGGCTAAACAGGCACAAATGGAAGAACGCAAGCGCACTAATGCGGTCACTTTAGACAACTTGTTTGATACCATGAAACAAAATGATATGAAAGAAGTCGACGTCGTTATTAAAGCTGACGTCCAGGGTTCGGTCGAAGCCTTACAAAACAGCTTGGAAAAAATTGATGTCGAAGGCGTCCGGGTGAATATTATTCATGCCGCGGTCGGAGCTATTAATGAAAGTGATGTTACCTTAGCTTCAGCAAGTAATGCCATTATCATTGGTTTTAACGTTCGACCAACGAATCAAGCTAAAATTCAAGCAGATGAAGAAAATGTCGATATCCGATTGCATAATGTCATTTATAAAGCCATTGATGAAATTGAATCGGCCATGAAGGGCTTGTTGGAGCCAGTCTATGAAGAAAAAGTCACGGGTAATTTAACCGTTCGCGAAACTTATAAAGTATCCAAAGTGGGCACAATTGCCGGCTGTATTGTGGATAGCGGGTTAATTCAACGTGATAGTGGCGTGCGGCTGATTCGCGATGGAATTGTCATTTACCAAGGGAAATTGGCATCCTTAAAACGATTTAAAGATGACGTTAAAGAAGTCAAACAGGGTTTTGAATGTGGTTTAACCATTGCTGATTACAATGATATTAAAATCGATGACCAATTAGAAGCCTATGTCATGCAAGAAGTTCAAGTAGAATAATTGACCATCCTAAAGGAGGATTGCGATGCAACATCGAGTTGGACGTCTGGAACAAGAAATTCAGCGGGAAGTCAATGATCTTCTTTTGAAGCAAGTGCGTGATCCTCGAGTACAAGGGATTACGATTACCGGAGTTGAAGTTACAGGTGATTTGCAGCAAGCCACCATTTATTTCAGCATCTTAGCAGATCAAGCTAGTGCTGCAACGCGTGCTCTAGCCGGTCTCAATCATGCCAAAGGGTTGATTCGGCGGGAACTAGGGCATCGCTTATCTATCTATAAAACGCCGGAAATCTTTTTTAAACAAGATCAATCGATTCGTTATGGCGAACATATTGATCAATTATTAAAACAGTTACATGAACGTGAACAGTAATTATTCAGATGAAGATCGGATGAAAAACTAAAGTGTCTCAGAGGATAAGTTCTGAGGCGCTTTTTTGTAATGGCCTAATTATGCTATAATTTTATCTGTGAATTGAGGTGACAAAATGAATGGCATTGTGCCACTCTATAAACCTAAAGGCAACACCAGCGGCGCTTGCGTTTATCGCCTGCGCCACTTACTGCAAGAGAAAAAAATAGGACATACAGGGACCTTAGATCCTGACGTCGATGGAGTTTTAGTCTTATGTGTCGGACAAGCTACGAAGCTGGTTAATCGTTTGATGGACTCTCATAAAATTTATCAAGGTCAAGTAACATTAGGCGTCGCCACTACAACGGAAGACGCGAGTGGTGAAGTGATCGCCCACAAACCTTTAGCTCAGCCGTTTGACAAACAGGTGATTCAAGCGGCCATGCAACAATTAACGGGAACCATTGATCAAACACCACCACTGTATTCGGCCGTGAAAGTGAAAGGACGGCGCTTATATGAATATGCCCGCTTGCACGAACCAGTTGAGCGACCAACAAGACGAGTAACGATTTACAATTTTCAAATGCTTGCCGATCCCTTTTTTAATACTGCTACCCAGCAGCAAACAATCAATTTTACAGTTGAATGTTCAAAAGGAACTTATATTCGCACTTTAGCTGTTCAGTTAGGAGAATTATTGCAGGTTCCGGCACATATGAGTGCTTTGACGCGTAGTTATGGAAGTGGTTTTGGGTTGGCGCAAACCTTTAGTTTCACCGATATCGAAACGCAATTAGCCCAAGGACGCAGAGATTTTTTGTTACCTCTGGATTGTGCCATTCCACAAATGTCGCACTATGAATTAAGTCCACTTCAATGGCAATTGGTACAAAATGGACATTGGCTAACGCTGCCAGAGCAAACCGCTCCAGAATTAGCTTTGTACTATCACCGGGTATTAAAGGCGATATATCAGCGACAAACACAACGTTTTGTCCCCCAATTAATGTTGTTAAATAATGACAGGTGAGCAAATTGCAAGTAAAAAAGCTTAAATTTGGAAAACATAATTTCCAGCAAGTTATCCAGCCGCAAGTCTTGGTCGCTGGTTTTTTTGATGGTGTTCATTTGGGTCACCAGAGTGTAATTAAGACGGGAGTGAGACTGGCCCGAACTAAAAATATGCCGGTGAGTGTTTTGACTTTTGATCGTCATCCAGCGCTAGTTTATAGTCCACAGCCGCCGGCTTACTATCAATATTTGTCACCTTTACAACGTAAATTAGAGTTATTGGACAATCTAGGTGTTGATCGGGTGTATATTGCTGAATTTAATCCCGATTTTGCCCATTTACGACCGCAGTCTTTTGTGGAACAGTTTTTAATCCCACTGCATCTGGATACTTTAGTGGCGGGGTTTGATTGGACGTTTGGTCCCAAAACTCAAGCCAATATGGAGACCTTACGGCAGTTGGCCCAAGGGCGTTTTACAGTTTTGAAAGTTCCTAAATTGCAGTTCGATCAACAAAAAATTTCTTCGACGCATATCCGTCAATTCTTAAAGACCCATCAGATTGCGGCAGCTAATTTAATGCTCAATTATAATTACCAAAATAGCGGTGTCGTCGTACACGGTTTTCATCGGGGGCGGCGGTTAGGTTTTCCCACCGCCAATTTAGACATTCCTTTGGAACAATTAATTCCAGCGATTGGAGTGTATGTTACCCGCGTTCGAGTGGGGCAAGATTGGTATCCGGCCATGACTTCGATTGGGCGCAATGTGACTTTTAATCATGGAAATAATCCTTTAACTGTCGAGGCTAATCTTTTAGATTTTCAAGGTGATTTATACGGACAGACCATGAAAATCGAATGGTTAAAGTATTTACGCAAAGAGATCAAATTTGCGAATGCTTCGGAGTTAATTCAACAAATGCAGCAGGATCAATTACAAACTCAAAAATATTTTCAAAAAGTTTAGCAAGCATCTTGACACAGTGCTAAGAGATTGCTATATTTGATAATGTTAGCACTCCGATAAAAAGAGTGCTAAAGCGAGGTGATTTAGTTTGATAACTGATCGTCAAGCACTAATTTTAAAAGCAATTGTGCAACAATATATTGAAACTGGACAGCCAGTAGGATCTAAGGCGCTAATGGATTTGTTACCGACACATGTCAGTTCGGCAACGATTCGTAATGATATGGCCAGTTTAGAAAAAGATGGTCTGATTGAAAAAATCCATTTATCGTCCGGACGGATCCCCTCGGTTCGAGGTTATCGTTATTATTTAGATAATTTATTAAAACCGATTAATATTTCTGATCAAACTAGTGAATTGATTCAATCGGATTTTGCGAAGCAAGAGTTTAACCGGATTGATGAAATTGTAGCGCAGTCAGCAAAGATTCTATCAACATTAACCAGTTATACGGCGATTGCTTTGGGTCCAGAAAGTAAAAATACTAAATTAACCGGCTTTCGGATAGTCGAACTCAATGATAATCAAATTATGGCGATTATTGTAACCAGCGATGGTGCAGTCTTTAACCAAGTTTATAAAGTTCCGCGCAATAGTTCCGGGGAACAAATTGAGGAAATAGTCCGCATCATTAATGATCAACTAGTGGGCGAGACACTGGCAACAGTTTCCCACCGCTTACAGACGGATTTTCCGCAGTTGGTATCCCGCTATTTACAAACGCCTAATGGCTTTTTAGCAATGTTTGATCGATTTTTAGATAAAGTAACGGCAGACCATTTCTTTGTCGATGGAAAGTCCAACTTATTTAATTACGTCGATGCACGGAATACTTCTAATTTGAAGTATTTGTATTCATTGTTTGACAGTGATTATTATTTAGCACGACTTTTAGGCTTAGACCAAAATGACACTCATGATGAAGATGAACACGGTATTCAGGTTCATTTAGGATATGAGTTAGATCCGCAAACCTTAAAAAATTATAGTTTAATTACAGCTAAATATAGTGTAGGCAGCCATGGGCAAGGGTTAATTGCCCTTTTGGGTCCTACGAATATGCCGTACTCGCAATTGATTGGCTTAATTGCTTCGCTGCGGCAAGAGTTAGCCAAACAGTTACGTGAGTATTTTAGTGATTTAAATGGTAATTCAAGTTAGGAGGAATTGACTTGACCAAACGAGATCCAGAAGCAACGGAGTTCCCTTCCGAAAAGGACTTAAAGAAAACTGCCAATTCTGCGCAGGCTAATTTGAAAGCCTCTCAGCCTGAAACAAAGCAAAAAGCAGCCGCTCAAACTGCACAGTCAGCTGATAATGATAATGAAGCAGTGATTGATAAATTATTAGATAAGAATCAAGAATTGGAAAAGAAATTACGTGCCAGTCAAGATCAGTATTTACGGGCGGAAGCAGAAATTCAAAACATAAAACGACATAATCAAATGGAACAGGCTGATTTGATCAAGTATGATGGTCAAAAATTAGCGACCGCCATTTTGCCGTCATTGGATAATCTGCAACGAGCTTTGCAAGCACAAAGTTCCAATAAAGCACAAGAAGAGAGTATTCTAACTGGTGTAAAGATGGTTTTAAAACATTTACAACAGGCTTTAAAAGAAAATCAAGTTGAAGAAATTCCGGCGGCGGGTCAAAAATTTGATCCGACTTTGCATCAAGCAGTACAAACCGTACCGGCGGATGATCAACATCCGGCCGAAACTGTGGTCGAAGTTTTACAAACAGGTTATAAATTGAAAGATCGAGTTTTACGTCCTAGTATGGTAGTCGTGGCTCAGTAAATAAATTGAGAATGTATAAAAGGGAAGGTATTGTTATATGTCAAAAATAATTGGAATTGACTTGGGAACTACAAACTCTGCAGTAGCTGTTTTGGAAGGCGGCGAACCGAAGATTATTGCTAATCCGGAAGGCGGTCGGACGACTCCTTCAGTGGTAGCTTTTAAAGATGGAGAGACACAAGTTGGTGAAGTTGCTAAGCGGCAAGCTATTACCAATCCCAATACCATTTCTTCAATTAAGCGTCATATGGGAGAAGCCGGTTACAAAGTTAATGTAGATGGCAAAGATTATACCCCACAAGAAATTTCCGCAATGATCTTACAATATATCAAGAATTTTTCTGAAAAATATCTAGGCGATAAGGTTACTGAAGCAGTAATTACCGTTCCGGCATACTTCAATGATTCACAACGTCAGGCTACAAAAGATGCAGGTAAAATTGCAGGCCTGGAGGTTAAACGGATTATTAATGAACCTACCGCTTCTGCTTTGGCTTATGGCTTGGATAAAGGTGATGCTGATGAAAAAGTTCTCGTTTATGATTTAGGTGGCGGAACTTTTGACGTTTCCATTTTGGAATTAGGTGACGGAGTCTTTCAAGTATTATCAACCAATGGGGATACTCATTTGGGCGGTGATGATTTTGATAAGGCCATTATGGATTGGTTAGTGGCGGACTTCAAGGCGCAAAATGACATTGATTTATCCCAAGATAAAATGGCTTTACAACGTTTGAAAGATGCCGCTGAAAAAGCTAAAAAAGATTTATCCGGTGTTAGTGAAACTGAAATCAGTCTGCCGTTTATTTCAGCTGGTGCAAATGGTCCATTACATTTGCAGACCACATTGTCCCGCGCTAAATTTAATGAATTAACAGCTGACCTAGTAGAGAAGACCCGGATTCCGGTCGAGAATGCTTTAAAAGATGCTGATTTATCAGCAAGCGACATTAATAAAGTAATTTTAAATGGTGGTTCTACCCGAATCCCAGCTGTTCAAGAAGCAGTGCAAAAATGGACCGGCAAGGAACCAGATCATTCAATTAATCCTGATGAAGCGGTGGCTTTAGGAGCAGCTATTCAAGGCGGCGTGATTACCGGCGATGTGAAAGATGTGGTTTTACTGGATGTTACTCCTTTGTCCTTAGGTATTGAAACGATGGGCGGAGTCTTTACCAAATTAATTGATCGTAATACCACGATTCCTACCAGCAAATCCCAAGTCTTTTCTACAGCGGCTGATAATCAACCAGCAGTGGACATTCATGTTTTGCAAGGTGAGCGGTCCATGGCGGCGGATAACAAGACTTTAGGCCGTTTCCAATTAACGGACATTCCTGCTGCACCCCGTGGTGTGCCACAGATTGAAGTTAAATTTGACATTGACAAAAATGGGATTGTGAATGTGTCGGCGAAAGATTTAGGTACCGGCAAGTCACAAAAAATCACCATTAAGAGTTCCTCCGGTTTATCAGACGAAGAAATTGAACGGATGAAAAAAGAAGCCAAGGAAAACGAAGCTTCCGATAAGAAACGCAAAGAAGAAGCCGACTTACGCAATGAAGTTGATCAGTTAATCTTTACTACAGATAAAACCTTAAAGGATGTTAAGGGTAAAGTTTCGGAAGACGAAATCAAAAAAGCTCAAGATGCTGAAGAAGCTTTGAAGAAGGCTCAGGCAGATAATAATCTCGATGAAATGAAGACCAAAAAGGATGATTTGAACAAGATTATCCAGGATATGTCAGTCAAATTATACCAACAAGCACAACAAGAACGGCAAGCTCAAGGCAAGTCAAATGGTGAGAGCTCTCAAAAAAATGATGCGGATAAAGATACCGTCGATGGTGACTTTAAAGAAGTTAATCCGGATGACAAGAAATAATTAGCTGACAAGTAGTTGCAACTGATGAAATAGCGAGATTGACGCGCTGAACTAATTAAGGAGACTACAGGACCAAGACTTAACGAGATTGTCTTGGTCTTGTTTGGTGAATGGAAGAAAGGTGAGGATTAACTAATGGATCCTTATGAAACTTTAGGATTAGATCGGAATGCTTCGGAAGATGAAATTCGAAAGGCTTACCGGAAGCTGTCCAAAAAGTATCATCCCGACCTCAATAAAGCTCCCGATGCGGAAAAGAAATTTAAAGAAGTTAATGATGCTTATGATATTTTAAAAGATCCGCAGAAAAAAGCTCAATATGATCAATTTGGATCCACCGGTGATCAGCAAGGCGGCTTTGGCAGTCAAGGCTTCAGTAGTGATGATTTTGGCGGCTTTGGCGATATTTTTAACTCTTTCTTCGGAGGAGGAGCAAGTCGGCGTGACCCATCAGCTCCGCGTCAAGGCCGAGATTTGGAATACCGGATGCATTTGAAGTTTGATGAGGCCATATTCGGCGGCAAACAGACGATTCGTTATAATCGCCAAGAACAATGTAATACTTGCCATGGTTCCGGGGCTAAACCGGGGACTTCACCGCAGACCTGTCATAAATGCCACGGGACGGGTTACATTCAGGTGAGTCAAAGAACGCCCTTAGGTATGATGCGCAGCCAACAAGTGTGCGATGTCTGTGGTGGAACTGGCAAAGAAATTTTGGAAAAGTGTCCCACTTGCAGTGGCCGCGGCAAAATTACCAAGAGTCATGCTGTTGAAGTTGATATTCCTGCCGGAATTGAAGATGGACAACGCATGCGCTTAGATGGTCAAGGCGCGGCAGGCGATAATCAAGGACCTTATGGTGATTTGTATGTATACTTTGATGTCGCCCCTAGCAAAGACTTTGAACGCGATGGTTCAACCATTTACTCACGGGTAATGGTCTCTTTTCCACAAGCCGCTCTCGGCGATGAAATTAATGTCAAAACCGTCCGAGGTTCTGTAGCTTTGACAATTCCCGCCGGTACACAAACCGGGACAGTCTTCCGCTTAAAAGGTCAAGGCGCGCCGCGTTTACATGGTGGAGTCGGTGATCAGAAAGTTACCGTCGAGATCGTTACTCCCAAACATTTAAATGCTAAACAAAAAGAAGCCTTACAAGCATACGCAAATTTGGGGGGCGGCAAAGTCAAAGAGCAGGATCGGAATTTGTTTGACCGCATGCGTGATAAGTTTAAGTAAAGTTTGATAACCATAATGCTACTAATTGAAAACCGTGACGAACAATAGAAGTTGGTCATGGTTTTTTTTATCAAAAAGGAGAGTGGGTTTTGTTAAAAAAATTGGTATAATAATTAAGATAAAAAGTAAACTTAGGAACATTTTAATCAAAGGAGTTAGAGCATGCCACAAGTTGATTTAGTTGATCGTCAAAAATATATTCGCAATTTTTCCATTGTGGCACATATTGATCACGGCAAATCGACGATTGCCGATCGGATTTTAGAAATGACGGATACCATTGCAAAACGCGATATGGAAAATCAAGTTTTAGATGATATGGACATCGAACGTGAGCGGGGCATCACCATTAAACTAAATGCAGTGGAGCTGCATTATCAAGCACATGATGGCCATACGTATACCTTTCACTTAATTGATACTCCCGGCCACGTGGACTTTTCGTATGAAGTCTCACGCAGTTTAGCCGCCTGTGAGGGAGCCTTGTTAGTAGTAGACGCCGCCCAAGGGGTTGAAGCCCAGACAATGGCGAATGCTTATTTAGCGGTGGATAATGATTTGGAAATTGTGCCGGTGATTAATAAAATTGATTTACCTTCGGCTGATCCCGCAGCTGTTAAAACACAGATTGAAGAAATGGTGGGCATTGATGCTCAAAATGCAGTTTTGACTAGTGCAAAAAAGGGCACAGGCATTGCTGAATTATTAGAACGAATTGTCCAAGATATTCCTGCTCCACAAGGGGATCTGCACAAGCCGCTGAAAGCGTTAATCTTTGATTCTGTCTATGATAGTTATCGTGGCGTAGTGTTAAGCATTCGTGTTTTAGATGGTCAAGTTAAAGTAGGCGATCGCATTGAACTGATGAATAATGGCAAGCAATTTGAAGTGACCGAAGTGGGCGTCATGTCGCCTAAAGCTGTTCCACGAGAGCGTTTAATGGTGGGCGATGTTGGTTATTTAACCGCCAGCATTAAAAATGTGCAAGATACGCGGGTGGGTGATACGATTACATTAGCAGCTCATCCAGCCCAAAAAGCTCTGCCCGGATATCGGCAAATTACCCCGATGGTTTATTCAGGGATGTATCCTGTGGACAACAATAAATATGGTGATTTGCGCGAATCATTAGAAAAGTTACAGTTAAATGACGCTTCTTTAGAATTTGAACCAGAAACCTCTCAAGCTTTAGGTTTTGGCTTTCGGGTCGGCTTTTTAGGTTTATTGCATATGGATGTGATTCAAGAACGCTTGGAGCGGGAATTTAATTTAGATTTAATTATGACAGCCCCCTCAGTTAATTACCGGGTGCTGTTAAATGATGGTCAAGAAAAGATCATTGATAATCCCGCAAAACTGCCGGATCCTGCAGAAATTAAAGAAATTCAAGAACCGATGGTTCAAGCTGAAATAATGGTACCCAAAGACTATGTCGGCCCTGTCATGGAATTAGCTCAGCGAAAGCGGGGCCAATTTGACACGATGTCTTATTTAGATGACTACCATGTTAAAGTCATTTATAAATTACCCTTAGCGGAAATTATTTTTGATTTCTTTGATAGTTTAAAATCAAGTACCCACGGTTATGCTTCGTTAGACTATAATATTGTGGGCTATGAAGTTTCGAAAATGGTCAAAATGGATATCTTGTTGAATGGCGAGCCAGTCGATGCTTTAAGCTTTATTGTGCATCAAGATTTTGCCTATGATCGCGGCCGTAAAATTGTGCGGAAGTTAAAAACGATTATCCCTCGTCAACAGTTTGAAGTAGCGATTCAGGCAGCCATTGGGAATAAAATAGTTGCTCGTTCAACAGTTAAAGCTTATCGTAAAGATGTTACCGGCCCCTTATATGGCGGTGATCAAACGCGGAAAAATAAATTATTGGATAAACAAAAGCGGGGGAAAAAGCGGATGAAAGATGTCGGACATGTAAGTGTGCCGCAAGCTGCTTTTATGGCTGTCCTGCAAATGGATGATGATGACTTGAAGGGATCAAAATGAAAAAATTTCTGAAAATCTTTGTCACGGTGGCGTTATTGTTAGTAGCGTTGGCGCTCATTTTTAATGAACCGCTCAAATCATATTGCGTCAAATATTTAGCCCAGGATCGGCTTACAAAATTGACCAAAGATCAAGTACGGCAGAACAATTTACGTTCAGTTTCTTATGATTTTAAAAAAGTGAAACCCATTAGTTCAAAACAAGTTTTGAAAGCTTCGGTGCAGAATAATGCCCCAGCCATAGGTAAAATTGCAGTTCCTTCTGTCAAATTGAAATTGCCCATTGTTAAGGGGATTGATGATAATGCTTTGTCCACTGGAGCCGGAACTATGAAACCTGACGAAAAGATGGGTAAAGGTAATTATGCTCTAGCCGGTCATTATATGACGGACAAGGGCGCCTTACTGTCACCGATTGTCGATGTACAGTTAGATGATTTGATCTACATTACGGATTTAAAAAGTGTGTATACGTATAAAGTAACTTTGAAAAAACGTATTGCCCCGGACGCGGTGTGGACGATTAATGATCAAAAAGGGCGAAAGTTAATTTCTTTAATTACTTGCGCTGATGGTGGTGCCAATCGCTGGGTAATTCAAGGTAACTTAGTGCGTTCGCGCGTGGCTAATCGTGCGACGTTAGCAGTTTTTGGATAGGAGTTAGGTAGTGGGTTTATTGTATCGTTGGAATGCCCAACAGGTATTAAATTCCGAACAAATTAAACAACTGTGTCAAAGCACCAAATTGAGCGCCCCAGTTATTCAACTGTTATTACAACGGGGATTAGATACCACTGCTAAGATAAAGCAATTTTTAAATCCAAACTTGTCCCAGTTGCATGATCCATATTTGTTGCATGATATGTCTTCAGCAGTACGCAGGATCAATCAAGCGATTACTCAACATGAAAAAATGATTATTTACGGGGACTACGATGCCGACGGGATTACCAGTACGGTAATTTTAAAAACGGCCATTGAACAATTAGGCGGGCAAGTAGATTATTATTTGCCGGATCGGTTTACCGATGGCTATGGCCCGAATTTAAGTCGTTACCAAAAATTAGGCGCCGCGGGTTATCAATTAATTATTACCGTGGATAACGGTGTCAGTGGCATGGCAGCCTTATCGTGGGCTCGAGATCAGGGAATTGACGTTGTGGTCACAGATCATCATAAACTGCCTCAACAGCTACCACCAGCGGTAGCCATTGTTCATCCTCAATATCCACAAACTGCTTATCCGTGCCCAGCTCTATGTGGAGCCGGGGTGGCTTTTAAAGTGGCTACAGCTTTATTGCAACGTATTCCGGTAGAACTTTTAGATCTGGCAGCAATTGGAACAATTGCCGATGTAGTGGACTTAGTGGATGAAAATCGGGTATTAGTAGCTGGCGGCTTGCAACAAATACAACAACATCCGCGCTTAGGAATAAAACAGCTGGCTCAAAAAGCCCATTTACAGATATCTAATTTCAGTGAGGAAGATATCGGCTTTCAAATTGCTCCGCGACTCAATGCTTTGGGGCGGTTAGACCAAGCTGCCAAAGGGGTCGAACTACTAGCCAGTACGGATGAGTCAACGACCCATGCCTTAGCTCAAGAAATTGACCACATCAATCAAAAACGCAAACAATTATGTCAAGAAGTTTATGAACAGGCTTTAGTAATGGCTAATGCGCAAATTCAAACGGGTGCAAAATTTTTGGTGATTTTCGATCCTAATTGGCATCAGGGAATTTTAGGAATTGTAGCCGGCCGCATCTTACAGCAAACTAAACGCCCCACTTTGGTTTTAACCCAGAATGCTCAAGGACAAGCAGTGGGCAGTGGCCGCAGTGAGGCTAATCTGGATCTTTATGCTACTTTGGCACCTTGGAAAGAAAAATTTCTGGCTTTTGGCGGACATGCGCAGGCTTGTGGTTTGACCATGGAAGTTTCTGCGGTGGCTGATTTACAAATCCAAGTGAATCAATTACCCAATGTACAACAACTGAAAATTACGCAATTTCCCCGTCAATCTTACGATTTAGCATTAGATATCGCGCAAATTAATCTGGACTTATATCAGCAGTTACGTCAACTGGCTCCTTTTGGGCATGCCAATGCGCAACCCGTGCTGCGGATTACCGGTTTTCAAACTTCACGGGTCCAATATCTCGGTAAAAAAGCGCACACCCACCTGAAAATCAATTTGTGGCACCAACAACAGTGCCTAGAGGCCATCGGTTTTAATCTCGGTAGTCAATTGCCCGTCATCCAGAAATTAGGCTTAAATGCGGTTTATGGGACGCTATTGATTAATCATTGGCATAATCGTCCGCGGTTACAAGTGAATTTATCCGATGTTGAAATTTTACAACAACAGCAAGTAGCTCTCATCCAGCATCAAAGATTTCGGGATTGGCGCAACTTTGCCGAGATCGAATTCAACCAATATCCTGATAATTTAATTTTCTTTCACCAAAAGAATTTACGCCAATTTCAAAAAAAGTATCCGCAAAGTAAATGTTATTGGAGTCAACAATTACCTAAGGCGTTGACATCCGGTATGTTAGTCGATCGACCGGCTAATTTGACAGAATTTTTGACTATTTGCCGCCAATTCCAATGGGATCAATTGGACTTAAGCTTTCGTACCCAATATCCGCAATATTATCAGTTGCAGCTTTCTAAAGACCAAACCCAGGAGTGTTTAAAATATTTTTGGGCCCATCATGACTTAACAGAGAATGATTTGCCGGCTATTGCTTCGTATTTAGGATTGACAGATTTGGAGATTAGAGTATTATTAAATATGTTTGTGGAATTAAAATTTATTAAGATTAATCAGGGGGTTTTACAACGACCGCTCGTTGTAAATAAAGTGCCCTTTAGTCAGTCATCTACTTATCGGCAATTGCAGCTGCTGAAGGAAGTACAAACCCGGTTAATCGAATCAAAATTTACTGATTTAGTACAGTGGATTGTTCAAAGCAGTAAATAAACCGGAGGAGTTTTCATTTTCATGGACTATAAACAGTACGTCGCCAATGTACCAGATTTTCCTGAACCGGGTGTGTTATTTCGTGATATTTCACCATTGATGGCTAATGGTCCGGTTTATTCCGCAGCTACCGATGAAATCGCGGATTATGCTCAAAAGTTGGGCACGGAAATGATTGTGGGTCCGGAAGCACGTGGCTTTATTGTAGGGTGTCCAGTGGCTTATAAATTGGGAGTTGGGTTTTCACCTGCTCGTAAAAAGGGCAAATTACCGCGGGAAACAGTCTCGGTAACTTATGATTTGGAATATGGTCAAGCATCTTTGTATATGCAAAAGGATGCGGTGCAACCGGGACAAAAAGTATTAGTAGTTGACGATTTAATGGCCACCGGTGGTACATTAGCGGCGACAATTAAATTAGTCGAAGAATTAGGTGGGATTGTCGTAGGAACAGCGTTTTTAATTGAGTTAACAGATTTACATGGGCGCGATAAAATAAAAGGCTATGACATGTTTACTTTGATGCAATATTAATTTATTATATAAAAGCAGCTATTAGCTGTTTGATTATGGAGAGTTGGCAGAGTGGTAATGCACCGGACTCGAAATCCGGCGAACCGGTTAGTAATCGGCGCGCAGGTTCAAATCCTGTACTCTCCTTAAATGAGTTTTATGATGATTGGAAAAACCAGCTTATTATTATTACAATAAGCTGGTTTTTTTGTTAACATGAATTATTTTTAATGTTGGCAAATAGCAAAGCAGTTATAAAATTAAGTCTCAGATGTCAGTTACGTAATCTAAATTTCTAATAGGCACCTGAGTGAAGCAAATTAAATGATATTTTAAACTTGCGACAGAAAATTATAAAATTTTATTAAAGCAAACATTATGTATTGCGGACATTTTAAAGATGATATTTTAAATTAGGTAATAAGTAAACCATTATAAATAACCAAAATATAAGACCGTATAAAATAAAGTATAAGCTTTTAATCACAAAAAAGAAACTAAATGAGCGATAACTATCAAATAAATTATTTTTTTTGAAAAATATTAAAAGAAACCATCTCTTTATTAAATAAAGTGCTACAATGCATTTATAAAGTATTTTTATAATACAATAAGCAAGTTACATAAGGAGGGTGAATTATTGTGAACCAAAAGAAAAGGATTGCACTGACCACGACATTCGTGGGGCTAGTATGCGGTTTTGTCTTAACCCAACAACAAGCGGCGGCAGCCTCTACGAATGCTCCAGACCCCACAACCACGAGTATGTTGGCTCCAGAGAATACAGCAGCTGCTACATCTGTGAAGCCTGCAGAACCTAGTCAAAATGATCAGCCTGCCAATCAGCAGACTAACTCTCAAAAAGCTGTAACTAATGAGAATAGTACTACTACCCAGGTTCAAAATCCTGGGAGCCAGTCTAAGGTTTCTACGACGACACCAACGGTTACGCAACCAAATAATACAAATAGTTCTGCTACACCAGCGCCATCACAAAAAACGGCCGCTGCTAAGAACACGGAAGCTACTTCGTTAGCCAGGCACGTTCATGAGGCTACTAACCAAGTAAGCCAACCTATAGCACCAACGGCTCCGCAAGCTACCAAGTCCACAAATAGCCCAAACAATAACTCAACAACTACGGCTTCTCAAGATCCCCAAGTCGAAACGATTGCCCAAGGCACCTGGGGTACCAGTAAGTGGGAATATACGCACCAAGGTGATGATTATATCTTACATTTCCATGCAGGAACCTTAGGCGCTAGCAGTCAGAAAACTATAATAGATCCAGATAGTGGTTATCCTCAATATTTCTTAGGCGGCATAGGTGCTAGCCCCGAAATCTTTAATGGCAATAAAGAGTGGAGTGACGCACTAACACAAATTATCATTGATCCGGGCGTCAGAGCTAATCAAAATTCCAGTTATTTATTTGGATATTTAGAAAATCTACAAAAGATTGTTGGTTTAGCCAATCTCGACACCGCTAACGTTACCAATATGTCAGGAATGTTTAAAAATTGCCACAATTTAATGAACTTAGATCTCAGCAATTTTGACACGGCTAACGTTACTAATATGAGTTATATGTTTAAAGATTACCAAGGAGCTAACTTAGATTTCAGTCATTTGGATACTGCTAACGTAACTGATATGTCGGGAATGTTTGAAGATTATCAAGGCTCCACACTCGATTTAAGTCATTTTAATACCGCTAACGTTACCGATATGTCTTGGATGTTTGCGGGTTGTGAGAACTTAACCCGTTTAGATTTCAGCAATTTTAATACCGCTAAAGTTACTGATATGTCTTTTATGTTTAGTTATCATTTTGGAGTAAAAAATTTAGATCTTAGCCATTTCGATACATCTCGTGTTACTAATATGAGTTACATGTTTGAAAAAAACGACGTTCTGGAAAGATTAAATCTTAGTAATTTTGATACGACCAAGGTTACTGATATGACGTGGATGTTTGATGTTTATGACTTAAATCATTTGATTTTAGGCCCTAAAACTCTTTTTAATACCTACGACATTGGATTACCCAATGTCCCAGAAACCGGTGCCAAAATTCCTGGTACTAATCGCGTAGTCGTCTCACCTTATTGGGTAGCCACCAGTGGTTATCAACAGGGGCATAAATATACTTCTAATGAGTTAATGGAATTAACCGGACGTGATCAGGTTACTACTTATGATTGGGACAGCAAGCCCGCCTTTACTCAAACGACGGAAACTAAAACCAAAGATCGGACTATTGTAATTCATCAACCAGACGGGAATACAAAGACGGAGATTCAATCCGTAATGATATCACGTACCATTACCCTGAATGCGGACGGTTCCAAGACTTATGGAAACTGGTCGTCCGCCCAATGGGATGGTTATGCTATTCCCGAGTTTGCCGGTTATACTGCCAGCGTCAGTCAAATACCGGCGCAGACAGTGGATGGGAATACGGAAGATCAAACCATTGATGTTTACTATGCACCGCAGGAACAAACAGTGGAGATTCAATATTTAGCTAATGGTCAAATTGTGGGTACACAAAAAATAACGGGTTATACAGGTGACACGATTATGCCGAATTACCATGCACCTCAAGGTTATGAAATCACCTCTTTAACACCGGCGACTGTTACGATTGATGGTACCGGCAAGCAAATTATTCAAGTACAAGTGAGTCCGAAACTCAATGACAGCGTGGAACATAAAACACTCACCCGAACCATTAACCTTCATCTTCCTGATGGAACAATGCGTGTTTCTAAACAAACAGCATTATTGGAACGGCAAGTAACTATTAATGCCGTGACCGGTGAAAAAATCTATGGTGCCTGGAACACAGGTAATTGGAAAGCCTTGAACGTGCCAACTTTAGCTGGTTATACTGCCAGTCAAGACCAGGTAGCCGCCCAACAGGTTACGGGAGCCGACAGTGATCAAACGGTCGACGTTTACTATATGCCAAATAACTAATCTTAATAAAGATTAAATTAAAAAAGAACCGTTCACTCATTGAACGGTTCTTTTGATCTCAATATGAAATGAAAAACACAACTGCGATCTTTAATTAAATATGGAATTTACATTCAAAACACTAATATTATGTGGCTAACTATAAGCGAGCCCACGTTTTAGCCGTTTCCAAAAACTGGTATCATCAGTTTGCAAAATTACGCCTTGATAGATTTTACTAATATATATTAGCAAGCCAATAATACTTACTATTAAAATTGCTAGCGACAAAATAACTTCCACATTACCCACATGACCATTAATTATACGAATTGGCATCATGAATGAGGAAAAGAATGGCACATAGGATAATACTTGCGGCAGAATTTGTTCTGGATTAGAAATAAAGGCAGACGACAGGAAAAAGGCAATGAGGGAAAGCATCGTAGTACTTTGAGCAGCCTTCGAAGAATCTTCCGGCTTAGCTACTAAAGCTCCTGAAAAAGCTGCCAATATCGTATAAATAATTACACCAAGAATCAGGAAAATGAGATTGATATTTACCAAATTGCCCAAAATTTTATTTATTATTACCTGGTTGTCATGCATGAAAGAAGCCGTAATTTTTGCATGCAATGCCCAGCGGTAAGTTGCCCAGCCGCCAACAATATATATTACGAGTTGAGTAATAATTACACCAAAAATACCCAGAATTTTACCTAAGAAATATTTTGCCGCAGTTGTACTGGAAAAAATGATTTCCATAATCTTCGTACCCTTTTCAGAGGCTATTTCTTGAGCGGTAATGCTACTGTAGGAAAGCAAAACCATATAAACGACCATAATCACGATAATCAAAGACACCATTTTAACCAATTTATCTCCCTGATGATTTTTCTGAAGTACTTCGCGATATTTTGGCTGCTGCTGTAAGGCTTTAATTTGACGTGGCGCCAATTGCGCTTGCTGCAAATTAAGTTGACTCTGCAAGACTTGTAAATAGCTTTTTACTTTGGGTTTCAATTCATCATCAATAGGTGACGCTCCGTGATAAACTGCCTTAACCTGGTTTTTTTGCGTTTCAAATACCAAGTAGCCATCAATTTTTTCTTTTTTGACAGCCTTTTTAGCAGAATCAGTGGTTTTAATTTTAGAATCAACATATTTATCATTATTTTTAATAAAGTTTTGGCGAACTTGCTTATTGGAGCTGATAACTGCAATCTGACTGTCTGAATCAGAATTAGCACCAATAGCTCCTCCTAAAGCACTACAACCAATGATAAAAAATGGTCCCAGAATTAAAAGCAGAAAAGACCAAGATTTAACTTGATGCCAATAGGTTTGCAGTGTTACGGTCCATAACTTATTCATGTTGTTCACCAGCTTCCATTCGAAATATTTCGTCCAGGGTTGGTGGCTGTTGTCGAAATTCTTCAACATATTTACCATGGGTTAGAGCAGCAAAGACTTCCGGGCCACTCTTTTCGTCGTCAATCCGTAATAGATATTGCCCATGTAATTGCTTTTCCACTGTTTTAACGTGCGGCAGTTGCTGCAATTCTGCAAGTGATTTGGTGGTTTTGCAAAAAATTTCCGTTTTGCCAAATGAGTCCCGCACAGAATCAATGGAGCCACTTAAAATAACTTTTCCTTTTTTTAACATAATTAAACTATCGCAAATTTCTTCGACATTGGACATATCATGGCTGGAAAAGATGATCACCGCATCCCGCTTTTTGGCATCCAAAACTGCGTTTTTGAGGAGATCGGCATTAACCGGATCTAACCCACTAAAGGGCTCGTCCAAAATAATTAATTGAGGTTGATGAATCAAAGTACATATTAACTGTACTTTTTGCTGGTTACCCTTCGAAAGAGTTTTTATTTTGTCAGTTTTTTTGCCTTGGACATCAAAACGTTTCAGCCACTGATCAATTTGCGGCTTTATTTCTTTGGCGGGCCGATTTTTTAATTTCGCCAAATAAACTATTTGTTGTTCAATTGTCAT
Organism: Bombilactobacillus mellifer; assembly: GCF_000970795.1. Lineage (GTDB taxonomy): Bacteria > Bacillota > Bacilli > Lactobacillales > Lactobacillaceae > Bombilactobacillus > Bombilactobacillus mellifer. Next base: position 766,025 of record NZ_KQ034028.1, read on the forward strand.
TTTAGGCAATAAACTGCGTTCTTCCGGTAAGTAACCAATGGCATTAAAAGTTTTTTCCGTAAGGGGTTGATCTTGCCAGGTAATAGTACCGTCATAATTTAGAAAATTTAAAATGCTATGAAAAGTAGTCGTTTTGCCGGCACCATTTTGACCAATTAAACCCATAATTTCACCAGGGCGAATTGTAAAATTCACATCTCGAAGGGCAGATACTTTATCAAACTTTTTGCTTAAATGCTGAACTGTTAACATAAATTCCTCCTTATAATAAAGTCGCTATTATTATACTATTACCGAATACATGCCGGCAATTTTTGTCAGCAGTTGTGCCAAATTTGGATGAATCAACATTGCTGAAAAGAGAATTGACTTCTTGTATCCAGAGCAGAATTCAAGTATCTACATACTTAGCGCCACTGTAAGTAAAAAAATCCCAATATTCCTAAAATTAGAAGACTCAAAAAATTGACCCAAGTAAAAACTTTGATAAAAACTCTAATTTGGGTGGTTTTATTGAGTTGAATTAATTGTTTCAAAGCTAGCAAATTAGCTAATGAAGCGACGATCGAACCGAGGCCGCCAATATTGACTCCTAAAAACAGAGCGGGTACAGCCTGGGTAAACTTAGCCAGTAAAATGACCGTAGGAACATTACTAATAAACTGGCTGGTGATTAAACCCAGTAGATAAACGGCAGCTGGTGACTGGATTAAAGCTTGTATTGCCTGGGTAATAGCTTGATTATGATTTAATTCACTGACGAATATGAAAAAACAGACAAATGTTAATAATAATGCGTAGTCCAGGCGTTGATAAATTTGGCGATCAATGATCCAGCCACATACTACAGTCACGATTACAGCCATTTGCTTGGGAACCAGATTAAAAATGCCTCCCAGATTGATCGCAATTAAGCCGCCGGCGAGAAGCCAAGCGGGCCATTTAATCACTTTTTTGTTTCGATGATGGGTGATAATCGGTTGGTTTGGTAAAAAAGTACAAAAAAACATTAATAAAATAAAACTAGCGCCTGCCAAAGGGGCCGCTAATTTAAAAAAAGTCGTAATGTTTAAGTGATAGAAATTAATGAGAAATAAATTTTGGGGATTACCCATGGGCGTCAAAGCACTCCCCAAATTGGCTGCGATAACAATTAAGGTCAAAGGATAGGCTGTTTCTATTTTTTGTTGTTGGGCTAAATTGATAAACATAGGGACCAACGTCAAAATGGCAACATCGTTAGTCAAAAACATCGCACTAAAAAAAGCAAGCAAGATAAATAAACGACATATTTGACGTGTATTAGCTGAGTGATGCAACATCTGAGAACTACAAGTATTGAGAATCTGAAAAGATTGCAATATTTGCACACAAACCATCAAAGAAAATAAATTTTCAATTGTGGACCAATTAATATCACTCATTTGAGGCCGGCCACAAGTGAGGCCGATGCAAGCGCAGCTCGCGGAAACGACTAAAATTTTATCTTGTAATAAATATCTGGCGATTTTTTGCATTTAAAGACCACTTCTTAAATTCAAAAGTTAGATTTCAGCTATCTGCCAATAGATAATACATAGATTATAAGTTTTGAGACTTTATCTAGAAAGTGATTATCCCATGAATGAAGGTAATATATTATAGCATCTTGGGGTTGATGATAGTCCTATTCGAAAGTACTAAAATAGTTAATAAATATTTCCAAAAAATACCAACATAATAAATCTAAATTCCTTTTTATGAAAAAAGATTACTTGCTATAAGCATATGCTAAAAACTATAAAATTTAGTGTAAATAGTCTAATTTTTATTTTTCATGAATAAAATTAATAATGTTTAATTGTAAGTGAAAATTATGTTAATATCTATCATATATATGTTGGCGTTTAAATAATGGAGAAATATTTATGAAAAATAAGACTAAAAAATTGTTTCATCTAAGCTGGCTCCAATCTTTGATATTCATTATCGCTTTTATCAGTAGTCTAGCCAGCAGTCCACTGGTACTTCAGGCGCGCTCAAGTGTAAATAATACTGCGCGTTTTAGCGATCAATTCATTAAGGCGTCCCTTCCACTCTTGGGGCAGGACCTTTTGCGCCAATCTGATGATAAAAATGCAGCAGTCTATGATAACGATGATGATGATTTTAAAGATTTACCTAATGACAATCTACCAGAGCCTACTAATCCCAGTTATCGCGAATATCAACTACCTACTTTATCGACAAAAGATTTGGTTGTGCACTTGGTGCCTGGTAAAAGTTTGACCGGTAGTAACATTAATTTACCCAATTTAACTGCTAGTGATTTGAGTACTTTAACGAAAAGTAATATTAACATCGATTCCAGTTCTAAATTACAAGAAGCAGAAGCGCAAGTAGGCTATGATGCTGCAAAACAGAATTTAAATATTAGTTTAACCGACACGGCCCTAATGAAAACCAACGGTGCCGGAACACAGTTAGTATTAAATATTCAATCACCGAATAATTTGCGCAAGGATCAAGTCGTAATCGGCATCTGGCGTAATTATGTTAAACATCCGTTTGGTGAGATTGATCTGGGCAATAAGTTACATTTACAATACATGTTGAATAATGACAGCACCTGGACCGGTAATGATCCTGATACAGCATTAATGTATGCAATTCCTAATTTTCGGATCAGAGATGAGTCGCAAAATAAAATAATTGATACCATGTTTGCTGGTTCTGGTATTACTGGTTGGCGCAAAGTTAGTAATTTGTGGGTGGGAACTGATCCCACTCCAGATGTATATGGAACACAAAGTCAGTACAATTTGGACCATCAGGTCAATCCGGCTAACCATTCCTATGTAATTAAGGATTCCCAAGATTCTAATACTATTCTTTTCCAATTTGACAGCACACCCATATTAACTATAGATAATGTTTCGCTTCAATGTCGACTGCGTGTTTTGTCTAAATTAGAAAAGTCTTCCACTGGGCAATACATCATTTTAAAACAAAAATTTATTAATTATACGGTAGATAATAACAATAAGCCTGTGGATTTACCACAGGTTTGGTTTTACCGTAAA
>NZ_KQ034028.1:769545-775623 GCF_000970795.1 Bombilactobacillus mellifer
TATGATACTATGTTAAATGGCCAAGATCATGTTCCTATATATTTTCGGGAATGGAATGCGGCAAAGATTCCACGGGGATTATATTTTAAAAATTCTGATAGTACTCCTTACCGTTTAGATTTTCTTTTTGATATACCTAATGGACCGGATGGTTGGTCTGCGCTTGTCTACAATCGTGACATGACTGATTTTCTTGGTCAGCGCACACCTACAAAGCCTAACGAGAATCATGATCCGGATCATGCAGCTCGTTCAGAAGAAGATTATGATTCAATGATTGGTATGACATGGTCTAAGAACAAGATAGGAGCTCTAAATTTTGGGCAGTCTTCCCCCACCATTGGTTTTGAAACGAGTTCTGGTGCAGCAACAGCACCAACTATTAGATCAGATAAGGAAAAATTAAAATATTGTTACGATGTTGATAAAGGGGAAGATTTGCCACCAGTGAAATTGAGTGGTTCAGTCAATAGCACTAATAAAAAAGTTAATTATGTTAAGTTATACTATTTGATTGATAATCCTACAATACCTACTGCAGATACGCAGCGAAAGTATTTGACTCAAGTTCAAATTAGTGAACACGAACTGACTAGCTGGGCTAAATTTGATAATCTACAAATTACTGATGAAGATGATTTAAAGACTTTAAATTCTCCAAGCAGTCAAGGACATTCCATTTATATTTACGGTATTGATGATCAAGGATATCAATCAAACATTGTGGAAATTAAGGTATTGCCCAATGTTAAAGTGCCAATCCATTATATATGTGGGACTCAAAATATAAAGGGTGATAATTATATCTTGAAAGCCGAAGGGGATTCGTATAATCTGAACGACACGGATTATGCACCCAATAGTATTGTTTCCAATGGAATTCATTATAAATTATCACCAAACCAAACTAATTTAAGTGGGACAGTTACTACCGATCTGCAAGAAATTAACATTAAGTATGAAGAAGTAGGCAGTATGGCTATTACCCAAGTGCCGAAACTGGATTTTGACACCATTACACTGCCACCTAAGCCGAAATATTATAATATTGTCACCCAAACTGATGATTTACAGATTAAAACTACGGGTTCAATTGCCTGGAAGTTATCAATGTCAGCTGTCCCATTTTCTCAAGGTTCTGAAACTAATCGGTTAGGCAAAGCAGACTCTTTGGACGGACTGTTGTATTATCGCAAACCGAATAAAGATTCCGTATTACCAAATAATCCTGTGCCAATCAATACAGAACCGAAAGAGGTGAGCAACTCTGTAGATGTAGCTAGTGCCTCAGTGACAAACGGCAATACCACGACTACTAATTTTCGGAAGGTTTGGTGGGATAAGAATAATCCTCCAAAACAAGTGAATGGGCCGTTATTATTACCGCCTAATCCCTTCTCCCACCCCATGGGAACTTATCATAGCACAGTCACTTGGACTTTAGATAATGTACCGAATTAAGCGTTGGTTCAAAACCAACGCTTTTTTGATATTAACTGCAATAATCTCAACTGATTTTTTGAAAATTTATATCAAAATACTATTGACTATGACGATCTACCAATGGGAAATACACAGACTATAAGTTTTGAGACTTGATCTAGAAAGTAGTTATTTCATAAGCGATGATTAGTCTATTTAAAAAAACACTAAAATAGTTAATAAATATTGTCAAAAGACACAATATATTCAATCTAAATCACGGTTATTATGAATAACTTTACTTACTAGAACTACTGGTTCTAAACCATAATTTCCTATATAAATAATTTTAAATTTGGTTTTCAAAAACACAATCATCCGTATTTCACTATAGTTTCAACTTATGTTAATATTTGATATGTAAGGTGTTGTTTAAATAATGAGGCAATATTTATGAAAAATAAGACTAAAAACTTGTTTCATCTCAGCTGGTTCCAATCTTTAATATTCATTATCGCTTTTATCAGCAGTCTAACCAGCAGTCCGCTAGTACTTCAGGCACGTTCGAGTGTGAATAATACTGCGCGTTTGAGTGATCAATTCAGTAAGGCGTCCTTCCCACTCTTGGGGCAAGATCTTTTGCGCCAATCTGATGATAAAAATGCAGCAGTCTATGATAACGATGATGATGATTTTAAAAATTTACCTAATGACAATCCGCCAGAGCCTACTAATCCCAGTTATCGCGAATATCAACTACCTACTTTATCGACAAAAGATTTGGTTGTGCACTTGGTGCCTGGTAAAAGTTTGACCGGTAGTAACATTAATTTACCCAATTTAACTGCTAGTGACTTGAGTACTTTAACGAAAAGTAATATTAACATCGATTCCAGTTCTAAATTGCAAGGAACAGATTTAGCGCAACTAGATTATAATTCTGCAACACAAGATTTAAATATTAGTTTAACCGACACGGCCCTAATGAAAACTAACGGTGCCGGAACACAATTAGTATTAAATATTCAATCACCGGATAGTTTGCGCAAGGATCAAGTCGTAATCGGTATCTGGCGTAATTATATTATGCATCCATATGGTGAGATTGATCTGGGAAATAAGTTACACTTACAATACATGTTGAATAACGATAGTTCCACGACTGATACTGCTACTGATACAATACCCACAAGGTTTGTTCCCAATTTTCGAATCAGAGATGAGTCTCAAAGCAAAATAATTGATACCATGTATTACGGTAATAATATTACTTCTAATGGCAGCCATCATTTTTACGTGGGAACTGGTAAGGATATATCTGATTCTTATTCACGGAGCTTAGTCAATCCAGCCAACCATTGCTATGTGATTAAGGATCCCCAAGATCCTAATACTATTCTTTTTCAATTTGACAGCGCACCCACAATCAAGTACCAAACGTGGCGGCTGCGTGTCTTGTCTAAATCGGAAAAATCTTCCACCGGACAATATGTTGTTTTAAAACAAAAATTTATTAATTATACAGTAAATAGTAATAATAAGCCTGTGAATTTACCACCGGTTTGGTTTTACCGTAAATATGATACTATGTTAAATGGACACGATCATGTTCCTATATATTATCGGGAATTAAATGCAGACGGCATTCCACGGGGATTGTATTTTAAAAATACTGGAGAAGCTTATAGACTAGATTTTCTTTTTGATATTCCTGGTGGACCGGATGGTTGGCAGGCAGATTACTTCAATAGAGATATTGATGATTTTATCGGTCAACGTAAGGAAGGTCACAAACCGGATGAGACAGCTCTCACTGGTGTGGATTCGGGCATTCAAATGACATGGTCTCAGAACAAGATTGGAGCTCTAGCTTTTGGGCAGTCTTCACCCACTATTGGTTTTGATACGAGCTCTAGTGCAGCGCTAGCGCCAACTATTAGAACAAAAGAAGGACCATTAACATATTGTCATGATACCGATAAGGGGGAAGATATGCCACCAGTGAAATTGAGTGGTACGGTAAATAGCACTAATAAACAAGTTAATTATGTTAATTTATATTATTTGATTGATGATCCTACAATACCTAGTTCAAATACGCAACGAAAGCCTTTAGGTCAAGTTCAAATTAACGAACACGAACTGACTAGTTGGGCTAAATTTGATAATCTACAAATTACTGATGAAGATGATTTAAAGACTTTAAATTCTCCAAACAGTCAAGGACATTCCATTTATATTTACGGTATTGATGATCAAGGATACCAATCAAACATTGTGGAAATTAAGGTATTGCCCAATGTTAAAGTGCCAATCAATTATATATGTGGGACTCAAAATATAAAGGATCCTAATTATTTCTTGAAATCCAAAGGGGAAACTTATGATCTGAACAACACGGATTATGCACCAACGAAGATTTTATTCAAGGGGACTTATTATAAATTATCACCAAACCAAACTGATTTAAGTGGGGCAGTTACTACCGATCTGCAAGAAATTAACATTAAGTATGAAAAAGCAGGCAGCATAGCAATTACCCAAGTGCCAAAACTGGATTTTGGCAAAATCATGCTGCTACCTAAGCCGACATATTATAATATTGTCACCCAAACTGGTGATTTACAGATTACAAACGATACCATTGATCCACCTTTTTGGAAATTACGCATGTCAGCTGACCCATTTTATCGAGTTACTGAGGATAATCAGTTAGACAAAAATGACTCTTTGGAGGGACTGTTGTATTATCGCAAACCGAGTAAGGATTCCGTATTACCAAATAATCCTGTGCCAATCAATACAATCCCGAAAGAGGTGAGCAGCTATGCAGATTTAGCCGCTAGTGCTTCAGAGACACAAGGCAATACCACAACTACTAGTTTTCAGAAGGTTTGGTGGGATAGTAGTAAGGCTCCTACAAAACAAGTGAGTGGGCCGTTATTATTACCGCCTAGTAGCTTAAAGCATCCCCAGGCAACCTATCGTAGCACAGTCACTTGGAGTTTAGTAAACGCGTACTAGCTTAAGCGTTGAAATAGATTCAAAAAAGCGTTGGCTCAAAAACAACGCTTTTTTGATATTAACTGCAATAATCTCAACTGATTTTTTAAAAATTTATATCCAAATACTATTGACTATGACGATCTACCAATGGGAAATACACAGACTATAAGTTTTGAGACTTCATCTAGAAAGTAGTTATTTCATAAGCGATAATTAGTCTATTTAAAAAAACACTAAAATAGTTAATAAATATTGTCAAAAGACACAACATATTCAATCTAAATCACAGTTATTATGAATAACTTTACTTACTAGAACTACTGGTTCTAAACCATAATTTTCTATATAAATAATTTTAAATTTGGTTTTCAAAAATACAATCATCCGTATTTAACTATAGTTTCAACTTATGTTAATATTTGGTATGTAAGGTGTTGTTTAAATAATGAGGCAATATTTATGAAAAATAAAATCAAAAACTTGTTTCATCTCAGCTGGTTTCAATCTCTGATATTCATTATCGCTTTTATCAGCAGTCTAACCAGCAGCCCGCTGGTACTTCAGGCACGTTCAAGTGTAAATAATACTGCGCCTTTTAGTGATCAATTCAGTAAGGCGTCCTTCCCCTTCTTGGGGCAGGACCTTTTGCGCCAATCTGATGATAAAAATGCAGCAGTCTATGATAATGATGATGATGATTTTAAAGATTTGCCTAATGACAATCCACCAGAGCCTACTAATCCCAGTTATCGCGAATATCAACTAAAAGATTTAGACTCCGGTGTAAATGTAAATAATCCATTAAGCGTGCACTTGGTGCCCGGTGACAGTTTGACCGGTAGTGATATTAATTTACCGGACTTGACTGCTAGTGATTTGAGTACTTTAACGAAAAGTAATATTAACATCGATTCCAGTTCCAAATTGCAAGGAACAGATTTAGCACAATTAGATTATAATCCTGCAACCCAAAATTTAAGTATTCGTTTAACCGAGACGTCCGTAATGAAAACTAACGGTGCCGGAACACAGTTAGTATTAAATATTCAATCACCGGATACATTACGCAAGGATCAAGTTGTAATCGGCATCTGGCGTAACTATATCATGCATCCATCTGGTGAGATTGACCTAGGCAATAAGTTACACTTACAATACATGTTGAATAACGATAGTACTGCACCCCAGGATAGTAGTTCTAATCCCCTTTTGACTGATACAGCACTAATGTATGCAATTCCAAATTTTCGGATCATAGATGAGTCTGAAAGTTCAATAATTGATACCATGTTTGCTGGTTCTGGTATTACTGGTTGGCGCAAAGTTAGTAATTTGTGGGTGGGAACTGATCCCACTCCAGATGTATATGGAACACAAAGTCAGTACAATTTGGACCATCAGGTCAATCCGGCTAACCATTCCTATGTAATTAAGGATTCCCAAGATTCTAATACTATTCTTTTCCAATTTGACAGCACACCCATATTAACTATAGATAATGTTTCGCGTCAATGTCGACTGCGTGTTTTGTCTAAATTAGAAAAGTCTTCCACTGGGCAATACATCATTTTAAAACAAAAATTTATTAATTATACAGTAGATAATAACAATAAGCCTGTAGATTTACCACAGGTTTGGTTTTACCGTAAA
>NZ_KQ034028.1:775838-1154090 GCF_000970795.1 Bombilactobacillus mellifer
TATGATACTAGGTTAAATGGCCAAGATCATGTTCCTATATATTTTCGGGAATGGAATGCGGCAAAGATTCCACGGGGATTATATTTTAAAAATTCTGATAGTACTCCTTACCGTTTAGATTTTCTTTTTGATATACCTAATGGACCGGATGGTTGGTCTGCGCTTGTCTACAATCAAGACATGACTAATTTTATTGGTCAGCGCACACCTACAAATCCTAAGGAGAATCATGATCCGGATCATGCAGCTCGTTCAGAAAAAGATTATGATTCAATGATTGGTATGACATGGTCTAAGAACAAGATTGGAGCCCTAGCGTTTGGTCAATCTTCACCCACCATTGGTTTTGAAACGAGCTCTGGTGCAGCAACAGCACCAACTATTAGATCAGACAAAGAAAAATTAAAATATTGTCACGATATTGATAAAGGGGAAGATCTGCCACCAGTGAAATTGAGTGGTACGGTCAATAGCACTAATAAACAAGTTAATTATGTTAAGTTATACTATTTGATTGATAATCCTACAATACCTACTGCAGATACGCAGCGAAAGTCTTTGGGTCAAGTTCAAATTAACGAACACGAACTGACTAGCTGGGCTAAATTTGATAATCTACAAATTACTGATGAAGATGATTTAAAGACTTTAGCTACTCGAGAGAGTCAAGGACATTCCATTTATATTTACGGTATTGATGATCAAGGATATCAATCAAACATTGTGGAAATTAAGGTATTGCCCAACGTTAACGTGACAATCCATTATAAATGTGGAAATGATCCGATAAAGAGTGATAATTATTTCTTGAAAGCCGAAGGGGATTCGTATAATCTGAACGACACGGATTATGCACCCAAGAGTATTGTGTCCAATGGAATTCATTATAAATTATCACCAAACCAAACTAATTTAATTGGGACAGTTACTACCGGTCTGAAAGAAATTACCATTCAGTATGATGTAGCAGACGGTATGGCTATTACCCAAGTGCCGAAATTGGATTTTGGTAAAATCCTGCTGCTACCTAAACCGAAATATTATAATATTGTCACGCAAACTGATGATTTACAGATTAAAGCTACTAATTCACTTGCCTGGAAATTATCAATGTCAGCTGACCCATTTTATCGAGTTACTGAGAATAATCAGTTAGATAAAGCAGACTCTTTGGACGGACTGTTGTATTATCACAGACTGAATAAGGATTCCGTATTGCCAAATAATCCTGTACCGATCAATACAGAACCGAAAGAGGTGAGCAACTCTGGCGATGTAGCTAGTGCTTCAGAGACACTCGGCAATACCACGACTACTAATTTTCGGAATGTTTGGTGGGAGAGGGACCAAGATAAGCATTTAAAACAAGTGAGTGGGCCGTTATTATTACCGCCTAGTAGCTTAAGGCATCCCCAGGCAACCTATCATAGTACAGTCACTTGGACTTTAGATAATGTACCAAATTAAGCGTGGAAGCAGATTCAAAGAAAAGCGTTGGTTCAAAACCAACGCTTTTTTGATATTAATTGCAATAATCTTAACTGATTTTTTGAAAATTTATATCAAAATACTAGTTTTTATTGATAAGGGGTCAGGAGCTTTTGCAGTTCATTTTGAGCCGCTTGATCAGCTGATATTTCAAAATTTTGATCGGGTTGATAATTACCTAGTTGACCATTGTCGTCATATTGACCAAAACCAGTGCTGGAAGAGACTGAAGAGCCGTTGCCTGTTTTAAGCTCATAAACAACACCGTTATCCCCTAGAAGGTATTTGCTAACGGGTTGGCCATCGTCTAGGCTAATGGAATAATTGTCTGCGAACGATCCTTTGTATAGATTTTGTTTACCTATTTGGCCGTCTTTGGATTTATAAAAGATACAACCGCCGACGGCATGAATTTTAAAAGCGGCGGCTCCAGGCTGATTTTGGTTTTGTACTTGCACTTGTCCATCAGGCGTATTAGCGTACCAATCACCCAAGCCGGCACTGCCATGATCAAAATACCAGTCACTTACGGCCATATGTTCCACAGTAGCACGTTCTGCTGCCCAATTTAAAAAATCGGCATTGATTTGCTTTTTTTGATCTATGGTTAAATGGAGCACGTTCTTGGAAGTTGATTGAGAGGAATTTGATGACTTGGCAGTAGTTGTTGGAGTCGTGCCGGTGGCAGCTGAGTTCGTCAGGGGCGTTTTTTTAGCTTTAAACACTCCGGCTTGCAAGTGCTGGCGCTGGGTAGTCAAGGGAACTAATTCATAGTGTGAATACAATTTTTTGAGCGGGAAGGCTACAGCAAAATGTGTGGTCTTGTGAGGAGCAGTTGAAATATGCGCCGCGGCAATTTCAGAGTCATAAGGGCTTTGAGCCTCAAGGTTGGAACTGATTAATTTTTGGTGCTGGGATTTGGGTAATGGATAAGCCTCTAAATACTTTTGGAAAAAATCCGCCGCCTGAGTCTTGGAGGCTGTTTTATTGGTAAAAGTGCCACGAAAAATGACCGCACAAAGTTTCTGAGTTGTACTGGGATCATTGGTAACGATTGTTGCCACATTTTTAATAACTATAGTTCCTTGTCTATTAGAAAAAACACCATTATGGAATCCCGGTTTAGTTTGGGTTGAATCAGCAGTTCGATGTGAATGCGGGTGTGACGAGCTAAGATTAGTACTACAGGCCGGCAATGTGCCAACCAGAAGGCTAATTAAACTGGCGAGTACAATTTTTTTCATTCAATAAAGCTCCCTTATAAGCGCTAAGCAACTAGTATAACTCAGCAAGCATTCAAAAGATGTCTGTTTGCAGAAATTTCTAATTAAATTAAATAAATCATAGCTGAAATCAAGTTAATTATTAATTATAAATTAATCAATTTTAGATTGCCATATTATAAGATTTAAAATGTTGAAAAATAGACGTTAGCCTCTTCCCCGGATTTTGATATTAATTTTTATCGATTGATTAAAAATGAAATTTTGATTGGCAAGTATTGGCAAATGTTGGCATTGTGCAAAAAATAACAATTTCCTGGCACAGCTTTTTTAAGCCAAAATTACTTTAACTTTTTCAGAATAAAAGGGATCAATAGTCGCTTTTTTGATTCCTTGATCGGTAATAATAATATCCAAGTTTTGAAGGCTGGCAGTTTTATAAAGCGCAGTGAATTCAAATTTACTATGATCAGCAACTAAGACGACGGTTTTACAGTGATGCATCATTCTTTTGGAAACTTCAACTTCATCGAAATAATGATTAGTAACTCCGAAAGAGGGATCAATGCCCCCACAGCCAAAAAAGCCGATATCACAATAGATATTATCCACGCTGGTGAATGTTAAGGGACCTGATAAGGAGCCTTCACTTTGTCGTAAGCCACCGCCCAATAAGATAGTCTGCACACTGGCTTTATATTCCAGCGATTTTAAAACATTGGTGGAATCCGTGACGACGGTTAAATCGTGGACTGGGGCTTTATTTAATTGATAAGCAATGCTGTTAGTAGTCGTGCCGTAATCCAAAAAGATGGATTTATTATCACGAATTAATGAAAGCGCTGTTTTCGCGATTAAAGTTTTTTCGGGAACATACATTTTTTGCCGCTTACTATAACGTGTTTCGGTAATAGTACTTGGGGGTAGAGTAGCTCCTCCGCGGACAATTTGCAGGGAATTTTTTTTCTCCAAACTGTAGATATCTTTCCGAATAGTCTCACGCGAAACGTGAAAATCTTTACTTAATTCTGAGATTTTAATCGTTCCTTGTTCATTAAGTTTGTCCATTATTAATTTTTGCCGGTTAAATAGATCCATTTATTTAACTCACTCCTCTGAAGGCTCACTAAGCTTTCCTTTAAAATTGATGAATTTTATTTTAGTTTATGTCATCTATTTTATTATAAACAATTGCAAAGTTTAAATAATGTATTATAATAAATCATGCAAACGTTTGCAAAGTGATTATTTTAATGGGGGTATTACTTTGGACGATAACAATCAAACCAGCCAAGTTGTTTCAACAGTATTAAGTTTGGATAAACCGGAACAGATCAATGCTAAAAAGGTCACACGAACACTTCAAAAAAATTGGGTGGTAGTTGAACCGACGTATGCCAGTGTCTGCCATGCTGATGAACGTTACTATTCCGGCAAACGACGTCCGGAAGCCTTGGCCAAAAAATTACCAATGGCTTTGCTGCATGAAGGTATCGGAGTAGTTAAGCAAAGTCAAAGTTCTAAATTTCAAGTAGGCCAACGGGTGGTGATTGTACCGGGGATTCCAGGTAAGGATTTACATAATGCAAATCCAGCTACCAATAGTTTACCGGCTAATTACGATAATACTGGTGTTTTCATGAGCTCAGGTTATGATGGCATTGCACAAAGTGCCGTTGTACAGCCGGCTAATGAGCTAGTAGCGATTCCTGATAATGTGCCCAATGAGTTAGCTATTCTGACGGAAGTCAGCACTATTGGCTATGAAGCCAGCACCCGCGTTAAACATATCCTCCAGAAAAAAGATATTAAAGTAGGATTATTCGGTGATGGTCCAGTTGGTTATATGGCAGCTGCAGTTTTACATTACATCTGGCATTTGGACAAAGAACATCTAGTGGTTTTCGGTGGTATGCCAGATCGCATTGAAAAGATTGATTTTGCCACGACATATCTTTCTGATCATTATGATTTTGATCAGGCCGATGCTGATTTTGATTTGATCTTTGAAGCGACTGGTGGTAATTTCAGTTCAACGGCGATTAATGAAGCCATTAAAGTTCTAAAGCCTTTGGGCAGTATAGTTTTGATGGGAGTTAGTGAGAATTTAGTGCCAATTGATACCCGTGATGTTTTAGAAAAAGGACTTACACTTTATGGAACCAGCCGTTCGGTGGCCACAGATTTTCAGGTAGTATTGAAGGCGATTAGTGAAAGTGAAGCTTATCAGCAAACTTTAAAAAAATTGTTGCCAGATCAGGTTTATGCTGTGCATGATGCTGCCGATTTAATGACCGCCTTTCAAGAGATTATTGCACGCAATGATTGGCATAAAGCAATTATTGAATTTCATTGGCATTAACTGAGGAGGTTTTTAGATGATAGGGATTGTGGTAGCTACGCATGGGACACTTGCTGCCGGTTTTGAAAACGCTTTAAATTTGATTATGGGCCAGATTGAGAATAGCAAGTTTCTGGGCTTAAACGAAGGCAATAATATTGATAATTTTGGACAAGCCATTTACCAAAGTGTGGTCCAACTAGATGAGGGGCAGGGGGTTTTGGTCTTTACCGATTTGCAAGGAGCAACACCTTTTAATCAAGCTGTTTCCAAATTGAGGAGCTTGAAGCCGACCCAATTTGAAATCATAACCGGGGTTAATTTGCCCATGTTAGTTGAGGCCATTAACGAAAGACTGTTGGGGAAAGATTTGCAGTTTATTAAAAATGCCGCTATGAAAGTCGGGCAAACTGGTATTAATGATTTAACCACACTTTTAGATCAAAAATCTTAATATGGAAGGAACAAAAAATTATGTCACAAATTGTTTTAGCTCGAGTCGATGATCGTTTAATTCATGGACAAGTGATGACCGCTTGGCTGCAATATACTGACGGCAATCATATCGTAATTATTGATAATGGCACGGCGCAAGACTCTTTCTTACAAACGGTTATGAAAATGTCTGTGCCACAAGGGATTGCTTTTTCTGTATTTGATGAAACTGCGGGCGCAGAATTTTTACAAAAAGATCATGGAAACGAAAAACTTTTATTATTGGCTAAAACGCCTGCTACTTATTTGCACTTAGTTGAGGCCGGAGTGCAATTACAAGAAATAATTATCGGGGGAATGGGCGCTGCAGCGCAACGGACCAAATTGTATAAAAATATCTCTGCTTCGGAAGAAGAGCGCCAAATTTTCAAAAAATTACTCGATCAAGGGATCCAAGTAAAAGTTCAAATTGTACCAACTGACAAAGCCACTAATGTTGCGGGTTTATTAGAATAATGGGGGGATAACTATGAAAATTCAGCTTTGGCAAGCTTTCCTCATCGGAGTTGTTTACTACTTAGGGCAAATGGGAACACCGTGGGTTTCTTTAGCAGGAACTCATACCATCATGCGGCCTTTGGTTAATGGTTTTTTGGTGGGTTTAATTCTGGGGGATCCAGTTAAAGGAACTATTTATGGTGCGGCTATTCAATTACCATTTTTGGCCTGGATTGGAGCTGGTGGTTCGGTGCCTATGGATACCGCATTGGCAGGAACCTTGGGGACAGCGTTAGGAATGGCTTCCGGAGTATCACCTGCTGTCGCTATTACGCTTGCGGTCCCTATTAGTTTAATTGGCACCATGATTTGGGTGTTGCATATGACTGTCGATATTACCTTTGTCCACATGGCTGATCAGGCTGCGGCAGAAGGTAAATTAAATCGAATTAATTTTTTACATGTTTGGCCGCCTCAAATTACCATGTTTATTTTTAGCGTTGTACCAGCAATGTTAGCTGCCTTTTATGGCGCTGCGCCTGTCAAAATTATTATTGGCAGTTTGAAAGGAACACCATTACATGTGTTAACAGTCATCGGCGGGTTATTACCAGCCTTAGGCATTGCGATGAACTTAAGAGCGATGACTGCCAAAAGCACTTTAGTATTCTTCTTATTAGGCTTTTTGATTGCTGAATACTCGAAAATGGATATTTTACCAATTGCGATTTTTGCTGGGATTATCGCCTATCTTTATACTAATATCACAGTCAAAAAGGATGGTGAAAGCGCATGAGTACCGACACAAACACAGAACAATTAGAAAAAGATACCTTACCTTCGGAACAGGCAACTGCCCGTAAAGTAACTAAAAAAGAAGTGGTGAAAGCTTTTTGGCGCTGGACTTTTTTCTCCCATGCTAATTACAACTATGAACGTTTACAGGCTACGGGGGTTATTCACGCACTATCACCTATTTTTAAAAAGTTATACGGTGATAATCAAGAAGAAATGACCAAGGCTTTGCAAAGGCATATGCAATTTTTTAATACAGAACCGCATTTTGGTGGTGCGATTTTAGGTGTTACGATTGCCATGGAAGAAGAAAAAGCGAATGGAGCACCGATTAGCGATGACATGATTAATAGTTTTAAAACCGGTTTAATGGGACCTTTGGCCGGTGTGGGGGATACTTTATGGCAAGGTACTTTAATCCCGATTTTATTGTCGTTTACAATCTCTTTTGGTGCTAAGGGTAACATCTTTATGGGCCCCATTTTATTCGCCCTTTTACACATGGGCATCATGTGGACGATTGGCTACTTTAGTTGGATGGAAGGATTTAACTTAGGTAAAGAAGGGATTGCTAAAGTGCTCTCCGGTTCTTTGCTGCCGAAAGTGATGTCTTTTGCGCAAACCTTGGGGCCTATTGCCATTGGCGCTTTGTCCGCCCAATTTGTCAAAGTCTCTTCTCCAGTGAAATTTATGCTGGGTAAATCAACCTTAAAGTTACAAAACGGAGTATTGGATAAATTAGTCCTCGGGCTTTTGCCTTTAGCTGTGACTATGTTGACTTATTATTTGTTAAAAAAGAAAATGAAACCAACTACGGTGCTAATTGTTTTAGTATTAATTGGTGTAGTTGGCGGTGCCTTTTGGATTATTTAAGGCGCGCAGTGCAATACCAAATTTGAGGAGGTAAATCATGAAAATTGCACCATCAATTTTGAATGCAGATTATTTGAATTTGGGAAAGGCAATTAAGACTGTCGAACAAGCAGGAGCAGATTTATTACACATTGATATTATGGATGGTCATTTTGTCCCGAATTTAAGTTTTAGCAGTGCCTTAGTGAAAGCAGCGAAGGAAATCACAACTTTACCTTTGGATGTCCATTTAATGGTTGCTAATCCCGCCAGTTGTATTGAAGATTTTGCCCAAAATGGAGCTGATACCCTTTTAGTTCATGCTGAAACCGATCCCCATCTTTATCGTGTAATTCAACAGATTCAGGCTTTGCACGTGCAAGCAGGTATTGTGATCAATCCTGGGACACCGTTATCGGCTATCAGTGAATATCTACCCATAGTAGATCAAGTTTTGGTCATGACGGTTAATCCGGGTTTTGGCGGACAACATTTTCTAAAAAATACCTTAACCAAAGTTCAATCTTTAGCACAACTGCGAAATGAACACAATTGGCACTATAATATTGAAGTTGACGGTGGCATTAATGAACAGACGGCACCTTTGGCTCAACAAGCAGGAGCTGATATTGCAGTCGCTGGATCTTATCTCTTTTCCAGTACGGAGATTGCCTCAAGAATACAACTTTTAAAAACTTGTGGAACCGCACAGTAACGTATATCTCCGGCTAGGATTTACAATCTCACAATTTGTTGAAAATACAAGAGCTGAACAGCTGAGGCAAGATACTAAAAGAACAGCCAGTTGGTTGTTAGTTATTGGACTAATAAGTTGATACAGTAAACAGTTAAATTTCTTGTTAGGATAACCATTGAGAGAACAAAAATTTATAAATAATCAGTAAAACACCACTCCTTTGATAGAGAGTGGTGTTTTAATTTGGCTATTTATAATAAATCTTGACCTTGTTGATAAAAAGTTTGCCAATCTGCATCTGGGACCATGTTGCCACCAGTAGCCCAAGCAATATGAGTGGCTTTGTTTAAGAGTGTTTGCGAGGCCAGTTGTGGAGTGGTAGTAGGTAAAATGGCTAACCCCGCCGCTGCCGACGGTTCAACTTTAATATTTTCGGTGTCTGCTAATAAAGTTAGAGCTTGAAAGATTTTATCATCTGCAAAAGTGGCAGCACCTAGTAACAAAGTACGCATCACTTTTCCAGCGAGAACGGATGGGCGACAAACCGCCAGGCCATCTGCTTGGGTTTGACCGGAAAGGCCGATATCATAGACCGAAATTTTTTGATTCAATTCCGTGACCATCCCCAACATCACTGAAGGCACCGTAACAGGTTCTGCAAAGATAGCATGGACATGGGGACCCAGGATTTTCTTCAAGCCGAAAGTTACCCCACCGGGACTACCGCCCACTCCGGCAGGTAGATACACTAACAATGGATGATCTGCATCGACAGTAATGTGTTGTTCTTTCAATTGTTTTTGTAAACGAACCGCAGCTACAGAATATCCTAAAAACAAATCGGGGGAACCCTCGTCGTCAATAAAGTAAGTATGTGGATCATTTTCAGCTTGTTGGCGTGCTGCTGCTACAGCCGTATTACAATCACCATCGTGTTCGACTACGTTCACACCATTAGCTCGTAATTTAGCTTTTTTCCAAGCGCGCGCATCGCGTGACATATGAATCGTGGTTTGAAAACCAAAAGTCGCCGCAGCAATTCCAATGCTTAAGCCTAAATTACCGGTGGACCCTGCAGTCACCGCATAATTGGCGAAGAGTTGCTGATATTTGGGAGTAGCCAAAACTGCGTAATTATCTAAGTAGCATAAGTCGCCTTCTTGGATTGCAATTTGTTCGGCAAATTTTAACACTTCATAAATACCACCGCGGGATTTAATGGAACCCGATATTGGTAATTGATTATCTTGTTTCATATATAAGTTACCTGGTAGTGAAAAATGATTGGCCTGTTCCCAAGCACTATGAAAGTGGGGAATTGGCGTTAGTGGGGACTCAATGATCCCCTTGGTCGCCGCTGTTTCGGGAAAAACCTGCGCCAAATAAGGAGCGAAACGATCCCATCTGGCAACTGCGTCAAAAATATCACTTTGCCGAAAAGGCACTTGATTATCGGGCTCATTATAATGCGGATTGCGCCAAAATAAGGGTTCTTGTTGGGCAATTTGCTGTACAATGGCCGGATTTTTTAAATGTTTCAGAGCTGATGAGTCGATGATAATCCCCTCCTTAAAATGCAATTTAAATAAAAAAATAATAGCACAAGTAATTCCCAGAAAACAAGAATCTTTTGACATATTTCTGAATAAAAAATTAAAAATTTTAATTTTGAAGTAGCGATCAAAGATTATAACAGTATTAAAAGTGAGCTTTTGGCGAACGTTTAGCTATCAGTCCACGGCAAAGGGGTCATTGTCGGGGTTTTTGATTCTGGAGTATTCAAGATATTGTGCCACATGCTCAGCTGCTGATGAACCCTGAATCTCTTCTAAAAAGGCAAAGGTCATATCCATCCCGGCACTAATGCCTGAAGAGGTATAACAATTGCCGTCGACCACCCAACGAGCATGTGGTTGCCAATGGACTTTTGAATTAATACTGGTTACCCAGTTAAAGGCAGCCTTATTGGAGGTGGCACGTTTACCATTTAAAAAATCTGTTGCGGCCAACAGTGCTGAACCAGTGCAAACACTTAAGCAATATTGGGCTTGATGGGCTAAATTTTGTAATTCTTGTAAAAAATCTTTATCGTGCACGTAAGTCCGGGTACCATCGCCACCGGGAATTAATAAGGTCTGGTGCGGATCAATGTCTCGCAGTGGATGAACTTGCAATTTAATTTCTCGAAAACTAGTCACTAAAGGCGAATTAGACAGTGTAAATAATCGCGGTTGGAAATCAGCTGCATTTAAGAATATTTCCATAGGTCCAAAAACATCTAGTGGTTCAAAGTTATCAAATACTAAAATATTAATTTGCAATAATATTCCTCCTTTCCGTAGAGCTAAAGCTTAAAGTAACTTTTTGTAACTTTATAATTATAAAGTTTGAAATGATTATAACAAGGAATTGATAATATTCAAATTTTTATTAAATGATCTGGCTGATAAGAATGAAAAGTCGTTAAGCTAACATTCATCGTTATCTAAAGTCCCAAATTGTCGTTCATCTCCAATCAATCATTTCGACATAATTTAGTGATTGTTTTCAAAAATAAATTTTGCGTACATGAAGAAAGCAAGAAAAAAACCGACATTTTGGTAGGCGGCTTTTTTGTTAAATATTTACTATTCTTCTGCGGTCCATAGAATGGGTTTATAAAAAGTTGAGGGGACTGCTTGTTTGATAGGACTGAAATCCAAGTTGCAACTTCTGGAGGAATAGATCCACCAAGGGAACAAAAAAATCCAGATAAAATTTCTCTAGCAGCTACTAATTTGCAAAACTTGGAGTGCTCGCTAGCTCTATTACTTAATAGAATAACAAACATTTTTCAGTATATCTTGAGTTGTCGTTACTTGTTAATCTTTAGACAAATTTCCATTTAGCCATTGCAAAACTTTTCACATGATGCTATAGTTTTTGTCGTGAATGGAACAGCGTTCCATTTATTAAATATTAACTTGGAGGCAACACATGAATGAATTGAAGCAGTATAAATTCGGTGAATTTTGGAATCTGCTCCTTTCAGGGGTAGCCATGGCTATTGTGGTGGCCGTGACTCCTGGGGCAATCATTGCACCCTTTATTGGCGGCTTGGCCAAAAGCAGTGATTTTTGGGCGGCGGTAAACACTGCCACCAATATGGGAACTTATATTGTACCTGTTGCAGCAGCTATTTTGGCTGCTAATCAATTTGGATTCAATATGATTGAAAAAGCCAGTGTATCATTAGCCGCATTAGCCGGCAGTGGTGCAGTGGATTATTCCAAAGGTACCTGGACTTTGGTGGGTATGGGCGATTTAATTAATACAATTTTGGTTATTGCGGTAGCCATTGTCGTAATTTTTCTCGTCAGAAATTATGTCGGCAGTTTTTCGATTATTTGGGAACCTATTTTATGTGGTTCTGTGGTAGGGGCCTTAGGTATGTGGTCCTATCGCTACGTGCATATGATTTCTATGGCGGTGGGAAATATCTTGAATTCCTTTACCGACTTACAGCCGATTTTATTATGTACGTTGATCGCTATGTCCTTTGCTGTGATCATTGCCACACCTTTATCGACAGTCGGTTTAGCTTATGCCATTGGCATTAACGGTATCGCCGGTGGGGCGGCTTCTGTCGGCGTAACTTCTTGTTTTATGATGGTCGCAGTGGCTACTTATAAAATGAACGGCAAAGGGGTCTCATTTGCTATGTTTTGGGGCTCCGTCAAAATGATGTTAGCCAATTTTGTTAAACATCCACGGATGTTAATTCCTATTGCCATGGTTGGTGCGCTCACAGGCTTTACAGATTCTTTCTTGAATATCAAAAATAGCGCGGCTTGCGCCGGTTTTGGTCAACCAGTCGGACCCATTAATTCCTTTACTTACATGCATGGTTCCGTAATGAGCAATATTATTATTTTAGCGTTGATTTACTTTATTATACCGATTATCTATTCACTGCTGGTTTACTTTGTGATTAAAAGATTTCCAAGTTTATATAATGAGCAAGATTGGATTGTAGATATTAGTAAATAATTAATCATTATTGGAGGAATTAGATTATGAAAATCATTTGTTTTTCAGTTTTACCAGTCGAAAAGCCTTATATTGAAGATTGGGCCCGAAAAAATCAAGTTGAAGTAAAAATCCTTTCGGAAGATTTAACCAGTGAAACTGTCGATCAAGTTAAGGGTTACGATGGTGTCTCTTCTGAAGGCATTGCACCGGTGGGTGAAGATGTCTATGCAACTTTGGAAAAAAATGGCATTCATCAGTTAGCTATTCGCCAAGTGGGATATGATAATCAAGATTTAGCTGCTGCCAAAAAGCATGGTATTGTTTTAACCAATGTTGCGGCCTATTCACCACGCGCAATTGCGGAAATGGGTGTGACTCATGCTTTATATTTATTGCGTAATGTCGGTCTTTACCAACAACGCATGGCTGCCGGTGATTTTACTTTTGATGAACAAACGATTAGTACGGAAATCTTCAATTGTACTGTCGGCTTAATTGGCGCGGGTCATATTGGCGGAGCCTCAGCACAAATATATAGTGCATTAGGGGCACGGGTTTTAACTTATGATCCATTTTATGATGCTTCTTTAGAACCATTCACTACTTATGTAGACTTAGATACTATTTTAACCGAAGCTGATATTATCTCGTTGCATACACCTTTGTTGCCATCCACTAAACATATAATTGATGCCGCTGCTTTGCATAAAATGAAATCTAATGCCTTACTGATTAACATGGCACGGGGTGAATTAGTGGATACCGCCGCTTTAATTACGGCGTTGAAAAATAAAGAAATTGCCGGTGCTGGTTTGGATACTTTAGCGGATGAAGGAGAATTCTTTGGCGAGCAACAAGATTTGTCAACTTTGCCGCAAGATTATCAAGAGTTGCAAGCTCTGCCAAATGTTTTAATTACGCCACATGTTGCATTCTTTACTAAATTAGCTGTTAAAAATAGCATGGAAATTGCTCTCAATGATGCCAAGAACTTAATTAATGGTGGCAGCAGCCGCAATATTATTCATTAGTTTTTACGATTACGTTGATTGAGAGTCAATAATAAAAAGCGCAATTCGATAATTAGTCGAGTTGCGCTTTTTAGTTAGAAACATATCCAATGATAAGTTAATTGTTCAAAGCTCGTGTTATGATAAAGATAACGATTTTTGTTTCCTAACTAAATACTTCCTATTATAAAGAATCACTCCAATGCCTAGAAATCCAAAAACTAATAATTAGGTGATGTTCAAATGACCGATGACGCAAGTTACAATAAAACAGTAATAAATACTTTTAAGATTCTAG
This sequence comes from Bombilactobacillus mellifer, assembly GCF_000970795.1. Lineage (GTDB taxonomy): Bacteria > Bacillota > Bacilli > Lactobacillales > Lactobacillaceae > Bombilactobacillus > Bombilactobacillus mellifer. The sequence continues at coordinate 789,487 of NZ_KQ034028.1, forward strand.
ATGCGATTAGTAATGCGCACACAGCGATAGGAGTCAGTGAGCTGGCTAAAACCACAGGTTTGCCTAAAACGACAGTGTTTCGTTTATTACGAAGTTTAGAATATGTCCGCGTAGTCGAAAAAAATGACCAGCAATGCTACCATTTTGGAGCCAAAATTATCACTTACTCCCAAAATTTCGAGCGGCAGAGTTTACTGGTACAGACAGCGCTACCGTTGATGAAACAATTCGTCAAAGAGGTTAAAGAAAACATTAGTATCGGTATTTTGTACAATAATTTAGTTTTATATTTACATTCGGAAAAAGGGGAACGCTTTCCGCTCCAAGTTAACCTATATCCCATTTCGCCTTTATATTGCAGTAGTATGGGGAAGATTTTTTTGAGTAACTTTTCGCCCGCTGCTTTAACCAATTATTTAACTGCGCAAAAGTTCACCCCGCGCACGGTCAATACGATTGTAAATCCCCAAATTTTACGCGCCGAAGTCTTGCGAGCGCAAACATCCAAAATCGCCTACGATAACGAGGAATATGAATATGGTCTCACCTGTATTGGCGTACCCTTGTATCAACAATCGAAAATGATCGCCGCTGCCAGTGTGTCCGGACCTACTTCGCGGTTGAAAGCCCGGGGCTGGGACTTCATTACGGAAAAAATCATTAATTTTGGGCATCAGGTCAGTCAACGACTCTAGTTTTTCAAAGTTAGTTTTTTGATATGTCATTTTGTCTAAAAGTGGCTCAAAAATTTATTGCGGACGACCACCTTCAATGATGCGGCGAATCATTTCGACTTCCTCCGGGGGAATGATCCGTCCTTTAAATGAAAGCGTAATGGCAGGATTGGTAATTGCCGGCGTAATGTCAATATTTTGACGACCTTGGGATTCCCGGCCTAATAAATAGTCTGTGGAGACGTGAAAATAATCGGCTAATTCTGCCAGCTTTTTTGCACTAGGATTAGTTCTTTTCAAACGGTACAGGGTATTTTGTGAGTAACCCATTTCTTTTTCAACTTCGTTAATTGATTTTAATTGTTTTTTTGCAAGTATTTTTATTTTATCAAATACTGTCATAAGTCCAGCTCCAGTTTTTGGAACAGACATTTAAAATAAATGCATAAATTCCATTGACTATTTTATGCATTTATTTTAATATAATATCTGTAAGCTAAGTTTGATATATTATTTAAAAAGGCCAGAATTTCAAACGTTCCCCAACGTTGAGCCAATTATACATGGCCTGTTTTACTGTATTTTGATGTTAAAACATTTGTATAATTGTGTCAATTTTTTTAGAACAAAACCAATAAATATTTTCAAACTAGCTTACCTACATAAAAAGGAGGGTGCATATGACATTAAACCGCATTACCTGATTTTTAACTAAGGCCAAATTGTAAACGATTGCATATTTGTGCCTTAGACTTGCATAAAACTATGTCAATAGATAGAGGGAAGGGATTAAATAAATGGGAATAGTGTTAGCACGGATTGACCAACGCTTAATTCATGGCATTGTAGTTACCCAATGGGCGGGTTACACCAAGGCTCAAAGATTGATGGTTATTGATGATGAATTAAGCCAAGATGAGCTGCGTAAAACGGCCATGCGCATGAGCAAACCAGCGGGAACCGGGATGTCAATTATTTCGATTCAAAGAGCGATTACCAATTTTCAAGCAGGTAAATATGATGATCATAATGTTTTTGTCATTGTGAAGGAACCGCAGGCTTTGATTCCTTTATTAGATGCTGGAATTGCTATTCCGGAAGTCAATGTTGGGATTTTGTTCGCAGGTACCGACAAAACCCAAATTTCTAAGATGGTGGCAGTGAACGAGGCTGAAGTAACGGCACTGCGTGAGCTGGAGCGTCGACAAGTTCCGGTTACCTTGCGATATGTGCCTTCAGATCCGAACAAACCCATTGAAGATTATTTGAAGCAGTTGAAAACAAAGGAGTAAATATGGCTTTTATTCAAGGATTATTAACAATCATCTTTTCTTTTTGGATGGTTTTGGATCACCAAGGGTTAGTTATTACGACCTGGTTTCCTATTATGGTGGCCTTCTTTATGGGGCTGATTATGGGGGACATGCAAACCGCTATGGTCATCGGGGGTACTTTTCAGTTGATGGCTTTGGGCGTAGCCAGCATTGGCGGCGCTTCTGTACCTAATTGGGGATTAGCGGCGTTAGTCGGGATCTATATTGCGATTAGAACTACGCACAGCTTATCATCGGCCAAAGCCGTCGCTTTAGCAGTGGGGGTTCCAGTCGGGATGATCGGGATTCAATTGGATGTTTTGGCGAAAGTTTTGACAACCTATGTTGCCCACCAGGCACAAAAATATTTGAATTTGGGTAAATATCGGCAAATGAATGCCACCTTATGGTTGGGACCATTGATTTTTGGTTTATCCACCTCTGTACCTACGGCTATTGTAGTTTTATTTGGAAGTAATTTAGTCAAAACAGTTCTGCACTTTATTCCTACTTGGGTAACTAACGGCTTATCTATTGCCGGTTCTTTGTTGCCGGTATTGGGAATTGGCATGTTATTGCAATTAATGCCGGCTAAAAAATATTTTTCGATGCTGCTGGTTGGTTTCTTTTTATCTGGTTATTTGCATATTCCTATGTTAGGAGTCTCAATTATCGGTTTTGCAATGGCTTACTATTTCTTTATTCAACAAGCCCATAATGCTAAATCACCAGTCAGTGATCAATCTTCAACGGATAAAGGAGAAATGTTTGATGAGTGATAATTCTCAACCTGGTAAATTAACCAAAAAAGATATTCGCAGGGCTGCTACCCGCTATATGTTTATGGCTTGTAATGATTTTAACTATGAAACGCAGCAAGGTCCGGCTGTAGTTTACAGTTTAGAAAAAGCTTTGCGCAAAGTGTATCCCAAAGATGCAGATTATCAAAAATCATTAAATAATCATTTTAATTATTTTAATACTACTACCTGGATGGCTAATATTTTAATTGGTGCTAGTTTAGCCATGGAAGAACAAGATGGCATTCAAGCCATTGATACTGTACAGAACTTTAAAACTGGGCTAATGGGGCCTTTAGCCGGAATCGGGGATACCTTAATTTGGGTCTTGTATCCTACTATTATGGGCTCGATCTCGGCTTATATGGGACTGCAAGGGAATCCCACTGGCGCAATCATTTGGTTGATTTTGAACATTTTATTTTTGTTATTTCGATATAAATTGTTTGATTTAGGCTATGCTTCGGGACTAAAATTAGTCACTAGTTTAGGGGAGAAAATTTCTGTTTTTACAGAAGCTGCTTCAATTATGGGACTGACGGTCATTGGGGCTTTGATTCCCGCTGTTGTGAAAATGAACGTGGCGTGGACCTTTAAAGTGGGTAAGGTTAACTTAGCGATTCAAAAAGGGGTGTTAGATCAAATTATGCCGGCTTTACTGCCTGCAGTTTTAGCCTACGTAGTTTATCGGGTTTTAGCTAAAAAAAGACTCAGTGTTATTTCTTTGATTTTCTTGATCATTATTTTTGCACTTGTGATGTCATTTTTGGGAATTCTAAAACCGTAATAAATTATGAAAGAGTTGAAGTTGAATGTTGAGAAAGATTATTTTGGCCAGTCATGATCGTTTAGCTGCCGGCTTTAAAAGTACGTTGAATTACTTAAATCCTAATTTGGGCACTATAGAGGTGATTAATGGTTATTTGGTCAATGTTCCAATTGATCATGAAATTGAACAGGTTTTAGCTGCAGTAGATTGGCAGCAAGATGAAGTTTTAACTTTTACAGATCTGTTGGGTGGTTCAATTAACCAGGCTTTTACTAAGTATTTAGTTTATCCGCATTTTCATTTAGTTACAGGTATGAACTTGCCCTTGGTACTGAGTTGTTTGATGAGTTTACCAGCAGCTGATCAATATTTGGATCCCCAAAAATTACGCCAGTTAATTAAAGACGCACAGCAACAAATTATTTATGTCAATGATTTGTTCGCAGCTAATTTACAAGGAACAGAAGAGGAGTAAGTATGGCAGATACAAAATGGTGGCAACATAGTGTGGTTTATCAAATATATCCGCAAACTTTTAATGATAGTAATCACGATGGAGTAGGAGATTTAGCGGGAATTGTTCCCAAAATTCCTTATCTAGTTCAATTAGGGGTAGATGTAGTCTGGCTCAATCCAATCTATCAATCCCCCTTAATCGATCAGGGTTATGATATTTCCGATTACTATCAAATCAATCCTATGTATGGTACGATGGCTGATTTTGATCAGTTGTTACAAAAATTACATGCGGCGAATTTAAAATTGATTATGGACTTGGTAGTCAATCATACAAGCTCACAACATGCTTGGTTCCAAGCAAGTAAACAAGATCGGACCAACCCTTATGCAGATTTTTATATTTGGAAGGATCCTAATCCTGATGGAACGCCGCCGACTAATTGGGGCTCAAGCTTTGGCGGTTCGACTTGGGAATATGTTCCCCAGCGCCAGCAATATTATTTACATTTGTTCGCTAAAGAACAACCGGATTTAAATTGGGAGAATCCCCGTGTACGGCAAGAAGTTTATAAAATTATGCGTTTTTGGCTAGATAAAGGCGTTGATGGTTTCCGCATGGATGTTATTAGTTTACTTTCCAAAGATCCCCAATATGCTAATAGTCCTGTATCTCCCCACCAACAATATGGCAGTTATTATCCCGGGGCTGCCAATGGGCCCAGAGAACATGAATATCTGCAAGAAATGAATCGGGAAGTTTTATCCCATTATGATGTCATGACTGTTGGGGAAACGCCGCATACATCTGTTCAAGAGGCTTTATTATATACTCAAGCTGAGCGTCATGAATTAAATATGGTGTTTCATTTTGACCACATGCATCTGGACTATGGTCCGGAAGGAAAATTCTCGACCAAACGTTTTCGCTTAACGGCTTTAAAGCAAGTCTTCACTAAGTGGCAAGAAATGATGATCCAAAATAATGGCTGGAACAGTTTGTACTGGAACAATCATGATCAAGCTCGGGCTGTTACGCGTTTTGGTAATCCTGATCCGCGTTGGCGAGAGCAGTCTGCCAAAATGTTAGCCACCATTTTGCACATGCAATGTGGAACTCCTTTTATTTATCAGGGTGAAGAAATTGGAATGGTTAATCCGCACTTTAATTCGATCAATGATTATCATGATTTAGATACCTTGAATGTCTATCATGATTTTATTCATCAGAAACATCTTGATCCGGCACAAGTTATGCAAGCGATTTATTTAAAATCTCGTGATAACGCCCGAACTCCGATTCCGTGGAATGATCAGCCTCTAACGCAGACTAATCCCAACTTACCACCACTAAATCCTGATTATCGCACAGTTAATGTAGCCCAAGCGTTAGCAGATCCGGCTTCGGTCTTTTATTATTACCAAAAACTCATTAAATTACGGCATGATTTGCCGATTATTACTACCGGCGATTATCAGTTATTAGATGCAGATGACGAATCTACCTTTAGTTATTTAAGAACTAAAGATCACCAAGTCTTATTAGTCAGTGGGAACTTTACGGATCATCTGTGCCAAGTGCAATTACCTTCCAAACTGCAATTTACTACCAGTAAGTTAATTATTAGTAATTTTGCAATAAATCAGCAGTTGACTTCGCAAGTATTTAATCTGCCGCCTTACGGGACAGTTGTTTATTTATTGGAACAATAGTTGGTACTGTCGTCATTATCATATTTGCAGAAAGGATCTAAATGAAAGAAAAAGTCAAAGTTGCAATTATTGGATGTGGGGCCATTGCACAAAAGCGCCATCTTCCTGAATATTTAGCGAATCCGGCTGTGGATGTTGTAGGCTATTTTGATAATAATTTATCGCGCGCGCAAGCCTTGGCACAGCAATACGGTGGGCATGCTTATACCACTTTAGCGGCATTATTAGCAGATCCTCAAATCACAGCGGTTAGTGTTTGTGTAGTTAATCAAGCACATGCTGCAGTTGCCATTCAAGCGTTAAAGGCCGGAAAACATGTTTTATGTGAAAAACCCATGGCGACTTCGTGGTCGGATTGTCAAAGAATGGTCCAAATAGCCCGCCAAACTGGTAAAAAACTTCTGATTGATCACAATCAACGGTTGATACCAGCTCATCAAGCAGCCTATCGATTATTGCGGCAAGGGAAGTTGGGGCATTTATTGACCTTTAAGACGACTTTTGGTCATTCGGGACCGGAAACTTGGAGTGTGGGAGGTAAAAATCCCTGGTTCTTTGATAAAAAGCTGTCACAATCCGGCGCCATTTTTGATTTAGGTATTCATAAAATTGATTTGTTACGTTATTTATTAGCCGATGAAATTCAAGCCGTCTGGGCACAGACAGCAACCCTGGATAAACATTCGCCCGATGGCCAGCTAATTGGAGTTGATGACAACGCTATTGGAGTTTATCAATTTGGTTCCGGTGTTCGGGGGACGGTCATTGCGAGTTGGACTTATTATGGCCCTCAGGAAAATTCTACCTATATTTATGGCAGTCAAGGAGTTATGAAAATCCAAGCAGATCCGCAGTTTCCTTTGCAAGTCATTTTCCGCAATGGACAGCACATGAATTACCAATGGCCCACCAGTAAAGTGCGATCATCTGGAGTGATTGCCGAATTTATTCAATCTATCCAAGAAGATCGGCCCACTATTTTGGACGCCGCACAAATTTTGGGATCTATGCAAGCACTTTTTGCCAGTTTGAAATCGGCCCGTACCGGCCAAATTGTGAGTTTGAATCCCGCCTAATCATGCACTTGTTTAGCAATCAAAAAGACTATCCACTGAAGGATAGTCTTTTTAATTGCTTCGTTATTTATCAGGGCCGTTATTAAGCAACACGGTTGCCTTTTTGATATACCTGTTTGTTAACTTGCTGTACGGCACGAATATCTTCTAAGGGATTATGCGTTAAAACCAAAAAGTCAGCAAATTTTTGCTCTTCTAGCGTACCGTAATGCTCCGCAATTTGCATTAGTTGTGCTGAATGCCAAGAAGTTTGAAGCGCGTCAAAATTACTGAAACCATGATCCACCATTAGTTCTAATTCTTTAGGAGTTTGATCAAAATAATTAAAACACGTTCCGGCGTCCGTTCCTAAAGTAATCGGTACCTGACGTTGATAAGCATGGTTGATATTTTGATATAAGTCATCTAGGGCATCGGCTGCTTTTTTAATTTCCCAATTTGGCAAAATTCCCTGACCAAAACGTGGGATGGCCCAAGCGGCAATAAAAGTCGGGGTTAAAAAAGTATGTTGCTTTAACATAAGGTCAATTTCGGCATCATTGACATAGAACCCATGCTCAATTGAATCCACCCCGGCTTCAATAGCATTTAAAATGCCCGGGTTACCTTCGGCATGCGCCGCTACCGTTTTTTGACGGTGATGTGCTTCTAAAACGGCTGCCCGCATTTCTGCAGTACTTAATTGGGGATCATTCATAAAATCGGCCGGACTCATAACGCCGCCAGTGGCCATCACCTTAATGACTTGAGCACCTTGCTTCAAAGCTTGGCGGACAGCTCGGCGCATCTCATCAGGAGAATCCACTTCTTGGGTACCATTATTTAAGCTGCCATGACCTCCAGTCATTGAAAAGGGCAAGCCTGCTGGTAAAATTTGCGGAACGTGAGTTAATTTCTGTTGCTCAATTAATTGACTCAACGTAATATCTACACCCTTAATACTGCCGCACTCGCGAACATATGTGACACCGGAGCGCAACATAGTTTGTGCATTCTGGACAGCCCGGACTGTGGCGGTCACTTTGTCGGTTCCCGTATCACCGTCAAAAGCGTCGGGATCTAAACATAAATGAGTATGGCAATTAATCAATCCAGGCATAACATACTGATTATGTAAATCGACACGATGCTCGGCAGGGGGAGTAGTTCCCTGGCCACGAGCACTAATTTGTCCTGCGGGATTTACTAAAAACCAAGAATGAGGTTGGATTTGGGGATTCTTACCATCAAATAGCTGGCAATTGTAGAATAAAGTAGTTTCCATTATGAAAACCTCCTTGGAATTATTAATAAATTTTAATGTTAATATCATAATCACTCTTGGAGGGAAAGTCAACCGAAAAAGTAGACTGCCGATGTAGACAATCTACTTTGAAAGCACTGCTTGGAAGTTGCTAATTATTGCTCGCGCAGCTTTTCGTTAGGATAAATAATAACTTTTAAAGTTTCAGACTTCGCGGTACGCGATCTTTCAAAGGCCTCTTTGGTTTCTGCCAACGTATAAAAATCGGTTAGCAATTGCCCAGCTAACTCCATATTGTCATGTAAAATATCAATAGCTAAAGGGTAGGTGTTAGCGTAACGAAAAGAGCCGTAAATTTGTGGTTCATAAGTAGTCATAAAGGAAATATTTAAAGGAGATTCATCCACGGCCCCCGGCATACCAATATAGACAATCTTACCATGCCGACGTAAAGTCATTAATGCCGCCGTTTCCGCCTGGTTATTGCCGGAAACTTCAAAAGCATAACCGACACCTGCACCATTAGTATATTTCTTAACTTCGATGACCGTATCTTGTTGGGTGACGTCAATTGTGTGAGTGGCACCGAATTTTTTAGCAGTCGCTAACCGGAAGGGTTCCGCATCACTAACAATGATATCGTGAATCCCAAAAGCCTTCACGGCAATGATCGTTAAGAGACCGACAGGCCCCGCACCTGAAATAAAAGCTGTTTCACCGGGACTGACATCCAGTAATTGTGAAGCGTGTAAGCCAACTGAAAAGGGTTCACTTAAGGTAGCAATTTCATATGACATATCATCAGGAATATGATAAACATAATCCGCGGGATACACAATGTATTGCGTTAAATCGCCATTAGTACCAGGAACTGCCATAAACCGCACTTGGGGGCAGAGATTATAGTGGCCTTGACGACAATATGTGCAATGACCACAAGGGACACCCGGTTCAATCGCGACGCGATCGCCCACTTGGAAATCATGCACATCAGAGCCCACTGCCAGAATTTGACCGGCACTCTCATGACCTAAAATTAATGGTTCTGGGACATTCCAATTTCCTACATAAAAATGAACATCGGATCCGCAAACTCCTACTGCCATTACCTTAATCAGGACCTCGTTGGGTTTCATGGGAGGTAAGGTCTCGGTTCGCATTTGGAAATCTTTAGTCTTTTCTAAATACATGCTTTGTGAGACAGTTGGTAACTTTTCCATTGTGATGTTCCTTTCTATGAGTTAATGAGTGAAGACGATTGCATTATAAAAAACAAATTAATTTTAATCAATATCAAATTAACAAAAAAAATTATTATTTTTCAGCTGATTAATGACTATTCACTTATTTACAATTGTTGCATAAGCAGAATAAACTATTATTTAATAATTTTATAATTCAGAATTAATGTTCGGCACAAAAAAAGCAGGTTAATTTTTAACCTGCTTTAATAATTAATTTTTGAATCCGAATTATTTATCACGCAGTTTTTCGTTTGGATAGATAACCACTTTCAAAGATTCGGATTTAGCTGTCCGGGTTCTTTCAAAAGCATCTTGGGTTTCTTCCAGAGTATAGAAGTCAGTGATTAATTTACCGGCCAAATCCATGTTATCATGCAAAATATCAATTGCTAAAGGATAGGTATTAGCATACCGGAAGAGACCGTAAATTTGAGGTTCATAAGTGGTCATAAAGGAAATATTTAATGGCGCTTCGTCTACTGCGGGCATTCCAATGTATGCAATCTTGCCACGCCGTCTCAGTGTCATCAAGGCTTGAGTTTCGGCCTTATTATTGCCGGAAGCCTCAAAAGCATAACCAACACCTTCGCCATTAGTATATTTTTTAACTTCTTCTACTACATCTTGTTTGGTAACGTCAATTGTATGTGTGGCTCCCAGAGCTTTGGCAGTTTCCAAGCGGAATGGTTCGGCATCACTTACGATAATGTCGTGAATACCAAAAGCTTTGACAGCCATAATTGTCATCAAACCAACAGGTCCTGAACCAGAAATGAAGACTGTTTCGCCGGGACTAACATCAAGTAATTGAGAAGCGTGGACACCAACGGAGAACGGTTCACTTAAAGCAGCAATTTCATAGGACATGTCATCCGGAATATGATAGACATAATCAGATGGATAAACGATGTATTGTGTTAAATCACCATCAGTTCCGGGGATAGCCATAAATTGGACTTGCGGACACAAGTTATAATAGCCCTTACGGCAATATTCACAATGACCACAAGGAACCCCCGGTTCGATGGCTACTCGATCTCCAGCCTTAAAATCTGTTACATCAGAACCCACAGCCAAAATTTGACCGGAGCTTTCATGACCTAAGATGAGTGGTTCTGTCACATTCCAATTGCCTAATTTACCATGTTCATAAAAATGAACATCTGAACCACAAATACCGACAGCCATTACTTTGACCAGTACGTCAGTCGGTTTCATTTTAGGCAAGGTCTTGGTTTTCATTTTAAATTCTCCGGCCTTTTCTAAATATGAGCTTTTTGATGTTGTTGGTAGATTGTCCATCATCATACTTCCCTTCTATATATTTATTTTTGAAGACGCTTACATTATAAAAAACAAATCAGTTTTATTCAATATCAAATTAATAAAAAATTACTAGTTTTCAAGTTAGTTGTTGAACATGAGCAGACTTTAATTTGTTAAATGATAATAGAAGAATAGTTTTATCCTTTTAGGAAATTTCTGTAAAAACCATAAGATAAAAAAGGGGCATGAAGAATTTCTTAGCAACCGGCAAGAATGAATTGGAGTCGAGCTAATTAATTTTATTGGCAAAAGGCGAACACTTGTTCTATAATTATTTTAGTAAACTAATGAAATAAAGGAATCAAGTATGTACGGATATGATTATAGACGCGAACCGCGGCGGGTTATTTTTATGATTGATAACAAATCGTTTTATGCCAGTGTAGAAGCTGTAGAACGGCATTTAAATCCTCTACAGGCGCTGTTAGTAGTAATGTCGGAAGCTGAAAATACTAACGGAGGTCTAGTGTTGGCAGCTAGTCCACGAGCCAAACAGTTATTTGGCATCTCCAATGTGATGCGGCGGCGGGAATTACCTCAGGATCCACGTTTGTTGATCGTGCCTCCGCGGATGAATTTGTATATTAAATATAATCTAGCCATTAATCGGATTTTTCAGCATTTTGCGGCTCCTGAGGATATTCATCCTTATTCGATTGATGAATCTCTCATTGATATGAATGATAGTTGGAAATTGTTTGGTAATAGTCCACGGGAGGTCGCCCGTAAAATTCAACTTCAAATTCGTCATGAATTAGGACTGTATGTCACTGTAGGAATTGGTGATAATCCTTTATTGGCAAAGTGGTCTATGGACCTCGATGGCAAACATGCACATAGTCTAATTGGCGAGTGGCATTACGAAGATATTCCTGACAAACTATGGCCGATAAAAGATTTGGCTTCTTTATGGTCAATCGGCCCACGGACTGAAAAAAAGCTTCATACATTGGGGATTCAACAAATGTACGATTTAGCGCACTATAATCCCTATAAATTAAAACAACAGCTGGGCGTTATCGGCAGTCAATTATTCGCGTTTGCCTGGGGGATTGATCGGGCAATTATTCGCGAAACTTATTATCCGCACAATAAATCTTACGGAAATTCACAAGTGTTGCCACGGGATTATTCTCAGCGTGGCGAAATTGAAATTGTATTGCGCGAAATTGCCGAGCAGGTAGGAGCACGACTACGTGCACACCATGTAGCTGCGCGCGTGGTGAGCTTACATATTGGTTTTGCCTGGTCCGCCAGAACAGCAGGTCAGCGCGGTGGTTTTGGACATTCTATGAAAATTGAAGCGACTAATGACAATTACTTTTTAACAACGACGGTTTTAAAGCTATTTACTGATCGCTGGCAAGGCGAAGCAGTAAGAAATATTGCGATTAGCTGTTCTGATTTAGTGGATGATCGAGTAGTCCAATTAAATATTTTCGATGCCAACAATAAGTTGCTGAAACAACGGCAATTAGATCGCACCGTTGATGCTATTCGACAGCGTTATGGCTTTCGTTCGATTGTTAAATTATCAAGCCTGATGACCGGAGCCACAGCGATTCAACGCACTGGATTAGTAGGAGGACATAATGGAGGTAACGCTTATGACTAACAATAAATTTGATGCGCAATTAGTCCAACAATTTTTAAGCGAATATCAAGATCGCGGCATGTTGAAGTGGCAAGGGTTTTATCTAAGTGATCATACGTCTAAATTGAAGCAAATGGCACAACAACAAAAAACTCAAGAACAACAGCAACATCTGCCGCAAATGACTACCGCTGCTATTGTGCAAGTGATTCAGCAAGCCTATCAAAAAAATTTACCCGTCCAAATTGATCTGGCTCAACGTGATGTTGAAGGATATATTAGTGCTCCGATTTGTGGCCAGATTCGCGGCTATTATGTGGATCAACTTGTGGTGGGTTCACAAAATTATTTAATTAACCTACAAGATATTTATGCAATTCAAATTGCTGCTTCGTAATGCTGGGTAAAGCGATGAATCAAGTAAATGCTCCAACATAAACTCCTTGAAAACGCTAGAGTTGTTTTGTTAAGAACCGACAAGTAATTTTCGGCTGTATTTGAGTGGAATTCAAAATCGTAAAGGTCCGCCGCTGAATAGTTATCAGTTAGAGAAGAGTTATTGGCGGTTTTTATTTATCGGGATTCCTAATCGCTTGTCGGTAAAGTAATTTTACGCTCCGAACAGTTACGAATAATCCGGAATAATTAGCAAAATAGTTATATAATTTATTTAGATCATTAAGGAGGTCAAGCAAATGAAAAAGTTTATTAATCAAATCGAGCAAATTGTACCAGAAATGGTTCAAGGCTTGGTTCAAACTAGTAATGGTCAATTACGCTGTTTAGAACAAACGACCGCCGTTATTCGGAATGACCCGCAATTTCAAAATCAGACTCAAGTGGGGTTAGTTTCCGGTGGAGGGAGTGGCCATGAGCCCCTTCATGCCGGTTTTGTGGGTGATGGGATGCTAAGCGCAGCTGTCTGTGGTGAAATTTTCACCTCACCAACGCCGGATCAAATCTACGCAGCAATTAATGCAGTGGATCAGGGGCAAGGCGTATTATTGATTGTTAAAAATTACTCCGGTGATGTTATGAATTTTGATATGGCTCGAGAAATGGCCGAGGCTGACAATCATCAAGTCGCTACAGTCGTTGTGGATGACGATATTGCTATTCAAGATAGTGAACAAGGCCATCGGGGCGTAGCCGGCACCGTCTTGGTTGAAAAAATACTCGGAGCAGCCGCTCGTGCGGGTTATACTTTGGAACAGTTGCAAGATTTAGGCCAACAAGTAATCAAGCAAACAAAAACTTTGGCAGTAGCTTTACATGCCGCTACTGTTCCGGGAGTAGGCCATCCAGGCTTTGAATTAGCTGACGATGAATTAGAATTTGGCGTAGGCATTCATAATGAACGTGGTCGGAATACGGAAAAGTTAGTCACGGCTCATGAATTGGCGGCGAAGATGCTGGAACAATTGCAAGGTGAGTTTACTGATTTTACTCAACAACATTATGCAATTTTAGTAAATGGCATGGGCGCCACCCCGTTGATGGAACAGTATATTTTTGCCAATGATGTAGCGGATATTTTGCAACAACAAGGCGTAGCTGTAGATTTTTGGAAAGTGGGCAATCTAGTAACTTCGATTGACATGACTGGAATTTCATTGACCCTTTTACAACTACAAGCCGGCTGGCGCGATTGGTTAACTGCAGATGTTACAACTCTAGGATGGTGATGGAATATGGAATTAACACAAACACAAGCGCAAGCCTGGTTAGCTTCTTTTGCGACAACGATTTTAGATCATAAAGCAGAATTGAATGAATTAGATACAGCCATCGGTGATGGCGATCACGGGACGAATATGACCCGCGGAGTGACGCAAATTCAAACGGTGTTGCAGACCTCCTTACCCGACTTGAGTACCTTATTAAAACAAGTAGCATTTGCCTTTATCAGTAAGGTAGGGGGAGCCTCAGGTCCTTTGTATGGTACAGCCTTTTTAGATATGTCCAATGCGGCTAAACAACAATCAGCAGAGTTAGCCGACTTGATTCAAACTGGCGCTGCTGGCATTCAGCGGCGGGGTCAAGCTCAAGTAGGTGATAAAACGATGTTGGATGTTTGGCAACCCGTAGCCCAAGCTCTTGCTGCCAACCAATTGACATCGCAAAAGATAGATACTTACTTACAAGCTACCCGCGACTTAGTAGCCAAAAAGGGACGTGCTAGTTATTTAGAAGAACGTTCCCGCGGGCATTTAGATCCTGGTGCCCAAAGCAGTGATTATTTATTCCAGACTTTGTTAACCGTGATCTAGTTAACTCCTAGATTTTATTATCGGAAATGATAACGCTAACAAATGCAGTAATTATACAATTGAGTAGAATGCTTGCCACTTTTTATATTTTGATATATAATATTATATGTAATATAACAAAAAGCGAGGCGAGTATCATGCATTTGCCAATTAAACGTTCAGGAACGGATTATGTGATTGCCGGCGTTTTAGGCGGATTGGCAGACTATCTAAATTGGAATTCCAATTTGTTACGAGTCTTTTGGCTTATCTTTTCTTTGACAGCTTTTCCAGGGATCTTGGCTTATTTAGTTTTATGGTTATTAATGAAAAAGCCGGAGGTCAAGGTTTATCGCAAATCTGATCCTACGCCCCATCAAAGGACCGGTCATTAAGCCCAAAGTAATTTTGAACTAATGATGAAAATAAAAAAGCACTGCTGATCATCTGATTAAGCAGTGCTTTTATTTTGTAAGGGAGGCTACTGAATTACGTAATTTCAATTGGGGATGGTGTTCAATTGAGGCAAACTTTTGACCATTTATTAGCGCGAGGATACCTTTACCCGCTTCTTGACCAACAGTGGTGCGTTGATAATTCATCGTGGTTAAACTGGGAGTTAAATAAGTAGCTGCCTCATAGTTATCAAACCCCACTACTGAGATATCTTGGGGAATGCGAATATGTTGTTTTTTTAGTTTGTCGATTACTAAAATAGCTAACTCATCGTGGTAACAAGCAATAGCTGTAGGTCGTTGGTTACTGTGGAGATACACGTCAATTTTATTACTAATTACCGTAAAAGCATCATGGGAACTGTACATAATTAAATTACTGTTGGCCAGATTAATATTATTGTCCTGATAGGCCTGAATGAAGCCTTTCATTCTTTCAGTACCTTGTAAATCATCAATTTGAAAAATACCCAAAATTTTTTGATGTCCTTGGTGCAGTAAATAAGTGATTAATTCTTTTTCTGCCAAACGATCAGCATTGGTAATAGCCGGAAAATCGAATTCCGGGTATTTCGCATTAATAAATAAAATGGGGATTTTACTTTTAGCAATCCGTTGGTAGATATCGGCATTTTGACAGGGCTTAGCACTCTCACTGGGTTCGACAATTAAACCGGCTACTTGTAAATCTAATAACTTAATGAGATTAGAACGTTCCTTTTGCGGATAGTTGTGTGTATTGGCGATCAACAGAGAATAACCCTTGGGATCAATGACGGCATCAATTTGCGAAATAATTTGGGGAAAAATATAATTTGCAATATGAGTACAAATCAAGCCGACAGTTTTACTACGGGGATTGACTTGCCATTTTTTGTCCCAATCCTGGATAAACATACCACTACCTTGAATTTTATAAATTAAATGTTCATTTTGAAGCTCAGTCAAAGCCTTTCGCACAGCATAGCGCGAAACTTTAAAATGTTCGATCAGTTCATTTTCAGTGGGCAACTGCTGATTAACCTTAAAATGCCCAAAAGTGATTTCTTTTTTAATAGTTTCTTTGATAATCAGATAATCACGCTTCAAAATAGAACCTCCTCAAATTTATTGGAATAAATTTATTGCTATAATGTTTCCCTAATAGGCTCTTTTAAAGCATAGCATATATTTTCTAAAAAATAAGATGAAATCTTCTTAGTTCTGTAAGAGTTGATCTTAGCATCCAAAATTAAAAAAGGATCTAACAATAAATTTAGTAAAAAAGAGGCCAATAAAAACAAATGATTATTTTGGATTATAGAAAACCTTGACTTCATCGGATCTCTGAACAGTTATATAGTGAATAAACATTCGAATGAATTTTTAGGACTATTGAATTACTCCAATAAAAAATATATTATGAAAGTGCTTTCTAGAAAGCACTTAACCTGTGTACTGGTAATTAAACAGGGGGTAATTGAGTGATAGCAGAGAAGAAAAAAATTTCCAGTGGCTTTATCTATTTCTTTGGTTCGTTCGGAGGAATCTTATTTGGCTACGATATTGGAGTTATGACAGGGGCCTTGCCTTTCTTGGAAAAGGATTGGAACCTGACTAATGCCTTGATAGTGGGCTGCATAACTTCGGCAGTTATGTTTGGTGCTATCTTTGGCGGCGCGGTTGCCGGACAACTCTCCGATCGGTTTGGTCGCCGTAAGATGATTTTGGTGTCCGCAGTGGTTTTTGCAGTGTTTGCAATCCTCTCAATGGTAGCTCCCAATAATGGTTCTATTTATTTGATTATTGTGCGGACGTTATTAGGATTAGCCGTGGGAGCTGCATCGGCTTTAGTTCCGGCTTATATGTCGGAGATGGCCCCCGCCAATGCCCGGGGTAGTCTTTCCGGTTTGAATCAAACGATGATTGTCTCAGGAATGTTGTTGTCTTATATTATGGACTTTTTATTAAAAGGCTTGCCTCAATCTTGGGGCTGGCGAATCATGTTAGGCTTAGCTGCCGTTCCGGCCTTGATTTTGCTGGGTGGTGTTTTACGCTTACCAGAATCACCGCGTTTTTTAATAAAGAATGGTAAGGAAGCAGAAGCCAAACAAGTACTTTCTTGGATTCGAAAAAATGATCAAGAAGTGGAGGCCGAAATTGACGATATAAAGTCGGCCTCCAAAAAAGAAAACATTGCAACGGAAAAAACCACCTGGGGTTCATTATTTAGCGGCAAATATCGGTATTTAGTGATTGCCGGTGTTGGTGTTGCAGCTTTTCAACAATTTCAAGGAGCTAATGCGATCTTTTATTATATTCCCCTCATTGTACAAAAGTTAACCGGCAGCGCTGCTAGTTCGGCTTTAATGTGGCCGATTGTTCAAGGGGTCATTTTAGTCATTGGATCGTTGGTATACATTGCGATTGCCGAAAAATGCAAACGGCGGACTTTGCTCATCTTGGGAGGAACTGTTATGGGTTTGTCATTTTTGCTTCCGTCCATCTTGAATGTTTTGGATCCGCAGATTAATCCCATGACAACAGTTGTGTTTTTATGTATCTATGTAGCTTTTTATTCCTTTACTTGGGCCCCCTTAACTTGGGTACTAGTAGGTGAAATATTCCCCTTAGCTATTCGGGGACGTGCTTCAGGATTAGCTTCATCGGTTAATTGGATTGGCTCTTGGGCAGTCGGGTTGCTGTTTCCGCTTATGACAGCTTCGATGCCGCAAGAGATCGTCTTTGCCATTTTTGGAGTTATTTGTATTTTAGGTGTTTTATTTGTTAAATTCTTTGTTCCAGAGACGAAAGGCTATACCTTGGAACAAATTGAAACCATTGGTATGAATCACAGTAAAAAAGTGGTTAAAGAGGTGAAGTAACAGTGGATCTAGCTCAAACAGCCAAACTCATTCAAGAAGGTCAAACAGCTCTAGGAATTGAATTTGGATCAACCCAAATTAAAGCCGTGCTCATTACTACTGATTTTCAACCCATTGCTTCAGGTAGTTATCTCTGGGAAAACAGCCTGCAAGATGGGATCTGGACTTATTCCCAAGCCGAAATTTTCACCGGTTTGAAAAAAAGCTATGCCCAATTGGCGGCTAATGTCAGCAGTAAATATCATGTCAAAATTGAAACCATTGGTTCGATCGGTATCAGTGCCATGATGCATGGCTACTTACCATTTGACCAGCACGATCAATTACTGGTTCCTTTTAGAACTTGGCGCAACACTATTACGGGTGATGCCGCTGCCAAGTTAACCAAATTATTTAATTTCAACATTCCTTTGCGGTGGAGTATTGCACATTTGTATCATGCGATTTTGCAAAAGGAAGCGCATGTCGCCGATATCAATTATTTGACTACATTAGCGGGTTACGTGCATTGGCAATTATCAGGTGAAAAAAATATTGGCGTGGGCGATGCGTCAGGAATGTTTCCCGTGGATGCCACCGGTCATTTTGACCAGAAATGTTTGCAATTATTTAATGATTTAGCTGCCGTTCAAAAATATCCTTGGCAAATTGAAAAGATCTTACCTCACGTTTTAAAAGCCGGAACTGTGGCGGGACATTTAACTACTGCAGGAGCACATTTACTAGACCCTACGGGTACTTTACAAGCTGGTAGTTTAATGGCTCCACCGGAAGGTGACGCGGGGACAGGCATGATCAGTACTAATAGTGTTCGTCTGCGAACCGGCAATATTTCCGTGGGTACTTCAGAATTTTCGATGGTGGTTTTGGACAGTCCTTTGAAAAAGGTCCATCAAGATATTGATATCGTCACCACGCCGGCAGGTTTGCCAGTAGCCATGGTGCATATTAATAATTGTTCTTCAGACATTAATGCTTGGTCGCGGGTTTTCCATGATTTTGCGGCACGTTTGGGACTAGATCTCGATGAGGATAAACTATATAGTACTTTATTTTTAGAAACTGCCAAAGCTGATCCGGATGCAGGCGGGTTAGTAAATTATAGTTATTTTTCCGGAGAACCAATTACCAAAACGCAAGCAGGCCGGCCGCTGTTAGTCAGAACACCTAATAGTAAATTTACTTTGGCGAACTTTATGTTGGCACAATTATATTCGGCCTATGCACCGCTGAAAATCGGCATGGATATTTTAACCCAGGAAGAAGGAGTAACGACTGATGTTATGATCGCCCAAGGGGGGCTATTTAAAACACCAGTAGTTGGTCAACAAATTTTAGCCAATATGTTAAATCTGCCCATTTCCGTCATGACTAATGCCAGTCTGGGTGGTCCATGGGGCATGGCTGTTTTGGCCCAATATGTAGCATCAGGTGCTCAGGAATCCCTGGAAGACTATTTAGATAAACAAGTTTTTGTGAAGGCTGAACTGATGACTTTGAGCCCTGAGCCGCAAGGCGTTCAAGGCGCGGCTCACTATCTTAAACGTTATCAGACAGCTTTGCCTTTAGAGAATCAAGCAGCAGTTTTAAAAGATGCAGTAGAGTAATCATGCAAAAGTTTTAGCATTAATTTCAAAAGTAAGGAGCGTTTGATTATATGTTAGAAGTACCTCAATATGAATTTTGGTTTGCGGTAGGCAGTCAGCATCTTTATGGTGAAGAAACTTTAAGAGAAGTGGCCGATGATGCTAAAAAGATTGTTGCCGGTTTAAACGAAAACGGAAATTTGCCTTATCCGATTGTTTTCAAACAAGTGTTGACCACCGCTGATGAGATTACAAAGTTTATGAAAGAAGTTAATTATCAAGATAAGGTTGCAGGTGTTATTACTTGGATGCATACTTTCTCACCGGCTAAAAATTGGATCCGGGGGACTAAATTACTCCAGAAACCACTTTTGCATTTTGCCACCCAATTTTTAAATTACATTCCTTACGATACCATTGATTTTGATTACATGAACCTCAATCAAAGTGCCCATGGCGATCGGGAATACGGCTATATTAATGCTCGTTTACAAAAGCATAACAAAATTATCTATGGTCATTGGCAAGATCCTGCCATTATGCAACAAATTGCAGATTGGGAAGATGTCGCCGTAGCTTATGACGAATCTTTCAAATTAAAAGTTTGTCGTTTCGGTGATACGATGCGCAATGTGGCCGTTACTGAAGGCGATAAGGTTCAAGCGCAAATTCAATTAGGCTGGACCGTAGACTATTATGGTGTGGGCGACTTAGTTGCTGAAATCAATAAAGTGCAAGAATCTGAAATTGATGAACAATATGCGGATTTAAAGTCGAAATACACATTGGTTCCCGGTGACATGGACGAAAGTGCTTATCAAAAGACTGTCCGTTATCAATTGAAACAATACATTGCCATGAAGCGCTTTTTTGAACGGGGGGGTTATAGTGCCTTTACCAGCAACTTTGAAGACTTGCATGGTCTGGAGCAATTGCAAGGTTTGTCCGCCCAATTATTAATGCGTGATGGTTACGGTTTTGCTGGTGAAGGTGACTGGAAGACTGCTGCTCTTTTACGAACCTTTAAGATTATGACTCATAATCAAAAGACCGCCTTTATGGAAGATTACACTTTGGATTTACGTCCGGGCCACGAAGCTATTTTAGGTTCCCACATGTTGGAAGTTGATCCGTCAATTGCTTCAGAGAAGCCACGGGTGGAAGTACATCCTTTAGATATTGGTAATAAAGCCGATCCCGCTAGATTAGTTTTTTCTGGTTTGGAGGGTGATGCGATTGATGTTACTTTAGCTGATTTCAGAAATAATTTTAAACTAGTTACTTATGCCGTGGATGCACATCAAGCAGAAAAAGAAACACCGCATTTACCAGTAGCTAAACAAATGTGGACCCCAAAAGTTGGCTTAAAGCAAGGAGCTACTCAATGGATTCAAGCCGGTGGTGGGCACCATACAGTATTCTCCTTTGCTGCTAGTGAAGAACAGGTTTCCGATTTAGCTAAGATGTACGGTGTAGATTTGTGCAGCATTCAATAAATCAATGCATGCTCTGAACGCCAGTCTGATTCATACAATAGCGTTCAAGTAATAATTCAATAAATACACTATTTCAATAATCCCATTGAAGTAGTGTATTTTATTAATGAGTTTAATCTCAGGGGAGAAGTCATGGAAGTTACTGTAAAACCATTTGAAAATTATCAGGGTCAAACAATTACGCAAGTGCGATTAAAGAATAATCAAGGAGTTGAAATTTCCTGCTTGTCGCAAGGTGCGACTTGGTATGAGTTTTTAGTGCCCAATAAAGCTGGTGGGCACCAAAATTTATTGATGAATTTTGATCATTGTGCGGCTTATTATACCAATGGTTTGTGTTGTTGTCAGTCCATCGGTCGAGTAGCGGGGCGGATTAAGCAAGGTCAATTTAACTTAAATAATAAATCTATTCAGTTGCCCACGAATGAAAATGGCAATACTTTGCATGGGGGTGATCAAGGCTTTCGCTTTTTAAATTGGGACTTTAGCACTGAGCAAAGCAGTCAAACCGCCAGTGTGATGTTTACTAAAAAAATTGAAGCACAAGTGGATGGTTTTCCTGGCGATTGCCTAGTGCATATCACTTACACCTTGGACAATCAAAATAAAGTGACGCTTACTTTTACAGCTGAAAACGGTCCAGAGGCAACCTTGTTCAATCCCACCTGTCATGTATATTTTAATTTCAGCGACCGTCCTGATCTGAGTACTCACGAATTAAAAATCAATAGTACACAGCATTTACAATTAGACTCCGAGTTAATTCCTACTGGCCAAATGTGCGCTAATGCGAAGACGCCCTATGATTTTAGTGATTTTCAGAATTTACAAACTGCTATTCAGGCCAATCAGGGATTTGATGATGCGTTTGTCATTGCAGGTTCGAGCCAGACACCCCAACTGGTCGCCAGTTTACGTGAGACCACTCATGGTCGCCAAGTTAATCTTTTGAGCGAGAGTAATGGTTTAATCATGTATACTATGTCCCAGCAACAACCTGGGGTCAGCTTTAAACGGGATCATGGCGCTTTGGCCCAGCCTAGTGAAGCGGTGGCGTTGGAAGCCCAGATGTTGCCCGATGCCATTAATCATCCCAACTTTGGCGACATTGTTTTACCGGCTCATGCTACGCGAAAACATCAGATAATTTTTGCCTTACAACAAAATTAGTTTTCTGGATGACTATCAGTTCAAAGACTACTTGAAGGTGGTCTTTTTTATTTACTATCAAATTAAATGGAGCTAACTATATCCATAAGAGTCTAAACAGTCATGATAATAAAACACCGGCTGTAATAATCTCAAGAACTAGAATTACATCAGGATTCAGTTTTATGTATTGATCGATGGACATATAAATAAACCGGTTCACCGCTCAACGTCAATAAAATACCAATCATGGCCAAAATAGGTTGAGTAACTGTTGTGGTAATGACAATAAATAATGCACCAACAATGGCTAGAATTGGGGGCCACGGATAACCGGGAATTTTATAGGGTCGTTTTAATTCTGGTTGTTGGCGCCGTAAAATAAAAATTCCCACAAACAATAATATCGAAAAAATCCAAGAAACATACACCAACATATCAGTTAAAGAATCAAAGGTGCCCGAAAAGATCATGATTGTGGCAATCGCACATTCAAACAACATGCTGTTAGTGGGTACAAAAGTTTTTTCGTTTAATTGCCCGAAAAAATTCGCTAAGGGTAGTTGCTTTTCTTGTCCTAGAATATAAGGCATGCGCGATCCCACTAAAAGATGACCATTCATAGCGCCGAATAAAGAAACCAAAATCCCAGCCACCACTAAATTGCCCCCGCTACCGCCGAATAATTGTTGGGCTGTTAACATAGCGGTCTTGGAATTGTTAACGATATGTGACCAAGGTAAAACCCGAATGTAACTCCAGTTTAAGAGAGTATAAATAATGGTGACACCCAAAAGTCCCCAAATAATGGCTTGTGCCAAGGTTTTAGCAGGATTTTTAATTTCACCAGCTAAATTGCCTATGCTTAACCAACCATCATAAGCAAAAAGTACCGCTAACAAAGCCTGACCAAATGTCCACGTTCCCAAACTGGTGCTCCAATGGGGAACAGGGGCTTGTTGTAACTGATTAGGACCTGGATAAAATAAAGCAAATAGAATAATCGCGGCAATCGGCAACAATTTGACAATCAGTGCCAGTTTTTGCACTTGACTGCTGAGCTTAGCCCCTAACCAATTAATGACTAAAATAAGCAGCATAACCAACAAAGCGATAAGTGTGGTTGACCAATTATTAAAAAAAGGGAGCGCTTTAAATTGCGTGGCAAAAACAATCGCTAAAGCAGCAATATTAGCGGGATAATAAATAATAATTAAAGACCAACCAAAAAGGAAGGCCACTTGCGCGCCGTAGATTTTTTCCAAATATTTAACTGGGCCACCGTTTTCGGGAAAAATGGCAGCCAATTCGGCAATACTTAGTCCGGCCATTAAGGTAATCAACCCGGCTAACGGCCACACAATAATACTCAGCCAAGCATTATGGGTAAGCGCTGAAACATTGGCAATTTTGAAAAACGCACCCCCGCCGATCATCGTGCCCATGACAGTAGCTAGAGCTGCAAAAAAATTTAATTGTCTTTTCATAAAACTCCTTATCAATCTTAATAAAGCTTAATAATGGTAATTATATGCTTTAAAAGAAAAAATAAAAAGAGAAGCTATTATAATTGGTCGGATCTTTTACTGTAGAAACTATGACCAATTCCTATGAATTCTATTGCACAATCCACAAATTGGTTCGCTATGAAGTTGCAGGTGAGTGGGCAATGTGGCTGCAATAAAGTAGGTGGCACAAGGGTTTGGATGCTAGTCTGGGATCCAACGTATAGCAAAAGCTGCAAAAATTGATTCAAAATAATTTCAAAAAACGGCAAGAGTTTTCTTAAACTTATTCATTTTAGGTTCATAAAAATTTATAATTAAACTAGTTCATTGGATACCAACGATTAGTTGGTGCGATTAACAAAGAAAGGAATTAAAAAAATGACAACTAAAATTGGAATTATTGGCGATGGACATGTGGGGTGCACTATTGCTCATGAATTAATTGTGTCCGGACTCGTTAATGACTTAGTCATGATCGATGTAAATGAAGGTAAAGTTCAGGCTGATGCTGTCGATTTTGAAGACGCCATGGCTAACTTGCCGCATCATGTAAATATTATGGTGAATGACTATGCTGCGTTGCAAGATGCGCAAATTGTCATTAGTACTTTAGGAAAAATCACCCTGGAAGGCAAAGGTGACCGTTTCGAAGAATTGGAATATAACAAAAAACAATTGCGGCCCATTACCGATTCTATTAAGCAAAGCGGTTTTAATGGCATTTTGTTGGTGATTTCTAATCCAGTGGATGCTATTACCAATTTGTACCAACAACTGACTAATTTACCTAAAAAACATGTTTTGGGAACCGGGACGCTGCTAGATACGGCACGAATGAAAAAAGTTGTTTCGCAGCAATTCCATGTTGATCCTCGATCTGTAAGCGGTTTCGCTTTAGGCGAACATGGCAATTCACAATTTATTGCCTGGTCGACGGTCAAAGTTCTAGAACAACCACTGACGGAGTTAGCACAATCCCATGGCTTAAAATTGCAAGACTTAGAAGACCAAGTAGTACGTGGTGGCGCAACCGTCTTCTTAGGAAAGCACTACACTAATTACGGAGTTTCCGCCGCGGCGGTGCGGATTGTCCGGGCGATTGTGAGCGATTCACGCACGGAAATGCCGGTTTCCAGTTATCAGGAAAAATATGGGACATATATGTCTTATCCTGTGATTGTCGGACGTGATGGCATTGTAGCACGTGTAGAATTAGCTTTGACTTCTAATGAAGAACAATTATTAGAGAAATCGGCAACAACCATCAAAGAAAAGTCCCAAGCTTAAGCTTTTACAGAGTTTTTGTATCCTGTTAATAGTAATTGTTTTGATTAATTCTATTAACAGGATTTTTTTGATGCGCTCATAAGTTGCTGGTGGCTGACGGGGTGATTGGGAATGCAAATTTAAGAAAAGGTTCTCTCCAGGGGACTGGGTCAATTACAGCACAAAGTTAATACCCTTCTTTCATCAGTTGGGTTATTTCCAATTGATAAATCTGCGTTGGTCTACGACTTGGAATCCAAAATTAAATTTGCAATTGTGCGTCTTGTCAGGACTTCGATTTTTAAAGTTTTTTGTAATAAGTAAGCGCTTATCTATACGCATAAGTCTTAAATAAACAAGGATGAATAGTGTATCTGGGAGCAAAATTATTATTTATAAAAACTACTCAATGGTCGCCATCAGCTTGCACTAATCACTTGCAAAAGAAAAATTATCAGTGAAATACCTTATAATCGAACAGCTCGTAATTGAAACTTTGAGCATAATTACAAGAGATGATCGATTACAAGTTCTGGTCATCTTCCAATTAATAATACTTATAAATGAGCAAATATTTTGTCTTATTTTAATAAAAGCGCTACCGTGAAGTTGCAATTACGGAGGGAGATTTTAAGAATGGCAAAAAATTTAACTAATCCACTGACACGTTATCAGACAGCAAAATTTCCACAACAATCCCAAGAGTATCCGGGACTGCAAAGTAAATTAGATCCCGTTCCCAATGGTGATATGCAAGATTACCAGGGGCATGATTTATTAGCTCAGCGTCATGCTTTAGTCACGGGCGGTGATTCTGGGATTGGTCGGGCTGTCGCTATTGGTTTTGCGAAAGAGGGTGCTGATGTCGCCATTCAGTATTTACCGGAAGAAGAATCTGATGCCCAAGAGGTTGGTCAACTAATTAAACAGACTGGTCATAAGGCAGTCTTAATTCCCGCTGATTTTCGTCAACGTGGACAAGCGCAGCTCGTAGTGGAGCAAGCGTTGCATGACTTGGATCAGTTGGATTTAGTTGTAATGAATGCAGCCATCCAGCAACACGCTGATAGTTTAGCGGATTTGTCTTTAGATAGTGTTCACGATACTTTTGAAGTCAATATTATTTCTATGTTTGAGATGGTTCAAGCCGCAGTTCCTCATTTACCAGCAGGCAGTTCGATTTTGACTTCTACTTCGATTCAGGCTTTTCAACCGACACCGCTTTTATTAGACTACGCTTCTACGAAAGCCGCGATTGCTAATTTTACCATGAATTTGGCCCAAGAGTTGGCGGCTCAAGGAATTCGCGTGAATGGTGTGGCTCCAGGACCAATTTGGACACCGTTGCAAGTTTGTGGTGGTCAACAACAAGCCGGGATTCCGGAGTTTGGTCATGAAGAACCGCTTCAACGTGCCGGCCAACCTGATGAACTAGCTCCCGTTTATATCTTTTTAGCTTCAGAAATGGCTAGCTACATTACTGGTCAAATTTATGGCGTAACCGGCGGACAAGCTATAAATTAAACTAGACCACAAAAAAATCTCATCTTGGTCAACACGCCAGTCAATGAGATTTTTTTATTGTCTTCAATTGGAAACTTAAAAAACAAAAGCCCCAGCAGTTTATTCCATATCGTAAATATAAGCCTTATCAAACAAACCCTTAGAAAAATACAAGGTACAAGAAGCACTGCCGGCACCATTGAGCCCAGAATTATAAGTCCATTCTTGCCTATGATTATTACCGTACTCCGTATAATCATTGGGCGGTCCCAGTTGTTGGACAATTTTTTGTTTTGAAGTGCCTTTTTTCAAATTTTTGATGTCCGTTTTACTGATTAAGTGTTTGCGGGTAACTTTTAAATCACTGATCGACTTGGAAACGGCGTGATTATTTTTGAATTGCAAATCCACACTGGCGTTAGAGCCGCCTTTTTGAACTTTATTCCAACTGGCTGATTGTTCAGATCCATAATGATGCTTATACTTCGGAGTCCCCCATAATTTTTCTAAAGTAGTCAAAGTTGTCCCGGTTTTAGAATTAATGTGAAGAGTTTGAAAAGTTTTTAAATTGGGATGATTCGATTGTGTTTTGGGCTGCGACTTTGATTTTTGTTTACGTTTAGGCTGGGATTTAGCCGGCGCACTAGAAGTAGTTTTTTCTTTAGTTTGAGTTATTGGCAAAAAATTAGTTACCCAGTGAACAATTGGTGGAACAACACCGATCAATAAAATTAGGACCAAGACGGCGATAATAAACTTACGAAGAGAGAACTTTTTTTGCCCCGCTTTGGGAGTGGTTAAGTCCTTAGTTTGGTCAGAGGTTTGATAATGTTTGGTTTGCGAATTGTATTGTTTAGGATTCGCCATGAAAGATCAACTCCGTTAAAATTGCCAAAATTGTTGCGCTTACTATGTATAAATTATTTTCTGCTAATAATTAGATTTGTAAAACTATTGTAACGCAGTTTACCCCGTCTTTAAAAGGCAATTAGTGATAAAACTGTCAAAGGCTAAATCAGTTAACACAGTAGCTCCAGATCTTGTGCCTGTATTAATAGTCACAATCGAGTCCCACGCCATATAAAAAGTGCTCCCATTCATTAGTGTGAGTGGCTAATGAAGAGAGCACGCCGAGGTAGAATTAATTTTTTTTGCTTTGGGATAAAGCACTGGCGGCTACGGATTTGGCAGTCGCACTACTATCTTTACTATGCAATTCTTGAGCTGCTTTTTTGGCAACTTCAGGTGAAGTTTTTTTATCAGATTGAGCCATCAGATCGCCTCTTTAAAGTCAGGATTATAAGAGCGAAAAACCTTCGCTACTTATGAGAATTATTGTACGCGCACTGAGGAGGCAACTACAAAGAATATACTTTATTAATTTGTGAGTAATTAAAAATGCTTTTCCAGTAAAGAAAACTGGTTGTTTATCGTGTATTTATTGTATAATATAGTTCCTTGGCAGGGGCACAGTTTTGATTAACAATGAGTCCAAACAACGCTTGACGTTGCTTCACTGGGCTCATTTTTCCTTTTCAGACTGAACAACAGCAAATTTACCAAAATGGCCGTCCACTAATTGGGCCACGGCTTGAGCATCGACGAGAACCGAACGGCCGATTTTGCCGGCTGAAATCGCTATTTGTTTATCTGAAAGCGCCTGTTGATCAAAATAAATAGGATAATTATGTTGTTCACGGATACCAATAGGACTATTTGCACCATGAACAAAGCCAGAAGTGGCTTGTAGTTTCTTCAAGGGAACTAAGGTGACTTTTTTATTACCGGATAATTTAGCTAACAGTTTATAGCTCAGATGTTTATCAAGGGGCAAAACCCCCACTAAAGGTCCAGTTTGATTGCCAGTTAGCACTAATGTTTTATATACTGGCCACGGTGTGGAAGTTGTAACGATTTGTTCGACATCGCCTACCGTTTCAGTTGGAAAACTTAATTGTTGATAGGCAATGTGTT
Organism: Bombilactobacillus mellifer; assembly: GCF_000970795.1. Classification (GTDB taxonomy): domain Bacteria; phylum Bacillota; class Bacilli; order Lactobacillales; family Lactobacillaceae; genus Bombilactobacillus; species Bombilactobacillus mellifer. The sequence goes on from NZ_KQ034028.1 coordinate 817,745, forward strand.
GTTGATCTAAGATCTTTTCAACTAGAGTTTTGGTAATACGTTTTTTCTTTTTCGACATAAGTAACCTCAATTGCATGCTGTGATAGAATAATAAAATAATTTAACCTGATGTAAAACAAAGGGGATTAACATGTTTGGAATTAATAAGAAGAAATCCATCAATTTAAAACAACGGGATTTTGCGAAATTGGCCACACAAGCTCGGCAAAATAGCGCGCAGTTTGCTAAAGTGCAGCAACAATTTGCTAAACTTGTCAAACATTACTCCTCTCATCATCATAAATAATTCTTGAGGTGAAAGCAATCCGTGAACGACGGGGGTGATTTTATAAGTACTCAATGGTGGCAATTACAAATTTTAACAGATGTTCGAAATTTTGATTTGATGAGTGCCGCGCTTATTAGTTTGCAGGTCTCCGGAATTGCCAACTTGCCTGATGATCGCGGCTTGGTTGCCTTTGTGCCCGAACAGCAATTGCATTCTCACTGGTGTGATCAATTGACGACCTTATTAGAACAATGGCACTTAGCACCGGATCAATATCAGTTAACAATAAAACCCCAAGCACCAGTGAATTGGGGAAAGCAGTGGCGGCCTTATTATCACGCTGTTCAGATTACACATTTTATGAAGATTGTTCCTGCCTGGCAAACTGAGCAGACAATTGGACCGTATGATATTCTCTTAGATCCCAAAGAGTCCTTTGGTACGGGGATCCATCCCACGACTCGATTATGTTTACAATTATTAGAACAGGTCGTTGGGCAACAACAAACAATGATTGATGTGGGAACGGGTACGGGCATTTTAGCCATTGCTGCCCGTAAATTGGGCATAAAACAAATTCTAGGTGTAGATATCGATACTGCAGCCGTAACTGTAGCGCGTGAGAATTATGATCGCAACTGTCACGATAAGGCTTTCACGGTGCGACAGAATTCTTTGCTGGCCGGAATTAAGGACAAAGCAGATTTGATTACGGCTAATTTGTTAGAGGATCCAGTGCGGCAACTCTTGCCCAGTTTAGCAAGTCATTTAACCGCAACAGGACAGGTCATTATTTCGGGTATTTTAGCATCACGAATTGAGCTACTTGCTCAAGCTCTACCATCACAATTTACAGTGCAACAAATTATTACCACCCAAGAATGGGGGGCATTGTTAGCACAAAAACAGGAGAAGTAATGCAACAGATTTTTTGGCCCGATAGTTTAAGAGGGCAAACCCACTTAACTTTAGCTGGAAATGAATTTCAACATTTAATTAAGGTCTTACGCTTGAAAATTAATGATCGGTTTTGGATTGTGGATCATGAGAAACAAACTTATCAAGCTCAAATTCAAAGTGTGGGCCGACAGGACTTTACAGTCCAGTTAGTCCCGCAATTACGAATCCATAGTGAATTACCCAATTCGGTCAAGATTGCTTGTGCCTTATCGAAGAAAGATAAGGTGGAATGGATTACACAAAAAGCGACAGAATTAGGCGTGACGGAGATTATTTTTTTTAAATCACATTATGCAGTTAAAAAATGGGATAGTGCCCAAGTATCTAAAAAAGTCACACGACTGCAACAAATTGCTTTACATGCCGCACAACAATCATGGCGGCTGCAAGTACCCCAAGTTCGTTATGCTGCTTCCTTAGCGCAAGTGTTAGCCACGGCGGCTGCTGATTATCGCCTTGTAGCCTATGAAGAAGCCGCTAAAAACAATGAACAGGCGCAATTAGCGCAGATTTGCCAGCAGATGCAACCTCAACAATCATTATTGGCTTTCTTTGGACCAGAAGGTGGGTTTACAGTTGAAGAAATTAATCAAATGAGGCAAAATGGATGTATCGTTTGCGGGCTGGGACCGCGGATTTTACGTGCTGAAACGGCACCTTTATATTTTTTAAGTGCTGTATCATATCAAACCGAATTAAGTAAGGACTTTTAAACTTGAAAAAATATGTCATGAAATTTTGGCAATCTGCATACTGTAAGTTGATTTTATTATTGATCATTATTGGCATTACCCTGCCCTTAATTTTTTCTGCTTTTCACTTAGGTCGTTCATGGCGCGTGGGCATCTTATTTTTGGGGGTTAATGTGATCACTAGTGCTAGTTTAGGCATTTGGATTCAGCGAACGCAACAACCATGGTGGGTTTTTACTTTTTTTCCGGGGATCTTTTTGGTCATCGTTTTAATTCACTACTTAACCAGTATTTATGCTTACTTTTTTGTAGTTTTATATTTTTTGATTGAATATCTAGCGTTTATTTTAATGAAATCTTCACATGAAGGATTGTAATTATCCAGTAATGTCTTCATAATTAACTAGTAGAGTTAGCAAGCACACTGGAGTGTGCTTTTCTTATATTTGGAAGTCAGGTGAAGTTATGTCAAAGGAAAAAGTTTATTCCGCTGATGAGGTTTTTGAGATTTGTAAGCAATACATGAATGCGCGGCATCTCACCTATATCAAAAAGGCTTATGAAATGGCTGCTTATGTCCATCGCAATCAAACCCGTGCCTCCGGGGAACCATATATTGTGCATCCAATACAAGTAGCGGCTATTTTGGCTAACCTTAAAATGGATCCTGATACGGTTTCCGCCGGTTTCTTGCATGATGTGGTTGAAGATACCAACATAATCTCCGAAGACATTCGAGAATTATTTGGTGATGATGTCGCTAATATTGTCGAAGGAGTTACCAAAATCTCCAAGTACAAATATGAATCCCACCAAGAATTATTAGCTGCTAATCACCGGAAAATGTTATTAGCCACGGCAAAAGATATGCGCGTTATCATGGTGAAATTAGCTGATCGCTTGCACAATATGCGGACTTTACAGCATTTACGACCAGATAAGCAACGCCGAATTGCTAATGAAACTCTCGAAATCTATGCTCCTTTAGCCGACCGTTTGGGTATTAGCACTATTAAATGGGAACTAGAAGATTTGTCTTTACGTTATTTAAATCCGCAGCAATATTATCGCATTGTGCATTTAATGAATTCGAAACGAGCTCAACGTGAGGCCTATATTCAAGAAGCTGTAGCTGAAGTAAAACAAAATATTGATCAGCTGCATATTAAATATGATATTAGCGGGCGGGCCAAACATATCTATTCGATTTACAAGAAAATGGTGCAAAAACATAAACAGTTTGAAGAACTATACGATTTATTGGCGATTCGGATTATGGTGCAGTCCGTACGGGATTGTTATGGGGTCTTAGGAAATATCCATGCCAAATGGAAGCCGATCCCAGGGCGTTTTAAAGATTATATTGCGGTCCCTAAGGTTAATGGTTATCAATCACTGCATACCACCGTGGTCGGTCCCAAAGGTCGTCCCTTAGAAGTACAAATCCGGACCTATGCCATGCATGAAATCGCAGAGTATGGGGTAGCCGCCCATTGGGCATATAAGGAAGGCGTAAAAGATAAGATTAATTTAGATCAAAACGATCACCAAATTGACGTTTTCCGAGAAATTATGGAAATTCAGGAAGAATCTTCTTCCGATGCTGATTTTATGCAAAATGTCAAAGGCGATATTTTTACAGATCGAGTTTATGTTTTTACACCTAAAGGTGAAGTGATGGAATTGCCCCAAGGATCGATCCCACTTGATTTTGCTTATCAAGTGCATACAGAAGTGGGTAATCACACTATTGGAGCCAAAGTTAATGGCAAGATTGTGCCTTTAGACTATAAGTTACGTAATGGGGATTTAGTAGAGTTATTAACACAGTCTAATGCCTCTCCTAGCCGGGATTGGGAAAATATTGTATATACCACTCGCGCTCGGAATAAGATTAAACGCTATTTTAAAATTGCGGATCGGCAAAATAATATTGAATTAGGAAAAAATAAAATTGAACAAGAATTACTTGATCGCAATTTAGCACCGAAAAATTATCTAAATAAGAAAAAATTTCAGGTCGTTTTAGATCGTTATAACTTTGAAACTGAAAATGAATTATTGGCGGCAGTGGGTTATGGCGGTGTATCGGCAATTGGCGTAGTAAATCGTTTAACCGAAGCCGATCGTAAAAAAGCTGATCAACAGGCCCAAGCGGAATTAGTCCATAAGGTGTTACATGCTGATCACGAAGCTACCAATGGAGAAGCTCATCAAGCTGCAGTAGAAACTGAAGAACGCGAAATTGAAATTCAGGGCATTGAAAATCTGCTGATTCATATGGCCAAATGTTGTACGCCCATTCCTGGAGATGAAATTGTGGGTTATATTACTAAGGGTCGCGGCGTCACTATTCACCGGGTTAATTGCCCGAATATTAGTGATTCAGAGCAACGGAATCGGCTGATTGAGGCGCAATGGGGCAATGTCCATAATCATCAATACGTCGTCCGATTGGAAGTGTTCGGTTACAATCGCAATGGATTGTTAAATGATATTTTGCAAGTTGTTAATAAAGTGACTAATTCGTTAAATAACATCAATGGGCGTATGGATCAAAACGATATGGCCCATGTATCAATGTCCGTGGGCGTGCGTAATCTAACGCATTTAAAAGATATCATTAATAAAATTAACAATGTCCCCGATGTTTATAATGTCAAACGGGTAATTAATTGAGGTAGCAAAATGAAAGTAGTGTTACAACGAGTTACGCAAGCACAATTAAGCATTGATCAACAAGTTCACGCTCAAATTGGTCGCGGAGTAGTTTTACTAGTAGGCTTTGGACAAGCAGATCAGCCGGCAAATGCGGATTATCTAGCTGCCAAAATTGTTAAAAGTCGAATTTTTGAAGATAGCCAGGGTAAAACCAATCTGGCATTAGCCGATGTGCAAGGAGAGATTCTATCGGTTTCCCAATTTACTTTGTATGCTAATACGAAAAAGGGCAATCGTCCTAGTTTTGTCGAAGCCTTAAATCCTGAAGCGGCCCAAAAACTCTATGATTATTTTAATCAACGTTTGGCTGCCAGTGGCCTAAAGGTGCAAACCGGTATTTTTGGCGCTGACATGCAAGTTCAACTAACGAACGATGGTCCCATGACCATTATTTATGAAAACTAAGCAAACCAAAAAAGGATGTTTTTCTATGAAAAGCATCCTTTTTTGTGTGGTAATTTAAGGTCTATTTAAAATATTGCACTAAACCTTGATAAATAGCTTCTGCCAATTGTTCGCGATACTGTGGGCTATTGATTTTCTTAAAGTCTTTGGGATTATTAATGTACCCGCCTTCGATTAAAATTGCAGGTTGCTCATTTTCTCGAGTTACTTCATAATCCTCACTGAAAACACCCCGATCCGGCAAAGCTAATTTGTGGAGGTGCTGGTGAATGGTTTGGGCTAGACGGAAATCTTTTTTGCGAGAGTAGTAATAGGTAGTCAATCCACTAGCTTGACTTTTGTTCGAAGTAGAATCAAAGTGCAAACTAATAAAAGCATCCGCGCTGAGTTTATTCGATAAACGCGCACGCGGTGCCAGATCGACAAAGTGGTCCGCACTCCGGGTTAAAACGACGTTAGCTCCGGTTTGATGTAATTTTTGTTGTAATCGCTCCGCCACATCAAGTGTGTAATTTTTTTCAAAATGTTTACCACTAGTAGCTAAGGCTCCGGTGTCACGACCGCCATGTCCGGGATCCAGCACAATTACTGCCTCGGATAAATTTGTGGCCGCAGATTTGATTTGATGTTTTGTATCAGAAATCGACACTAAACGACTGGCAATATAGCCGGTATCCCCAGAATTTAAACGAATTTTATAAAAATCACCCTTGGTTCCCAGATATTGTAGAGTAGTTTGATCGGTAATATGCGCAGTCACTGGTGCATCGACACTGGCCCGAGCATAGATCTTGGTATTGTTTTGCAGAGTCGTCACTGATTGAATATTAAGATCTTTATGGGAATTAGGTTGTGTATTTTTAATATGACTAGGAACTTTATCGGTGATAATCATTTCTGAATTGGGAATCCAACCGACGGTATTATTGTAAAGAATCTGGCTCCATTCATTTTGTGTATACACAATATTGACCCGCTGCGATTGCGCCAAGCTGCCTAGAACTTCCGCTTGACTATCAGGATACTGGCGCACATTGGTATTGGGAGCTTTAATCACCCCTAAGCTATTTCCGGAAGCATTAGCTTCCGTATTATCTATTAACCAACTGGCTACCCAACCAATTTTGTCGCTGGCCAAGCGGACTTGATACCATTGATTTTTTTGACCAATAATTGTGAGGGTTTCACCACGTTTAACCTGAGTCATTGTGGAATAAGATAAACTCGGACCCACGCGGACATTTAAAAAATTGGCGCGGACAACAACCTGATTAGCTTGGGCCATCGCAAAAGTCGACATGCTGGAAATGATAATTAGGAGAATAATCAATAAATATAAGAAATGATGAGAGTGTTGTTGATGCCGCAGTTGCCGTGATAATTTCATTAAAAACCCACCTATTATTTTACATAATTCATCTTATAATATAGATCAAAAAATAGCTACTTAATTAATTCTTGACTTTATTGGCGATGATGGTAATTTAGAGAAGGATAATAAGTAAATTTGAGGTCTTAATAATAATTCCGCACACAGAGAAAATACACTTGCTGAAAGTATTTAGGAATTCATACTGACAATCTCAAGGAAGTTTACTCGTCTGACAGGCGTTAACTGGAGCAATTTCAAAGGTGGTACCGTGCAATTTTGCACCCTTGCGCAATGGCAAGGGTGCTTTTTTGAAATCACCACAAAATTAAGGGAGGAATGGTTTTGCGTTATCAAAAACCTAAAGGCACTGCTGATATTTTACCGGAGGAATCTTGCCATTGGCAACATATCGAGACTGTAGCGCAAGAAGTTTTTGGAAATTATCAATATCATGAAATTAGGACACCGTTATTTGAACAATATGAAGTATTTGCACGTTCTTCCGGTGATACTTCCGATGTGGTCTCCAAAGAAATGTACGATTTTCAAGATAAAGGCCAGCGGCATATGGCTTTGCGACCAGAAGGTACAGCAGGGGTCGTGCGCGCCTACGTAGAAAATAAATTATATGGTCCGGAATATGTGCGTCCATACAAAGTTTGGTATCACGGACCAATGTTTCGCTATGAACGTCCACAAGCCGGACGCCAACGAGAATTTAACCAATTAGGGGTAGAAGCATTAGGGAGTGACAGTGCGGCTTTGGATGTGGAATCCATTGCGATGGCTGTAGAATATTTACGACGTTTAGGATTAAAAAAATATCGCGTGGTATTAAATACTCTGGGTGATCAAACAACCCGCACAGCTTATCATCAAGCATTATTGACATATTTAGAACCTTTAAAGGACAAGTTGAGTTCAGATTCCCAAACCCGTCTGACTAAAAATCCTTTGCGCATTTTAGATAGTAAAGATCCGCAAGATCAAAAGATTGTAGCGCAGGCTCCTTCTATTTTAGATTATTTAAGCCCTGAAGCCCAAAGCCATTTTCAACAAGTGCAGGAGCTATTACAAGCTTTACAAATTGATTTTGAAATCGATGCACAGATGGTCCGCGGGTTAGATTATTACAACCACACTATTTTTGAAATTATGGTTCAAAGTCAGGCATTTGCTGGGCGGGAAATGACGATTGTTGCCGGCGGGCGTTATAATGGTTTGGTAGCTGAATTAGGAGGCCCCGAAGTGGCAGGCGTCGGATTTGCATTGGGTGTAGAAAGACTCTTGTTACTTTTAGAAAACGAACAAGTACCCTTACCACAAATTAGTGGTCCAGATGTTTATTTGGTTAATGCAGATGCTGCCAGTTCGGTAGAAGTAACGCGCTTATTAAATGAATTACGCCAACGGGGAATTTCGGCGGAACGCGATTATCTGGCTAAAAAAGTTAAAGGTCAATTTAAACAGGCCAATCGTTTGCAAGCACGCTACACATTGACTATTGGAACTGCAGAGCTAGCAGCACACCAAGGTCGTTTAAAGCGCATGCGCGACGGTAAAGAATTGACAGTTGATTTAACACAACTTGCAGACTTAATTGCAGAAGTTAGAAAGGGATAATTTATGCAAAGAACGAATTATTGTGGACTTATTGATGAACAGTATCTCAACCAGGAGGTCACTTTGGCCGGTTGGGTTCAAAAGAAACGTAATCTCGGTAATTTAATTTTTGTGGACTTGCGCGATCGGGAGGGCATTGTCCAATTAGTTTTCAATCAAGCTCACGATGCTGAAACTTTTCAAGTGGCAACGCAATTACATTCAGAATACGTCATTCAAGTTCAGGGCCAGGTCGTGGCTCGTGGCCAAAATGCGGTTAATCCGGCTATGAAAACAGGCCAAGTGGAAGTGGAAGTCAGCCACCTGATCATTTTAAATCAAGCCAAAAACATTCCCTTTCAAATAGCTGACGATGTCGAAGCTACCGAAGATACAAAGTTAAAATACCGCTATTTAGATCTACGGCGGCCGGAAATGCAACATAATTTGCGCCTACGTTCCCAAATTACAGCAGCGGCACATCAATATCTGAATCAACAGGGTTTCATTAATATTGAAACTCCAGATTTAGGTAAATCTACTCCTGAAGGGGCGCGGGATTATTTAGTGCCTTCGCGTGTGTATCCGGGAAGCTTTTATGCCTTGCCGCAGTCTCCGCAATTATTTAAACAATTATTGATGGGAGCTGGATTTGATAAATATTATCAAATTGCTCGTTGTTTTCGCGATGAGGATCTACGAGGCGATCGGCAGCCGGAATTTACACAAATTGATCTGGAAACCAGTTTTTTGGATGCCGAACAAATTCAAAGTTATACTGAAGGATTATTAGCCCAAGTCATGCATGATGTCTTACAAATTGATATTCAATTGCCTTTACCGCGAATTACATGGAATGAGGCGATGGAGCGGTTTGGTTCCGACAAACCAGATACACGTTTTGGAATGGAGTTGCAGGACTTAAGTGATTTATTTGCCCAAAGCGAATTTCGGGTCTTTAAACAGGCAGTAGCTACCGGTGGACAAGTGAAAGCAATCGTGGTTAAATCCGCAGCTGCAAAATATTCACGCAAGCAAATTGAGGCACTGCAACAATATATTGAGCGCTTTGGGGCACAGGGGTTAGCCTGGATCAAAGTTCAAGATGGAGAATTGCGTGGACCAATTGCTAAATTCGTCCACGAACAAGCCACAACTTTAAAACAAAGATTGGCCTTAAATAATAATGACTTAGTACTTTTGGTGGCCGATACTAAAAAAGTCTGTGCCGCGGCTTTAGGTTATTTACGTACTTATTTTGCCCATGATTTAAACTTAATAAAAACTAATGAATTTAACTTTTTATGGGTAGTAGATTGGCCGTTATTTGAGTATGATGAAGGGATTGAGCGTTGGGTCAGTGCGCATCATCCGTTTACGATGCCCAATACGGAGGATATTCCTTTATTAGATACCAATCCTTACCAAGCTCATGCTCAAAGTTACGACATTGTCTTGAATGGCTATGAATTAGGCGGAGGCTCGATTCGGATTCATACGCGCCAATTACAAGAAAAAATGTTGCAAGTGCTGGGCTTTAGTCCAGAACAGGCGCAAGCTCAGTTTGGCTTTTTGTTAGAAGCTTTAGATTACGGATTTCCACCACATGGCGGTTTAGCTATTGGCTTGGATCGTTTTGCCATGTTATTAGCCCAGCGTGAAAATATTCGAGATGTGATTGCTTTTCCGAAGAATTCCAATGCAACGGAACCAATGATGCAAGCACCTGCACCAGTAGCTACTACGCAATTAAACGATTTGGGAATTGCGGTTAAAAAGTAACCGCATATTTTGGCAAAGTAGGTAAAAATTAGTAAACTAGGGCTGGAGGTGGAAGTTATGTTTGAAAAAGAAAAACAACATTTAACCGCAAAACAATATGCGGTTACACAAGAAAATGCTACCGAAGAACCCTTTAATAATCAGTATGATGCTTTTTTTGAACCAGGAATTTATGTGGATGTTGTGAGCGGAGAGCCTCTTTTTTCTTCCAGTAAAAAATATAATTCCGGCTGTGGCTGGCCTGCTTTTACCCAGCCGATCGCGCCTTTAAAGCAAAAACGGGATCAATCATTCAACATGGAGCGAGTAGAGGTACGTAGTCCGCAGGCTGATTCACATTTGGGACATGTTTTTACAGATGGCCCCCAAGAAGCAGGGGGCTTGCGTTATTGCATTAATTCAGCAGCATTAAAATTTATTCCGGTAGATCAAATGGCGGCGGCAGGCTATCAAGACTATCTTCAATATGTAGAATTGCCACCCGAAGGAAGATCCTAACGATTGTTGTAGTTGTAAACTGCCAGAGGTATTTTTAAAAAGGGTTTTTGTTGGTTGCATGGACGAAATAGAACATATTATTAAACATTATCGAAATCTCACGAAATTATCGATTACCGTGATTTATGCTTTGTGCGTTGCAATTGCGGTGAATATTTTTTGGACGCCCGGACACATTTATGGTTCAGGAATTATGGGTCTGGCGCAATTATTATCTTCAGTAAGTCATCGTTGGTTAGGCCAAACTTTTAGTATTCCCTTGATCTATGCGATTTTGAATATACCATTATTAATTATCTCATGGCGAAAAATCGGTCATAATTTTACCTTTTTCACCATTTTAGCAGTAGCTTTTTCGACGTTACTTATGAAGTCTTTACCACCCGTTAAAGTTCAATTTGATCCGATTATCTGTGCCATTTTTGGGGGTGTTTTTAATGGCTTTGGAACAGGCTTAGCCTTAAAAAATGAAATGTCGACCGGGGGCTTAGATATTATTGGGATTATTTTACGTAAACGAACGGGTAAAAGTGTAGGTTCCATTAATATTGCGTTTAATACTTTAGTGATTATCGGCGCAGGATTTTTGTTTGGTTGGGTTTTCGCGTTATATACTTTATTAGGGATCTTTGTGAATGGACGGGTGATTGATGCTTTATATACACGGAATCAAAAATTACAGGTGATCATTGTTACTTCCCATCCGAATAAAGTCATTCAACAAATCCAAGATGAGATGCGTCGTGGCATTACGATTGTAAACGATGTAGAAGGTGCCTATGGTCGACGGCCTAAAACAATGTTATTTACAGTAATTTCCCAGTATGAATTACAAGATTTACGTAATGCAATTCATCAATCAGATCCGTATGCTTTTGTCAGCATCACGAAAGCGGAAATGATTATGGGACGGTTTTATCAAGAACATATTTATTAATGAGGTGAGCAAATGATTTTAGGATCCCATGTCAGTATGAGTAGTCCCAAAATGTTACTTGGATCAGCCGAAGAGGCTGTTAGTTATGGGGCCAATGCCATGATGATTTTTACTGGAGCACCGCAAAACACGCGGCGTAAAAAAACTACGGCCATGAACATTCCGGCAGCACAAGCTTACATGAAAGATCATGGGCCCCAATATATTATGGGGCATGCGCCGTATATTATTAATCTTGGAAATACAAAAAAACCAGATAAATACGACTTCGCCATTGAATTTATGAAAGCCGAAGTGCAACGGTGTGATGCCTTAGGGATTACAGCACTGAGTTTTCATCCGGGAGCCCATGTCGGGGCCGGAGTACCAGCAGCCTTAAAATCTATTGCGCATGGTTTAGATGAAGTTTTAAAAACCAATCCACATGTTTCAATTGCCATTGAAACCATGGCTGGTAAGGGTACTGAGGTGGGAACTTCTTTTGAACAATTAGCACAAATCATTGATTTAACACCCCACAATGATCAATTATCCATCACTTTTGATACGTGCCATACTAATGACGCCGGTTATAATATCAAGCAAGACTTTGATGGTGTCTTAAATAAATTTGATCAAATTATTGGTTTAGATCGGCTAAGTATGATTCATCTGAATGATTCCAAAAATCCGCAGGGATCGCATAAAGATCGTCATGAAAATATTGGCTTCGGAACCCTGGGCTTTGATACCTTAAATTACATTTGCCATCATCCACAATTGGAAAACATTCCGAAAATTATGGAAACACCATTTGTAACTGTCGACGCCGAGTCGAAAAAAACGGTCGCACCCTATAAAGCAGAAATTCAAATGTTAACGACGCAGCAATTTAATCCTCAAATGAAAGATGAATTGATTGCAGCTGCTCAAAAATAACCTGCTCTTAACTTAAACCTGCATGAGTTTGAACGCTGACGGCAGGTTTTTTTAATTTAAACAGAATGCCATGGGTATCTTTCAATATAAATTCCGGGAGACTTTATAATTTAATTTAATATGGGCCTGTATTATTATGAAGGTAGTTCTAGGTGTTCGTGGAAGGAGAGATTTGATGAAAACGGTAACGATTGATCAACGTCAATTGCCGGCACTTGGTATCGGTACTTGGGAAATGGGCGACGATCCAGCTGACTTCGACGCTGAAATTGCAGCTATTCGAGCTGGTTTAGACGCGGGTTTGAAAGTGATTGATACCGCAGAAATGTATGGTAGTGGTCGTTCTGAAAGCCTTATCGGCCAAGCAATTCAACCTTATAAACGTTCAGACCTATATTTAATCTCCAAAGTTTTACCAGAAAATGCTTCCGCCAAATTAATGCCGGCCAGTTTAAAAGCTAGTTTACAACGTCTACAAACGGACTATTTAGATTTATATTTATATCACTGGCGAGGTTCGATTCCCTTAGCAGAAACAGTAGCCACCTTACAGGATTTAAAGAAACAAGGTTATATTCGCGCTTGGGGTGTATCTAATTTCGATATTGATGATATGCAAGAATTGTGGCAATTGCCAGAAGGACAGAACGTTGCCGCTAATGAAGATTTATATAATCTGGAAACACGCGGTATTGAATATAGTCTCTTGCCTTGGCAACGACAACACCATCTGCCTTTAATTGCTTATAGTCCCTTAGGACGTGGGCCAAAAATGGGCAGTACTATGATGCAAAATCCGGCAGTTTTAGAAGTTGCCCAAAAACACCAGGCCAGTGCTTACCAGATTCTGTTAGCTTGGGTTACCCAACAGCAAGATGTTTTAGCTATTCCCAAAAGCAGCAGTGCAGATCATTTATTAGCTAATTTAAAATCTTTGCAGATTGAATTAACACCTTCAGATTTAGAAAAATTAGAACGAGCCTATCCTAAACCGGATCACAAAGAGCCCTTAGCTATTTATTAACGTAGGTAAAAAATTCAACAATAAGCGCTATGAACAAAATCCCCCCAAAATCGTAATGAAATTGGGGGGATTTTTATGATTTGATGATTCGGGGAATTAAATTAATTTCAGTCAATTAACAACATTCAACTTTTTCCTATTCAAAAAAGCTTTAAGATTAGCAATGACTATTCCTAATAGGCGCTCACGGGTTTCACGGGGCGCCCAGGCAATATGTGGTGTAAGATAACAATTTTTAGCCGACAGTAAAGGACTAGTGGCCGGCAGAGGTTCTATTTGCGCTACATCGAGTCCCGCGGCGGCCATTTTGCCCGCATTTAAAGCCGCCGCAACATCGTGTTCATTAATTAACCCACCGCGTGCAGTATTAATAAGAATAACTTGATCTTTCATTTGCGCCAGAGCTTGCTGATTAATCATTCCAATCGTTGTAGGTGTTTGAGGCACATGCAGACTGATAATATCAGCTTTTTGATACAACTCCGTCAAACTAATTTGTTTAACATATTCTGGAACGTTACTTTTCGGGCGATGATTATAAAAAACCACCTTCATGGAAAAAGCATGCCCAATTGCGGCAACTTTTTGGGCGATATTCCCAAATCCAATTAAACCTAAGGTTTTATCTTTGAGTTCGATCAACGGTTTGGCCCAAAAAGTAAAATCCGGATTACTACTCCAGCGCCCTTCATGGACTAAGTTATTATGTAATCCCACTTGACTAGTAATTTCCAGTAAAAGGGCAAAGGTAAATTGAGCAACGGCATCCGTACCATAAGTGGGAATATTAGTTACTATAATCCCGGCCTTTTGAGCAGCAGCGATATCAACAATATTGTAACCTGTGGCGGTAACCCCGATATATTGAATCTGAGGGGCTGCCTGGAGCACATTTTGATTCAAGGGTGTTTTGTTCGTTAAAACAATTTGGGCGTCCCCAATTCTTTTTAAAATTTCCAGATCATTATCAACGGGTGTACGATCGTAAAATTTACATTGACCTAATTTTTCCAGAGGGCTCCAATCTAAATCTCCGGGATTTAAAGCATAACTATCCAAATTAACAATTTTCATTTCTCTAACCTCAAATTTAAAGTGTTGATATTGAATAGTTTACTATATCTTAACTAGAGAAACAGACTTTCTTCGATGATCTATCTTGAAAAGCTTGAACATTAGTAGTGGATTGCAAAGCCCAACCACTTTACTAAATATAAGGTTCCCCAATTGCATCGAAAAATAATTCTAGTGTTGTAAAATTACAAGATTATTTTTGTGATTAGTTAGTGCGGGGAAGGCGGCGTTGATATTTGCGTAACTTTTTTAAGGCCCAATCATAATGACTGGTGGTGTTGGCAATAAAATAACTGCCTAAAGTATTATTGCCAGTCCAAGGGTAGATGTGTTTTTGAAAAAGTTGGTCTTCGGAAAAAGTATCTAAAATACTCATTACCTGCTGATGGGTCTGATCTAATAGCTTTTCTGCTGTTTCTAAAGAAGTAGTTTGATGTTTTTGCCAAAAAGCGAGGTTCATTTGCCCATAAGTACGCCAATTGTAACCAGCTGGTAAAAAGTCTTGCTTTTGGCCCGCCTGATTGTTTTGAATCCAAGTCAATAATAGTTTTTGCCACTCATATAAATGAATTAAAACATCACGTACATTATGATCACGTTGCCAATGAGCTTCTTTTAAAGAACTGATGTCAAAATTAAAATCTGCCGTGCGTGCTGCAGGGGGCAATGCCGCAATCAAATCTTTAATTTTTTGATAATTAGTTTGACTGGTATTGATGAGTTCAGTTTTGGTAGTTGGTCGAGCCATCGAAAAATCTCCCTCACGATTAATTTTTAGGCAATACTACAGTTGCACTAATAGATCAGCAATATGGTCAAAATCTTGTCCACTCGTTGTAATTAGAACTATTGTAACGGAAATGAGTTGTTGACAGCAAGATCAAAAATGTTTGGTTTTTAATGGTGTTTGAAAAATATCCATGTAAACTTATTTAAAAAATCAGCTAAAGACTACTGCAAACTGATCCAAAATTCAGCATGTGGGATACTTAGAGAGTGAAATGAACAAATATCATATTATTTGGCCACTTGGCTTAATAAAAAGAGAATATCCATAATCGTAAAACTGATTATGCTTTAGTCATGTTCTAAAAGCCAATTAGTTAATAAATGTTGATATTTCTGATTTTCTTCCACAAAAGATAAATGCCGACTGTGCGCAAATAATTCCCAGTGGGCATTAGGGAGTTGATCCCACATGGTTTTATTAATTAACGGAGTGGATAAATCATTTGTGCCGCTGGTAATTAATGTTGGCTGTTTGAGCTGAGCTAATTTTTGAGTATAATCATAATTTTTCAAAGTGCCACTAGGTGTATACTCATTGGGCCCCCAAGCCGTGGCATAGGCTTGAGTACCACCATGCTTTTTGCGGCGTAGCGGTTCCGGATCTGCGGCAGTAAATTTGGGTGCCGCATGTAATTGCATGTAATGGGCATTGGCGGCTTGATAGGCAGAAGCTTGATAGTTTCCAGTAGTCTGGGCTTGATTAATAGCCGTTTGTTCAGCGATTGGTAAAAATTTAATTAGCCGTTGCTGCTCTTGGGCCCACAATTGCGCGTTGGATAAGGTACTGGCCAAAATTAAGCTTTGGATACCTTGAGGGTGATAGTCACACAGATAAATTAGCGCTAACATGCCACCCCATGATTGACCTAACAAATGAATCTTGGTTAAATGTAATTTTTGGCGTAAATTAATCAACTCCTGAACCCAGGTTTCAGCCCGCCATAGCTGGGGCTGATCGGGACAAGATGAATTACCGCAGCCTAATTGATCATACATAATGAGTTGTCTGTGCGAGGTTTGGGCCACAGTATCTAAAACTTCAAAATAATTATGGGTCGAACCCGGACCGCCATGTAATAACAATAATGGGGGATGTTGTGCCGATTCTTTGCCGACAATGCGATAATAGGTCCGATATGGTCCAAAGGGAAGATAACCTTCGGTGATAAGCATTCTTTAACCTCCTAATGTATTGAGATTGAGTTTGTTGGTAATAATTGCCGCAATTTCTTCAATCGACTTATTGGCCACATTTATAACTAAGCAACCTAGTTTTTGATAAATTTGGTCAGCATATTGTAACTCTGCTCTAATTTTATGCACGTCGGAATAAGCAGTAGTCGGTTTTAGGCCATAAGCAATCATGCGTTGTTGCCGGATTTTTTGTAAAACTTCTTCATCATTGGTTAAACCAACGATTTTTTGCGGTGCTATTTGCCAAATTTCGTCTGGTAATTGTACTTGGGGCATTAACGGAATATTCGTCACTTTAATTCGTTGATTAGCGAGGAAAAAGGATAAAGGCGTTTTGGAAGTTCGTGAAATTCCTAGTAATACCACATCGGCGCGCGTAATACTATGAGGATTTTTGCCATCATCATTTTCTGCGGCAAAATCAATGGCAGCAATGCGTTCAAAATATTGGGAATTCAGTTTCCGAGCGGCGCCGATTTCATGACTGGCTTTTTGATGCGTATAGGCTTCTAATTTATCTAAATATGGATTAAGGATATCGAATGCTAAGATATTATGTTCCCAAGTAAACTTTTTAACGAGGTCATCGAACTCGCGATGAGTTAAAGTATAAAAAATAATTGCCTGGTCAGTTAATGCTTGTTGTAAAATTTGTTGAGCTTCTGCTACATTTTTAACAAAGGCAAAGCGTTTTAATTGAATCTCAATGGTCGGGAATTGTGCCAACATAGAGCGGGCAAAACCGGCTGACGTTTCGCCCGACGAATCAGACATGGCATAAATTACTTGTTTCATCACATTCACCTGCGTTATTTTTGTTCCTAAATTATCATTTTTAGGGAAAAAAAGCTAGATAATCTCAGGATTAATTGTTTTCAGTTGGAGATTCTTTTGGTATACTGTATTAGAACTGTTTCAATAAATAGTTACGTAAGTAATCGGAAGGAGGGATATCCTATGGCTAAGACAGTCGTTCGTGAAAACGAGTCTCTGGATGATGCTCTTCGTCGATTTAAACGTTCTGTTTCCAAAAGTGGTACTCTTCAAGAATATCGCAAACGTGAATTCTATGAAAAACCTAGCGTTAAGCGCAAGTTGAAATCAGAAGCTGCACGTAAGCGCAACAAGAAGAGAAAAAGACGGTAAGATTTAGGGTGTGATATTTAATGTCGCTTACTGACCAATTAATGACTGATATTAAGACGGCCATGAAAAGCCAAGATAAGACCGCCTTATCGGTTATCAGAATGCTTAAATCAGCTTTAATGAACAAAAAAATCGAGCTGGGACATGTATTAACTGACCAAGAGGAAGCTCAAGTCGTAGCTTCCCAAATGAAGCAGCAAAAAGATTCCCTAGCTGATTTTCAAAAAGGCGGCCGCGACGATTTAGTAGCGCAAACGCAGGCACAAATGAAAGTTTTGCAGCAATATTTACCGCAACAATTATCTAAGGCTGAACTACAGCAAATTGTTCAACAAAGTGCGGCCGAGATACAGGCAACTAGTGCAGCCGACTTTGGCAAGTTAATGAAAACTGTTATGCCTAAAGTGCGTGGCCGGGCTGATGGTAGTCTGGTTAATCAAATTGTAAAAGCATTTTTACAGTAACAAAAAAGGTTAAAGTGTAATTTTACTTTAACCTTTTTATTTTGGAGGATTTTGTAATAAAATAAGAATAATTAATTAAGACTGGGGTAAGGTATTTGACAGCAGAAATAACCAAAACTTTTACGATCTCTAATAATGATGATGCTTTAATTTTTGGGATTAACGATGCTAATTTAAAAATTATTGCTGAAAAATTAAACCTAAAAATTCATCCTTTTGGAGAACGAGTTGATCTAACAGGCGAGCCATCGCAGGTCCAGTTGGCGACTCAAATTCTCACTATTTTGGTTAAGCTGTTGCATTCGGGGATTCAAATTGGCGAATCGGATGTGGTAAGTGCGACGCAAATGGCTTTGGAAGGTCAGTTAGAGTATTTTGCAGATTTATATAATCAAGTGATTTTGCATAATGCTCAAGGGCACGCCATCCGAGTGCGTAATTTGGGACAAAGGCAGTATCTTCAGACTATCAAAAAGCATGATATTACTTTTGGCATTGGCCCCGCTGGGACTGGTAAGACTTATTTGGCGGTGGTGATGGCCGTGGCTGCTTTAAAAAAAGGGCAGGTGCGACGATTAGTTTTGACACGGCCAGCAGTGGAAGCTGGTGAAAATTTAGGCTTTTTACCCGGCGATTTAAAAGAAAAAGTTGATCCTTATTTGCGGCCAATCTATGATGCATTATATGATATTTTAGGAACGGAACATACGAATCACTTATTAGAACGAGGAGTCATTGAAATTGCGCCTCTAGCCTATATGCGGGGACGCACATTAGATGAGGCCTTTGTGATTTTAGACGAGGCTCAAAATACTACGCGTGAACAAATGAAAATGTTTTTAACGCGGTTGGGATTCGGATCGAAAATGGTAGTAAATGGAGATGCTACACAAATTGATTTACCGCGGCATGCCAAAAGTGGTTTAATAGAGGCTGCACAAATTTTACGGAATTTACCACGAATCGGTTTTGTCGATTTTAAAACCAGTGATGTGGTGCGTCACCCTGTAGTAGCAGAAATTATAGCTGCTTATCAACAAAAAACCGGGAGTAATTAATGGACGTTGAAATTTATGATCAAAATAATCTAATCCAACCAGTACAATTACAGTTAGTGCAGCAATTAATTGCGCAGACAGCGACGACAATTGTTCTACCAGCGGATACAGAGATGTCAATAACTTTTTGTCAACCCGATAAAATTCAGCAACTCAATCGGCAATATCGCGCCACTGATCGTCCGACGGATGTTATTAGTTTTGCTTTAGAAGACGGGGATGACGACGGAATCAGTACCACAGAATTAGAGGCTGAATTTGGGGTACCACGAAATATTGGCGACTTATTTATTTGCCCGGCAGTAGTTCGGCAACATGCCCAAGAATACGGACATTCATATGAGCGTGAATTAGGATACACTGTCGTTCATGGGATGTTGCATTTAGCCGGTTATGATCACGTACAAACAACAGCGGCTCAGGAAATGTTTGCGTTGCAGGAAAAAATTTTGACCGCATTAGGTTTAAAACGATAGGACAAGTTATGTCAATGGAAAAATTAAAAGCAGCAGCAACTAAAATGTTGTTGCAAGCTTATGCCCCGTATTCTCATTTTCCCGTTGGAGCAGCTTTACTGACCTCTGAGGGCAAAATATATTCGGGTTGTAATATTGAAAATGCTTCATACGGTTTAACCAATTGTGCGGAACGGACAGCGATGTTTACAGCGATTGCTGCTGGTGAGCGCCATTTTGCTGCCCTTTTGATAATCAATTCACGCCCCAAAATAATTACTCCTTGTGGAGCCTGTCGCCAAGTTTTATCAGAATTTTGTCCGCCGCAAATGCCGATTTATTTAACTACTAATCAAACAGAACAATTAGTTTCTACAACAGTTGCTGATATGTTGCCGGGAGCTTTTGCAGCGGAGGATTTACATGATGACTAAAGAAGAATTTCATTCAGGATTTGTAGCAGTCCTTGGTGTGCCTAATGTTGGTAAATCGACATTAGTTAATCGAATTTTACAAACGGAAATATCGATTATTTCACCGAAGGCACAAACTACCCGCAATAAGATTCAAGGTATTTACACTGATCAAGAACAGCAAATTATTTTTTTAGATACTCCGGGGTTACATCGCCCCCACAATAATTTAGATCAGTACATGGATCAAGCTGCTTGGTCGGCTGTGCAGGATGTGGATGCAATTTTATTGTTGGTAAGTGCCACTCAAGCGCTAACTGAAGATACCCGGACTATTATTACTAAATTGGCTGACATCTCTGTACCAATCTTTTTAGTAATTAATAAGATTGACTTAGTTCATCCAGATGCTCTTTTACCGCTAATTGATCAGTATCAACAGTTACATCATTTTCAAGAAATTTTCCCCATTTCGGCCACACAAGGGAATAATGTGGCCGAACTCTTAACTGCTGTAGGTCAAATTCTACCAGTAGGCCCCAAGTATTACCCTGAAGATCAAATAAGCGATCATCCAGAATATTTTGTGGTGAGCGAAATTATTCGCGAAAAGATTTTAGAATTAACACGCCAAGAGGTTCCACATGCAGTAGCCGTAGTTGTGGAGGATATGCAGCAACGGTTACAGGGTAAATTACAGGTACAAGCGACCATTTATGTGGAACGCGCTAGTCAAAAGCAAATTATAATTGGCAGTAAAGGTTCGATGTTAAAGAATATTGGCATTCGCGCTCGCAAAAAAATTGAATTATTGCTTGGGGAACGTATTAACTTACAATTATGGGTCAAAGTTCAAAAAAATTGGCGGAATGATCCGTTATTTTTAGCGCGAATGGGTTATGCTGTGAAGGACTTGAAATAGCGATGGTTTTAGCACGTAATCAGTCTTTTCGAGGACTGGTTTTACGCTTACAAGATTATCATGATAATGATCAATTGGCTTATTTGTTAACCGATCGTTATGGGTTGGTCACCTTTTTAATGCGGGGTATCAAGAAACCTAACGCTAAGCAACGTTATTTAGTGTTGCCATTTACCTATGGTCATTATCAGGGTACTTTCAATGATCATGGATTTTCTTATTTAAGTACGGCCCAAGAATTACAACAATTTGAAAATGTAGCGCAAGATATTTTTAAAAATGCTTATGTTACTTATATTTATGATTTGACAATCCGTGCTTTTACTTCACAATCATTGAGCACTGCTTGGTTTGAGCAAATTTTGTGGGCTACTAAATTAATCGACGCAGGACAAGATCCGGAGATTATCTGCAATATTCTTGAAGTGCAGCTATTACAACCATTTGGGGTTCAACCTAATTGGCAACGTTGTGTAGTGGGGGGCGAAAACCAAGGCCCGTTCGATTATTCTGTTGTTTATAGTGGAATTTTGTGCCAAAAGCATTGGCCTCAGGACAAACATCGTTTACATTTAAAACCAAAAGTGGTTGCTTATTTGCGGTTATTTGCCCAACTTCGGCTCCGTCGCATCAAGCACATTGCAGTGGATGAGTCGACCAAAGCGCAACTGCGACATACCTTAGATATCATTTATCAAGACACCGTAAGCGTTTATCCCAAAAGTAAAAAGTTTATTGATTCGATGTATCGCTGGCAAATCTAGGAGTTGACAGTATCGAGAGGAATGCTAAAATTAAACTTGATTTCCGAACAGCGAGCGTGGATGGTGGAAGCACGCCGTTAATATGGCTCTTGGAATTAATGATAAACTGAGCGCAGGTTAATTCCTGAAGTAGGGTGGAACCGCGAGTAAATTCGTCCCTATGCAATTTTTGCATAGGTTTTTTTTGTGCATAATATCTGTTTTTGTAGAAAGAGGTTAATACTTTGAAGAAAAAGCTAAATATTCAGGACATGATTTTAACCCTGCAACAATTTTGGAGTGCTAAAGGTTGTATGTTAATGCAAGCCTATGATACGGAAAAGGGTGCTGGGACAATGAGTCCTTATACCTTTTTACGTGCGATTGGGCCGGAACCTTGGAATGCTGCTTATGTAGAACCTTCACGGCGCCCTGCTGATGGTCGTTATGGTGATAATCCTAACCGACTATATCAGCATCATCAGTTTCAAGTGGTGATGAAGCCCTCACCTCTGGAGATTCAAGATTATTACTTAGATAGTTTACGCGCTTTAGGAATTGAACCTTTGGAACATGATATTCGATTCGTTGAAGACAATTGGGAGAATCCATCAATGGGTTGTGCCGGTGTCGGTTGGGAAGTTTGGTTAGACGGGATGGAAGTCACGCAATTTACTTATTTTCAACAGGTAGGCGGCTTAACCGCAGAACCGGTGACTAGTGAAATAACTTACGGAGTGGAACGCTTAGCTTCTTATATTCAAGATGTTAACTCGGTATTTGATTTAGAATGGGGCGATGGCGTCCGCTATGGTGATATTTTTAAAGAACCGGAATATGAACATTCAAAATATTCCTTTGAAGATAGTGATCCGGCAATGTTATTTAAGTTTTTTGATGCTTATGAAAAAGAAGCCAAACGTTTGATTAGTTTAAATTTAGTCCATCCGGCCTATGATTATATTTTAAAATGTAGCCATACCTTTAATTTATTAGATGCCCATAAGGCGGTTTCCGTAACGGAACGGGCCGGTTTTATGCATCGGATTCGCTCATTAGCTCATCAAGTGGCGCAAGCCTTTGTCAGTGAACGCCAAAAATTAGGTTTTCCTTTATTAGATGAAGCTACCCGTCAAAAAATTTTGCAGGAGATGAAATAATGACGCATTCATTTTTATTAGAAATTGGTTTAGAAGAAATGCCCGCGCATGTGGTGACACCCGCTATGGAACAATTAAAACAGCGCGTAATAAATTTTTTAGATGCTAATAATTTAAAGCATGGAACTGTGGAACCTTTTGCCACGCCGCGGCGTTTGGCAGTTTTGGTTCACGAATTAGCTAATCAACAACCGGATCAAGATCTTGAAGTTAAGGGTCCCGCTAAAAAAATTGCAGTGGACGAGCAAAACCATTGGACGAAAGCTGCCGAAGGCTTTGCCCGTGGTCAAGGTGTTAGCGTCCAGGATATTTTTTTCCAACCAGTCAAAGGTACTGATTATGTTTATATTAAAAAACATATTGCCGGCCAACAAGCGGCCGACATTTTACCCGGTATCAAAGATGTGATCACGGCGATGACTTTTCCTACCCGTATGCGCTGGAACAAATATAAGTTAGAATATATTCGCCCGATTCATTGGGTGGTAGCCT
This sequence comes from Bombilactobacillus mellifer, assembly GCF_000970795.1. Lineage (GTDB taxonomy): Bacteria > Bacillota > Bacilli > Lactobacillales > Lactobacillaceae > Bombilactobacillus > Bombilactobacillus mellifer. The sequence continues at coordinate 840,834 of NZ_KQ034028.1, forward strand.
TGTTAGACCACGAAGTGATCAATTTTCAGCTGCTCAATATTCACACCAGTAATCAAACTTGGGGCCATCGTTTTTTGGGTAGTCAAATCACTCTAGCACAAGCAACAGACTATCAGCAAGCTCTAGCTGACGATTTTGTGATCGCCGATCCACAAGAACGTCAGCATTTAATTGAAGAGCAGTTACAGACTTTAGCACAGCAACACCATTGGCAAATTGAAATTGATCCGGAATTGTTAGAAGAAGTGACAAATCTGGTAGAGTATCCTACGGCTTTTGCCGGTCACTTCGATCCTAAATATTTACAAATACCCGAAGAAGTTTTGATTACCTCCATGAAAGATAATCAACGCTACTTTTATGTTCGGGATCAAGACGATAAGTTAGTACCTTATTTTATTGGGGTTCGCAATGGGAATCAACAGCATTTAGACCAAGTAATTGCTGGTAATGAAAAAGTATTAGTTGCCCGTTTAGAAGATGCCGCGTTCTTTTTCCAAGAAGATCAAAAACACGATATTAACTATTATGTACACCAATTAGAGAATGTTACTTTTCATGATAAAATCGGTTCCATGACCGAAAAAATGACACGTACCAAAATCATTGCGCTGCTCTTAGCTCAAAAATTTAATTTAACAGCAGAAGAACAACAAAATTTACAGCGCGCCGCGGATATTTATAAATTTGACCTCGTCACTGATATGGTTGGTGAATTTGCGGAACTGCAAGGAGTAATGGGGGAAAAATACGCCCTGAAGTTTGGTGAAACTCCCGCCGTCGCCCAAGCCATCCGCGAACATTATTTACCAACATCTGCTGAAGGGGTACTGCCACAATCTACTGTAGGGCAGGTTTTAGCATTAGCTAATAAATTAGATAGTATTATGAGTTTTTTTGCAGTGGATTTAATTCCCAATGGTTCAAATGATCCTTATAGTCTGCGCCGTCAGGCTACAGGGATTGTCCGTATTTTAGAAAAAAAGCACTGGCATCTAGATTTCAATCAATTGCAGCCGCAAATAATTGCTGCATGGCAGCAAACTGGAGCGCAAAAGCAACTGGATTATCATAAACATGTATCCGAAGTGAACGAATTTTTAACAGAACGGGTCCGTCAGTTATTGCTTCAATCTCAAGTAGCTCATGATCTGATTGCCACCGTGACGACTACGACAGTTATTGATCCGGTAGCCATGCTGCAGCATGCTCAAGTTCTCCAGGCCCATCAAGCCGATTCCCAATTTAAAGAAGATATTGAGGCCTTGACAAGGGTATTGCGCATTACTGCCAAAGCAGCACTTCCCATTACTCAAGTTGCGGTGAATCCCAAATTATTTGAAACAGCTTCCGAACAGCAACTTTATCAAGAGGTTCAACAATTAGCCGCAGATTTTGCTCAACGGGACAATGATCAGCAATTGCAAGGTCTGCTTGCGTTGCAACCAACAATTACCAAATATTTTGACGACAATATGATTAATGCTGCTGATGACCAAATTCGATACAACCGTTTGCGGCAATTGCAGCAGTTAGCCCAGATGATTCAGGTTTTTGGTGATTTAACTCAGTTAATTGTAAAATGATCTTTGGCAAAATTTTTGCATTCATCTGACAAAACGAGTAAAATAATAATTAAAATTAGGTTGAGTAGTCGCATTTTTAGTGCGGCTATCTTTTCTTTAGTGCGATTGTGAGGTGAGACAATGGCTCAAATTCCTGCTGCTTTCATTGAAGAAGTTCGCCAAAAAACGAATATTGTGGATGTGATTGAACCCTATGTCCAATTAAAAAAATCAGGACGTAATCTGTTTGGATTATGTCCCTTTCATGAGGAACGAACTCCTAGTTTTTCAGTATCTGAGGAGAAACAAATTTTTCATTGTTTTAGTTGTGGACGGGGTGGCAATGTTTTTAAATTTTTAATGGAGATTGAAAGTCTGAGTTTCCCTGAGGCGGTTATTAAGGTTGCCGAATTCAGTGGTTTATCTTTGCCCGCAGAATATCAGGCGGCTAAAGGTCCATCCGAAAACCAATCAGCTACACTCTTAAAGCAGGACTACCAAGCGGCGCAAGAACTTTATCATCATATTTTAATGCGGACACAGTTAGGGGAAACAGCGCTGAATTATTTACATCAGCGTCAACTAACTGATGCCACTTTGGAACATTTTCAAATTGGTTTTGCGCCTGATCAACAGCAAATGCTATTGAGTTTTTTTCAAGTCAAACAAAAGGAGACAAGCGAATTAGCACGTTCCGGCTTGTTTACGCAAACTGATGAAGGAAAACTATTGGATCGCTTTCGTGATCGGGTGATATTTCCCGTCCAAGATCAAAGCGGAGATGTGATTGCTTTTTCAGGACGTATTTTACAAAAACCCGATCCCCAAAGGCCCGTGGGGAAATATTTGAATAGTCCGGAAACGGAGATTTTTAATAAAAGTAAAACCCTGTTTAATCTGGCAGCCGCCAAAAAAGAAATTCGTCAACAAGGTGAAGTCATTTTATTTGAAGGATTTATGGATGTAATCAGCGCCTACCAGGCTGGTGTCAAAAATGGCGTAGCCTCCATGGGAACTAGTTTAACCGAACAACAAGTCTATTTATTGCAGCGGATAACGCAACGGTTAATTATTTGTTATGATGGTGATGCTCCCGGTCTCAAGGCTGCTTGTCGAGCTTTAGAATTATTACAGTCCACTTCTTTGGAAGTTGGTGTAGTTATTTTGCCCCAAAATCAAGATCCGGATGAATTTATTAAAAGTCAAGGAGCCCAAGCCTTTAGTCAATTAGTCCATCATAAGAGTTTATCCCCAGAAGCCTTTATGATTGAATATTTGAGTCGTCAGTATAACTTAAACAATGATTTAGAAAAAGTTGATTATTTAAATGCAGCCTTAGCATATATACTGCCCGTACAATCGCCTGTACAACAAGAATTGTATGTGGAACAATTAGCCCAACATTTAAATCTACCTTCCAGCACGATCCGACAAGAACTGCAAGAACAACAAAAAACTAAGAAAATCTTAACACCAGTGGCTGATTATGGTCAAAATCAGGCGGAAAAACGCAGTGCGCCGGATCACGATCAGGAATACGTTGGTTTAGACAGTGTTGAAAAGTCCGAACGTAATCTATTAAATATTGTTTTTCATTATCCGGAAGTATTGCAGATTATTGATCAGCATTCTGGTTTTCATTTTGTGCACCAGCAGTATCAAGATATTTTTGATTATTGGGTCCGTGAATCTTTAATGAATGAACATTTAACCGTTGCACAATTTGTAGATTTAGTACCCGCTGACTTACGTGATTTGATCGTGGCAATTGAAATGATGCCCCGTCCGGATAATTATTTACCCGAAGAAGTTCAAGATTACATCACTAATATCGAACAAAATAAGCAACGTCAACAATTGCAGAAATATCAAGTGCAAGTAAAACAAGCAAAGCAAATTGGTGATAGTCAACAAGAATTGGAACTAACCAAAAAAATGATTGTATTGAGCCAACAGATGGATCAAGCCAAGTCAGTTAACAATTAGAGGGATTTAAATATGGCAGAAGAAAAAAAGAAAAAGAGTGTCATCAAATCAAGCAAGGAATTAGAAAAAGCCACTAAAAAATTAATTCAAGACTATCATGATCAAAAAAAAGTCTCTGAACAAAAATTAAGTGAGCAAATTTTAAAACCTTTTGCACTAAAGGGTAAATCAGTAACCGAATTGATCGATCATTTACAAGATCATGGAATAAGTGTCGTCGATGCCCAAGGAGAGCCGAGCAAGTTAGCTTTGAAGAGTCAAAAAGAAGTTAACCACAAAGAATTAAGCGATATGTCGGCTCCCACGGGTGTGAAAATGAATGATCCCGTGCGAATGTATCTCAAAGAAATTGGGCGCGTACCCTTGCTCAATGCGCAACAGGAAGTAGAATTAGCCCAACGGATTGAAAAAGGTGATGAGGAAGCTAAACAACAATTAGCTGAAGCCAATTTACGTTTAGTCGTATCCATTGCTAAACGCTACGTCGGACGTGGAATGCACTTTTTGGATTTAATTCAAGAAGGTAATATGGGATTAATGAAAGCCGTGGAAAAGTTCGATTATCGCAAAGGCTTCAAGTTCTCCACTTATGCTACATGGTGGATTCGTCAGGCGATTACGCGGGCTATTGCTGATCAAGCACGGACAATTCGAATTCCGGTGCACATGGTGGAAACCATTAATAAATTAATTCGTATTCAACGTCAATTATTACAAGATTTGGGCAGAGAACCAACACCTGAAGAAATTGGTGCGGAAATGGAAATTCCGACAGCCAAAGTGCGGGATATTCTCAAAATTGCCCAGGAACCTGTCTCCTTAGAAACTCCCATTGGAGAAGAAGACGACTCGCATTTGGGTGATTTTATTGAAGATGATGACGCAACTAGTCCCGAAGATCACGCTTCTTATGAATTATTGAAAGAACAACTGGAAAGTGTCTTAGATACCTTGACGGATCGTGAAGAAAATGTATTGCGACTGCGGTTTGGATTAGATGACGGCCGCACCCGGACGTTAGAAGAAGTTGGTAAAGTTTTTGGTGTAACGCGGGAGCGTATTCGCCAAATTGAAGCAAAAGCTCTACGTAAATTGCGGCACCCATCACGTTCAAAACAATTACGGGACTTTTTGGAATAAACCGCATTCGCGGTTTTTTTCATTGTCTCAGATAATGAGGAGGTTTATGTGCACAAGTTATCTAATCGCTTACAAAAAATTGTGGATTTAGTTCCTCCCGTCACCTGTCTGGCGGATATTGGAACAGACCATGCATTTGTTCCGATTTATTTAATCCAAAAAAAAATGATTCAACACGCTGTGGCCTGTGACGTGGCTGTGGGTCCGTTATCGATTGCACGAACTAATATTCAGGCAGCGCAATTGGATACACAAATTGCAACCCGTCTAGCTGACGGTTTGCTGGGACTTCGTCCTGCCGATCAAGTAGATTTAGCAGTAATCGCGGGGATGGGTGGGCAATTGATTACGCATATTTTAAATGCCGGCTCTCAACAGTTACAGTCAATTTCTCAGTTAATTCTGGAACCTAATAACGATGAGCCGTTAGTTCGCCAATGGTTAAATGATAGTGGTTGTTGGCAGATTGTTGCTGAAGCTATCGTACAAGATGGGCGCCACAATTATGAAATCATCAGAGCCCAAAAACAAGAAGCAGTCGCTGCCTTAACCCCACAAGAAATTATGTTTGGACCATTTTTATTGCAAGAGAAAAGTCCTGTATTTCGTCATAAATGGCAACAACAACTAACACGCACGCAATTAACGTTAGCTAATTTGATTCGAGCTCAACATTTAGAACCTACGAAGATTGCCGTCGCACAACAAAAATTACAAAAAATAGAGGAGATTATTTAAATTATGGAAGTAACAGGGCAAGATATTGTCACCCAGATTGAAGCCTATGCACCGCTAATTTTAAAAATGAATCATGATCCATCTGGTTTACAATTGGGCGATTTGCGCCGACCCGTGCATCGAGTTTTGACCACTTTAGATGTTCGACCAGAGGTCGTCCAAGAAGCGATCACCAATCAAGTCGATTTTATTTTTGCGCATCATCCCTTAATCTTTCACCCAGCGGTCAATTTGGATACAACTATTCCACAAAATGCTATGTATGCTGAATTATTAAAACATGATATTACGGTTTATGCTGCGCATACCAATATGGATAAAACCTGTCCCGGAATGAACGATTGGCTGGCCCAAGCTTTAAAATTGCAACAACTAGAAAGTTTTGCCCGCGATAACGATGGTGTTGGGTTAGGGCGCGTGGGGCTTTTAGCAACTCCTATGACTTGTTTAGAATTAGCCAAATATGTTAAACAGGTGTTCCATTTAGGAGGCTTGCGTTTAATTACCCCAGATATTAACAAAGTCGTTCAACGTATCGGTATTATTGGTGGCGATGGAGGTAAATTTTACTTAGATGCGTTAGAAGATCATATTGATGTATTCATTACGGGAGATGTTTATTATCATACCGCTCATGATATGCTAAGCGCCGGCTTGAGTGTTATTGATCCGGGCCATCATATTGAATCAATTTTTAAAGTACAAACAGCTAAATTGCTTAAACATTGGGCTCATGAGAACCAGTGGGCCCTCACCGTACAATCTTCGCAACTGTCGACAGAGCCTTATCAATTTATTTAATAGCATCACTTTAGCACGTGACTGCTTTATAACTATACAAAATTAGAGCTAAAATGTTAGTTTCCTAACAATATGTCGGAGTCAAATCCAGGTGACCTAAAAAGACACTAATGGAGGAGTCTGTATGTCGAATCCGTCAGAATTAATATGGAGGAGCCTGTATGTCGAATCCGTCAGAATTAATGAAGTAAAGAATAATAAATGTTATCATTAGGGTTATTCAATTAATATGCAAAGGAGAAATTATTATGCCCTTAGTTCACATCGAATTACTCGAAGGCCGCAAGCCGGAGCAACTAAAACAACTGGTGCAAGACGTAACCGCAGCGATTACCAAAAATACAGGAGCACCTGCAGAACATGTGCATATCGTGTTAAACGAAATGCAAACTGATCATTATGCTGTTGGCGGCGTTTTAAAATCTGATCAATAAGACTCTCATTTTTGGGAAATAAAAAATATCTAGCCTGAAGTTATCCAGTGCTAGATATTTTTATTAAGTCTAACAAACTTTAATTAGAACTAGAGGGATGATCGTTAATATATTGTACTAAGCGTTTTTCTTCATCCGGAGTATAAGCCGATTTTCCAGCCTTAATATCGTGAATCTTTTCCACGCTAAAATGACTTTCAAAAGCCATCTGAGCATCATTTTTATCAGTTTTCTTCTGGTAATCAATAATTAATGCAGCTAACTTGGTATCCATTTCTTTACTCCTTTAATTAAAAGACCTTCATCTGTGTGAGGGGCCAGTAGCGGAATTTGACCACACCTTCGATTTTATTACGGGGAATACAACCGATATAGCGGCTATCTTTGGAAACGCTACGGTGATCCCCCATAACAAAGTAAGTACCATTAGGGACTTGATTCGTACGTTTCATTGCTTGTAACTGTTTTTGAGAATAAATGGCACGATAATTACTGGTTTTGGCCAAACTTTTGAGACTGAAATCATTAGTGTCTGTGTAATTAGTTCCATAAACACCATTACTACCGTCATCCACTAATTTGCTGCCAGGTTGTAAGAATTTTTGATTCAGCTTCTTACCGTTAATATAAATCTGATTGTTTTTGGCGACTATTTTTTGCTTCGGTGTAGCAATGACTCGCTTAATATAAAAAGATCCGGGCTGATCGGGGGCATCGATGACCACCACATCGCCCGTTTTGATTTTACTATGGCGCCATGCGATCGCACGGTCTTGATCTTCAAAAGTTGGTTGCATTGAAGTTCCTTGAACTAGGGTATTGTCAATTACATACCGGTTTAAAAGCCACATGATCCCCCACAAAACAACCAGCATAAGTGCCGTTTGTAAAATCCAAATGAAGCCATCACGCACGGGCGAATTTACACTCGACGGAGTCTTATTTTTACTCATACCATCTGTTCCTCACTTAAAAAATTCTACAATCATCATAATCTATGATACACTTTTGAAAAGAAGAGCAAAACAAATAATTTTAAATAATTCTTAAATCAAGGACTGTCTGCAATTAATTATTTTCAAAAACTTCAACAATATCAAACGCAACTGGCAATGGATAGACCTTGTAGCCAGCTATTGCATCAGTTACACCAAGTGATTATGGCCTATACCCAAAAACAGCTTCCAAATGTCATTTTATCAAATTTAGAAATTAACGCACAAGATTTAATTCGTTTAATTGCTAATAATGAGTTTTTGACGCAAGCTTCCATTTTTGAAAAAACCACTTATATTAATCAGTTGGCCCATTTTTTGGAAAATTTTCGCCAATATATCCAAAAAAGATTTGGGATTTGGGCAATGATTAATCAACCGATGATGGATCAATGGGTGCAACAATTCCCGCAACAAAGATACTTAGAGATTATGGCAGGAAACGCCAGTTTAAGTGCTGCGTTAGCCCAAAGAGACCAAAAAGTTATTGCCACCGACAATGGTTCCTGGGCCGCTTGGAGTCAGACTAGCCGTAACTGCTGGTTTCCTGTGCAAAAGCTAGACGCGCGCCAAGCCGTCCAAAAATATGGCGCTGAGAGTGATGTGATTTTATTAGCTTGGAGTCCTGATGGTGATCCAATCGATTGGCAAATCCTCCAATTAATTCGGCAGTTACCCAACCAGCCGCAATTTTGGATTATTGGAGAATATCAAGGAGCCACCAATAGCGCACTGTTTTGGCAACGGGCCCATTTTAAGTACGACCAGCGAATCCATAATATTAATCAGTACTATCCACATTTTGATTTGGTGAAAGATCGACTTCTGATGGTTAGGTGAACTATGAAAAAAACAATTTGGATTAATGTTTTAATTATTTTTCTCTTATTTTGTGCCGGGCGTTTAGTAGCTCAAAATGATACCCGCAATTATCAAAATTTGATGGATCGTGGGAATATTAGTAACCAAGCAATGAATTTAGTGACCCATTCTCGAAAGTCCATTCCGGGTATTTTACGGAAAATTGATCAGCAAAAAATAACTAATCTGCAACTTTATTTTGTATCCAAACATGATCCCAACTTGTCATATGTTTATATGCCTAAAAGATTAAAAAAGCTTCCAATGACTAGCGGCCGCTTTTTTGTGAAAAGCGATTTTCAATCACCGATTCCGTTTGTGGTCTTAGGACAGACTGTTGCCGCTCAAACCGCATATAAACCTCAATCGCAAAGTTATTATCAGTTACGGCAAAATTATTATTCTGTCATTGGCGTCACTGGCTTAAATAATACTAAAAATTTGAATCAGCATGTTTTTATTTCAACCTCGCCCAAACAACATGATCATACGCAATTGCGAAACTTTCAAATCATTGTTGATGGCGAGATTTTGCATTATCCTAAACAGTTACAACAATTAAAAAAGGCTTTTAAGGCCCGGCAAATTTACCGTATTAATAACCATTTAAATCCAAAATCTCAGACCTGGTGGAATCGTTGGGGGCAAACCTTAATTTATTTAGGGATTATTGCCCTGTTGGTCTTAAGCCTGACTACTTTATTACAAGTTCCCACAGTCCGAGCCGTCAAAATTTCGGCTTTACGCGGTGATTTATTAACTGACTATCAATTAGAAAATTGGTTTAAATTTTTACTGACTCAAATAGTAGTTTTTGTCGCAGCCGGCGGCCTAATTTTTTGGCGCTTACAGCTCTTAAGTTGGAATTATTTATTGTTATATTTCTTAGCTTTATTTACGCTGGTCAATCTAGGTGCGCTCATTCAAATTTTCTTTATTAATTTTCAGAAAGGTTCTCCAAAATGACATTACCGGCAATGTTTCTTAACCGATATCAACAACTAATGGCCCCAGCAGAATTTACCGCTTTTAAACAAAGTTTGACGCAGCCCGCGACTCATGGCTTTCGGATCAACCCCTTGAAGGCATCTCTGTCACAGTTACAAGAATCTGTGGCGCAGCCAGTACCAGGTATTGCGAATGGTTATTACGGTCAAATACAAGGGCAAAGTATTGATCACTTGGCAGGATGGATTTATTCACAAGATCCTAGTGCTATGAATGTTGCCCAATTAGCTGCACCACAAGCACATGAGCGTGTCCTAGATTTGTGTGCCGCACCAGGAGGCAAGACCACCCAGTTAGCAGCTTTAATGAATGATCAAGGGCTATTGGTGGCTAATGAAATCAACCATCAACGCGCATTAGTGCTTTCTTCTAATGTTGAACGGTGGGGATTAACACATACTGTAGTCACAAATAACTCCCCGGAACAATTAGCGCAAGCTTTACCGGAATTTTTTGATTGCATTGTAGTGGATGCACCTTGTTCTGGTGAAGGCTTGTTCCGCAAAGATCCTTCCGCCAGCGACTACTGGTCAGTAGCTAACATCCAATTTTGTGCCCAGCGGCAAAAAAAGATTTTAACCGCGGCTTTAACTATGTTACGTCCCGGCGGACGCTTGATTTACTCAACTTGTACTTTTGCCCCCGAAGAAGATGAACAAAATTTAAGCTGGCTGTTGGATCAACCCCAAATACAACTTTTGCCATTGCCGGCGCTATCTAAGATGGATCGGGGGCGGCCAGCGTGGGCCCAACAACGAATGGCGGTTCAAGGAGCACTGCGCTTGTTTCCGCATCACTATAGAGGTGAGGGCCATTTTATTGCTGCGGTGAGTAAGCAAGGGACGGCGCCTTCCACCAGGCCTGCGGGCAAGTCCTTAAAACGATTGTCTGCTGATCAAGTACAATTGTGGCAGCAATTTCAAACCACGACCTTGACAGGAGTTTCGTTTAAGCAGCTGCAACCTCAAGCTGAGGTATTATGGGCACCGGCTGGGATTTTTCCACAGTCGCAGCTGAAGATTATCCGAAATGGCTTACGGCTCGGGCAATTTAAGAAAAAAAGATTTGAACCGGATCATGCGTTAGTCATGGCTTTATCACCCACACAATTTCAGCAGCGGTTTGATTTAACGGCCGAGCAATTTGCCCATTTTGTGCATGGTGAAGCTCTGATATTAAAAAATAAAGCCTATGCCCCCGGTTGGGTTGCCGTCAGCTATCAACAAAAGATTTTTGCTTGGGGTAAAGTCGTTCAGGGACAATTAAAAAATTTCTTGCCTAAGGGTCTTAGAATTCAGTAGTTTCTAATAATGGTTAGTTAGTAAGTAAAAGAGGAAGATGAACTCATGGTCGCAACTAAAAATACGGTGCAGCAGATTGAAGTTATTGGCGCTCAGGTTCATAATTTAAAAAATATTAATGTACAAATTCCACTCAATCAATTTGTAGCAATCGCCGGCCTTTCGGGATCGGGCAAAAGCTCCTTAGCAATGGGAGTTTTATATGCGGAAGGCTCACGTCGCTATCTGGAAGCCTTATCTACGTATACTCGGCGGCGGATTGGTCAAAATAAACGCTCTCAAGTCCAAGAAGTAAAACATATTCCGGCAGCGATCGCCTTACATCAACGTCCTCAAGTACCCTCGCAACGGTCTACGGTAGGAACCATGAGTGAAATTTTTAATCAAATCCGCTTGATTTTTTCTCGTTTGGGCTCACCAGTGTGTCCTAATGGTCATCGCCTGGCGCCCAGTTTACAAATTGCCCAGGCTATGGATTTAAGTGGTGCTGCGATGGGGCGGCTAGAATGTCCAGTTTGTCATGTGCGTTTTTACGCGAAATCGGCGGAAGATTTTGCGTTTAACGCTGCCGGTGCTTGTCCCAAGTGTCAAGGAACTGGCCAGGTTCGGACCTTAGATCCTCAAAAATTAATTTTAGATGACAATTTATCATTACAAGAAGGCGCCGTTGCCTCTTGGCATTTACCGGGTCGTAATTTTATGCCCAGCATGGCCGAAAATTTAGGCGTGCGGATTGATGTCCCATACAAAGAATTAACTCCCCATGAAAAAGAAATCGTTTTGCACGGTGAAAAGAAACGCTATCCGTTTGATTTTCGGACTTCCACGGGACGCGTTTTTCACTCGGAAAATGCTCTATACGAGAATGCTTATGAGGCGGTTTATGAAGCGGCCAAAAATGCTAAAAGTGAGCGGTCAATAGCACAAATTAATCAGTTTTTCCGGTTTGCGGTTTGCCCTGAGTGTCATGGTTCGCGCTTAAATCCAGAATTATTAAAACAACTATGTGGTCACAAAAACATTGCGGAAGTGACAGCTTTACCTTTAGGTTCAATCAAGCCGTGGTTGACCACCTTAAAAAAGGAATTACCTGCTAATATGCAATCATTGGCGGCGGTATTAATGCAGGATTTAACTGATAGTTTACAGCCCTTATTAAAATTAGGTTTAGACTATTTAACCTTAAATCGCAGTGGCAATACTTTATCTACTGGAGAACTGCAACGCATTCAATTAGCCAAAACTTTACGGATTCAAACTACCGGAGTTTTATATGTTTTAGATGAGCCCTCTATTGGATTACACCCGGATAATGTTCATGGTTTAATTGATATCTTGCATGAATTAGTTGCTCAAGGTAATTCTTTGGTAGTCGTCGATCATGACGTGGCTTTAATCGAAGCAGCTGATTGGGTAATCGAAATGGGCCCCGGTTCCGGGATTGCCGGAGGGGAGGTCTTGACACAAGGCACCCCTCCGGATTTAGCCCAAAATCCCCAATCATTAATTGGTCCATTTTTAACGGGCAAGGCAACCATTTGGCCCCATCAGTCAGCTACTGTCTCAAACCAAGACATGACAACATTGCAAGTCCAAAATTATTTCAACTTGCACAACATTCAAGTGCAGATTCCGGAACAACAAATTACTACGATTACAGGTTTTTCGGGAGCCGGTAAAACTAGTTTGATTTTAGACAGCTTGGTCCCGGCTTTACAGCAAAGACAACAGCATTTGCCTTTACCGGCGCAGGTTTCAGCTTTACAAACGCACTTACAGCACGTGGTGGCAGTAGATGCAACACCTATTGGCAAAAATAGCCGCTCCTCGGTAGCTACGTATACCAATTTAATGGATCACTTACGGACTTTGTTTGCTCATCAACCTGCAGCCCAAGATCACAATTGGGGTCGAGCTTATTTTTCCTACAATAACAAACAGGGCGCATGTCCTTATTGTAAGGGATTAGGGACGATTACTTTAGATATTCAATATTTACCTGATATGGAAGAAATCTGTCCCGTCTGCCATGGTGAGCGCTTTAAACCCGAGATAGCTCAAATTAAGTGGCACGACTATAGCATCATTGATGTGTTAAACCTCTCGGTTACTGAAGCCCAAAAAATTTTCGTGTCGATTCCAGCAATAGCGCAGCAATTACAATTATTAGCCGCTGTCGGGTTAGGTTATTTACATTTAGGTGAAAGTACACCAACCCTATCGGGTGGAGAAGCACAGCGCTTGAAATTAGTTAAACATCTGCATCACCAACAAGCGCACACCCTGTTTGTGTTTGACGAACCATCTGTGGGCTTGCACCCTTTAGATGTTCAAACTTTATTAAAGGTCTTACAGCGCTTAAAAATTCAAGGAGCTACCATTATCATCATTACACATGATTTGGATATAATGGCGCAAGCGGACTATTTAATTGATCTCGGACCCAAAGGGGGGCAAGCTGGCGGCAAAATAGTCGCCACCGGACGGCCGTTGGAGTTAATTCAGCAAAAGCATCCCAGTCTCACGATCCAGTATTTACAACGACATTTTCAAAAATTCCATCAAAAAAACTGAGAACAGTAATTGTTCTCAGTTTTGGGTTTGGTATTGTGCTAAATGTGGTGATAAACGATAAGAAACCTGAGTTAAATCCTGGATGGACTGACAACCCAATAAAGCCACAAGTTCCCGTAATTGTTGCAACCAAGTGTGAAAGTATTGGATGGTGTGTTCCACACTGTGATGATTTAATTGATGTAAAACCGGAGCAGCCAAGCCAACTGCGCTTGCACCTAAAACTAAACATTTAACCGCATCTAAGGGCGAACGAATCCCCCCGGAAGCCCAAATTGTCGCAGAATGTTGCTTTGGGACGACATTCACCAGGGACTCTAAAGTAGTCAGGCCCCAATTTTGTAAAAAGCTATAATCTTGTTGATGATTGCGTTCATTTTCAATTTGTACAAAATTAGTCCCACCACGCCCAGCTAGGTCAATATTTTGGACCCCGAGCTGTTCCAAATGCCATACATCTTTTTGAGTCATCCCACAGCCCACTTCTTTGACAACAACGGGAACTGATACTTGCTGAACAATTTTTCGAATATTTTCCTGCCAGACAAAACCGCGGTTTCCTTCCGACATGACCATTTCTTGGGCCGCATTGACATGAATTTGCAGAGCTTGCGCTTGAATTAAATCTACACATTTTTGGGCATCTGTCGCTGAGACATGCGCCGAAACATTTGCCAAAATAAAACCATGAGGATTGGTTTGGCGCACAATTTCATATGATTCCGACACCCCGGAGATGCCCGCATACTTTAGATAGTTACTCATAGACCCAACCGCTAAGGGCAGATGTAAAGCGGCTGCGACTCGCGCTAATTTTTGATTAATCGCTGTCACTTGAGCACATCCACCAGTCATCGCGTTAATATACAGGGGAGTAGGTAGCGTTTGATTGCAAAAGGTCGTCGTCAATTGAACTTGATCAATAGTTGTTTCAGGTAAAGCCGGGGGTAAAAGTTTTAATTCCTCAAAAGTAGGATTAGTAGTCTGATAAAATTTTTCCGCTAAAAATAAATGTTCCAGCTTACGTTGTAAATCTATAGGTTGTTTGGGCATTACCGACCTCTAATCTTTCTGCAGCGAATAAACATTAAAATTCAGGGGTTGAATTTGGTGTTGCTGCCAATCAGCTAGTAAAGCTTGTCGCACTTTTGGATCTGCATTAATCACTGCGATACCACAATCTCCACCGCCAGCGCCGGAACTTTTGGCTGCTGCACCGTGGTGTAAGGCAATTTCACACAATTGGGTTAATTTTTTAGTTTCAATGGTTACTCCGCTGAAATTAGCTAAATCACGTAATAATTGGCGATTGACCGTTAATTGTTGTTTAATTACTTGGCTATTCTGCTGTTTAAAACCAGTGATCATCATTTGTAAACATTGCCGCGATGCATGCAAAAATTCTTGATAGTGTTGAGCTGCATGGGCTCGAGAAGTGGCGATTTGATCCACTAAAATCGGCGTGGAAGCTGGTTTACCACTCCAACCAATTAATAAATTTAAATCAGGTGGGAATTGCAACGGTTCCACTTTTAATTGGGGCCAAGGTAATTGAATAACTTCGACCAAAGGGCGGCTGGCTAACATATTGGTTAACCATTGACGATCGGGTGATTGATAAGCAATCCAGCCCCCGTAAACACTGGCTGCCAAATCACCAAAAGAGCCATTGTTTTGTACTTTAAAATGAGAAATAGCTGCTAATTTAAAAATTTCTTCGGCTGACAAATGTAGTTGGTAAAACTCGGATAGGGCTCTAACCGTAGCCACAGTCACTGCTGCGGAAGATCCGAGACCATATTTTTTGCCATCATCGGAATCCAGTTGACTATTGACCGTTAAATCAAATAGGGCTAGTTCATGCCGTTTTTCTAATGCATATTCTTCGGTGTACTTAATTGATGATAAAATATATTCAAAAGGATTGTCACGATTGTCAATGACCAATTGATTACCTTTACGTTGCCAAAAGACGGACGTTTCCTGGTACTGTTTTGAGTTGATCGTCCCAAATTTTTGTGCTTGTTCAATTGAAACCGTTACAAACTGGTCTACCGCGACCACAATAGCCTCATAACCAGGTTCTACTACTGCATATTCACCAGCTATGTATAGTTTGCCTGGGGCTTTAACCGTTATCACATCATCAAAACCTTTCACATAATAATTAACCGAAATAGTATTATAGCATACTTTACTGAATACCCGATCCGGGATATAAAATTGTTGTTTGGGCTTCAGGAAAAGAATGTTGGACTCGGGCTTGAATTTGTTGGACTTGATTTTTTTGAGTGATAATTTTAACATTGGGGCCTGCATCCACGGTAGCGTAGGCAACTAATTGTAATTCCTGACGCCATTGTTGAAGCAAATTAATTAATTTCCAAGTTGCATCGGTGAAATATGAAAACGCTGGACGGGCACTCCAATTTAAAGCATGCATTGCCAAGCAATTATTTTCCGCAATTTGGCCAATTTGCTGCAAATCAGCAGTAGCAATAGCTTTTTTCATAGCCGACAAATCGTTAGCTACAATGTGTGGCCAGCAACTATAAAAAGGTGAGGTAGTGCGGGCCCGTTCCATTCCTTGAGTCGAGGAGATCTTTTTAGGTTGATCGTTAAAAACCACACTGAGCAAACAAATCGGCAGCTGCGGGTGTTCATCTATAGGCACAGCCAAGGAAGTCTGATCAGATGAACCTTGTTGCCACCAAACCCAACCACCATAAATGGAACGCGCAGCTGAGCCAGAACCTCGACGCGCTAAACAAGATAGTTGTGCACGTGATAAATGCATTTGAAATAGTTTATTTAAAGACCCGGCTAAAGCTGCAAAACCTGAGGCCGAAGAAGCCAGTCCTGCTGCTGTTGGCACATGATTAGTCGTAATAATTTGAATTTTTTGCTTACAATGATTCAATTGCCGACATAAATCTAAAAATTTTTGAGTACGTTTAAAAAAACCTACTGGAGCGCGCTGACCATTCAACCAAATTTGATCTTCATTATCCGAAATAAATTTAGAAGTGGTTGTCGTAAAATAACCGTCTAAAGTAAGTGATAAACTGTCGGTACAGGGTAAATTGAGTTGCGCATCTTTTTTACCCCAATATTTAATAAAGGCAATATTCGTATGAGCAGTTGTCTGTGTATTTTGATATTCCAAGAGTTCAAATCTCCAATTAATAATTTGTCAAAGGCTGCAACCAGACTTGTTGCGCGCCGGCGGACAAAGCCGCGGTTTTAATGTGCTGGGCCGTAGTCTGATCAGCTGCTAAACTGATTAAACAGCCTCCCCGACCACCACCAGTAATTTTAGTTCCCAAACTGCCTGCAGCTTGGGTTCGTTGACACAGAATATCCAGTTGATGATTGCTGACTTGTAAGGTTTGTAAAATTTGTTGCGCACGTTGAAACAATTGTCCTAATCGTGGCAGTTGATTAGAACTAACTGCTTGTTTAGTTTGTTGCGACAAGCTTCCCAGTTCTTGAAGCAAAGGTTCCACCAATTGCGGCCGATGTTGTTTCAAAATCCGGAGATCATGCACAGCGGCCCCGGTATTACCACGCATTCCAGAATCAATAATAACTAAAATACCTTGTAAATTCATGTTAAAAGTAGAAATCCGATCTGGACGGATATAATAAATTGGTTGGCTAGCATTCACCGTAACGGCATCAACCCCACTGGGGGTTCCGTGAATAATTTTTTCGGAAAAATTTGTATAATGAAGAAGATCTTCATAAGTGAGATGGGTGTTGGCAAAGGCAAATAAGGCTTTACAAATGGCCGAACCAGTAGCCGCTGAAGACCCCATTCCTCGTTCAATTGGCAAATCACTAAGCACTTTGATCTTTAAATGAGATTCAATCGGCAAATCTTTAATTAACAGATTAATCAAAGCCGCCATGCCTTCTAAACTAGGCGGAACTTGCGCTAAAGGGCCACAATAATAAGTTGAATCCAAATAATCAGCCGCTTGCAAACTGGGTTGCACTTCAACTTGTGTATTGAGGTTCAAAAGGGGAATCGTAATTGCCGGTTGGCCATAAACCACAGCATGTTCACCCATTAAAATAATTTTACCATGTGTTTCAGAAGTAAAATTCACAATCAATCATCCTTCTATATAATAATTTATTCTACACAAACATTTTAAGTTTTACAGTTTTATTCGCAAGAGTGAGAATTGGAGCAAGGTTTTCTATGAAATTAAACTTTATTTTAGGCAAAGCCCAAAATGATAATAAAGCTCAGCTGTTGCAGCGCTTAGCTGTTCAAGCAGCTTGCTATCCAACGGATCAATTTATCTGGTTAGTTCCCAATCACATTGCTTTTGAAATGGAAGTTTCCGTTTTACAATCCTTGCAGCAGCAATCAGGTTATTTTGCTACTAATCAAATTCAAGTTTTATCTTTTTCGCGCTTAGCATGGTTTTATTTACGTGAACAACCCATTTATCAACAACCTCGATTGACATCCACGACACAAGCTATGATTTTAGCACGAATTGTTCGCGATCAAAGTAAGCAATTACGCTTATATGCGGGTGAAGCACAACGAGCCGGGTTTATTACTACGCTGCAAGAGCAAATCCAACAACTACTGCAAAATCAAATTACGCCGACGGACTTAATGCAATGGCAAAAACAAGTGCAAACTCAAGGTGATTTAAAATGGAAATTGGCGGATCTACAGTTAATTTATCAAGCTTATTTAACACAAGTTCAGGGCCGCTATAGTGATGACAATCAATTATGGCAAGCTTTAGACCAATATTTAAGCCATGATCCCCACCAGACTACAACCCATTATTTTGTCAGTGACTTTGCTTATTTTGAGGTGGCCGAACAACAACTGCTAGCCACGATGATTCGTCATAGTGCTGAAGTACAAATTAGTTTGACACTGGATCATCCTTATGATAAAAACCAGGAAAGCATTTTCTTCCATCGCCCCCGGCAAGTGTGGCAAAAATTAACACAAAGTGCGCGTCAAGCTCAAGTACCAGTGACTAATGAGGTAACCCAATCATTACGGGTTTGTCCATCTTTGGCCATGGTCGATGATTTTTGGATCCAGCAAAATACAAATTTACAGCAATTAACGCCGGTGAACTTGCCCGATCCCCAAGCTGTTCAAATTTGGGTAGCCACTTCACCACAAGCCGAAGTCGCTGCGGTTTCCACTTATATTCGGCAATTAGTGGCTACGCAGAATTATCGCTATCAAGACTTTTTAGTTTTGGCTCGGGATTTAACGGATTATCAACAATTTTTAGAACCCTATTTTACTAACCAAGGCATTAGTTATTTCTTGGATTTACAGCATTCGATGCAGAGTCATGCTTTTAAAGATTTATTGGATAGCTTGTTTGATTTATACCAAAATAATTTGCAATATAGTGATGTTTTTCGATTATTAAAAACAGAATTGATTGTCCCCGCCAATTGGCCCTTAACGGCTTATCGAGAAGCCGTAGATTTGTGTGATAATTATGTTTTAGCTCATGGCCTCCGGGCTGCTGATTGGCTACAAGAAGCTGACTTTCCCAATGATAGTCCTAGTCAAACCATCCAAAAGCAGATGGCTCAAATCAATCGGATTAAACATTTGATCATGGCAGTCTATCAAGAAGTGCAGCAAATTGTCACGACTCAGTTAAATTGTCAACAAGCCTGTACCAAATTGTACCAACTTTTAGAGGAATTTCAGGTATTCGCCAATCTGAAAAATTGGGAGCAACAAGCAGTTAAAGCGGGCGATATTGCTTTGAGCCAACAACCCCAGCAAATTGTCAATACTTTCGTTGCTATTTTGGATGATTATGTCACCATTTTTGAAACCGCACCGTTTGTAGTCGATGAATTTCGGACGGTGATGGATACAGGGTTTGAAAATGCCAATTATTCAACGATTCCCTCTGTGTTAGACTCGGTTCAGATTTCTGGTCTTAGTGCCATTCATAATAATAATCGCCGCATTACATTAATTATGGGAGCCAATGATGTCGATATGCCGCTGCAAAATCATCAAGATCGTTTATTAACCGATGATGATTTACAAACTTTACAAACTATTATTACTGAAGATGTAACTTTGCCTCAAACTAGCCAAGATATTAATAGTGCGGAGCCTTATTTACATGAATTGGCTTTTTTATCCGGTACAGAGCGTCTGATTTTTACTTATGCCACCAACAAAAATGATTCGGTGGTGCAAATGTCGCCGTATGTTAAATTACTCCAAGAGCATTTTCAAATTCCGGTACGACCATTGAATGCTGCTAATGTCACCACGGAAGATGAAATTTTGCACTTCGTCGGTAGTCCCATCATTACCGCTAACCAAGTGGTCGCAATTTATCGCCAGGCACAAGAACGCGGACAAACTGTTGCTGCTCCTTGGCAGCAATTGCGCACACTATTAAATCAGTTACCCACACACCAAACCCAACTGCAAAAGATTTGGTCTGCCTTAGATTATCATAATCAACCACAACCGCTCCAACCGCAAATTGCCCGCGCTTTGTATGGTGATCAATTAATTGTTTCTATTTCACAATTAGAAAGCTTTTATCAAAACCCTTATGAATACTTTTTGCATTATGGTTTGAATTTAAAGCCGCGTCCAGAATTTAAAATTACTCCTGCCAATCAAGGAACTTTTTACCATGAAGTACTTGATGAAACGATTAAAAATTTACAACAGCAGCAATTGTCGTTAAATCAATTGAATGAAGCACAATTAGCAGTGGTAGCACACCAAGTTATTCAACAGGTTTTACAACAAAAATCTTTCCAAGTTTTTTCATATGATGAAAAATTTGCCCGACAACGGCTCATTCAAACTATCCAACGCTCATTGGAGGCTATTCGGCGGCAGACACAATTGGTGCCTTTTTATCCATTTAAAACAGAGGTTGCATTCGGGCAGGTGGGAGCGCTTCATAATATCCGACCTTTGACCTATCAATTAAATGATCATCAAAGCGTTGTTATTCGGGGACGAATTGATCGCATCGATCGCTTGACCCAATATCCGGACAATTATTTCGTGGTAGATTATAAATCCGGCGCGCATGATTTTAAATATAGTGATTTTTATGCGGGCTTAGATTTACAAATGATGACGTATTTAGCTAGTTTACTCAACGATCCTTCACTCATGGGGGAAGCAGCCGTGCCCATTGGGGGATTTTATTTTCAATTACAAGATCCAATTGTTAAATTTGAAGATTTAAAAGGCCAACCACAAACGGCTCACCAAAAGCTGTTTAAGCAATATAGCTATAAAGGCTTGGTAATTGATAAAGGACAAACAGGGGCACAACTAGCACCAGATGCCCAACAAGCTTCTTTAATCTTTCCGGTAAATAAAAATCAACGCTTAAAACCTAATAAGACGGTGTCTTATGCCGAATTCCAGTTGATGCTGGCTTATAATCGTTATCTGATCATGTTGGCCGCTGAAAAAATTTTAGCCGGAGAAATTAGTCTGAGTCCTGTGCGGCTGGATAAACAACGTACTACTTTGCAATACAGTGATTATTTACCGATTATGCGTTTTGATGCGATGCTCGCAGAAAATAACTATCGCTTAGTGCGACCTTTAAGCAAAAAAGATTTTTTGAAACGGATTAATCAAAAATTAAAGGAGGCTGGCTATGCCGACAAAATTTAAACCGACTATTAATCAACAAAAAGCCTTAGATGCCCAGCACAGTGATATCCTGGTCTCGGCTTCTGCCGGTTCGGGGAAAACTCGGATTTTAGTCGATCGTATTATCCAACGTTTATTAGCTGGTCAGTCTATCGATCATTATTTAATTGTCACTTTTACGGAAGCGGCCGCTCGGGAAATGAAAGTACGGTTAACGCAAACTATTCGCGAACAACTGCCAAAGATCGCTGACCCCAGCTTACGCCAGCATTTATCACATCAGTTAGCCTTAATTCCGGGGGCTTATATCAGTACTTTGCATGCTTTTTGTTTACGGGTCATTCAAAAATTTTATTACTTGATTGATTTAAATCCGACTTTTCGCTTATTAAGTGATGATAATGAACGCTTTCTGTTGGAAGAACGTGCTTGGGATCAGCTGCGCAGACACTACTACCAAGCTGAGGATACAGATTTTTTTGCTTTGGAGAATAATTTTGTGACTGGCATTAATGATGACCAAATGGCGCAAGTTATTTTCCAGCTGACCAATTTTGTGTTAACTAATCAAGATTCTCAAGCATGGTTAGCGCAATTACCGCAACAATATGCAATGAATGATGAATTAACGCAAACTGATTTTTATCAAAAGCAGTTTCAACCGACTTTGACACAACAACTTGAGTTTTTATTACTGCAATTAGAGCAGGCGGAACATTATGTGCAACAACATGAACAATTAACTAGCTATCAAGCTAGTATCCAGACCTTACAACAGCAATTACAGCAATTAAAAATCCAACTATCTGCTAGTTCGTGGGATGAATTATGTCAGCAAGTACAGGCTTTATCACCAATTAAAGGTCGCGCCCGGCCGAAAACTCCCGCTGAAACTGTCGCGCCGCTGAATGATTTTAAAAAGAGTATTAATCCTACAATCGAAGATTGGCAATATAAATTTTTTGCATTAAAAAATCACGATTGGCAACTGATTTTACACAAATCACAACAATTAATTGAAAAGTTAGTGGAAGTAGAAAAACAATTTTTAAAAAAATTCCAGCAGGAAAAGCAGCGACAACATTGTTTGGACTTTAATGATTTGGAACACTATACTCTTCAAATTTTGCAAACCCAAAAAGAGGGGCACTTTTTAGCACGCGATTATTATCGTGATTTATTTGCCGAAATTTTAATTGACGAGTATCAAGATACTAATCCTTTGCAAGAGGCCATTATTCAACAATTTAAACAACAAACCCCTGGCAACTTATTTATGGTCGGTGATGTTAAGCAATCAATTTATGGTTTTCGTCAAGCAGCACCATATTTGTTTACTAATAAATATCATCAAATGCAGACTGACCCACAAGCCGGACAACTCATCAATCTCGCGGAAAATTTTCGTTCTTCTACTAATGTTATTGCGACGATTAATGCTATTTTTGAACGCATTATGGATCAAACTATTGGGGATGTTGATTATACAACCACAACTAAATTAGTGGCGGGCGGCAACTTTCCGCCAGAAATTGAAGATGGTACGGAGATTTACTTGCAACAAACGGTCGATGCCGCTCAAATAACCACTGATCAAGCAGAAATTAGGTTGGTTATTCAACGTATTCAAGAATTAATGGCTCAAAAATATGAAGTTTATGATCGCCAGACCGGCCATAAGCGGCCTATCGAATATCGGGATATTGCGATTTTAACCCGGACTAAAAGTTGGAATAATGATTTAATCAATCAAATGAGCCAAGCTCATTTGCCGGTAGTAGTCCAGGATGCAGCCAATTATTTTCAAGCTACAGAAGTTCAAGTAATGTTATCGATGCTCCAAATTATTGATAATCCACATCAAGATATTGCCTTAGTGGCTGTTCTTCGTTCGGCTTTAGTCGGTTTAAATGAAAATGAATTAGCTTATCTGCGCATTAATAATCGGACGGGTAATTATTACGAAGCGCTGATCAGTTATTTACATGATCCAGTTTATAATCAGGCTAATGCCTTCGCAAAGGCTTTGACTACCAAAGTTACCGCTTTTGTAGAGCAATTATCTGATTTTCGCAATTTAGTTTCCAAAATGAGCATTGCTGAGTTAATTTGGCAAATTTATTTAAAAACCGGGTATTTATCCTATGTTCGTGGATTGCCGAATGGGATTCAAAGAGTGGCCAATTTACATGCTTTATATCAACGAGCCGATCAATTTGAAAAAATGGAATTTAAAGGTCTTTTTCAATTTATTCGCTTTATTCAGCATATTCAGGACAATGACCATGATTTAGCCCGGCCGACAACTTTTCAACCAGATCAAAATGAAATTCAAGTTATGACGATTCATGGCAGCAAAGGTCTGGAATTTCCGGTCGTTTTTTTGTTAAATATCAATCATCACTTTAATACGGATGACTTAAAGAAAAAATATTTGTTAGACGCCCAACAGGGTATTGGTCTCAAATATTTGGATCCGCAAACAAGAATTACTTATGAAACTTTGCCGCTCACAGCAATGAAAGCCAAGCAGCAAAAAAAGATCCTTTCAGAAGAAATCCGTCTACTTTATGTAGCTTTAACCCGCGCACAGCAAAAATTAATTTTAGTGGGGGCCATCAAAGACGATTTAAAAACAGCCTGGAGTAAATGGCAAATACCTCTGCATTTACAATCCAGTGGCGTGATTAGTACAGCGATAAGACTGCAATTTAATTCTTTTCAAGCAATGCTTCAGTACGTTTGGCGGCAAAATGGACAATTGCGCGATGAGCAAACTGCAGTGGCCACGCCCCAAAGCCCATTTCACTTTACTTTGCATTTTGTCGCACAAACACAACCCACAGTAGCTGCTGTACCTGACGAACAAGCCAATCAACAGCCATCCAAATCCATCTCTCAAGTAGCTGACACTTTTTCGAACACGGCTCAAACTATTTTACAACTACAATATCCACATCAAGCAGCTACGCAAACGACCGCTTATCAAGCAGTATCAGAAATTAAACATGTCTTTGCGCAACCAGAAGATCAGCATTTACCAATAATTGACACGCAGGCTAACCAAGGTAATCGCTATATTATGAATGACTTTAATCGGCCGCGTTTTTTGACTACTGAGCAAAATAATGTCCGCCCGGCAGATATTGGAACAGCCGTCCACTTGTTATTACAACAAATTTCTTTAACGACGGTGCCAACCGCTGCGGATTTTCGTACCTTAGCCCAACAACTAATTGACCAGCATCTGTTAATGCCTGCTGTAGCTAGCCAGATTGATTATCAAAGTTTAGAAGATTTTTATGCTAGTGATTTGGGACAAACCATTTGGCAGCAACGGCATTCTTTAAAAAGAGAATGGCCGTTTTCGATGTTAATTCCGGCGCGGGATGTTTTTACAAATTTTCAGCAAACAGATTCGGAACAAGTTTTGGTGCACGGAATTGTTGATGGCTGGTTTTATGATGCTCATCAGCAAATTACAGTTTTTGATTACAAAACGGATTATCTCAATCTTAATTTAAAAGAGGGAAATCATTCATTATCACAAGCAGTGAACAACTATCGGGGCCAATTGCAATTATATCAGCAAGCGATTGAAAGTGTGACACAGCAAAACGTGGTGCACAAATATCTCTGTTTTCTCTCGATAAATCAAACAATTAGTGTAGACTAGTAATATGGATATAGAAACAAAATATTTAGTGGTGGATTTGGAGACCACAGGGACTAAGTGGAAGCAAGGCGATCGAATTATTCAATTTGCGGCTACTTTAGTTGAAAAAGATCACTTAACACAGCAGTATAATTTTTTGATCAATCCAAAACAACCGATTTCAGAACGAATTAGTGAATTAACGAATTTAACCAATGATCAATTAGCACAACAACCACCGTTTGCTTTTTATGCACCCAAAATTCAAGCGCTCTTGCAAGACGTGGTGTTTGTGGCCCATAATGTCAATTTTGATTGGCCATTTTTACAAGATGCTTTGCGCGCAGCAGGTTACGCCGTACCCAACATTGCGGCGATTGATACCGTCCAATTAGCGCAGATACTTTTACCGCAAGCTCCAAGTTTTAAATTGAGTGATTTGACCAGGTATCTCAATATCGAACACGATCAGCCGCATCAAGCCGATAGTGATGCCGCTGCCACAGCGCAATTATTTTTATATTTAAAACAGTGTCTGCAACATTTACCCGTACTGACTTTAAAAACGTTGCAACGTTTTAGTGGGGGCTTGTTGCGCCAAACGGGCGATTTTATCGATAGTATTAGTGAGCAAATGCAAAATCAGCCTGCTGTTTTAGCTGCTGATTTAGTTGAAGTTCATCATCTGATTTTAAAACGTCCCACTAGGTCTAGTCACAGTCTTCCACAAGCCAGCAAATTTCCTCTGAGTTTGGCCAAAAAGAAGCAGCTGTTGGGACCAAAAATTGAGTTACGTCCCCAACAAATGAAAATGATGAATTTTGTTTATCGCAAAACAATCACGCAGACACCGTTAGCCCTGATCGATGCGCCGACTGGGATGGGGAAGACCTTAGGTTATTTATTACCTTTATCGTATGCCGTTGATCAAGGACAAGTGGTGGTAATTGCTACTTCAACTAAGTTACTGCAGCAGCAATTGCTTCAAGAAGCTTTGCCAATACTCAATCACCTTCGCCAGCACCATTATTCGGCCGTCACTATTAGTAGTCCGTACAACTATTTGGATTTAGATAATTTTTACTTTTGGTTATTTCATGCTCCTATTCGACGCTCTACCGCCATTGTCAAAATGCGGTTATTAGTTTGGCTCACGCAAACCGAAACCGGCAACTTGAATGAACTAAATTTAACGAACTATGATAATGACTTTTTTAAACTTATTCGCAGCAATGGTCATCGACAACAAAGCCAATTTCACGAATATGAATTTTGGCAACGACGTCAACGCCAAGTTGCTCAAAGTGATTTTATTATTACTAATCAAGCTTATTTATTACGCAGTTTAAATACTAAAATTTGGTCTGACTCGGCCATTTTGGTTGTGGACGAAGCTAGCAGTTTATTGAACCACTCTTTGCAGTTGCACGCTTGTTTGACTATCGGAGTACTTAAGACGGCACTGAAAAAAACCAGTGATCTATTGTATCAAAATCGTGTAACCTTACGCGATTTTTTTGCGACCAATCAGTTAGCGGCCTGGACACATGACGATCTGAGTAGTTTACAAGCAGCTTTTGATACTTTTACGCAACAGCTGGCAATTTTTCAAGCAGACTTAAGCAGTCATTATTTAAAAAAATTAGTCCCCTTAGATCAACGACAAAAACCCATTACCTTGGCGTTGAATCCGGAACAAATTTTACCTTTGACGTTACAGCGTTTAGAAAAATTAGCTCGTAGTTTACAAAGTATTTTATTAAAATTAAGTAAATTATTTGATCTTTATGAAGCTATTCAACCTAATACCCCGATCATCATTAATCGGATCATTTACCAATTAAGAACGGAATATAGTACACTGGTTTATCAAGAACGGCAAATCGAAGACTTATTAGCCAGTGGTTCAATTTGGCGGACACATACTAGTTGGATCTTGCAGCAGACACAGTATCATAATTGGGATAGTTTAAGTTTATGCACTCAATTATTTGATCAGAGTAATTATCTAACGGCTTTGCAAGAGCAATTTTCATGCTGTTTATTTATTGGGGGAACTTTAGCATATCATCATAGTTTTCAAAATTTCCAACAGCAATTGGGGCTCACTCAGCCTTTAGATCGTCAACAAAAATTAATTTTGAAACGAGACTTTGCACTAGAGACACGTCTTCAAGTCTATGTAGCTGAGCATATACCGCCTCCTCGCGCCCAGGCGGACTATGAACAACAATTAACTCAATGTTTATGGGAAATTTTAAAATCACAGTCCGGGAAGGTTTTGATCTTATTCAATTCTTTAACCACTATCCAAACGGTGGTAAGTTACTTAGCGACCACCAACTTAGCTAATCAATGGGAATTTTTGGTGCAAGGCAACGGCTCTAATGCGCGCTTGCAAAAGCGGTTTGCGCTAGGTCGCCAAGTTGTCTTATTTGCGACGCAAAGTTTTGGTGAGGGTGTTAATCTAGCACCGCATGCTTTAAAATTAGTGATTATTACTCATTTACCTTTTGACGCCTTGGACGATCCCCTAGTTCAGGCCAAAAGTGATTTTTGGCGCCGACAACATCTCAATCCTTTCACTGTTGAAAGTTTACCCACTGCTACTCGGCGCTTAAAACAACAAGTGGGGCGGTTGATCCGAACCCCTGAAGATCGCGGTGTTCTGCTATTTTTAGATTCGCGTATTGCCAATACTCGTTATGGACAACAGATGTATCGCGAATTAGGTTTGCCCAAGTATCAAGTTTTTAATTCGAATGCCGCAATTGTTCAACAACTTAAGATGTTTTTATAAAAAGAATTTTGTTAAACTAAAGGTCGTAACCAAAAAAGGATAGGATCATGGGAAAACAGGCACACCGAACTATTATTGTGGGAATTATCGTGGTACTCATCGCTCTTGTAGTAGGGAGCTATTATTCGCTCACTGCAGCGCGGATTACTGCGCGTTCGCAAGCTGTGCGCATTGCCCGAACTCAAGGCCATATTGAGCGAGCAGATTTTTTTGCACAGTATAATCGTCAGTCAACTTATTATTGCGTTGGCGGTTATGATCAGCACCGACCTAATACTTATAAGTATGTCTTGATTAACGGGCACACTGGGCGCCTTCGCGCTATTTCGGGAGACCAGTCGTTACCCGATCAAGCCCGTTCTATTGTACAGGAAAGTCAACATCCCAAAAAAATAACGCGGGTAGCTCTTGGTTATCACCGCCATCAATTAGTTTGGGAAGTGACTTATTTTAATCGTGATCATACCGTGGGGTACTATCTATTGAATTTTAAGAATACAAAGATTATCCAAATTATTGATAACTTATAGTAAAATATTTTTTAGGATTAAATTTAGGAGGCGCTGTTATGCAGCAGATAAATATTATTGATGCTAAAAATCACGTCAATGAAGAGGTTAAAATTGGGGTGTGGTTAACTGATAAACGTTCTTCAGGAAAAATTGCTTTCCTCCAATTACGTGACGGCACGGCTTTTTTTCAAGGGGTCGTAGTAAAAAATAATGTCAGTGCCGAAGTTTTTGAATTTGCCAAAAAAATGCCTCAAGAAACCAGCTTTTATGTCACCGGCGTGATTCATCAAGATCAACGTTCCCATTTTGGCTATGAAATTGAAGTCTCGAATTTAGAGTTGGTGGGAACTAGTGAGGATTTTCCCATTACTCCTAAAGAACATGGAATTGAATTTTTACTAGATCATCGCCATTTGTGGTTGCGTTCCCGGCGCCCATATGCCATTATGCAAATTCGCGATCAAGTGATTCGTTCAACTTATGACTTTTTTCATCAGGAAGGTTTTATTAAAATGGATCCACCCATTTTAACGGGAACCGCACCGGAAGGAACGACCGAATTATTTGAAACCGATTATTTTGATACCCCGGCGTATCTTTCTCAAAGTGGTCAATTGTATGAAGAAGCAGGGGCTTTGGCTTTTGACAAAGTTTATTCTTTTGGTCCCACCTTTCGAGCTGAAAAATCTAAAACCCGGCGGCATTTAACTGAATTTTGGATGATTGAACCGGAAATGGCCTTTATGCACCAAGAAGAAAGTCTGGATATTCAAGAACGCTATATTGCGTATTTGGTGCAAGCCGTTTTAGATAACTGTCAATACCCGTTAAAATTATTGGATCGGGATCCGCAGATTTTACAAAAATTTACCAAAACTCCTTATCCCCGTATTTCTTATGATGAAGCTATTAAAATGTGTCAAAAAGGCGGCATTGATTTGCAATGGGGCGATGACTTTGGCGCGCCAGACGAAACCTATATCTCTGACCAATTTGAACAACCGGTCTTTATTTTAAATTACCCTAAAACCATTAAACCTTTTTACATGAAATCACATCCGACACGTTCGGATTTGTATATTTGTGCGGATCTATTAGCCCCGGAAGGTTATGGCGAGATCATCGGCGGTTCGGAAAGAGAAACCGATTTTGACCAACTGAAGGCTAATATGGAAGCCAGTGGATTAAATTTAGCAGATTATCAATGGTATTTAGATTTACGCAAATACGGAACTGTTCCACATTCCGGTTTTGGTCTGGGTCTTGAACGGGCGTTAACTTGGATTTGTCATTTGGACCATCTTCGGGAAGCCATTCCATTTCCGAGAATGATCAATCGTTTACGACCTTAAATTAATTGAAAATAATCAAATTCAAAGCCCGAAATTTAATGAACAATTAATTTCAGGCTTTTACTTTTTGAACGAGGTAAGAATATTGATTTCACAAAAAGATATTATAAATGCCGGAACCACCTCGATTAATAACTTAATTCTCCTACATCTTCAAGATTTAGAGATGAGTAGTGATGAATTCTTGTTATATTGCAATTTAAAAATGTTTCAAGAACAGCAAGTATTTTTTCCCAGTACACAACAATTAATAACGGATACAGGTTTTTCTGAGGGAAAAATTTACCAATTAGTTCAAAGTATGATTCAAAAACATTTTATTAAGATTGATTCACAGACGGTTAAGGGTCAAAAATACCAAGATTATTATGATCTATCTCCAATTTATCAAGTTCTCTTAGGAGAGCAGCTTAATTCTCGAACTTCTGCGAATTTAAATGATATCCAAACATTATTCCAAAAAATTGAAGTAGAATTTGGGCGCCCTTTATCTCCCATTGAGCAGCAGACAATCCAAGCTTGGATTGTGGATGATCATTATTCCGTTCCTTTGATAATGCTAGCGTTGAAGGAGGCCGTTTTGAATCAGGCCTATTCATTAAAATATATGGATCGAATCTTATTAAATTGGGAAAAAAATAACATTAAAACACCGGAACAATTACAAAATTATAATAAACGATTAGAAGGCTACTAAAATGCTATCACAGCAACAAATCAATCAAGCCATGCAGCTGATTATTAAACAATTTCCGCAAGCTGGCCCAAGTTTGCACGCGGCTTCTAACTTTCAATATTTAATTGCCGTGACCTTAAGTGCTCAAACTACTGATAAGGCGGTGAATCAAGTAACGCCGCAATTGTTTCAAAGTTTTCCCACACCCCAGGCGCTAGCCTTGGCTTCGGTACCACAAGTCGAAAACCTCATTAAATCACTGGGGCTTTATCATACTAAAGCTGTGCGGATTATTAAGTGTGCCCAACAAATTGTCACAAATTTTGACGGCCAAGTTCCGGCTAAACATCGCCAATTAGTTACGCTGGCTGGTGTTGGTAATAAAACCGCCAATGTTGTGTTGGCGGATTGTTTTGGTATTCCAGCTTTTGCAGTGGATACACACGTGAGTCAAATCGCCAAACGTTTACATTTCGTTGCTCCCAAAGCCAATGTGCAACAAATTGAAGCCACGATTACTCAAGCACTGGAGAAGCAATATTGGATTAAGGGCCATCATGCCATGATTTTCCTCGGCCGTGCCTATAATTTTCATAACGAAAAGCAAATCCACAATTTACCTATTGTGCAACAATGTGATGCCTGGGAGGCAGAACAACTAGCTCATTGCCATTAAATTGATGCGATAATGTAAACCAGGTGGTACCACGAAAATTAACTCTGAACAAGAGAACCTCAGCTGGTGATTTTCGACTATTACAAAATTAGGTATAATAATAATTAATGAAATTAGGAGGCATGTTATGAAGAATAACCCGCATTTATATCAGGTTTTTCAGCCAACAAATTATCAAATTTTTATCGACATTAACCGCCGTACCCGGCGGATTGTCGGCCGTACCATTGTTAGCGGTACAGCTTTGCAGAACCAGATTGCGTTGCATCAAAAGTATTTGGATATTAAATCGATTCAATTGCAACAACAGGATTTAAATTTTCAGCTGGATGACTCACAAGCTTTAGTGCATATTACTTTACCGCAAACCGGCCAAATCAGACTGGTAATCGATTATCAGGCCGCTTTGACTGATAGTATGATGGGGATTTATCCTTCTTACTATCAAGTCGAGGGTGTCGCCAAAGAGTTAATTGGGACGCAATTTGAAACTACGTTTGCGCGCCAGGCTTTTCCCTGTGTGGATGAACCTGAAGCCAAAGCAACTTTTGATTTAGCTTTGAAATTCGATGAGCATCCGGGAGAAATTGCATTAAGTAATATGCCCGAAGAAAAAGTCGTCGATGGCTTCCATTATTTTGCGACAACCGCTAAAATGTCCACTTACTTAGTAGCCTTTGCTTGTGGCGAATTGCAAGGTAAGCAAACAACAACCAATAGTGGTGTGCAAGTGGGCGTCTTTTCGACCAAGGCCCATGATCCTGAAAAGTTAGATTTTGCTTTAGATATTGCTAAACGCTCTATCGAATTTTATGAAAACTTTTATCAAACTCCTTATCCTTTACCACATTCTTGGCAATTGGCATTACCTGATTTTTCTGCGGGTGCCATGGAAAATTGGGGATTAGTAACTTATCGGGAAGAAGCACTATTAGTCGATCCGCATAATTCGACTTTAGATTTTAAAAAATATGTAGCGACCGTCATCGCGCATGAATTAGCTCATCAATGGTTTGGTGATTTAGTCACCATGAAGTGGTGGGATGATTTATGGCTGAACGAAAGTTTTGCGAATATGATGGAATATGTGGCAATTGATGCCTTAGAACCTGACTGGAAAATTTGGGAAACCTTTGAAACGGATGAAACACCGGCAGCGTTGCAAAGAGATGCTACAGATGGAGTACAAGCCGTCCACGTGGCTGTGGAAGATCCAGCGGAAATTGATGCTTTGTTTGATAGTGCGATTGTCTATGCTAAAGGAGCCCGCTTATTAGTAATGGTTCGGGCGCTCATTGGGGATGAAGCTTTGCGTCAAGGTTTAAAAGCATATTTCCGAAAACATCAATATGCCAATGCTACCGGCGCCGATTTATGGCAGGCGTTAGGTGCAGCATCGCAATTAGATCTTGCTCAAATTATGCAGGCCTGGTTAGAGCAGCCAGGTTATCCCGTAGTCAATGCCCAAGTCATTGCAGGCAAATTAACTCTAACGCAACATCAATTCTTTATCGGGGAGCATCAAGCTGAGCAGCGCTTGTGGCCCATTCCCTTAAATAGCAATTATTCAAACGTCCCTACTTTAATGACAACACAAGAATTAGTCGTAGGGGACTATCAAACTTTACGGCAAGCAGCAGGGCAACCCTTTCGCTTAAATGTCGGCAACCATTCTCATTTCCTAGTGCATTATGATGATCAATTATTAAATGATCTGTTACAGCAACTACCTCAACTCGATGCCATTTCTCAACGACAATTACTGCAGGAGTTGCGTTTATTAGCCCAAAGTCAGCAAATATCTTATGCCCAATTAATTCCATTATTAAAAAGTTTTGCGAATAGTCCATCGGCGATTGTTAATCAGGAATTATATCAAATTACAAAGGCTTTAAAGATTTTTATTGCTCCCGATACAACTGTTAAAGCCAATTTAGAAAATTTATTAAATCAATTAAGTCAACAACAGGTTCAACGTTTAGGGTGGCAAGCTCTGGATACTGATACTGATGATGATCAATTGATTCGTCCTATAGTTTTGCAAGCGGCTGTGGAAGGTAAAAACACGGAAGCCATTAACGCGGCCCATCAAGTATTTTTACACTATCAAGCACAAGTTGATCATTTGCCAGCAACAATTCGGCCATTAGTTTTAAGTAACGAAGTGAAAAATTTTGGAAGTTCTGAAGTCTTAGATGATTTATTATCATCATATCAACAAGCGTCTGATGCCCCGTATCGAAGTGATATCTGTCGCGCTTTAACAAGTAGTCTGGATCCAAGTTTTTTGCAAAAATTAGTTAGTTGTTTTAAAAATCCCCGAATTATTAAACCGCAAGATCTTCGCCGTTGGTTTAACTTAGTTTTAGCAAATCCTCAGGGCGAACAATTAGCATGGGATTGGATTCGCCAAGAATGGGATTGGTTAGAAGCGACCGTGGGTGGCGACATGGAATTTGTGACATTTATTACAGTAATTGCACAAGTTTTTAAAACGGCGCAACGGTTAACAGAATTTCAAGAGTTCTTTGAGCCGAAACGGCACCAGGCTGGGCTCACTCGTGAAATTACGATGGACTATAAAGTGATTGCGGGTCGGATTGATTTGATTAAGCAGCAGCAATCCGATGTTATGCAAGCTCTGTCAGACTGTACAGCGCATTAAAAATATCAAAGAATTCAAAAAGCCTAACTGAAAAGTTAGGCTTTTTTATATACTAGAAAATTGATCGATGACATCTAAAAATCAGTTGTGCAATCAATTAATTGAAAACAAGCTCGCCCGCATGATTAGGGAACCGTTGCACTCGAACCGCTATGATTTCCAGCAGGTGGACTAGAATTCGGATTATTATTGTTGGCTGGATTATTATTCATAGAAGGCTGATTGGGGGTACTGTTATTATCCGTATTCCCGCCAGAATTTTGGGAATCGTTCTTATTATTGTTGGTGGTAGTGTTATTTTGTTCATTTTGCTGACTTTGTTGATTATCATTATCTTCCGTGTCTTGATTACTATTAGATTCTTCGTCACGATTATCACCAGAAGATGGAGACGTCTGATCTTGATCTTCATTGATATTATTTTGTGACCACGTATTTTTATTATTGCTGCGGGGAGCTGGTAAATTATTGGGCTGATGGTTGCGCAAATATAAAACATCCGTCCCTTTAACGCGTACAACATTGTGGGGTTTTTTCCAATCCCGGTTCGATTTTGAAGCAGATAAGGACCGCATTAATAATTGATATATTTGACCCGCTAATTTTTGTTGGGTCATGTCTAATCCATTTTGTAATGGACTATCATATCCGGTCCAAACACCGATGGCATAGTTTTGAGTATAGCCGGCAAACAACGAATCTTTTGCCAAGCCTTTTAATGCGGGATTTTGAGCCAATTCCTGGTCACTGTAATTGGTAGTTCCGGTTTTGCCAGCTTGATATAAATGCGCGATGTAAGCTTGGGATCCTAAACCACCAGGTTTAACTACATCTTTTAAAATATCCGTGATAATGTACGCGGTAGCCGGGCTCATGGCACGTTTTCTTGAAGTAGAGTAAGAATGTTTAATTCCATCTGCGGTTTCAATTTGTGCTAGATATTCTGGTTGATAATAAGTCCCGCCATTGGCTAAAGCTGCATAGGCACTCGCCAGCTGTAAAGTAGAAACGTTAGCGCCAATCCCAGCAGATAAACCAGCATTAGCCGGAATGGTAATTCCTAGGTTATTTACAAAATCGACGGCCTTATTAAAACCTACCTCAGACAATGTCCGCACCGCCGGTACATTGCGCGATTGTGCTAAAGCCGTGCGCATGGTCATTTTGCCTTGAAAAGTATGATCCCAATTTTCTAAGGCAATTTTGGTCCCCGGGTAAGTGTATGGACTATCAACTACCGGATGATTGGTCGCCCAAGATTCATACTCTACAGCCGGGGCATAATCTAATAATGGCTTCATAGTCGATCCGTTACTACGTGAGGTTTGAATGGCACGATTCAGCCCGAGTTGCACCTGTCCTACTTTACGACCGCCAATCATTGCAATTACTCGGCCATTTTGAGGATTAACAACCGTCACGGCAGTTTGTAATTTATCGTCGGGAAAATTTAATTCATTATTATTAACGATTTGATACAGCCGTTTTTGAGCAGCAATATCCATATTAACGGTAATTTTTAAATTATCACGATAGGGATCATAGCCCTTCTTTTTGACTTCATGAATAACTTCCTTAATATAAGAGTCAACAATTAGCTTATTTTCACCGACCCCTGAATTAGGACGGTAAGCTTTCAACCCCTGATCAACGGGCGTGTTAAGCGCTGTTTGAGCTTGAGCTGCACTAATTTTATGGTTATTCAACATGGCTTTAATCACAGTATCCCGGCGATTTTTGGCCGCTTGGGGATGGCGATAAGGATCATAATTCACAGGAGCTTGCGGCATACCAGCTAATAAGGCTATTTGAGGTAAAGTTAATTGGGTTAAATTTTTACCATAGTAATAATGGGCAGCCGTCTGAAAGCCATAAGTGCCATTGGCCAAATAAACCTTGTTCAAATAAAATTCCAAGATTTGATCTTTGGAGAAAGTGCGTTCTACTTTAGCAGCCAACCAGACCTCTTGAATTTTCCGTTTGATTGTTTGATCAGATTTTTTCGTAGAAAAAACGGACAACTTAATTAATTGTTGGGTTAGAGTACTGCCACCTTGAACATTATCAGGCCCGCTTAAAATATTGTTCACAGCAGCCAAAAAAATTCGAAAGGGATTAATGCCTAAGTGTTCTTGATAAAAATGCCGATCCTCAATCGAAACAATGGCCGCTTGAACTGTTTTTGGTACATGATCAATCGTTACGTAAGTTCGATTTTCATTACCTAAGGTAGTAATTTGATGACCATTTTGATCAAAAATGGTTGAAGAACCACCACTTTGTAAAACTTCCTGGGAGATAGATGGCGCGGATAGTCCATAGTAACCAAAAACACCGATAATTGCTACAATAATAACCACAATACTTCCAACTAACCAATGCCAACCGGAGTGCTTTTTCTTGGGTGAATTAGACTTTGCTTTGGACTGAGAATGGTATTTTTGTAAACGTGATTCAGACATGATGATCTCCTAAAGTTTGAATTAAATGATCACAAGCTTCCAGGTAGGGTAAGACTGGATTATAACCAGGATGAATTTCTAAGGCATGCGTGGCAATAAAAGTACGCGACATGGATTTTTTGCCACCTTTTTGTGCTTGCTGCCAAAATTTAATTAAAACACTGGCAGGTAAAATAAAATAGCGTTTTAAAGTCACAAATTTGACAAAAGCAAAACAAATTCCTTGTTGTTGCAGGCATTGATGCAAATGATCAATTTGATGTTGATGAAAATTGCTTAATGGAAAAGAATCTTTATGCCGTGTTTCTTTAGCTTCAAAGTCAATGTAATATCCGCGGTAAACTCCATTATAATCAGTAGTGGAAGCTTGCCGAAAATAGGCTTCTTTGATTACCGCACGACTCCTTTTAGGGTAATCAACTTTAACAATTTGAATGGGAGTCGGTTTTTTATAAATCACTGCTAAATTGTGATTGCGATAATACTTGTTACTGTCATTAATTTCTTCTTCTAAAGTCATACCGCGATCACCAAAAATAGTGGGACGCTGAGGCTGCAGATTAGAAGGAAATTGGTTGGCAGTTCCTTGTGGATAATTAATTGTCAATGATCTCAACTCCTAATTTACGTATTATACCATGATGCTAATCTTTTAACTTAAAGGGGTAATCAATGAAATCCATTACAAATCTCTGGGTAACTGGGTATCGTGCTTATGAATTGGGCATTTTTACTGCTAATGATCCCAAAATTAAAATTATTACAACTTATCTGACGCGTACTTTGCAAAACTATTGTGAACATGGTTTAAAATGGGTTTTAACCGGAGGTCAATTAGGTGTGGAACAATACGTGGTCCAAGCCGTCAAACAGCCTGTGTTAGCCCCCTACCAACTACAAGTGGCAATTTTATTGCCATTTCAAAATATGCAGCAACGCTGGAATGAAAAAAATCAACAAATTTTCTTTCAGACGTTGCAGCGTGCGGATTTTTGTCAAATTTTGAGTACCCAGCCTTACCAAAATCCACGCCAATTTCAGACTTGGCAGTCCTTTATGCTACACCATACTCAAGGTAGTTTGCTAGTCTATGATCCGGAATATCCGGGTAAAACCAAATATGAATATCAGGCTATTCAACAATATCAAGCGCATGTTCCCTATGATTTGCAATTAATTGATATGTATGATTTACAAGATTTTGTCGACGATCAGCCATCCTTTTAAAACTGAAAACCTAGGGGGTTATGCTACCAGAATAAAGAAGTTTTGCTATAATTAGACTATGAAGTTAGGAGTGTCTTATATTATGGATGAAATTAAATTAAGTCCCAAGAAAATCGTCGATAAACGGTTTAAGGTTTCGATGCAGGGTTACAATCGAAAAGAAGTGGATGCCTTTTTAGATCAGGTGATTCAAGATTATGAAAATTATGAAAAAAAATTGGCCGCTTTACAAAGTGAAAATGAGCGTTTAACCAAGCAAAATCAACAAGTAGCGGCAGCCACGGCAACTCCTAAGAATGATTTTGCCAATGCTAATTTTGGTTCGGATATGCCAACACCCGGAACCACTAATTATGATATTTTAAAACGATTGTCCAATTTGGAGCGCCATGTCTTTGGTCAAACAGAAGGTAATGCTAAAGAGAGCTTAAATAAGTATCCGCAAACCAATTTTTTGGATATTAACAAACAAAATCCTCTTGATGATACCACAGAGACATCTAAATTCTAAAAATGATAGTTTTTCCGTTATTTTTGGAGTATGATATTAATGCAGGTTTTGAGTAATCGCGGTTTGTTAAAGCAAGCTGAGGAAAGTCCACGCCGGCATAAGCTGCAATGCTTATAGTGTTCGCGTTCAGCCCAATAAGCTGGAGCACTTGGAATTCCAAGTGACGGCAGTTAACGTACTAAGGTGTAATAACTAGGTACTAGTAGCTTGAAAGTGCCACAGAAACGCAGTCTTTTGGAAACAAAAGAATGGAACGGGTAAACCCCACGAGCAGGAAACCCAAACTTTGGTCGGGGAGCTTCAATACAAGGAAATAAACTTACGTTGAAGGCATTCAATAGAATGCAGATAGATGATTACTGAAGGTTAGTAGCAGAGCGCTCGCCTAACTGGAACAGAACGTGGCTTATAAAAATCTGTAGCGCTAAAGGGATGGACGATGTCCATCCCTTTTTATAAAGGAGAAATTATGAAATTACTAGCAACCATGGCCAGTGGCCTAGAAGCAGTTACTAAAAAAGAATTACAACAACTAGGTTATGCTAATCTCAAAGTGGAAACCGGCAAAGTTTATTTTACCGGAACAGCGGCGGATATTGTCCAAACCAACTTGTGGCTTCGCAGTGCCGATCGCATTAAAATTGTTCTAGCCACCTTTAAAGCGACCACTTTTACAGCTTTATTCGATCAAGTTTATAATTTAGCTTGGGATGAGTGGCTACCGTTAGATGCTGCTTTTCCGGTTAAAGGCCGCACCGTCAAATCACAATTGCATTCGACACCTGATGTTCAAGCAATTACCAAAAAGGCAATCGTCAATAAAATGGCCGCGATTTATCATCGTCGGGGGCGCTTACCCGAAACCGGATTTGAATTTCCCCTTGAAATCCGACTACTTAAAAATCAAGCCGAATTAACTTTAGATACAACCGGTAGTTCCTTGTTTAAACGCGGTTATCGCCAAGAACATGGCGTAGCCCCACTGAAAGAAAATTTAGCCGCAGCTCTTATTTTATTAACCCCTTGGCGGCCGCAAGATGCTTTTTGTGATCCGACTACCGGTTCGGGGACGATTGCGATTGAAGCCGCCATGATTGGCCGTAATATCGCCCCTGGTCTCCAACGGCACTTCGCATTTGAAAATTTTCCTTGGATATCACCTAAAATCTTGCCGGCAGCACAAGAACAAGCCCGCGCCCAAATTAAGCCACCAGAGCAATTAAACATTTGGGCGAGCGACATTGATGGTTCCATGATTGATTTAGCCCGTGCTAATGCTTATCAAGCTGGGGTCTTACATGATATTCAATTTAAGCAAATTGCAGTGAAGGATTTAGTCCTGAGCGCACAAGACGGCATTTTGATCGCTAATCCTCCTTATGGACACCGCTTACAAGAACAAGCCCAAGTTCACCATTTATATCAACAAATGGGGGCTAACTTTCAAAAGTTAACCACTTGGAGTAAATATTATTTAACCAGTGACTTAAATTTTGAAAAGTTTTACGGCTATCAGGCCACCAAACGCCGCAAATTATACAACGGTTCTTTACGAACTGATTTGTTTCAATACTGGGGACAACCTACCTATAAGAAGTGACGCCGAAGCATATCTAAAACCATAATGACAATTAAAATTACAGTAATTATAATAATTAATAGCCATGACCAAGAAGTATTAGCCAGTGGTAAGCGGACGTTCATCCCATAAAAACCGCCGACAATGGTAGGAATCGTCAAAATCAACGAGTAGACCGTTAAATAGCGCATCACATCATTAGTCTCGTTATTTAATAAATTGTTGTAGGTACCAGATAATTGTTGCACAATTTCGTTAATCAATTGGAGGTTTTTTTCGGCTTGATTGGCTTCAATTTCAGCCAGTTCTAAGCGCTTTTCTAAATTAGCCGATAATTCAAAATTATTATCATCTTCATCAATTAAACTATAAATTTCATCTATTAGATCGTCATTACCAGAAGTGGCCGCCACGCCAAAGGTAATTCGCGTTTGTAAGTCGGCGAGATCATTGATAGTTTGGGAGCGATGTTTGCGTTGGTGAAAACGTAATTCAATCCGCTCTTGTTCATCGTAAAATTGTTTTACTAATTCCAAAAAATTGTCCGAAATGATCCGAACTAATTCCGCAAAAATTTCAAAAATCGGAGATTGGGAAGCATTCCCGTTATTTTTGGAAATTTGAATAATGTGGGGCATTACGTATTGGCATTCCGGAGAGGTAAAACAAACTAGTACTTGCTTATTGACAAAAATGGTTACAGATTGAACAATACGTTCTAACGTGGTCTGCTGAAAAGGAACGGAAATCACCATTAAGTAACTTTGCGTGGCTTCATCATAGCTAATTCGGGGGCGCTCAAATTTATCTAAAGCATAGCGCATGACTTCTTGTGATACTCCATAATGTTCTATTAAGTATTTTTGTTCTGGGGGAGTAGGATTATTTGCATTAATGACAACTTGATCGATTGCAGTATCATAATAATTAAGCATTATTTTTTCCTATTTCTTTTTTTTCATCATACCATAGATTGTTTTGAGAGTTGTTCATAGTCGATTACTATTTTATGGTAAAATTTAAATAGCTTGGTTTTTTCAAAGCCGATAGGAGTGAATATTATTCAAAAAATTCACTATCAATTATTAAATCCTATTTCTTTAATCGTCTGGTGTTGGCTAGGAACGATGTTTTTTATAGGGGGTATTTGGCAGCTTGAAAGTAATCGTTTTAACTTTTGGGCAGTAATATTAATGCTTAGTGCTTTAATCCTTATGATCATCATGCGGCAACGGCATGTTTTAATCATTGATTATGAGCACCAAACATTATTATTTCGCGGAATAATCCTGCGTAATTCCCATATTTTTACACGCAAACAAATTCAACATCTCCGCCTAGCTCCCCGTCAAGCAATACTTTCGTTTGTTGATGCAAGTTATTTTCCTATGCATCTTGTTGTAAGTAAAAAAGGGCAACACCTTTTAAATAAATTTGTTACGGTAAGGGATGAATTATGAAAACTGATATTGAAATTGCTCAAACCAATGAAGCCCATCAAATGTGGCCTATTACTCAAGTAGCTCAAGGGCTGCATATTCCGCTGGATGATTTAGAACTTTATGGTAAATACAAAGCTAAAATCGCCGCTAGGGCAATCACTCGGCTTAAAAACAATCGTCCGGGCAAACTTATTTTAATTACGGCAATGAATCCCACACCAGCGGGTGAAGGTAAATCAACCGTCATGATTGGGTTAGCTGATGCTTTGCACCATTTACAACAAAACGTTATGGTTGCTATGCGGGAGCCTTCATTAGGGCCCGTCATGGGTATTAAAGGTGGGGCCGCCGGCGGCGGCTATGCTCAAGTAGTGCCCATGGAAGATATCAATCTTCACTTTACGGGTGATCTGCATGCTTTGACTTGTGCTATCAACACTTTGTCTGCCTTGATCGATAATCATATTCAACATGGTAATCAATTAAATTTAGACCCACGAAAAATTACTTGGCAGCGGGCGCTCGACGTCAATGATCGGGCCTTGCGCAATGTGGTAATCGGCCTTGGCGGTCCTAGTTCTGGGGTGGTTCGTCAAGAACATTTTCAAATTACAGTGGCCTCGGAATTAATGGCGGTTTTGTGTTTAGCTACTGATCAAACTGATTTAAAGCAGCGTATCGGTCAAATTCTGATAGGCTATACTTATGAAGACCAACCAATTTTTGTAAAAGATTTACAGGCCCAAGGGGCATTAACATTAATTTTAAAAGATGCACTCAAACCGAATCTAGTCCAGACCTTAGAACATACACCCGTTTTAATTCATGGCGGACCTTTTGCGAATATTGCTCACGGTTGTAATAGTATCATTGCCACTAACTTAGCCTTACATTTGAGTGATTATACCCTAACAGAAGCCGGCTTTGGCGCCGATTTGGGGGCAGAAAAGTTCTTAGATATTGTCACACCACACTTAGAGCAAACGCCTGAAGCGGTAGTGGTTGTTGCAACTGTGCGGGCTTTAAAATATCATGGTGGCCAACCGTTAGATCAAATTTCTCAACCCAATACCTCCGCTATCCAAAGTGGTTTTCGCAATCTACAACGGCATTTAATTAATTTACAAAAATATCAGGTACCTGTAATTGTTGCCATTAATCAATTTACTAGTGACACTCCCGCAGAAATCCAATTGGTTCAACAATTGTGTCAAGAAATGGGCATTAATGCCTATCCCGTGACGGTCCACGATGACGGGGGAGTAGGAGCTTTAAATTTGGCACAAGCTCTAATTGATCTTCCAAATAAAGCCGATTGGCAGCCTTTATATGCCCCCGAAGCGGCCATTGAAGACAAAATTAATCGTATTGCCACAGAAATTTACGGTGCCCGACGAGTTGTTTATAGTAATACAGCCCGCAAACAATTACAAAATTTACAAAAACGTCATTGGGATCAATTGCCAATCTGTATTGCCAAAACACAATATTCTTTTAGCGATGATCCTCATTTGCTGGGAGCACCAGATAATTTTGATTTGCATGTGGAAAATATCAGTCCTAATTTAGGAGCCGGTTTTTTAGTAGTCCGCACCGGTAATATTTTGACAATGCCTGGATTACCGACGCATCCTGCCGCTTTACAAATGGATATTGATGCCGCAGGTACAATTAAAGGACTATTTTAGGAGTTTTGGTATGCCATGGTATTGTTTAGCAATTATTATTTTTGGAATTTTAATTGATCAATTAACAAAATATTGGGCCGTCACTTTTTTGCCTTTAGGTCAAGTTGACGTGATTATCCCTGGTTTCATTGAATTGCAACGGTTAAACAATCATGGCGCTGCCTATAATATTTTAACCGGCAAGATAACCTTACTTTTTTTAATCAGTGTTATCGCCGTGATAATTTTGGGATATCTTTTGTACCATTATCGTTGGCACCAACCACTGCTGCTCATTGGACTGAGTTGCCTTTTAGCGGGCAGTGTAGGTAATGCTTTGGATCGAGGGATTCGTGGCTATGTAGTCGATATGATATATATTAACGTTTGGAACATACCCTTACTTAATTTTGTTTGTAATCTCGCAGACATTTTCATTAGCCTTGGGGTAATTTTGATTTTAATTTATTTATTACACAACAATGATAAAGGAGCAGTAGCACATTAACACTTTAGAATTTGAAGTCTCCCAAGCACAACGTTTGGATCTTGCTATTAATCAACAATTTGCACAGTATTCTCGTACTCAAATTCAAGATTGGATTAAGCAACAGCAAATTACAGTCAATGATCAAGTTATTACTAAACCCAGTTATCAAGTACATCCGCAAGATAAAATTAGCGTAACACCTTCGCCCCGGCCAGCTTTGCGGGCTATTGCGCAACCCATGCCATTAGATATTATTTATGAAGATCATGACGTTTTAGTAGTCAATAAGCCTCAAGGCTTAGTAGTTCATCCTTCTCCTGGCCATCCTGATCATACATTAGTAAACGGTATTTTGTATCATACCAAAATTGCCAGTTCGGATACTATTCGTCCCGGTATCGTTCATCGCATTGATAAAGATACTTCGGGTTTATTAATGATCGCTAAAACCGAATTAGCCCAAGCTTCATTGACGAAACAACTCCAACAAAAAGTTAATCTACGGCGGTATTTAGCCATCGTGCACCAGCCCTTTACGGACACTCAAGGAACTATTACGGCACCAATTGGACGAGATAGTAAAGATCGCAAACGTCAAACGGTGAGTGCTACGGGGAAACCAGCAATTACCCATTTTCAAGTACAACAAAATTTTGCGCATTATGCGCTAATTTTATGTCGTTTAGAAACTGGCCGCACTCATCAGATTCGCGTACATCTCAAATATATTGGCCATCCCGTAGCCGGAGATCCACTTTATGGTCCCCGAAAAACATTACCTGGCCCGGGGCAATTTTTGCATGCTCAAAGTTTGGGTTTTTATCATCCCCGAACGGGCAAGTGGTTAGAATTTTCAGTCGAGCCGCCGGCGATTTTTCAAACCACTTTGCAAAAATTAGCTCAATAAAAAAAGATATAAAATAATAAGGAGTCATTATGAATAAAGAAATTGTTGATGACAAAACGATGAAACGCACTTTAACGCGAATTACTTACGAAATTATTGAAAAAAATAAGGGTAATCAAAATTTGGTTTTGATTGGAATTAAAACCCGGGGAGCCTTTTTGGCAGAAAGAATTAAAATGCGCCTACAGCAACTAGAAGATATTGATGTCCCCCAATTTGCTTTAGATGTGACCAATTGGCGTGATGATCAGCAAACCGTGCAAGCGGGTGGCGAACAACCGCCTTTTAGCGCGGATCAAATTGCCGGCAAGCACGTGGTTTTGGTGGACGATGTTTTATATACGGGCAGAACCATTCGAGCCGCTTTAGATGCTATTATGAGTGTCGGCCGACCGAGCAAGATTTCTTTAGCTGTGCTAGTAGATCGTGGACATCGTGAATTACCGATTCGCGCAGATTACGTCGGCAAAAATATTCCGACCTCTCATCGGGAAGCAATTAAAGTTTCTATGGCCGAAATTGATGATGAGGATAAAATTGAAATAATTGAACCTGCTGCGGAATGAATAAATATTTAATACTGGAAGATGGCACAACTTTTCAGGGTGACGCGATCGGAGTTCCCTCTATTTCGACCGGGGAACTAGTAATTAGTAATAATCTAAGTGGGTTAGAAAATACGATCACCGATCAAACTTATAATGATCAAATTATTGTTTTTGTACGGCCTTTTGTGGATACAGGAGGTATGAATCGGGATGACTATGAAGCCATTGCTCCTAGCTGTAAAGGTGTAATTTTTAATAGTGTTCCGGCTAGTCAATTTTCCGTGCAAGATCCTCATTCTCTCAATAATTTTTTAAAAAAAAGGCACATTCCCGGCATCACTAATATCAATATTCAGCGTTTAGCGCA
The DNA here is from genome assembly GCF_000970795.1 of Bombilactobacillus mellifer. Taxonomy (GTDB): domain Bacteria; phylum Bacillota; class Bacilli; order Lactobacillales; family Lactobacillaceae; genus Bombilactobacillus; species Bombilactobacillus mellifer. The sequence goes on from NZ_KQ034028.1 coordinate 885,436, forward strand.
ACATATTAAAACCCATGGGGCGATGAAGGCCAGCATTATGGATACGGCAGATGAACATGCGCGGGATCAAATTCGCGCCTTAGTCATTCCGCGCGATCGAGTCAAAACTGTTTCCACGAAACAACCTTATCCGAATCCGAATGTGGGTTTTAAAATTGCAGTCATTGATTTGGGATTAAAATATTCTATTTTACGGCAGTTATCCATCCGAAAATGCGATTCTATTGTTTTGCCTTATAATGCCACAGCTACGGATATCTTAGATTTAGATCCGGATGCGGTCGTTTTTACCAGTGGACCGGGTAATCCCCAAGAAATTCCGGAGACTTTAAAAACTTGCCAGCAACTAGAAGGGCAACTGCCAATTTTAGGAATTGGGTTGGGACATTTAGTGGTGGCTTTGGCGAATGGGGCAGAGATTTATCATATGGCTTATGGTCATCATGGCTCCAATTTGTCGACCGTGGAAATTGCGACAGAAAATATTGAATTTTCTAACCATAATCACAATTACGCCATTGAACCCCAAAGTATGAGCCAAACGAATTTTTTTATTACGCATCGTTGTTTAGCTGACAATGTGATTGAAGGTTTGCGTCATCGGAGTGATCCCACCATGACCGTCCAATTTCAGCCGGAAGCTGCACCCGGCACACACGATGCACTATATATTTTTGATGAATTTATCGAAATGATTACGTCCTTTAAGCAAGGTAAAAATCTATGACACAAAATCTACTTTTAATGGGCACGACCACTGGTTTAGCCACCAGTGAAAAGTTGGAACAAGAAAAAGCGCTGTATATTGCTTGGCAACTACTGACTAAACGTGGCTATCGTGTTATTTTTTACACCGAAAATCGCGAGGCATTTGTTAATCTGCGAATTGATCCGCAATTGTTAGTGGTGGCCGAGATTAATTTGCATAATTTGAAGAAAGTTATTCAAAAGTTTGCGATTGAGCTTATTTTGCCAACTTTTAGTAGTTTTAATACTTTACTGACCATTAAAAGCTTTATGAAAACTGATTTCTATCAACGTCATCCAGTTAAATTGATTAATCTTAATACGCAAACTTTAAAATTGACGATCAGCCACCATGCGTTGAATACTTTTTTACAAAATCAAGGCTTTCGTTTAATTGAACATCAATTGGTCCCAGACTTTTCAGCAGCTCAAAAATTTGTTATCAAACAGGGTTTTCCGGTTATTATCCGTTCCAGCAATAAAGAGATTAAAACTTACTGGAATACAATTTCTACCATTCAGCAGTTACAGGATTTTTTCGAAGCCAATCCCAGCAACGATGGCTATGAAGTCGAACGGAGTATTAATAATTTTAAAGAAATTACAATGGTCATAATTGGGGATAAATTTGCAAATCAGGCGGTAGTTTATAGTTCTGAAGATGTTGATCCCATTGGCATTCATTCGACGGATTCCATTAGTGTGACTCCGATTTTTTCCATCAGCAATACTATGTATCAACGTTTACGAGATGCCGTATTGCGGCTGTGCCATCTTTTGAAAATTGTGGGGATGTGTACCTTTCACTTAGCTGTAGATGAAGCGACGAATTCTTTTTATATTCTCGAAATTTCTCCGCTCTTTCAAAGTAAAATTTTGCCGATGATTGAAAGTTTAGGCTATCCCCTATTTGAAGTAGTTTGTGAGGTAGGCCTGGGACAGCGTTTACAAAAAGTCGAAACTTTATCAGGGGCTACGATTAATGCTGCTGTAGAATTAACTCCTAACCACATTACAGCGCGCTTTCCTATTTGGCAGACTATAACCCAAAAAGACTTAGTAAACAATTTAGGACCACGAAAAACTTCCACTGGCGCCATTATTGTGAATGGCAATAATTTAGAAACAGTAGTTATGAAAGGGCTCAAGGCCTGCAATCTTCAAGAAGCAATTTTTTTAAAACATTTAGCGGCTTCCTTGTCAGACGAAGAAATTGAAGTGCGTTTATTTACTAAGAATGTCCAAAGAATTATTGCAGTCTGTGAAGCTTTAGATCGAGGCTTTGAAATTGCCGAAGTGCAAAGCTTTACTAAATATAATTTAACATTTCTACAAACTTTACAATATCTTTTACAATTAAGTAATCAATTACAGGGTCAAAAAGGCGACTTGACACTTTTGATTCAAGCTCAAGAAGCAGGCTTTGATGATCAGTTGTTAGCTCAGCTTTGGCAAATTACTCCCCAACAAATCAAACAAATTCGCCAACAATTAAGGTTAAATCAAATCCAACAAGCAACTCCTGCGAGTTTTGATATAGATCAGGGAGCAGTATTAAATTATTATAGCTCGTATTTACAAGATCCCGCTAAACGGCCTCCTAATTATCAAATTACTTTGGCAAATGAGCAAAATGCGGATGTTCTTTCCAATTATGAAATGGTGATGTTGACACACCGGCTAATTCACCACTTTCAAGCGGATGGTTTTTCCGTGGCCGTACGCGGGAATCTCTTAAATAATCTGGATTCTTTGAATCAAACTGACTTTTATACAGATAATCTGGAAGTCAGCAATGGTTTATATAACTCCAAAAATATTCTCCGGCTTCATTTCAATACTCAAGAAAAACATAATCAGAATTATCAGTTAGCTATTTACAATTTATGGAGCTATCTCCATCTTTGGGATGCAGAACCTTTACAAGAAGTAGTTTTTATTCAAGATCAAAATCAACAGCTCTGGCTGGCATCGCCTATTAGTAGTCAATTGACGCAAATTACTCCTCAACGATGGGAATTTGTCGCACTTTCCGGCAAACATCAGTCGCAAATCGTTCAACAGGCCACCGCCTATATTCATCAAATTCTCCCCACTGTAAAATTTGGGACATTATTTCTAAAAAATGATCAAGTTATTCAATTTCTCCCTGGATTTACAACCAATATTGGCTTAACTCAAGAAGTAAATACTAATTTTATCAATGTTTTAATTCACGTGTTAATGGGAATTGATTCGAGTTTTGCCAACAACAAAGTAGGATACTTTGGCCGTAAAGTGACAATCTATCGGCAAAAAAATGGTCTCTATACTAGCCGCATTAAATATCTCACCACTCAATTATCAAATGCTTCCTTATAAAGACTTTCTAATGGGCAAAAACTAATTTTTGCGCTATGCTGTTTTGGGAATAGTAAAAAGGGGAGTATACAGAAATGTCAGCTAGTCATGCAATGACTACGAAACAATTTATTTTTTGGTTACTTTGTATCGGATTGTTAATAATCATTACTTTATTACTACGGTATTTTTATTATCGTGTGGTGGTCCTCGATGCTCAAAGTAGAGGCTTGCCACACCCGCATTTTTGGTCATTATACCTGGTCAGCAATCAAAAAAAGAAACGTAGTTTAGGTTTTTATTTATTGGCATCGGCGCAGCAATTTCAAAAACATGCCAATGCTGATTTCTACAATCAATTTCGACAATTACAACGGATTATCTGGCTGTTATTCATTTTCCAAGTGGTCATGATTGTTATTAGTCTTGGCTACTTATTTTGGGCCATTTTAACTTAAGATATTCTGATAAACCAAAACCGCTCTGTTAATCATGGCAGAGCGGTTTTGATATTAAATTTTTTATACCAGAGGCCAAGGAGGGCAATAATTGATTTGGATGACTGGAAATAACGGGTTATTTTCAATAGAAAAACTGATTTAATTAAAAAATTATCTGACCCAACTTGGAATTATTATCCCTAATTCATCCAAGAGCCGATTACCGTGCTTTTAATGTGATGGTAATTTAGGATATCCTGAATCGGCGACGATTTGATCATAATCACGAATTAATTCACGTTCAACTTGGTTGATATAACCAGTAAAAAGCACGCGGGTGATATCCTCGCGGTTAAAAAAAGTTAATTCATTGTTAGCATTTAAACCATCCGGATAAATCACAGCTGCATAATCGAAGTAACCGACTTGTTTACCTTCCTGATATAAGGCGGCACGATTCACAATCATGTAATCGGTCTGTGTATCTGTTTTAATGTGCACAATAGAACCTAAAGGTAAAATATGTTCCATGCAAAGCAGTCCTTTCTCTAAAGTGTTTGGTGGGTAACAATCGTATTCCAAAAATCAGTTACTTACGGCGTCAATGCAATGTGCTAGAATAAAAATATTAACAAGAAGAATAGGGGAGGCCACAAAAAATAATGAAAAAACAAAGCCAAGTAATTGGTGGTGCAGGTGATACTACTCAAGGAGCAACCGCGACAGTACGTGACAATTTATATCTGGCGGTCAATGGTGAATGGTTAAAAACTGCTAAAATTCCAGCCGATAAACCACGAACAGGTGGATTTTCGGATTTAGATTTAGCTATTGAAGAGCAGATGATGCACGATCTAGATCAATTTGCTCACGGAGAACAACCAATTCCAAATGATTTAATGGCGCAAGCGGTCAAATTATATCAAATTGCGGGTGATTTTGATCAACGAAATCAACAAGGTTTTAGTCCAGCCCAAGCAGGATACGAGGAAATCAAAAATCTAACTAGTTGGGCCGATTATTTAGCCAAATTACCATCTTGGATCAAACAACCTAATCGACCACTACCGTTTGGCTTTGGCGTAGATGCAGATATGAAAAATACCCAAATTAACGTTGTCTATGCCACAGCACCTAGTTTAATATTACCGGATACCACCTACTATACGCAAGACAACGCGGCGGGACAACATTTATTAACAGTCTATCAAAAGGCTGCTCAACAATTATTAATAAAGGCCGGAGAAACTCCCCAAGCGGCGGCACAGATTGTCAGCCAAGCCTTAGCTTTCGATCACTCTTTGGTGGCCCATGTTAAAAGTGCTCTAGAAAACGCAGATTACGTGAAAAGTTATAATCCGCAATCCATGGAGGAATTTACTAAGCAGGGCGGCGAAGTTAATTTTGAAAATATTATTCAAGCTGCTACCCAAACTCAAGTAGATCAGGTCATTGTCACTGAACCGAAGTTTTTCCAAGATTTTACCACCGTTGTTAATGCTCAAGTTTTTCCGCAATTGCGCTCTTGGACACTGGTGCGCTATCTGTTTAGTGTGAGTTCTTATTTGAGCCAAGAATTGCGGGAAATTGCGGGACAATATAGTTTGGCATTAAATGGTAATCAAACCTTAACGGCACCTGCCAAGCAAGCCTATCACATTACAAATACTATTTTTGATGAAGTTTTAGGCCAATATTATGGTAAGAAATATTTTGGACAACAAGCAAAAGCCGACGTAGAACAAATGGTGCGGCGGATGATTGCTATTTATGAACAACGCATTCAAAAAAATACGTGGTTAAGTCCAGATACTAAAGCGCAAGCAATTGTTAAATTGAAAAAAATGGTCTTGAAAATTGGCTATCCTGAGCAATTACGACCGTTATATCAAAAACTAGTTGTCAATGAGCAACTAGATTTATTAAGCAATATAAACCAAATCATGCAAGTAGTGCTCGATGATGCTTTTGCCCGTTTGCAGCGCCCAGTAGATCGTACCGAGTGGGCAATGCCCGGTCACTTGGTAAATGCGTGCTATGATCCCTCGCGCAATGATATTACTTTTCCAGCAGGTATTTTACAAGCGCCCTTTTATAGTCTGGAACAAACCGCGAGTCAAAATTATGGCGGGATTGGAGCCGTAATTGCTCACGAAATTTCTCATGGATTTGACAATAACGGCGCACAATTTGATGAACTGGGCAATTTGCATAATTGGTGGACGACTGAAGATTACGCTACTTTTAAAAAGTTGACACAAGCAATGATTGACGAGTTTGAAGGCCTGGATTTTGGTCCTGGGAAAGTAAATGGTGAATTAGTAGTCAGTGAAAATGTAGCCGATGCGGGGGGCTTAAGTTGTGCGTTAGAAGCGGCTAAACAAGATACTGATTGTGATTTAGTGTTATTCTTTGAAAATTGGGCACGCGTCTGGCGCACCAAATCCACGCCGGAATTTGCGCAAATGCTTTTACAAACTGATGTGCACGCACCTTCTCCGATGCGCGCTAATGTGCAAGCACAAAACATGGATGATTTTTATACCACTTTTCATATCAGTGAAGAAGATGGCATGTGGTTAGCACCTGAAAAGCGGGTTAACATTTGGTAAAATATTTGCGGATCCTAAAATTAAGAGTCAGCAATTTGTGAAACATAGAAATAAATAATTTCATCGAAACTAAAAAAGCCTTCTGGTGACAAGAACCAGAGGCTTTTTTGTATACCCTGATCAGGGTTTATTTCTTAGCTAATAACGATTCAGCAATATTTAAAACTTTGCCCCCAAAAGCAACAGAAGGCCCGCCACCCATCAGAACGGCGACTTCAATAGTTTCCGTAATTTCTTCCAAAGATACTCCTAAATTAATGGCTGCCTTAGTATGGGCCATAATGCAATTTTCACAACGATCAGCAATCGCAATTCCTAAAGCAATCAACTCTTTATTTTTTCTTGATACGGCTCCATCTTGATCAACAGCCGCATGCAATTCACTGAATTTTTGCATGACAGCAGGTGCTTGTTTGCTTAAATTTTTACTTTGCTGACTATTTTCTTGGTATTTAGTATCCCAATCTTCCAATTTGTTGCCTCCTTTAATTAGTTCCTCCTTTCATTCTACTCCAAAAACTGATTATTTGTTAACCTTTTCATAAGCAATTATTGCCACTTCTATAAAATATTTAGTGTCCGGCATAACGATTACGTTTGGTAGGTAAAACCATCAAAATAAAGAACCATAGCTGACCAATAAACGGCAAAATGTTAATTAAAATCCACCAACCAGATCGATCAGTATCATGTAACCGCCGAAATTTTAACGATAGAGTGGCTAACCACACAACAAAGGTAATTACCAGTGTAATCACGTTAACATTCAAATCGCCCCAGGTATAAATATCATTGACCGGATGACCAATCGCCTTTTCTAACAACCAGCCGAGAATATCCCCCAAAACGTAATTAATAATAACTGGCCACCAATATTCAGACCGTTTAGCCGTCCCGGAAAAATTTAAAATATTGTGCCAAAATTTGGAATACGCTGTTCCCATAATTTTTCTCCCTCCAATATAGGAAAATCTAACTAATTTATATGGTAATAGTTCTTGCAACCTACAGCAATAAATTAGCTTACAATCTTCACTAATCGCTATCAATGCGTTCATAAATTCTTAAAGCATAAATTTTGTTATTCATGAAAAAAACGGTTACTTTGAATTTATAAATATTAAAGGAGGAGAAAATGATATGGATGAAAAACTAACCGATCCTACCACTTTATATTGGAATCATTTTGACAAACAACCCCAAAATTATCCCGGCATACAACAACAAATGCACCCGCTGCCTGCTGGTGATGCTCAAAATTTCCAGGGACATGATTTATTAGCTGGGCGTAAAGCTTTAATTACCGGAGGAGATTCGGGAATAGGGCGTAGTGTAGCTATCGCCTTTGCTAAAGAGGGTGCAGATGTGGCTATTCAATATTTGCCTGCAGAGCAAGCAGACGCAGAAGCAGTCCAACAAATTATTCATAAATTGGGCCATCAAGTCATATTACTCCCCGCGGATTTTAGAGAACCCGAGGCCCCCGCAGCAGTGGTGCAAAAGGCACAACAACAATTAGATGGCCTCGATTTGCTTGTCATGAATGCGGCCATCCAACAGCATGCTGCTGATATTACAGAATTGACCATGACACAAATTAGAGAAACGTTTGAAGTTAATATCATTTCCATGTATGCCATGGTCAAAGCCGCTTTACCTCATTTACCAGCGGGCAGCTCCATTTTAACAACAACTTCTTTAGAAGCTTTTAGTCCTTCACCAATTTTGTTGGATTATGCGGCGACAAAAGCGGCGATTGTGAGTTTTACTACCAATTTAGCCCAAAGCCTTGCCACTAAAGGAATTCGCGTGAATGGAGTCGCACCGGGACCAGTTTGGACACCTTTGCAAGTTTGTGGCGGACAACCGCAAAGTGCTATCCCGACTTTTGGACAAGAAGCTCCCTTACAACGACCAGGTCAACCCGATGAATTAGCCCCAGTCTATGTGTTTTTAGCTTCCAATTATGCCAGTTATATTACTGGACAAATTTATGGTGTCACTGGCGGAGGACTAATTAATAATTAAAAGACATGCCCAAACTGAGGTGTTTTAAAAAAACGATCAGTCCCCCAAGACCCCCAATAACCATCGGATTGAATCACTCTGAGGTGGGTAGTGAAGCGGGTTGCACCATAATAGTTTTTTGATCAGTGTAAATAACGTAACCAGGTTTAGCACCGTTAGGCTTATGGACATGTTTAATTAAGGTATAATCTACGGCCACTTTGGCTTGACTAGTATTATGCGCTGAAAAATAGGCTGCCAATTGTGCAGCTTGAATGAGTGTCGTTTCACTAGGATGTAAGTTTTCAATAATCACGTGTGCTCCCGGAGCATTTTTAATATGCAGCCAGGTATAACGCTTATCAGCCCATTTGGTAGTTAAATAATCATTTTGAAGATTATTTTTACCAACATGAATCTTAGTCCCATCTGCAGCTGTAAAAATTGCACCTTGTCGGGGAGATTTGGAGCGTTTCTTTTTCTTAGGAGCATGCGACCGCAAATACCCTTGCTGTTGTAATTCTGCAACAATAGCGTCTAAATCTTCTGGCTGGGCATAATCCAATTGTGATAAAATACCAGTTAAATATTGTTCTTCGGTTTGCGTTAGTTCAATTTGTTCTTGCAAATGTTTTACCGAATTTTTTAATTTTTGATAGGTTTTAAAATATTTTTGTGCATTGCGTGCAGGTGATAGTGCAGGATCTAATTGGATTTTTAAGGGACGATTAGCCTCATAGTAATTTGGCAGCGTCACGGTGTGCGCACCAGTCGGAACTTGCTGTAAAAAAGCAGTTAACACTTCGCCTTTAATTCGTTGGATCTCGGCAGAATCTGTCTTGGCGAGGTCTAGTCGTAATCTTTTTAATTTTAATCGATTGCGTTTTTGATGACGTTTGATGACTTGTAAAACATTCGCTGCTTGTTGGCGCATACGATCTTTACGCGCACGATCACGATAAAAATCGTCCAATAAACTACTCAAACTGGGAAATGCTTGTTGTTGATATTCTGCCACTAAACTCTGAAAGACAACGGGGGTGAAAATCTGTCGCTGTTGAGCATTGGTATTCAAAGTAGGCTGCCATTTTTGAAAAAAACTTTGAAAAGCTTGCCATAAACCTTGATAATCCTGGGGACTGTGGCATAGGCGCCAAGTTAATTCTTGCAGTGTGTCTTTACCTAAACCCATGAAAGTTGTTTGAAGTAACTGGGCGGTTACTTGCGGGTCTTGTTGTTGCAGACTAGTTAAATTTTGCTTAACGAACTTTTCCCGATCGAAAGCACTACATGGTTCTTGCGTACTTTTGGGTGCAGGAGGTAAACGATAAAAAACTCCGGGTAAAAGTTCTCGATAACGATCTTGATTGACACTTACATGTTTAATGGCATCAATAATTTGACCGTTCTGATCATTGACTAAAATGATATTACTATGGCGGTTCATTATTTCAGTGTATAAAGTTAAATTCTGCAAATCGCCTAGTTCATTGCGCGCTGTAAACTTAATGGTCATGATTCGATCATTTTTTATTTGTTCAATCCCTTGAATAACTGCTCCGGCCAATTGTTTGCGCAAAGTCATTACAAAATTGCTTGGTCGCGGCGGGCTTATTAATTTGGCTTGCGTTAATTGAACCCGGGCATAGGTGGGATTAGCCGAAAGTAACAAATGAACATTTTGTCTTTGCACACGAATGGTTAAGATTAATTCATTAGCAAAGGGTTGCTGAATTTTAGTCAGCCTTCCCGTAACTAATTGCTGTAATTCTTGGACCATTGCGTGGGTAAAAACGCCATCGAATGACATAGAAAAACTCCTTTGTAAAACTTCAATATTATTTTACACTAGACAAGGTATTATGCTAGAATAAATAATATTGTTTTTTATAATTTCGATTATTTTTCAAGTTTGGTTGGTGAAAACAATATGAAAATTGCTGTAGTAACTGACAGCTCTTCATATCTAACTCAAGAAGAAATAGCAAAATACGATCTTCATGTCGTTTCTATTCCCATTATGATTGATGGTCAGATTTATCATGAAGGTATTGATATTACGAATGCAGATTTTTATCGGATGATGCGCCACAGCTCGCAATTACCTAAAACCTCCCAACCCGAAGTGGGGCAAATGGAGACTTTATATGATAATTTGGCCGCTCAAGGCTATGACGTAGTCATTTCAATTCATTTAGCAGCTACCATTTCTGGCTTTATTAACACTTTGCATACTTTGGCCGCCACAAAAACCAATATCAAAATTATTCCTTACGATTCGCGAATTACGGTGCGGCTAATGGGTTATTTGGCCATGGAGGCCGGTCGTATGGCTCAAGCGGGGGCTGATGTCGATGATATTTTGGCTCGTTTGGATGATTTGCGCGCCACAATTGATCAAAATATCATTGTCAACGATTTAAATAATTTGGTCAAGGGCGGCCGTTTATCCAATGCTTCAGCAGTGATTGGCAGTATGTTAAATATTAAACCACTATTAACGTTTGATGATCAGAGTGACGAGATAGTAGCTTATAGTAAAGTCCGTTCCATTAAACGAGCTTATTTAAAAACTGAAGAACGTTTTGCTAAAGCTCAAGCAGCAGCTGATTTTCCTTATCGTTTAGTAGTTTTAGATGCAAATGATCCTCATGAAAATGATTTGTGGACCCAAGATTTACGTACCCGATTTCCTGATTTAACCATTGAACAAAGCTATTTTGGGCCCGTCATTGGGACTCATTTAGGCGAAAAAGCAATGGCTCTGGGTTGGATTAAGGATTTTGCTAAAGTATAATAAGATGATTTTCAAATAATATTTCATTAATTACCTGTGTTAACTGTTTGGTTAGCGCAGGTTTTTTTATGACAAATGTCATCATAGTTTATGATATTTGTGCATTTCCGAAGCCTTACAGGCTCTATATAATGAGATCGAAAAAATCAATATGCTATAGGAGATGCGCCTATGCAACCTATTATTACCGCACAAAATCTGACGAAGACTTATGGTCAACAGATCGTTTTCCAAGATTTAAATTTTCAAATTCAACCAGGTGAAGTGGTGGGCTTAATTGGAAATAATGGGGCAGGGAAAACTACCTTGCTCAATTTATTAATTGGCTTACAAAGACCCACTGCTGGTCAGATTCATCTTTTTGCAGATAATTTAAGTCCGACGGCCATTCAACAAAAAAGAGGGATTATGTTTCAAGATGATTTTGGATTAAGCCGCGTAACAGTGCAAGAAATGCTAGCCTTAGCATGCAGCTTGTATGCGCAACCTTTAAGTCTGAGCACTGTCTTACAATTGACGGATTTAAACTCCCAAGCACAACAATACGTTTCCAAGCTATCCGGCGGACAAAAACGGCGTTTAAATTGGGGGTTAGCATTGGCTGGAAATCCGGAATTATTATTCTTAGATGAACCTACATCCGGAATGGATACTACTAGTCGGCATCACTTCTGGCAAGCAATTCAAGAATTAAATGCCCAAGGTAAGACAATTATTGTCACCAGTCATTATTTAGCGGAAATTGATTATCTGGCACAGCATATTCTATTTTTAAAAGATCACCAGTTAATTCATAATGGAACTTTAGCGGATTTAAAAAACAAATATAGTCAAATCATTGTCACTTTTGATAGTTCACAAGATTTCACTCAACATAATTTTCACCAAGGCATTTTGCAAGACCATCAACAGAACCATTACATTTATCAGGTAACTTCTAGTGAACAATTTGTACAAGAACTTAATGAGTTTTTGCCTGTTATCCAACATTTACGCATTCACCAAAAAAACCTGGATGAAATCTTTCAACAAGTTAATCAAGGAGAATAGCTTATGGCTTTTGTAACTTTAACTAAAATTAATTTCAAACGTTTGATTTTACGAAACACTCGTTTTTTGATTTTCGATGTGGCTTCGCCGATTTTCTTTTATCTCATTTATACACAAATATTTACTGGCGGTCAGCAGTTAAAAGTCAACATTTTTATCAGTATGACGGTTTTTGCTACTTTGTTGAGTTCGATTATCACGGTATCTAATAATATAATGAGCGATCGCCAACAACATTTCTTTCGTTTTATGGCTGTAACACCCTTGTCGCAAAAACTCTATTATCTGTCATTATCGTTAGTGTTTATCTTTTTAAATGTATTGCAAATCTTGGCCATGGAAATCGTGGCTGCATTTGGGACTAAATTGAACTTATCCATGGATAAATATCTGCAAATATTAGTTATTGCCACAGTGGGTAGTTTTGCGCTAATCTTAATAGGAGCAGCAATAACTTTTTTGGGTAATAGTAGTTTTGTTAATTCAATTGCTTATAGCATCGTCTTCCCCCTGGCAATTATCAGTGGTTTGTGGACTCCTATGAACCTCATGCCTTCTTGGTTGCAACAAATTGGCAAACTCACTCCTACTTATGCAACCGTTAACCTGATTCATAATTTCTTACAAAAGCAACCTTGGTCTTGGAATCTATTTGGCAAGTTAGGCATTTGGTTACTGCTGGCTATGGGTTTATTAATAATTTGTTCACGAAAGTCAGTTGATTGAATTGGATTTTCTTCATAAATACTGTTTGTTTCCACGCGTCTTTGGTTTTAGTCCTTATTTTTGGCTGCTTTGGTTGCTTGTTCCTATTTGTCAGCTCTGGCCTTGGAATAGTTCTTTCAAATATAGTCAATTATTTTTGATTATTGTTTTTATTTGGTTTTATCGCAGCAGCTATACTTTAAGTCGGTGGTCACCGTTGTGGATTGGTGGTCAGTATCTATTAGCAATTTATTTTTATTTAAATAATATTGGATTATATTTTTTTGTATTTACTGCCTGGGTGATTGGCTCTTTACCATTCAATAAATTTCACTTTCACTGGTATTTAATGATTTACTATATTGCACTATTCATTGCCTTGGCTGGTAAAGTATTCTTAACACAATTTCATTGGCCTGCTTCTTCGTCTGCCAGGGCATTTTCGGTTATTTTTATGTTTTTTATTATTTTATCTCCTTTGGGAGGGCGGTCAGTCCGGAATACTTATTTACGCTCCGGGATTTTAAAACAACAAAAGCAACGATACGAACTTTTAATCCGGCGCCAAGAACGTGATCGAATTGCGCGCGATTTGCATGATAGTTTGGGACAAGCTTTCACTACTATTACAATACAAGCCGATCTAACTCAAAAAATCTTAACGCAAAATCCTACCGAGGCTAAGAAACAATTAACGGACATTAAAAAATCTGCACAACAAAATTTAAATTTAGTGCGTCAAATTGTCACAAATATGCGTACTTTGTCATTACCCGAAACTTTAATTAAACTGACTGATAAGTTGCAGGAATTTAAAGTCTCTTTAATTACAGAAAATGAAAACTTAAGTAAAACTTGGCCGAAAAAAATTCAACAAACCATTGCTGCCGTGATCCAAGAAGCCATTACTAATACACTGCAGTACGGTCAAGCCCAAGAAGTTCGTATTAGTTTTTTTGAGGAGCAAGCGCAGGCACGAATTATAATCGTGGACGACGGACAAGGCTTTGAAAAAATCCATCCAGGCGCACATGGTATTCAAGGTATGCAAGAAAGAGTAGCCAAGTCTTCTGGTACTTTCCAAATATATAGCAGTCATCATGGGACAAAAATTGATTTTTCATTGCCTTTATTGGAGGAGTCCGCTTCATGATAAAAATCATTTTAGCTGAAGATCAAAAAATGTTGAATTCTGCTTTAACAATGTTATTGAATTTAGAAGCAGATTTAAATGTTATCGACAGCTTTACCGACGGTCAGATTGCCTGGCAGCAAATCATGCGGCAACAGCCGGACATAGCTTTATTAGATATTGAAATGCCGCATTTAACAGGCTTAAAGATTGCCGAGAAAATAAATGCACAAAAATTAGCCACGAAGGTCATTATTTTAACTACGTTTGCTAATAAAAGTTATTTTGAACAAGCTGTCGCAGCCCAGGTTAATGGCTATCTGCTCAAAGATCATTCCAGCGAAGATCTGATTAGCTCAATTCGGGCGATTAATGACGGTCAAACCATCTACGATCCCGAATTAGTCCAATCGATCTTAAGTGAAGTTGCTAATCCGCTCACACGTCAGGAACAAAATGTATTACAAAAAATGGCCTCGGGAGCAGATACAGCAGAAATTAGTACTAGTTTATACTTATCCCGAGGAACGGTACGTAACTACATCTCAGCTATTCTAAGTAAATTAGGTGCCAGAAATCGGATCGAAGCCATCAAAGTAGCTCATGAAAATCATTGGTTATAATTAATAGGCTTATATTATTGATGCCTTGAGATTTACTGCTACTAGCAGCTGGTAATTAATCATTTGTTAACTTCCGATTTGACAGTTCTTCTCAGTTACGTTATATTACTTGCGGTAAACGCTATCAAAAATGGAGCAATTAAATGACAAAAAACTACATTATGGCCTTGGATGAAGGCACTACAAGTACACGCGCTATTATTTTTGATACTCATATGCAAAAAGTGGCTGAAGATCAGCGGGAATTCAATCAGATCTTTCCACACGCCGGTTGGGTTGAACATGACGCCAACGAAATCTGGAATGCTGTTTTAGCCACCATAGGCAATTGCTTTTTGAAATCAGGTATTCAGCCTGACCAAATTACTGGCATCGGCATTACTAATCAACGTGAAACAACGGTGATTTGGGATCGACAAACGGGTCTACCTATTTATAACGCGATTGTCTGGCAATCAAGACAATCGGAGGCTATTGCCCAAAAATTACAGACTGCTGGTTGGAGTGCCAAAATTCACCAAAAAACGGGCTTATTAATTGATCCTTATTTTTCGGCCACCAAAATTCGATGGATTTTAGATCAAGTTCCCCAAGCGCAAACCCGTGCGCAAAAGGGGGAACTTTTATTTGGTACCATTGATTCTTGGTTACTATGGAAACTAACCGGTGGGCAAATACATGCCACCGATTATACCAATGCTAGTCGCACCATGCTGTTTAATATTCACACTTTGCAATGGGATGAAGAGATTTTAAAGTTATTAAATATCCCGGCGATCATGCTTCCGGAAGTACAACCCAATTCTAAAATCTACGGTTATACTCAGCCGTATAATTTTTATGGTAGTAAAGTTCCCATTAGCGGTATGGCAGGGGATCAACAAGCCGCACTTTTTGGGCAAATGGCTTGGGAACCCGGAATGGTGAAGAATACCTATGGAACTGGAGCTTTTGTCGTAATGAATACGGGCTCGGAACTTAAATTATCCGAAAATAATTTGTTAACGACCATTGCTTATGGTTTAGGAGATCAAATTAATTACGCTTTGGAAGGTAGTATCTACGTCGCTGGTTCAGCCATTCAATGGTTGCGCGATCAGATGCAATTGCTCGATGCAGCACCAGATTCTTACCAAGCCGCCTTGGCCTCCCACGATGATGATGAAGTCTACGTTGTCCCGGCATTTACCGGTTTAGGGGCACCTTATTGGGACCCACAAGCTCGTGGAGCTGTGTTTGGCTTAACACGGGGGACCACCAAAAATGATTTCATTAAAGCTACTTTACAAGCTATTGCTTATCAATCGCGGGATGTTATTGATACCATGCAACAAGATACGGGGGTAGCTATTCCCACGTTAAAAGTGGACGGCGGTGCAGCCAATAATAATTACCTCTTACAATTTCAAGCCGATATTATCAATACACCCGTTCAACGGGCGGTTAATTTGGAAACTACCGCGCTGGGAGCTGCTTTCTTGGCGGGATTAGGTGTCGGTTATTGGCAAAATCAACAAGAAATTCAACAATCTGCGGCTGCGGGCCAGATTTTCCGCCCCCGGATGGAGTCAACGCGCCGAGACAGTTTATATCGTGGCTGGCAAAAAGCCGTAGCAGCTACCCAATTATTTAAATAATTAAATGTCTTTATTATGAAACTGCTGTGTAAGTCGCTGAACACACAATGTGGTTGCTAAAGCCACGAGTGCGCCCACTAGCAAAATTCCAAAATCAATTTGGCTGCCTTGACGAGCCGTTTGGGCTAAAAATGAGGGTGTATGCGGCTGAGACAATTGCAAAGCAGCAATCACGGCTGACATAATTCCTGTACCCAGGGATCCGGCGTATTGTTGTAAAGTATTGAAAAGTGAATTAACATCCGGTTTTTGTTCGTCATCAACCAGTTTGGTAGCATCAGACATGGTGTTGCCATAACCAAAATTGAAACCTCCACGTAAAAAACAATAAAAAAACATAATTAAACTAGTAGTCAAATAGGGTGTTAATAACATCAAGGCTAAGGCTCCCAAACAAATCGATAAATTAGAAATCATCAATGGTAAGAAAGCACCGTGTCGATCGTATAAGTTGCCCGCAAAAGGTGCAACAACTGCCCCCAAAATAGATCCTGGTAATAAAATTAGACCTGCGGTCATAGAATTAGTTTGTAAAGTTTGTTCACTTAAAATGGGAATGACAAAGGAAACTGCAATATTAATAAATTGTAAGATAAAAAAGTTTACAGCTCGTAAGCTCACTGCGGGTTGCCGTAAGATGTTAAAATTGAGCAACATTCGTTGACCATGACGCAAATGATAAACAAAAAGTACTAATAAACAAATAGTCACTAGAATACCTACAGCAAAGGGAACACTGACAAAACCATAATGACCGGCTTGATCGATACTGCTAACTAACGTCAACATCATTGTGGATAATACTAACAAGCCCCACCAATCAAACCGACTATTATTGTGTTGGGCGGCCAGTTTGATTGTGCAACTACCTAAAATCATAACTGCAATAATAATTGGTACCATTAACCAAAAGATTAACCGCCAAGAAGTATAGTTATTAATAATACCTCCGTAAGTCGGTCCTAAGGCAGGGGCAAAAGATGTGACCATTGTGGCAAAGCCAGTATACACTCCTAATTTGCTACTGGGAATTTGTGAAGAAATCAAATGAAATAACGTCGGCGTCGAAATCCCAGTGGCCAGTGCTTCTAATAAACGACCTAACATTAACAATTCAAAATTAGTGGCTAGAGCACAAACCAAAGTTCCTAAGAGACATAAAGTGACCGCTACCAAAAATAGTTTTTGAGCATCAAAACGCTTTACTAGATAAGAAGTTGTGCTCATGACAATGGTCACTAACAATAAATAACCAGTAGTAACCCATTGAATGGTAGCTAAATTGACATGAAATTCACTCATTAAAGTGGGGAAGGTTACATTTAAAGAAGTTTCAATGAGAATTCCAATAAAAGATAATAAACCACCTGCTAAAATTGATAGTTTGATTTTCCAGGTTACCGCCTTATTCATTAATAATTACCTTCTTTCCCAGATTGACACCCAATTATTTTAACATAGAAATTATTTATACATTTTTTTATTTAGGTTTGGATTGTTAAGGATTTACATATAGCCATCCAATAACAATTCGTTTGGGTAATAAACTTGTGATTTAGCTTGGAAAAGTAACAATTGCTCTATCAAAATAGTTTGCTAATTCTGTAACGGAAAAGAGGAGAAAATAAAAAAGAACTTCTGACTTACAACACAGTGAAGTTCTTTTTTATTTTATTAAGTATCGTTCGATCGACAATTGGATCAATATTCCAAAAGAAGGGGACAAAGACTGCTTATTTATGATAGTTGGGAGCCTGTTTCGTAATAGTTATATCATGTGGATGCGATTCAATTAAGCCAGCATTGGTAATTTGCATAAATTGTGCATTAGCAATTAAATCATTCACGGTATGCGCCCCCACGTAACCCATACCAGAGCGCAAACCACCAATGATTTGGTAAATCACATCCCCAACATCGCCTTTATAAGGCAGTTTACCTTCAATGCCTTCGGGAACTAGTTTTTTGGTTTCATGGACTTTGCTTTGGAAGTATCTATCCGATGAACCTTCTTTCATGGCCGCAATAGAACCCATACCACGATAGGACTTGTATTTATTGCCCGATTCATCTGTGAAAACTTCCCCCGGAGCTTCTGTAGTACCAGCCAACATACTACCCAACATTACCGCATTTCCACCGGCAGCTAGCGCTTTAACAACATCACCCGCATATTTAATGCCGCCATCGGCAATAATTTGTTTACCATATTCTTGAGCAACTTGCGCGGCATCAAAAATTGCTGTAATTTGGGGCACGCCGACACCAGCAACCACTCGGGTGGTACAAATAGAACCCGGACCAATTCCCACTTTGACTACATCTACGCCCGCTTCAAAGAGGGCACGAGCTCCGGCAGCCGTAGCCACATTGCCTGCAATCAAAGTTTGTTGTGGAAATTTTTGATGAATTTCTGCTATTTTAGTTAATACGCCTTGCGAATGGCCATGTGCAGTGTCAATCACAATCGCATCTACACCCGCGGTAATTAAAGCTTGAGTGCGGGCAAAAGTTTCATCAGAAATTCCCACTGCCGCAGCTACTAAAAGATAATCATTAGCATCTACCGCTGAACTGGCTGCAACAGAAGCATGTTCTTTTACTTTTTTCACCTCAGCAACTTGTTGGTCAATACTCATATTTTTATGAATAACACCCATCCCGCCTAATTGGGCGAGAGTAATTGCCATTTCCGCTTCCGTAACCGTATCCATACCAGCACTAAGTATCGGGATCTTTAAATTTAAGTTAGAACCAAGCTGCGTTTGGGTGTTAACCTCACGCGGTAATATATCACTTGCTGCCGGAATTAATAGCACATCATCAAAAGTTAAACCTAATTTCGTAAATTTTTGAGCTTGGTTCAAGAATAATACCTCCTATAAAATGTTTTTGTAAATTTATTTTAAATTGAAACTACTTTATCATAAATTTTGGGAAAAAGGAAATGGTGTAGCTAAATCAGTATCATGAAAATTATTAATTCTAATTCTACTTTACATAATATATATTATACGAAGTAAAATTCTAAACCAATCCGCAAAAGGTTGAGTGGACGGTAGATTGTCAATCAGGTTACAAATAATAAACAACCGGCGTCATAACAGCTCAGCTCAGATAACTGTTTAATATATCTTATTATTTAAAATTATAAAAAGCTCCTTATAAATAAACGGTACCTAACTAAAAACTAGGAATTTAGCAAATTTAACACAAAATATTCTCGGCCTGAGCGGTCAAATAATGTACAGGTCATCCTCTAATAATCGAACTGAACCTCTCAGGGCAAATTTATAAAAGCTATTTTTGCACGGAGTAACTGATAGTAACTAAAAAGTTACCAGCCATGAGACTTCTACAGTTAATTTTACAGCAATTTCCAAATAGTTAACAGCACAAAATTCCGAGCAAATTAAAATTCGCGATTTCTGGTTAGCGAACTACTTTTACAAAAGAATCAATCAAGCAATGATACAGTTTATGGAGTTACTAAATATGGTATAATATAACTTAATAAAATTGAGGTTTTATTAAGTTATATTATAATTTAAAAAACCTCCCTCTCACAAATCACAGAATTTCCGAAAAGGAGTTTTTTTATGCAAGCACAAGTATACGTCCAGTTGAATGAAAAATTGGTGCAACAATTACCAGGCTATGTGCAAAAATACTATCTAGAAAAAACGGTAGTTCCACTGTCCCCTGCAACTTTGTACCAATATTTAAATGAATTTAAGCGTTTTTTTACCTGGTTAATTGATACGGGTATTGCCCCCGTGGAATCTATCAACCAAATTCCCCTGACAGTCTTAGAACATTTACGTAAAGAGGATCTAGGCTTATACAAAGCTTTTTTACTGAATCGTAGTAAAGCTACGACCAAAAATTCGCAAGGATCTTTATCTCATCGAACAGTCAATCGTTCGCTCAATGCTTTAGCTGCCTTATTTCGATATTTAACAGAAGAATCGGAAAATGAGCACGGCGAACCTTATTTTTACCGCAATGTTATGAAAAAAATCTCGTTAGTACCTGATAGTGAAACTTTGCAAACTCGCGCACGGAATATTAAATCCCAGTTAATGCTCAACAATGATCACCAATATCTGGACTTCATTCAAAACCAATATTATGATCAATTACCGGCGACAAGTACTCGACAAAAGAAAATGTTTCAACGAGATCAAGAACGAGATGTTGCGATTAATGCCTTAATGTTAGGCAGCGGCATCCGCGTTTCAGAATTGACAAATGCCAATTGGGATGATCTGAATTTTAAACAAGCTCAAATTAAAGTGTTGCGCAAAGGTGGCAAATACGATCTGGTACCAATTGCGCAGTGGGTTTTACCTTATATTGCGCCATATTTGAAAATTCGCACTCAACGTTATCAGCCTACTCCAGATACCCCTGCCCTTTTTTTGACCAAGGGTAGAGCTGCACCGCGGCGAATTAATAGTGCCACAGTGGAATTATTAGTCGCCAAATATTCCGAAGCATTTAATCATGTGCGTATTACCCCCCATAAATTGCGTCATACCTTGGCATCCAAATTGTACTTAGAAACAAAGAATGAGAAATTAGTGGCCACGCAATTAGGTCAATCATCAACAAAAGCGACAGGACTGTATACTCATATTGTAGATACCCAACAAAAAGACGCTTTAGATCATTTAAACCAATCATTCAAAAAAGATTAAGGAGGCGCTTTTTACCCTCTAAGAATCATTTTGATAATTAAACTTTATTGGAAAAATTTAATAAATAACTCATGATAAATTTCAATAAAATCAAAAAACATTTGTTGTGTAATATACTCGTTATCTTGATGCGAATTATCATTACCCGGACCAAATACCACGTAATTAGCGTCATTAGGGTGATCAATTAACAGCTGTGAAGCATCAGTTCCACCTGAAACACCCACGGTCACAATGTGATCGGTAGCAAAATCAATGCCACTGGCATCTGCCATTTTTTGCATTTGCTGTATTTCTGCAGCATTGTAGTCCTGCTTTTGCAAGTATGGCAAGGCAACTTGTTGAATTAATTTAATAATTTTTGAATCTACACGTCCCAGAATCGGAATGATATCCATATCAGTAGTTACTTTAACTTGAGCCTGGTTTCGTTGATTAAATTGGTCTACCAAATCGGCAACTACTTGTTTTATCTGTTGATTATCAAACTCGGGAATAATGCGCACATTTAAAACCGCTTGGGCAGAACCCGGAATGGCATTGGGCTGCGTGCCCCCATTAATCTGGTCAATGTTGACCACCGTTTCTCCTAACAGCGGATTGCTTTTTTGTGCCACTAATGGCCGCAAGGTATCATTTAATTCATATAAAAATTTGAGTAAGTTTTCTACCGCATTAATTCCCAAGGCCGGCATCGAACTATGTGCCGCACGACCGGTAACTTGGATATTAAAGTTAATCTCCCCCTTGTTTGCGTACACGGCACGAAAACCAGATGGTTCTCCGATCAACAAGGTATCTACATCTTTCATATAGCCAGCCTGTTGCAACGCTTGGGCCCCAGCTTGACCTACTTCTTCTCCTGCCGTAGCTAAAAAGCGAATGGTTCCCGGAATGGGTACTTGCTCTTGTTTAAGTTCAATGAGAGCAATTACCATCGCAGCCAAACCGGCTTTCATATCGGTAGCACCGCGGCCATAAAAGCGATCACCTTGAGCTGTTAAGACGAACGGATCCGTGTTCCAATTCTCTAGCGAGACGTCAACGACATCCATATGCCCAGAAATAGCTAAAATAGGTTTTCCACTTCCAATTTCTGCAACAAGGTTAGCACGATCGTCTTCTGGTAATGGCAGTACTTGACTAGCAATGCCAGCATCTTCAAATAAACTATGCAAGTATTGTGCTACTGGCAATTCATGACCATTAATCGACTTAAAGCCAATTAATTTTTTAAAAATCTCAACTTTATCAGATTCCTTCATTTTTATTCCCCTTTACTTAAATAGTATAAACAAAAGACCTCTGGATGAAAATTCTTTAATAAGAACTCATAGAGGTCTTAATTACATCTAATGCATATTTTAGATGATTAAAACTAGTTTTGTAAAGAGGTTTTTTGCAGTCTAGTAAAATATTGCATTATTAAGATTAAAACTGATTTTGTAAAGGAGGAACGATTTGTTTTTTCCGAGAAACTACCCCTGGTAAAGCCATTTGGTCTTGTTCAAATTTTTTACCGAAGGCTCCTTCTACTTTGGATAATAATTCGGCTGTTCCGTGAGCCAACAAGGTTGTGTCACTATCTAAAACATTCGTAATAGCCAAAACAAACAAATCGTAGTTATTAGATTGACAACTATTTGCCATTGCCTCTTGAAATTCTGCTTGCCGCTGTAGAGCTGCCGGCAAGTCCACGACATTAATTTGGGCAATGCGAATGGTCTTACCACCCATTTCAAAGCTTTTGGCATCTAAATCAACCAAATCTGCGGCAGATTTTTGAGAAATATCCGCACCGGCTTTTAACATTTGTAAACCATAATCTTGATAATCTAAGTGGGCAATTTGCGCGCACTTTTCCACTACTTGGCGATCATCATCAGTGGTCGTAGGTGATTTTAAAAGCAAAGTATCGGAAATGATCGCGGATAACATTAAACCTGCGATAGTAGGGGTAACTTCAACTCCGGCTTCCTGATATAGTTTCCAAATAATTGTACTGGTACAACCCACCGGTTCTGCACGATAATAAAGTGGTGCCGCTGTTTCAAAGTTAGCAATACGATGGTGATCGACGACATGAGTTACTTGAACTTGATCAATATCAGCCACGCTTTGTTGAGCTTCATTATGATCCACCAGCATTACCGCGCTTACGTCATCATGAGCCTGTTGAATTACTCGGGGTGCCGGTTGTTGAAAATGATCTAACACAAACTTGGTTTCTTCATTGGGTTCCCCCAAAGCGACCGCCTCAGTGTCCATACCTAGCTGATTTTGCAAGTGCGAATATTCTATCGCTGAATCAATTGCATCTGTATCAGGATTTTGGTGTCCAAAAACTAATTCTTTAACCAAAATGATAGCCTCCTCTAATCTTAGTTTAAACTAAGTATAATACAATACGGCTTAGAACGATACTGCATCTTGTAAGCGATCGGTATAACTTTTCAAATCTAAATAATGGTCCCACTCTTGAAAGAAAGTTGAAATCCGTGGAATATGATCTTTTTCTTTACGGTAAACAAAAGATAGATCAAACGAAAGGTCAGGTGAAAAATGCGCTTGCTGTGAATGGACAATGGGTTGATTGGCCATAATAAAACTTTGTGGTAAGGCTGTATAAAGTTGCTGGGCTTGTGCAAATTTTAAAATAAGATAAGGTGACGCAAACCGCCCCATATATTCTGGAAAATCAATTAAATTGTTTTTAAATTGTTCCCGTAAAAATTCCGTTAAATAGTAATTATCGGGATAAATGACCCATGGCCTTTCTGTAGCTTCTTTTAAAGTAACAGTTGTTTGTTCAGCCAATTTCGGGTTGTTATGCAATAAGATCAAATCTTCATTAATAATTCTTTTTGTCCGATAGGGCCGCCAATTGCGGATTGAATCGTCAGGCAAATACATGAGTGCGATATCAATATGATTATTTTCTAATTCATCCCATAACTGTCGGCGATTGAGCAGCACTGTCTCAATAATGATTTCTGGTTGAATATTATGATACTGGATAATGAAATCTTCCAATACTGAATTTTCAATAGATGACAGAATCCCCAAACGAATGGTTCCGGTCGTGGAGGAAGTAGATTGTTGAATATTATCAATCGTATCGATCATGGATGCATAAATTTCATTAACTGATTTTAAAAGAATGTTCCCAGCATCTGTCAAATGAATTTGTTTACCCACCGAATAAAACAACGGGGTCCCTAAATTGCGTTCAATTTTTTTAATTTGTTGTGTTAAAGCCGGTTGTGTGATGCCTAGCATCCGAGCCGTTTTAGTATAATTTAAATTTTCTGCTAATTTGGCAAAATAACTTAAAGCTTTAGACGAAATTACTTTTGGTACTTTACTATTATTCATGGATGAATCCTCCATTATTATTGATCAATTTTGGTTGCTTCAGGTTCCAAATTTTGTTTTAAGGCATAGATAATTGCTCCCTCTTGCTCAATATTAATGACAAATGAGCCATTGGAGTAACGATCCACCGCTGAAAAATCTGTCATTTTTAATTCAAACAATTTATGCTTATCAGTAGCAACTTCTAATATATCATCATTGGTTAGTAAAAAGGAATATTTAATCCGATGTGGTTTCTGTTTTAGTTCATGAAGCGTCAACATGCCACGACGAGCTCTAGTCGCTATTGGCAATTCAGTTAATTTCATTTTTTTAAAAGCCCCCCGCTGTGTCAAAATTCCGATAAATTTCGTAGTTGCAGCAGTGGAATTAGTTTGCAAACACCAAGCCGCAATCTGATCTTGCTCCTTTAAAGCCATAAACTTCACACCACCGGCTTTAATTCCTAAAACAGGAACTTCCGTTAATGCAAATCTTAAACCGTAAGCTTTTTGCGTAAAACCCAAAACTTCGGCTTGATTTAAGTCTGAAGCTGCTACATATTCTACACCTAAAATAGTACTATTATCCTGATGTCGCTTAATGATGGAAGTGGCTTTAGAATGGTAAGTTCTTTTTGGAAGTAAAGCTGAAAAGGCTACTTGTTTAATGTAATTATCACTAGTAGCTACCACAAAATTACCATTTTGTTGTAGATTTGGGAAAATATATGCACCAATAATCTTTTCATCACGTGCGAGGTTTAACATTTGAGACAAATGAGCTCCAGTATCTTTCCATCGACAATCCTCTAATTCATACACAGGGCGATAAATTAAATTGCCATAATTTGTAAAAACGTACAAATGTTCACGAGTAGAAGCAACTTGATCTAATACAGGATAATCAGCAGCTCGTAAACCATTTTCAGTTGCCGCAGATGCCTGATAGGAACGTAAACTACTCCGTTTTAAATATCCTTGATGACTGACCAAGACCCGGACTGTTTCTGCACTAACCAAGACACGTTGATCCACTTTTAATTCCTGAATATCAGTCTCAATTTTGGTTAAACGGGGATGTGCAAATTCTTTTTGCACAGCTTGCAGTTCTTGTTTAATAACTTGTAATAAAGTTTTTGGATCAGCGATAATTTTTCGATCTTGCGCAATCGTTTCTTGGAGTTGAGCTTGTTCTGACTGCAATTGCGTAATATCGGTGTTCGTCAACCGATATAATTGTAAAGCCACAATTGCTTCGGCTTGACTTTGACTAAAGTCATAAGTTTGGACTAAATTCTTTTGCGCATCGCTACGATTTTGGCTGGATCGAATGGTTGCGATTATCTGATCTAAAATCGATAAAGCTTTAATTAAACCTTCAACAATGTGCAGCCGTTGTTCAGCTTTTTGTAAATTAAACTGGGTTCTTCGTAAAACTACATCTTGTTGATGAGCTAAATAGGCTTTTAAAATCGCTAATAAACCTAACTGTTGCGGACGTTTATTAGCGATAGCGACCATATTAAAATTGTAATTGACTTGTAAATCAGTATTTTTAAATAAATAGTTTAATATTGCTTGAGCATCAACATCTCGTTTTAATTCCACCACAATGGATAATCCGTGGCGGTCACTTTCATCACGCACTTCAGCAATGCCGTCAATTTTCTTTAAGATTCTAATTTCATCAATTTTTTTAACTAACTGTGCTTTATTAACTTCATAGGGAATCTCAGTAATAATAATTTGACTGCGATGACCCCGTAATTGGGCAATTTTAGTTTGCGACCGTAAAATGACTTTTCCCCGTCCAGTTTGATACGCTTTTTTGATTCCGGCCACTCCTTGGAGAATTCCTCCTGTGGGGAAATCTGGCCCTTTGACGTATTGCATGGCTTGATCTAAAGTCAATTCTGGGTTATCGATTAAAGCAATTGTAGCCTCAATGACTTCGCCTAAATTGTGGGGCGGAATTTCTGTAGCATAACCGGCAGAAATCCCCGTAGCGCCATTAACTAGTAAATTAGGAAAACGGGCAGGTAAAACGACGGGTTCTTGTTGGGTGTCATCAAAATTTAAAACCATGTCGACTACATTTTTATCAATGTCTCGTAACATCTCTTGTGCAATTTTACTCAAACGTGCCTCAGTATAACGCATGGCTGCGGGCGGATCACCATCCATTGAGCCATTATTTCCATGCATTTCAATCAACGGCTCGCGCAATTTCCACGCTTGGCTTAAACGCACTAGGGCCTCATAAATGGAGGTATCCCCATGCGGGTGAAAATTACCCATCACATTGCCCACGGATTTGGCTGACTTTTTAAATGCTTTGTCATACGTATTATGATCTAAGGCCATTGCATACAAAATCCGGCGTTGCACTGGCTTTAAACCATCTCGGACATCAGGTAGGGCTCGTTCTTGAATAATATATTTTGAGTAACGACCAAACCGATCGCCCATGATACTTTCCAAAGATAATTCTTGGATTCTAGATTTTTCTGCCAAAATTTTCCCTCGCTTTATTGTTGCTTCAATTGTTTCTTTAAATCATTCGTGGCTAGCGTTTGATCCAGATCATCTTCTAATAGACTGCCTTCGGCTTCTAAATTAAATTCGACATTCTGTTCAATCCATTGCCGCCGTGGGGCCACTTTATCACCCATCAAAGTAGTTACCCGACGCTCGGCTAAAGCGGCATCATCAATTCTAACCCGTACTAGAGTTCGAGATCGTGGATTCATGGTGGTTTCCCACAACTGATCGGCATTCATTTCTCCTAATCCTTTAAAGCGCTGTAAGGAATAACCACTACCCAAATCTTGAATATCGGTTTTTAATTCCTTTTCGGTCCATGCATATTCAATGCGTGTTTTTTGCTTTTGCGTTTTTTGTAATTTATATAACGGCGGTAAAGCCAGATACACATGTCCCGCCTGTACCAAAGGCCGCATATAACGATAAAAGAAAGTTAACAGTAAAATTTGAATATGTGCACCATCAGTATCCGCATCCGTCATAATAATAATCTTGTCGTAATTACTATCAGCCAAATTAAATTCTGGCCCTACTCCAGCGCCAATTGTATAAATCATCGTATTAATTTCTTCATTTTGGAATATTTCTTCTAGTTTGGCTTTTTGAGTGTTTAAGACCTTTCCCCGTAAAGGTAAAATGGCTTGAAACTTACGATCCCGGCCTTGTTTAGCCGAACCGCCGGCCGAATCACCTTCAACTAAAAATAATTCATTTTTTTTCGGATTTCTGGATTGTGCCGGGGTTAATTTGCCGGATAATAAGCCCTGATCTTTTTTCTTGCGTTGTCCACGGCTGTTTTCCCGGGCCTTGCGGGCTGCTTCCCGAGCTTCTCGGGCCTTTAATGCTTTTTTGACCAAAGTTTGTCCAAAATCACCATTCTCCAGTAAATAAAAGCTCATTTTTTCATAGAGAATATTATCAACTACCGCTCGTGCTTCGGGAGTTCCCAGTTTGCCTTTGGTTTGTCCTTCAAATTGCAGAATTTTCTCGGGAATGCGCACCGATAAGACTGCGCTGAGGCCTTCGCGCACATCGCTACCTTCTAAATTTTTCTCCTGATTTTTTAGCAAGCCGATTTTATGGGCATAATCATTAAAAGCTTTGGTTAAACCTGCCTTCATGCCGGCTTCATGACTGCCACCATCAACGGTCCGGACATTATTGACAAATGAAATAATATTTTCTGAATAACCGTCATTATACTGTCCGGCAAATTCTACTTCAATTTCCTGAGCGCTACCTGCAAAATAAAAAATGTCTTTAATGGGATCTTTACCTTCATTTAAGTACTTGACGAAAGACTTAATGCCATCCGCATAAAGATATTCTTCCTGGCGAACAGGTTGTACCCGCTGATCGGTTAAAGAAATTTTTACACCTTTTAATAAAAAAGCCGACTCGCGTAATCGCTCAGCCAAGATATCAAAATTAAACTTTGTAGTTTGAAAAACAGCCGGATCCGGTTTAAATGTAATGCGCGTACCACTTTGCAGCTTCACGTGGCCTATTTTCTGGAGCGTACCCACAGGTTGACCACCATTAATAAATTTTTCTTCATATTTAATATGATCCCGGACTACCTCAACTTTTAACCATTCGGATAAGGCATTAACTACAGAGGAGCCCACTCCATGCAAACCACCGGAAGTTTTATAATTATTTTCTGTAAACTTACCACCAGCATGTAAAACCGTCAAAATTACTTCAATAGTCGGCACCCCGGATTCATGCATGCCTACCGGCATGCCGCGACCTTGATCGGCTACCGTGACAGAATCATCAGCATTTAAGATGACCTGGATATCCTTGCCAAAACCAGCCAGCGCTTCGTCCACGGAGTTATCTACAATTTCGTAGACCAGATGGTGCAGTCCCCGGACATCGGTAGAGCCAATATACATACCTGGGCGTTTGCGCACTGCTTCTAAACCATGTAAAATTTGAATTGCAGAATCATCATAACTATTCGTTTTTGCCATTAAAACAAACTCACTTTCAAAAAGAACAGAATCTTTTGTAATTTTGTATTAAAATGTTGGTTGTACTGTATTGGTGCCAACCAAACTTGGAGGTTCAAGTATTGAAAATCGTACTCTGTTTTATTCTAGCATACCTTATTGGTTCCTTTCCGTCCGGCTATTTAATCGGTGAAATCTTCTTTCAACAAGATATTCGTCACTTAGGTAGTGGTAATGTCGGTACTACTAATACCTTTCGCGCTTTTGGCATTTTACCCGGAATCGTCGTTTTAGGCTTAGACATTTTTAAAGGCACTTTGGGAGCCAGTTTACCAGTCTTTTTTCATGTTCCCGGCAAGCAATGGATGATTTTAGTAGGCTTAGCTGCAGTTTTAGGACATTGCTTTTCTATTTTCTTACATTTCAAAGGGGGCAAAGCTGTGGCTACAGCGTCAGGGATTTTACTAGCTTATAATCCCCCTTTATTTGTCTTTGCCTTTTCCATGTTTATTTTAATTATTTTACTAACCAGCACCGTCAGTTTGGCTAGTTTAATTTCTTTACCAGTCTTAACGCTAGCCGTAATCCCAACGCACGATCCGTATTTCTTATTCGCGGCTATTTTAGTGACCATTGTCGTTTATGTGCGCCATCTGCCCAATATTCGCCGATTATGCCATCATAAAGAAAACATCGTTCATTTTGGCTTGGTTTATTATTTACGCAAGAAAAAAGCCCCGCATATTTATAAACATTGAATTCAAAGGTTACGACTTCAATGCATAACAGGACTAATTTTACTAAATTTATTCAACTTTGCAATCATTTATAAACATTGAGCATCAAATACAAAAAGTTGCCGTGGATTAATTCCGGCAACTTTTTTTAATGTTCTAATTTTTTAATAGCCCAATCTCCCAGACCTTGTACGACAAAAACTAAAACTAAAATTAAAATCATGGAAACAAAAGTGACATCGTTTTGAAAACGTTGATAACCCACTGCAATTGCCATGTTACCTAAACCACCACCGCCAACTGCACCGGCCATGGCTGTTAAACCAATTAAACTAATTAAAGTCAAGGTACCCGAGCGGATCAGTTCAGGTAAACCTTCCTTTAAATAGACACGATAAATAATTTTCCAAGGTGATAACCCCATCGCCCGCGCTGCTTCAATCACTCCTGGATCGACTTCCACCAGCGCTAGTTGGACTTGGCGTGCAAAGAATGGAGCGGTGCCGACAATTAAGGGGACTAATGCCCCCGTGGGACCAATGGTTTGTCCTACGATAAATTTAGTAAATGGGCCAATCACCGCTAACAAGATGACAAAAGGAATAGACCGAAATAAATTAACTAATTTATCTAAAACATTGTAAAATTTTGCGTGCGGTAAAATGCCATTGGTATCGGTGATAACTAAAATTATTCCTAAGATCAGTCCTAAAATACCGGCAAAAATGGCACTCACAAAAGTCATATACAAAGTTTCATAAATTGCTTGTACGAACCCATTATCGCCGCTCCAGTTCATTACCACATTGGGAAACCACGTCCGTAAAAATTGACTCAACTTAATCCACCTCAATTTCTGAATATTTAATCTGTTTTACTTCTACTTGTGACTGTTGCAAATATTGCCAGGCAGCATTAATGTTCTCGTTAGTGCCATTAAGAAGTAATAACATGATCCCCACTGTAGTGCCCTGCAATTGTTCAATATTGCTAAATAAGATATTGGCCTCCACCTGAAATTTTTTATAAAGTGCGACAACAATTGGCTCTTGGGCACTATTGCCCAAAAATTTTAATTCAATTAAATTTTGTTTATGTGGCTGGATTAAACCACTTTTTTTAATTTCTTGTAAGGCGGGAGTTAATTGCGTTGAAGAGTCAACAAATTTTTTGGTCAAGGGCTGCTGTGGATGGCCAAAAATATCCAATAGACTTCCTTGTTCAATCAGACGGCCTTGATCCATCACTGCAACATGTTGGCAAATTTGTTTAATAGCATCCATTTCGTGCGTAATAATAACAATCGTAATGTGTAGTTTTCGATTAACATCTGCTAAAAGGTTCAAAATATCTGTCGTCGTTTGCGGATCCAAAGCGCTGGTGGCTTCATCCGAAATTAAAATTTGCGGATCATTAGCTAATGCCCGGGCAATTGCCACTCGCTGCTTTTGACCACCGGATAGTTGTGAGGGATAGCTTTGGGCCATGGAGCTTAAACCTACCAAGTCTAATAATTTATTGACTTTCTCAGTTCGTTGCGCCGCCGACATTTTTAAATCCAGCAAAGGGAATTCCACATTGCCGAAAACCGTGCGCGAATTCATTAAGTTAAAATGCTGGAAGATCATGCCAATATTGCGGCGTGCTGCACGTAAAGCAGCCGGCTTGAAGGTCATCAAATTTTGACCGTTTACCCACACCTCACCTTGATTAGGGCGTTGTAATAAATTAATAACGCGCACCAGCGTACTTTTACCAGCGCCAGAATAACCAATAATTCCGTAAACATCGCCGGCTGTCACCGTCAAAGAAACATCTTGAACCGCATCTACTTGGCGGTCGCTAGTTTGAAAGTGAACTGCCACATTTTTTAATTCGATTATGTTGGTTTGTGTGTTCGTGGTCATAATATCATCCTATTAATTTCTTCAATTTCTTAAATAAAAATTTGCGCTTATCCAAATGTCTGGCATTTAGGTTAATGTTCAAAGCAAATAAAGTATCATCAGTTAATTGTTTGATGACAATCTGGAGGCATCCAGAAGCAGAAAAACAAATCAGATTTTTAGCATTTGATAAGGAAATTTTTACAGTTTAACTTTCCAAGCGCCCACGGCTTGCGGTCCATACAAACGATGAATGACTTTTAAAACATCTTCGGACTGATAGGCTTTGACAATTTTCTTGTAGGTTGGATTATTCCGATCTTTTTTATTAGCCGCAATAATATTCACCCATGGCTTGGATTTATGGTTAACTTTTTCCACGTAAATACTGTCTTTAGCCTTCAATTTAGCGGCTTGCGCAACATTACCATTAATTACGGCGATGTCCACATCATTGAGCGAATGGGCTGTTTGAGCCGCATCTAGTACTTGAAACTTCAAATTATGAGGATTGTTGATGACATTTTTAGTGGAAGGTAAATTGTTTTTGGCAGGCGACAATTTAATCAATCCGGCTTGCTCCAATAATTCCAATGCCCGCGCTTCGTTGGACGCATCATTTGGTAACGATACTTTGGCCCCGTTGGGTACGGCTTTTAAATTGGTAACTTTGTGAGAATAAACCGCCATGGGCTGAATCATGGTATTACCGATGGCGACTAAATTAGTATGATGGGCTTTATTCCATGAAGATAAAAAGAACCGATGCTGAAAAGCGTTAATACCTAATTCATTTTGTACCAAGGCCGTATTCGGCTGGTTATAATCGGAGAACTCCACAATCTTAATATTAATGTGATCTTTCTTAACTTTTTTCTTAATCAACTTCCAAATCGGAGTGTCCGCTGAATTAATCCCGACTTTGACTGTTTTTTCTTGAGTCTGTTGTCCACAGCTACTTAATCCGCCTATCGTCACCAAACTAATTAACGCAATTAGAAATACTTTCAGAATTGACTTTCTTTTTTTCATTTAGTGCTCACCTCATTATGCAATTTAATTAAAACCCTACAACAAAAAACCGCTTCTTGCTCATCAACATTGATGAAGCTAGAAGCGGCTCTCAACCGTGGTACCATTCTAATTCAGGATTAATTTACACTAATCCCCTCGCCAACGTACAAAAAAACTATACGCGTGTACGTTAATGAGTACCAACCATTACTACCTTATTTATTCATCTTTTTTGAATAAACTCAGCGTACCAATCACAGGTCATTTTCACTTGTTTGATTAACCTAATCGCAACAACCTAGGCTTTCTGTATAATCTGCTTCAAGTTACTTCCCCTGATCAATTTGTTTTCGTGTTTTAATTACTAGTTGTATAGTAGCGCCTATGAATGAGAATGTCAACATTTTCTTAATTATTTTTCATAAAAGTGTATTTGCCAAGTAGCATTAAAATGCTGCTGCGGCTGTAAACAATTGAAGCCAAATTTCTGCTCCCACTGCAAAGCCGCTTTATTAGTCTCGGTCATTCCCCACCACGGTTCAAAATTAATCACATGGTCTGGCTGTGGATAACGCGTACCAATCTGCCAATAAGGAGCATTAGAAATCAGTGCTTCTTGAACTTGCTGCTTTTGACATAATTGCCAAGTAGTTAACCCCAGTGCTCGATAAAGACTGATATTTTTAATATCCTTCAACTTCCAGGTTGTGGAAGATACATTACGGGGCTGACTCAAATCACAGAATCCTCGACCATTAAGACGAAGTTGTTGAAGCGGTTGGGCGGACTGCCAATCTAAAAAATTACTCTCATGTTGGTAGTCACAGACTAATCCCACTTGTGCTCCTATAGCGAAGAATAGTGGCATTTGATCTTGATTTAATACCGTATAATCGACTCTGACAGCATGTTGAACTAACGTATAAACTACCCGCAAACAAAAATGAAAGGGAAACATTTTTAACGTAGCGGCTGTGGCCTGTAATTCTAAGCAAGTCTGCTGCGGTGTTTGATATAAAATCGTAAATTGCTGATCACAAGCAAACCCCAGCGGGGGCATAGAGTAAGTCTGATTATTAAATTGATAGCAATTGTTTTTTATTTGACCCACAATTGGAAATAAAAGCGAAGCCCGCCTGGTCTGCGACGCTGGCAAATTAATCCCCAGACGTTCTTGGCTTTTTTGATCGCGTACGCTAACAAGCGCTGCGCCATGGTCAGCAATGGCAACTGTTAAATACTCATTATTTAAAATAATTTTAGTCATAGAAATCATATTTTAAAGAATATATTTAGCTAAATCACTGTCCGTTGTAATCGAGGCTAATTTTTGATGAACGTATTCTTGGGTGATTGTAATTTCACCCATCTGCATATCCGGGGCTTCATACATGATGTCTTCCAACACTTTTTCCAAAACCGTAGCCAAACGTCGTGCCCCAATATTTTGAGAATCACGATTAACTTGAAATGCAGTATGGGCAATTGCTTCAATAGATTCTTTAGTAAACGTTAATTTAATACCATCGCTACCGATCAAAGCTATATATTGTTTAACCAAAGCGTTACTTGGGGCCGTTAAAATATGAATAAAGTCTGCTTCGGTTAAATCATTTAATTCTACACGAATTGGAAAGCGTCCTTGTAATTCGGCAATTAAATCACTGGGACTCGTTTCGGCAAAGGCTCCGGAACCAATAAATAAGATATGATCGGTCTTCACATTGCCATATTTCGTGCTGACATTGGATCCTTCCACGATGGGTAAAATATCCCGTTGCACGCCTTCACGCGACACTTCACCTGAAGTTTTTTTATTGCCGGCTGTAATTTTATCAATTTCATCAATAAAAATAATGCCATCGTTTTCCGCACGCTGAATAGCTGCTTGATAAATTGCATCGTGATCAACTAATTTACTCGATTCTTGTTCAATGAGCACTTCGCGCGCTTCACTGACAGGCATAGTTCGTTTGACTTTCTTTTTAGGAATTAAGGAGCCCATAGCACTATTGAGATCAATCCCCATTTGCCCCATTAAGTCATTCATCGGGTTGATTTTATTAGTGTCTTCAACTTCAATCGTGACGTCTTGATCTTCCAATAATCCGCGATCCAATTGTTCTTTTACACTTAAGCGTTGATCACGTACATCGTCGGTAACTTCTTCATTATCCTGCACAGGTGCCTCGCCACGATACATGGAATTCAACGCCGACATCATTTCTTGAAAATTATTAACTTGCGGCTGCTGTTTAACTCCGGGGACTAATAATTTCACTAGCTTTTTATTGGCTGCGGTAGTAGCTTGTGCTCGCACATCGCGATATTGAATATCTTCTTCCATCTTAACCGCGACATTGACCAAATCACGCACCATGGACTCCACATCGCGGCCCACATAACCTACTTCCGTAAATTTTGTCGCTTCAACTTTTACAAAGGGGGCTTGAACTACTTTGGCCAACCGCCGGGCAATTTCTGTCTTACCAACACCAGTGGGACCAATCATCAGTAAATTTTTGGGAGTGATTTCTTGTTGCATCGTATCGGATAATTGTGAACGGCGATAACGATTATAAAGTGCAATAGCAACAGCTCGTTTAGCCTCATCTTGTCCCACAATATATTTATTTAATTCACTCACTATTTGCTTGGGTGTCATTGGTTCGGCCATTATTGAACCTCCTTGAGTTGATCCACCAAAATATCCTTGTTCGTAAAAATATCAATATCAGAAGCAATATTAATAGCTTCCTGAGCAATTTGAGTAGCTGTAAGACCTGAGTTATGACGAATCATGGCAATGGCGGCTGCTTGCGCAAAATTGCCTCCTGAACCAATTGCAATTACATCTTCATCAGGTTCAATGACCTCGCCGTTACCCGAGATTAATAACAAATCTTCCTGATTAAAGGCAATCATCATGGCTTCTAATTTTTGTAGTGTGGGATCTTTCCGCCAATCTTGAGCTAAAGCTACTGCAGCTCTTTTTAAATTACCCGCATAACTTTGTAATTTTTTTTCTAACCAATCTTCCAGCGTAATCGCATCTGCAACGCCTCCAGCAAAGCCAATAACTACTTGGTCATCAAAAATCCGCCGTACTTTGTGGGCGGATGCCTTCATAATGGTTTTTTCCCCAGCCGTTACTTGACCATCACCGGCAATTGCAATTTCCTGGTTATAACGTACTGCACAAATTGTCGTCATCTAGTTTAAACCTCTCTTTTATTTAGCCCGCGGAAAATATTTGCGGTAATCCTGTTGTAAATGCTCCATAGTTAAATGCGTATAAATCTGGGTGGTAGATAAATTAGCATGCCCTAATAATTCTTGCACGGTTCGCAAATCAGCCCCATTAGTTAACATTTGCGTGGCAAAACTATGACGCAACATGTGGGGGTGAATTTTACCATTTAAATGCGACCGTTCCAAAATTTTGTTTAAAAGATACTCAATTCCCCGACTAGTTAAGCGGTGCCCACGACTATTAACTAATAAATAGTCATGAGGAAGAACATTACCGAGCAGTTGCGGCCGCCCACTTTGCAAGTACTGTTTAAATGTTTTACGCAAATGCTGTCCTAAAGGCACATAGCGATCTTTTTTACCTTTTCCGTGAATTAAAATCACTCCTAAACTCCAATCAATTTGCGCAATTTTTAAATCACTAGCTTCACTAACGCGAATACCCGTATCATAGAGTAATTCCAGTAAGGCTTGATCTCTTTGTTGTAATGGACTATTGCCGGCTGTCGCAGGAAATAATTGATCAATTTCTTTTTGATATAAAAATTCTGGTAAAATACGTTGATGATTCTGGAGTTGAATTAACTCTAAAGGATCCTGCTGAATTACTTGATTGCGCTTCAAATACTTGAAAAAACTGCGTAAACTCGACACTTTGCGTGCTACCGTTTTTTCGGCATAATCTTTTTGAGCTAGCGTATCCAAATAATTTTCAATTACCCGCTGATCAACGTCAGTCCAGCTGTAATTCGCTGGCAACTGTGTGGCGAGAAATTTTTGAAATTCGCGCAGATCGGTATGATAGGCTTTTTGCGTATAAAGACTGTAATGGCGCTCAACGCGTAAATATTGTAAAAAATCAAGCACAGCTTGTTGACCATCCACATGAGCACCTCGCAATCACTTCTTTACAATAACATACAGCAATAGGCTGCTACTTTGCAAAAATTATTTTTGTACCGCTTCCTCATAGTCTCC
This sequence comes from Bombilactobacillus mellifer, assembly GCF_000970795.1. GTDB lineage: Bacteria > Bacillota > Bacilli > Lactobacillales > Lactobacillaceae > Bombilactobacillus > Bombilactobacillus mellifer. Next base: position 921,951 of record NZ_KQ034028.1, read on the forward strand.
GTTAGGACATACTACTTGACGGCCACCTTTAACTTTTTTCTCTACTAAATAGTGTTGATCTTTGGGACAATTTCTACCTACCGGCTTATTCCAGTCCACAAATTCACATTCCGGATACCGCGAACAGCCATAAAATAATCGATTTTTCTTAGACTTACGTTCAACTACCTGCCCTTTTTGACACCGAGGACAAATCACGCCAATTTCTTTAGTGATCGCTTGCGTATGGCGACAATCAGGAAAACGGCTACAAGCATAAAACTTGCCGTAGCGTCCCAATTTGATAACCATCGGTGCGCCACAGACTTCACAATCCATACCGGCCGGCTCGTCTTTAATTTGTAACTTTTCAATTTTTTGATCCGCCGCTACCAATTCTTTAGAAAATGGTTGATAATATTTATCAACCACTGTCGTCCATTGTTCTTTACCCGCTTCTATTTCATCTAATTCTGTTTCTAATTGCGCTGTAAAATCTATATTCACAATATCGGGAAAATATTTTTCAATTAGATTATCTACAATTTCCCCGAGCTCTGTCGGTTCAAAACTCCGGCCATTTAATTTGACATAATAGCGGCGTTGAATGGTCTCAATAGTTGGGGAATAGGTGGAGGGCCGGCCAACACCATTTTCTTCCAAAGCTTTGACTAACGTAGCTTCCGTGTAGCGAGCAGGTGGTTGGGTAAAATGTTGTTCCGGATCAGTATCTAACAAATGGACCGCTTGCCCTTCTTTTAAATCCGGTAAGATATTATCCGGAGTTTTCTGATCATCTTGATATAATTTTAAGAAACCATCAAATTTAATTTTGGAACCGCTGGCTCGAAATTGTACCTCTTGTTGTTCCAATTGCACACTCATTGTATCCAGGATTGCCGGGGCCATTTCGCTCGCTAAAAAGCGGGCCCAAATCAAATTATACAAACGATATTGATCCCGCGATAACACAGACTTTAATGATTCCGGTGTTCTTTGTACAGAAGTTGGTCGAATGGCTTCATGAGCATCTTGAGCGCCTTCCGGATTTTTAGTAGCATGAACTTTTCTCACGGTATATTGCGAACCAAATTCAGTTTGTAAAAAGTCCGTGGCTTCATGTTGCGCAACTTGAGAAATCCGTGTAGAGTCTGTGCGCATGTAAGTAATTAACCCTACACTGCCTTGTTTAGCTCCTAAATTAATACCTTCATACAATTGCTGTGCTAACATCATCGTTTTGCGAGTTTTAAAATTCAACTTACGATTGGCTTCCTGTTGTAAGGAACTCGTAGTAAAAGGTGCTGCGGGATAGCGTTTGCGTTCTTTACGTGTTACTTTCGTAATAGTGAACGGCTCTTGACGTTGTATTTTCTGTAAAATAGCTTGCACAGCTGATTGGGAATTTAATTTTTGTTTTTTACCTTTAGAACCGTAAAAATTGGCTGCAAATTTTTGTTTCTTGTTCGCAGATTCTTGAAAATGGGCAGCAATCGTCCAGTATTCTTCCGGTTTAAAGTTCTTAATCGCTTTTTCGCGCGCAATTACCAGTTTTAAGGCAATCGATTGCACACGACCTGCACTTAATCCTTTTTTAACTTTTTGCCATAAAATTGGACTTAAAGAATATCCGACTAATCGATCTAAAATCCGCCGGGCCTGCTGCGCATTCACGAGGTTCATGTTCACTGTGCGGGGACTTTTGAAAGAATTTTTAACCGCATCTTTCGTAATTTCATTAAAAACCACACGATTTTTATCGGTCAAACTCAAATCTAATAAATGTGCGACATGCCAAGCAATAGCCTCACCTTCACGATCCGGATCGGCAGCTAAATAAATCTGCTTGGCTTTCTTGGCTTCTTTTTTCAGGGTTTTAATGGTGTCCCCTTTGCCTCGAATCGAAATATAAGTGGGCTCATAATTATTTTCAATATCTACACCCATGCGACTTTTGGGTAAATCACGAATATGGCCTTTGCTAGCAAGCACTTTGTAGCTGCGACCTAAATATTTTTCAATCGTTTTCGCTTTTGCCGGTGATTCCACAATCACCAAATTTTTTTTGGCGGGTTTGCGCTTCTTTGTTTTTGAGCCTGTCAAACAAAAGCTCCTTTCCTTTATCAAGTCGCTTCACATGATATGCTAGTAATTTCCCGTTTGTCAAATCTTTTTATTATTTTTTAATTCTAAAACTAAATCATGGGCATTTAAGTAAGGTTGCGCTCCTGCAGCAATTAATTGATTACAACCAACCGATAATGGATCATTAATCGGTCCGGGAGCCGCCCAAACATTACGATTTTCTTGTAAGGCTAATTCTGCAGTAATTAAAGATCCACTTTTTTGCCGGGCTTGGGTGATAACTAACGTGTCACATAATCCTGCAATGATCCGATTTCGTTGTGGAAATTGAAAACGTCGGGGAGGAGTATTTACCGGATATTCACTGATGACCAATCCCAGCCTTTGGATGGTTTGCTGTAATATTCGATTGTCGGTTGGATAAGCATAATCCAAAGAATTTCCCAGCACTGCCACCGTCATTCCTTGATTGAATAAAGTCTCCCGGTGACAGCAGGCATCAGCGCCTTGAGCCAATCCGCTAACCGTCGTAATAGTCTGTTTGACTAAGGTTGGTACTAAACTTTGAACAATTTGATCACTATAGTGCGAGCAACGTCGGGCTCCTACGATGGCGACCATGGGAGTTTTTAATAATTCGATTTGTCCTTGATAATATAAAATCGCCGGCGGATTATAAATTTGACGTAACTTTTCAGGATAGAGCGGCTCAGTTAACGTCACATATTTCATGGAAGTTTCCATAGGTTGGTTCAAACGTTGCCAAAATATCGTTCGCCGATTTTCATGTAAATGTTCGGCCACCCATTCAAAAATTTGCGTGTGGTTGCGCGGTTCTTTGAAAAAGTGCCGACAAGTTTGCAAAATTAATCGATTGCTCACAACACGTGTTTGAGATAGTTGAAAAATTAATTGCCGTATTTGCATTAAAAATCACCTGCTTTTTTTATAATTACGCAGGCTATTGATAATAATCTTTAATAGGCGCAAAACTTTTTCGATGTAACGGACAAGGGCCAAATTCTTTTAAGGCCGTCAGATGCTGGGCGGTGCCATAACCAAAATTTTGATCAAATCGATATTGAGGATAAATTTGAGCATAGGTGCTCATGAGCGCATCACGATACACTTTTGCAACAATACTGGCGGCTCCAATCGAAACACTGCGGGCGTCACCTTTAATTAACTTAGTTTGCGGAATGTCAAGAGGAATAATCATAGCATCCACCAGCAAATGTTGTGGCGACATCCATAAATGCTTGACAGCTTGAGCCATTGTTAATTCAGTAGCATGATAAATGTTTTCCTGATCGATTAATTGAACTGATCCCACAGCTACACTAACGGCTATTGCCTGATGCACAATGTTTTGGTACAAACGACGCCGCTGGGTTGCACTAAGTACTTTCGAATCGTTAATGCCCAAAATAACCTGTTGCGGTTTTAAAATGACTGCCGCCGTTACCACTGGACCGGCTAGGGGTCCCCGCCCCACTTCATCAATGCCGGCTACTAATTTTTGCTGCTGCCAAAAAGATTCTTCAAATTGGCAACGTCGTTGAAAGTCTTGTTGCAATTGCTGCTGGCGACGTAATCGTTTTTGATGTTGTTGGACCAAATAACGGACTCCCTTGCGAGAATCAGTTTGTAATATATGCCAGTCAGCGGCTTGTAATTGCTGCTGTTGAATAGCGGCTTTAATTTGTGGGATACTTTGATGTTTCCATTCAATCATTGGCAGTTACCCGATCTAAAGTAAAGCGTCCCCAAGAACCTTGGCGAACGGCCTGAACAATTTGACGAGCTTGTTGATCGATATCTCCAGCAGCCTCATTAGTCGCAGTTATTTTTTCAAACATCAAATTTAAATTGGGATTTAACTCCGTTGCCGATAAATGATATCGTGCCTCTAAAATCTGTGGGTAATATTGAACCCAAAAGCCCCAGGCAAAATTAGCCAAGTCCAGACTGCTTAACAGACTATCTTTAATTGCTCCAGATAAGGCCAGTTTTATGGCTACTTCTTGATCATCAATTTTCGGCCATAAAACGCCGGGAGTATCTAAAACGTCTAAATAATGGGATGTATGAATCCAATTTTGATTTTTAGTAACTCCGGGACGATTACCGGTTACTGCAATCTTTTTACCTGCTAATTTATTTAAAATAGTGGACTTACCAACATTAGGAATCCCCAAGCACATTGCGCGGATCGTATAATTTTTAACTCCACTAGCTTGGTACTTAGTAATTTTAGTTGCTAATCGCTCTTGAATAGCAGTCAGAATCATCGGCAAATGGGCTTGATGCTGTGCATCTATCACGACTATTGGTTGTTGGCGGCGATGATAATAAGCTTGCCATTGTTGGGTGATTTTCGGATCTGCTAAGTCACTCTTGTTCAAAATAATTATTTTAGGCTTATTGCCAATAATTTGATCTAATAAAGGATTGCGTGATGATTGCGGTAAACGGGCATCACGAATCTCCAAAACAATATCTACTAATTTTAAACGCGCTTGAATTTGATTTTTAGCCTTGTTCATGTGGCCGGGATACCATTGAATGACTGTCATATTATGTCCTTTCTCAAAGTCCAGTTTGAAGCCGCTTTAAAAACATTTTTTAAAGCTCTTCAAGTTATTTGCTTATACTCAACTATTGGATTGCAAAAATGTTGCTGGTCTAATCTGTTTTTCCAAGAATTCACTTTCACCAATTAGCGAGGTCGAGATTCAATTAAAATAACTCTTACATATTATATAATTCATGCAATAAAAACCATTTAATCCAAGTATAAAGTTTTTTACTTAGTTCAGTAATTTTCTGAAAAATTGGCAACTGCGCCCTTTAATCTTTTCATTAATTGGGTACAGCTTCATGCTGATTCCATCATCGGGCATGCTAAATTAAATTATATATGATGAGCTGTCATTTTCATAAAGGAAAATAACAAGGAAAATATCTTGGCTCTTCAAAATTAATTTTTTGACAAAAGTTTATTCACCGCTTCTCAGCGATTTTAAAAAAATTTTTTGCCTATTTCAGAGCATCAAACTCTAAAAAAAAACAAAACACTAAATAACAGTCAAAACTTTTCACTGTTAATATAGTGTTTTCCCTTTTTCTGACATAAATAATCTTTATAACATTCAAAGAGTTATTATCTACAAATTAGATCGTTAGGCCGTTTATCAACGTATATTTCCTTTAACTAATAATTCTTTGTCATTCCGCAAAGTTCATTAAAGCAGCGACTTAGCACCCAACACAATGAGTAAAATTGCTATTGTCGGTTTCATATACTGAGTAATTTTGGTTTTAGCCAAAATCTGCGCTAGTTTGGGAGCAATAAAAGCTCCGGCAATAGCTCCTGCCATTAAAGGTAAAGCAGCCACCCAGTCTACTCGTCCACTAGCAATATGGAATAAAGCACCGGTTATCGTCATAAAAACTAAAACATAAATGGAAGTGGCGGTAGCTTGGAAGTCCTGTAAGCCTAATAAAAATAATCCGGCAATAATTACCGCTCCTCCACTCATGCCGGCCACGCCGACCATTAAACCAGCTAACAGGCCATATAATGCAGCCTCCAAATGAGCCGAGCGCATTTTTTTAACAGTGGAAGCTGATTTAACTTGTTTTTGTAATAACATATGGATTCCTAATAGCACCAAAATAATGCCAATCAACAGTTGATATATTTTCGCTGGAATATATTTGGAAACTAAAGAACCAATCACGACCACCGGAATTGCTGTCAATAACATCTGGTTACCAATTTTAGTATTAATTTGACCTTGACGATAGTAGTTAAAAGCGCCCACAATTAATGATGGTAAAGCAGTTACTAGCGAAGTTGAAGAAGCCACGGCTGCATTTAAGCCAAACACACTGGTCAAAATTGCAAGATAAATAGCTGCTCCACCGCCACCAAAAAGGATTACCAATGTTCCTATTAATAATCCAATTACTGTTAACCAAAAAATAGTCATTGCTTCACCTTCAATGCTTTTAGATATAGCCGTTGGTTATGTTATAGTTACAATTTGTAATTATAAATTACAAGATGTAAAAGTCAAGTTACTCAAGGAGTTTAACATGCCACGTCAAATTTTATCAAAAGACGGTATTATTAAAACTAGTATTCAATTATTAGAAGCTGGTCAAGAGATAAGTTTTTCTAATATAGCCCAGGCATTAGGCACACGTTCACAAGCTTTGTATAGTTATTTTCCTAATCAAATAGCATTAAGCTATGGCATCATTGCTTGGTTAATTAAGAACCTATGCCTGCATTTACAACAAAAACTTTTCGGTCAAACCGGGATTAACGGCATTGTCGCTTTTGCAACAGAAGTCCGCACTTTAGCTTTGGAACACTTTGAGCTGACACGTTTAATTTTAAAAATGCCGCGCACCCAACAATTTCCAGAGGTAACCGCGGCCTATGATCAATTACGGCTATTATTTAATCAACTATTAGCCACTGAATTCACTACACCCAATCAGCAACTATTGGCAAGCCGTTGGATCCGAGATTTGACAATTGGAGATATCGTTAACGTCGGTACAGGATGGTTTGCTGATAAATCTTTTTCAGCGGATCAAAGTTTTCAAAAACTGCTCCAACAAAGTTTATACGATCTTGCTAACACCTAAAACAGAGTAGTTAGTTTCAATACTGAGTTATTATTTATGTTCATTCAAGCAACTACTATGCTTGCTAAGGCATTACAATTAAAATTGTGTCCGCGATTGGATTACTGTGCAATAAAAACGCCTGTCAATCTTTTGGGTTGAGAGGCGTTTTTATTACTAATCCTTATTTATAGTGAAAATTTATTGGGATAAGATTTGCAGTGCTTTGGCCTGCATTGGATCATTAGCTTGTGCTTGCTTTAATAATGCTTGTGACAAAGCGATTCGAGTTGCTTGATCTAACGTACCTGTAATTGTTAAATGCTGCTGACTTTGAAAATCCTTTAAAGCTTGTTGCGTATTAGGATCCAATCGACTTGTAACCGTTAAATCGGAGACTTTTAACGCGGACAATATTTGTTGAGCCGTTTTAATATCCGTTGCCTGATCATTCAGTTGATAAGTCCGCTGATTAGTAAAAGCCTTAAAATTTAAATAAGCCGGATACTTAACGAGATAAGTAGGAGTTAAGCCCTTTTTATTAATTGACTGCCGTTTTGGCGTTAACCATTTAGCTGTAGTGATCTTCATTTCGGAATCCTTGGTAAGTGAATTCATCGTTTGAACTACGCCTTTACCGTAAGTTTTTTCACCCACAAGTGGTACCTGAGCTGATTGCTGTAAGGCTGCGGCGAAAATTTCTGCCGCACTCGCACTCCCCTCATCGACTAAAACCACCACTGGTAATTTGGATTTAAAGCCATGCAAATACTTGGAATTAGCCTTATAAGTCTGACGTCCTTCTGTACGTGAAACCATAGTCATTAACGGTTTACCATTGGGTACAAAAATATTGGCTGCTGCTAAAGCTTGATCCATCATCCCTCCGGGATTATTACGTACATCAATAATTAATTTTTTAACTTTTTTCTTTTCCAGTTTTAAAATAGCTTTCTTTAATTCTTTAGCCGTATTTTCTGAAAACTGAGTAATCGTTATTTGTCCCAGCGTTCGATTCTGGGGGTTAACCTTAGTAAAGACACTGGCCACTTGAATCGGCGCGCGCGTAATAGTCTTTTTAAAAGTAGTAGAACCGCGCCTTAGTACTAACTTCACCTGGGTTCCTGCCTTGCCCCGTGTTAAAGCAGAAGCTTGTTCCACACTCATTTTCACAGTTGAATGTCGATTAATTTGGATAATTTCATCGCGGGGCTTAATACCAGCTTTAGCTGCTGGCGACTGTGGCAACGCTGAAACAATTCGAATACCCGTCGGTGATTTTTCAATGGTCGCTCCAATCCCAGAAATTTTACCTGAGATATTATCATTAAAAGCCGTTTGATCATGATCCGTGAATAACTCCGAATAAGGATCATTTAAGGTCGCAATCATTCCTCTAATTGCACCATTGACTAATTTTTTTTCCGAAACCGGTTTGTAGTAATTTTGCTGGATATTATTATAGGCTTGTTGAACTGGGCTCAGTGCCGAACTGGTTCCCTGAGTGAAACCTAATTTAATCGCCACTAAGGTAAAAGTCCCCGCAGATCCTAACAAAAGACCCGCCACGAGCCCGATTATTAAAGTTTTCCATGAAAAGTGCTTCATCCTTTTTACAACCCTTAACTAAAATGTGCTTCTGATTCACGATAATGATGAAAAGCCTGATCAAAAATATCCATGCTGGGTAAATATGAAGCATTTAATTCTAAATACTCAGATAACTTTTCGTAATTTTTTTCCTGTTTAGGAAATTGTTGATCAAAGAAAGCTGCTTCTGCGAAATGAGCAATGGGATCGCCACTATTAGGATTTCGCTGAGTCATTAAATACTGATAAAAACTTTTTCGCATATAAGCTCCTAAAATTTCGTTGTAAAGCCTTCCACTAAAATTTGCTTCTGAGGTAAATTTATCCGTTTTATTTTAAAGAAAAAATCATTCTTGCCGCCGGTATGATATTGTTCTAAATTGATATTAATCAATTGCCGTTTACTATTAACTTGTACCCACGATGGCACTCGATAATTATTTTTAATATAAGTCATAACAAACTCGACAGGAATTCCTAATTTTCCAACTTTTAAATGTTCTACTTTCAATTGTACTCCACCTGTGGTGGTTTTATAAGGTGTGGTCTGGAGCTCAAAGTTAATATTGGAGCCTAAAAAACGCACACTCCCTAATAAATTAACTCGATGTCCAATTTGCAAACTATATTTCAGATCATCGCTATTTAAATATTGTTCAATATAATGGTTAGCAATGCGCTGGACTTGTTTAGGTGTCAATTGCACTTCATAAATGGGTTTTTCTTTCACTAGACTGGTTTGCGGATTTGTCGCCTCCGCTTGATGAATCCCGGCACGGGGAGTAAATACTTGAAAAGCCAACCAGCTGCTCAACAAAACAATCAGCAAGACTAGTAGTAAAAACGCCCATTTCCAAATATTATGCTGTTTTACTCTTGTTCGCGTCATTGCTATTTTCTCCATTCTTTTTGAGTTGCTTGCAGGCGATGCCATAACTTTTGAGTCATCAAACGATAGCCTTGATCGTTAGGATGAAAATAATCTTTCGTATACAATAGCGGGTTGGTGGTTTCTTGTTTGCTCTTTGAATATTTAAGCTTTTTTGGAGAAGCTAAAGCACTGATATCAACAAAATGGACGCGAAAATTATCCGTAGCAATTTGTTCCGTATTTTGATTCCATTGTTTCAAAGCCTTTTTCATTCCTTGGGCCTGTTTAACATAGATCGAATAGGGATTATAAATACCATAAATATAAACAGGTGCACGCGGATTGGCCTGTCGCAGAATATGCAATATTTCAATTAAATTTTGGTCATACTTTTTTTGGAAAATTTGTAACTTGGCAGGTGTTAATTTAACACCATATTTTTTCAGAGCATGCATTACATCGTTACCCCCCAAAGTCAAAACAATAATTTGACTCTGGCGCACATTGCGTTTAATCGCAGGCTTGGTTTTCAAACGGTGTAAAATTTGTCCGCTTGTATCTCCACTAACACCGTAATTATAAACCTTGACCGGGCGCTTACTGGTGCGCTGTAAGGGCTTTTTGATTAAATAAGTGTAGCCACCACGTTTAGTACTATCACCCACACCATAAGTTAACGAATCCCCAAGAGCCGTCAATGTCATCGGCGACTTCGAACTTGCCGCTACGGGCTGTTTATGGATTATTAAAAGAAATAGAGCTGATAAAATAAAAACAATTGGAAATAATTTTCTTGTCACAGAAAATTTGCTTAACATGCCTTTGGCCTCTTATCGAAAATCCCTTTTAATTATACAAGTTTAATAATAATAAATGATCGCAAATGCTCCCTTACCGGTGTGCGTAGAAATGACGGGGCTAGTTACACGGGTAAGAATTTGCAATTTAGGTACTTTTTCATGCACCAGCTGGGCTAATTTTTTGGGCATAGTGGCATCATTGACATACGAGAAACCGATTCCCTTTAAGCGCTGACTGTCGTGTAACACTTCGGCCATAACTTCGTCAACAAAATGCTGAATGGTTTTATAACCCCGTCCCTTTTTAATGACACTCAGTTTATAATTTTTTAATTGCACGACGACGTTAATATTCAATAACGTTGTTAAAGTCGCGGCCATCTTGCCCAAGCGACCACCCTTAACAATATTTTCTAAGGTTGGAATAGCCACATATAATGTGGTGTGATCTCGAATTTTTTCTAGTTCAGGAATGATTTGCTCGATTGTTGCCCCGTCGGCGGCCATTTCTGCTGCCTTAATTACTTGAAAACCCAAAGCACTATCAGTGTATTCACTATCAAAAACCGTAACATCAGCTTGACTCATCTTGGCTGCTTGCTGGGCGGCATCGATGGTTCCACTCAAACTTTTAGTCATAATGATCGCTAAAATAGGACTGCCATCTTGACCCAAACGGTCGTAAGCTTCGACAAAACGTCCTAACGGTGGTTGGCTAGTTTTGGGTACTTGATCACTATGTAGCATTTGTTCCACAAATTCTTCTCTGGAAATTGTCTCGCCATCAATATATTGTTTGCCACCTACCTCCACATTCAAAGGTACAATCGTAATTTGATAACGCTCAACTTCTTCCGGAGTAATTTGAATTGAGGAATCAGTTAAAATTTTAACTTTTTTCATAATAAGTCCTGCCTTTGTCGGTTTAATCTTTCATTGAAAACTTGACTATGAATCTGATTACAGTTAAATAGCCCGCTTTTCAAAACCAAAATATCTGGGATCCTACTTCAACTAAGTTTCCCAAGCTTGTCAGTGTCCATACATTGAGGCTTTTGCTTCTAAGTTAAGCGATCCTACTGACAATTTCAATAATTAATTCTCTCACAGCGGTAAGAGGAGCCCTTACTTAACATTATCATCTATTTTACAAAAACCCCTTGCGGCTTTCAAATTTTTCAAATAGCTCTGATACCTAACTTTACTTAAGAGCGCCGTTGATAAATTAAAAAGTCATGGGGCCAGGGATTAGCAGTATCTACCACACCTTGATGATGGCTTACTAAAGCAAATTGACGATAATCAATAGGAATCATATACGTGGCTCCCGCGAAAGTATGATGAATTTGTGTCACGTAAAGATATTGCACTTGGTCAATAAATTCGGCAAAAACCTGCCGGCCGCCAATAATAAAAATCGGCTCCTTGAAAGAAACCAAGGAACATAAAGCTGCAGGCTGATGAATAATCTCGACTTGGGGCCAAGATATTGCTTGGTGTGTCAATACAATATTGCGCCGTTGTGGCAAAGCACCATGCGGAAAACTCATAAAAGTTTTGCGCCCCATAACAATTGTTTTATGCAAAGTTGTTTGTTGAAAATAATGTAAATCAGCAGGTAAATGCCAAGGTAAATGGCCTGCCTGTCCAATGAGTCCCGTCTGATCTTGTGCCCAAATAAATGCTAACATAAATTTTCTCTCCTAAACAGCTACTGGAGCTTTGATGGCTGGTTGCGGATGATACGCTTGAATTTTAATTTGTTCAGGATCAATATGATCCAAATCCAATATTTCGGGACTTAAAATTAATTGTGGTCCAGCTGTCGGTGTGCGCTGCAACTGGATTTTAACTTGTTCCAAATGATTTTGATAAATGTGCACGTCGCCAAAGGTATGAATGAATTCCCCCACCTGTAAATGCGTCACCCAAGCCATTAGATGTGTCAATAAAGCATAACTGGCAATATTAAAAGGTACGCCCAAAAACAAGTCGCCACTGCGTTGGTACAATTGACAAGATAAACGCCCGTCATTTACATAAAACTGACATAAAGTATGGCACGGCGGCAATGCCATTTGCGGGATATCTTCTGGATTCCAGGCAGTCAAAATAAGTCGACGTGAATGGGGGTTAGTTTTAATTTGTTCAACCAATTGGGCTATTTGATCAATCGTTTGCCCATCACTGGTGCGCCATTGGCGCCATTGCCGACCATACACGCGTCCCAAATCCCCATATTGCCGCGCAAATTGGGCATCAGCTAAAATGCGCTGACAAAATAAATGTTTTTGCTGTAAATATTGCTGATTAAATTGGGCATCCACCAAGCGGCGCTGGCCAAAATTAGACATATCAGGACCTTGGTATGCTGGACTTTGGACAAAGCGGGCAAAGGCCCATTCGTCCCATATGTGGTTATTATTTTGTAACAAAAAACGAATATTGCCGTCACCACGTAAGAACCAAATTAATTCTGTTTTAATCAAACGAAACGCTACTTTTTTAGTAGTCAGCAATGGAAAAGAATCCCGTAAATCAAATCGTAATTGAGCCCCAAAACAACTATAAGTTCCGGTTTGAGTCCGATCCATTTTAAAATGACCATGCTTTAAAACATGGTGTAACAATTGTAAATATTGTTGCTCATTTTTGGTTGACATTATTTTTCCTTAGTCTTCCTTTTCCGATAATTCTAACCAACGATCTTCCAATTGGTCTAATTGCTGCTTAATTTGGTCTAATTGCTGTTGATCTTTTAAGAGTAGTTGGTAATCATTACCTTCCGTGGCCATTTGTTGTTGCAGCTGTGTTTTTTGCTGCTCTAATTGATTTAATTGTGGTTCAATTTTTTGTAATTCTAAATGTTCGGCATAAGTTAATTTGGAAGAAGAAGCGTGTGATTGATCACTACGTGTTGGAACTGATTTAACTTTCGTAGGAGTAGATTTTAGTTGGGATTGTTGTTGTAAATAATCTGTATACGTTCCCCAAAAGCGTTGCATCTGTCCATGACCTTGAAAGACGAGCAGATCATCCGTAATTTTATCTAAAAAATAGCGATCGTGCGATACTGCTACAACTGTGCCGGTAAAATTTTGTAAATAATCTTCCAAAACAGTCATCGTCTGAATATCTAAATTATTGGTCGGTTCGTCCAATAACAACACATTGGGTTGCTTAATTAATACTGCTAATAAGTAGAGGCGTCGTTTTTCACCGCCGGATAATTCGCGAATAAAAGCACTTTGCGCTTGGGGTGGAAATAAAAAGCGTTCCAATAATTGGGAGGCCGATAAATGCTCGCCCGCCTCATTTTCGACATTTTGACCAATGGAGCTTAAATAATTAATCACCCGTTGTTGCGGATCCATTTGGGGAATTTGTTGCTGATAATAACCAACATGCACTGTCTGTCCCACCATAATTTGACCACGCGTCAATTTTTGAGTTTGCGCTAAAATATTTAAAAAGGTGGTTTTCCCGATACCATTGGGACCAATAATTCCTAAATGTTCCCCTGCATTAATTCGCATTGATAAATTAGCTACCAATGTTTGCGATCCTAATTGTAATTGAGCTTGATCTAGCTGAAAGACTTCTTTACCCAGCCGCTGTTGTTTGATATCAATTTGTAATTGGGGGGTTACCGTAGTGGGTTGCGCTGTAATTGTTTGACTTAACTGTTGAAAGCGCGCAATCCGGGCCGCCTGTTTCGTCCCACGGGCTTGTACACCCGCTTGCATCCATTTTAATTCATGACGGTATAAATTATGTTGATGCTGGGCGGTCGCCGCGAGGATTTCTTCATGATGCGCTTTTTGTTGGACATAAGCTTCATAATTACCCTTGTATTCTGTTAACTGTTGATGATCAATTTCAAAAATCCGATTAGCCACTTGGTTTAAGAAATAGCGGTCATGCGTGACAAATAAGATAGCTCCAGGATAATTAGCCAAATAGTTAATTAACCACGTAATCGCCGCTTCATCAAGATGGTTAGTGGGTTCATCAAGAATTAGCAAATCTGCCGGTGAAACTAAGACTTGAGCTAAGGCTACTCGCCGTTGCTGTCCACCTGATAATTCTTGAATAGTTTTTGTAAAATCTGTAATTTGTAATTTAGTGAGGATGGTTTCTACTTGGGATTGAAATTCCCAGCCATCGATTCGATCCATGGCTTCTTGCAGATCAAAAAAGTGTTTTTGGACCTGCATATCAGTAGGCTGTTGCTCGTAAGCGTTGACAGCTTGCTCATATTCTCGCACCGTCACGTATAAAGGTTCATCACCATCTAAAATCGCCGCAAGCACCAAATCTGCTGACTTTAAAGTCGGTTTTTGATGTAAATAATTAATTTGATAATGTTGCGGTCGTTGCACCACTTGTTGTTTATACCAATGTTCATCCACTAAGGCATTTAACAAAGTGGTTTTACCTACCCCATTCAGACCAATTAAACCAATCCGATCCTTAGGTTTAATTTTAAAACTGACTTGTTGAAATAATTGGCGCGACCCAACCTCTTGACTTAAATTAGTTACACTTAAAATTTTCACAATACTTCACTCAATTTCTTGAAAGATAGATTTTTAAAAAATGCACAATAGCTTGCTGATCATTAGCTAATTGGCGTTGAATAATTTTTTGTTGGACCAGGGTTAATAAGGACCCAATTTGGGGACCTGCAGGCTGTTGGCATGCTTGCATAATGATTTGCCCGTTAATTTGTAAATCTGCCGGCTGGTGTAATGGTAAGTGCGTCCAGCGCTGTTGTAAAGCGGTAGCTACCTTGTTTTGGCCCACCACTTGCAATACTTCTGTGGCGACAGCTACCGCGCTAGCGCGAGCCTGATATAAATTCCAATCATTTAACGGATCATGCAATAGTAACTGAGTAGCTGTTTGCGCCACCTTGAGAACTTCATTGGAAGTCTTCCAGGCTTTTAATAATTGTTTCATTTCTAAGCGATCCAGTTGCCAGAGGTACCCTAATAAACTCCAAATGCTTGCTTCTTGTACTAAAGGTTGGTCCGTGGTTTGTTCTATTAATTTACGAAAATCATAAAGCTGCAACTGTGGGCAGAAACGATAGAGCTGACTTTGCCACATCGATTGTAGGGCTCGTCGGCGTGCACGTCCTTGCATTAATTTAATAAATTCCGTATGAATACGTTCCACGGCGATTTTTTTTAATAGCGCCGCATTGGTTTGAATGCCCGCTAATGTTGCCGGTGCAATGGTAAAGTCCAATTGGGATTGAAAACGCACCGCCCGCATCATGCGTAATGCATCTTCATGAAAACGTTCATTAGCTTGGCCGACAGCTTGTATCTCATGATGCTGCAAATCTTGAATGCCAGAAAATAAATCAATAATTTCACCGGTCGAGCGGACAGCTAAAGCATTGATCGTAAAATCCCGGCGCTTTAAATCGTCTTGTAAAGAGCGGACAAAAGTTACTTGATCTGGCCGTCGAAAATCTTGATAACCCGATTCTGTTCGAAACGTGGTAATTTCATAATTTTGCTGTTGCCAAACCACGGTGACTGTCCCGTGCTCAATCCCAGTATCAATTGTATGCTGAAAGATTTGTTTAATTTCCTCGGGATAAGCACTGGTTGCTAGATCCACATCATGAATCGGTTGTTCTAATAACGTATCGCGCACACAACCGCCCACAAAATAAGCTTCAAAGCCGGCTGCTTCAATCTGTTGCAGCACTGGCAATGCTTGTTTAAGCGGTTGGGGCCAATGATTAATTTTCATCGCTAAACTGTAATTCATCTAATAACTCCACCATTGCAGAATCATCAGGAACATAATGCAAATATTTCTGCAAAGCATTTTTTAATAACTGTGGTTTTTGGACTACTTGCAAAATCTGAATGAGATCTCGTAAATAATTGGGATCAGCTTGATAAGTTTGATAAACCAACAACATTTCCTGCAAAGCGTCATCAACATGTTCCTGCTGGAATAAAGATCGTGCTTTATTCCAGTGATAACGCGGTTCTTGGGCTAGGGTAGTTTGATATTGATCTAATAACTTTAAATTCGCCGTATAATCATTTTGTCGTAAAAACAAATCACTCAATTGCATAATCAAAGCTCCCGGCTCGCTGACTTGTGAAATGCCTGTCGTTAAAAGTTGTTGTGCTGTCGCCAAGGAGCCTAGCTGTACTGCTGCTTTGGCGCCCATTTGATATAACAGTTGATTAAAGGGATCATAATTTAAACCCAGTTGGGCCATTTTAACAGCAGTCGCAAAATCGTGTTGCTGATTAGCTAAACGCACCGCTAACACATAAGCCGCCGAATAGTCTGGTGCTTGTTGTAGTAATTGCTGCACTAATCTTTTTGCAGCTGAATAATTGTGCAGCTCGTATTCTAAGCGGGCATAATTATATAAATTATCAGTATTCAACAAAGCCGCTTGAACTTGTCGATATTGTTGAACCGCTTGCTCGTAATTACCTGTTCCCGCATAAGATGCAGCTAAACGTTCATGAATTGAAATTCCGGCCATTTCCGTAATCTGAGCTGCTAATAATTTTTCATAGAAAGTAATTGCTAATTGAAATTTGTTTTCCGTAAAGTATAGTTCTGCCATTGCAAATTGGACCACTGATTCTTGTGGTGCAATTTTTAAAGCCGTCAGCAACTTCTGTTCACTAACCTCATATAAGCCCATTGATTGATATAAATCCGCACTAGTCAAAAGGGCATTCAAATAAGCCGGTGAATCCTCCGAAATTTGGGCTAACAAATCTGTCGCCGCATCCATTTGATTATTAGAAACCAAAATTTCTGCTAAGTTGACTTTTAAAATATCTTCTTGCGGATATTTATCTAATAAATGCTGATAAATCAAGGCCGCTTGATCGCTAATTCCGCGTTGATTTAAAGCTTCCGCCAGGGAATACAAATCATCATCGGTATCTTGTTGGAAAGCTTTTTGGAGTAATGCTTGGGCAGATGTCAAATCTCCCTGATCAACAGCTGCTAAAACTTTTTGTACAAATGACATTCAATACTTCCTCTCACTGCTTGTTACCATAACATAAAATACACTTTTGGAGGTAGTTGATCCGTATAAAAAAATAGAAACAACCGTAGTTGCTTCTATCCCTATTAACCATAGTCAAATATTATTTAACCGCATCTTTCAATGTCTTACCAGGTTTGAAAGCTGGGACATCACTAGCCGGAATCGTAATTTCCGCGTTAGTTTGGGGATTGCGGCCTTTACGGGCAGCCCGATGACGGACTTCAAAGTTCCCAAAGCCAATTAATTGAACTTTTTCACCCTTTACTAAGCTTTCTTGGATTGAACTGAAGACAGCATCAACAGCTGCTGTAGAATCCTTTTTGGTTAAGCCCGTTTTTTCAGATACGCTTTGAATTAATTCTGCTTTATTTGCCATGTTACTTCACCTCCGCAGAGTATTGAATACTCGAAATAAGTAAACACGATGACTGGAAATTCATCATCTTTTACAAATTATCATAAGATGACCCTTGTATCAAGGAATAACCCTACTTTTTATAAGGTTTTTACGAAAATCACTACTTCATTTGCGCAATCGAGGAATCAATTTAATGGGGGTCCCTGTAAAATCAAAAACCTCGCGTAACTGATTAGTGATAAATCGTTCATACGAAAAATGAAACAACTCCGGATCATTGACAAAGACAACAAAAGTTGGTGGCTGCACTTGAACTTGTGTCAAATAATAA
Organism: Bombilactobacillus mellifer; assembly: GCF_000970795.1. Taxonomy (GTDB): domain Bacteria; phylum Bacillota; class Bacilli; order Lactobacillales; family Lactobacillaceae; genus Bombilactobacillus; species Bombilactobacillus mellifer. The sequence continues at coordinate 939,657 of NZ_KQ034028.1, forward strand.
ACTTTTAAACGGCGATTTTTAACAATAGGTGCCGGAGCAATTGCGGTGGCTTTCAAAAGCAACTCGTTTAATAAACTAGACTGGATGCGACGTTGTTGATTCTCATTAATCGCCGTAACTAATTCAACAATTTGATCTAAACGCTGATGCTTTAATGCCGAGATGAAAATGATCGGTGCGTAACTCAGATAACGAAATTCCTGCCGAATATATTCTGTAAACTCTTGCATCGTTTTTTGATCTTTGTTAGATACTGCATCCCATTTATTAACTGCGATAATTACACCGCGCCCTGCCTCATGTGCATAACCGGCTACACGCTTATCTTGTTCGCGAATTCCTTGGGCACCATCCAGAACGACTACGACCACATCGCTACGATCAATCGCCCGCAGGGCGCGCATAACGGCATATTTTTCAGTATTCTCATAAACCTTACCGCGTTTGCGAATCCCAGCAGTATCAATCATGGTATAAAGTTGCCCGGAATCACGATCAATAAATTTCGTATCAATGGAATCGCGCGTGGTTCCTTCCTGATTCGAGACAATGACCCGGTTTTCCCCTAAAATAGCGTTAACTAACGAGGATTTTCCTACGTTTGGCCGACCAATAAAACTAAATTTAATGGAATCATCATCCACTACTAAATTTTCATCTGGAAAATTTTTAATAATTTGGTCTAATAAATCGCCCATTCCCGTCCCGTGAACTCCAGAAACAGGATAAGGTTCGCCTAAACCCAGCGCGTAAAAATCATAGATATCTTGTCGTTGGGCAAGATTATCGGCTTTATTAGCTGCTAACACAACTGGTTTTTGAGCTTGATATAAGATTCGAGCCACAGCTTCGTCTTCATTAGTCACGCCTACACGCGCGTCTACTACTAAGACAACAATGTCGGCTTCATTGATTGCAATTTCTGCTTGAGTTTTAATTTCTTGATTTAAACTTAGATCACTGACGGTAATACCACCCGTGTCAATTAAACTAAATTCTTTACCCAGCCACTGAGCATGCGTGTAAATCCGATCACGAGTAACGCCTGGAGTATCTTCCACAATCGAAATGCGTTCTTCAGCAATCCGATTAAATAATGTTGATTTGCCGACATTCGGTCGGCCTACTAACGCCACGGTTGGCAACACCATTGTCTCACCTTCTTATATGTTAACTGAAAAAAGGACCAGAACAAATTACTTTGTCCCAGCCAATTTTAAACTCTATCAAAATTCATCGCTAATGTCCACAAAACTCAAAATATCTTTAAAAATTACTGAAGTTGATCCGGGTCGACCATGTCTCCTAATGAAAAACCACGTTCTTCTTTTGGTAAGGTATAGTGATCATTCTTCGTCGAATCATTCTGGTGTGAATGATGATTTTTATGCGGATCTTCCGTAAGAGCTTTTAACGAAAGACCTAACCGTTTTTGTTCCGGATCAATATTTAATACTTTCAAATGCAACTGTTGGCCCACTTGTAACACATCGGCGGGATTATTAACTCGTTCCCAAGAGATCTGGGAAACATGCAACAAGCCCTCAACTGCTGGTAATACTTCGACAAAAGCCCCGAAATCAGTTAAACGTTTTACCACACCGTCAACTTCGTCGCCAGCGCTAATTCGTTGGGCAGCATCTTCCCAAGGGCCTGGCTGGGTAGCTTTAATAGACAGTGAAATCCGTCCCCGTTCAGGATCTAAATCCAAAACTTTTACTTTAACTTCTTGACCAACCTTTAAAACATCTGAAGGTTTGTCCACATGCTGATACGAAATTTGAGAAATGTGTACTAAACCGTCCACACCGCCTAAATCAATAAAAGCCCCAAAATTAGTTAAACGGGAAACTTTTGCCTCGACAACGTCACCAGGGAGTAATTTAGCAAAAACTTCTGCTTGTTTTTGCGCCTTCTCTGCTAAAGCAATTTCCTTATGGGATAAGACAAATCGATTCTTTGATGGATCCACTTCAATAATTTTTAATTCTAACTCTTGACCAACAAATGGTTTCAGGTCTCGAACGTAATGGTCAGAAATCATTGAAGCAGGAATGAATCCTCGTAAACCTTCAACATCCACCAGTAGACCACTTTTCACAGTCCCAGTTACTTTACCTGTTACATGCTCATCAGCGGCTTGACGATCAGCCATTTTTTGATAGGCTTTACGATTTTCGATCCGTCGCTTAGATAAAACAAAGTTGCCATCTTCTTTATCACTGGATGAATGCCGTAAAACAAGCAATTCTAATTTATCGCCCACTTGTGCCAAATCATGAATATCAGCTTTATAATTGCTAGTGAGTTCCTTTAGTGGTACGACTCCTTCAACCCCCGAATTATCAATTCCCACAACTAATTGATTATCGTCTACCGAAAGAACCTCGGCTTCTACCACGTCACCGATCTGTACTTGATTAAAATTATCCAATGCCTGTTCCATTGGATTCGCGCTGTTCAATTCTTCAGCCATATTAACGTCCTCCTCGCCATCGTTCGCAATCTATCTTAATGGAAAAATGCAAAAATTACCAGTGGTTTTGACTAACTATTCAATTTTTGCTGGATAATTTCCATCACTTTAGTCACTACTTGAGCAATATTTAACCCTGTAGTGTCCACTTCAATAGCGTCAGAAGCTTTTCGTAAGGGCGAGATTGTTCGATGTGAATCCTTGTAATCCCGCGTTTTTATTTCCGCTTGCAGAGCAGATAGAGAAGTTGTAATTCCTCGAGTCAGATTTTCGCGATAACGCCGTTGGGCCCGTTCCGCTACACTCGCAATCAAAAAAATTTTGACATCTGCTTGTGGTAATACCACTGTCCCGATATCTCGACCATCCATAACCACATTAGCATCCTGAGCGATTTTTTGTTGCTGCTGTACCAAAATTTCACGAACTTTTTTTAAGGCAGCTACTTGTGAAACATTACGGGAAATTGCCGGTAACCGAATGGCCGTGGTCACATCTTGCGTTCCTAAAAAAATATGTTGTTGTCCAGCCAATACACGAAAGGAAATTGGCGTTTGGCTCATTAACTGAACAATTTGTGCTTCGTCATCATAAGCCAATTGATGCTGTTGAGCCAACAAGGTCACAGCTCGATACATTGCCCCCGTATCTGTATAAACATAATTTAATTTTTGCGCAATAATTTTTGCGATCGTACTTTTACCAGCGGAGGCTGGACCGTCAATGGCAATTTGCATTTATACTGTCTACTCCTTTAAAATCAAAAAATTGCACTAAAAAACAGGCTGAAGCCTGTTTTTTAGTACTTTTATTTAACCCGTAAACTCATTCCCGGTCTTAACACGCTTTGGGCTGACAAATTATTCAAATCATATAATTGTTGCAACGTTAAACCATGATTGACCGCAATTCGGTAGGGATTATCTTTAGGCTGCACAATATAATAATTATCTGCATCTTGGTTATTAGCAGGCGCATTAGCGCTATTGGTTTGGCTGGAATTATTATCAGCGTTACTATTAGCTGCAGCAGTATTATTGTTATCCGAACGCGTAGTGGTTGCTTCGTTTGGCTGTTGTGTGGTTTGAGAATTTGCAGGGGCATTAGTCTCATTATTATTCGCGGCGGCCTCATTAGCTTTGGCTGTATGGGCATTCTCTTTGGCTGTCGAAGTAACGTGTTTGGTCTTAGTTTTAGATTTTTTGGGAACTTTCGGGGCCTTTTTAGGCTTAGAATTGACTGACACTTTTGCCGTATTATCCATTGAGGATTTATCATGATTTGTTGAAATAGCCGACCAAATTACTGGTCCAAACATGATTGCCAACAAAACAACTAAAATTATCCCAAAAAGAAATTTATTACTGTGAGGTTTTTGCTTTTGACGTTGGAGACGCGATAAGGATTCATCATAATCTGAATCCTGATCAAAGTCTGCTTCGTTGTCAAACTGTTCATTACGATCGAAGTCATTATTTGTGTTAGATTCATCGCTCTTATCAGAGTCATCATCACCAAAAGTGGATTCCCAAAGTTTCGGATCTTTCTCACTCATAATTATTCCACCCTTAATTTCATCTCATCAATAGTTTAACAGCTTATTCTGAAAATTGCATCAAAAGTGGTAAAAATCTAATTCCCTCAACCCCGCAAATGCTTAACAATTAAAATGGATATTAAAGATAAGACAATACCTTTAATTAAATTAAAAGGAATAACGCCAATAGCAACATAGCGACTAATAGGCATATTGATATTAAAGTTTAAAACTTTCATGTATAGCGGCATTACAAAAAAGTAATTAGCTATGGACATGACCGCAGTTAAACAAAGTGTCGCCATAAGTAAAGCAGTTAAATGATACCGATCTTTTTTCCAAAAATAAACTAATGGCAAAACAAAAGCTATGGTCGATAGGAACGCCGAAAAATCACCAATTAAACTGGTCACGTTCATCCCCGTTAACACCCAGTGTAGTAATATTTTACAAAAAGCCGTTAGTAATCCTGTCGAGTAACCGTAAGCAAAAAAAGCAATAACAATAATCACATCACTGATATCGAGCTTTAGAAAAGTAAAACCCGGAATAATCGGAATGGAAACATACATAATTAAAGCTGATAACGCCGCTAACACTGCGCCACCTACTAATTTATTATGTGCAATCTTGTGTATTTCCATAAAAAAAGCCTCCAACCAATCGTGGGCAAGGCAAATAAAAATGCAATCTAGATGCGTTTTCTCTCATCTGGACTATACCATCGGCTTTTGAATTTCACAAAATCCACCATTGTATAAAATACACTGGGTTGCGGGCTTTCACCGCCGGTCGGGATTTACACCCTGCCTTGAAAACGATTTTATTTATAATTTTTTGAGTGCGCTGACTTCCTCATGTTGTAAGAATCGCCAATCCCCTGAATTCAATCCTTGCAACGTTAAAAAGCCGACTCGCTCACGCTTTAATTTTACCACAGGGTAGCCTACTTTGTTAAACATCTCTTTAACTTGATGGTTCATTCCTTCATGAATTGTTAACCGCACAATGGAAATTTGGCGTCGTCGATCCACTGATAAAATTTGGGTCTTGGCCGGAGCGGTAATGCGGTTTTGTAATTTAATCCCATGCCGTAAAGCTTCCAAATCCTTTGACTGAACAATACCTGATAATTTAGCAACATATACTTTTTCAATCTGATTTCTGGGATGGGTTAAATGATTCGTTAAATCACCATCATTAGTTAACAATAAAAGTCCCGATGTGTCATAGTCCAAACGCCCGACAGGATAAATCCGGGCATCAATAATATCAGTAAAAAAATCAGTGACAACTTTGCGGTTTTTGTCATCGCTGACCGCACTAATGACACCTCGTGGTTTGTAAAACAAAATATACACTTTAGGATCACGATCTATCGGTACTCCATCGACTTCAATATGATCCTGATTTGTAAACTTTTGGCCTAATTCCGTAATAAGACGGCCATTTACGCGTACACGGCCTTGAGTGATAAGATCTTCAGCTTTGCGCCGAGAAGTCACCCCTGCATTAGCAATTAATTTTTGTAATCTTTCTTGAGACATTCGAGTTAATCCTCCGTTTGCGAAGTTGACTGGTTAAACAAATGAAAATTTTCCTGGTCAGGGAATTTTTCATTTTGAAATTCAGATAAGTCAGGCAGTTGAGCTAAATTTTTCAAACCAAAATAATCCAAAAATTCCGGAGTAGTCCCATATAATCGGGGGCGTCCGGGAGCATTTTTATGACCAACATTTTGCACTAATTGTCGAATAACCAAAGTTTGTAAAGTAGAACTACTGTTTTTAACACCACGAATCTCATCAATTTCTACCCGCGTAATTGGTTGGCGATAGGCAATGATTGCCAAAATTTCCAAGGCTGCTTGACTTAAAGTAGTCGTCTGCTGGAGTTGCCAATAATTTTTGATTAATGTGTAATATTGCGGTTTCGTCAGTAATTTATATATATCACCATATTGTTGAATCACAAGTGCTTCTTGATTATCTTGAGTCATTTGCTGCATTAAATCCTCTAAATGTTGGCGAATCGCCGCTTGATCGGTTTGCAAAGTAGCTGCTAAATCCACCAAAGTAATGCCTTGATCACCAGCAGTATATAATAGTGCTACAAGATCTTGATTTAAAGACACAATGTCACCTCAATGTCCGCCTGATAATTATTTTGTCGAAAATACAAGCTTTGATCTTTCCCTAATTCTAAAAGGGCCAAAAATTTAGTGACCACCTCAGGTACAGAAGCGAGATCCGTCAATAATTGTAAAAAAGTGGTTGTGGATTGTTTTTGTAAACTATCCAAAATATCCTGCTCGGCTTCTTGTAGAGAAATAGTTTCAGAAGGAATTTCCGGGATTGAACGTGCATTTTTGGTAGAATTTTGTAAAACGCGGACCATCGCTAAAGCCACATCATTAATTACTTTCAAGCCCGGTTTCAAATAAACTACTTCTGATTGTGGCATTACTGACGGCTCTTTTCCTATGAATTCTTGTCGCGTTTTCGCTTGGGCACCCAACATCTGGGCGATTGTTTTAAACGTTTCATAAGTCAGTAATTGTGCTACCAGTTCACTACGTGGATCCTTTAAAGTTGTTTCTGCTGCAGGTTCCTCAGACACAACTGGTGGACGCGGCAACAATAAATCACTTTTAATGCGCATTAAAGTGGCGGCCATAATCAAATAATCTCCGGCAATATCCAATTGTAAGGACTGCATCTGGTGTAAATAATCTAAATATTGCTGGGTAATTTGCGCGATCGGGATATCATAAATATTAATCTTCGATTGCCGGATTAAATGCAACAACAAATCTAAGGGACCTTCAAAATCAGAAAGTTTAATTTGCAGTATATCAGTCATTTTGATGAGCCGCCGGTAAATGATTCCACTTTTCAATTAAGGGCGTTAAAGCAATCGTCCCCATAATCTTGGCTTGCGGATAATATTCTTGAACTGCATCCAAAATCTGAAAAAGATTTTGAGTTGAACGGTAAGCGGGGCTTAAAGAAATATAACGAACCATAATAATTCGATCTTGAAGCTCCAAAGCAATGACGCCAATAAAATTATCTTGTTGATTTTTATATAAAAACAATTGGTGACTTTGATCAGAAGTATATAGTCCCAACTCCATTTGGAGATGATCCCAATCTTTGAGCTCCGGGATGTAAGACATAAACCCCATTGCTATTTTCTGATAATTACTACTATATTTAACTAGCACTGCCAACACTCCTATGCTCGAGGATGTGTCCGTTGATAGACGGCTAACATCCGTTTCTGCGATAAATGTGTATAAATTTGGGTGGTTGCAATATCGCTATGTCCCAACAATTCTTGGACAACTCGTAAATCCGCTCCATGTTCCAATAAATGTGTGGCAAAGGTATGGCGCAACGTATGGGGCGTGATATTTTTTTGAATATCTGCTTGTTGGACGTATTTTTTAATTAAATTCCAAATCGCCTGCCGTGTTAAAGGATTACCGTGAAAATTCACAAAAACAATATTATGCCGACGCCGATAGCGGGCAACTAAATCAGCACGACTAGTAGCAATATATTGTCGAAGCCAATTAATAGCAATATCACCAATAGGGATCAGCCGTTCCTTTTGACCTTTGCCCAAGACTTTGATTAAACCTAAATCCAAGTGTAAATTATTTAAGCTCAAATTTGCCGCTTCACTAACCCGAATCCCAGTGGCATACATAGTTTCTAAAAGCGCGCGATCTCGGATTCCCAAAGTTTTTTGCACATCAGGTTGATTTAATAATAACTGAATTTCGGGTTCTGACAACGCTTGAGGTAAATGCTGTCCCCTTTTCGGTGAATCGATATCTAACATCGGATCTTTTTGAATTTGATGGGTTTTCAGCAGCCAGCGATAAAACTGGCGTAAAGCCGAAGTAATTCGCGCTAATGAACTTTCAGCTTTACCCTGCTGTAATTGGTACGCTAAAAAATTTATAATTGTATAATGGTCTTCTGGAATTTGAGTTTTTCCCTGCTGTTGTAAATAAGCTTCAAATTCCCGAATGTCTTGTTGGTAGCTGCTGACACTATTTTGTGCCAAATTGCGTTCCAAGCGTAAATAACGGGTAAAATCTGCTACTAAATCACGATTTAAATGACTAATCATCGGTTTCGCAAAGCTGAATTCCTGCAGCAGTTTGAATAATTAACCGACGTTTAAGCAAATTCCCTAATGCACGTTTAAAACTACTTTTACTTATGCCAAAATAATTTTTAATTGCTTGCGGATCACTTTTATCATTAAAATTAATCTGGTGCTGCGGTTGATGTTGCAAGACTGCTAAAATCATTGCGGCATCGTCACTGATTTCTTCATAAGCCCGCGGTTTTAAAGATAAATTAACATGATCAAAACTAACCCCAATTACCCGTGCTGCCACAACCTCACCTAAGCGTGGTTCCCGCTCTCGTTCACTGGGGTGAATGAACCCTAAATGATAATCATTAGTTAAAACATAAGTCCCGTTTAATTTTAAACGATACACTGTCGCTTGAACATTTTGATTTTGCAATTGGGGAGTTACTGGACGAGCTAACTGTTGATAAATTGTCGAATCGGCTAGCTTTCCCCACAAACGATTTTTATGATCCACAATAATCCTTATTAATAATCGATCCCCAATTTGTGGCCATAAGGATTTCAGTTCCGGTAAATCATCTAACGACACTACAATATCTTTGTCAGGTAAGCCAATATTAACGAAAACTCCTAAATCACCACGCACCTTGCTCACCGTTCCAAAACCATAACGTCCTACCGTCGCTTGCGGGATTTTGGTGGTCATACAATACTGATGGTGTTGATTTTCATATAAAAAACCTTGCACGGTAACTGCCGCAGTTGCCGTTTTTCCCGACAAATGAAAAGTATGTCCTGCTACTGCAACCAAAGTCTCATTGGATTGATGTTGCTTAATTGTCCCTGTTTGAATGGTTCCTAATAAATTTTGCAATTCCAAATTTTACACCTCAATCTTATTTAAGACCCCAATTAGCTAAAAGTGTGACAATACAATAGGCCATCCCGGAAGCAATCACTGGTCCTGCAGCAATTCCCTTAAAGATTACAACGCCTAAAATAGTTCCTAAAACTAACGCCACGGTCATTTCAGGGCTGGCTGCCAAAAAATGTACACCTTTTTTGGACAAGATAGCAACTAGAATGCCGCAAGCAACGCCCACATAACCCGCCGGCGATTTAAAAGCGTTCAATAAGTCTTTAAAACCAATTTGACCTAAAGCAATCGGCATTAAAATCGCTACAGAAATCACGGTTACGCCCCAACTAATACCTTTATCTTGAACTAATTGCATTAATTTGGAGCTTTGAGGAAACAGTTTACAAATTAAAACCACGACACTCGCAATTTGCAAAGATTGATTTTTTCCCCAAATAGCAATAATGAAAATCAAGAATAAAAAAATCCAACTCTCCATGCTTCGTTCCCTCCAATTTCAATCATTATCTTAACATATTAAAAAGAGGTCACAGCAAAAGTTTCTGCTTGCTGACGACCTCTTAATTCAGAAAATAATCTAATTGGTCTTATAAAGAATTGGAAGCTCCACGATAAACATTGCCACGCCGCGAATCTACAGTAATGACGTCGCCTGCTTTAATGAGGCGTGTTGCATCAGCTGCTCCGACAATCACTGGCACGCCCATCGCAATTCCCACTACAGCTGCATGAGAGGTTAAGCCGCCATTTTCTACAATTAGTGCACTGGCTTTTTCAATTGCCGGCAGGTAATCTTTATCAGTAGTCTCTACGACTAAAATATCACCCTCACTAATTTTTTGTGCTGCTTCTTCGGCACTATGGGCAATCACTGCTTTGCCCACGACTGTCTCATCACCAACACCTTGACCTTTGACTAATTTAGAGCCAATTAACTGCACCTTCATCAAATTCGTGGTGCCACTTTCGCCAACAGGCACTCCGGCAACAATTAAAATCAAATCGCCTTCCTGCGCAAAACCCAGTTCTTGGGCCTTTTGGGTGGCCAAATCAAACATTGCATCCGTATTTTCCGGTCGATCGGTGACAATTGGATCTACACCCCAGTTCACCGTCAAACCACGTTGAGTGCGTTCGTCAAATGTAATTGCTAAAATATCAGCACTCGGACGATATTTAGAAATCATGCGTGCCGTATAACCGGATTTCGTAGCAGTCACAATAGTGTGGATTCCAAGTTCTTGAGCGGTCCGCACTACGGCTTCACCAATTGATTCCGTAGCATTAGAACCCTTATATTCTTCAAATCGTTGTAAAGCTAAAGTGTTAGCACCATCTAGTTGTTTTTGAGTCCGCAAGTTAATGCGATTCATGGTTGCTACAGATTCCACTGGGTAATCACCATTGGCACTTTCCCCGGATAACATGGTAGCATCTGTACCATCCAATACAGCATTGGCGACGTCGGTGACTTCGGCACGAGTAGGACGAGGATTTTCCTGCATGGAATCCAACATCTGAGTTGCCGTAATGACTGGCTTACCCAAAGCATTACATTTTTTAATCAAATTCTTTTGAACAAAGGGAACATTTTCAAATGGAATTTCCACTCCCATGTCCCCACGAGCCACCATCAAACCATCAGCAACTTTGAGAATATCATCAATGTTATCAATGCCTTCTTGGGATTCAATCTTCGGGAAAATCTGAACATGTTCCATATGTTTAGCTTCTAATAATTCCCGAATATCTAAAACGTCCTGTGCTTTACGCACAAAACTAGCAGAAATATAGTTAATCTCGTGATCTAAACCAAAATTTATATCCGCAGTATCTTTTTCAGTAATTCCTGGTAAACGAATTTCCACTCCAGGTGCATTCACACCCTTTCTGGAACCAATAAGACCATCATTTTGGACTTCAGTTACCAATTCTTTATGAGCGTCATCTTTATCAGTGATTTTGAGATCAACCAGTCCATCGTCGATTAACACATGACCACCCACGTGAGTGTCATCATATAATCCCGGATAAGTCACAGCAATTTTTTGCGGTGTACCGGTTAAATTACTATCCATTGAAACTCGAATTACATCGCCAGTATGAGCTTCAAATTTACCATTTTCTTGGGCTGTGGTCCGAATCTCAGCACCTTTAGTGTCCAGCATAATGCCCACGACTTTACCAGTAATTTTTTCCGCTTCGTGAACCATTTTCATCCGCTCTAAATGTTCTTCATGATCACCATGAGAAAAATTAAAACGAAATACATTAGCTCCGGAATTAATTAATTGAACAATTGTGTCCACAGTATTACTTGCTGGTCCTAAAGTACTAACGATTTTGGTTCTTTTCATTAATTATTCTCCTTCTATATTAAGCCCTTGTTTTTTTATGCGCAATCACACGCTCATACTATAACAAAATACTCTATTTGGCTAAAGTTTTGTTTATATCGTATAATTCCAAATCGGGTTGATGCTTCTCAGTAAATAAATCACTGATTTTATGATAGGTCAATTTATTTTGTTCCATACCTACCGCAATCCCACCACGACCTTCTTTAAGTAAGTCCACAGCATAAGCACCCATTTTGCTGGCTAAAACGCGATCACGGGCCGTCGGTGCACCGCCACGTTGAACATGCCCTAAAACCGTGCTGCGGGCATCAAAATCACCGTATTGCTTCAGTTGCTGCATAAATTCATCAGCGTGCATAACTCCTTCAGCTAATACCACAATTGTATGTTTCTTACCCCGAGCACGTAAATTTTGAATATTTTGCGCAATTTGTTGCACATTATACTCGTGTTCGGGAACAATGATTTCATCAGCACCTCCGGCAGTACCTGCCCAAAGTGCAATATCGCCTGCACCACGACCCATAACTTCAATCACGAAGGTTCGCTCGTGACTCGCAGCTGTGTCACGAATTTTATCGATTAATTCCACCACCGTATTGACCGCAGTATCAAAACCAATAGTAAAGTCCGTGTAAGGAATATCATTATCAATAGTCCCCGGCAATCCAATCGCATTATAGCCATGCTCAGTTAAACGTAAAGCACCATGATAGGAACCATCACCGCCTATGACCACTAAGGCATCGACGCCAAACTTTTTTAACTGTTCAATACCACGCAATTGGCCTGAGACTTGGGCAAATTCCGGATAGCGAGCCGAATACAACATGGTACCCCCGCGATTAATAATATCGCCCACATCAGAACGGCCCATTTCAAAAATATCTCCCGCTACTAACCCAGCATAACCATAATTAATGCCACAGACTTTAAATCCGTAAAACATAGCCCGGCGCGTCACTGCCCGAATGGCGGCATTCATTCCGGGAGCATCGCCACCGCTGGTCATAATCCCAATTGTTTTCATTTCTATACCTCACACCTTTGTGTACTTCAATAAAACTACAATACAAAATATACCATTAATTCAAGAAAAAAACATGGTCACTTTCATAAAAACTGAAAGAATTACTAAGAAAAATTATATTGTGCTAACTGGGCTTTTAGTACCGCAAAGTTGACTTTGCCATGAAACTATCGAAAATATTTTCAGATAATTTACATTGCTCTTTTAGCCAGAACATTTTTATTATATTCTATTTACAGTAAACATGGTCAACGTTTTCACAAAAAACTTAACAGCCAATAAAACTGTCCCTAATAAACCTAATGGGTCGGCACTAAACTGGAAGCCAAAATAAATTTTTGTCCAATATATTCTTTTTGACCTTGTCGATCAGTGTTAACTGAGATCTCGACTAAATAAACCTGATTCAACAAAAGCTCAACTTGTTGATAGACCCCTGGGAAAACTGTCAGATTATAATCATGGATCTCATCGCCCCCCTGCACAAATGCCATTTGCGCGCCTTTTTTAGTCCGAATGACTCTAACTTTGTTGACCATATACAATACCCATCCCCGTTGACCTTTAGACAAGGTTAAAGGATTAATTAAGTGATAGGCTGAGTTAGCCAAGGCCTTTTTGTAAGGTGTGATCGGATGCCCGGAAATGTAAACTCCCAAAAATTGGCGTTCATATTGTAATTTTTGTATCGGGGAAAAATCTTGATCTGTGTGCTTTTTCAATTGCAAAGCTTGAATCAGGGCGCGATTTTGGCGGGCAAAATTTACATTTTCTATCAAGCCATCAACTTCTTGAACTAACCAGTTGCGATTGTTGTTAAATTCGTCTAAAGCGCCACTATAAATTAAGGGTAAAATATTATCAGTTTTACAAAATTTAGGTTCCAGGCGTTGTAAAAAATCGGTTAAGCTCACAAAGCGTCCTTGTTGACGCTGCTTTAAAATATTGGTAATGAAATCGCGGCGTAATTTTTTGATAAATAGTAAACCAAAGCGTAACTGACCTTGCTCCAAACTAAAATAGCGTTGACTAACATTAATCGCCGGACCTAAGATTTTAATATCCCGCATTTTGACAGTTTGCAAAATCTCTTGTACTTTTTGATCGTTATTGAGATTAGAGTTTAATAAAGCGGCAAAAAATGCTTGTGGATAATGGACTTTCAGATAGGCCAAAGAATAAGCTAAGCGACTATAAGCCACTGCATGGGATTTATTAAAGCCGTAATTGGCAAAATTTTCAATATAAGCATAAACCTGTTGAGCATTGTGCTTCTGATGACCACGCTGTAACGACCGTTGAATAAATTCAGTCCGCTTGGTGTCAATGAGCTGTTTGTTTTTTTTAGCCATCGCCCGCCGTAGTAAATCCGCTTCCGCCAAGCTAAAACCGGCCATTTGCGCTACCACTTGCATGACCTGCTCTTGATAAACCAGAATTCCATATGTCGGTTCTAGTATCGGTTTTAGAGAAGCATCGGGATAAGTAATCGGTTCTTGCTGATGCTTACGAGCAATAAAATGATTAATGTTTTTCATGGGACCCGGGCGATATAATGCATTGGTGGCCACAATATCGTCAAAACTGGTGGGCTGCAACCGCCGTAAAACTGAGCGAATCCCGGCTGATTCAAATTGGAAAACCCCTCCCGTTTCGCCCCGTTGAAAAAGCTGTAAAGTAGGTTCATCATTTAATGGAATTTTTTGCGGATCAAACTGGGGTGCGAAATTTTTTTGAACAAACTGTGTTGCGGCTTGTAGAATCGAGAGATTACGTAAACCTAAAAAATCAATTTTTAATAAACCCAAAGCTTCGACATTATTTTTAGTTTGTTGAGTTAAATAAGGACCTGCAGTGCTCCCCCGCTGTAAAGCTACCGTTTGAACTAATGGTTGACTGCTTAAAACAATCCCTGCCGCATGCGTGGAAAAATGTCGTGGCAAATTCTCAATTTTTAAAGCTGTCTGAAAAAGCAATTTATTCTTATTAGAGTACTGATATAATTGACGTAAAGCGGGTGACTTTTGATATGCTGAACGCAAAGTAATGCCTAACTCGGAGGGAATTGCTCGCGACCATTGACTTAATTCACTAGTACTTAATCCTAAGATCCGTCCCACATCACGTACCGCCTGCTTAGCAGCAAACGTTCCAAAAGTAATGATCTGTGACATATGCTGGGCACCATAGCGATCATACATATATTGGACTAATTCATCACGCCGATTATCCGGAATATCCAGATCGATGTCGGGCATGTCGACACGTTCCGGATTTAAAAAACGCTCGAAAAGCAATCCATATTCTAACGGATCAATTTGGGTAATTCCCAATAAATAACTCACTAACGATCCTGCCGCCGAACCTCGACCCGGACCAGTCATAATTTGTCGTCGATGAGCTTGTTCGACAACATCCCAAACAATTAAAAAATAGTCCGCGTAGCCCATCTCTTCTATGACCTTTAATTCATGCTGGGCACGTTTTTGATATTTATCAGGAACTTTATTGGCAAAATGTTGTGTTAATCCTTGCTGAACTAATTGGGTTAAATAGTTAATTGAGCTAACCTGTTTTGGTGTCGGGTAATTGGGTAGCTGGGTACGGATAAAGGGAATTTGGACATTACATTGAGCAGCAATTTTTTCCGTATTATCCAGAGCACTTTTGAGATCATGTGCTTGAAAGTCAGCTTGGAACTCTTGAGCTGATCGTAAATAATAATCGCCTTGTGCTTGATAATGCGTAATTTTTTCTCCGCGTTCAATATGTTGTAAAACTGCTGTAGCAAAAGCATCCTGAGGTTTTAAATATTGAACATGATCTAAGGCCACAATAGGCAGCTGCTGCAATTCAGCCCAACGCGCAATCATGGGAGCCTGCGGTGCGAAATCTTTACGCAGACTCACTCCTATATATAAATCTTGTGGTTTGATTGCCCGCAGGTTTTGCGACCATTGCTGCAATATAGTCGAATCCTGGGCTAAACAGGTTTTTAATTCACCTTCAGGAGGAGCAATCAAAATTAAGTCCGTTAGCTCAATTTGTTCATCTTGTAAAGTAAGTGGTGTAGTGGTAGTCATCACGGCGGTAGATAGCTTTAATAATTGTTGATAACCTTGATTATTTTTGGCTAAAACCAACCAGGGATAAGTTGTTTGTTGATCAACTAAACCGCTAACTTGTAAAGTCATCCCTAACAGGGGCTTCAGATGCGCTTGGTGGGCCAATTTATAGAAATCCACCAGTCCATAAGTCACATTCACGTCACACAACGCCAAGGCACTGTAACCTTGGGAGTGTGCTTGCTGTACTAGCGTTGGTAAAGCAATGGAGCTCTGTAATAACGTATAACTGCTCATTACTTGTAATTGACTAACCATAATGTCCGTCCTTTCTCAATTATTTTACAACAAATATTGACGCGTTTTATAGTCTGGACCTATATTATGTGTTAAAATCGAATTTATGAAAGAGAGATGGGACGCATGAAGTATCTGGTAACTTTATTTTGGACTATTATCTACGGCCAAGTTATCGGTTACATGGGTGCAGCTTTAACGAGTACGCAGGATAATCCTGTGAATGCCCTTGTGATTTCAATCATCTTCGGTCTTATTTTATGTGTGTTACCACAAATTTTAAAACCCGCTTCTCAAAAAAAAGGATAGCCAATCTGGCTATCTTTTTTTATTGATGAGTTAAATATACATACAAAGCTTGGTTAGTAATACTCGTTTGGATTTGGCGACCGTTGGAAGTAATCGTGCGTAAGACAGTTTTGCCACGCCGCAGCCGCCGTGTTTCCTGATTTAGCTGTTGCAAAATCTGCGGACCATTGGCGCCGGTTAGAGTAGTGATCCGCATGATGGATTGTGCCATTGCCATTTTTTGATCTTTAGATTTTAAATGCGCCAACGGATAAATTAAAGTCAACCCCATTAATTGCTGATTTTGTACATTAACGCGTAATGTCGCTTGTGGTGCTATGGATAGATTTTTCATTTCATTATTTATGATCAACGGAATCGATGAGGCGGATTGTCCTAAGTGTAAATAATTATATTTTTGTGCAAATTGCGCATAAGTCATCACTGGCCGATTAGCTTTAACTTTAACACTTTTAAACTCTTTATGTCCGTGATAGTTGCTACACAGGCGCACATTTTGTTCTTCATTAGATCGTGGGACACTGACCACGAAAGAACCCTTATTATTGGTTAAAGCATGTAACCGGGATTGATGATTGATAGTATAACTCAAATGAGCTTTTGCTGGGCACTGTCCCTTAATAATAGCGGCCATTTGATCAGCGTGATAAGTTTGGTGAGTCGTCGTTAAATAATTATGAGAACAGCCCGTTATGAGTCCCAAAAATAATATGACCCCACATCCAAGGATTTTTTTGCGCATAATTATCACCTAGAAACAATTGAGGACAGACCTGTATAACTTTTCAAGTCTGTCCTCAACAATATTTACTCATTATTTTCTGACGTAGCAACAACTTGTTTACCTTTGTAATAACCCTTTGGTGAAACATGATGATTGCGACGATATTCGCCCGTCGTCACATCAAATTGAATATTAGGTTGATTTAACTTAATATGACCCCGACGTTGACGCTTTTTTTGCTTTGAAGTTTTTCTTGCTGGAACTGCCATATTTAATACTTCTCCTTTTAACTAGTTAACTAAAATACAATAAAACTTGCGTACCCCTAACATGGTACTATCAAACATTCAAGAGGGCAAGTATTTTTAAAAATTTAATTTTTATTTCTATTTCTGATTGCCCAAGGTCCTTGTCAAAAAATCTCCTATTCTTGGAAATAATTGATAACCTAAGTAACCCAGTTCCATTATCCAAGGAGTATTAAGCTCCCGTACTGGCCGGCCAATGCAATGGATAATTTTGTGAGCTAATTGTTGAGGATCCAATATAATCTTGCCCATACTTTTTAAGTAGTTCCCTGTATGATCGGCAATCTCAAAAAAGTTAGTTTGCACGGGACCCGGATTAATAGTGGTAACTTGAACATTTAAAGGTTGTAATTCTAAACGCAAACTATTGGAAAAAGCGATAATTGCTGCTTTAGTGGCCGAATAGACAGCAGACTTAGGTGTCGCAATTTTACCACCCATTGATCCAATATTAATAATTTGACCACATCCTTGGTCAATCATTGGTGCTGCTATGTATCGTGTCATCAACAGCGTTCCCAAGACATTAACGTGCAGCATTTGCTTCCACAGCTGATAATCTGTGGCCATAAATTCAGTAAAGTCGCCAAAACCAGCTGCGTTAATTAAAACGTCGGCAGTTCCCACTTCATGTTGAATCTTGGCAGCAACATTTTTAACACCCACAGCATTGCTGACATCTAAAGGATAAATCTGGACTGGTTGGGAGGTTAAAGCTTGACAGGTACTTTGCAATTCTTTTAAGCGTTCCTCGCGTCGCGCAATTAAGATTAAACTGGCCTGCTGTTGAGCCAATTGGAGCGCTAATTGTTGACCAATCCCTGATGACGCCCCGGTAATCGCGATTTTGTCTTGGGCTAAGTTTTGTAAAGCCGAAATCTGCATTAATTTACTCCTGATGTTTAAATTGTACAACAAATTGATCAAAATCTTTCACAACATATGATTGGGGAAAGATTTTACGTGCATCTTTTAATAATTCATAAAACTGCGGCCCGACATAGCGTGCCGAAATATGCGTTAATAATAATTGCTGTACATGAGCCTGCAGGGCCACATGTGCAGCTTGACTACTAGTAGAATGATAATGTTGATGGGCCAGTTTTGCCTGATCTCCTGCTAAAGTACTTTCATGAACTAACACATCAGCATTTTGCGCCAAAGTAACACTTTTTTTAGTATACCTTGTATCGCCTAAGATAGTCACGATTCTGCCTAATTGTGGTGGCCCGATAAAATCCTGCCCGTTGAGTTGTGTACCATCAGGTAAATTGATCGTTTTTCCTCGCTTCAGTTGGCCTAATAAGGGGCCATTCGGCACATTATAAGCCCGAACCCGATCCATCAATAATTCGCCTGGATGTGGTTTTTCTTCAATACGATAACCAAAGCAAGTGATCCGATGATCTAGTTTCCCACAAGTCACTTTGAACGTAGCATCATCGAAGATCAGGCCATTAGTTCGTAATTCATGATAATTAATTTTATAACCCAAGTGACTTTCCGATAAATTCAGGGTTGTTTGAACAAACTTTTTAATCCCTACAGGACCATAAAGATCCAAGGGTGTAGTGCCTCCTTGAAAAGAACGGGAAGACAAAAGGCCGGGTAGCCCAAAAATATGATCACCGTGTAAATGAGTAATAAAAATTTTATTAATTTTGCGAGGACGGATAGATGTGCATAAAATTTGTTGCTGGGTAGCCTCGCCTACATCAAACAACCATACCTCATTGCGTTCGTTTAATAATTTTAAAGCGACACTGGACAAATTGCGATCTTTCGAGGGAACCCCTGAACCGGTTCCTAAAAACTGTAATTCCATTCTTTAACTTCCATCTTTAATATTTGATTGTTTGTAAAATTTTTTGGGCAATCACAAAACTATAATTTTTTGAGCCCTGTGCATTCGTATGCACTTGATCTGCATAAAACCAATTAGGATGCTGCTGAGCAACTTTCTGCCAGTCGATTAAATACAGATTTGAATTTTGTTGGATTTGTTTTTTCAAAGTATTGTTTACGGCTTGCTCCCACGAGCGTGTAGGAACATGGACTGTAATCCAAAATACCTGTCGCTTCGGACCCACTAAATGTAAAACTTCCTGAATTTGTGCGGGATTCACAGGACCATTAGTGCCTAATCCAATAACGATAACGGCTGGTAAAATCTGTTTATGACGGTAATCTTGTAAAATATCAATAGCAGCCTGTGGTTGCCGACTAACTTCAGCATTAATGATCATATTGGGAAAAATTTGCCGTAATCCATCAGCCCCATTAACCATTACCGAATCACCAATAGCTAATACCGACAAATCTTGTGCGCGTTGTAAATTATATTGGGAAATGCCCATTTTTTGATATTCTTGATTGATCGGATGCTGTTGGGCTCTCAAATGCCATTTTTTAATCTGGGCTTTAGAGACTGACGGCTGCGGCGCCGTTTTTAATTTAGATATCACCTTTTGATTATTTTTAGAGTTTAGTTGACGATTATGTTGGATATTTTTTTCTAAATGGCCTTGGGTCACATTAATCGGCGGCTTCATATATAATGACTGAATAATGCCCCCCGTGCCCATGGCACCTAAAAAACTTACAACTCCTATAGTGAGCAGTCCGCGATACTTAGGTGGATAGCGCCAAAAACGCCACCAAAGAATGCCCCAATTGTTTACTATCAACGGTCGCTCAATAAAATAATACGATATAGCACTAACTATCAAAATCAAAACAATTTCACATAAGGCATAAAAATAAGGATGAGCCGCAATATTTTTGACTTTGGATTCAAAAAAAATCATGATTGGAAATTGATAAAGGTACAAACCATAACTTAGTTGACCAATCCAATTAAAAACCGGATTGGTTAAGAGTTTATTCCAAAGAGAACTAGGATGCGCTACCACTGCAATTAAAACAGTTGTCAAAAACGAAAAAAAGAACATGCCTCCCTGGTAGGCTGCGGGAGATTCGGCGGATAAATTTAACATTAATATTAAAATGCAAATTAAGCAGCCTCCGCCACAAATATCCAAAAAGTAACGTACGGAACGATCAATATGTGCTCGTAGCCGATTAGTGGGCCAAATAAAGGCCAGTAACATCCCCCAGGTTAAAGAAAACAGGCGCGTATCGCTGCCATAATAAATGCGACTGGGATCAACATGCGGTTTGTACAAAGCCGCCATCAGTGCAGCAGATAATAAAGTGAGTAAGAGCAATAAATATTTAATAAAACGTTCTGAAACTAAATGTAATAATAATAATAAAATAATCGGACTAAGAAAGTAGAATTGACCTTGAAGCGATAAAGTCCACAAGTGATTAAAAGGCGACTCATTATTGGCAAACCGTTCAAAATAAGATTGGCCGTGATTAATTTCCCAAAAGTTAAAAACATTGGCCAAATTACTACAAACAATTGCCCCCAGATGTTGCAGTAAATTGCGTTGAAAACAAACAATGTAGGCACACGTCCCCCAAAGCATCGTACACAATGCCGGATAGAGCCGTTTAACACGTTTGCGATAATAATTGCCCAAATCAAAATGACCAGTATGATGCCAAGCCCGCAAAATCTGATCCGTGATTAAATATCCCGTTAAACCTAGAAAAATTAAAACGCCTAAATAACCCCCCGCAAAAATATTCGGATTCAAATGGTATAAGATGACCCCAACGACTCCAAGGGTTCTTAACCCATTAAAACCCGTAATATAGCGACGTTTATGGACAATAGCTTTCACGATCCCGCCTCGGTTAAATTAATTACATAAATTCAAATTCAAAATCGTCGATAATCACAGTGTCGCCACTTTTAGCTCCAGCTTTTAACAAAGCATCGTCTACCCCCATTTTACGTAATTTTCGGGCAAAACGTAAAACACCATCTTGATAATTGAGATTGCTTCGTTGTAAGAGGGCGCTCACAGCCACATTGGTCACTGTGTAAGTGTTATCGCCCACTTTCTGTACTTGAATTGCTTGTTCTTGTTGCTGAGGTTGATAATGATAATTTTTAGTTTGAATTGCCTGCTTCGATACCGTTGATTGCAGTGTGGGAGCATCTGCCAAAACAGTAGCGACATGTCTTAACAACTCGTCCACACCTTGATGCGTGGCGCTTGAGATTTGATAAACCGCATCTTGAGGTAACTGCAAAGTTTTTACAAAACTCATTAATCTTTCTTGACTACCTGGTAAGTCCATCTTCGTAGCCACAATCACTTGTGGCCGTTTTAATAATTTTGCATCATAATTTTTTAACTCTTGTTGTATTTGCTGATAGTCAGCTACTGGATCGCGGCCATTATTCGGATCCATTTCCACCAAATGCAAAAGTACCCGCGTCCGTTCAATGTGTCGCAAAAACTGAAATCCTAACCCGACGCCCGTACTTGCTCCTGCAATCAGTCCGGGCAAATCGGCCATTACAAAATCACGACCATCAGCTAATTGAACCATACCTAAATTGGGTGCCAAAGTTGTAAAATGATAAGCAGCAATTTTGGGTTTAGCCGCAGTAGCGACTGATAATAACGTCGATTTTCCCACCGAAGGGAAACCAACTAAACCAACATCGGCGAGAACACGTAATTCCAGTTGTAAGTTTCGTTCTTCTCCCGGTGTTCCGTTTTCAGCAATTTCGGGAGCGGTGTTGCGCGAATTAGCAAAATGAATATTGCCACGACCACCATGACCACCATGAGCCACAACCAGTTCCTCATCTTTTTTTGTTAAATCACCTAAAACGGTATCTGTGTCTAAATCCGTTACCACAGTCCCCGGAGGCACACTGATCCAGACATTTTGGGCATTAGCCCCATGCATGGATTTAATCATCCCATTGCCACCAGCCGCTGCTTTAAACTGACGTTGATAGCGAAAATCCATTAAAGTCCGTAAACCAGTATCTACTTTAAGGATAACATTACCGCCTTCACCACCATCACCGCCGGCTGGACCACCATTAGGGACAAACTTTTCATGACGAAAGGCGACCGCTCCATCGCCACCCTTTCCAGCCTTTACTTTTATCGTGACTTTGTCAACAAACATTGGGATCCTCCCTATATTTAGTCAATCAGTAATTCTACCATATTTTAGTTTAAAATTCTTACCAATCTGTGCATTAAACGTCAAAAATATTATTTGACTGTTTTTGGATCTTTTTGAGTATTTTTAATTGATTTTGAAAGAAAATGTCGTATTATATTCATGGGGTGATATGTAAGTGATTACAGCAAAGCGTCAACAGCTTATTTTAGGACAACTGCAGCAAAAAGAAATTATCACGGTCGAGGAATTATGTCAGTTGACTCATTCATCAGAATCAACGATTCGTAGAGACCTGATTAATTTAGAAAAGCAACAATTATTAACTCGTGTTCACGGCGGCGCCAAATTGATTGCCAATAATTTGCGAACTGAACCTCAAATCGGTCAACGCCAACAAGTTAATTTAGCGCAAAAACGCACCATTGCCACTTATGCAGCTAACTTAGTCCAAGATGACGAAGTAATTTACCTGGATTCCGGCACTACCACGAGTGCCATGATTCCGTTACTAGTTCATCGGCAAAACTTATTAGTTGTGACAAATGGCGTGAATACAGCCTCACTGTTAGCTGATTATCAGATCCCTACTATTGTATTAGGAGGCCAATTACGCAGTTCGACCAAGGCCGCGGTTGGATTGAGTCTCACCAGATATTTGACCAATTGTCATTTCGACCGTGCCTTTATGGGTACCAATGGTTTTGATTTACAGTATGGTTATACCACCCCCAACGCGGAAGAATCAGCCGTCAAGCAACTGGCTGTGCAACAAGCTACAGTGGCCTATGTTTTGAGTGATGCCACTAAATATCAGCAAGTTCGTTTTAGTAAATTTGCAGATTTAAAAGCTGCGACACTAATTACTGATTGTTTGCCGCCTGCTGCTTATCAACTATTATCACAACAAACCAAAATATTGGAGGCTAAAAAATGATTTATACCATTACGGCTAATCCTTCAATTGATTACGTTTTACAGTTGTCTCAATTGAAATCCGGCAGTATTAATCGCGCTATTGATGATGTCAAGCTGCCCGGCGGCAAAGGGATTAATGTTTCTCGCATTTTACAACAATTAGGTTTGGATTCTACTGCTTTAGGTTTTATTGGGGGCGCCACCGGTACTTTTTTTACTACCTTATTAAGTGCCCACCAACTCCAAACGGATTTTGTTCGGGTTAAAGATGATACTCGAATTAATATTAAGTTAAAAACCGCCACTGAGGAAACGGAAATCAATGGTCAAGGACCTGCGATTACAACTGCTGAAAAGCAAACTTTTCTGGAAAAATTAACTCCGTTCACTCAAGGCGATGTAGTGATCATGTCCGGGAGTTTGCCGCGTAATTTGGATAACAATTTTTATTTAGAAATTGCTCAACAAATTACGCAACAAGGCGCCGAATTTGTAATTGATACAACCGGACAGGCACTATTAGATACCTTACAGTTAGGGCCTTTGGTGGTTAAGCCGAATCATCATGAATTAGCCGAGCTCTTTGCTACCACTTTTAATAATTTAGACGATATAATTCAAGCAGCAAAGCGGTTGTTACAATTAGGTGCCAAACATGTTTTGGTGTCGATGGCCGGCGATGGCGCTTTATTAGTTACTGAAAAGCACGCTTATCAATGTAATGCTCCGCACGGTCAAGTAAAAAATTCTGTCGGTGCTGGTGACTCGATGATTGCTGGCTTTGTGGGTACCTACATGCAAACGCATGATCTCCAGGAAAGCTTTCATTATGGGGCAGCTTGTGGTTCTGCAACCGCTTTTTGTGAAGACCTCGCCACTTTGTCTGATATCAATGAGGTATACCAAAAGATTACAGTCACGCAATTACAGTAAAGGAGTTTAATTATCATGGATCTCAAAGAACTATTACGTCAAGATGTCATGATCATGGATTTAAAGGCAACCACCAAAGAAGCCGTAATTGATGAAATGATTGCCAACTACGCTAAACATGGTGTGATTGATGACGTTGAGTTATTTAAGCAAGATGTTTTAAAACGCGAAGCCGAAACTAGTACGGGCATTGGCGATGGCATTGCCATGCCGCATGCCCGCGATAAAGCCGTTAAAAAAGCTACCGTGATGTTTGCTAAAAGCAAAGCCGGCGTAGATTACGATGCTTTGGATGGTCAACCTGTTTACTTGTTCTTTATGATTGCGGCTCCAGAAGGCGCCGATACCTTGCATCTGCAGGCTTTAGCCGCATTGTCAGCCTTATTAATTGATCCCAAATTAGTAGCTGATCTGAAAAAAGCGCAAACCCCAACGGAAGTCCAAGCGTTATTTGACGCAGCCGAAGCCAAAAAAGAGGCCAAAGATCAAGCTGAGGCGCAAAAAAAGGCGCAAGCCCCGGCAGAAAATGCAACGGATTCCGACAAGAAATTTGTAGTAGCCGTTTGTGCCTGTCCTAACGGAATCGCCCATACCTATATGGCCGAAGCAGCCTTAAAAGAGCAAGCTGAAAAAATGGGGGTTGATATCCGCGTTGAAACCAACGGTTCTGAAGGAGTTAAAAATAAATTAACTGCCGCGGAAATCAAACGCGCTGACGGGGTCATTTTAACGGCCGACAAAAAAGTCGATATGCCCCGTTTCGACGGCAAACCACTATTAAATCGGCCGGTCATCGACGGTATTAATAAAGCCCAAGAATTGATTGAAAAAGTGGAATCCGGCAAAGCCCCGATTTACCATGCGGATCCTACTGAAAGCGGAGCTACTAATACTTCCGATGATGGTGAAGGCAAGTCCTTATGGAATCGTGTCTACGATGATTTAATGAATGGTGTTTCACATATGCTGCCGTTTGTTGTTGGCGGCGGAATTTTAATGGCCCTTTCCTTTCTGTTAGAGAATATGGTCGGTGCTAAATCTACAACTTTCTTATTCTTCAATGGTATTGGTAATTATGCATTTAGTTTCTTAATTCCGGTTTTAGCGGCTTATATTGCCGTTTCCATGGCTGACTTGCCCGCTTTGATGCCTGGATTTGTGGCTGGTTACATGGCCTCGCAAGCTTCAGCTAGTTTTCTACACTCAGAAAGTCCTGCAGGTTTCATTGGTGGTCTGCTGGGTGGTTTCATTGCTGGATGGGTTATTATCCTTCTCAAGAAGGCTTTCGCCAAAATTCCTCAATCGCTGAATGGAATGAAACCAATGCTCCTCTATCCGGTATTCGGTCTCTTGCTTGTGGGAGCAATTATGTTCTTTATCATTGACCCAATCTTTGCCGTGGTTAATCAATTTATTACCCACTTCTTAACCACTATGGGTACCGGCAATGCCGTATTACTGGGGGCTTTACTGGCCGGCATGATGGCTTTAGATATGGGAGGTCCCTTCAATAAAGCCGCTTATGCTTTTGCTATTGGTACTTTTACTGCTACCAAAGATGGCGCTTTGATGGCCGCTGTTATGGCTGGTGGTATGATTCCGCCGCTTGCAATTGCTTTTGCCTGCACTGTTTGGAGTAAAAAATTTACACAAGCTGAACACCAAGCCGCAATGAGCAATTACATTTTGGGAGCAGCATTTATTACTGAAGGTGCTATTCCTTTTGCTGCTGCTGATCCACTCCATGTTATAGTCTCAAGCGTCATTGGCGCTGCAATTGGTGGCGGTTTAACTCAGTTCTGGCATGTCAATGTGCCTGCACCTCACGGTGGCATTTTCGTCGCTCCTCTTTCTAATCAACCTTGGCTGTTCTTACTATCGGTCATTTTAGGAGCTTTAGTAGCTGGCATTATTTACGGTCTATGGAAACCGGCTTCTCAAGAAGTACAACCCGCAAATTAAAAATGAATTAGAGCAAAAAAAGATAGTTAAATTTTAGATTTAGCTATCTTTTTTTTAATATAAAACATGGCAAAACATAATCTTTAGATAAGTAATAACTTAAATTATTTGCTAATCAGAAAGTAACTTACGGGCTAGTACTTTTTTGTCTATTAACACATTAGTATTTCTACATACAAATTTAAGAATAATAAAACCTAGGTTTTGCGGTATATTAAAATTAAATTATGGAGGTGATTCCTTTGATTCGAGAAGTTCGCGTTAGCGATTATCGTAGTGCGGTGCGGGCCATTAAGCGTGGTGCAGCACGTATAGAATTGAATGCGGCCTTATCAGTGGGTGGCTTAACGCCCAGTTGGGCCAACATTCGCCAAACGATCGCGTTCGCCCATGCACAAAGTGTCCCCGTAATCGTTACGGTGCGTCCGCGCAGCGGTAGTTTCATCTATTCGGCCGCAGAAGTTCAAATTATCCAGCAAGATACACACATGATTGCCCAGCTCGGGGCTGATGGAATTTCATTAGGGTTATTAACTTCACATCATCAAATTAATACGACGCAACTCCAACAGATTTTAACGGATTTGCCACCTATCAATTTAATTTTTAATCGCGCTTTCGACCAAATTAATAATCAACCCTTAGCTATACAGTGGTTAATTGCTAATAACTTTCAACGCATTGTCACTCATGGCGGATCTTTAAATAAACCTTTAAACATCAAGCACTTGCAGGAAGTTATACAATGGTCCCACCGCCAAATTGAAATTTTGCCTAGCGGAGGCATTTCTCCTGGAAAAGTGGCTGATATTTTAAAAGTTTTAAATTTAACTCAAATTCAAGTTTCAAATATTGTTTAATTTTGATAATTAAGCCAATATTGGTCAAAAGTGGTACATTGAAGATAGTTAGGGACATTGAAAGCACTAACACAATTTTAAATTAAATTAAGGAGGTCTATGTATTTTGGTAGAACCAATTGAAACACAAGTCGCACCCGTACAGGAGGGAAATATTCATGACTACGATACTATTTTAGATTACTTTAACAATCAACCAGTGCAACAAGACCTAAAATCCAGCTACCATACGATCACTTTTGTCACTACGGGCATTATTGCCTATGATGGCGGACAAACCACCATGCTTCACTTAGGAACTTTATTGACGCAAGCTGGTTACGAAGTCTATTACCAGAGCTATGTTCCCCAAAGTAAAACGGAAATGGAAAATAATGCGGAATTCAATTATCCGGGTTATCAAGGAATTTGCGTAGAAATGAAGGATTTAAAACGGCATCAATCGGATATCTGGATTGCTACGCTATGGGAGTCAGCCTATATCATTAAGAATTTACCAGGATATAAATTATATTTTGTCCAAGATTATGAACCATATTTTTATCCCTTTGGTGACCGCTATCAACTGGCGAAACGCACTTATGAATTGGGTTTGCATATGGTTTCCTTAGGTCCATGGTGTAAACAAATGATTGAACAAAACTGTCAAGTGCAGAGCCCCATAGCTGCAATTAATTTTCCGGTTGCTTTAGAAAAATATCCCTTAAGCAAACGTGATTTTGCGGCTTATCCTCAAAAAAAGGTTTTTCAATTAGCAGTCTATACGAAATTCACCAGTCCCCGCCGGGCGCCGATTAATATCGAGATTGTACTCCGCAATTGTGAAAAGATTTTACAAGAAAAAGGTTACCAATTAGAAATTAATTATTTTGGTACTAAAAAAGAAGAAACCTTTATTAATGGCCACAATTTGGGGAAATTAACGCAACCGCAATTAGTTAATTTATATCATCAAAGCGATATAGGGATTGCCCCTTCTATGACTAATTTTTCTTTGGTCCCCTTTGAAATGATGAGCACAGGCCTCCCCTTTATTGATTTTTATGAAGGTACGGGGCGCTATTTTATTCCCCAAAATTGCTGTTTTTATACTCATTTTGACGAAACAGAATTAGCACAACTATTATTAAAACTTTTTCAAAATCCGGATCAACTGCAAAAGACGACAGCTAATGCCAGCGCTCATTTACATTCAATTACTTGGAAGAAAACACTTAGTGATATTCTGCAGATTTTGCAGCATTTACCTACTACAAAACATTGATCATGATATTTTGAAAAATAATTAAAATTAACCAAAATAAATGTCTAGTTTGTCACTGAGTTTGTTATACTAGCCATGGAAACGGTTTATCAAACAAATATTTGGAGGCAGAACTATGGAATTTTTTTTGGATACCATTAATTTGGACAAAATTGCTCAATTTCAAGAGATTATCCCGGTAGCGGGAGTTACTTTAACGCCCTCGATTATTAAACGAGAAGGAAAAGTAGATTTTTTTGAACATGCGAAAAAAATTCGCCAATTAATTGGTACTAAACGGACGCTACACATTCAGTTAGTAGCTGCTGATTGTGAGCAATTGATAAAAGATGCTCAAGCGGTTTGGCAAAACGTGGATTCAGAAGTTTTTGTTAAAATTCCTTTGAGTTTGGATGGTCTGAAAGCAATCCAGTATTTAAAAAAACAGGGACCGTGTCATATTACAGCTACAGCCACCTATTCTCGCATTCAAGGTATGTTAGCAATGGCCGAACATGCTAATTATTTAGCAGTTTATACTAGCCGTGTAGAAAATATTGACGGAGATTTTCCTGGGCTCATTAAATCCTTAAAAACTTACGCTGCCAATAATCATTATGGTACCAAAATTATGGCCTCCAGTATTAAAAGTGTTCGACAAATTACAGCTGCTGCCGAAGCAGGTGCAGATGCTGTCACGTTTGCACCAGACGTTTTAACCAAAGCTTTTGAAAATGGCGCCTTAACTAAAGCTTTAACCGATTTTACGGATGACTGGGAAGCTTTATATAATAAACGTCACATTTACTAAATCTAATAACCGGCCATTTAATAAAAAAGACTACATCTAATCGACGTAGTCTTTTTTAATTACTCTAGGAACCAATTTTGCGGATCGGAGTCGTTGACAGTGACAGCTTAATAGTTTGCGCAACTGTTTCTGAAATACCTAATTTCATTAAGTCCGCTACCGGAGCTTCTTTGATGCGTTTGACGGACGAATAATGACGTAAAAGTTTCGTTCGTGTCTTCGGACCTACACCTTTAATACTTTCCAATTGCGAAGATAAAGCATTTTTATTATGAGTTTTGCGATGATAGGTGATGACAAAACGATGCACTTCGTCTTGAATGCGTTGCAACAAATAAAATCCTTGGCTTTGACGCTCCATGGGTACTATCTGACCCTTCTCACCAACAATTAAGTGTGAGGTACTATGATGATCATCCTTAACCATACCTGCGACCGGAATCTGAATACCCAATTCGTCATGCAAAACTTCTAAAACGACCCGTAGCTCAATCAATCCCCCATCCATTAAAATCAAGTCAGGCAGTGATTTTTGTTCCTTCAAAAGTCGGGAATAACGGCGATAAATAACCTCGCGTGTATTGGCTGCTTCGTCGGCACCACTATGATCTTCGAGTTCATTTTTGATTTTATATTTGCGATAATTGGATTTTTCCGGACGACCATCGACAAAACTCACCATAGCAGACACCGCATCACTACCTTGAATATGCGAATGGTCAAACGCTTCAATCACATGTCCGTAAGGTAATCCTAACGCCGCGAAAATTTGTTGTTGCGCTCCCACAGTTTGTCGGTTATCTAATTCCATTAAGCGAAACTTTTCTTGCAAAGTTAGTTTAGCATTTTCCCCAGCCATTGCCATTAAATCCCGTTTTTGACCGCGTTGGGGTGTACGCAAAGGCACTTGTAAAATTTCAGAAAGTGGTTCTTTATCCAGTGTAGCAGGAACGAGAATTTCACGTGGTAAAACATTATTCTTACGATTATAAAACTGTAAAATAAAACTGGCTAATTCTTCTTCTGGCGTATTGAGACAGGAAAAAATTCGCTTTTCCCGTTTCATTAAGCGCGCTTGCCGAATAAAAAACACTTGAATTGAAATATATCCTTTTTCCACATAGAAATTAAACAAGTCGCGCGGTGTATGATCATTTGAAATAATTTTTTGTTTTTCGACAGTTTGTTCGATGTAATTAATTTGATCACGCAACTCTGCTGCCCGTTCAAATTTAAGATTTTTAGCTGCGGTTTGCATCTTAGCCAGTAAGCTCTTTTTAACGGTGCTAACATTGCCATTTAAAAAGCGTTTAATTTTTTGAATTTGGATTGTATATTTTTCCTTCGGTACTTCTTTAAAACAGGCTCCCAAACATTGTCCCATATGATAATACAAACAAGGCCTGCCCTGGTGCCCATGACAACGTCTCAAAGGATAAACTTTTTGAAGAAAATGCAAAGTCTCCTCAGCAGCATAAACATTAGGATAAGGTCCAAAATAATAACCGCCATCTTTTTTGACTTGACCGGTAATTAACATTTGGGGATCGCGTTCATTTGTAATTTTTATATAAGGATAACCCGTACCCTTCTTCAGTTTAATATTATAATAGGGTTGATATTTTTGAATTAGCGTGATTTCTAATAAGAAGGCTTCTTTATCAGTAGAAGTAATTATAGTTTCAAAATCTTGAATTTCACTAACTAATTTGGCTGTCTTACCTTCATGTGAGCTTTTAAAATAAGAACGCACACGATTTTTTAAATTTTTGGCTTTTCCCACATAAATAATTTTAGCATTAAGATTTTTCATTAAATAACAACCGGGACGATCCGGTAGTAAAGCTAATTTATGTTCCAGATATTCGCTAGCCATCTTTTAACTCCTTTGATTGCCAGAATATTTTACTATTTATTAACCAAAATACCAACCCTTTTGCAATTATTGGGGTAATTTTATATAATATGAGCGTGAAGGAGTGATAGTGATGGGATTAACTGTACGCCGAGAAAATGATTTTGGTAGTTTATTTGATAAATTTGCGTCTTTACCTGATGATGTTGAAAAAACTGTCAAACAAGTAGCTGCTGCCGATGATAAAAATAAAGCTCGTGATCAAAAGCAAAAAACCAACAAAAAAAGACCTTAAAGGTCTTTTTTTGTTAAGTTCTTCAAATAAAGTTCTTATATAATTCTGAGCATTGCCAATTAAGCAACTTCAGTCCTACTAATATCTCCGGCAGATTTTCGGGACCGCTTCAACCTGACACTCATAATTAATTAAGGTGGATTTGTTGTTCAATCCATTGCCAAACTTCTGCACGCCCTAATTTAGTGACGGCACTAAAAAATTGGAATTGATCCACGGGACTTAAGGTCAAGGTTTGTTCGATCACCTGTTGCGTTTGTTGCCAGCGATTTTTTTTGACTTTATCCATTTTCGTCGCTACCACTAATGTAGGTAAATGATAATAATGAACAAATTGATACATAGAAACATCATCAGCAGTAGGTGGATGACGACCATCGACTAAAATAAGGACACCCTGTAATGGCTGGCGCGTAGTTAAATATTCTTCGATCATTTGACCAAAGGCCGCCCGTCGCTTTTGAGAAACTTTGGCATAGCCATAACCGGGAACATCTACTAAATTAAAAGCTTGATTAATTTCATAAAAATTCAAAGTTTGGGTTTTCCCCGGTGTCTGAGAAGTCCGGGCCAGATTCTTCCTTTGAATCAAGGTATTGATTAACGATGACTTACCAACATTGGACCGACCCGCTAGGGCAATCTCCGGCCAATTTTGAGTTGGATACTGTTGTTTACTGACAGCACTTAAATTCATCGCTACGCTGGTAATTTTCATGAAGCCTTAACTTCCTGACCCTGGCTGTTCAATAATTGCGGTTGCGTCTGTCCTTCTACAGCAGCCTTAGTAACAACGACTTTTTTCACTTCACTAGCACTGGGCACAACATACATTGTATCCATTAAAGTAGCTTCAATAATTGATCTTAAGCCCCGCGCCCCTGTATTCCTTTTAATAGCCAAATCTGCCATGGCTGACAAAGCTGCTGGTTGAAAGTCCAGTTGCACATTATTAAAGGCAAATAACTGTTGATATTGCTTGACTAAAGCATTTTTGGGCTGCGTTAAGATGGCTACTAAATCACTTTGAGTGAGTTGATTCAGTGTCGTAATGACCGGAATTCGTCCAATAAATTCAGGAATAATTCCAAACTTCATCAGATCCTCTGGGATAACAGCTTGTAAAAGATTATCATGATCATCAAAACTTTGAACATTATTACTGTCGGTACCAAAACCAATCGTTTTTTCTCCCAGGCGACTTTTAATAATTTCGTCGAGCCCGTCAAAAGCACCACCAACAATAAACAAAATATTAGTTGTATCAATGGAGATCATTTCTTGTTGTGGATGCTTCCGGCCACCTTGCGGTGGGACATTGGCCATAGTCCCTTCCAAGATTTTTAAAAGTGCTTGTTGAACGCCTTCTCCCGAAACATCACGAGTAATTGAGACATTTTCACTCTTTTTGGCAATCTTATCAATCTCATCAATATAAATAATTCCCCGTTGGGCCTTTTCAACGTTAAAATCCGCATTTTGTAATAATTTTAACAGAATATTTTCAACGTCTTCTCCCACATAACCGGCTTCGGTTAAAGTGGTGGCATCAGCGATCGCAAAAGGTACTTGTAAAATCTTAGCCAGGGTTTGTGCCAAATAGGTTTTCCCTGAACCCGTTGGACCAATCAAAGCAATATTACTTTTTTGCATTTCTACTCCGTTTTTATCTTGTGGATCCAACGGATGATTAATGCGCAGGTAATGATTATAAACAGCCACTGCCAAATTCTTTTTGGCTTGTTGCTGGCCAATCACATATTGATCCAATACTTTCATAATTTGATTAGGTGAAGGTAAATTCTCAATTGATAAATCATCGGTCTTGGCATCTACAGCATCATCAATGATTTGTTTACAAAGATCAACACACTCATTACAAATATAAACCCCCGGACCTGCGACGATTTGCTTTACTTGATCTTGAGTTTTACCACAAAACGAGCAAACAATTGTTCCAGTTTCATCTGTGTTGTCAAACATATTTTACCTCCATTTGGATTAGAGCTACCAATTATGCCTTAAAAAGAGTAGCATACAGACAAGGAAAAGTAAAAGACCTTGTTCGATCTGACTTTTCTTTGCACAAAATTTAAGAAAGGATGTTTTTGTTTATGAATCAAGTAGGAATCATTGGCTTAGGTCACGTGGGAGCAACTACTGCCTTACTTATGGCTCAGCGGGGACATATAGGGCATTTAGTTTTAGTGGATAAAAATGAAGCAAAGGTTAAATCAGAGCAAGTTGATCTCCAAGACCAAATTGCTCTGTTAGGCACTGATACCACGGTGAGCGTCCAAGATTATAACCACGAGCAGTGGGAGCAATTACGAAATCTAGATGTTTTAGTTTATTGTGCGGGTGATATTAAATTACTGCGCGAACATAAAGGCAATCGTGATTTTGAACTACAAATGACTAGTCAGGTTGTGAAAGAAATAGCTCCCAAAATTAAAAATTCCAGTTTCCAGGGAGTAATTGTCACGATTACCAACCCGTGTGATGTTATTGCACGGTTACTTCAAGAATACTTAGACTACCCTACTAATAAAATTTTAGGCACTGGAACGGGTTTGGAAACAGCACGGATGCACCACGCAGTAGCAGAAACTTTACATTGTAATTATCATGATGTCACAGGTTACGTCTTTGGTGAACACGGAGACACCATGTTTCCTGTCTGGTCTAGTGTTCAAGTTGCCGGACAGCCAATTACAAAGTTTGACCTGGATCTGCCCAAACTAACTAAAAAAATTGTTGAGGGCGGGTATGTCATCTACGCTGGCAAACAATATACGAACAACGGAATCGCCACACGTGCTAATTTAGATGTGGAGGCCGTTCTAAGTGATGCTCAGCGGGCCCTACCAGTTAGTGCTTATGACGAGCACGAACAACTATATATTGGCCAATTAGCCGTTATCGGGCGCCATGGGGTTGAAAAAACTGTGTCATTAGAGTTGAATGACGCGGAAAAAGCCGCTTATCATAATTCGGTTCAAGCCATCGAAAATAATTACCAGCGGGTTCAATAATTGATTATTGCATTAATTTGAAAAAATAAGCCTGTCAAACTAGCTACATAGCGCAGCTTAGCTTTGGACACGGCTTATTTTTTACTTTTGTACAGCAGATTCCTTAATCAAATCGATAGCTTTTTTAATGCCAATATCATGATCCAACATACTGTCATCTAAGGCATTTCGAACTGCTTTTTCATCCATTTGATAGTCATTGGCCAAATCTTTGACTTCTGCGTCGCGTTCTTCTGCGGTAACTTTAATATCTTCAGCCTGTACTACAGCCTCCAATAAAAGACTAGTTTTGACACGATTTTGGGAACCGTCCATAAATTGCTTACGTAAGTCAGCTTCTGTGGTGTTGGTAATTTGATAATACATTTTTGGATTAATACCCTGTCTTTGCATATTACCTAAATATTGTTCTACTTGATTTTGGACATCAGTGTCGAGCATGGCTTGCGGGATTTTTTCAAAAGTGGCATTATCGACCGCCTTTTGAACCGCTTCTGTTTCAATTGCATCATCAGCTGCTTGTTTGCGCTCAGTTTGTAAACGATCTTGAATTTTTTGCTTTAATTCATCTAAGCTATCGACATCTTCATCAACATCTTTCGCAAAATCATCATCTAACTTAGGTAATTCCTTAGTTTTGATTTCATGAATTTTCGTAGCAAAATGCGCTTTTTTCCCTGCTAATTCCTTAGCCTGATAATCTTTTGGGAAGGTAACTTCTACATCAACTTCATCACCACTTTGATGGCCAATTAATTGATCTTCGAATCCCGGAATAAAAGTCTTAGAGCCCAATTCTAAAGAATAATTGTCAGCACTGCCGCCATCAAATGCCTGACCATCAACCGTTCCTTTATAGTCAATCACGACGGTATCACCTTCTTGAGCTGCACCATCTTCTTTTAAGACCAGTTCCGCTTGTTGTTTTTGCAATCTTTCTAGTTCATCTTGTACGTCTTTTGAGGTAACTTCTGTATTTTGCTTTTTAACTTCTAAATTTTTATATTCACCTAATTTAACTTCCGGTTCAACCGGTACAGTCGCTTTAATCGACCAAGGTTGATCTTTTTCCATACTTTCTATGGAAACAGTTGGTTGGCCCACGGGTTTAATTTGAGCTTCTTCCACTGCAGTTGCATAAGCTGTTGGTAAAATTGCATTTAAAGCATCTTGATACAGTGCTTCTTCGCCGTAAACTTGATCAAACATTTGCCGCGGCACTTTACCCTTTCGAAAACCGGGAACATTCAAATTTTTACGAACCTTTTTAAAAGCGGTATCTAATCCTTGTTTAATTGTATCTTGATCAATTTCGAAAACTAATTCGCCATCTTGATCCTTTTCTTTACTCCATTTAGCTTGAGAAGCCATTAATATCCCTCCGGTACTCATTATCTCTACATACTAAACCATATTACCCTAAATAAAATAACTTGTAAACGGTCAAGCCGGCGATTACCACAAAATAGTAACCAAAAAAAAATCTGGCTCAGCCAGACTTTTTTGATTAAAATTTGAAATTAATCAAGAATTTCGGTAACCACACCAGCACCAACTGTATGTCCACCTTCACGAACTGTGAACTTGGTTCCTTTTTCAATAGCAACCGGAGCAATCAAGTCAACCTCAAAGGTTACATTGTCTCCAGGCATAACCATTTCAACCCCATCAGGTAGTTCAATGACACCAGTAACATCAGTTGTATGGAAGTAAAATTGTGGACGATAGTTAGAGAAGAATGGTGTGTGGCGGCCACCTTCGTCTTTATTCAAGATATAAACTTCACCCTTGAACTTTTTATGAGTTTGGATAGAACCTGGCTTAGCCAAAACTTGACCACGTTCAATTTGGTCACGGTTAATACCCCGTAAAAGAATACCAACATTGTCGCCGGCTTCACCAAGATCCAACGTCTTACGGAACATTTCCAAACCAGTAACGGTGGACTTCAAAACATCATCTTTCAAACCAACAATTTCAACTTCATCACCAATTTTGACTTCGCCACGATCAATTCGGCCAGAAGCAACTGTGCCCCGTCCAGTAATCGTGAAGACATCTTCAACCGGCATCAAGAATGGTTTGTCATTACTCCGCTTAGGTGTAGGAATATATTCATCGATAGTATCCATCAATTTTTCAATGACTTTAACTTGTTCTGGATCACCTTCGAGAGCTTTCAAAGCAGAACCACGAATTACGGGAACATCATCCCCCGGATAACCGTATTCTGAAAGCAAGTCACGAACTTCCATTTCAACCAAGTCAATTAATTCGTCATCATCAACTAAATCTGTCTTATTTAAAAAGACTACGATATAGTCAACACCAACTTGATGAGCCAACAAAATATGTTCACGAGTTTGTGGCATTGGACCGTCAGTTGCGGCTACTACCAAAATTGCGCCGTCCATTTGCGCCGCACCAGTAATCATATTTTTAACATAGTCAGCATGGCCAGGGGCATCAATATGAGCGTAGTGACGCTTTTCTGTTTCATATTCCACGTGCGCTGTATTAATGGTAATCCCACGTTCTTTTTCTTCTGGAGCCTTATCAATATCAGCATAGTCTTCAGCTTTGGCTAAACCTTTACTTGCCAATACTTTTGTGATTGCAGCCGTCAAAGTTGTTTTTCCGTGATCAACGTGTCCAATGGTACCAATATTTACATGGGGCTTAGTTCTATCATAATGTTCTTTTTCTGCCATGAAAAGAAACCTCCTGTTTGTCATTAGCGAGTCATTGATGCAAAAAAATATAAAGAGTAATTGCCCAATAACTCTTTATGCAACAATTATACTACTTTTGCCGCTGAAAACAAAGCACAGCAACAAAAATATACTCTCAATAGTATACAAAGTTACTACTCGAATGTAAACTGTTTTCGTTAATTGAATAAACTCAACAACTCTTCAAATTTACTCAACCACTTATTTACTTTAACAGCTTTTAAGTCTTTTTCAAGAGTTTTACCGGTATTTTTGTAACCAAATTTCGCCATAATCATTTTTAGCCAAAATGAAGCATCCGTAATGATCTGATCCGTGAAAGGATACAACATAGCAGCATATAAATTCAATTCACCACTCAAAGCCTCATAATTATGTCCTACCTGCGATTGCAGACTGGATAATTGCTGTTGTAAAGCATTTAATGATTGTAAATTGGCGATAATCGGCAATTCATTAGGAACTACCGTTTTCATTTCCCCGTAAAAACTGAGGGGCACTACCTCAGTAAGACGCAATTTAACTAAATCATCCATGACTCCCGCTTTAATTAAGGGATGTAAATAAGGATGCAAAACTAAAATCTTGGCTTGTTCCAAATAATCAGGCAAATCTAGCTGGTGTAACCGTGTCACAACTTCCAATTGCTGCGATAACGGACTAGTCACAATCGTCAACACACGCTGCGACAAGCGGGCTAACAACTGCGGATGACTAGTGGCTATAGTCTGTGCAGCTTGTTTAATCTGTTGGTCTAAAAGCTGCTGTTGCTGATCATTATGCCACGTAACATTTTGCACAAATTGATAGGCTCCAATAAGATCTTCCAACTTTAAAAAAACCGCTACGGCCAACTGCGTATCGGCATAAGTTTTTAAATAGGAGGTAACATAGTTACTAATTAAGGTTGCCGCAGACTTATTCTGCTGATTGGCATGCAAAGCCTGAACTAATTTGACTTGATTCAGATGACTAGACTGTAAACGGTAGGCTTTGTCATACAACTCCACAGCTTGCGCAAAATTTTGCCGGGCATACTGCCGATCACCCGCTTGAATCAAATGTTGTATATTGGGTTGCGTCATAACTTCAATTCCCTCAAACCTTAAACTTATAAAGGTTCACTAGCTTACTTATGAGCATTGCGATGCCGATTTTGATTAACTTCCATCACCACGGGTAAAATCACCGGATGCCGATGTGTTTGTTCCCACAAAAAATGATTGAGATCTTCACGAACATCTTGTTTTAATTCTGACCAATCAAAGTCTTTGTGCGTAAAATTATTATCAATGGCCTGAATAATTACATTAATGCTGTCATTCAATAACTTTTTATTATCCCGCAAATAAACAAATCCGCGCGCAGTTACTTTAGGCCGCGCAACTATCTTCTTTTTCTTGCGATCAATCGTGACTACCGCCACAAAGACTCCATCTTGTGATAATAATTTCCGGTCCCGCAAAACAATCGTTCCAATATCACCGACACCCATACCGTCAATCATAGTGTCCCCAGCTTCAACAGCTGCGCCTAAATGAAATTGCCCTTTTTCGTAATTCAAAACCGAGCCATTATCTAAGATAAAAATATTATCAGCAGGCACCCCTACTTCAGCGGCAATTTGAGCATGTGCATTTAACAAACGGTACTCGCCTTGGACCGGAATCACATTCTCGGGATGTAGCAAATTAATCATCAATTGTAAATCACTTTTCGAGGCATGACCAGAAGTATATAAACCGGAATCACTTAAAGATTTAACTTCACCACCGGCTCGAAATATTAAATCGCGAGTCTTCGCTACGGTAGTTTCCATGGCATGAGAAGGCGTGGTGGTTATAAATACCAAATCCCCTTCTTCAATATGATAAAAATGATGATGACTGGTCGCCATTTTTTGTAAAATTTTAATTGGTTCACCCATTCGGCCAGTTTCTAAAATAACTACTTGATTTTTAGGCAGTTTTTCAGCTTCCCGAGCGCTGATCAACAGATCATCATCCAGCTTTAAATAACCAAGTTTAATAGCCGTACGGACAATTTTAGCGGCATCTTGCCCCGTCAACACGACTTGGCGATGAGTTTTTTGTGCAGCATCAAAAATCTGCTGCATCCGTAGAATATTCGAGGCGACAGAAGCCACGATAATGCGACCCGTTTGATATTCAAAAGTTTCCCAAATATAAGTGTAAATATCGCGCTCATCGGCTGCGGGATATGGCGACTCCGCGTTAGCGGAATCACTGAGTAAAGCCAATACTTTATGGCTGCCAATGGCCGCTAAACGTTGATAATTAGTTTGGTAAATGGGCAGAGCTGATTGATCAAATTTAAAGTCTCCAGTATATACAATTTGTCCGGCAGGAGTTTTTACTACTATCCCCAATGAATCTGGAATGGAGTGCGTCGTTTTAAAAAACGAGACGCTTAAATTTTGAAAATCGATGGCTGTCTGCGCATCAATGATGTTAAAATCATTAAACTTGCGGCTACGTTTATCATGATGGACGGTCATTTTGGCTAACTCAATGGTTAACTTGGATCCAAAAACCGGAATATCATGATTATTAATTAAGTAAGGCAAAGCTCCAATAGCATCAGCATGTCCGTGTGTTAAAAAGATTCCAACCACATGATCAATATTCTTTTCTAAATAAGACATCTCTGGAATGACAATATCAATGCCCAATAATTCATTTTCAGGGTATTGTAAGCCGCAATCTAAGATTACAATTTCACCATCACATTCAATGGCATACATATTTTTCCCGTTTTCGCGTAAACCACCCAACGGAATAATCTTTAAAGTTTTCAAACTATTCACCTTTCTTGTTGCTCATTTAACTGAAGTTCATTTACGGTCCTACTCGACCAATGCTATATAATGATTTTATTGTAGCACATAAAGTGCTCCTTGGATACGCACAGGAATTGAACGTACAAAAAAAGCCCTCTTTTGAGAGGGCTTTGAAATCAATTAACGCCGTAATCCCAAACTCTTAATGAGCTCACGATAGCGATTAATGTCTTTATTACGCAAGTAAGCCAATAAATTCCGACGATGACCAATTTTCTTTAATAAACCAACGTATGAATGATGATCTTTTTTATTAACTTTTAAATGATCGTTCAAATTATTAATTTCCGTTGTTAAAATTGCAATTTGAACCTCCGGAGAACCTGTATCCCCAGCTTTACGACCATATTTTTCAACCAATTGTTGCTTTTGTTCTTTTGAAATTGCCATAAAATTTCCCACCTTTAACTTAATCTATCCAGCCAAACCAAGCCCACGCCGGTGTTGCGTCAAACTGAGTCTGGCTAAGAACATTTAAAAATATACTCTAAAAAGCAGTAAAAAGCAATAGCCAATTGATAATTAAGCATTGCAAACCCAACCAGCTTTTAGTATACTTTTAAGGTACTGGCAAGAAGCACACGGAGGTGAAAAGAATGCCACAAATTAAATCAGCCATTAAACGCGTTAAAACATCGGCCAAGACAAACGAACGTAATTCTGCCCAACGCAGTGCCATGCGGACTGCTGTGAAAAATTTTGAAAAAGCCGTTGCCAATAATGATTCCAATACGCAAGATTTATATAAGCAAGCTACACGCGCCATTGATAAGGCCAAGTCTAAGGGGTTAATTAAGAAAAATAAAGCTGCCCGTGACAAATCTCGATTAACTGCGAAAATTAATCATTAAAAATTAAAAGCCAGCCACTAGGCTGACTTTTTTGTTTGAATAAACTGAATCATAAATAATTCAAATAACTGCTCTTTATCACCCTGTCCGGATTTCATGCGATAATCAATCGTAATTAAATCTCGCAGGGCTTTTTTTAATTCGGCAACAGAATATTGCTGGCTTCTTTGGACTGCTAATTTAATTCGATAAGGATGCACTTGCAAATAACCCGATAATTTTCCTACCGCCATCCCCTTTTGTTGTAAGAGCTTAACTTGTAGTAAGAGACGCAATTGAGCTTGAGCTAATGCAGTAATGCCCACCACTTCACTTTTTAAGAGCAGTAATTGATGATAATTACTTTCTGCCTGTTTCAAATCACCCTTCAGTATGGCCGTCATTAAATCAAAAACATTATCATCCAAAGTCTGCGGCACTAATTGTTGGACGGTACTTTCAGTAATGGGCTGACCCGGTTGATATAATAATAATTTTTGTAATTCGTTGCTGGCCAGTGAATAATCAGAATTGGTGCGTAAAATTAATTGTTCTAAGGCTGCTTTGGTAATCTGTCCATGCTGTTCTT
This sequence comes from Bombilactobacillus mellifer, assembly GCF_000970795.1. GTDB lineage: Bacteria > Bacillota > Bacilli > Lactobacillales > Lactobacillaceae > Bombilactobacillus > Bombilactobacillus mellifer. The sequence goes on from NZ_KQ034028.1 coordinate 980,743, forward strand.
GAACATCTTGCTGTAATCGGATAGTCAATTGTTGAGCAGTTAATTTTTGAGCACTGACTACCTGACAGTGTTTCAAAAATAGTTTAGTAATTTTTTTTCGTTGATCCAATTTTTCATAAGGTGCAAAAAAAACGAGAACTGTTGTAGGTTGCGGGTGTTTTAAATATTTTTCTAGTTCCTTGAAAGCAGCTTGGGGCTTACCAAGGCTTTGATTACTACTTAAAAAATAAGTATTAGTCACAAAAATCAAGCGATAGCTTCCCATGAAAGGCAAAGAGGCTGCTTCAGCTAAAACTGTCGTTAGTTCTGTTTCCTCTAAATTGAATTCCACAAAATTCATGTCGCGTTCGGTGGGAGTTAAGAGGTTCTCAAAACTGTGACGGATTTGACTAATAAGTTGAGTTTCCGTGCCCGTTACTAAATAAAGTGGTCCTACTTTTTGCGATAATTCTTGGATAAAGTCATTGATTAGCATTAATCTGATCCTTTGTAAAAATTTGCCACCATTGTTGACCATTCAAAGTATAATGCCAAGTCAACATACCATGTTCGGCCGTATTTAAATAGGGAATTTGTAATTTTTTTAAAGTATGCAACGTTTCAGGATGCGGATGGCCATAGCGATTTTTTCTACCCGCGGAAATTAAAACGAGCCGCGGATGAGCTTGCTTTAAAAATTGTGGATCACTAGCTGTTTTGCTGCCGTGATGTCCCGCTTTGACATAATCGAGATGCGGTATGTGGGTAAATAGTTTTAATTCATTTTCCCGATTAAGATCTCCGGAAAATAACCATTTAGTATTTTGAATTTGAATTAATAGCGTAAGCGAATCTTCATTAACTCCTGTGGAAAGACGTTTCGGCCAAAGCACCAAAAACTTACAATACTTCTTGAGTTTTAATTCATCGTTTACTTTGAGTGTTTGGTAATGTACTTGCTGAGCAAAAGGCTGTAATTGACGAACTAAGGCGCGGCTATGCTCCATGCCTTGGGCAAAACAAACTTCCCGCACCGGAAAATTTTTTAATAAAATAGCTAAATCGCCAATATGATCAGCATCTTGATGTGATAAAAAGACATAATCCAGATGCGTAATGCCACGGTAATGTAAGTATGGAATCGTAATTTGCTCCACGCGATGCGTTTGGGCAAGGTGACGGCCAAATTGCAACTTACCACCCGTATCAATTAGACAGGTTTTCCGTAAAAAAGGAGTGGTTATTAAAATACTATCACCTTGGCCAATGTCAATAATACTCACCTCACCACTTAATGGGCAATGATTAACTATAAAAATTCCCAGATAAACCACAGCTAATAAACGATACCAGTGACTGGATTTTTCATTCAACCATAATAAAGTAACGATCATCAATAACACTGTTAAAAACACACTAATATGCCCGAAGGTGATTTGAGACCAGTTAGCATGGGCAAGGCCTTGAATAGGCGCATATACCCCCTTAAATAGTTGTTCTAGTCCCGCTAAAATAAGTGGACAATTCACGCACAATAAACTCAATAAAGTGAGCGGAATGATTATCTTTTCAAAGACTGGCGTTAGGACTAAATTAGCCCCAAAGGTTAACCAACTAAAAGTATAATTATGATACAACAAAATTGGCATACTCAAAAAATTAATTAATAATGACCGCTGCCAAGACTTGCGCTGGCGAGCCACAATCAACCCATAAGACAATAAATAACTTAATTGACCGGCTAGTGTAAACAAAACATATGGCTCCAAAAACGTTTGGACCAATAAAACTATCCCAAATACATCATGTCGTGAAAGCTGCCAATGTAATTTTGATTGTAAAATCCGAATTATTTGTAAACCACAGGCCCGCCATATACCAACTCCCGAACCTGCTAAAACCGCAAATGCGGGCAAACTAACTACTAAAAACCATTCAACATAGTTTTGAGGCAAACGCAATTTAGCTGTGAGCTGATATAATAGATCAACCAACAAATAGACATGTAATCCCGAAATGCTAAAAATATGAATAATTCCTAAATTAGTTAACCCCTGACGTAAATCTACTTCCTCATTAGGGAAATAACCCCATAACAAACTACTAGCATTAACCCTTAACCAATGCGGCAGGGGTTTTAAGAACTGCAAACAATAAAAGCGCCAGCGATGTAAACAATCAATCGGTTTTAAACTCCGAGGTTGATAGCGTACCTGCCATGTTTGAATTTGCGCTTGATAATCAATTTTTTGGTAGTGATTATATTTTTGAAAATCAAATTCTCCCGGGTTCGTAGCCGGAGTAAGGCGTTGCCAGTGCCAGTCACCATAAAGCATTATTTTGTGGGCGCTGGCTGGCCACTTGTGATCACTAGGTCCACCAAAACGGACTTTTTGCCCCGTTGGCAATTGACCTACTCCAGAGACCCAGTGATTACGATAATGCCATTGATCAGGTTGGACAATAATTTGATGCATAGTGGGCTTGGCCGCCACTTGTAAATCCAAACACCACCAACTAATACCAGTTAGTACTAGTACTTCTATTAAAATTGGATAACACCGATTTTTCAGTAGGGTATTCAAAATTATTAAATAAGCTAAGCCCCATAACCAATGATTAACACGTATCGCAATACTTATTTGTACAGTCAATGCTAATACAAAAAACCAGCCTGAGTTAAACGCTAAGTTGATCTTTGATACTTTCAAGCGTTTTAGCTCCTATACCTTTCACCTTGATTAAATCTTCCACTTTTTGAAAACTGCCGGCACTTTGACGATAGTCAATAATCGCCGCTGCTTTTTTGGGACCAATTCCACTAATATTTTGTAATTCGGTCTCGGTTGCTGAATTTAAATTAACCGTTGCTGAACTACCGTTTGTAGCAGAATTGTCATCTGTTGGGCTCACAGCTTCTGCTTGATTAGGAACATAAATTTGACTTTGATCGTGTAATTTTTGGGCTTGATTAACTCCTTTCAAACTAGCTGCCTCCGTTGTTCCCCCTGCTCGTTTAATGGCATCATATACACGAGCAGTAGCTGCTAGTTGGTAGACTCCTGGGCGATTAACTGCCCCTTGTACATCTACCATAAGATACTTTGAAGTTGATTTTTTAGAATTAGTCGTCGTTTTGGGAGCAGCTTTTAATGTGACTTCTTGTTGAATTTGTGTTTGGCGGTGAATCCAGTAACTACTGCCACACACTAATAATATTAGTACTCCAAGAAACCATACCCGATATTTCATCATCCACAATTTGACTGACTGCATAATTATCACCCATTTTTAATTACCAAAAAAACACATCTTTTTTTTTAATGATGTGTTTGTAGATAATTAATTGCGTCAGTAAAACTCGTGACTGGTACAATTTTCATTGGTGAATGTAAGCGTTGCACAGCCCGCTGCGCCAATTGATAATTAGTTTGATAATGAGGATGTACATGTTTCATGTGTCGCGTAATTTTTTCTTGTGGGGCGAAAAAAATACGTGCATGCTGTTTTTGTGCAGCGTAAACTTTTTTATCAATCCCGCCAATAGGCCCAACATTCCCTTGCGAATCAATGGTTCCTGTCCCTGCAATTATTTGCCCATGGGTTAAATCTTGTCGCACTAACTGGGCATAAATTTGCAAAGCAAACATCAAACCTGCCGATGGACCCCCAATTGCGCCTGCATGAATTTGAACCGCTGGTCGACTATGCACACGCAAATGATCTACTAATGTGATCCCAATACCGCTTTGATGTTGTTTATTTAAACTTATTAACGAACGAGTTACTTGACGAGTTTTGCCCTGACGTTTATAGGTTAAAGTAACTTTTTGTCCTGGTTGCCGCGTCTTGACATAATGTTGAAAAGCTTGCGCATTAGAAAATTCTTGGTGATCAATCTGCGTGATTGTGTCTCCTACCCGTAAATGCTTTTTAAAATGTGATTGTGGTAAAATCGACATCACGTAAATGCCTAAGTATTGTTTGTGATACGAGACATGAGCTTTTTTACAAGCCACTTCAATCGCACTATTACCAGCGTTTTCCATAAAATAACGTTGTGTCCGCTCGTATTCCTGATTGTTATTGTCACCTAATACTGCTTTTTTAGGTAAGATTTCTTGAAAGGGAAGAATTTTTGCGAGCAATAAATTTAAAGCAGTCCCCGACTTTACAGCTACGGTAGTAAATAAAAACTCGCCCTTTTGATGATCGGGATGGCGTTGAACTTGAATAACTTGAGAAGTGGGTTGTGCTGCTCCGGGAGCTTCCACAAAATACGGTAACGGATACAACCCCACAAGGAGTAAAAGAATTATAAAAAGCCAAATTAGATATTTTCGGAATTTTTTCATAATGAGCGATCACGTTTTGCAGCTAAGGCTTGTGCTACCACTGGGGGTACTAAGCCATCAATATTTCCGTGATAATACACGATTTCTTTGACCATGCTGGAAGAAATGTGTGCATAGCGAGGATGGGCAATTAAGTAAATAGTTTCTAATTGTCCAACTTGCAAACGATTGACTTCTTGCATGTCCAATTCATATTCCAAATCTGCCGGTGTCCGCAATCCCCGTATTAAGAAGTTAGCATGTACTTGTTGCGCCACTTGCGTCACCAATTGATCTTGGCTGACCATTAAATGAATATTGTGCGCTGCTTGTGCGTCTTTGAGACTAGCCGCTAATAAATCACGTTTTTCTGTAAATGAAAAAGTATACTGTTTTTGCGTATTTTTCATAATTACCACGTATAATTGATCTACGATAGTAGCCGCACGTTGAATTAACTCCAAGTGACCATTAGTTACAGGATCAAAACTGCCTGCATAAAGTCCGATTTTTGACATTTATTCTCCCTCAAAGCGCCATATTTCTACGAAAGTCTGACCATATTTTTTACTAGCTATACAAGAAAAATTAGATGGCCGCTGCTGGCTCAAATCATAATTAGTTTCTATGATAATAAAAGCATGCGGTGCTAACAACTGCTGTTGCACACATTGACGGATTATATCCAAATTAACATGCATGGCATACGGCGGATCCAAAATTAATAAATCTAATGGTGTCGCCAAAGTATTTAACTTGTCTAAAGCCTGTTGCGCTGTCATTTTCCAAAGTATAAAAGCAGCTGGAGCGTGAGTTTTTTGAATATTAGCTTGGATCGTTTTAATCGCCGTATAGTTTTTATCTACTAAATACATCTGCTCCAAACCACGGGAAACAGCTTCAATTCCCAATGCCCCTGTTCCGGCAAATAAATCCAGGCCATAATGCATTTGAGAGCAATGAGCCGCTAAAATATTATATATCGATTCTTTCACCTTGGCGCCTGTAGGACGGGTATTACGTCCAGGAACTGGTTTTAAAGGCAAGCCGTGAAATTTACCCGCAATTACTCGCATAATTCTTCATTTCTTTTTAATTTAATCGCCGTGGCATCCGCTGTCGAATAATCAGTTTTCAGTGTTTGGCGGGGTGATAATTCAACTCTTTTAACGAAGGGCAAATCATTAATTTTGGCCATAAGTGTTTGACTGTGTTGAGCAGTTAAATACATAATTGCATAATTCATTTTAAATGAAACATAGACGACTGTTCCTAATCGTCGTAATTTTTTACTGGAACGACAAGTCGTTAACCAGACAATAATTTCTTGACGTGCAGTGATCTGCAAAAGACAACATCCTTTCTAATTTAGTGAGTTATTTTGGCGCAAGTTGACGGAAATATTAAGCACTATTCCCATACAAATTGATAAAACTAATGTACTGGATCCCCCATAGCTAATAAATGGTAAAGTGACTCCCGTAATAGGCAATAAACCAACCACGCCCCCAATATTGAAAGCACTTTGAATAAATAGAAAACCCGCAATCCCATAGCACAATAAAGATAAATAAATTTGCGAAGCACTAAAGCCCAGATACACTATCCGAAAAATCAAAACAGCTAAAAGCCCTATTACCAAACTTACTCCGACCAGTCCCAATTCTTCGGCAATGATGGCCAGTATAAAATCCGTATAAGGTTCAGGTAAATAACCTAATTTTTGAATACTATTGCCAAGTCCACGGCCCCATAAACCGCCGTTGTTAATTGCGTAGTAAGAGTTGACTAATTGAGATCCACCAGATTTTTCCAATTTAAAAGGATGGTAAAACGACATTAAACGCCGAACTCGATAGGAGGAATGATCCATATGCATAGAATGCTCTGCAAAATAAAAATAACCACAAACAAATAAGATAATTAAGAAAATTACGGTGATAACCACATATTTAATATCTAATCCTGAGGCAAAGGACATTAAAAATACAATAGCAGCAATGATCGCCGCTCCTCCTAAATCTGGTTGAAACATGGTCAAACCCGTGATGAGTAAGCCCACCAAAACCGGTGGCCATAATTGCGAAAAAATTTGTTTTAAGGATTGCTGCGAAATATTTAAAACGCGGCTACTATACACTTTGGCCAAGTATAAGATTAACGCTAATTTAGCTAATTCTAAAGGTTGAATATGAAATGGACCAATTGGAATCCAAGCGGAAGCTCCATTAATCGAAGCCTGCGGATTAAAATGTTTGCGAATTAGTAAAACTATCAGTAAAGCTAAAACAATAAGTAAAAACCACTTCGTGAATAAAGATCGTTTGAGAACATCAATCTTTAAAAAATAAAAAAACGCACATAATAAAAATCCGACAGCCACAAACAATGCTTGCCTTTTCAAATAAATACTACTATTTAATCCTTGCAATTGTGCTGCGTTAGAACTGGCCGAATAAACCATCACGATGCCAAGGGCCGAAAGAAGAATAAACGGAACCAGAATCCAGAAATCAATATTTTTTAATTTAGTTTGCACCGCCAGAACTCCCATCAATGATCATTCAAGGTCCTTCAAACTTTGAATAGTGTGACCATATCTTTTCAAAGCTATCGGCAATATTATAACAAAAAACTACGACAATGGTGTGTGTCGTAGTTGCGTTCTGCTATTTTTGACGATGCTTATCCGCTTTCCGGCGTTCGTTTGTATTTAATATTTTCTTACGTAAACGAATGCTCTCTGGTGTTACTTCACAATATTCATCATCATTTAAAAATTCAATTGATTGTTCTAACGATAATTTCTTCGGTGTTTTAATAGCTGCCGCATGATCTTTTCCCGCAGCCCGAGTATTAGTCAAATTTTTACCTTTAGTAACATTAACTGCGATATCTTGATCTCGATTACTTTCGCCAATAATCATGCCTTCGTAAACTTCGACACCGGCTCCAATAAACAATTGACCGCGATCTTCCACTGACTGCAGACTATAGGTCGTGGATGGTCCCTGATTAATGGATACTAAAGCGCCACTACGACGTCCTGGTTCCCAATTACGAATTACTGGTAAATATTTTTCAAAAGTGTGGTTCATAATACCATAACCACCAGTTTGGGACATGAACTCCGAATTATAACCAATTAAGCCTCGCGAAGGTGTGAGGAAAGTTAACCGGGTTTGACCATTACCGGTACTTTCCATATTCTGCATTTCCCCTTTTCGCTGCGCCAAAGAATCAATAATGGAACCGACATAGGCATCAGGAGTATCAATTTGGACTAATTCAAATGGTTCACATAATTCACCATCAACTTCCTGGTAAATTACTTCCGGTCGGGATAACTGTAATTCAAAGCCTTCGCGGCGCATTTCTTCCACTAAGATGGATAAATGCAATTCCCCCCGTCCAGAAACAATCCAAGCACCTGCTTGATCAGAATCTTCCACTCGCAAAGAAACATCGGTTTGTAATTGTTGTTTTAAACGATCTTCAATTTTCCGGGCTGTAACTAACTTACCCTCGCGACCTGCAAAGGGAGAATCATTGGCTAAGAAAGTCATTCTTAATGTCGGCTCATCAATTCTTAAAATAGGCAGAGCTTCCGGATGGTCGACAGGTGCAACCGTTTCGCCCACAAAAATATCTTCCATCCCGGATAATCCGATTAAGTCTCCTGCCTTAGCTTCTTCGACTTCTTGACGCTTTAACCCGAAGAAACCGAAAATTTTTGTAACCCGGAAGTTTTGTTTATCGCCATTTAGCTTGAGAACCGAAACTTGATCACCTAATTTAATGCGACCCCGGAAAATACGACCGATCCCAATTCGGCCTACGTAATCATTGTAGTCCAGCATTGCAACTTGAAATTGTAACGGTTCATCACTGTTATCAATAGGTGCCGGAATGGTTTTTAAAATGGTATCAAAAATCGGGTTCATAGTGTGCTCTTGCTTTTGTGGATCGGAATCATAACTCGAGGTGCCATTGATTGCCGAAGCATAGACCACCGGAAACTCCAATTGATTTTCATCAGCGCCCAAATCAATAAATAAAGACAAAACTTCATCAACTACTTCTTCTGGGCGTGCTCCCGGACGATCAATCTTATTAATGACAACAATCGGTGTTAAATGTTGTTCTAAAGCTTTTTTTAGAACAAATCTGGTTTGCGGCATTGTACCCTCATAGGCATCAACCACCAACAAAACTCCATCAACCATTTTCATAATGCGTTCTACTTCACCGCCAAAGTCGGCATGACCGGGAGTATCCAAAATATTAATTTTAGTTCCCCGATATTCTACGGCGGTATTTTTTGACAAAATTGTAATTCCACGTTCTTTTTCGATGGCATTCGAATCCATTGCCCGATCGCTGATTTCCATATGTTCTGGAAGGGTATCTGACTGTTTCAATAATTCATTGACTAAGGTTGTTTTACCGTGATCAACGTGAGCAATAATCGCAATATTACGGATATCTTCTCTTCTTTTCAAAATTGTGCTTCCTTCCATGCAAACATCATTGATTTAATGCATAAAAAAGCTGTGATTTTCAATCACAGCTCATTAAGCTCTTTTATTGATTAAACTGAGAGCTTCGTCTGTTGCGCATTTCGTACCTATTATTACAGTTTGTGATTGTAACATATTAACGGGCGATCCGTCAATATTCCGTACCATTATTCCATTTTTCATCGCCAGAGCGCGTCCTGCAGCCAAATCCCATGGTTTCAACTTGGAAATATAAAGATTTTGTTGACCACAAACTAAACGCGACCAAATAATCCCCGCGCTGCCAAACACTCGTAATCCGCTACTAGCATGAACGATTAATTGATAGTTGGGATCTTGTTGCCATAATAAACGCGTACTAATTGTTACTAGCGAATCGACCAAAGGTAAATCAGGAACCGTAGGTAAAGGAGTTTGATTTAAAAAAGTGCCAACTTGTGGACCTCCGTAAATGATTTGATCAGCCATAACATTTGCAATGGCTCCAAACAAGGGTTCTCCATCCTGATAAACTCCAATCATAATGGCAAATTGGTCATGACATTTAACAAAATTCATGGTCCCGTCAATCGGATCCACAAAAAAGACTAAACCTTCCACACTAGTAATCAAAGAACTGGTTTTTTCCTCACTGATAATTTTAGCTTCGGGGAATTTAGCTGCTAAATATTGAACAATATATTGTTCAATTTGTCGATCTCGATCAGTTACTAAGTCATTTCGGTTGGATTTTCGCTGAACTGTATCAAAGTGCTGATCTTGTCGTAAGCTATCAGCTGCTTTTTGTATAATATATAAAACTTCTTGCTGGATGTTTGATAGATTAGCCACCTGCCTCAAGCCTCCTTAGTTTCTTAATTTACTCTTATCATATCTAAATCCGTTTAATTGTCTAATATTTCATTGAGATCACAAATAAAACAAGAGTTCATCCCACAGATGAACTCTTGTTTTTAATTTACTCATTGGAGCTATTGATTCTATTAAATGTGCGTTGGAAAACCCATCGCCATATCAGCAGCTTCTTGAATCGGTTCGCCTAAAGTTGGATGCGGATGAATAGTCAATGCTACATCTTCCACATTCAGTTGGCAATTAACCAAAATGCTAACTTCTGAAATCAAATCACTGGCATTAGGACCGACAATCTGACCGCCTAAAACAGTGCCAGTATTCTTATCAGAAATTAATTTCACAAAACCGTCCATATTATCTAGCGATACTGCCCGTGCATTACCTGCAAATGGAAACTTGGAAATTTTAACCTCACGTTTTTGGGCTTTAGCCTCATCAGCCGTCAACCCTACGCTAGCCATTTCGGGATCATTGAAACAAACTGAAGGGATGCCAATATAATCATTGGCAGTATTTTTCCCTGAAATAGCTCCCGCTGCCGTTTTACCTTGGAAGAACGCTTTATGGGCCAGTGCTGGCCCCGCAGTAATATCACCAACCGCATAAATGTTCTTCACAGACGTACGACCTTGTTCATCTACTTTTACTAAACCGCGATCAGTCAACTCAACATCCGTCATTTCGAGACCAAAATTATCCGTATTCGGACGCCGACCGACCGAAACCATTACGTAGTCTGCATTAATTGTCGTTTCCTGACCATCCACAGCATAGGTAACATCAACGCTATCACCATTGTCTTGCACACTTTTAGCCATTGCTGAGGTTACAATTTTGATGCCCTTCTTTTGCAAATGTTTCTCAATGATGGATACCATATCCCGTTCAAAATTTGGAATGATCTGATCTGTACCTTCCAAAATAGTTACTTCAGATCCTAAATCCGAAAATGAACCAGCTAATTCACTGCCGATGTAACCGCCGCCGACAATTACTAATTTTTTAGGTAATTCTTCAATATTTAATAAGCCCGTAGAACTTAATACCCGGCCGCCAAATTTAAAGCCTTTAATTTCCACCGGACGACTTCCTGTAGCTAAAATTAAATTTTTAAATTTAATAGTCTGACCGCCGCCATTATCCATAAACTGTCGTGGCCCTGCAGGCATGACTCGTAATTGTTCATTATTGTCTAAAAAGGCTTCGCCCTTAATAATTTCCACTTTATGCTTTTTTAACAACATTTGTACGCCACTGGTCATACGTTCTACGACATTTTTATTTTTCCAAGCTTGCGTTTTGGCAAAGTCTAATTCTACATCTTTGGTACTGATGCCATAAACCGTTGCATCTTTAGCTTCCCGGTAACGATGACCTGCTTGAATTAAAGCTTTAGAAGGTACACAGCCAACGTTTAAACAAACTCCTCCAAAGTATTCCTTTTCAATAATTGTAACTTTTTGTCCTAATTCTGCAGCCCGAATCGCCGCTACATAACCGCCCGGACCAGCACCAATAATCACTGTATCTTTTTCTTCCACATTGGCCATAATTTTAATTTAACCCTCCATTAATAACATTTCTGGATCATGTAACAATTCATTTAATTTATTTAATGCGCGTTGTGCCAAGGCACCGTCAATCAAACGATGATCATAACTCATAGATAATTTCAACATGTTGCCGACTTTAATGGATCCATCTTCAGCTACATAAGGCTCTTTAGCAATTTTACCCATACCTAAAATGGCAACTTCTGGTTGATTGATGACTGGTGTGAACCAACCGCCGCCAATAGAACCAACATTACTAATTGTTATTGATCCACCACGCATGGATTGTGCGCTCAGTTTATTATCGTAAGCAGCTTGCGTATTTTCCGTAATTTCTTTGGCAATTTCAAACATGCCTTTAGAATCGGCATTCTTAATATTAGGCACATATAATCCATGATCTGTGTTCGTAGCAATACCGATATTGTAGTAATGTTTGTAAATAATTTCGTCGGTACTACTGTCAATGGATGCATTAAATTCCGGAAATTCTTTTAAGACAGATACTAAAGCCTTTACTAAATATGGTAAAAAGGTAAGTTTAATTCCCTTTTCAGCAGCCACCGCTTTGTATTTCTTGCGGTTTGCCATTAATGCTGTAACTTCTACTTGATCAAAACTGGTTACATGTGGAGTTGTTTGCTTACTGTTCAGCATAGCTTTCGCAATGGCTTTGCGAGTCATGCTCATTTTTTCGCGTGTTTCTTTCTCTGGTTCTTCAGCTTGATAAGCTGGAACCGCCGCTGGTTTACTTGGTGTGGCATCCGCCGCTTTTGGTGCATTCGTTGTTCCTTGGAAATGTTCAACATCGGCTTTGGTAATTTGTCCATGTTTACCTGTTGGCGTTACCTGACTCAAATCAACTTTTTGATCACGGGCATATTGCCGTACCGAAGGCATTGCAAGATAATCTTGATTTGCACTTCCAGTTGGAGCAGCGGTTGTAGGGGCAGCAGTTGTAGTGGTAGGTGCCGCAGATTCTTGAGCAGCAGTTGGGGTGGTAGAAGGCTCATCTGCCGTATCCGGTGAGCCATCATCAATTTCGACTAAAACATCGCCGATTTCTACTGTATCTCCTTCTTGAGCTACAATTTTTTTAATAGTTCCGGATACAGGGGAAGGCAATTCAGAAACTGACTTATCATTTTGGATTTCAACTAAGGAATCATCTTCCTTAATTTGATCTCCTTCTTTTACCAGCCAGCTTGCTACTTCACCTTCTGCCATACCTTCACCTAATTCTGGCAGTTTAAATTTGAATGCCATGCTTTTTCTTCCCTTCAGTTATTTAGTAATTAATAATTTCTTTTACTTTGTCAATAATTGCTTGTTTACGTGGAATCCATACTTCTTCAGCTAAAGCAAATGGATAGATTGTATTAGGGGCGGCTACCCGACCAATAGGTGCATCTAAAGACATAATCGCTTTTTCGCCAATTTCAGAAGCTACTTGAGCTCCGACGCCAGCCATTTTTTGTGCTTCTTGTACAATAACAACTTTATGTGTCTTGGCAATGGATTGAAAAATAGTGGCTGTATCAATCGGAGAAACTGTACAAAGATCAATTACTTCACAGGAAATATTCTCTTTACTCAGATCTTCTGCAGCGTGTTGCGCCTCTTGAACCTGAGCTCCATAAGCTACAATCGTGATATCATTCCCTGCTTGTACTACTTTGGCTTGATCCAACGGCACTGTATATTTTTCATCGGGGATATCGGCCTTCATTGACCGATAGAGTTTGAGATTTTCTAAAAAGAGCACCGGATCATTATTTTCAATTGATGAAATTAATAAACCTTTAGCATCGTAAGGATTGCTAGGCATAACAACCCGTAAACCAGGTACACCTGTAAAGAAGTTTTCCAAATTGTCGGAGTGCATTTCGGCGGTATGAGTGCCACCACCATAAGGGCTGCGAATAGTAATCGGACTGTGTTTTTTATTATTAAATCTAAACCGCATGCGGGCCATTTGACCAGCAATTGAATCCACGGCTTCAAAAGTAAAACCACTAAATTGAATTTCAGGAATCGGACGCCAGTCAGTTAAACCTAGTCCAATAGCCAAGCCCATAATACCTGATTCTGCTAAGGGAGTATCAAAAACGCGATCCTCACCGTATTTTTCTTGTAACCCTTGTGTGGTCCGAAAGACGCCTCCATTTTTTCCGACATCTTCGCCAAATATTAAAGTTTTAGGATCTTCTTTTAACATGATGTCTAAAGCATCAGTAATTGCTTGAATATAAGATTTTTTAGTCATGTTATTTCGACTCCTTTTCTTCAAATTTAGCAATTTCATCTTGCAATTCTGGGGTTGGCACTTCAAAGGTGCGCTTCAACATGTCGGAAACTTTTTCTGGTTCAGTTTGATCGGCTTCTTTTATAGCTTCTTTGCAAGCATCTTTGGTTTCCTTGACCAAAGCCTCTTCTTGTTCGTCCGACCATAATTTTTTATTGGTTAAAATTTGACGCAACCGAATTAACGGATCACGATCCAGCCACGGTTGTTGTTCTTCTTTAGTCCGATAACGACTAGGATCATCACCCGCTGAAGAATGAGCACCATAACGATCGGTCAAAGTTTCAATCATTACAGGACCATTGCCAGCAATAATATAATCACGCGCAGCCTTAGCCACACTATAGCAAGCTACAATGTCCATTCCATCGACTTGGACACTAGGGATGCCACAAGCTACGGCCTTTTGTGCTAGAGAAGGCGCTGCCGTTTGTTTCGAACGAGGGGTCGAAATGGCATAATTATTATCTTGAACAATAAAAAGGGCCGGCACTTGGTAAGCTCCTGCAAAATTCATTCCTTCATAGGAATCACCTTGTGAAGTACCGCCGTCACCCGTATAACTAAAAGCAATTGCATTTTCACCGTTTTTCTTTAATCCTAAAGCTACACCGGCAGTTTCCACGTAAGCGGCACCGATAATAATTTGAGGCATCAAAGAACGACCAGCGAATTCATTCCCCTTGACATGACCACGGGACCACAGGTATGCTTGAGTAATTGTTGCTCCATGTTGAATCAACTGTGGAATATCACGGTAGGCCGGCAATAAATAATCTTGCTTTTCCATTGCCAATACCGTTCCCATTTCAGAAGCTTCTTCACCTGCTGTAGGAGCATAAAAACCCATCCGACCTTGTCGGGAAAAGTTCATTGTTTGCTCATGTAATGCTCGTTCCCAAACCATTTTTTTCATGAATTCAAGCAATTGTTCATCACTAAAGGTGTCAAAAATGTCTTGATTGACAATTTCGGCATGTTCGTTAATTACTTGAATTGGTTTTGGGATATCCGACAGATTTTTCTTGATTTTTGAAAAATCAACAATCGATTTCTTAGCCATTTCTATCATTCCTTTCACAAAGATCCCCTCGTTCTTGCAAGGGTTTCCAATTCATAGTCTAGCATGTTTTCAAATTAATACAAGCGATAAATCGAAGAGATATTGTGAATATATTTGCAATCTTTTATGATTAATTTCCACTTATAGATTGACACGCTTATGTTTCTTTGATTACGATAATTGCAGAAGTTTTAATTTTAGATATTAAGAAGGATTTTATAACATGTATTTGATGAAAGATATTACCCGTGATGGTAATCCTGTTTTAAGAAAAACCGCCCAAGATGTTACTTTTCCTCTAAGCACGGCTGATCGCCAGCTGGCTCATGATATGATGGAGTATCTTATAAATAGCCAAAATCCAGATTTTGCCCAAAAACACCAATTGCGTGCCGGTGTGGGTTTGGCTGCTCCTCAGGTAGGTATTAGTAAACAAATGGCGGCAGTTTTAGTGCCGGGCCCGGAAGATGACCCCAAAAATTATGAACTACAAATTATTTTGATTAATCCCGTCATTATCTCCAACTCCATTCAACAAGCCCAATTAGCTGAGGGTGAAGGTTGTTTATCTGTAGATAAAGATGTCCCCGGCTATGTACCCCGCAGTGCCCGCATTACTATCCGGTATCAAGATATGGAGGGACAAACCCAGCGGCTACGGGTTAAAAATTATCCTGCTATCGTGTGTCAACACGAAATTGATCATTTGCATGGACATTTATTTTATGATCATATCAATTTAAAAGATCCCTTTGCGATGGATCCAAACACTATCATTATTTCCTAAAATTAAAACCTAACTGTGTTCGTACTTTCAAACTTTTATGTAATCTAACTCATATAGAATGGGATATTTTCCCGTTCTTTTTTGTTTCTATACTTTAAAAGCTGAATGTGATACCATCTATTTAACTGTTGATTTACGTCAACCTACTCACTTACAAAATAAAAAAGAAATTAATTTATTAATTCAATAAAGGAGAAGATTATTTTGATTTATAAAGTTTTATATCAACCGACTAGTATACAAAATCCCCGCCGTGAAACCACCGAAACTTTGTATACTCAAGCTGATTCCGCTATCGAAGTGCGAGCTGCTTTAGAAAACCAAACCGATTATAACGTGGAATCTGTGGAAGAATTAACCGGTAACTATTTAGAATATGAGCGTAAAAGTCCTAATTTTAAAATTACGGACTTAACGGAGTTATAAAAGCGATGACTTTAAATATTAAAGATGAAGAAGTCGCAGTTTTTGCGATTGGTGGTTTAGGCGAAATCGGCAAAAACATGTATGTGATACAATATCAAGATGAATTAGTAATTGTCGATGCAGGAATTAAATTTCCGGAAGACGATCTCTTAGGTATTGATTATGTTATTTCTGATTATCAATATTTGATTGATAATCAGGAGAAAATTAAAGGTCTATTTATCACGCATGGACACGAGGATCATA
Source organism: Bombilactobacillus mellifer (assembly GCF_000970795.1). GTDB lineage: Bacteria > Bacillota > Bacilli > Lactobacillales > Lactobacillaceae > Bombilactobacillus > Bombilactobacillus mellifer. The sequence goes on from NZ_KQ034028.1 coordinate 996,811, forward strand.
TTGGCGGTATTCCCTATCTTTTACAAAAATTACCGCAAATTCCTATCTATGCTGGTCCTTTGGCTACAGCGTTAATAAAGGGTAAACTAGAAGAACATGGTTTATTAAACACCACTAAACTTCATGTCTTACATGAAGAAGACTTCGTAAAGTTTAAAAATTTGAGTGTAGAATTTTTCCGGACTACGCATTCTATTCCTGATACTTTAGGGATTGCCGTGCATACGCCACAAGGTACAATTATCCAAACGGGCGATTATAAGTTCGACTTAACTCCAGTCGGTAATCAGCCGGCTCCTAATTTACAAAAAATGGCTAAATTAGGATCTGAAGGTGTTTTGTTATTATTATCCGATAGTACCAATGCGGAAATACCAACATTTTCCAAATCGGAACGTTTTGTAGGTAATACCATTCATCATATTGTGGAACGAATTGAAGGACGAATTATCTTTGCCACTTTTGCCTCTAATCTTTATCGTGTCTCCCAAGCGGTGGACGCAGCTATGCAAAATGGTCGCAAAGTTGCAGTTTTTGGACGCAGCATGGAACAGGCCATTGTTAATGGTCGTGAGTTAGGTTATTTAGACATTCCTGATAGTGAAATGCTGGATGCTTCTGAAATTAATAAGTTACCTGCCAATAAGGTATTGTTGTTGTGTACGGGATCTCAGGGTGAACCGATGGCTGCTTTAAGTCGTATTGCTAATGGTACTCATCGTCAGATTGCTATTCAGCCGGGCGATACTGTTATTTTTTCTTCTAATCCCATCCCCGGCAATACCACGAGTGTGAATCATTTGATCAATGAACTCGAAGAAGCCGGAGCCAACGTGATTCACGGTAAAATTAATAATATTCATGCTTCCGGTCATGGTGGTCAAGAAGAACAAAAATTAATGTTGCGTTTGATCCAACCTAAATTCTTTATGCCGATTCATGGTGAATATCGCATGTTGAAAATTCACACCGAATTAGCACAATTATGTGGCATTCCCAAAGAAAATACATTCATTTTTGATAATGGCGATGTTTTGGCCTTAACTAAAGATACAGCTCGGTTTGCAGGGCATGTGAATGCCAGTGACGTCTATGTTGATGGAAACGGAATTGGTGATATTGGTAATGTAGTCATCCATGATCGGCAAATGTTATCGGAAGAAGGATTAGTCGTTGTCGTCGCTACTGTAGACTATCAGAAAAAATTAGTTTTATCAGGACCGGACATCTTGTCACGAGGATTTGTTTATATGCGTGAATCTGGAACTTTAATTAATCAAGCTCAAAAAAAGGTCTTTCATACATTGAAAACTAACCTCGAAAATGAGAATAAATATACAGAAGCACAATTAAAACGTAATATTATCGATACTTTACAAGATTTTCTTTATCACAAAACGGAACGTCATCCCATGATCTTGCCAATGCTTATTTCTACACAAGTATAATTTTATTGAACTAAAAAGTGGTCATCCGCTTGCTTTTGGATAACCACTTTTATTTTTTGCTGGAGTTTTTTATGTTGAAATCGGCCCTACAAATTATTGCTAATCCTGCTGCGGCTAGTGGTCGCAGTCAAAAAACCATACGTCAAATTCAAAAATATTTGAAACAGCATCATTATGCGTATCACTTACATTTAACTTCACCCCAAGGCGCCCAAGCATTGACGCGAAAGATTATTAATGCAGGTACCAGTACCGACACATCATCCAAAATTATTATTGTAGGTGGTGATGGTACTCTTAATCAGGCGTTAAACGGCCTGCGGCAATCCCTGAATCCAAGCTTACCTTTAGGCTATCTGCCCGCCGGTTCAGGAAATGATTTTGCTAATGCCTTAGGATTAAAGCGTTACAAAATAACTCAATTGCTGGAAGAAATGATTCAAGTTTCCACACCTGTATGGTTAAATTTGGGCCATGTGACAGGACTGGCTCAATCCAAGTTTTTTATTAATAACTTCGGCATGGGATTAGACGCTCAGATCATCAAAGGAGTAACCCAGTCTTCTGTCAAAACCGTTTTCAATCATTTACATTTAAGTAAACTTATCTACTTATCTCAAGTCTATTTTGCTTTAAAACAACCGCGTTTTCGAGTAGAGCTAAGTTTTGCCGACCAACAAAAACATTTTGAAAACATTTTTTTGTGTATGGTTGCTAATCAACCTTACATTGGCGGTGGTGTGCGTCTAGTACCTCCTGAAAGCATTCAGGCACGCAGTTTACGAATTGTGATTGCAGACCAATTACCTTTTACGGAATTAATTAAAATTATTATCAAGATTTTTACCGATGGTTCCCATTTGGCTAGTCCATTTGTACATACTTATGAACTTCATGATTTCAGTGTCCATGCCGTTCCCGCACAAATTGCCCAAATGGATGGTGAACTAATAATCCCACCACAAGAAAAGTTGAACTTTACCAGTACCCCCCAAGCTTTTTGGCTCCCTAAGACTTATCTAAAAAGTCTGCCGGACTAATATTTTGCATTCCAATCAGCGGATCAATTTGATTGGCACGAATCAAATCTAAAGTTAAAAGATAAGAATTTGCAGACTCCTCCGAATTCTGTGACGAAGAGTATGCGCTTTGAGCGGTTGATAATGATGGTTGCTTATCAAACACTGTCTGCAAGCGCTGAGGTAATTGTGTTTGACGTTGGTCCGAGTCGTCCATTATGGCCCTTTCAAAAGCCTGACGATTGCCTACCATAACTAATTTAGATTTTGCGCGTGTGACAGCGGTATATAATAAATTGCGCCGTAGCATGGGGAAATTTTGATTGACTAACACTAAAATGACCAATTGAAACTCGCTTCCCTGCGCTTTATGAATTGAAGCGCAATAAGCCAGCGAAATGTTATTTAGTTCAGCTTTGGTATAGGTGACTTTTTGACCTTCAAAATCAATATGCAGTAAATCATGGGTAGCCGCTTGAGTTTTTTCGTGCTCGTTAGCTAGCGTAATTCCCTCTATGGTGCCAATTTCTCCGTTAAACACATTGGCTTCCACATTATTATTTAATTGAACAACTTTATCTCCAATTCGATATTCTAAATCACCATAAGTTATTTTTTTGGTACGTGCACCGGCCGGATTAACGGTCGCTTGCAGCACATGGTTTAAATTATTAATTCCTGCATCTCCCCGATACATTGGCGTCAAAACCTGGACCTGAGCTAAATCAAAACCTTTAGCCTGGCTTTTGGGCACTATTTGTTGTAAAACTACAGGAACTTGAGCAGCATTACACTCAATAAAACTACGATCCGCAAAATTTTGGAACATAGTTTCTTTAATTTGTCCCGAATTAATTTCATGAGCTAAATTAATAATGGTTGAATCTGCCGCTTGCCGATAGATTTTTTGCAATTTGACCGTTGGAAAAACTTGGCTGTCGATTAAATCGGCAAATACTTGCCCTGGACCCACCGATGGCAACTGATCACGGTCCCCCACCAAAACTATTTGCATTCCCAGCGGGATGGCTGTTACTAACAATTTAAATAAATAAGTATCCACCATTGACGTCTCATCCACAATTAACAATTTACCCTGTAAACTATTGACTTCGGTGTTAGACAAATCTTCTTGACCCGTTAGACCCAATAAGCGATGAATGGTACTAGCAGTTAAACCCGTGCTTTCTGCTAAATGTTTAGCTGCGCGCCCTGTGGGTGCGGCTAACACAATCGGAAAGGGTGTTTGCTCATAATCTAAGGGATCTAAAGAATAATGATGAAGCTGAGCATAAACTTGGACTAACCCATTAATTATAGTAGTTTTCCCCGTACCAGGACCACCAGTCAAAATAAACACTGAACTATTAATGCCTTGCAAAATAGCGGCCAATTGATTATCGTCGTAAGTCAAGGACTTGCCTGTTTGCTGCTTTTGTAGGATTTGAACTACTTGGTCACGGGAAAAATTAGGTTTGGAAAAATTTTTTATTAAAAGCGCTAGTTGTCGGGCAATCATCCATTCTGCATCAAAGAGATACTTAGGACAATAATGTTCTTGATCTTGAACAATCAACTCTTGATCAATTAATTCATTTAAATTTTGCTGCAACTGCTCTGTGGTTACTGTTTGTGAACGCGTTGTATTTAAAAGTTTTAAAGTTTGTTCAATTAAATCACCCTGTGGTACATAAGTATTGCCACTGCTGCCTATTATGCGATTAATAGTATGCCATAATCCCGCTTGAATCCGCTGGGGATAGTCATAAGGCAAGTCAAATTTCTTAGCTAAACTATCAGCTCGTTTAAAACCAATCCCGTTGATATCTTTCATTAATTGGTAAGGATTTTTTTGTAAAGTAGCTAATGTTTTTTCGCGATATAAATGATAAATTTTAAAGGCCAGCTTGTTGCCAAAGCCCAACGTATTTAACTGTAAAATTATTTCTTCAGATTCGTACGTCGCTTGAACTTGTTTTGTAATCAAAGCTTTTTTGGCAGCTGGGATTTTCAGAGTTTGTAAGGCCTGATCATCGTGTAAAATTTGCTGGATGGCATTGGTGCCTAATTTTTCGACTATTTTTGTAGCGGTTTTAGTTCCAATGCCTGGAAAATCTGTTCCTGAAAAATAATTAATTAAACTTTTCCGATCTGTCAGTTCTTTTTTTTGATATTGATTGCATTTAAATTGTTGCCCATATTTGGGATGTTGTACCACTTGCCCTTGAAATTTGTATAATTGCTCATGATCCAAATCCGCAAAATTGCCTGTGACTATAATTTCTGGGTCGTGCCATTCAAAGCTTGTTTCTTCTATCGCTACTAAAATAATTTTAAAAAAATCAGAAGGTTTTTCAAAAAAAACCGCTTGTACGCGGCCTAACAGATAGTCAACTGTCATTTTGTGAATCACCCTCCATCTGAGTTTGTAGATATCGTTCGATTTCGCCCACTTGTTGTTCGTGCTTTTGAAAATATTTGGGATCTAATTTTTGAGAGGTGGCAAAATCTTGTTGAAAACCAGCGGTTCCTTGAACCATTTTAGTTAAGGCCAATTTGAAATAACTAGCTGCTGTAGGCTGTAACTGAACGGCCTTTTGATAATAATTTTGGGCTTGCGCAAACTCATGCAATTGGACTAGTAAATCTCCCACTAACAGTTGATTATCTGCCAGATGAGGCTTTTGCTCTGCTGCAGTCAGCGCATAGGCCAAAGCCTGAGCCGGATGATTTTGCTTCTTTTGTGCTTGAGCCCTTAAATACAGAACATCAGCCTGTAAACGGGGATCGGTGATCTGATTTAAAAAAGTCTGGGCACGTTGTGTTTGCCCAGTTGTATCATAGATTACCGCTAAATTGTAAAGAATCGTTTGTTCCTGAGGAAAGAGCGTCCGCGCACGCAACAAAATCTCTTCTGCTTGATCCTCAGCTCCTCCGGCGGTTAAATAACTGGCTAACTGCAAAAACCAATCGGCATGTGTCATATCAGTTTGCAGTTTTTGAGCTAAAAGTTTAACAGCTGTTTGTTTATGTCCTGCTTGATATAATTTGGCTGACTCTGGTTCCATTACTTTCACCCACTTTAAACAGTATCACTTTTATTCAAATGGCGTTGTAAAAAACTGGTGTCATTCCATTGAATTAAGTGAAAAGTTTTTCCTTGATCATATGTATCTACGGTGGTCAAACTAGTATTGGAAAGTCCACCATCCTGACGTAATAAATGTAATGGAACTCCAATTAATGATTTAATCATCGCGGTTAAACAACCACCATGACTAACGATCAACAAAGTCAAGCGATTGTCCGCATCTTGACGAGCTAAATCCACTACAAACTTGGTGGTGCGTTGAATAACCTCCGCAAAACTTTCACCTTGGACTAACTGAGCTTGATACTGACTGGGATCGTGGCGAAAAGCCCAAATCAAGTGGGGATATTTTTGCTCTACTGTGACAAACTTTTCGCCTTCCAAGATACCTAAATCGAATTCTTTAAGGTCAGCTATTTTAGTTAAGGGAATCTTATTTCCTAATTCGTAATCTAAAGCTTGTGCGGTCAAAGCGGCCCGTGGCAAAGGACTGGTATAAATATGGTCAATGTTTATACCTTGCAAGCGCTGAGCTAATAATTTAATATCCTGAAAACTAGTCGCTAATAGTGGTGAATCACCATGGGCACCTTGATAGCGTCCCTCCAAATTCCATTGGGTCTTACCGTGACGCACAAAATAAAATCTCGTCATGTTATCCGCCTCATAATTGTAATATTAATATTATCGTTGATCTTGAACAAATATTCAAGCGTTGGCTAGCTGTGACCACAAATGAAGAAGACAAAAACCGCTTCCCTTGTACTACTAGAAGCGGTTGATGTTAAACATATTGTAAAACTTGACTGGCTTTAAAAGCCCGATTAATTGTAGCTCCTCCTAAACACTCTTGACCCTTGTAAAAAACAACTTCTTGGCCGGGAGTTATAGCCCGTACGGGCTCATCAAACTGAACTTGCAATTGATGATCAGCCAGCACAGAAACAGTTACTCCTACATCCGGTTGACGATATCTAAATTTGGCTGTGCAATGAAACTTCGTCCCGTATTCGGTTATCGGACGAATCCAAGCAGCATCACTAGCCTCTAAGCTATTAGCAAACAACAATGGATTATCAAAACCTTGATCTACATATAAGATATTATGCTGCATGTCTTTACCCACAACAAACCAAGGCTCATTAGAATGGGCATTGCCTCCCAAGCCTAAACCAGAGCGCTGACCTATTGTATAATACATGAGGCCGCCATGCTCACCTACAACTTCCTGTTGAGGTGTCATCATTTTGCCAGGCTGGGCCGGTAGAAATTCCTGCAAAAAATTTCGAAAGTTTCGCTCTCCAATAAAACAAACCCCCGTGGAATCTTTTTTATGAGCAGTAGCTAAACCGGCCTTTTCTGCAATTTGACGTACCTGAGCCTTTTGTAAATGTCCAATAGGAAAAAGTGCCCGCTGTAATTGCTCTTGACTGACAGTACTTAAAAAGTAAGTTTGATCTTTATTTGCATCTGCTCCACGCAACAAATGTAAAACACCCGCGTCATCGCGATGTAATTGTGCATAATGCCCCATGGCGATGTAATCAGCATCTAATTGTAAAGCATAATCCAGAAATGCTTGAAATTTAATTTCTTTATTGCACATTACATCGGGATTAGGTGTTCGACCTTGGCGATATTCTGCCAGAAAATACTCAAATACTCGATCCCAATACTCTTTTTCAAAATTCACAGCATAATAAGGGATGCCAATTTCTTGGGCCACTTTAGCCACATCAGCATAATCTTGTGTAGCTGTGCAAACACCGGCGTCATCGCTATCATCCCAATTTTTCATAAACAGACCGATGACATCATAACCTTGTTGCTTTAATAAAAGTGCAGAAACAGAAGAATCTACACCGCCGCTCATGCCAACAACTACCCGCTTTTTTTTCATAAAATCACCTTTTTATTTTTTTACTAATTCCAAAATTTCACGTTCTACTAAGTCTGCAATGGCAAAATTATACTGTTCAATGACCTGTTCCTTATCTTTTAACTTAAAGATATTAATAATTTGCAAGCCGTGTTCATCAGTTGTATCCATGCGCAAATTTTGTAGATCTTGTTGAATACGGATTTTGAGTTGATAACTAGCCGAGTAAGGCGAATTGCCGCTAATCGGTTGCTGCAAGAGAAAATTGCCCTTCGGCGAAGTTTGAAATCCCCGATCCATTAAAGAATAAACTTTAATTTTCGGATTTACACGATACCAATTGGAATCACCCAATACATGTGCGGTTTTGGCCATCTGAATCACCCCTTCTGTTGATTGACTGCAATTTCTTGAAGCGCTTGAGCAAATTGCTGCACCTCATCTTGCGTGGTATAAGTGTCAAAACTAATGCGGATAGATTCTTGGATCCGAGGATCAGAGGGTGAATAAAGAGCTTGCAAAACATGCGAGGGTTCCAAACTTCCAGCCGTGCAGGCCGAACCTCCAGAAACAATAAAGCCTGCTAAATCCAGTTTCATTTGTAATAAATCGGTAGCAACATTGGCAATTCTGATATTTAAAATATGCGGTGCCGCTTGTGATATATCTTGTGGGCCATTAATCTGAAATTGAACTCCCGCTTGTTTTAAAGTGCCCAGTAACAGAGATTTATATTGTTGCAGTCGTTGACGCGTTTGCAATTTCATGATCGGATCATGTAATTTCACTGCTTCGGCAAAACCGGCAATCGCCGGCACATTTTCCGTGCCTGCACGCCGTTTGTTTTCTTGATCACCACCATGAATAAAAGCCGGTAAATTGAGGCCTTGGCGTTCATACATAAAGCCCATCATTTTGGGACCATTTAATTTGTGAGCGGAAGTAGTTAACAAATCTACTTGTAATGCTTGCACATCAATATCGAGTAATCCATAGGCTTGCACCGCATCTGTATGAAAGACTACCGGATAATCTTTTAATAAGGCTCCAATTTGTGCAATCGGATTGATGGTCCCAATTTCATTATTCACCATCATAACAGAAACTAAAATAGTATCGGGGCGTAGCGCTGCTTTTAAATCCGCTATCTCGATTTGTCCTTGATCATTAACCGGTAAATAAGTGACTTCAAACCCAAGACTTTCTAAAAATTGCAGAGTCTTTAAAACCGCTTCGTGCTCAATAGTAGTGCTAATAATATGATGGCCGTATTTTTGGCGACTCAACGCCGTTGTAATTAAAGCCGTATTATCGCCCTCACTACCACCACTGGTAAAGATAATTTCTTCATCATGAGCATTAATACTTTGTGCAATAAGATGCCGGGACTGTTCCAACGTGGCTTTGGCTGCATGTCCGTAAAAATTAGGTGTTGAAGCATTGCCGAAAGTGTTCGTCATTGCTGTCTGCATGACATCGATCACCGCAGGCGCCATTCTGGTCGTTGCTGCATTATCTAAATAAATATGAGCCACGCTTACCCCACCTCTTATTCATTGTGATCCAAAAAATCAATTAAGGTTTGTACCGAACGTTCTCCGGCATCACGGACAAATTCTGCAAAGGAAGCTTCCGAATTTTCATCACCTACATCACTAATGGCCCGAATCACGACAAACGGAATTTTAAATTGGGTAGCTACTTGGCCCATAGCAGCTCCTTCCATATCGGAAGCCAAAGCTTGTGGGAATTGTTGTAAAATACGTGCTACTGCTTGACTACTATTTAAAAATTGATCGCCTGACACAATTAACCCCTGATGTGTAGTCTGTCCGACAATTTGGGCCGCAGCATCAATTTTTTTCACTAATTCTCCATCAGCTTCAAAAAAACGCGGCTGCTGTGGTAATTGCCCATATTCATACCCTGAGGAAGTGACATCGACATCATGATAAGCCACAGCTGTTGAAATCACGACATCGCCAATTTGTAAATCAGCCCCGATGCCACCGGCAGATCCGGTATTGACAATTACTTCCGGGAAATAATTGTTACATAAGATTGTTGCTACCATTCCGGCTTGTACTTTACCAATACCACTTTGAGCCACAAATAATTGATGGGCTTGATAACGACCAGTATAAATTTGTATCCCGGCCACTGTATCAACACGCACACAATCTATTGACTTTTTTAATAATCCAATTTCTTCATCCATAGCCACAATTACGGCAATTCTCATGTGTTTTTACTCCCTCAAACTAAAAATAAAATTAAATAAGTAACTACAATTAAAGCTAACACGATTCCAATCGCTTTGTCCAATCGCTTCTTAAGCGCCGCTGATTTTTCTGTCCGTTCTATCTGCCGATTCAGTGCTTGGCGTTCAGGATCCGAACGGCGATAAACAGGGGATTGCGCTGAAGATTCCGACGATGTTTTAGTCATGAGCGGCTCCCTTGCAGTAAATGATTTTGCCAAATTTGCACAGCTAGTAAGGTCTTGGCATCACAAATAGTTCCTGCTTTAATTTGTTGCTGTACTTGCTCCCAAGTCAAATATTTAATATTCAAAAATTCATCCTCATCCAAAGGGCGTTTTTGAGAAACTGCCTGGACTTGTGGTGCGTAAAACAACGTCAGGTATTCATCACTAAATCCCGGCGTCGAAAAAAAACCGCCCCATTTAATCAATTTATCAGCTTGTAAACCGGTTTCTTCATTTAATTCGCGGATCGCCACCGCGTGCGGATCTGTTTCGCCGGGATCAATTTTTCCCGCCGGAATTTCTAAAGTTCGTTGGCGGAGAGGTTCTCGCCATTGTTCCACTAATAATAACCGTTGTTGCACGATGGCCAAAATACCAACAGCTCCATGGTGATGTACTACTTCGCGATGTGCCACTCGCTGATTAGGCAATTGCACTTGTTCTACATCTAAATTAATAATTTTACCGGAATAGATGCGTTTCTTATTGAGAAACTTTTCTTTAATTTCCATTGTTGCACCCCATCTCTCAAAGCCTCATTTACGGTTATTTGCAACGATGATGCTATACTGAACTTGATGTAATTAACCAAAGGAGGTAAGTTTGTGACAAATTTTTATACGTATCAATATTTAACGCGTCAGCCGAATAAAGTCAATACTGTGATTTGGATTACGAGCATTGTGCTGGTCGTCGGCGCTTTATTCTTTGCCTTTTTGTTTTTAAAACATCGAGATGACGGCAAATATCGGGAACTAACTATTATTATGATCTTGGGCTTGTTATTAACGATTACTATTCAGTATAGCCAATGGTCCAAGCGCCAAACCTCGCAAACTCACAATGGTGAAGTGGTTGCCTTGATCAAACAAGTAGCTCAACAAGAGCATATCAAAACGGATCAAATTTGTTCGAATTCCACCGACTTACATGATGGAATGCTACTCCGTTTAAAAAATGGTCAAATTTATAAAGTCGGATTAAATTCGGACAATTCCAGTTTCACACTGCAAACCGCCCATCTAACTAATCCGAAAATTAAGTTACTTAGATAGGAGTTTACGCAATGGATTTTTATTGGCAAACATTTTTAAAATTATTAATGGGCTTCATCGCAATGGTGATCCAGATTAACTTATTAGGCAAATCCAATTTAGCACCCAGTACCGTGATTGATCAGATGCAAAACTTTGTTTTAGGTGGCATTATCGGAGGCGTTATTTATAACCAAGACATCACACTCATGCAATTTTTTATTGTGCTGATTATCTGGACTTTAGTGGTCTTTACTACTAAATTTCTAACCAATCATAATAGCTGGATTAAAAGTTTAATTGACGGCAAGCCTTCGATTATTATTACTAATGGTAAAATATTAACGCAAAAGACTTCTCAAAGTGGTTTATCTGCCCATGATTTAGCATTTAAACTACGTCAAGCAGGTATTAATGATATTAATACGATTGATAAGGCTGTACGCGAACAAAACGGGGAAATAACTTTTTCAGCTAAAAAAGATTTAAAAACGCAATTTCCAGTCATCATGGATGGGGAAATTGACGCCTTGGCTCTGGAATATAATTATCAAGATCAAGACTGGGTAGTCCAAGAAGTGAAAAAGCAAGGATATCAAGTGAGTGATATTTATTTAGCTTTTATTGATAATGAACATCTCAAAATCTTTCCTTACGGGATTAAAAATTAGCCTTTAAATTATAACATACTAAAACTTCCAATCGCAGATTGATTGGAAGTTTTTTGATAACTCAGCTTTTGATAATAATTTATAAAATCAAACTATACGGATCCTCAAGGTATTGCACAATTTTTTGTAAAAATTCGGCAGCCGGATAACCATCAATAACCTGATGATCGAACGTCAAACTTAAAGGCAAGCACGAAATCTTTTGGACTTGCTGTTCTTCAGTCAAGGTTAATTCTGTCTGTATGGATCCTACACCCAAGATTCCTACTTCCGGCGAATTAATAATCGGTGTAAAGTAATCTACCCCTACTTTGCCTAAATTTGTAATCGTAAAAGTAGATCCTGAATAATGACGACTGGCTAGAGTCCCATTTTGTGCTTGTTCAATACGTTCATTAATCATTGTGCCTAATTCCGTCAAAGTCATATTCTGAACGGATTCCACTACAGGTACCACTAAGCCCTCCGGCAGATTTACCGCAATTCCTAAATTAATTTGCGACTGTGGCCAAACTTTTTGATCTTGGTACCAGGAATTCATAGTTGGGGTATCTTTTAAAGCTAAAATAACTGCTCGAGCCAAAAGGGTCATTAACTTAGTAGGGGCCGCGGTCAATGTTCGTTTTGTCTTTTGAGTTAATTCTTTCTTAAAGGTTAACAAAGCTGTTAAATTAGCTTTTTGATGCAACGTAACCTGAGCCGTAGTACTCAAACTGGTGCGCATATGTTGCGCAATTGCTGGCCGCATACCAGTTAAAGGCTGTCCGTTAGCCGATTGTGTTGCTGGCGCCGGAGTTTGTGGTGAAAGCGTCGGACGGTAGCGTTCCACATCGCGCCGTGTAATCCGGCCATTACCCCCAGTTCCGGGAATTAACTGTAAATCGTAGTGGTATTTTTGGGCTAATTTTTTAGCTAATGGAGTTGCAAACAGACGATGCGGTGCACTGGTTGGTTCTGGAGCAATTTCAGGTGGCTCCTGGAAGTCATTTTGTGGTTGAGCAGGCGCCGGCTGCTCTTCAACAGCAGATTGGTTGTCTTCTATTTTTTCACCTTTTTGACCCACATAGGCAATGGGTTGTTGACATTCCACAGTAGTCCCTACTGGAGCAACAATTTTCACAAGCGTTCCAGCTGCAGGAGCGGTCACTTCATGAGTTAATTTTTCGGAACTAATAATACAAACTGCTTCATCTTTGGCAATTGTATCTCCTTCAGCTTTGAACCATTCATCAACTGTTCCTTCAGTCATTGTCATACCCAATTTTGGCATTGTAATTGCAGTAGCCATTGTTACACCTCCCCCCTACTTTTTTAAATCCGTAATCAATTCAGCGGCGGTATCTAAAACTTTTTGTGCACTAGGAATATACAGCGACTCTAAATGATGATTAAACGGTACCGGAGTATTCGGGGCACAAACACATTTAATCGGTCCATCTAAGTAATCAAACGCTTTATTAGCTACTACACTGGCAATATCCGTAGCGACGTTGTTGTGCGGGTTAGCCTCATCAATCACAATCAAGCGACCCGTTTTTTTGACGGATTTTAAAACTGTCTCTTGATCCCACGGCGCTACGGTCCGTAAATCAATTACTTCTGTAGAAATTTGTTTGTCAGCTAGTTTTTGAGCCACTTCCAATCCGACTTGCGCCATTTTACCAATTGTAACAATCGTCAAGTCTTCGCCATCCCGCAAGATATTAGCTTTACCGATGTCAATCGTATAGTATTCCTCAGGAACTTCACCTTTAACACTATATAATTTTTTATCTTCAAAGAAGATGACAATATTATTATCTTCAATCGCACTGAGTAATAACCCTTTAGCATCGTAAGGTGTACTTGGAACTACCACTTTAATTCCCGGCAGTGCTCCGAGCATGCCGTAATAAGAACCTGAGTGTTGTTCGGCCGCACTCGCACCAGCCCCATGACAAGTTCTGACTGTTAAGGGAATTTGGGCTTTGCCGCCAAACATATAACGCATTTTGGAACCTTGATTCAACAAAGTATCTAAGCAAAATCCTAAAAAATCGTTAAACATTAATTCTGGTACTGGTCGTAAACCAGTCGCTGCGGCACCGACTGCTGCGCCCATATAGCCCATTTCAGAAATAGGGGTGTCGATAACCCGTCGCCGACCATATTTAGGCATTAATCCTTTAGTTACACCGAAAACACCACCCCAAGCCTCTTCATTTTTTTCTGCTAAATGTTTTACCTCAGCACCTCCGGCAATATCTTCTCCTAAAAGAACGACACGATCATCTTTTGCCATGGCTTGATCTAAGGCTTCATTAATAGCATTCATAAAAGTAATTGTGCGAGTCATAATTAACCTCCTTTTTAGTTAGCAAATACGTCTTCATACAGTAATTCATCTTCTGGTTCCGGACTATCTTGAGCAAATTTCACAGCAGCAGCAACATCTTTGACGGATTGCTGTTGAATAGTGTCAACTTGTTGCTTAGTTAATAATTTCTTGGCGCTGGCTTTTTCAATAAATTCTTTTATGCAATCCCGATCAGCCAATTTCTTTTCATCACCGGTTTTGGCTTTATATTTTTGTTCATCGCCTTCAAAATGACCATAATTACGATAAGTTAAACATTCGATTAAAGTTGGACCTTCATTAGCCCGTGCCCGGTCAATCGCTGCACCTGCGGTGTCATAAACTTGGAAAATGTCATCGCCATCTACTTGATAACCTGGGATATTATAAGCTGCGGCACGTTCAGCAATAGTTTTCGATCCGGAAGAATACCATTGTGGTGTGGCTTCACCAAATAAATTATTTTCATTTACAAACACCACCGGTAATTTCCAAATGGAAGCCATATTAATTGCTTCATGGAAAGTCCCTTCATTTGCGGCACCGTCGCCAAAGAAGCACACTGCTACGTCTTTAGTTTTTAAATATTGGTTACGTAAACCGGCACCAACTGCTAAGGAAAAGCCACCACCGACGATCCCATTGGCACCCAGCATCCCGCGATCAATATCCGCAATATGCATTGAGCCGCCCTTGCCATGACATAAACCAGTTTTTTTACCAAAAATTTCGGCCATCATCTTATTCATATCACAACCCTTAGCAATACAATGTCCATGACCGCGATGAGTACTGGTAATATAGTCACTATCGGTCAAATGTGCGCAAACACCGGTGGCGATAGCTTCTTCACCAGCATATAAATGGGCAAAACCCGGAATTTGACCTGTTAAAAAGATTTCATCAACTTTATTTTCAAAATTACGAATGTTTTCCATAGTTTTTAAAATCCATTGTGCTGTTTCTGGAGTGATTGTTTTCATAATGCGATCCTTTCTTTCATGGAATAAGTAATTGCTCTGTTACATCACCAATTGCTTCAGACAAAGTTGGGTGTGCAAATACTGTGGCTGCTAACTCATCCAACGTGCCTTCGGCATTTTTCACTGCTAAAATAGTTTGAATTAACTCGGTTGCGTGTTCACCCACAATTACCGCGCCCAATATTTGATGATCTTCTTTTTCACTAATTAATTTGATAAAGCCTTGGGGAGCATCAGCAGCGAGTGCCTTAGCATTATTAGCAAAGGGTACCTTTTGAACAATGACGTTGGCATACTGATGTTGTGCTTGCGCAACACTTAAACCAAAACTAGCTACTTCCGGAAAAGAATAGACACCGCGAGGCACCAAATTTTTATCCAATGGTGCTTGCGGTCGAGCAAACATATTAGCTACTGCCAGTAAGCCTTCCCGACTGGCTACATGTGCTAATTGATAGCCGCCAATCAAATCCCCAATCGCATAGACGTCTTCAACACTAGTACGATATTGAGAGTCTACCGCCACAAATTTTTGCTTTGCATCTTTCTTTAATTGCAACTGATCAGGCAAACGAAAATCTGTTTTACGTCCAGTCGCCACTAATAAACAATCATAAGGAATTGTTTGTCCATTAACGATCACACGCTGGGATTCCACCTGTTGAATCTTAGCTGCCGTGATAATCTTCATACCTAAGTGCTGCATTTGTTGCTTAATTAATTTGCGCGCATCCGCATCTTCTGTTAAAAGAATATCAGGTGCGACTTCAATCACTGAAACCTCGACTCCTAACGGCCGCATAGCAAAAGCTAGTTCCACAGCGATGACGCCGCCGCCAATAATAACTAATTGTTGCGGCAATTCTTGCAGATTAAAGAAAGTATCAGTTGTTTCATAATCCACCTCTTGCAGTCCCGCAATTGGAGGTACAAATGGCAAACTACCTGTGGCTAATAAGATTTTTTGCGTATTTAACTTTTGATCATCCACTTGGACAATATGGTTAGAAATTAATTTTGCTGTTCCGTTATAATATGTTACTTTATTCGTTCGAAACAGACTGGAAACCCCATTTTGCAATGTCTGCACAACCTGGTTTTTGCGATCCCAGAGTTTGGCAAAATCCGGTTTTTGGACATCAATTTGAAAACCATAGTTGATAGATTTCTTCTGAGTTAATGCCCATTGTGCATGCTGTAAATAAACTTTAGAAGGAATGCACCCCATATTTAAACAGGTGCCCCCCAACTGATTTTTTTCGACCACTGCCACTTTTTTCCCTAATTGTGCTGCCCGTACAGCTGCCACATAGCCTCCCGGACCAGCTCCAATGACAGTTAGGTCATAGCTAATCATCGGCAAAACCCCCTTCTAAGAAATTTTTTTGATTACACTTTTATATAAGCAAAAACCGTGCCCAAAAAAGCCACTGAAAACCTGCTATTAAAAGTTGATGACACAGTATTGTTCGATGAATAACAAACTTGATGAACAAACTGTTGTGTTTCAGTTGTTACAAAATAAAACGATTTGTTTCACCATGACCATAAAAAAATCCGTTTCACAACGGATTAAAAATGATTAAATTTTTTATATTTTGCTTAGGCGTCCAAACCCCATTTTTTCAGCTTACGATATAAGGTAGTTCGTGAAATTTGTAATTCTTCTGCCACTTGAGTTTTATTAAAATTATTTTTTTGCAAAGCCGCCTGCAATTGTTGAGCCTCAGAGGCCGGTTTCTTTGTTTTGGGGGATGCAATTATCGGCGATGTAGCCAAAGGATCAGTTTTTGAATTAAGTGCGCCTACCTCAATCAAATCTTTAATCACTGCAGGTGAAGGTTCCTGATGCGAATAATATACCCACAATCGCTGTAAAAAATTATTAAACTCACGAATATTCCCCGGCCAGGAATACTTCTGAGCAATGGGAATAATCTTTTTTTGCCAGGTTAACTGCCAGGATCGTTGCTCACAAAAATTTTCTATCAAAAGTGGCAAATCCTCAAAGCGTTCTCGTAACGGTGGTAAGTGAAAAGGTAAAAGATAAATACGATAAAACAAATCTGCACGAAACTGCTTTTGTTGAACCAGTTGTTTCAAATCTTGATTGCTGGCCGTAATTAAACGAAAATGAGTTTTTTGCGGCTGACCACCCAGCGGAGTTACCCAATGATCTTCTAAGACACGTAATAAAGATCTTTGCATGGATAAAGACATACTTTCGACTTCATCTAAAAATAAAGTTCCACCGTCAGCTTGTTTCAGTTTGCCTACATAACCTTTGGCACTGGCACCAGTAAAAGCTCCCGGAGCATAGCCAAACAACTCACTAATCAATAAATCATTACTCAAAGCACCACAATTTAAAACTATCAATGGCTGCCGTTGTAAATGACTAGTCCGATAAATCAATTGAGCAATTATTTCCTTGCCGCTGCCTGACTCTCCAAAAATATGAATAGGTAAATCACTGTGTGCTGCCTGTTGCACTTGCGCAATTAAAGCACGATAAGCCGAATTATAACTGACTGTCATGGCCACTTGATGATTGGCGGACTTCACTAACTTGAGATTTGTCGGCCAAGAATATTGATAACCAATCAGCCTTTTATGGCAAAAGATTTTTTGGGGATTGGTAAAGATTTGCTTTTGAAGTAAAGGCTGTAAATTAGCACCTTGGGTCAACTGCCAAGGATTAGGCGTATCAATTTTGACAACTTGATAACGACAATCACAAATAACCGTGTCCGAAGGCTTTTGGACAGCATATTCCAGTAAATCGGTATAATCACGTAAAAGTTGTTCATTAATCTTTGTAGCTAAAGTTAGCAAATACCACTGTAAATCTTGAATATGAGCGCAATGATAAGCCGATAAGTCAATAATTGCTAATAAACGTTGTTGCGAATCAAAAATTGGGGCTGCGACACAACTCCACTGTTTGGACCCTGCGGCAAAATGTTGCTCTAAAATTACAGAGGTTAACTGTTTCGAAGTTAAAGCTAAACCAATGGCATTAGTTCCGACCGCTAATTCCGACCAATTATTACCTTCTTGAAAATTAATTTGATCAGCTAAAGTTTGCGCTGCCTGTGGTCCTCGTCGATCAATAATATTCCCTTGTGAATCAGTCACTACAAATAAAATATCCTCTATCTTACTTTCTAGAACCAATTGGTTTCGAAAACTGTGAATTAACTGTAACAATGGTTGATAGTCTTGGCGTTTTTGCGCCAATTGCGTGGGCGACAATTTTTGGGAAGGTTTGATCAATAGTGGATTAACTTGATGTCGGTCACAAAATTGCCATGAGGCAGAAATTTGCGCCGGCAGTTGCCGGTAGGCAGTTGTCGCATTATTTTTTTTAGTTACCTCAAATAGCATACTTTTCACCCCTTTCGATCTTATTTTAACTGACTTTGTGAAAAATAGAAAGCGATTTCAAAAGATAGTTAAACTAACTAGACAAAACACCTATTATCAATTTCACAAAGTCTACCTGCTGACTAGTAAAATCTATGCGGTAGACTCTAGCAGTCTTTAGTCTTCACCCACTTTCAAAACCCAGTCCATAAAAAAAGTGATTGCGTATGCTTGTCGCACACAGCAATCACTTTGAGAATTATTTATCCATTGAAGACACATTCACCGCTTGTAATCCTTTAAAGCCCGGAGCAATTTGAAACTGAACTTTTTGTCCCGCAGCTAAAGTTCGATGCTGCTTAGTGGTTTGAATCGCCGTTTGATAAACAAAAATCGATTCGTTTGTGACATCAGTGATGATTTGACCATAGCCTTTACGGTCGTTAAACCAATCTACAACTCCGGTAATCAATTATCTAATCCTTCCGTTACTGCTTGAGGATAATTGTCGCGGACAATTTGCGCACAATGAGCACATAATTGTGCCAATTGCGGATCTTGACCTACATCTTGCGTAGTTCGCCGACAGCGTTGACAGACCTGACCAGCAGCGGGTTGCACCTCTACTTGAGCATGATCATATTGGTCTGCTTGTTGTAAAGGTTGAGCACTGAGTTGAAAATCTGAAACAATTAATAGTTGAGCAATGTTTTCATGCAAACTTTCTAAAAGTTTTTGCAATTGGTCATCAGGATGAACAATCACTTGTGCTTCCATTGATTTACCAATCATTTTATTATTACGTGCTTGTTCCAGTGATTTCAAGACATCATTGCGAAATTGTTCGAATTTTTGCCACTGATCTAACAATTGCTCCGCATTAGCAAAAGTTTGCGGTTGTGGCATATCTGTTAATTGCACATAATCTTCGGGTTCTTTGACTTGTAACCAAACCTGTTCCATCGTATGCGGCAAAACGGGGGTCAATAATTTAGCCAGTGCTACAACGACATCGTACATTACGGTTTGCATCTGTCGCCGGGCCAAAGCGTCCTTTGCTTCAATGTACACTACATCTTTGGCGAAATCTAAATAAAAAGCAGACAATTCATTGGTCAAAAAACCAACCACTCGTTTTTGAACATTAGCAAATTCAAATTCTTCATAATCTTGTTCCGCCGCAGCAATTAACTTTTGTAATTTGACTTCGATGTATTGATCCACTGAACGCAATTTATCATATGGTACACGGTTAACTGACGGATCAAAATCATCAGTGTTTGCTAACATAAACCGCATAGTATTCCGGATTTTCCGATAAGTTTCCGAAACTTGCCGGAAAGTATCAACAGAAACCGGTACATCCGAACTGGTATCGACTGAAGCCACCCATAACCGAATGATTTCCGCACCGAATTGTTTTTCAATATCACTAGGAACGATAACATTACCTAAAGATTTACTCATTTTGCGACCTTGACCGTCTAATGTAAAACCTTGAGATAAAATGCCCTTGTAAGGTGCTACTCCATTAACAGCAACCGAAGTAATTAAACTAGAATTAAACCAGCCCCGATACTGATCTGAGCCTTCCAAATACATATCCGACGGAAAACGCAAATAATCACGCCGTTTCAAAACCTGATGACTGGATCCGGAATCAAACCAAACATCCATGATATCTGTTTCTTTGGTAAATTTACCATGCGGACTGCCTTCATAAGTGAAGCCTTCTGGTAACAATTCCTGCGCTGATTTTTCAAACCAAATGTTAGACCCAAATTTACCTACTAAGTCGGCCACATGGTCAATGGTTTCCTTAGTCATAATCGGATCGCCATTTTCGGCATAAAAAATTGGTAAAGGAACTCCCCAAACTCGTTGCCGGGAGATGACCCAGTCACCACGATCCCGAATCATATTATATAACCGCGTTTTCCCCCAAGCCGGTTTGAATTCTAATGATTCAATTTGATCTAAAATATCCTGACGAATTGGATCAATTGAAGCAAACCATTGCGGCGTGGATCGGAAGATAACCGGTTTTTTAGTTCGCCAATCATGCGGATAACTATGCGTGAAAAAGTCTAATTTTAACATTAAGCCTTTTTCTGATAACCGTTTTGTCACCATTTTATTGGCATCTTCATAAAAAGCACCGGCAAAACCGGGAGCCTCGTCAGTCAAACAGCCATGATCGTCTACCGGTGATAATACTGGCAATTTATATTTCATACCTACTGTAAAATCGTCCGCACCTAATCCGGGGGCCGTATGGACTAAACCCGTGCCATCATCTAAAGTAACATGATCGCCCAAAATCAATAAAGAATCACGATCATAAAAAGGATGCTGCGCTACTAAGTATTCTAAGTCGGTACCTTTATAAGTTTTTAGAGTCTGGACATCTTCCCAGCCCAATACTTGGCTCATGGCAGTGACACGTTCACTAGCGACTACATATTTTTTACCACCCGCTACTTGAACTAAGGAATAATCAAACTTCGGATTCACACAAATTGCTTCATTAGCTGGCAAGGTCCAAGGGGTCGTCGTCCAAATAACAAAGTAGGCCTCGGGATCCACAATCCCTTTACCATCTTTGACTGGAAAGGCTACATAGAGTGATGGGGATTTAATATCATGATATTCTACCTCGGCTTCGGCTAAAGTAGATTCGGATGAAGGTGACCAGTAAATCGGCTTTTTCCCTCGATAAATTAGTCCTCTTTGAACCATTTTAGAGAAAACTAATAATTCATCCTTTTCAAAATCCGGCGTTAAAGTTAAATACGGATTATCCCATTCACCCAAAACTCCCAAACGTTTGAAATCCTGACGTTGTCGATTAACTTCTTTCATCGCATAATCTTGGCACATTTGGCGATAAGCGGAAGTTTTCATTTCTTTACGCTGGACACCCTGCTTGGCTAATTGTTGTTCAATGGGTAAGCCATGAGTATCCCAACCGGGAACATAAGGGGCATCATAACCTAACATCGATTTCGCACGTACGATGAAATCTTTAGTGATCTTATTAAGTGCGTGTCCCATATGAATATTGCCATTAGCATACGGAGGCCCATCGTGAAGAATAAATTTTGGTTTACCTTCATTTAATTTTTGACGCCGTTGGTAAATATGTTCTGATTCCCATTCTTGTTGCCATTCTGGTTCTTTTTGGGGTAAATTGCCCCGCATTGGAAATTTGGTCTTACCCAAATTTAATGTTGCTTTAATTTTCACAATATGCCTCCTGATACAAAAAAACGCCCTATAATTAGGACGAACCAATTCGCTATACCACCCAAAAGCTAGCATTAAAAACTATAAACTATAATTAAAAGTGATTAGTAGTGATTCAGAGCTTTATTTGGCTTCCACCGCTTCCAAACTCGCTAGAAAGATGAAAAATTACTAGAATCTTTTAATTTGGATTATGGTTCTGATTATCAACAATTTTAGGGGAATTGTCAATATCTTTATACTCATTTTGTGCTGGAGTTTGTTTTTCCGAATCACTATTGGTTAAAGATTGCTTTTGACTCTGACTATCAGTCGCATTATTTTTAATACTGTAAGCTAATTGTGACAAATTGTTCAAATATTCTTTAGCTTGAGCTTCAATTGTCGAAACGTCGACAGAATTTTCTTTATCGACTAACTGTTGCCATGGAGTTGACTGCAATAAACTCTGTTGTGCTTGCGCGACACTCTGCAAATTAGTATAATCCTGCTGCAATTGCCGTTGAATTCTTTGCGTTTGTTCTACTAACTGCTGAGCTTTGACTTTGGCATCATGAATCAGATCTTGTGAATGAGCAATAGCTTGATCCACCATTTTTTCCACTCGCGCCCGTGTCTGTTTAAGTAAAGTTTGTGCCTGAATATTGGCTTGTCCCTTGACTTGGTCCGCAGCATTTTGTGCCACAATAATTGATTCGTTAACAGTATTTTGTAATTCGTTAAAGTAAGATATTTGCTGTTGAGCATCACTTAAATCTTTTTGTGAAGTTTTTAATTGCTGCTCCAAATCATGGATATAATCAAACTGCTGGCTATAATCTTGAATAATTTGATCCAAAAAACCATCTACTTGATTACGATCATAACCTCGAATTTGCGAGCGAAAATTTTTATCTTGGATGTCTTTTGGCGTTAATACCATAAAAAATACCTCCATCAAAGCCGATAAATTTTAATATAAACTTTGTATTTTTGTGTTAACGTTTGCCCAATAAAATCTAAAATGATTACTTTACCCCAATGATGACAACTAATAGTGTCTCCTATTTGGATTTGAGTATCCACTTGTCGCGTGAGTAAACTATTAATCTGAACTTGACCGCTTTGAATTAACTTTTTCGCTTGCTGGCGTGATTTGTGAAAAGCTCGGGCAATAATAGCATCGAGACGAAAAGCAGGAGTTATTAACACTTCTTGACTACTATTATCAACAATATTCAAGCGCTGAGCGGTCGGCAAAGCAACTAATTGTACTGGAGTTGTATCAATTTGCTGCACCTCTTGAATAAATAAGGATGCAAAATTTAGATCCGTAAAAAACTGCCAAGCTTCCCCATTAGTAATAATATCACCAAAAGTACTGCGCTTTATACCTAAATTTGTTAATTTGCCAAGAATTTGATTATGATGTAGATGGTTAAATTTTGAATTAAATTGAATTCCCATAAGCTGAATTTCAAAATCTGACAAATTAATGGGAATATAAACGGGTGCTATTAAAATGCGTTGCCATTGCGCATGCGGATAGCCTCCATAATGATAGCACTGCCAATCGGGAAATTGGACAAGTGCTTGTTCCAGCAACAACCGTTGTTGTAAATCCACAAAAGGACTGAGTTGCAAACTGTCATACTGCAAAGCATTACGTAATAAGGACTGTAAAGCTGGTACTAATCTTTGATTATCATAGTTCATTTTAAATTAATTTGGTAATTAGATGCTCGATTATATCAATAACTAAAAAAGCCCAAATCGGAGATAAACTAATGCCAAAAATCGGAGGAATAATGCGGTCAAAAAATCCTAAAACAGGTTCCGTTAGACGCGCAAAAAACTGTCCGATTTTGGATTGATATGCTCCTGGTAACCAAGTTAATAAGGCGGCAATAATAATTACCCATTTATAAATTTCCATTATGTCAATTAAGACAATGGGTAAGCCAGTCACTAAATTAGTCAATAACTTCTTTCCTCATCTCATTCTGAAAAACTAGATGTTGTACTATCAATTTCAAAATTAGCTGGTGTGTAAAGAAAAATATTTTGATCCACCCGTACTAGATCTCCATTAATTGCATAAACCGTCCCAGTTAAAAAATCGGTAATGCGACACATCTGATTTTCGTTAACTTTTTTTAAATTAATGAGCACTGCCCGATCATTAAGCAAATCCTTGGCAATGTCTTTGGCATCTGCGTACCCCCGTGGTTCCAGGACTCGAATAATGCCATGACGACTAGCCTCGGGATTCATCGATAAGACATTATTTTTACGATCAGTCGCAGTAGTAATAGTTGGTTCTTCTGGAATGGCGGCATTTTCATCAGAAGTCGGGTCACTAGACATACCAAACCAATTAGCTAATTTTTCAAAAGCCATTTCTTGTACCTCCTAATTACGAGGATGGTGTTTCAAAAATGGGGGCATAGAATCCTCATCATCGTCATCATCATTTAATACGTTTGACGGGTTAAAAATATCAAAATCATTAACCGGTCCTTCTTGGCTATTACTTCTATCTCGTTGTGCTGAAGTACCTACTCCCCAAGGGTTACTATTTTCGTTTCGCAACGAATTAGTGTTAGTTGTAGAGGTCGGCCGATTTTCCGTTGGGGTGGTTTTACGATTTACCAGAGGTTGGTGTTCATTGTGATTCTGATCATCAATTCCCGTCGCAATGACAGTGACTTTAACCTCGTCATTCAAATTTTCATCAATTGAAGTTCCAAAAATAATATTAACATCTTCAGTAGCAGCATCAGAAACTATATTCGCAGCCTCTTGGGCTTCAAACAGTGATAAATCAGGACCACCCGTAATATTTAATAGTACTTGTTTGGCGCCATCAATTGATACTTCGAGTAAGGGCGATGATATAGCTTTTTTAGTCGCATCCACAATCCGATTTTCACCATTAGCAGTCCCGATACCCATTAATGCCGAACCTTGATTGGACATGACTGTTTTGACATCAGCAAAATCCAAATTCACAAAACCCGGAGAAGTAATTAAATCAGAAATTCCCTGTACGCCTTGGCGTAATACATCATCTGCGACATGTAAGGCCTCGTTCATTGGGGTTTTTTTGTCGACAATTTCCAATAATCGATTATTAGCAATAATGACCAAAGTATCAACATTTTGCTTTAATTCTTCAATTCCTTTATCCGCAAACTGTGCCCGCTTGGGTCCTTCAAACATAAAAGGTCGAGTAACTACCCCCACAGTTAAGGCGCCCGATTCTTTAGCAACACGTGCAATAATAGGTGCTGCACCAGTACCCGTGCCACCACCCATACCGGCAGTAATAAAGATCATATCTGAGTCCTTAAGCAAATCAGCGATGACATCTTCACTTTCTTCAGCGGCTTTTTGACCAACTTCTGGATCGGAACCGGCACCTAAGCCACGGGTTAACTTAGGACCTAACTGTAAGCGGGTATTGGCCTGGGACATATTTAATGCTTGCATATCTGTATTAGCAGCAATAAATTCAACCCCTTTAATATTTTCTTCAACCATGCGGTTAACCGCATTGCCCCCAGCACCGCCAACACCAATAACGCGAATTTTTGCTGTTGTTTCGCCTCGGGAATCTACTGCGTTATCCATCTAACAAAACCCTCCTGCTTCTACAGATTGCATTTTAATCAAAAAACTTTTTCCAAAAATTTTTAAATCTTTCACCAGTTGATGTTTTTTCTGTTTTTGGCTCCAGCGACCGAGCCTTAGTCTGGGCTGAATTGACTTCGGGAGAAGAAGTCATAGCTGGTCGTTGTTTTCGCGGTTGTATTTTAGGACCCCGCTGCATAATGACATCATGAGCGATTACATCAATTTCTGTTAAGCTCTGTGAATATGATACCAAACCCAGCCCCTCAGCGAAAGCCGGATGTCTTAATCCCATTTGATCTGGCACAAAAGTTTTTACTTTTACTCCCAAAATATTTTGCGCTAAAGTTTCGATGCCTGTAATTTCCGCTAAACCACCACTCAATACTACTCCGCCCGGCAAATTAAGGGCTTTGACCATGGTTAACGGTTTCCGTAAACGCTCGAAAATCTGCTGCAACCGGGCTTCAATAATTTCTGCTAAATATTTTGCCGAAATATTTTGTAATTCTTCTTGACCCACGACTTTAACTGGAAACTCTTCTGAATCAGAAGCACTCGCAGAATTAGCCTGACCATAATAGCGTTGTAATTTAGCTGCACTATCGAGCGTAGTGTTTAAAACCACTGAAATGTCATGCGTGACTAAATTACCACCTTCAGGGTCTACTGTGGCAAATTTCAATTTATTATCATGAATTACCGCTGCAGTCGTTTGCCCCCCACCTAAATCAATCAGAATCGACCCAAAGTTGCGTTCACCTTTGTCCAGAGCTACTTGGCCAATCGCACTGGGAGCAATAATTTCATTAGTCACATTTAAACCTGCTCGCCGAACAGCCATCAGGCAATTATGAATAATCGACTTGGGCAGCGAATACAAAATACCATTAAATTCTAACCGCGTGCCCAACATTTTTCGGGGATCTTTAATATTTTTAAAGCCATCAACTGTAAAGCTATTAGGGATTAAAGCAATGTATTCTTGTTCCGCAGGTAAAGTTTGTGTGAGTGAAGCTGCCATGACTTGATGAACATCATTATCGTCAATTTCTTTAGAATGATCATTTAAAGCAATCATGCCTTGACAAGAAAAAATCTGCAAGCCATTAGCCGGCAGGCCCACTACCACATCATGGATTTCGGTATTGGATTGAGAAGCCGCCTTATGCACCGCTGCTTGGATGGCTTGAGCCGCTTTGTCAATGTCCACAATAACCCCCCGATCCATTCCCTGGGCGTGAACACTGCCTACGCCAATAATGCTTAATTGATCTGGCGCGGCATTGGCAACAACCACTTTCATAGAAGTTGTGCCAATGTCTAAACTTACTATAATTTTTGAATCATTCATCAAGTCGATCCCCCTGCAAACTTTGTTTAATCTAGCAATGGAATGTTCATATAAAATATTTTTATTATAAATAATAAAGGTAAAATAATGAAGCAATATATATTAATAATTATTTGGGACGTGAATATGCACCTAACTCTAAGTTTACCACTCCTTTTTCCGACATTCGACTAGCAATCGCGGGATAATAACGCAACTTGGTTTTTAAGGTGCGAATGTCTCCAATCACACAGTTACCGTCATTCATATACAATTTTAAACGATAAGGATAAAGTGATTTTCGCGGTGATCCATGAATTTCTGAAATATCATTGCGTAATTTAGGAGCTAAACTTAAATATAAGTGAATAATTTGTTTTAATGACGTATGCGGCCCAAAAGTTTGATATACTGGAAAACTTCCGATCGGCTGTTGCAACTTCGGTTTAATTATTTGATTGTTTTCTAACACCCGAAAGTACCCATCATTTTTAACCACAAAGCCCACTGTTTGGTATTCGGTAACACTAATTTTTAATTGATTAAAATTGGAAAATCGAAAACTTACCTGCTTAACTAAGGGTACTTGAGTTTTAATTTGCCGTTTTAATTGCCGCTGTTGCAACAAAGTTAGTAGAACTGAAGAATTACTATTAATTTTCGTGGCGTCAATAATCTGTTGTTCGCCTAAATAATTAACTCCTGAAACCGAAATTTTCGCGACTCGACCTAAAGGTGAAAACCAGTAACCCCAAAAAATCACTAATAAAGCTAAAAAAATTATAAAATAACTTTTTAAAGATATCTGACTTAATGCCTTTAACAATGTCCAGCGTGATTTTGACCGCTTCGAATGCGAAGCTTTATAAGTATTGTGTTTTAAATACAACAAATTATCATCTGGAGAGCGTCGTTTTTTACCCATAAGATCACTTCGCTTTTGCAATTAGCTCTAACATAACCTTAATCATACGATCACTGGCATCAACTACGCCAATTTTTTGCGATCTTTGTTGCATTTTTGCTAATAACTGCGGCTGGATCATTAATTGATTAATCTGTTGTAATAATCGAGTCGCAGTTAATTCACTTTCGGGAATCATGACAGCTGCATGTTGTTCCACCAATGCCTGGGCGTTTTTAGTTTGATGATCATGAGTCACATAAGGACTCGGAATAAAAATAGCAGGAATACCTAAAGCTGTTAATTCAGCAATCGAGGTCGCTCCACTACGACCTACTACCAACGCTACATCAGGTAATATCGCCGGCATATCATCAATATAGGGCAATATTCGGACATTGGCAGGCAGAGTTGATGATAACTGTTTTTGCACTTTTTCATAATGCACTTTGCCAGTTACGAATAAAACTTGATAAGACAAACGTGCCACTTGTGGAATTAATTGAATGACTGCGCGATTAATAGGAGCTGCTCCCCGGCTACCACCGAAAATTAATACCGTTGCTAAATCGCTTCGCAAGCCTATTTCTTGCAGCCGCTTATTCGGCTTTAAATGAGCTACTTCTTGAGCTCTGGGGTTTCCAGTAAAAACTAATTTCTTTTTTTCACTAAATTGCGTTGCTGCCTCTGGAAAAGCATAAGCAATTTTATCCACAAAATGACCTAAAAATTTATTAGTTAATCCGGCAATGGAGTTTTGCTCATGAATAATTGTCGGAATTTTTTGCCGATGCGCCGCATAGACCACCGCACTAGAAACATAGCCCCCCGTACCTACAACAATATCAGGTTGAAATTTTTGAATAATTTTGCGGGCCCGGGAAATACTCTGTAAAAACAATTTGACAGTTGTCACATTTTCCCAAGTTAACTTACGTTTAAAACCTTGAATGTCAATCACTTCAAAGGGAATTTGCGCTTGAGTAATAATTTTTTGTTCCAGGCCTGTTTTGGTACCTACATATAAAATGGATTCCAATAAATGACGAGCTTGTAAACGTTTAATCAGTGCTAAAGCGGGATAGATATGTCCTCCCGTTCCACCACCAGAAACAATTACTCTCATATCCTAATCACCCAAATCTTTAATATCTTGAATAAAACGGTCACCCCGTTGTTCAAAAGTTTGAAACTGATCCCAACTAGCAGCCGCAGGTGACAGTAATAATACATCTCCCGGCTGACACAGAGGCCAAGCACTGACAACAGCTTGATCCAAGTTATCCACTATTTTAATGGTTTGAATATGCGCTTTTTGCGCCGCCGCTGCCATTAAGTGCTTTGTTTGCCCATATAACACAATGGCCTTCACATTTTGCATAGATGCCACTAATTCATCAAATTGAAAGCCCCGATCTAAACCACCAGCGATCAAAACTGTCGGTTCTGTAAACGAATTTAAGGCAACTTTAGTGGCTTCGATATTGGTTGCCTTTGAATCGTTATAAATTTTAACCCCTTGTTTTGTCGTTAAATACTGAATTCGATGTTTGACACCCGTAAATGTCGAGAGAACTGCGCGGATATCGGCGTTACTTTTTTTCATAATTTTGGCCACTGCAATTGCGGCTAAACAATTTTCAATATTATGGGGGCCAGGTAAAGCTACTTCCGCTACGGAGATGATCGCTTCACCACGATAATATAAGGTGCCGTCTTGCTGGTAGGCTCCTTGTTTTGTATAGTTAGTCCGTGAGAAAGGAATAATTTGGGCTTGGCTTTGTTGACTCAATTGCCGCCATTCCGCCTGATCAAAATTAACCACAAAATAATCAGTTGCTGTTTGGTTTTTGGTAATATTCATTTTGGCTTTAACGTAATTAGCACGGGTTTTATGATAATCTAGATGTGCCTCATATATATTAGTCAATACCGCAATTTTAGGTTTCAGCTGTTGAACCCCCAACAATTGAAAGCTAGAGGTCTCCACCACAATGTCATCTTGAGCTGTGGCCTGTTGCACCACTTCACTTACCGGAATACCAATATTCCCTGCTTTATAAGCATGCCCGTGCTGGCGATGATGGTCTAAAATCAATTGAATTAAAGTAGTCGTGGTCGTTTTACCATTAGAACCAGTGACACAAATAAAAGGAGCCTCAGATACACGATAAGCTAACTCCGGTTCCGTAATAATTGGCAGTTTTAAATGCAGCGCCTGTTGAACCATGGGATTATCATACCCAATTCCAGGATTTTTAACCATTAATGCAAAATGTTTTTGAAAAAGAGCCACATCATGATGACCACTGACAATTTCTATACCCGCATCCACTAATTGTTGTGCGCGTTTATTGTGTGTTAAATCTTGCGCATCATTCAAAGTCACTTGGGCTCCTAAATGCTGCAACAATAATGCTGCACTATAACCACTTTTACCTAAGCCAAGAACTAACACTTTTTTTTGACGAAAATCGTCAATTTCTTTCATGAACTTAAACTTCCTATCCTATAAAAATTACTAGATAACTGATTGCAGCAATTAAACCAACCATCCAGAAAACCAGAACTATTTGCCATTCGGACCAGCCAGATAACTCAAAATGGTGATGAATGGGTGTCATTTTGAAAATCCGTTTATGCGTCCGCCTAAAAACAGCCACCTGAAGCATCACACTGGCTGTTTCAATAACAAACACAATGCCAATCCAAAGTAGTGACCAAGGAACATTTAAAGTAATAGCTAACACGGCTAAACCAGCTCCTAAAGCCAAAGAACCCACATCGCCCATAAAAATTTTGGCCGGCTTGTGATTAAAAGCCAAAAAAGCTACCAAGGCTCCCACAACCGACAAACAAGCAATTAAAATGTCCCAATTTTGTTGTTGATATGCAATATAACCGTAAGCACTATAAGCAATAGCTGCTAACCCGCCAACTAATCCATCTAAACCATCGGTTAAATTTACGGCGTTGGAAAAACCTACAATCCAAATTAAAGCAAAAACCAAAAAAATAATTCGCGAATGAATAATCCAATCGCCTAACGCCAAATCATGAGGTAATTGGTAAAAATACGCAATTCCAATGTAGAACAGTGCAAATAAGACTTGTAAACTGGCTTTTTGACCAGCCTTGAGTCCTAAATTACGATGTTTGCGTAATTTAATAAAATCATCCATAAAACCAATTAACCCAAAAAGAATCATTACTAAATTAATTAAAATTAGCGAGATGGTGTAACTCTGGAAATACGAACTTACCCAAATATTGGTTAAAACCAAAGCTAGTAGAAAAATGACCCCGCCCATTGTGGGAGTCCCCGCTTTATAATCTTGCCATTTCGGACCTTCTGTCCGAATTTGTTGTCCTTCTTGATGAATGCGCATCATTTTTATAAACAAAGGCATTAGTATGATCACAATAATTCCACTACTTAAAAATGGAATCAGTAACTTTAACAGTTCCATGGTTTCCTCTCTCTTATTTATTTTAGTTGCACAATGATTTGATCGACTTTATTTAAAATCGCTCCGGGAGCAACGCTTTGTTGAACAGCATAGCCGTGCCCTTCCATAACAATCTTTTTGCCAGTTATATAAGATAATTTCAATAAATCATTTTTGGACCAATCCTTGACATCCGGCATGGTCATCAAACCATTGGTCAATAAAATCACACGTTGATCCGTGAGAATTTTTGATTTGGCAACTGGCAATTGTTGCACAATCGTATTACCAGTACCGACAACTCCGACTTTTAACTTTCTTTTTTCTAATTGATTGATGGATTGTTGGCGTGATTTACCTGTCATATCAGCAACCGCAATTGCTTCCGTTTGTGCAGATACATTTTCTATTGTACCTGTTCCTAATAGGCGTTGCATCATTGGATTAAAAACTTCTGATAATATTTTTTCCGGTGCTTCGGTTAGCGATTGTGGCTGCTCCATTGTAATATAAACTAAATATTTAGGATTGGACGCTGGAGCTAACCCAGCTACAGAATAGATATAATCATTGCTCCCGGTTAAATAATTACCATTTTGACCGGGAATTTGGGCGGTACCGGTTTTAACAGCGATATCTTGATTATCTATTTTATAAGCCTGACCGGTCCCATAATCTTTTTGTACCACATCACGCATAGCTGCTAAAACCGCTTTAGCTGTTTTGGCAGTAATGGGCTGCCCTGCCACGTGCGGGGGCAGTTTTTTGACTTGGCCGGTATTCGGATCCACAATTTGAGAAACAATTCGTGGCCGCATCATCTGACCCTTATTCCCTACTGCACTTAGAGCTTGAACCATTTGCAAGGCTGTAACCGCCACACTTTGACCAAAGGCAGTGACAGCTTGATCAGAAGTGCGTTGAAAATTAATTTTCCCTCTGACTTCTTCAGGTAAGGTAACGCCCGTTTTTTGTCCAATATGAAAGGTTTTGAGATATTTTAACCAACGATCAGCTCCTATTTGTTGTTCTAAAAATACCATGCCGACATTACTAGAGCGGGGAAAAGCTTCACTCAAGGGAATATCACCCCAACCGGTATGATTCCAATCATTAATAACTCGGCCGCCGACAGTGACTGATCCGGAATGGTAGTATTGATTCGGATTATAACGATGCGAATTAATGGCGGTCGCCAAAGTCAAAACTTTAAAGACTGACCCCGGTTCATAAGTGATTTGAGTCGCCTGATTGAGCCAGGCTTTGTTGAGGCCGACTTTTGTCACTGGGTTAAAAGATGGCCGCTGAGTGATTGCTAAAATATCTCCAGTTTTGGGATTAGTCACAATCGCTTGAATTTGGCGCGGACGGTATTTGCGATAAACAGTTTTAATTAAAGTTTCTAAATATTGCTGATAATTCTGATCGAGTGTAGTATAAATATTTTTGCCTTGAATTGGAGTCTTAATAGCTGGACGAGTTTGTGGTAAGGTATATCCCTCCGGATCGGTATTTCGAATCTCATAGCCATTTTTCCCTTGCAATTCTTTATTAAAATATTGTTCCAAACCCATGGTTCCTTGTAAATCAGTTTGCTGGTGTTTTGTAACTGGTTGAGCCAAACCAATGGTATTAGAGGCAAAAACTTCATTAGGATAAGAACGGGCGGCTGTCGAATAAAAATAGATGCCAGGCAGATGATGCTGCTCAATGGCCATTTTCACATTTAAACTTAAATTATGTCCGGCACTGCCGAATTCAACTTGGAAAGTGTTTTTATTTTTAGGTGTCAAAATCCGATAAATCTCACTTTCACTCAAAGGAATATACTGACTTAAAATATGAGCGGTGCGAGTTTTATCAACCACATATAAAGGCTTATGCTGATTGTCTTTATAATTTTTATTGAGAACTGCGTAAATTTGATAAGATTTATCACTATAGGCAATTTTAGAACCATCATGAGCATATATGGTTCCGCGCTGTGCCCACAATATTTTTTGGTGTCGATATTTATCGGTGGTTCGCTGATTAAGATCAACATTTCCCACATGACCACTTACAGCAATGTAGGCAAATCGGCTAAGCCCTCCCATAAAAAATAAGGCAGCCACGATCAAAAACCAAATTCCCACAATTTTTCGATCATGCCGTGCCTTTTTAATTATGTACTGCCGTCTGTTGCCTGTCATTTTCATTTAGAAATGTTCCTTACATTTTCATTTTTTAAGCTTAAATGATGTTGTTCGGCAATTCGCAGTAAACGTGAAGAATTATTCAGTTCGCTAATTTCTTGACGTAAATTACTATTTTGATTTTGGACCGTTTCCATTTTGGCTGATAAATCTTGGACTTGTCTTTGTTGTTGCGCATTATCTGTCCGTAGGCCAATCAAAGCTAAAGTACAAACAAAAGTCAAAACACCAATCATTACAACCAGTATTTTTTCAGTTTTCGAAAAAGGCACAGCTTGATTTTCAACCGCAATGACTCGTTGTAAGCTATTATCTTGTTGTGGTTGGACTTTTGGTTGTGTTACATTTTCTGTTTTCCTAGCAGCTGTTTGAGCCATAAAATAATCCCCAATACTATTAGTGTAGCTTTTGTGCAATACGCAAATGTGCGCTATGTGCACGATGATTGTGTTTTAATTCCGTAGGATCTGCGGTAATTGGTTTTTTAGTAATAATTTTTAAGGTTGGTTGTAATTCAGGAGGAATCACTGGCAAATCCCGTGGTACATCTGGTTGAGCATATTTTCGGAAAATTTGCTTAACAATGCGATCCTCCAACGATTGAAAAGTAATGACACTGATCAAACCGTGTGGACGCAACAATTGAATAGCTTGCTCTAAAGAAGTCTGTAAAGATTGTAATTCATCATTAACAGCAATCCTTAAGGCTTGAAATGTTCTTTTGGCGGGATTTTTGCCTGTCCGCCGAGCGGCAGCAGGAATTGCTTCTTTAATTAAATCAACTAATTGAAAAGTAGTAACAATAGGTTGCTGCTCACGTTGCTGAACAATTAAACGGGCAATGCGCTTAGCATACTTTTCATCTCCATAACGAAATAAAATGTCGGCTAATTGCTTATAATCCCATTGATTAACGATTTGATAAGCATCTTTAGTTTGCGTCTGATCCATGCGCATATCTAACCGGGCGTTAAAACGGTAACTAAACCCCCGTTGAGGATCATCAAATTGTGGTGATGAAACTCCCAAGTCATAACAAATCCCATCAATTTGCTTGATCTGCCGTTTGGATAGTTCGGCTTTTAAATTCGTAAAATTTCGAGCAATTAAAGTTAATGAATTATCAGTCTGCTGGTGCACTTGTTGTACCAAGGCCTGTCCACTTGCAATGGCTGCTTGATCACGATCAAATGCTAATACTTGTAAATGGTGCGCCTGCTGCAACAAATAACGGCAGTGGCCGCCGCGTCCAAAAGTCGCATCCACATAAATTCCCCCATCGTGTACTTGTAGTGCATCAATGGTCGGCTTTAATAAGACGGTCTCATGTTGCAACATTAACAAATTCAGGCTCCTTAAAAATTATAAATTAATATTTAATAAATCTTGTAAATCCTCCGATAGTTGATCGAAGTTGGTAGAAATTGCTTGATTGAGGTCTTCCCATTTACCGGCATCCCAAATTTCAATCCGCTCACCGACTCCAGCAATCACGCATTCTTTAGTCAATTGAGCATAATTGACTAAGACATTACTTAAGTTCACTCGACCCTGCTTGTCAAATTCATATTCTGCCGCAGCAGAATAAAAAAAGCGCACAAAAGAACGTGCATTGCGTTTGGTTAAAGGCAGTTTTTGCAGTTTTGCTTCTAACAGATTCCATTCTGTCAGTGAATATCCAAATAAGCAGCCATCCATGCCTCGTGTTAAAACCAAACTATTCCCTAATTGTTCACGAAATTTTGTTGGGATAATAATTCGGCCTTTGGCATCCAAGCTATGATGAAATTCCCCCATAAACATGGAACCACCTCAATCTATAATTGATATTACCACATTCAACCACCTATAACCACAAATAACCACCTTTAGTTACTGGTGATTTTGGGATTTTGAGAAAGTTAAAAAATGATTTGCAATTTACCAATAAATAATTTACGATGCAAACAGAATTATTTTTATTCAGGTGATTTTAATGAAGAAAAAGAAAAGTATCTTTACTCGAATTACGCAAATTTTTGTTTGGTTAATGATTATTGTAACCATTGCAGGCGTAGTGTTCGGGGCTATGATGTCCTTTATGTAAAAAAGCATCTTGTTAATAAACAAGATGCTTTTTTTATTGTGCCATTGTCGTTCCAAACCATTTTTGTTGAATTTTTTGTAATTCACCAGATTTTTTTAATTGATCCAAAGCTTCCCTCACCTGGCGCTGCAAAGCTAGGTTATGGCGGTTAATCCCCACGGCAAATTTATCCGGGGGAAAAGGTGAGGTGATTACACGGTATTTATTATTGAGATGTCCTTGTTTCAAATAATAACGGGCAAATACCCCATCAATTAAAAAACCTTGAATACGGCCGGATTGTAAATCTAACATCCCCTGTTGAATATTATCATATTGCACCGGACGCTGGTCTTTAATAAAATCTTTGAGTACCTTCGGCTCCTGCATCACATCAAAATATCCCGTCGAAGCGGACTGAACACCTACTGTTTTATTCTGTAATTGTTTTAAACGAGTGATTTTCAATGAACGGGGAACTACCATCACTTGTCGGTTCTGTAAATAAATTTGCGAAAAAGCAACTTTTTTCTGCCGCTCAGGAGTTTTGGTATACCCATTCCAAATTAAATCAATTGTCCCATTGCGTAATTCCGTTTCTTTCATTGACCAATCAATCGTCTGAAAAACAATTTTCCGCTTCATCACCTTGCCAGCTGCTTGAGCTAAATCGATGTCAAAACCACTCAAGCGACCACCCGGAGTTTGAAAACCCATGGGAACAAAAGAATCATCCAATCCCACAATGAGAGTCTTTTGTCCAGTGCCTAAACGTTGATGAGCCCCACAGCCACTCATTAGTAATAGACTACAACAAACTAGTAACAAATAACCTAATTTTTTCATTTCTTCTACCCCATTTGAAAAATATCACTCGAAATTTTTTGGGCAAATTGATCATCGTGCGTAACTACTAATTGCGTCATTCCTTGTTTTTGAAATTGCCGCAGCAGATTGGCTACTTGCCATTTATTGCTGGAATCTAGCGCACTGGTGGGTTCGTCGTAACACAAAATCTGTGGTTCTAAAATTAACGCCCGGGCAATGGCTACTCGCTGTTTTTGCCCCCCAGACAATTGAAAAGGATATAGCTTGCGCTGGGGTGTCAACTTTAAAAATTCTAATAACCGATCTGCTTGTTGCACGGCAGCAGCTGGAGTTTGTTTTTGAGCTTGTATTGGGGCTAATGTGATATTTTCCAATACGTTCAAATTGGGAAATAAGCGGTAATCTTGAAAAACTATTCCAATTTGATTTTGCGAATGATCTGTAGGATCAAAAACTTGACCGGCAAATTTAAATGAACCACTATCGACTGGTTCTAACCCTAAAATGGTCCGTAATAACGTAGTTTTGCCAACTCCACTAGGTCCCACAATTGACAAGATATCATTTTTCATAACTTGCAAGTTAATATTTTTAAAAATAACTTTATTGGCGAAAGTCTTACTTAAATTGGTTAATTCTAAAATCGGAGTCCTTGTAGCAACATTATTCATAATAAGAAAACCTCCGTTCAATTACTTTTTGTAAATAGGTTAAACCGGCTATTAAAATTAAATAAATTAAACCAACCATCAGTAACGGCACCAAAGTTACATCTCGAGCCGTGGCCACATTGCCAGCCCGTAACAGATCGCCAATACCTAAGACATATACTAACGACGAATCTTTGATTAAATTAATGACCTCATTACTAATTGAGGGCAATACAATTTTAATTACTTGCGGCAAAACAATAAATCTCAAGGTTTGCCCACGTGATAAACCAAGTAAAGCAGCTGCTTCGCGCTGTTCGTGACTGACAGCCTGTAACCCACCGCGAAAGATTTCCGCAAAATATGCCGCATAATTAAAGACAAATGCCACGACAGCCGCGGTAAACCGCTCAAAAACTATGCCAATAATCGGTAACCCGTAAAATACAAAGATTAATTGGAGTAATAACGGAGTTCCCCGCATCAACCAGACATATAAATCTAATAAAATAGCTAAGGGTTTAAACTTGCTTCGCAACCCTAAAGCAAACAAAATTCCTAAAGGAATGGATAAAACTAACGTGATCGCAAACAATAAAATGGTGATACGTGTACCATTCAAAAGTGACGGTAATATTTGGATAATATACTTCATAGTTTCACCTCAAAGATAAAAAAAACTCCTTGAGTATGATACTCAAGGAGACGATTTACAAAAAACGTGGTCCCACCCCTAATTCATGTCTAATTCACATTAAACACCTCAAACAGTTGTGTAACTGCACAGAATAACGGATGTACCGAATGGGATTAACATTGACTCACAAGTGTGTTCTATAATTAGCGATAGCTGTTCGCAGCTCCCACAGCCTCTCTGAATCAACCAACTATATCTGTCTTGATCATTGCCATTTTAATTCTTTTTTACTTTTTAATTGTTACGATGAAACAATCGTTGCCAGAAACCAGGTTTACTACTTCGTTGAGGAAGCGAATTGCTGGCAAAATCAATTTCATTTAACGGTATTTGCTCACCTAAAATACGGCGGGCTAGATTAAGATAACCAGCGGCCGCTCGATTATCAGATTCCAGTGCGACGATCGATTGCCCTTGGTTAGAAGTAGCAATAACTTCGTCGTCATCAACTATAACACCGATTAAAGGAACTGACAAGCGGTTAACAATACTTTGAATATCCATGGAGGTTCCGCTTTCCACCATCTGCATCCGAACGCGGTTGATGACCAAATGGATCCCATAATTCAAAGCAGAATGTTCTAATATGCCGACCACTCGGTCAGCATCACCAACGGCAGCCACCTCGGGAGTTGTGACAACAATGGCACTATCTGCGACATTTATCGCCGCCTTAAATCCAGTTTCAATGCCTGCTGGACAGTCCAAAATGACAAAATCAAATTCGGCTTTCAACTGGGCAACAATTTTTTGCATTCGTGCAATATTCAAATTACTCTGGGTTGCATTTTGCGAAGCCGCAAGTAAATATAATTGATTCTTAAAATTGGGATGTTCAACTAAGGCTTGGTTTACATCTACACGGTTTTCAATCACATCAATCAAATCATAGATAACCCGATTGCTTAACCCTAGCATAGTATCTAAATTACGTAAACCAACATCTAAATCAATCGCACAAACCCGCTTTTTATTTTTAACCAAAGCAATACCTAAATTGGCAGCTGTAGTGGTTTTGCCGACTCCACCCTTACCTGAAGTCACTACAATCGATGTTCCCATTAAACCGCTCCTTAATCCAAGACAATCCCCTTTTGAGGCTTAATATCATTCAAATTTTGTACTTGATCTTGTGCTAAGTTATGTAAATCATTTACATAAAATAAGGTTTGCTCAGTTAATTTATCCACTTCTAAATCGGCAACAATTGCAATTAAATCACTAATTCGTAGTTGACTGGCATGACTTAAATCACCGATAATAATAGCTTGATTATTGTTAGGATAGCCAGCATGAACAATTCCATCTACTGGGCTCATGATGTAGATATCACCAGAAGCCCGAACTTCCCCACTTCGATGAACACCACCCATTAAAAGCAAATTTCCTTGATAAGTCACAATTTGACCAGAGCGCACAATTTTGGTTTCGATATTTAATTGATTTTCTTGAACATATTTCTCCGCAGCCGCCCGATCCAAAACTTTATTGATAACTTTAATATTGCTAAACAAATGAAATTTTGCCACTAAGTTAGTTAAGTCAAGCATTTGCTTTTTCGTCAATAAACGATTTTGTGTATCAATAATTACTGGCAATTCATCTGTAGGAGCAGTTTCCTTAGTAGACTTTTGCAAATCAGCCAACAATTTTTGGATGTCTTTGAACGATTGCTTTAAATCACTATCTGAATTAATTTCTAAATAATATTGTTTATTTTTCCCCTTTAATACAACATTATCCACGTGCAACCTCCCCAGGATTGGCACAATTGCGATTTTTGCTAATCCATAACAAAACTACATTGATTATATCATAAACTCATCCTGAAATAGTTAAAGTGTTTTGAAATTATGGCGCCCAATAAGTTGGGCCTTGTTCTTAACTTCCAGAATTAATTTGGACGAGCCACTGAGCCAATTTATTAATCGGGTAATAAAAAATTGCAAAACAAATTGAATTCCACAGTAAGCTTGGCGCCAACCAATAAACAACAAATTTAGTGCCATCGACCATCGTGAGATCCAAAAAAGAGCCGATGAGGTACAAATAAATACAAGATAAAGTCAATAAAATGAAATAAATGCTCCACATAAAAATAGCTGTCCGGGGAACATACGCTCGCACCCGTTGAACTAAAATGACTGTGATAGGAAAAATAATCGTGTACAGTCCAAAAATATGCGAATAATAAGAATCATAGGCTACACCCAAGATAACTGCATAATAAAATAAATGCGGGTCTTCATCATGATCATATAAAACTAAAATGCTCAAAAAGAATAACAGCATTTGTAAAGAAACTTGATTAGATGGCAGATTAAACCACATAATCAAACTTTTTAACGAGCCATCTAAAAAGAAGCCTAATAACAAAAAGAAAAATTGCGCTACATATTTAGCAGGACGTCCCTTAAAATCAACCATGTTCCACATCTCGACTAATAATTGTTACGATGTTGAAATTATTCAAATCTGTTGCGGGTTTGACATATATTGAAGAGACTAACCCATAATCATCTTTTTTAACAGCATAAACTTTACCGACAAATAATCCCCGAGGTGTTAAACCACCTAAACCGGAAGTTATGACTTTTTGCCCCTTTTGAACCCCTTCGGTCGAAGCCACATTAGTCATGACTAATAAATTTTGTTCCTGATTATAATGTCCAATTATCCCAGTAGTATCCGATTTAGCCTTATCCAAAACTTCTACTGCAAATTTATTGCTCAAAGACTTGTCAGTGGAAATCAAACTAACCTTAGAATTTGTTCGGTTTACTTCTGTGACGCGCCCAATAAGTCCAGAACCCGACATGACCGGCATATTCTTCTGGACGCCCGCCATAGTACCTTTATTAACAATAATATAATTTTGCCAATTATTAGGAGACCGGGAGATCACCACTGCCGACATCTGATGATAATCAATTAATGTTTTATTCAATCGTACTTGTTGTTTCAAGGATTTATTTTCTTTTTTTAAGGTAGCCACTTGAGCCTTAATTTGCGCCAAATCAGCAAGTTGTGATTTTAAACGCTTATTTTCCTGATAAGTATTGGCTAGGTCATGGACGTCTGCACCCAAATTATGGATGCCATTTAACGGAATAGCGACCACATTCCCTATAATACCGATACTATCATTAACCATTTGATGCACAAAATTAGGTTTTGCTTTTCGATCACCCAAAGCGACTGAAGCCGAAATCATCCCAAAAGTTAGAATTACCACAATCATGATAATGATTAATTTTTTATTTGAGAAAAATTTGCGCATAGACAGCCTCCATTAAAATTAAAAAAGTGGGTAACCCCACCTTTATTTATGATTGCGCATGACGTCTAAATTTTGGAGGGATTCCCCTGTCCCAATTGCGACGCAATCTAATGGAGCCTGAGCAACAAAAACTGGCACACGTGTAGAGTCTGAAATTACTTCAGGTAAATTTTTCAGTAAGGCCCCGCCACCGGTTAAAACAATCCCATGATCAATGACATCAGCTGAAATCTCCGGTGAAGTTTCTTCTAAAGTTTCCTTAATGGCGACCATAATTTCTTCAATATCTTCGTGAATAGCGGTCGCAATATCAACTGCCGTTAATTCAATGGTTTTAGGCAAACCGCTAACTAAATCCCGACCGCGAATACTCATGCCTTTAATCTCCTCCGCCGCAGCGATAGAAGCCGAGCCAATTTCCATTTTGAGTTGTTCCGCGGTGCGCTCACCAATCAGCATATTGAATTTTTGGCGAATGTAAGCAATGATCGATTCATCAAACTTATCCCCCGCCATTCTAATAGACCGACTTGAAACGATACCTCCTAAAGAAATAGTGGCCACATCAGTAGTACCACCACCGATATCTACGACCATACTACCTGTCGGATCCATTACTGGTAATCCAGCCCCAATTGCAGCAGCAAACGGTTCTTCGATTAAATAAGCTTCTCGGGCTCCAGCGTGTTCGGCAGCTTCAATGACTGCCCGTTTTTCAACTTCTGTTACTCCACTGGGTACACAAATCATAACCGAAGGATGACCATTGCCGACGGATTTTTGTAAAAAATATTTGATCATGGATGCAGTAGTATCGTAATCGGCAATCACCCCATCTTTCATCGGGCGAATGGCACGAATACTACCGGGAGTTCTTCCAATCATCGCTTGTGCTTCTTGACCTACGGCCACGACTTCCCCGTCAGCGACCTTTTTTGCCACGACTGATGGCTCTCGTAAAACAATCCCTTTATTTTCTAGGTAAACAATTGTGTTGGCGGTCCCTAAATCAATCCCAACATTGCGCGATCTGATTCCAAACAAGATGCTATCTCCTTCAATGAATAAGCAATTGACTTTCTGTTAAATTATATCATACAACATTCCAATTCCAACCATAATTACATCAATCCCTTTTCTTTTAAACTGACAAAAGAGCGCTGCCCTAAGATTAAGTGATCAAGCAATTCTAGTTGAAATAAACGACAACAAGTTTGTAAATTTTGCGTAAATTCTCGATCAGCTTTCGAAGGGATCAAATTATTGCTAGGGTGATTATGCGCAATAATAATCTGCGCACAAGGCATTTGCAAGGCTAAACGTATCACTTCACGACAATCAACGGTCGTATGATTATAAGTACCACGAAAAAGACATTTTTCTGCTAGAACACATTGATGAACGTCTAAAAAAACACCCACCAATTGTTCCTGCAGCAAATCACCATATTCTCGAACCAAATAGGTTCCTAAATTAGGCAAGGTTACAGTCGGTTGTTTCCAATGAGCTGGAGTCGCCGATAAGCGTTGACTCAGTTCAATTACCGCTAAAATACGGGCTAAATTGGCGGGACCAATCCCCGTTATTTGTTGCAATTGCTTGGGGTTTAACTCGGTGATTTGTGCAAAATCATGGGAAATTTGGCCTAATAAATGTGCAATCATCGCCGCCGAAGCTGTTGTTGTTCCTGAACCAATAATCACTGTAAATAATTGCTCGGTTGTTAATTGTTGAGCACCTTCACGGGCAATCAATTCTCGTAATTTCATTTGTCACCTCACGGTTTTTTTAAAATTACGATAAAAGATCTAAAATTACTCCGGCAAAGTGTAATGATCCACAAATGAGCAATAAACTCTCACTATCTAAACTATTTACTGCCTGCCCAAAGGCTACTGGCCAAGGGTCTATAAAACGACAGGTGCTTGATAAATTTTGATAATCAGATTGTTGGGCAGCTCGTGGTTCTTCAAAACTGGTTACAATTATTTGCGCTGCGGCTTGTTGCAAAACCGACAAAATGGCATTGCGATCTTTATCTACCATTGCCGCATAAAGTACAACTATGCGGCGGTTTGGTGCGATCTTAAGAATATTGTGTAATAAAGCCTCAATTGCTGGCAAATTATGTGCCCCATCTAAAATAATAGGAGGATCGGTTGCAATTATTTGCATACGTGCTTTCAATTGAGTTTTTTGAAGAGCCTTTTTAATCAGCAATGGCGAAAAGTGCGGTTGTAAAATGGTGAAAGCTTTGATAGCTATTGCTGCATCTCGCATTTGTTCTTGTGCACAGCTGGCAATAGCTACGGGAAAGTGCTGCGATCCATCCGACCATTGAAACTGACTG
This sequence comes from Bombilactobacillus mellifer, assembly GCF_000970795.1. Lineage (GTDB taxonomy): Bacteria > Bacillota > Bacilli > Lactobacillales > Lactobacillaceae > Bombilactobacillus > Bombilactobacillus mellifer. The sequence goes on from NZ_KQ034028.1 coordinate 1,039,733, forward strand.
TGGTCCCAATTATCAATTTTGATCTGTTGATACTGAAAATCCCGCCCTAATTGATACACAGGTGCAGCTTGCGCCGCAGCCACCTCTTGAATAACTGTTTGTGTCTCCGGCAACAATTCGCCCACGATTACAGGTCGCTGCGACTTAATAATCCCCGCTTTTTCCTGAGCAATATCTTTTAAACTAGGTCCAATTAATTGTTCATGGTCTAAGCCGACATTAGTAATAATAGATAATTCCGGAGTGATGACATTGGTTTTATCATGTTGACCGCCAATTCCCACTTCAATAATCCCATAGTCCACGGACTGTTGTGCAAATAACTGCCACATCATCACACAGACAAATTCAAACTCTACTAAATAAAAATCCGGATTTTGCATTTGAATTTGATTAACTGCTGCCTGAACTATTTGTGTTAACGCTAATATCTGCTCATCACTAACATCATGACCATTCAATTGAATGCGTTCGTTAAATTTTTGGACATAAGGTGACATAAAAGTCCCAACCTGATAACCCGCGGCGACTAATAAGTGGGTCAAATAATTACAAGTGCTGCCTTTGCCATTGGTTCCTGTGACATGAATGGTTTTAATCTGATCTTGCGGATTACCCAGCTTAGTTAAAACCTGACGTACGGCCTGCAAGTTATTGACAGAATGCAAATGTGGCAAACTGTGGATATAGGTTAATGCTTCTTCATAAGTGCTGATCATGAAAATCTCCTCTCAACCTTTACACAGCAAAGCACACTTCTCATTGAAGTGTGCTGGCAATTAAGATTCTTGTAATTCTGTAATCCGAGCTTGAATTTTAGCTTGCCGAGCTTGATAAGTTTGCAGTTTATGCCGCTGTTCTGCCACAACTTTTTCCGGCGCATTAGCCACAAATTGTGGATTATTCAATTTATGGTTTACAAAATCCAAATCTTTTTGCACTTTAGTTAATTCTTTTTGCTGACGTTTAATCTCTTCCTTTATATCCACTAGTTCTGCCAAAGGAACATAGAGTTGTGCGCCATCAATAACCGCTGTTAAGGCTAATTTAGGAGCTGCCACTTGTTGTGCAATTGTCAATTGTTTAGGATGTCCTAAACGTTCAATATATTCTTGATTTTGACTGAGAATTTCTTGGGCTGTAGCAGACTGAGTTTCAATTAAAATGTCTACTGGTGTCGCTAATGGAGCATTGGCCTCCGAACGGATCTGGCGAATAGCTTTAATCGCAGCAATTAAAATAGGCATTTGTTGAGCCGCCTGTGCATCCTCAAGTTCCGCATGGACCTGTGGGTATTCCGCTACCATGATGGATTGGCCAATGTGTGGCATGGATAGCCAAATTTTTTCCGTCACAAACGGCATTATAGGATGTAATAACCGTAAAATTTGATCCAAAACATAGGCTAAAACATAGCGCTTATGATCTTTAGCAAGTTCATCTGATCCACTTAATGTAGCCTTGCTTAATTCAATATACCAATCACAAAATTCATTCCAAGTGAAGTTATATAAAGCCCGACCAACTTCGCCTAATTCATAATTTTCGGACAGATGCAAAACCTGATTAATTGTTGCATTTAAGCGTTCCAAAATCCAACGATCCGCTAAATCCAAAGTTGAGGCAGCCGGCAAATGATCCGGAGCGGGGGTATCTTCTAAGTTCATAATAACAAAACGACTGGCATTCCAAATTTTATTAATAAAATTCCAAGCCGCACTGACTTTTTCATAGCTGAACCGAGTATCTTGACCAGGAGTAGAACCGGTAATCAAAAACCAGCGTAAAGCATCTACACCATAGCGATCAATGACCTCCATAGGATCAATACCATTACCCAATGACTTACTCATTTTACGACCTTGTTCATCGCGAATCAGACCATGTAAAATGACATCTTTGAATGGTCTTTGATCTGTAAATTCTAAACTTTGGAAAACCATTCGTGCTACCCAAAAGAAGATAATATCATAGCCCGTAACCAGAGCATTAGTCGGAAAATAACGTTTGAAATCAGCAGCCTGCGTATCGGGCCAACCTAAAGTTGAAAACGGCCACAAAGCACTGGAAAACCAAGTATCCAAAACATCCGGATCTTGTTCCCAATTTTCTAGGTCTTCGGGAGCTTTGACCCCCACATACATTTCGCCAGTCTTTTTATGATACCAAGCTGGAATTCGGTGACCCCACCATAATTGTCGGGAGATCACCCAGTCATGAATATCATTAAGCCACTGTTCAAAAGTATGCTCAAAACGCTCTGGGACAAAGTTGACTTTACCCGCAGTTTGTTGATTTTTCAAAGTCATCTCCGCTAAGGGTTTCATTTTTACAAACCATTGCGTAGATAAACGAGGTTCAACTTGTACACCTGAACGTTCCGAGTGTCCCACGCTATGCACAATCGGTTCTTCTTTTAATAAATAACCCTGCGCTTTTAAATCTGCCACAATCGCTTTTCGAGCAGCAAAACGTTCCATGCCCGCATAGGCGCCCGCGTTCTCATTCATCGTTCCATCCGGATTCATGACATTAATCCGAGGTAAATGATGCCGGTTACCAACTTTAAAGTCATTAGGATCATGCGCAGGCGTAATTTTTACTAAACCCGTACCAAATTCAGGATCGACATAAGCATCTGCAATAATTGGTAATTTACGATCAAATAACGGCAACCAAACTTCTTTACCAATCAGGTCTTGGTAACGTTCGTCTTTGGGGTGGACGGCCACTGCCGTATCGCCTGGCATAGTTTCCGGACGTGTAGTTGCAATTTCAATAAAACCAGAACCATCGGTTAGTGGATATTTCACATGATAAAATGCCCCTTGGTCATCTTGATGTTCCACTTCCATATCGGATAAAGCTGTTTGTAATTCCGGATCCCAGTTAATGATATATTCACCACGATAAATCAAGCCTTGATTATATAAATCTACAAACACTTTCCGAACGGCTTGCGATAAACCTTCATCTAAGGTAAAGCGTTCACGGGAATAATCAACTGACAAGCCTAATTTAGCCCATTGCTTGTGAATTATTTTGGCATATTCATCTTTCCATTTCCAAACTTCTGCCACAAACTTGTCCCGGCCCAAATCATAACGGCTTTGACCTTGTTCACGTAATTTAGCTTCTACTTTCGCTTGCGTGGCGATTCCTGCATGATCCATACCTGGTAAATACAAGGTATCAAATCCTTGCATTCGTTTTTGGCGAATTAAAATATCTTGAATAGTTGTATCCCAAGCATGTCCTAAGTGCAGTTTCCCAGTGACATTAGGAGGAGGAATAACAATACAATATGGGTGGGCTTGCTGATCGCCACTAGGTTTAAATAAGCCTGCTTCCACCCATTTTTGATAACGTCCGGCTTCTACTTCATGATGATCATATTTGGGAGACATTTCTATTTGTTTAGCCATAGCATTAAACTCCTTTTAGATAAATAAAAAACGCCCTAAGTTTCATCTTAGGACGAATGGGGACATACGCGGTACCACCTAACTTAAAAATCAACTCATAGCTGGTTTTTATCTTGATTGATAACGGTTGCCCGGTCTTTTTAGACAGCTCACAAGTAACATCTGTTAATCTTTTTGGCTAAATCTCAGCCACTTAGCCTCTCTGTATAAAAAGTAACTAACAGAACTCTTGTTCAACACTTAATATTTAATTAGATAATAAGGAAAAAAATCTCAGACGTCAATCACTAATTATAATAAATTTACCATTTCTGTGTTCTCTGATTCTAAAAAATGCTCTTCCGAATGAATTTCCGTTAATTGCGTCTGTGCTAACGCGCGTTGGATTAGGCCTGTAGTATCTAAACGTGCTTCATATTCCCGAGCTTTATCTAGCCGCGGTTTGGTTTTTGGCCGCGGAGGTGCAAAAATAGTACAACAATCTTCAAACGGTTGAATGGATAAATCAAAAGTTCCAATGTGTTCTGCCAGTCTTATGATTTCCGTTTTATCCAGCGTTGCAACGGGTCGTAAAATCGGGGTTGTCGTGACATCATTGATGGCGGCCATACTTTCCAAAGTTTGTGAGGCCACTTGTCCCACAGATTCACCATTAAAAATAGCTAAACCATTACGTTGTTGGCGTAAAGCATCTGTGAGCCGCAACATTAGTCGCCGTTGAACCGTCATTAAATAACCCGCCGGAACTTCTTGTTTAATAGTTTCTTGAATTTCAGTAAAAGGAACTTGTAAAAAGCGAATTCTTCCCGCATAACGTGCCAAACGTGCAGTTAATTCTTTAGCCTTGAAGAGTGCATTTTCGCTCGTATATGGGGGGCTATAAAAGTGAACCATTTCAATCTCAACGCCGCGTTTCATAGCTAAATAGCCTGCCACAGGTGAATCAATTCCCCCTGATAACATCAACATCGCTTTGCCTGCTGTTCCTACTGGCAAACCACCGGCACCTGAATATGTTTGGCTGGATAAATATGCCCCATCCAGCCGAATTTCAATTTGAATTTTAATATCCGGATGGCGCATTTCTGCTTGAATATCAGGCAAGTGTGAACTTACATAGTCACCCACGGCTAAATTAATTTGATTTGTATCATAAGCGAATTGATGATCTGCCCGTCTAGTTGCAATTTTGAAAGTTTTCCCCGGCTGATATTGTTCTTGAACCATTTGGAGAGCTAATTTTTTAATAGCCGCCATTTCCTTTGGAATTTGAATGCTGGGTGAATAATTTTGAATACCAAAAACTCCTTGCAACCGCTGCATCACTTGCTGCGCATCTGCTCCATTGAGCGTTAAATGCATTCGATCCCGTTTCGGATGAATACGAACCTGAGGAAATGGATGTAAGACTTTTTCCACATTGCCATGTAGACGATCAATAAAATTACGGCGATTTTTACCTTTAGTAGACAATTCGCCATAACGCACCATAATTTCGGTATAGTTCATAATTGCTCCTTAATTTAAAACTTGATAATGTTGGTGAATCTGATCTAAAACCTGAATAAATGTTGTCATTTCCGCTGGAGTGTTTTGTTCATCGAGACTGACTCGCACGGCACTTGTGGCCACTTGATCGGGAACATGCATCGCCTTTAGGGTAACGGATTCATCCCCCGTGCGCGAAGAACAAGCACTAGTTGTGGATAAATAAATTTCTTGTTTTTCAAAAGCGTGCACGGTCGTCTCACCGCGAGCTCCTTTTAAAGCAAAACAAACAATATGGGGGGCAAAATCTGTAGTTAAACCTGAAAATATCTGCACATTGTCTAAAGTTTTTAAATGAGTTATCAACTGCTCCCGTAATTGGTTTTGAAGTTGTGCATGTCGGGACTCATCGGTTAAGGCCAAACGCAAAGCTCTTGCCATAGCAGCAATTGCCGGTGTGTTTTCCGTACCACTACGCCAGTTATGTTCTTGGCCGCCGCCGGCAATTAAGGGTGCGATTTTCCGTCCGGACTTCGCATAAATAAAACCAATTCCTCGCGGCCCATGAAATTTATGTGCCGAAAAAGTCATAAAATCAATTCGCGGATCATAAATTTGTGACCACAGATTTTTACCTAGCGCTTGAACTGCATCTACATGAAAATGAATTTTTGGATAATAATCTAGAATCCGAGCTATAGCATGAATCGGCTGGATCGTTCCCACTTCGTTATTTACTGCCATAACTGAAACTAAAATAGTATCATTCCGCACGGCAGCTTGCAAGTCGGCAGGATTAATTCGTCCCTGCTTATCTACTGGTAAATAAGTGACTTTAAAGCCTAATTTTTCTAATTGGTGTAGCGAATTAGTGACCGCAGCATGTTCGACGCTGGTAGTAATAATATGCCGCCCAAATTCCTGTTTCTCCATCGCTGTGCCTTTAATAACCCAGTTATCACCTTCAGAGCCGCCACTGGTAAAATAAATTTCCTTTGAGTCAAAATGTAACAATGACGCAATCTGTCGCCGAGCCGAAGCAAGCATTTGTTGAGCTTCATCACCTAAATGGTGTAGGCTCGATGGATTGCCCCAGTATTTTTCACTTACCTGCTGATAAGTAGCTAGAACTGATGGGGCTATTTTAGTTGTCGCACTATTGTCAAAATAAATCATACTTCGGCTCCTTTTAGCTTAAATTAACCAAACAAAAAAGCCATCAGGCTTTTAAAATGTTTTTACAATTATTTAGAATTGTTTTGTTCAGCTTGTGCTAAGTTTTGCAGACGTTGAACACAACCCGGTTCCACTTGTTCTAAAGCTGCACCCAAAGTTTTGACCGCTTGGTGGTAATCAAAAGCTTGATCACATAATCCTTGTGCCGTTTGAATTGCTTGCGCAACTTGCGGGTAATCCGCTTTATAGCGATTGGCATACTGCAATAAGTGACTGATTAAGCTAACATCTGCTAGTAAACTATTCGTTTTTTGGACAAAATTATCAAAATCTTCCTGGGTCACAAAACATTGTTTAGTTAATTCTTCCACATCAATGGGCGGATTTTGTAACATCTGCAGTGTTTGATTGATTTCTTCCGTTACCATCTGACAGGTTTGATTATAGCTTGCCGGCAGCCCTTTTAGATGCTGCATTTTCACCTGCTTTTGAATACCATATAATTCTTGGGTACAACTTTGCAAATTTTTTTGAGCCTGTTGAAAATCAGTGGTTATTTTTTGCAATTTAACCGCCAATGCTTGTTGTTGTTGTTCAATTTGGGACAATTGTTGCGTAAATAATTGAAAAGCCTGCAAAACCTGAGAATAAACTGCGTTCGAACTACGGATATTATCAATCTGTTGATGATATTCCCGCTCAATTTGTAAAATATGTTCTTGATAGGCTTGAACGTCGCGGCGATTTTGAATATCAATCAGAAAATCTTGATTTAATCGATCTAATTCTTGAAGTAAACTAGCATTTTGTTTTAAGGCATGGTGAATAAAATCCACTAAAGGCCGTTGTTGTTTTTTGACTTTACGCTTTGAACGCCATTCGACCGCAATACGATTATACAAAACTTCAAACCGTTTTTTAACCTTTTGTTCTAATTTATCAAATTCAGTAATTTCTAATTGGTTTAAGGCTGTTTGTAATTGCTCAATTGCACTTTGAATTTGATCTAATTCAGGTAAAATTTGCGGATCGGCAATGTTAATCCCTTCATCTTTAAGTCGCTGACTAGCTTGCTTTAATTCCGTTAATTCCGCTTTAAACTCTACTTGCAACCGCTGTTGACGAGTAATAACTTGTTCCAATAAGCTTTGAAAGCCATCCAATTGGGTTTTTAACTGCGAGAATTGTTCCGTTGCCTCTAAGACATCTCCTGTCTGGGATAACTGTTTGATACTAGTAAGCGTCTGCTCTTTGTCGTGCAGACGCTCTTGTAAGTTTTTTTGTGCTGCTGCTGAGAGATCCGATTGTGTTGTTAATTTATTTTGTAAATCTTGATACTGGGCTTGAATCTTTGCTGATTGCTCCTGAGCGGTTTGCAACTGTTGAATTAATTGCGTTAAATGTTTATCTATCTGAGCATAATTAGTTTGGAGCGTCTGAATTTCCGTCGTTAATTGAACCAACGTACGATGTGCCGACCAAACACGAAAATTGGAATTACTATCAGCTGCTTGAAGTAAAGCGTTTTGAGCTGTTGGTAACTGTTGAGTAACGATGTTTGTATATTGGTCCTGTTCTGCTTGAAAACTATCTAAAGTACTACCTGCTAATTTACTATTTTTAACTTGATCGAATAATGCACTTAAAGAATCATTACTTAATTGATCTAATTGTCGACTGAGGTCTGCGATATCTTGATTATTTCGATAAAAATAATAAATAAGACCAATTAATGCAACGATCAAACTGATTGCGATGATGATTATTAAAAAAATCATGGGCAGCACTCCAAATTTATAACATAAACTTCTAATTTTTAGTATACCAAAATTTAATTCTAAGATAAATTAGTTCGACCGACTTTATATATTGACTTTTACGTCAAAAACCCGTATGGTAGAGAGCGTGTAAAATAATTGCAGCACTGAGTGACAAGCTCGTCAACAAGCAATAGCTATTTAGTTCAATTGTGTAACCTGCGGCTGCAAAAGGTGAAGATTGCAATATTGCTTGCACGAATGTTGAACTCACAAGTTAATTATTTTACTCCAACAAATATATTGGAGGATTTTTATGTCTCGTTATACAGGACCATCTTGGAAAAGATCTCGTCGATTAGGGATTTCCTTATCTGGTACAGGTAAAGAATTAGCACGTCGTCCTTATGCTCCCGGACAACACGGACCGAACAATCGAAGCAAATTATCAGAATACGGAACACAACTAAGAGAGAAACAAAAACTACGGTTGATGTACGGTTTAAATGAACGTCAATTCCGAAATGCCTTCGTGAAGGCCGGTAAAATTCGGCATGGTAAGCATGGTGAAAATTTCATGGCATTATTAGAATCCCGTTTAGATAGTGTCGTTTATAGATTAGGTTGGGCCGTTACCCGCGCCCAGGCACGGCAATTAGTAAATCATGGTCATATTACCGTTGATGGCAAACGTGTTGATATTCCTTCTTATGAAGTGACACCTGGACAGACCATTTCCTTACGTGAACGTTCCAAGGATTTGCAAGAAGTCAAAGAAGCTCTTGAAGCTAATGTGGTTCGACCGCCATTTGTTGATTTTGATGAGAATAATATGACGGGCAAATTGATTCGTTTGCCACAACGCGATGAATTAGAACCAGAAATCGATGAAGCTTTAGTAGTTGAATTTTACAATCAGATTCTTTAATTACTGTTTTCCAGCAACCTTCGGGTTGCTTTTCTTTTATCATAATTATTTTCAGAAAGGATGGAACCATGCCTGAACCGCTCGCTTATCGCATGCGACCGCAAAATCTCTCCGAAGTGGTTGGTCAAACGCATTTAATTGGACCGGGAAAAATTATCAGCCGCATGGTCCAAGCCAAATTACTATCTTCCATGATTCTTTACGGACCACCAGGTACCGGTAAAACCAGTATTGCCAGTGCCATTGCGGGAAGTACTAAATTCGCTTTTCGCGAATTAAATGCTGCTACTGATGCCAAAAAAGATCTGCAAATTGTTGCCACAGAAGCCAAAATGAGTGGAACTGTGGTGTTACTTTTAGATGAAATTCATCGCTTAGACAAAACTAAACAAGATTTTTTGCTGCCTTTACTGGAAAAGGGGCAAATTATTTTAATTGGTGCCACCACTGAAAATCCTTATTTAACTATTAATCCAGCTATTCGGAGCCGGACACAAATCTTTGAAGTTTTACCTTTAAGCCCAGAAGATATTCAAACGGCTTTAGAGCGGGCACTGCAAGATTCAAAACGCGGGCTGGGACAATACAAAGTTCAAATTTCTTCACAAGCGCTGAAATTATTGGCTACAGCTACGGGCGGTGACTTACGAAGCGCTTTAAATGGTCTGGAATTAGCAGTCAAATCAACTTCCCCAGGACCTGATCAACAAATCCATATCTCCCTAGCGACTGTCGAAGATTCCATCCAAAAAAAATCTATTCTTGCCGATAAAAATGGCGATCACCATTATGACGTTATTTCAGCGTTTCAAAAGTCCATTCGTGGTAGCGATACTGATGCTGCAATTTATTATTTAGCTTACTTACTTGCAGCCGGGGATTTAAATTCCATTATTCGTCGTTTGATTGTTTGTGCCTATGAAGATGTAGGACTAGCCAATCCGGCAGCTTGTCAACGAGCAGTTTTGGCTTGTCAAGCTGCTCAACAAATTGGCTTACCGGAAGCACGAATTCCATTAGCTGATACCGTAATTGACCTATGCCTAAGCCCCAAATCTAATTCCGGTCTACAAGCTATCGATCAAGCGCTTCAAGACATACAAACCGGAAAAACTGGGACTATTCCCAACACCTTAAAAGATGCTCATTATCAGGGAGCTCGAGCACTGAACCATGGTATTGACTATTTATATCCGCATGATTACCCTAATGATTGGGTTCGCCAACAATATTTACCAAAAGGTTTGGAACACCAACAATATTATCGGCCCAAGTCTAATGGAAAATATGAGCAACGATTGCAAAAAACCTATTATAATTTAAAAAAATTACAAGGATTAACCCATGATTAAATTTCTAATACTTTTATTCATCATTGTCTTATTAATCTTAGCAATATTTATGTTGCGCCATTATAAACAGCCCTTTATCCTTTTAAATCCCAAAAATTTAATTGCAATGCAGTTGTTAATCAAAATTACAGCTTGGCTTTTTTTAATAACCAGCATTGCCGGCCTAATCATTCTGTTAGTCTTGCCTTTAGAGTGGAATTTATTAACGTTAGTAGTTGGAAGCGCCATCGCCGGTGGTTTTGCAGTACTGGCCGCTCATTTAAACTAAATTAGAGGAAATTAATGCTTTTTTTGTTTTAAAGATATAAACTAAAAGTAACCTATATCGGAGGTGTAACCATGTTACAACAGTATAATAATATTTTAGTTGCGGTTGATGGTTCCTTTGAAGCCGAAACTGCTTTCCATAAGGCTATTGAAGTTGCTAAAAGAAATCAAGCCCAACTGCACATTATTCATGTTATTGATACACGTGCCTTTCAAGATGTTTCTAGTTTCGATTCATCAATGGTCGAACAAGTTACTGAAACCTCGAAAAAAGCTTTAACTGAGTATGAAAATACTGCTAAAGAAAATGGAATTGAACAAGTAATTACAAGTATTGAATACGGAGCCCCTAAAACTACGATCGCCCGGGAGTACCCTACACAACATCAAATCGATTTAATTATGATTGGTGCCACCGGTTTAAATGCAGTAGAACGTCTTTTAATTGGATCAGTTACTGAATTTGTTACTCGGAATGCACCTTGTGATGTCTTGGTGGTTCGGACTGATTTAGAAGGAAAAAGCGTGAAGAATCATCCAAAACGTAAATAACAATCTTTTAATTAGTAATAATAAATAAAAAGCCCACACTTTTTTAGTTTGTGGGCTTTTATTCAAATTCATTACTGCTAAACATATAACTTTTATAATGATAACGCATCGACATAATAATCCCTACTCCTAACATATTCGCAATTAAAGCCGAACCACCTTGCGAAATAAACGGTAAAGGAATTCCAGTCATGGGTAGTAAACCAATACTCATACCGATATTTTCAAACACATGAAACAGTATCATCATGATGATGCCTGTTGAAACATAAGCATAAAATTCGTTTTTGGTATCAAAGGTAACTTTGACCATTTGAGAAATTAATAAAAAGTACATAAAAACTAAGAAGCAGGCTCCAACAAAGCCAAAATTTTCGGCAATAACGGAAAAAATCATATCCGATTCACGCACTGGTACATAGACATTGGAATGATTAAAGCCCTTGCCAAATAAGCCGCCTGAACCAATAGCTTTTAAGGTTTGCCATAATTGATAACTATTATTGGAAGTGTCGCGTGCAGGATCCAACCATGAATCAATTCGTTCGAATTGATAAGCGTGAAAGCCAATCTTACTCAAGATGTCGCGGCCATCATTAGAAACCACTAGATAAACCGCGGCCCCACCGATTAAACTAAATAAAAGGACCAAACTGACTAAAATGCGCCAATCAATTCCTGAAACTAAGATCACTCCGCCTAAAATGGCCAAAAAAACCAACATAGTGCCAAAATCCTTTTGGAGCAGCATTAAAATAATAATTGGTAGTGACCACGCTAGCATTTTAAAAATTAACTTGCGATCACTTCTTAAGGTGTGTTGCGGAAATTGATGATTATGTTCCGTTACTACTCGCCCCAGCATTAAGACAAACGCTGGTTTAGCTAATTCAGAAGGCTGAAAAGTAATTGGTCCTAAGGCAAACCAGCTATGAGCTCCCGTTTTCGCAGCATATGCTCGACTATAAAAAAATAGTACTGCTACCAATAAAACAATACTCAAAGCATAAGCATATGGTGCTAAAGTCCATAATTGCTGGGCATCAATATGCATCACTGCAAACACTGCGATGGCGCCAATTGCATACCAAACAAACTGCGAGATGACCATTTTCCAAGGTGATGGGGTTCCCGAATCATGGTTAGCAGCCACATAAATCGAAATTAAACCAATAATCGCCAGCACCATAACTGAAAAAATAATCCCGTAATCAATCCGGGCATCTTCGTCTACTCGCTGCTGACGTTTAAATAACTCCATCAATCAGCCCCCTAATGTAGGTGTAAATTATATTGCATTAAAGCACTATTTAGAGCTTGCTCTAAACTATTAACCGTTACTTTAGCAGCATTGTGATCACTTACCGCGTGAACTTCAAAATGTTGATCATCTCGCTGTTCAATGCGAGCCACCGTCTGACTATGATGGTGCTTATAAATAACAACTTGCCAACTGGTGGGAGAAACTTCGTTAAGTGCCACATCAAATTTTCGTTCTTTTGTCTTCATAAAAACCTCTTTATTTCGGTGGATGAAACTTACGCGCGATAATTTCATCTTCGTATTGTTCTGGATGGGGATTGCGCAATAGAGTAAATTGATCAGGAACAAAATCAACTCCTCCACGCACAAAGGGATTACATCTTATGATTCGGGCAATCCCCATAATAAGACCTAAAAACACCCCATGTTTTTTGACAGCCATTATCATATAATTGGAACAAGTTGGATAATAACGACAAGATGGCGGCGTTAAAGGTGATAAATACTTTTGGTACCACTTGACTAAATGCAATACAATTTGCTGTAGCATGATTAATTTATAAAATTAAAAATATGGGCCCAAGTACTTGGCAAAAAAGGCGTCAAAATATTACCGCCACCAATGAGTCCACCCAACATCATCCCGACAATAAATAATACTAAAAAAGCTATCAAACTCCAACCAATTGTCCGCATGAGTTTGTTGCCATATGATTTATTCATTTTATAACCTTTGATTAATGTTGTTTATGCTGTTCAATATTGTCTAGCAAAATTCCTGTTCCCAAGGCAACTGTATCCAAAGGATCATCGGCAATCAATACCGGTACTTGCAATTCCCGGGCAAATAGTTTATCGATACCTTTAACCAAAGAACCACCACCTGTGAGCATAATTCCGTGATCAATAATATCAGCGGATAGTTCCGGAGAAGCTTTTTCTAAAACACTTTTAACTCCATCAATAATGGAAAACATAATTTCTTCTAAAGCTTTTTGCGTGTCTTCTTCACTAATGGTGACACTAACCGGCAATCCATTCTGTAAATCTCGACCACGAATTTCCATTTGATGATCTGGATTAGCTTCAAAAACCGTTCCAATTTCCATTTTAACATTTTCGGCTGTATGTTCACCAATAATGATATTACAATGTTTTTTTACATAAGCTTGAATGGCAGTGTTCATCTTATCTCCTGCTAAGCGCAAGGAACGGCTCGCAGCAATATCACCCATGGATAATATAGCAATGTCACTAGTACCCCCACCAATATCAATTACCATATTACCTTGGGGTTTAAAAATATCCATACCAGCACCGACTGCCGCCACTTTTGGTTCTAATTCCAGGTAAACATCTTTACTGCCAGTCTGTTCGGCAGCTTCAATAATTGACTTTTGCTCAATTGACGTAATGTTCGTTGGACAACAAATCATAATGGTCGGTCTACTAAAGAGTGTTTTAACTTTAATTTTATCAATAAAATACTTCAACATTTTTTCAGTAATATCAAAATCAGCAATAACCCCGTCTTTTAATGGCCGAATTGCTTGAATATTTCCGGGCGTACGACCTACCATTTTATAAGCTTCCAAACCGACAGCTACTACTTTTTTATTTTCGGTATTAATTGCTACCACAGAAGGTTCGTTGATAACAATGCCCTCACCCTTCACATTAATTAAAATATTCGCAGTCCCCAAATCAATACCAATTGATTTTGCCATTATCCGACCTCCAAAATCTCTGTTGCTAAACACTTATCATATTGAATGTTAATATTTTTAGTTTACCATACGAACTAAATTCCCGTCATGGGGATTCAAAAATGTTTATAAGAAAATTCAAAATAATAAATTCAAATTTTGGAATGCTTGGAGCAAACTCATAAACGCTTGGTTAATTAAATATCCTAAAGCTACCGCTACTAAAGCAATCAATAATTTTCCAAAATTATTACTATGTGGATGCAAAATTTTATCCCAATCCACACTTTGAATTGCAACAAAGGCAATCCAAATAAAAATTATTAATCCACAAATGGATAGTAAACTTTGAATCCCTAATTGTCTCACAACAGCGCTCTCCTAATCAATCTTTTATTAGTTTAGTGTATCAAACTTAATGATGCAAATAAAATTACCATATAAAAAGTCCTCAATTACGAGGACCTTTAACGATCATTATAAACATGAATTCGATTAACCGCCCGAGCCAAAGCTACTTCTGCGCGCCGACGATAATCGGGATCATTTTTGGCGACGGCTTGTTTAATATGGGCCTCCGCACGTTGTTTCGCATAACGCGCTCGCCGTAAATCGATATTAGCAGCTAATTCCGCACTATTAGCGACAATATTAGCAACGTTATCTTTGAATTCAATATAACCACCATTGACGGCAATAGCATCTTCTCGATTAACATCATCCGCTCTTAATGTACGCACTTCGGCAATCTTTAAAGTTGCAATGATGGGGAAGTGATTGGGTAAAATACCTAAATCGCCATCAGTTGCCCGTGCAATAATTCGTTTAACATCCTGAGAATATACTTGACCGTCTGGTGTAACAATATTTAAAGATATTACATGATTAGCATCCATTCAAACAACCTCCAGTTAATTGGCCGCAACTTGTTTTTGGTCATCATCTTGTGAGGTAGCTTGTGGTTGGTAGCCCATCTTTTTGGCTTTTTCTAAAACTTCATCAATGGTTCCGACACTTCGGAAGGCATCTTCAGGAACATCATCATATTTCCCTTCCAAAATTTCTTTGAAACCTTTGACCGTATCTGCAATGGAAACATAGGATCCAGGCTGTCCGGTAAACTGTTCAGCTACATGGAAGTTTTGTGAAAGGAAAAATTGCATCCGCCGCGCGCGGGCAACAATTTCCTTTTCTTCATCTGACAGTTCATCCATTCCTAAAATCGAAATAATATCTTGTAACTCATGATATCTTTGCAAGACATGTTGGACTTCGGTAGCTACTTGATAGTGCTCCGCACCTACAATGGCTGGATCCAACGCACTGGATGTAGAAGCTAAAGGATCAACGGCCGGATAAATTCCCTGTTGCGTTAAACTTCTTTCCAAATTAGTAGTAGCATCCAAATGCGCAAATTCTGTTGCTGGTGCAGGATCGGTATAATCATCGGCGGGCACATAAACAGCTTGAATAGAAGTTATCGAACCTTTTTTCGTAGAAGTAATCCGTTCTTGTAGTTGGCCCATTTCTGTTGCCAGCGTCGGTTGGTAGCCAACTGCTGAAGGCATTCTACCTAATAAAGCCGAAACTTCAGATCCAGCTTGTGTGAACCGAAAAATATTATCAATAAATAGTAAGACATCCTGTCCTTCAACATCTCGAAAGTATTCTGCCATTGTCACACCAGTCAAGGCAACGCGCATCCGCACTCCGGGGGATTCATTCATTTGCCCAAAAACCATGGCCGTCTTGGCTAGAACTCCGGAACCTTTCATTTCATAATATAAATCATTACCCTCTCGGGTTCGTTCACCTACGCCGGTAAAGACTGAAATACCATTATGCTCTTGTGCAATATTGTGAATCAGCTCTTGAATTAATACGGTTTTACCCACACCAGCACCACCAAATAAGCCAACTTTTCCACCACGTAAGTAAGGCTCTAATAAATCAATCACCTTGATACCTGTTTCTAAAACTTCCGAGGTGGTACTTAAATCTTCATATTTAGGTGCATCTTTGTGGATACTATCACGTTGAACATCAGCCGGGATTGGGTCATCATTATCAATTGTTTCCCCTAAGACATTAAACACCCGGCCTAAAGTAACATCACCGACCGGCACGCTAATGGGCTTACCTGTATCTGTTACTTCTGTTCCTCGTTGCAAACCATCCGTACCAGACATGGAAATTGTTCGCATCACCCCGTCGCCTAATTCCAGGGAAACTTCCAAAGTTATTTTGTTTCCTTGACTAGTTTTAACAGTTAGTGCGTTATTAATACCCGGCAAGGAGCCATCGAGTGGAAAGGCAACATCAACCACCGGTCCAATTACTTGCACAACTTTTCCTTGACTCATCTAAACAACTCCTTCCTTACTCAAGTGCTGCCGCACCACCAATGATTTCGGTGATTTCGGTAGTGATCTGGGCCTGCCGCGCCCGGTTAAATTGTAAAGTCAAACTAGAAATTAAATCATCAGCATTATCCGTAGCGGTCCGCATCGCGGTCATGGAAGCAGCATGCTCAGCAGTTTTGGCATCCATAATTGAACCAAAAATAATACTTTCAATATATTGCGGTATTAATTTTTGTAAAACCACCTCAACTGAAGGATCAACAATATATCCACGTTGAGAATCAGTATTTTTTAAATCAGCTTCATTAGCAATATCTTTAGAAATAGGAAATAACTTGTCTATTTTAAAGGTTGAAGTCAAAGAGTTGACATGGTGATTATAACATACGTAAAGTTTATCAAAGGCCCCTGCATCGAATAACTCAACGCAAGTTTTGACTAAACCTTGCACGGTAGCAAAGGAAGGCACATCTTCCACCCCCCGATATTCATACGCAATGTTAAAGCCCCGCTTTTTAAAAAAGTCAGCGCCGGTACCACCTACCGCAATGATCGAAAAAGCTTGGGTATCACCATGATGATTACGCTCAATGAGATCCATCATTGCTTTTAAAATTGTTGAATTATAGCTGCCGACTAAACCACGGTCAGAAGTAATAACAATATAAGCCGTCTTTTGAACTGGACGTTCTTTTAATAATTCTTTTAAAGACATTGGATCGTTAGAAGTGGCTGAAGCACTGTCATATTCACTAAGCATTTTGCTCGCCACCAAATGTGCGACAGTTTCTTTGATTTTATCTTTATAAACTTGATAAGCCTGCGATTTTTTTTCAATCCGTGTCAATTTAGATCCTGAAACCATTTGCATAGCATGAGTAATTTGACCAGTCTTCTTCGTCGAAGCAATGCGGCGTTTAATATCCATTAAGGATTCAGCCATAAGTCATCCCTCCTACTACTGAGCTGCGGATTGCTGGTTTTCTTGACTCGCATGAAAACCATCTGCAAAATCTTTAATTGCTTGCGTCATTTGTTTTTCATCTGGCAAATTACCAGTATCTTTAATTTCCTTTAAAAGATCACTATGATTACCATCAAAGAAATCAAATAAGCCACTTTCAAAGTTTTGCACTTCATCTAACGGAATACTATCTAAAAAGCCATGTGTTAAAGCATAAAAAATCACAACTTGTTTTTCCACGGCTAACGGGCTGTGAAGTGGTTGCTTCAAAATCTCAATGGTGACCCGTCCACGATTTAATTTAGCTTGGGTAGCTTCATCTAGATCGGAACCAAACTGAGCAAAGGACTCTAACTCATTATAAGAAGCTATATCCAGCCGCAAAGTCCCGACGACTTTTTTCATCGCTTTAATCTGGGCGTCACCACCAACCCGTGACACGGAAGTACCGGCATCAACCGCAGGACGATTACCAGCATAGAACATGTCACTTTGTAAGAAGATTTGGCCATCAGTAATTGAAATCACATTCGTTGGAATATAAGCAGAGATATCTCCAGCTTGAGTTTCGATAATTGGTAAAGCAGTCATGGAACCGCCACCTAATTTATCATTTAATTTGGCTGCCCGTTCCAACAGACGTGAATGTAAATAAAAAACATCGCCAGGATAAGCTTCACGCCCAGGTGGCCGACGCAATAACAGGGAAATTTCCCGGTAAGCAGCCGCTTGTTTACTTAAATCATCATAAATGATTAAAACATGCTTACCATTATACATAAACTCT
Organism: Bombilactobacillus mellifer; assembly: GCF_000970795.1. Lineage (GTDB taxonomy): Bacteria > Bacillota > Bacilli > Lactobacillales > Lactobacillaceae > Bombilactobacillus > Bombilactobacillus mellifer. Next base: position 1,057,761 of record NZ_KQ034028.1, read on the forward strand.
TCACCCATCGCCGCACCGGCGTATGGAGCAATGTACAGTAGCGGAGCCGGTTCACTAGGTCCAGCTTCCACCACAATGGTATAATTCATCGCGCCCATTTTTCGTAAGGTCTCAACTTGAGCCCGGATAGTAGATTCCTTTTGACCGATTGCGACATAAATACAAATCATGTTTTGATCTTTTTGATTTAAAATGGTATCAATCGCAATGGAAGTTTTACCAGTTTTTCGATCACCAATGATTAATTCCCGTTGGCCTCTACCAATTGGTACTAAGGAATCAATGGCCTTCAAACCAGTTTGTAACGGCTCGGAAACTGATTGCCGATCCATAACTCCTGGTGCAGTAGCCTCAATCGGGCGCGTTTTAGAGGTATTAATTTTACCTAAGCCATCTACCGGTTGACCCAACGGATTGACCACGCGGCCAATTAACTCTTCGCCCACCGGGACTTCCATAATTCTTTGCGTCCGTTTAACCTGGTCACCTTCACGAATGTTATCATATCGACCTAAAACGATTATTCCTACATCATTGGTTTCCAAATTTTGGGCAATGCCGTAAGACCCATTGGAAAACTCTAACAATTCATTAGACATGACATTGTCCAAACCATGAGCGCGCGCAATTCCGTCACCAACATAGGTGACAGTCCCCACTTCTGCAACTGTCAAGTCATCATGATAGTTTTTGAGCTGTTCTTTAATTAATGAACTAATTTCTTCAGCTTTGATGCTCATTCATTTCACCTCTATTTAATTTAATTGTTGAGCAAAACCTGATTGAGATGCTGAAGTCGGGTACGAATACTGCCATCAACTATTTGATCACCGATTTGCGTAATAATGCCTCCTACAATCTCAGGATCAACTTTTGTTTCTACCAAAACTTGGTTGGCCCCTAGTCTTGTAGCCAAAGCAGCCTGCAATCGTGTGACTTGCTGATCATCCAACTCGACAGCCGAAGTAATAACAGCATGATACGTTTTTGTCATTTGATCAAAGCGATGTTGATAAGCAGTCACAACTTCTGGCAAAATATCTAGTCGCTGATAATCAAATAATAATTGCAAAAAGCGTTGCATAATCGGGCTGACATTTTGTTGCATCAAATCAACCAATTTTTGCTTTTTTAAAACAGATAGGCGAGCATCAGAAAAAATATTCTTTAAATCAGGTATTTGTTGGTAAACTTGCTCTAACTGCAATAATTCTTCTAAAATCGGTTCGTATTGGCGCTCTTCACCAGCATATTCAAATAAGGCTCTAGCATAACGCCGTCCAATTTCTTCCTTATTTAGTTTCATTGCTTGTCTTCAACTCCTTAATATATGAGTCGACTAAATCCTTTTGATCAGTCACCGAAAGTTCCCGACCAATGATTCGCGAAGCAATATCTACTGAAATTTGGGCCACATCACTTTGAACAGATTTCATCGCATCTTCTTTGGCTTGCCGTGCATCGGCTAAAGCTTGCTGATTAATTTCTTGGGCTTCAGAATGCGCCTGATCCACGATAGATTGGCGTTGATCTTTTCCGGATTGTTTGGCATCCGCTACAATCTTCACAGCTTCAGCTTTGGAATCCTGCAACGCCGTCATCCGCTGTTGTTTTAAGCTTTCAGCTTCTTGACGTTCATTGTCTGCATAATCTAAATCATCAGTAATTTTTTTTACTCGCTTGTCCATCATTTGAGTAATTGGACCCCAAGCAAAATGCTTCACCAACAAAGTTAGAATAATAAATGATATTAATACAAACAACGTATCACCAAGCGAAGATGACTCCGCTGCTAACCACAATGTCGTTTGCACTGATACGTCATTCCCTTCTTTTTATGAAATTGTTTCACTAAATAACCAATAAGAAAGCAACAACAATCGCTAGAATCGGCACCGCTTCAATTAAACCAACACCGATAAACATTGTAGAACGTAATTGTCCGCTCATTTCTGGCTGCCGTGCCATACTTTCAATTGTTTTTGAAATAACGTGACCATTACCATAAGAAGCAGCCAACGCTGCAAAGCCTGCTGCAATACCTGCACCTAAAAATTTCATTTATACTTTACCTCCAAATTAATCTGCAACAATCTTGTGGGAAATGTAAACGCTCGATAGAGTAACGAAAACATATGCCTGAATTGCGCCTATAAAAACTGAAAATCCTTGCCAAATCATTGAAAATGGCATCACACCAACAAATGTGATTAATCCCAATGTGTGAGATAACTTCACTAATAAATCGAGTAACACTTCTCCAGCATAAATATTGCCGTATAACCGCAAAGACAGTGTTAAAAAATTAGTAAATTCCTCTAAGAGATTAATCGGTCCCAAAAAGCTCACTGGCTTGGCAAAGCTTTTTAGATATCCCATAAAACCAAATTTCTGAACACAGAAAAAATGTGATAAAACTAACGTAACAGTTCCTAAAGCCATCGTGACAATGGGGTCAGAAGTTGGCGATTTAACATAAGTCTTCCCGCCAACTGCAATCTCGAAAATTAAGCCCAATTGATTAGCAATAAAAATAAAAGCAAACAAAACAAATGCATAGAGCATAAAGGGTCGTGCTTCGCTTTTATTAGGAAATTGCGACTTAACAATTCCATTGGTAAAATCAACAATCCATTCTAAACAATTTTGGGCTTTTCCAGGACGCATTTCAATTTTTCGCGATAAAACGAAAAAAATTAAAAAGACAATAATCGCTGCAATCAAAGTTGACAAACAATTACTTACATTAAATGTTAAACCACCGATTGACACCAATGGATGTGAGTTCAAGTTACATCGCTCCTTTCTATTAGATTTACAAACTGCTTAAGGCTGATAAGTATATTGATAGATTACCACCAAAAAACAACAAATTCAAAGCAAAATGAAAATCATCATCATAAAAAAAGAATGGACTATTTTGTACCAAACAGGCGATCGCCAGCATCTCCCAAGCCTGGGAAAATATAGCCGTTTTCATTGAGCTTTTCATCTAGAGCTGCAGCATAAATATCAACATCAGGATTTTGATCTTGGACAGCCTTGACTCCTTCAGGAGCAGCCACTAAAACTACTAAACGCATATGTTGTGCTCCACGCTTTTTTAAAGCCTCAATCGCCATGTTAGCAGATCCTCCTGTGGCCAGCATGGGATCAACAATAAATAATTCCCGTTGTTCGATATCTGAAGGTAATTTCACAAAATATTCATGTGGCTTGAGCGTTTTTTCATCCCGGTACATACCGATATGTCCAACTTTAGCGGCTGGGATCAACTGTAAAACACCATCAACCATTCCTAAACCCGCACGTAAGATAGGAATTACAGCCAATTTTTTGCCGGACAAAGTCTTTTGTACTGTTTCACCCATGGGCGTTTGCACTGTAACATCTTCTAACGGCAAATCGCGTGTTATTTCATAAACCATCAATTCGGCAATTTCGTTCGCCACTTCCCGAAAAACACGAGTTCCGGTATCTTTATTCCGTATAATGGTTAATTTGTGTTGAATTAAGGGATGATTTAAAACTGTAAATTTTGACATAGTAAACCTCCAATTAGTGAAAATGTTGATTACCAGCAGATTTGCTTAAACGATTCATATACGCTGAGCCTAATCCCGAATCTGTTTGCCCTTGTGCCAATATATATTGAATTTCCGGCACTAGATCAAATTGCCGTAAACCCGCAAATAATAAATGGCTGGCCGATTGTAAAGAATCACCTAAAGAAAAGGTCGCACTGGCGGCTGCTAAATCTAAGTTATCCAATACTTCTTGTTGGGCCATAACCGCAAAGTGTACCTTCTTTTGCTGCAACCAGGCAATAGCTTGTGGGAAGTCGCGCGGATGATCAACAATGATGACTTGGGCGCGCGGGGCATAATGCTTATATTTCATTCCAGGGGCTTTAGGAATTTCACCAGCTTGAACAGGATGGTGATCAGTTTGAACCGTACCTAAAATTCTCTGTAACTGCTCTAAAGTTAACGCACCTGGGCGCAATATGGTGGGTACTTTCACTGTTAAATCAATTACTGTCGATTCCAAACCTACCCGGGTTGGTCCATCATCAATAATGGCCTTAATTTTGCCATTTAAATCATGATAGACATGATGTGCCGTTGTGGGACTCGGTTTACCCGACGTATTCGCTGATGGTCCTACAATCGGCCGTCCTAACTGGGTAATAGTTGTCAACGTAGCGGCGTTATCCGGCATTCGAAAAGCACAAGTTGTCAAACCGCCAGTGACCGTTGTTGATAAAGTCTGCGGCTTTAACTTTAAAATGATCGTTAGCGGCCCCGGCCAATAAGCGGTCATTAATTTTTCCGCCCGCTCATCTTTTTGTGCATATTGCCAAACCATTTGGGGACCATCGACATGAACAATTAAGGGATTGTCACTGGGACGGCCTTTAGCCTGATAAACTGCCCGACAAGCTGTGGGATTAGTTGCATCGGCGCCTAAACCATAAACAGTTTCCGTAGGAAATGCTACTAACTCCCCTTGGCCGAGCCAAGATGCCGCCTGTTGCGTTTGAGTATTAGCTAATATTTCAGTTTTCAAATTATTTCACCTCTTTTCGTTGAATGCGTAAAAAGCGCGGTTGACCAGCTAAATCCTGAAAAAAGTCTAACTGCCAGTCGGCTTGTTGTTTTGCAAATAGCTTACTGATTTGAGCTTGCTGGTGAAACCCAAATTCCAAGTACAATCTTCCTCCGGGATTCAAAAAAGAAGCAAAATCAGCAAAAATGCGCTGATAAAATTCTAAACCATCTGCGTCTGCAAATAAAGCCTGATGTGGTTCATATTCTATCACGGATCGATCCATATACTGAATTTCTTGTGCAGAAATATAAGGCGGATTAAACAAAATCACATCAAACTTATCCCCTCTCACGGGTGCCCAGAGATCACCCTGCCGCAATTGGACTGGAACTTGATACTTATCGATATTATTTTGCGCAACCCGTAAAGCCGAAGAGCTAATATCTGTAGCAATTATTTTTTGCCATTGCGCTTTTAAAGCTAGAGTAATAATCAGGGCGCCTGAGCCAGTGCCTAATTCTAACACTGACTGATCATTTACGTCATCTGCTAAGATTTGAGCAATCATACTCTCACTATCTTGGCGTGGAATCAAGGTTGCCGCATTGACTTGAAATTGGTGTCCATAAAACCACGCCTGACCTAAAATATATTGTGGCGGATAACCAGTTTGTGCTTGTTTAATATAAGCAAAATACTGCTCCTGCTGGGCCGGACTCATTAATTCATGCTCATGCAAACTAAATTGTGTTGCAGTCCAGTGCAACATTTCCCACAGTAAATAACGCGCTGTATCCAACGGCTGCTGCGTATTTTTAAGCATTAAAAAAGCCCGCTGAAGGGCATCAGTATAGCTTAGTTTCACCATTTTGTATTTGCTCCAATTTTTGCGTCTGATCAGACAAGATTAAAGCATCAATGATTTCATCTAATTGACCATTCATGATTTTATCTAATTTATTCAAGGACAACCCAATGCGATGATCTGTAACTCGATTTTGCGGATAATTATAAGTCCGAATCCGCTCCGACCGATCACCAGTGCCCACCGCTGATTTTCTTTCAGCTGCGTATTCATCTTGATTTTGGGATTCATAATAATCATAAACACGAGAACGTAAAATTTGCATGGCTTTTTCACGATTCTGCTGTTGCGATCGCTGGTCTTGCATCGCTACTACAATACCTGTGGGCAGATGCGTCATACGAACCGCTGAAGAAGTTTTATTAATATGTTGTCCGCCTGCTCCGGAAGAACGATATACATCCACTCGAATATCTTTAGGATCAATCTCCAAATCCACTTCATCATACTCCGGCATGACAGCCACCGTAGCAGTAGAGGTGTGCACCCGTCCTGCTGACTCCGTTTGGGGAACACGCTGGACTCGATGCGCGCCGTTTTCAAATTTTAATTTTGAATAAACATTCTTGCCGCTGATCATCACGGCTACTTCTTTAAAGCCGCCGACCTCAGTTTTGGTCTCATCAATAATCTCAAAATTCCAATTTTGACGTTCAGCATAGCGTTCATACATATTTAACAAATCCCCGGCAAAAAGACTTGCCTCATCGCCGCCAGCAGCACCGCGAATCTCCATGATAATATTTTTATCATCATTGGGGTCTTTAGGCACCATTAAGAGTTTAATTTGATTTTCAACTTCTGCTAATTGCGGTTCCATAGCTGCCAAATCATCTTTAGCCAGTTCAATCAACTCTGGATCATTATTTTCAGTCAGAACTTCTTTACTTTCCGCAATATCTGATTTTAATTGTTGGTATTTTTTAAAAGCTGTCACGATTTCTTGCATCTCTGCAGCTTCTTTGGAAATTTTTAAATATCTGGGAGTATCACTAATAACCTCAGGATCACTCATTAGTTCCTGCAGTTCTTCATAGTGTTCCACAAGCCCTTCCAACTGATCAAAAATTTTATCCACAATAGTCCTCACTTTCGTTTTTTAGTTATTAGTTAACGGTGGGTTAAAATAATGATAACGACAAACAGGATAGTAAGTTTCATTGCCACCAATATAGATTTGTTCGCCACCGTAGTCGGGATGGTGATCAGTAATTCTTAAATTCATGGTTGCTTTTTTAGAACAGAACCAACAAATAGTTTTCATTTCTTCAATTTTATCAGCATAAATTAATAAGGCTTGAGCTCCTGGAAACAATTGATTGCGGGAATCATTTTTTAAACCAAAAGCCATGACGGGAATAGCCAATTCATCAACTACTTGTGCTAATTGCTGAACTTGCGCCAATGTCAAAAACTGAGCTTCATCAATTAAAACGCAATCAGCTTGAGAATTTTCGGTTTGAATAATTTGCCATAAATTATCAGAGGCTCCCAGAGCCTGGGCCCGCCGTTTTAAACCAATCCGACTGGCAATATAGCCACTTTGTTCACGTGTATCTAATTTACTGGTTAATAATAAAACCTGCTTTCCCTGTTCTTCATAATTATGAGCTACTTTCAAAACCTCAATAGATTTACCGGCATTCATCGCCCCATAGCGATAAAATAATTGCGCCACGTGAGTTATTCCTCCTCATTAATTCATCGTTTTCCATTATACCCAAATCTGATAAAAGTTCCACAAATCTTCATACTGTCAGTATCAAGAATTGCTCTTTTTGTGGTATGATTTTTTTATTAATAAAAAGGATGTTGCACATGAGTCTTCAATCAAAATTGGCCGTCACTGCTGGTCGTTTATCATATCGTATTTTACATGACATTTTCCATCGCGGCAGTTCCTTACCAGGTAAAATAGCCTATCGCTTGGATCCCCAAGTTCTCAGCGAATTAGGAAAAAATTATCGCGTTATCATTGTTACAGGAACTAACGGTAAAACATTGACTACTGCTTTAATTAGTAAAGTTTTAGCCACACAAAAAATCCCTGTTTTAACCAATCCCACTGGCTCAAATATGGTGCAAGGGATCGTTTCTGCTTTCTTGGCATCACCTCAGCCTAAGGCTAAGCAAAAACCAGTGGCAGTTTTAGAAGTTGATGAAGCTAATGTCAAACCTATTTGTGAAGCACTAAAGCCACAAGCCTTTGTTTTAACTAATATTTTTCGTGATCAAATGGATCGCTACGGTGAAATTTATACCACTTACGAAAAAATACTGGCCGGAATTAAATTGGCGCCGCAAGCTGAAGTTTATTTAAATGCTGACGCCGCTATTTTTAATTCGCAGCCCTTACCCAATCCCAAAATTTATTATGGTTTTAGTGATGCCGGTCAAACCCAAAAAGATTTTCGAGCCAAATACAATGTTGATGGTATCTTGTGTCCCAAATGTCACCACATTCTTCACTACCACATGCTGACCTATGCTAATTTGGGGAGTTACTTTTGCCCACATTGTGGTTTTCAACGACCAGAACTAGACTACCAGGTCACCAAAGTCCAGCAAGTATTACCTAATCAGTCTACCTTTGATCTGGATGGCGATCCCTTCCATATTAATATTGGAGGAACTTACAATATTTATAATGCATTGGCGGCCTATGCTGTGGGACGACATTGGGGTATCGCCGCGAAACAAATTGCCGCGGCTTTTCAACAAAATGAACAAGTTTTTGGCCGGCAGGAAGTTCTCAATTTGGCCGGCAAACAAGTGACTATTATTCTAGTAAAAAATCCCGTAGGTCTAAATGAAGTGTTAGCTACATTAAAATCTGACCCTGGTTCATACAGCCTTGCCTTTGCTCTCAACGCTAATTACGCAGATGGTATCGATACTAGCTGGATTTGGGATGGTGATTTTGAAGAATTGTCTTTTGATAAAATTACAAAAGTTATCACAGGTGGCGAACGCGAGCACGATATTAACTTTCGCTTCCAAGTGGCTGGAGTAAATCCTCAAAAGATCATTTCCCAACCTAAATTATCTGATTTTATCACGGCTATAAAACAACAACCCAATGATAAAGTTTATCTACTCGCCACTTATACAGCCATGCTGCAATTGCGAAAAAAATTAATCAGCTTGAATTATATTCAAACTAAAGATTTAAAATAAAAAGATCTGATTGTTTCACAACAGATCTTTTTTTTATAACTCGGCTTTCCCTTCACGACGCATTAGCAGTTTAATTTCTTGTTTGATATCTGCCTTTTCATATAAAACATGATAAATGGCTTCTGTAATGGGCATTTCAACCTGTTGTTGCTGTGCTAATTCATAAGCTGCTTGACAGGTTTTCACACCTTCGATAACCATCCCCATGTTTGCAACTACAGCAGCTAATGGTTGACCCTGACCTAATTGATTACCCGCACGCCAATTGCGTGAATGTATACTGGTACAAGTAACAATCAAGTCTCCTACACCAGACAAGCCGATAAAGGTTAGCGGTTTAGCCCCCAAGGCAACGCCTAACCGGGTTATTTCTGCTAAACCACGTGTCATCAGTGCCGCTTTGGCATTATCTCCATAGCCCAAACCATGCAGTGCACCAGCTCCCAAAGCAATAATATTTTTAAAAGCCGCTCCCAATTCAACCCCAATGAGGTCAGTATTAGTATAGACGCGAAAATAATCATTCATAAATAACTGTTGCACTTGTTGCGCCGCAGTTACTTGGTTACTAGCAGCTGTAATCAAAGTTAAATCTTGCCGTGCGACTTCCTCAGCGTGGCTCGGTCCTGATAAGGCTACAATTCCACTGCGAAAATCTGCTGGGATTGTTTGGTGTAAAATTTCCGAGATGCGTAAATGAGTTCCTTGTTCTAACCCTTTGCTGGCATGTACTATTAGCGGACGAGCAACTTTCGTTTGTTTTAAATGAGTTAGTACTTGTTGGGCTACCGCACGAATTGCCGGTGTCGGCACCGTAAATAAAATTAATGCCGCATTATGAACACTTTGTGCTAAATTAGTTGTTGCGTGAAGTGCATGTGGATAGTGGTAATCTTTCATATAACGTTGATTAGTATGTAACTCATTCAATTCTTGTGCCTGTTCACGATGACGAGTCCAGAGCCATACTTCATGTCCATTTTGGACTAAAACGCTGGCTAAAATACTTCCCCATGAACCAGCACCTAAAACTGCAATTTTAGTTTTCATTAATTATCCTTATTCTAAATAAACAACTTTGATTCTATTCTAACGAAGACGTTGAGGTTTGCAAAGCCCTAAACTTAATTTTTCCTGCTAGTTGACAATGAACATAAGCCTACGGATTGGGATTATATTTTACAATAATAATTGTAGTAAACCAAGACAGGATGTAAAAAAAGCTGTTTACATCCACTTCTGCAAAAGAAATATAAAGTTATATTCTTCATTTACCGAGATCAAATGGGAACTAGCCCAAACAAGCAACCAATACCCGTCTTACTTGAAAATCATGTCAGCTGAAGAACTTTTAAAGTATGCCGATCGAAAAATCATCCCAATACTGTTTCTATGTCTCATTGGAGTACTTATAAGAATGCTTTTAGACTTTATTTATTTATAAAAGTTTTCTCCAAGTATATGTAGCAGTAATCACTTACGAACATCTTAATGGACAAAAAAAGTGTAGTAAAAACTACACTCATCAATCAAAATAGCTCTCAATTATTTCACGGAATGGATTACTTGATATTCAATAGTTGCGCGGTAACTGTCTGGCAAATAGACTACTGAATTATAAGTACTCAATTTAAACTGACTATTAAACTTATATTTAAAATTATTGCTGCTCGGATTGTACCGAATGATCGGTTTAAAATCGGTATCTAACACGACGTCCCCTGATAACCTATTTAAATTATTTATGCCAATCGCCAATTGAATCTGAGACTTGCGCAGCTGATGATTATTATGGCCTACAAACACCACGGGATTATCATCGGATTCATTAGTGCTTTGTGAAATTAGTTTCGCACTTACAGTAGTTACCGGATTCTGCTTAAGATGTCCAGTAGTGTCGTAAACAGAAAATGAATTGTCCGGATCCTGAACATCTGAGCCCTGAACAGTAGTTCCGATTCCTGTATTCATCAGATTAAATTTTATATTTTTCGGGAAGCCCACCAAATTTGCAGTCACTGCAGTGGGTGTCCAAACAAAGGTTTTAGAACCAGCCGACGTTAAATTACTTAAGTCTTCCAACGTTAAATTACATAAGTCTGAAGAAGTGTATTGCTTTTTAGTACTAGAAGTATCAGATATTTCAGATTTGTCAATCCAAGTACCACTATCACAAATCAACTTTTTATTATCTGGATCACCCGGATAATCTTTTGGATTGTCGGAATCTGGAGCATTAGGTAAACTACTGTTTGTCAAAACCGAATTTTTCCCCAATGTTAAATACCACAAATTGTTACATCCTGCTAAAAAATCTTTGCGATTTGCTTGCGTTAAATTAAGCTTACTGATGTCTAATTGTGTCAACTGTGAACAACCTGCAAAAGTTTGTTTTGCAGAGCCTAACTTGTTTTTTTGAACACTAGAGTTGTTAGGATCATTAGAGTTGTTCAAAACTATAGGCTTCGATAGCTTGCTATCATAATAAAACATGTAATCAATTGCTGTAGCTTCTCCTATGTGCCAAGAGTTAACGCTCGATAAATCCTGTAAAGCTTTGCAATTAGAAAACATAGACGAAAAGTTAGTAGCTTGACTGGGATTAAACTTGGATAAATTCAATTTAGATAATGAACTGTCTTGATCAAACATATAAGCTACAGTCGTCGCATTACTTCCCGTCCACTGGCTTAAATCACCCACGCTCGTTAACTTTGAACAACCTGAAAACATTCCGAGAAAAGACGTTGCTCCACTAGGATTAAAGTTAGTTAAATCTAGAGAAGTTAGTGCTATATCACCATTAAACATATAAGCTACATTTGTCGCATTACTCCCCGTCCACTTGTTTAAGTCACCCACGCTCGTTAACTTTGAACAACCTGAAAACATTCCGAGAAAAGACGTTGCTCCACTAGGATTAAAGTTAGTTAAATCTAGAGAAGTTAGTGCTTCATCACCATTAAACATATAAGCTACATTCGTCGCATTACTCCCCGTCCACTTGTTTAAGTCACCCACGCTCGTTAACTTTGAACAACCTGAAAACATTCCAAAAAAAGACGTTGCTCCACTAGGATTAAAGTTAGTTAAATCTAGAGAAGTTAGTGCTTCATCACCATCAAACATACTAGAAACATTTGTCGCATTACTCCCCGTCCACTTGCTTAAGTCACCCACGCTCGATAAAGCTGTACAATGATAAAACATATATGAAAAGTCAGTAGCTTTACTCGGGTTAAATTTAGTTAAGTCCAGTTTTTCCAACTTAGCGTCACCATCAAACATACTAGCCACATTCGTCGCATTACTCCCTGTCCAAGAGTCAATGCCGCTAATCGTTGTTAAACTGGAACAACTAGCAAATAAAGCGCTAAAATCTCGAACTTGGTCAGTGTAAGTGGGTAATTTAACTTCAGTTAAACTGGTATCAGTCTGAAAAACGCGGCTAAAATTTGTCAAGTTCTGTGTCTGCAAGCCACTAAGATCTACTTTGATTAAACTAGTATCATCTTTGAAGAGACCAAACATTGAATAAATTTTTGATGTATCAAAAATATGATCATTAAAGTGAATTGCTGTCAGTGCAGGAAAAGAAGCAAACATTTGAGAAATATCACCCTGCAAATACAAATCACCTTCTAATTCAATCGTAGTTATTTTTGCACGCATAGCAACGTGCTCCTGCCCATACCATGGCCATTGAGGTACTATAGAACCAGAAATCCTCGGTCCGTCAATAGTTTGATTGCCTTGTATTACTAAAGTAGTGTCATTATTAGTTAAATAGTATTTTATGTCTGCCGGCCCTACAGCCTCGCGCATTAGTAACTGTGAATTTCCCACTTTTATTGGTGTGACTTTTTGAGCAAGCGGAACTACGTGCAACTGGTCGAATTGTCTTGCTAAAGAACTAGTATTCACAAATACCCCTGATGTAGCGCTTTTTGTTTGTACATTCAAGTTACTATCTGCCCTGACTAAATTGCATTGAATCCAAAACATTTGACTAATTAAAGCGAAGATTAAAAGTGTAAATCTAAAAAACTTCCGAGAGCAAGAGTATAATTTCATTTTTTCGCTTTCTTTTGTTTTTAAACTTTTTTATTATATTTTATCAAAAAAACAACATATAAGCAAAATACTTAAACATTTTCAGCTATTTTAATTAATGTACATTGATTATCGATTTTTACAAAACAAAAAATATTGCAAAATTTGAAAAAATCTGATCTAGTCAATTGCTACGGGCATTTAAAAAATTATCTATAATGGCCCTTCGTCGTATCAAAAAACGTTGATTGTTATTTATTGGATGTACACGGTTACTTAAAACAATCAAAGCCCGCTGTTGCCAACGATCCAGAAGCCAAAAATTACCTGTATATCCAGTATGATATAAAATAGGTTGTTTTTGCTGACCCCAAAGTAAATTCCAGCCAAAGGACCGTCCCGGAGCCACGTTTGTAAACGACTGAAACAGCTGCTTTAATATTTTCTGACTTACCGGCGCAGAGGCTGGTTGCACTTGTCCCAATAACCAACGACTAAAATAGATTAAGTCCGGTATTCCCGCAAATAAACCTGCCGAACCACAATGCTGCTTGAGTTGATAGGCTTTCGGATCATGCACTTCTCCACGTAGCCAATGAAACCCACGTTGATTAGTTACAACGCACTGACTGGGATTGGGAGTAAAAGTAGCCATGGGTAATTTTAAGGGTTGTAAAACTAATTCTTGGATAACTAATTGAATAGGTTGCTGACATATTTTTTCAACCATCCAGCCGGCAATCAATGGGCCTGTATCAGTATAATTAATGATCCGATTAAAATCCGAAGTTACCGGTAATTGCAAAATGGCTTGCATTAACTGCTTGGCTGTTAACTGATCGCGATGAGGAATAAAACCTTGAATCCCTGAAGTATGAGTCATTAAATGGCGTAAGGTAACCTGTTCGGAACTAAATTCGGGTAATATGGTTTTCACGGGCGTATCATAAGTTAATTTTTGTTGCTCAATCAAATTTAACAAAACGGTTGTCGTACCTAAAACTTTTGTCAAGGACGCTAAATCATATAAAGGATGTGCAGGCAAAGGACTGACTTGAGGTTGCCACGTATTAACACCGTATTGCCCCTGTATCCATTGCCCTTGATTGAGATAAGCATAACCCACATTAGGTACAACTTGTTCACGTACTAAGTTTTTGATTTGTTCAACTAAAAGCGACACAACTTAAATCCCCACATTCCCTAAAAATTGCGAGTTGTACAACTTAGCATAAAATCCCTGTCGTGCTAATAATTGCTGATGAGTTCCTGTTTCGACAATCATACCATGATTCATCACAATAATTTTATCGGCATTTTGAATAGTAGATAAGCGATGAGCCACTACAAAACTGGTACGATCCTTCAATAAAACAGCCATAGCATGTTGAATTTTCGCTTCCGTGCGGGTATCCACCGAAGAGGTAGCTTCATCTAAAATTAAAATCTCAGGATCAGCTACCAAAGCCCGGGCAATCGTTAGTAACTGCTTTTGCCCTTGCGACAAGTTAGAAGCCTCTTCATTAAGCAGTGTCTCATAGCCGGCAGGTAATTGGCGGACAAATTCATCAACATGAGCAGCGTGGGCGGCAGCCAAAATCTGCTTCGAACTGGCTTTAGAAGAACCATATTGTAAATTTTCATAGATTGAACCAGTAAACAGCCAAGTATCTTGAAGAACCATAGCAAAATGTTCGCGTAATTTTTCACGACCTATATTACGTACATCTCGTCCCCAGAGTCTAATCGAACCTCCTTGAATCTCATAAAAACGTTCTAATAAATTAATAATGGTCGTTTTACCAGCTCCAGTGGGACCAACAATTGCAACCATTTCTCCAGGCGAAACTGTTAGCGAATAATCTTGCAATAGTAATTCTTGATCTTGATAACCAAATTGGACATGTTCCATTTGTATAATTTGATTACTAGGTTGATCTACAAGATCTAAATGTGTATGAGGCATGGGTGTTTCATCTAAAACTTCAAAAATACGTTCAGCAGAAGCAATAGTGGCTTGAATCGTATTCGTCAAGTTAGCTAATTGAGTAATGGGCTGGGAAAATTGTTGCGTATATTGTAAGAAAGCCTGAATATCACCAATCGGCAATCTTCCATGTGCCACTTGAATGCCTCCATATATTGCTACTGCTACATAGCCTAAATTATTAACAAAAATCATTAATGGCATTAACAAGCCTGATAATAACTGAGCCTTAAAAGCGGCGTGATAAAAATTATCATTTTCCTTTTGAAATTTTTTTAAAGCGGCGGCCTCATGGTTAAAAGTTTTTACTATCAAGTGGCCGGTATAGTTTTCCTCTACTTGATTGTTAAGCAAACCTAATGATTTTTGCTGCGCGCCAAACGCTTTTTGAGATTGGGGAGCAATGATTCCTACCACTAAAAGACTGACTGGGATGGTCACCAACGCAATTATCGTTAATTGCCAACTAATAGAAAACATCATTCCCAAAGTCCCAACAATCAGTACAAAACTAGTGACTAGCTGCGTCAAACTTTGTTGTAAAGTTCCAGCAATGTTATCCATATCATTAATTGCCCGCGATAAAATGTCACCATTATCATGAGTATCATAATAACTAATTGGTAAAGATTTCATTTTTAATTTTAAATCTTTGCGTAATTTATAAACGGTTTGCTGTGAAGCGCGGGTCATTAATAATTGCTGTAATAGACTAAAAACAGCCGCCAGTAAGTACAATATTGCAACTACTGTTAAAATCTGAATAATTTTTTCAAAATTAATAGGAAATCGAGTGACAGAATAGCCCGCTTTTTGCCGTGCTACCCCTTGAAGAACTCCTTTAAAAATTTCCGTAGTTGCTTCTCCTAAAATCTTTGGAGTTCGGATTTGAAAAATTGTGGAGGCAATGGCGAGCAAAAATACACAAACCAAAGACCAGAAATAACCAGACATATAATGAAAAATTCGGAATGTAGTTTTCCAGAAGTTTTTAGGCTTACGGGGACTTTGCGTCATTAACTGCTTACGACTGCTATGATTATGCATTAGAAACGGCCCCCTTTAATTTGCGAATTAATAATTTCCTGATAAATTTGGTTGTGAGCTTTCAGTTCCTGATGCGTGCCACAACCAACCATCTGGCCATTATCCAAAACTACAATTAAATCAGCGTCTGCAATGGTCGAGATCCGTTGGCCTACAATAACTTTAATCTTTGATTGTAATTGAGAATCTGCCCTTAACGCTTGCCGTAGCAACGCATCCGTTTGAAAGTCCAAAGCGGAAAAAGAATCATCAAAAACATATACAGAGGCTTGTTTAACCAAAGCCCGAGCAATAGTAAGCCGCTGGCGTTGGCCACCGGAAAAATTAGTTCCGCCTTGTTCGACTAAGGTATCTAGACCTTGTGCCTGGCGCAAAAAATCCGTTGCCTGAGCGATTTCTAAAGCATGCCAGAGTTGCTTGTCAGAAGCTTGTGTCAAACCATATTGCAGATTTTCACGTACCGTTCCGGCAAATAAAAAGGCTTTT
Source organism: Bombilactobacillus mellifer (assembly GCF_000970795.1). Lineage (GTDB taxonomy): Bacteria > Bacillota > Bacilli > Lactobacillales > Lactobacillaceae > Bombilactobacillus > Bombilactobacillus mellifer. The sequence continues at coordinate 1,073,927 of NZ_KQ034028.1, forward strand.
TGCGGGGCTAAGGCTACATGCTCGTTAACCGTTTGCAAACTCAACTCACGTAAATCATGACCGTTTAAACTAACTTGTCCAGCTTCAGGATCATAAAAACGTGAAATCAGACTAATCAAAGTTGTTTTGCCAGCTCCTGTACCTCCAATAATTCCCAGCGTTTGCCCAGCAGTCACTTGAAAATTAATATTTTGCAAAGCAAGCCTTTCCGCATGGTGATAGCGAAAATTAACCTCCTCAAAGGCTAAAGATATCGGTTGATTAATCAGTGTCACTGGTTGAACTCGTTCAGTTATCGGGTTTTGTAAGTCTAAAACTTCTTGGATACGGACAGCTGACGCTTGAGCACGTGGTACTACCACAAAGATTACAGCCAACATCATGGAACTGGTTAAAATTTGCATGGCATAGGTCATAAAAGCAATTAAATTACCAACTTCCATCCGTTGATCAGCTATATATTGTCCCCCCAACCAAGTAATGGCGATATTCGTACCACTCATAATTAAGGTAATAACCGGAATTAAAACAGCCATAATAGAAAATACCTTTTGCGAATTGTGGGTATAATCCCGATTAGCTTCATCAAAGCGTTCTTGTTCCCAATCATCACGCCGAAATGCCCGAATAACACGTACACCCGTTAAGCCTTCCCGAAAAATCAAATTCAGCCGATCAATTTTTCGTTGCATAGCTTCGAATAGTGGTACCGCAAAATATAAAGTTATTCCAATCACTAATGCTAAAATCGGTAACACTACTAAAAAAATTTTGGTAAGCTGCGGATTTTTTTGATAAGCCATAAAACTAGCACCCAGCATAGTAATGGGCGCCATGATCATCATTCGAAGCATCATCATCGCCACATTTTGTACCTGCATTACGTCATTAGTGTTCCGCGTAATGAGCGAAGAGGTTCCTAACTGATCAAATTCATCATTAGACATGTACAAAACTTTTTGATAAATATCATTACGTAATCGCTGCCCTAGTTTTTGTGAAGCTGTCGCTGCGGAAAAAACATTTAAAAAAGCAAAAACTAAAACGAGTAACGACACCAATAACATTTTCGTGCCCGCGGATATGATATAATTGATGTTGCCGCGAGTAATTCCATTGTTAACAATATCGGATGTAATATTGGGCAAATATAGATTTGCAATAACTTGCAACAGCATAAATAAAAATGCACCGCACACGGCCTTAAAAGGGATTCTCCCTTTCATAATCTGGAACAATTTAGTCACTTCCAATTTGGATTTTAAGCAGGTATCATATGACTTTATCGAAACAAAATAAAAGTAATTTTAACATATTTTGGAAAATCATTAGCTTTATTTTATTATTTTTAATTCAACAGTCACCCACCATTCTTCTGGGATCGGCTTTGCAATCACATTCATCCTTTAAAAAATCTTGGGAACTAGTCATCATTTTTAGTGGATTATGTATGCTCATCGTTGGTCTTATGTTGGGTTTGCTGCATAAAACTCAGAGTTTTGCCACCCGGCGGTTTACTAAAAAAAGTTGGTGGATTTTTGGAATTGGTTTAATTGCTATTACTTTAATTAATGTTCTTTTACAACCTTTAATTAAACCGACGGGCAATCAAAATGTCCAATCTTTAACTCATTTAATGTTAACTTTTCCCCTAATGTTCGTTATCTACGCAATTTTAGTTGTGCCAATTACAGAGGAAGTTTTTTTCCGGGGCTTTTTTATTAATTGGTTTTTCGAACAACATTTAGCTGTCGGCTGCTTTTTAAGTGCTCTGCTCTTTGGTCTGATGCATGTCTCACGGGATCCTTTTTATTTCTTATCTAAGTTTTTACTGGGATTAGTTTTAGGCTGGTCATATCTACGAACTCATAATATTAAAATAAATATTTTGCTTCATTTTAGTAATAATTTTCTAGCAATTTTCATCGGCGTTTTAATGATAAAGCCTTGACAAGCAACAATTGGACAGGTATGATAGTTAGTGTTTGATTGCCCGTTGGTCAAATGGTTAAGACGCCACCCTCTCAAGGTGGAGTTACGGGTTCAATTCCCGTACGGGCGATATAAAAAATAACGATGATTGCTCAAAAAAGACAGTGACTAATTCAGTAGTCACTGTCTTTTTGTCTTGAACAAAGCAATTGGCTCATCGAAAAGCTCTTTAAGTTGATTTTTTAACTTAACATCTGATGATCTGGTGGTAACCAGCCAGTTTGTAGGAACACTCAACCAGAGATGGATTGGGTCCATTCATCCTGAAGGCTGATAATTTGGAGAAACCGACTGATATCAATGAAATATGGTGCCGCACTACAAAAATTGTAACCTCTTTTTAAAAGCGCATTACTTCAAAGCACACCTATTAACCCCAATTGTTCCCATTCCGATCGTAAAGCGTGAACACATCTAATGATGGAATTAAATTAAAGTTTTTTTATTTAAATAAATGACCTATAATAAAAGATAATTATGAATTAATTGAGGTGACGTTATGAATTATCAAGAACAAGATCCCCTTTTGTGGGCAGCTATTGCGCGTGAAACCAAGCGTCAAGAACAAAACATTGAACTGATTGCTTCCGAAAACATCGTTTCTGAAGGCGTACGAGCAGCACAGGGCTCTATTTTAACGAATAAATATGCCGAGGGTTATCCTAAGAAAAGATATTATGGCGGTACAGAATACATTGATGAAGTTGAACAATTAGCGATTGATCGTGCCAAAAAATTATTTGGTGCAGAATATGCCAATGTTCAGCCCCATTCTGGATCCCAAGCTAACGAAGCGGCTTACCGGGCATTTTTAAAACCAGGCGATAAAGTACTCGGAATGGATTTAGATGCTGGGGGCCACCTCACCCATGGTTCTCGGGTTAACTTTTCCGGCAAAACTTATGATTTTAGTTTTTACGGAGTTGATGCACAGGGTTGGATTGATTACGACGAGGTTCAAAGAATTGCCGAGCAGGAACAACCCAAATTAATAGTCGCCGGAGCTTCTGCCTATAGTCGGACCATTGATTTTCAAAAATTCCGGGAAATTGCTGATTCCGTGGGTGCCTTTTTAATGGTTGATATGGCGCATATTGCCGGTTTAGTAGCCACTCATCTTCATCCCAATCCCGTCGGTGTGGCCGATGTTGTGACCACTACGACCCATAAGACTTTGCGGGGACCACGGGGAGGATTAATTCTTTCACAAAACCAAAATGCTAAAAAAATTAATAGTGCTGTTTTCCCAGGCACCCAGGGCGGACCACTGGAACACGTAATTGCGGCCAAAGCAGTTGCTTTAGAAGAAGCATTACAACCAAGTTTTACAACCTATATGCAACAAGTCATCAACAATGCACAAGCGATGGCTGAAGTTTTTAATGCCGAACCGCTTACGGAAGTGTTAACCGGAGGCACTGACAATCATCTCTTAACACTCGATTTAACCAAAACTGGTTTAAATGGGTTACAGGCTCAAAATTTATTGGACTCGCTTCATATCACTACTAACAAAGAGGCCATCCCTAATGACCCCTTACCACCTTCCAAAACCTCCGGTCTCAGATTGGGCACTCCAGCAGTAACTAGCCGTGGTTTCCGAGAAAAAGATGTCCAAAAAACTGCTGAGCTTATTATCGATGCCTTTAAACATCATGATGATGACCAACAATTACAAAATATTAAGCAAGCAGTTTTACAATTAACTTCTGAACATCCTATTAATCGTTAAGACAATTTATCTGCCAAAAAGCGGGTGCCTTTGTTAGCATCCGCTTTTTAATTTCTTATTTTAGCCAATAATAATCTCATACAAAATATACAATTCCCAATCAGATATTGTGATGTGATAAAAATTTTCAATAAAGTGCAGAATGTCTTTAACATTGGTATAAAAGTTCAAGCCATTAACCTGTAATTGCTCTAAAGCTACCGGCACCGGATAAGCTGGGCTATCTAAAATTGTTCGTTCGACCATTAAAGCTAAATGAATCATTAAATTAAATTTAGTTTTGTTATTTAAATTGATTGAAAAACGCCGCTCACACTTTTCAATAATACTTTCGACTTGTTTAATAATAATCTCTGGATTCAAAAAATTAAGTTTTTCTGATAATCCTTTTTTGGAGAAAAAGGAAATACATCTATTAATAAACTCCGATAAATTTTTGGGATTAATAATTTGCTGCAATTTATAGTTCAAAGCGGTGAGGTCCCCTTCTTCATCGGTGATGTCAAGTAAATTAAATGTAGGAACCGTAGTTTTCTTTTCTAAATAAGAGGTTGTGAGTATTAATTTAGTATTTTTTAAATAATCGGGTTCTTGCCGCGCATGCTGTAAGAGCTCGGTTAAGTCTTTAAAATTCATCACAATAATTTTTAAATCTGGATAAATCAGAGGTTGTAAAATTTGCTGTAGTTTTTGAGCAATATCAAAACCTAAAATACTAGCAATAATTATATTCTGCTTATCTGAGAAGCCTTCGAAATATTGAATTTTAGTTTGGAACAGCCGTTTAGCATTTTCCGTAATATCGATAAAACGATGATGATTTAAGAGATGTTGACCAATTTCTAGAGCAAAGGAAGTGGTTAAATTATTAATAACTAATAATTCCCCCTGTATTTCTGGTTTTAAGCTTTTATACAATTGCGTTAACGATCCCATGTCGACCAGCATAATAACACCCTTTGCAGTGTCGCGTTCCGCCAACCAATTTTTAACTTTTAAAATAACTTCCTGTAGGTCAGAATTAATTGGCATATCAATAGCATCAAATAAATATGCGTGACAAAGTTGATTGGCTACTGCTTGAATACTGCTGGCTGTACTATTACCATGCGCCACCAATAATGCTTGATAAGGTAAGTCTTCCACAATCTGACCTTGCAAAAAAATTTGTAATAAAAACCGCAGCAGCTTTTGATATTCTTTGGGAATTTGAATAGTTATTTTTTGGGTAAATAATACTAAGCGGGGGGTATTAAGTTGGATTTGCCAGCGAAAACGTTGCATTAATTTCTTGTTAAAACAGTTCGAAAAATCCATAACATAAATCATCAAGGTCTGTAAAAAAGGTTGTACTAACTGTGCATCACCCATGATTTTTTGCGTATTATCCGTGATGATTTGTTGTAAACTTCGCCAAGTATAAGTGCGATCTAAGTTTAAGGCGGTGAAGTGGCTTTCGGCAAAGTGCCATAAAAGATCTTGTAATGTTTTTACTGCTGTTACTTGTTGTAATTGTTGCTGTAGCTTCTGCTGCAAGGCTTGATTAAATCCAGAAGGTGGCTGGCTCACTTGTTGCGGCATAATGTTTATGCCCTGATGCTGGGGATCGCCGATTATTAATTGTGATTGGGATTGTTGGGATTGGAGTGCTTGGGCACATAAAATCTGCACTTGGTTTTTTAGTTCTCCAATGTTGCCGGCTAATTGCTGATGTAATAACTGCTGAAATACTGCTTCGTCTACTTGAATATTCTTATGTAACCGCGCCCCTTCTTTTCGGATGAGTTCTCGTAAAAGAGCCTCTCGTTCCGCTAATGGGCGCTGGTGATAATCAGTTAATTCTAAAATCGTGACAATTCGCCGTAAAAAAGTCGGCAATAAAACCTTTGAGGGATCCTCTGTGGTTGCAAAAATCAAACGTACCTGGGCAGTAGTTACTTGGTCACTGGCGCCAACAACTTGGAATTCGCCCGTATCCATAAATCGAAATAACTTTTCTTGGTTAGCAAAGGAAAGACGATGGACTTCATCAAGAAATAACATTCCACCATTGGCTTGAGTTAATAACCCCGTTTTATTTTGGGTAGCTCCGGTAAAAGCTCCTTTTCGGTAACCAAATAACGCGGAAGACAAAAGTTCAGGATTATTCGCATAATCTGCACAATTAAAAACTACTAGTTTAGCAGCACACTTAGCATGTTGCTGATGCAAATATTCAAAGGTCAAATGTGCTAAAAAAGTTTTGCCAACACCACTATTGCCATGAATTAAAATAGGTAGTCCCGTGGGAGGATAAGAGATTGCAGCTTTACACTGCTCAATCATTTTGTGACAACTGCCTTGTACCCCGATAAACTTTTGGAAAGCATCTGTCAAAGTACTTTGTTTGGCGCCGTTGATCTGCCAAATTATGGGATAAGTATCTTGCTTTAAAACCAGATTTTGCTGTGCTAATTGATTTAAATACAAGCTCGTGGCGGAGCGGCTTAGATTTAAATCATGCGCAATTTGCAGCGTGGTTTGCCCATTTGCTGAACGTGCTAGTAATTTTAAAATAGTTTGTTTGGTCGCATTTCGCATCTTTTATCTTCACTCCACCTAAATCTTAACTAGTTCAAATCTCCTAATTTTCTTTAAAAAATGCGCTATCTGAAAAACAATTCCGTTCAAAACTCAGGGTTATTGCTGAATCTTAGGCTAACAAACTCCACACAATCCTAAAACAATTCCCAGAATCATAATACCGAACATGATAATGTTAACGTTTACCTTTTTGCGGAGCAACCAAAAAGCGAGTAGTGTAATTGTAATCGGAACTAGACCGATAAATAATTGATCTAAATAACTTTGAATTTTCATAACTTCTTTCGATCCATTAACACTAACTTGTAAAATAGTTTTAAATTTAACTGTTGAAGCTGTCATACTCCCCATCATTAAAAGTCCTAAAAGACTTGCGACTTTCGTCAGGATTTTAATGCCTCCACTTTGATATAAACGCTTAATAAAACTAGCACCAATGGCATAACCAGTATAAAGTGCATAATAATGTACTAAAAATGCAGGAACATTATATAAAAGCAAAAACAAAATGGCGCCCATAACGGATCCCGTACTTGCTAAAGAGATGCCTATTCCAGCCGCAATGACCCGCAAGATACCCCAAAAGAATGGATCACCAATTCCGGAAATAGGGCCCATCAATGAGGCTTTCACTGCGGTAATCGAATTGGGATCAAAATTAGGATCCTCACTGTTTTGATGTTCCATAGCTGCGACTAAACCTACAATAAAATTATTAATGTGCATAGTTGCATTAAACCAGGTCGTATGGCGAACAATTGCTGCACTTTGATCTTTGGGAGTTTTATAATAACGGTTAATCACTGGCAATAACGTATAGATAAAACCTAAAGCATGATATTGTGTGGCCCCTGTTCGACTAGCATTTAAAGTCCAAGAGCGCCAGAAAACTGAGCGCAGCATTTTTTTATCAGCTTTGGACAAGTTACGAGCTATTTTCATGAGAAAAAGTCCTCCTCTTCTTCTTGCTTCGTCAGTTTACGTTTATTTGTGGCTGTGGTTTGCGGTAAATTCATAAGTTCAAGATCACGTTGGGCGGTTACCACACAAATCACGAGTCCAATAGCCGCTACTGCTACGGCAGGTAGTTTTAAGTATGCAGTTAAAATAAAACCTAACAAATAAAATACTGCTAATTTATTATCCCAAAGCATTTTCATTAACATGGCAAAACCAACCGCGGGTAATAAACCACCGGCAGCACTTAAACCATTCATCACATTTTGTGGGATATTGTTGACCAATTCTTCTACTGGCTTACTTCCCAGCAGTACACCTAAAAAAGAAATAGACGCGATAATTACATAATAAAAAATCCAAGTTCCATAATGTAATAACACGATTTGTTTTTGACCATTTTTAGCAGCAACACGATCTAGAATCGGAGCAAAAAAATTCATAAAGACGTTTTTTAAGAACATCACTACAAAGGCTGCCAGCATGCCAATCGGAATAGCTAAATTGATCGCAGCTTTTTGATCAACATGCGAGATAATCGCAAAAGTAGTCGCCAGAGTTGTCGCCGTTACCGGCTCCGCTGAAATCACACCGCCAATATTAATATTGCCCATAAAGACCGCTTCTAAAGCCGCACCCATCAAAATTCCAGTCTTTAGATCGCCCATGAGCAAACCCGTCACTAAACCAACAACCAAGGGCCGCTCTAACATACTTTGACCGGTCAGATAGTTCCCCGCAAAGCAAATAAAAACACTCAGCCCTGCCATTAATGCTTGCATGAACATTTGGAATTCCTCCTATATTTTTTGAAGCGCTTTGAATAAGTCCAACTGGGGATTATCTGGTAACACTTGATTGTAGCTATGAACCCGCGATAATTGGGCTAATTCTCGAGCTGCATGTAACTCTTGGGGATTTAATAAGACACTGGGAAAGACCTCTTTTTTACTTTTCGGATCTGATTTGTCAAAACGCCCCGCATTGGCAACATTCACTGTTGCTACATCAGGACAATTTTGGGCAATTTTATTAGCATCCACCACATTGCCCACAATAACAAAAATACGTTTGTCTTTTCCTCGAGGATCTTGGAAAACACGAATGGCATCATCTACTGAACGAATTAATAACTTCATTCCATTAGGCACAGCCATTTTTAAAGTCATTTGTGTGACCTCATTTTGTGCTGCAGCATCATTAGCAACTACTAACAAGGGTGCATTTAATTCTTTAGTCCAAACGACAGCTACCTGCCCATGAATTAAGCGATCATCTACTCTAATTTGAGTAATCATAAACTCTCATCCTCCTAAAAAAAATCATCCACGTTTAAATCTGATTGCATTTGCTTAAAATCTACTACCCGTACTTGGCAATCAAGATGGTGTACTAATTCTTGAACTTGGCTTAAGGTCCAACGTTGCTTGGTTAAAATAATTGACATAATAACTGCTAAGTTAATGTTCGTAATCAAAAAGATATTCGTACAATGATGACTCAACAATTGACTGGTGACCTTTTGATTCACACTGCCGCCATACAAATCTGTAAAAATAAAACCTTGTTCATCACTAGAGACACTGTTGATAAAATCAGTAATTTGATCAGTATAATCAGCACTGGTTACATAAGCGTCAATTATTTGGCAAGCAGAACCCTGATGTGTCAGAATCTCTAATGAACTTTGCAAGCCGCTAGCCATTTTGCCATGAGTAGCAATTAGTATTTTTGGCTGCATCGCCTATCACCTTCCTTTCACACTCTTATAAGCAAAAAACATGCCCATTGGTTTAGAAGCGTAAATTCCAGTGGGGCCCGCAAAAGACATAAAAATGTTCTTCTCAACACTTCAAAATAATTTCTCAACACTTTTAACAACTTTTCTTTGCTATATGTAAGACGTACTAAGACAATCCGATCTGCTAACTATCACCAGGGAAATCACGAATAGTACTTTTTGATTTCTCTAAGCCGCAGTTAATTTGCTGTTTTCTAGATAAAATGTAAATTTTAGTTCAATATATTTAGATTAATGTCATAAATAATTTAGTACAGTTCGAAATAGCTAATTTTTTATTCTGGATTAGTTTATAAAGAAATTTGTTATAAATAAAGTATATTTAATATGGTTCCATAGATTTGTATATGTATTTAGACTTTTTATTTTAAAAAATCGCATTATCTTATCGTATTCAGAGTCAACTAAGTAAATATTCCACTAAATAAAATAATATACTATTAATATGTGCTATATCGTATATTCGAGACTATAGGAACTATCTTTATATTAATTATTTATTGTGTTAAAGTAATACTTAGAAATTAACCTTAATCACAAAGTAGATATAATTTATAAAAAATATGTTCAATATGTAAAAGATTATTTTTGATATAAATAAAATAATTCATAAAAATATTTATTTGTTTATTAATGAAGGCTTTAAAAATGAAACCTAGGTATATAAAAATTTTCATAGGCTTGCTACTTTTTTATATTGGATTTTTAGTAATTAATCTACAAATCGTTGGGCAAGCCGCAGTTCCAGCTGTCAATAAAAATATGATTGGAATGCAGCCCAAAGATACTTCAGAAGAAAAACCAGAAGACTTAAAATATACCATTACGGAGAAACCCCTTACGGGGACCACCCTTGAGATTTCAGGTGGGCAAACAATCAATTCTCCAATACTTAATCCAGGTGAAAAGCCTACTTGGCCTTGGTATGATAAACAAGGCAACCCCATTAAACAACTTCAAGACATAAAAACTATTGAGGTAAAAAAACCATTAACAATTATAGGTGATATGTCAGAAATTTTTGCGAGGATGCCAAAACTAGAAAACATCGTATTAGATAAAGGGGCATCCGTTGATACTACAGGTGTTACTTCTTTTTATAGAGTTTTTTACCAAGATTCTGCCATTAAAAGCCTTGATTTAAGTAAAATTGAAGGTCTCTCTTTAGATAGTGCTAAGAATTTGAGCCGAGTTTTTGAAGGCGATAAGAGTTTAGAAAGCGTTACTTTGTCAAAAAACGTTGATCAAGTTAAGGATTTTAGCGGTCTATTTAGTGATTGTTCCAGTTTAACAACAATTAACGGCATTGACTCTTGGAAAGGCAGTTCAGCTACTGATGTGTCTAATATGTTTAATGGTGATACTAAGTTGGAAAAACTGGACTTAGCTAAATTTAACCCCAGTCCAGCTACTAACTTTTCATATATGTTTGCGGGTTGTACAGCTTTAACGAGCGTGGGTGATTTAAGCCAGTGGACGGGGGGTAATGCGACGTATGTGTCTAATATGTTTAATGGTGATAAAGGACTAACTTCTCTGGATTTAACTAAATTTAATCCCAGTGGAGCAACGTCTTTTCTCGGAATGTTTTCAGGTTGTTCAAAGTTAACGAGCGTGGGTGATTTAAGTAAGTGGACTGGGAGTAACGCAACTTCGGTATCCCATATGTTTGACGGTGATAGTAGCTTGAAAACACTGGATTTATCCAATTTTGCTCTGAAGAAGGTTCAATATTTTTCTTCTATGTTTCAGGGGTGTTCAGAGTTAACAACAATTACCGGTATGAATTCATGGGATGTCAGTTCAGCCATATTTATGGATAATATGTTTAAGGGTTGTACAGCTTTAACGAGCGTGGGTGATTTAAGTAAGTGGACGGGAAGTAATGCGACAGACGTGTCTAGTATGTTTGATAGTGATGAAGCACTAACTTCTCTAGATTTAACTAACTTTAATCCTAGTAAATCAACGTCTTTTAGTGGAATGTTTTCTAAATGTACAGCTTTAACGAGCGTGGGTGACTTAAGTAAGTGGACAGGGAGTAACGCAACTTCGGTATCCAATATGTTTAATGGGGATAAAGCACTAACTTCTCTGGATTTATCTTATTTCAATCCGAACAAGGTTCAATATTTTTCTTATATGTTTAATGGATGTTCAGGGTTAAAAACAATTACCGGCATTAATTCATGGGATACCAGTTCAGCTATATATATGGATCATATGTTTGAGGGGGATACAAATTTAAAATCTTTGACTTTAAATAATGCTAATAGTGAAAATTTGCAATCAGTGGAGGGAGCTTTAAATGATTGTTCAAAGTTGGCCCGCTTAGACATCAGTAAGCTTAATTTAACGAAAGCAAATCGCACAAATTTTTTAGCGGGATGTAACAATTTGTGGTATTTAACATTGGGGAAAAATTCGGTTTTGACAAACAGTAGTTTACCTAATGCTCCAGATTCCGACAATCCAAAAGATTATCCGGGTGATCCAGATAATAAAAAGTTGATTTGTGATAGTGGTACTTGGATTGACAAATCTGAAATATCTGATACTTCTAGTACTAAAAAGCAATACACTTCTTCAGACTTATGTAATTTAACGTTGGAAGACTTAAGTAATTTAACGTCGGCTGGTTCTAAAACCTTTGTTTGGACACCCACTGCAGTGACTGCAAATTTGGTGGGCTTCCCGAAAAATATCAAATTTAATTTAATGAATACAGGAATCGGAACTACTGTTCAGGGCTCAGATGTTCAGGATCCGGACAATTCATTTTCTGTTTACGACACTACTGGACATCTTAAGCAGAATCCGGTAACTACTGTAAGTGCGAAACTAATTTCACAAAGCACTAATGAATCCGATGATAATCCCGTGGTGTTTGTAGGCCATAATAATCATCAGCTGCGCAAGTCTCAGATTCAATTGGCGATTGGAATAAATAATTTAAATAGGTTATCAGGGGACGTCGTGTTAGATACCGATTTTAAACCGATCATTCAGTACAGTCCAAGCAGCAATAATTTTAAATATACGTTTAATAGTCAGTTTAAATTGAGTACTTATAATTCAGTAGTCTATTTGCCAGACAGTTACCGCGCAACTATTGAATATCAAGTAATCCATTCCGTGAAATAATTGAGAGCTATTTTGATTGATGAGTGTAGTTTTTACTACACTTTTTTTGTCCATTAAGATGTTCGTAAGTGATTACTGTTACATATACTTGGATAAAACTTTTATAAATAAATAAAGTCTAAAAGCATTCTTATAAGTACTCCAATGAGACATAGAAACAGTATTGGGATGATTTTTCGATCGGCATACTTTAAAAGTTCTTCAGCTAACATGATTTTCAAGTAAGACGGGTATTGGTTGCTTGTTTGGGCTAGTTCCCATTTGATCTCGGTAAATGAAGAATATAACTTTATATTTCTTTTGCGGAAGTGGATGTAAACAGCTTTTTTTACATTCTGTCTTGGTTTAATACAATTATTATTATAAAATGTAATCCCAATTTACTATCCTAGCAACTTCGTTACGATAAAATTAAGAGTAATAAAAATGTGACCCCCAAAATGAATAACTTCTGGAGATCACACTAATAGTTGGGTATGTAGGGCTCGAACCTACAAATTACGGATTCAGAGTCCGTTGCCTTACCGATTTGGCGAATACCCAATTTCACAACACAAAAATCATACCTAAAATTTGAGCGCTTGTCAATATCAGATTTGCAAAAAATTCCCTGCAGCACAAAAATCGCTTGCAACGCTAAAATTCTATACAATGAACTGGAATAGATCAAAGGAGTATACAAAAATGATTTTTGGTATCGATATTCTTGGTTGCTTAGGTTTTATCTTAATAATCGAATTGTTCGGAGGTCTGTCTGCTTGGGCGAGTGGTAATTTAAAAACGAATTACGCCCAAATGAAAAAACCACCTTTAGCTCCCCCGGCGAAACTTTTCGGTTGGGTCTGGCCGCTGCTTTTTATTTTGATTGGTTTATACGGTTATTTGATCTTTAATCAAGCTCGTTTGCACTTACAAATTATTTTTTGTTTACAACTATTGATTAACTTTAGTTGGACTATTATTTTCTTTAAATTTCGACAGTATTGGCTTAGCAGTGGTCTAGTACTCGTTTTGGATTGCCTGGTGGGAATACTGATTTATCAAACGGGATTACAATGGCCTTTAGTTGCACTTTTGTTAATACCCTACTTCCTGTGGTTACTTTTTGCTACTTATTTAGCGCTGGGCGTGGCTTTTTCTAATTAATATTAATCCTTCAAAATACTCCTGAATTTTTTAAGTTTGAAGTTTTTAAGAATAAATTCTAAATAAACTCTAAACATTATTAGACAAATTTCATTTTATACTTGCATTCTCTGCTCCCTTAGTTTAAGATACAATTATTCAAATGAGTAGGAGTTAAATTATGCTAGACTTGTTAACTAACAACATTAAACATTTGAATTTACATCAATATTACTTTTGGTATCTTCAGAGTAATCTGTGGAGCCAGAAGTTTTGTTGGTGATTTTAACTTACAAATTTTCCCTCACAGATTAGTACGATTAAGGTGAGGGATCTGATAATAGATAATTATTTAGTGCCCCTCACCGTAGCTGCAATCGGTGAGGGCTTTTTTGTGAAATAAAGGAGTGGAAATTATGAAAAAAGGGAAATTGGGGCCCAAAATAATTATGGATACGCTCAATGGCTTATCGATTGGTATTATTGTGGCCTTAGTTCCAGGAGCTTTAATTAATCAGCTGGTGAAAGCACTTTTGCCTATCGCACCACAATTAAACATTATCTTACAATTAACCGGTCTTGCTGCGATCATGATGCCCGTCGTTAGTGGTGCGTGTGTGGGTATTATTGGCAAATTAACCCCCATTCAAACAGCTTCGATCGCTTTAGCTGCTGTCGCGGGTGCGGGCAACTTTCAATTCACTAAGCAAGGTTTCATTGCTCAAGGATCGGGTGATGTTATTAACACGGCCATTACTATTATGATTGCTTATCTCATTGTTCAACTCATTGGTCAGGCCTTAAAAGCTTATACCATTTTATTAGTTCCGCTTATTGTGGTAATTGTGGGTGGCGGCATTGGTCATTTAACTTTACAGCCCATCAGTACGATTACTAAGGCCATTGGCCTCGTCGTTAATCAATTAAGCACTCTCCAACCAATTATAATGGGTATTTTAATTGGTGTTATCTTTGCTTTATTAATTGTTTCACCTATTTCATCTGTCGGTATTGCGACAGCCATTAACTTACATGGTATTGCCGCCGGTTCTGCGAGCGTTGGAATAGTAGCAGCCAGCTTTGCTCTGGCAATTTATGGTTGGAAAGTAAATAGCATTGGGACTTCTTTAGCTCATTTTTTGGGCTCTCCGAAAATGCAAATGGCTAATCTCATGCCGCATCCCAAGTTATTAATTCCGATGTCCGTCAATGCAGCTCTACTAGGGGGCTTGGCCGCCGGCTTACACATTACCGGCACTCCTACGACAGCCGGCTTTGGTTTTTCCGGGTTAATCGGCCCCCTAACTGCGCTACAAGGTATGGATTCCAATAGTTTTGCCAATATTTGTTTAGTCACTTTAATCTATTTAGTTTTACCGATTGCTTTAGGACTAGTAAGTAATTTTATCTTCTATCGTCAATTAAACTTCTTTAAACCCCAAGACTTTGCATTAAACTATGAATAAATATTGCAACTAAAAAAAAATATTGTATTTTATCTCAGCCGACATTAAAATAATGTTGGCTTGTTTTATACCAATTTTGAACCAAAAAAATAGTTATAATTAAAATAACGTTTATCTTGACAAATTCCTTATTATAACTGATAACATATTATTAAAGTAGGTGATGAACAGCGTATTATTGTTAAATTTTTTGAATGCTTCCAACATGCCAAATGTTGAGGTTTTTCAAACCAAAATCTATAAAGGGCGATAATTATGAAAATGGATAATGAAGTTAACTTCAATGCTTTCCCTAAAAGCTATATTCAAGCACTGACAATTTTATATCTCAACAATCAAGATCTTTCTGAAGCTACTCCTGAAGATATCACTAATCTTTATTTTGATACTATTCGGCGAGTAATTCGCGCTAGTAATGACTATCGTAATCAGTAATTAAAAAAATCAAAATTCTTGATTATCAATTTTTACGGGCTATAAGTGCGTAGCCTTAATTATCGCCAAAAAGATAACTATGTAATCTTTCCCCTTAAGATTTATTAAATTCAATATTTGAACCGTCTTTAAGCCCTCTATTCCATTTATGAAATGAGGGCTTTGTTATATCGAAATTAAAAATAAGTTTTGACAAGGATTAGTATTATTTCTAATAGAAGAATGCAAAATAGACCTTTAATTGCTACAGATTTTGCTTCTTGTAATAAAGCGCAAGTAACGATCTCCGATCTAGGACAAAATCCGCCTTTATCATGCTATGAGCATTAAAAATGTGTGATAACAGTGTTGTCTTTTTAATTTAAAAGATTAATTGCCAATGTCATTTTTTCAATGCTGTTGCTATCTAAAAATTGCTATAATTAAATTATTCTAGCTATCGAGGTTTTCCTATGAAATTAAATCAATTTGCTCTACGGCCCACAACTTTTGAAGAAGAAGTCATTGAATTACAACGGATTCGTTTCCTGCCAAAGGATTTTTCCCAATGGTCCAGTACGTTTGCTTTAAGCTATTTGTTAAAACGTAGTTTCCCGGAAACCACAGAAGAATCCAGCTTGCAGGCTAAATTAGAGGCTTTATTTGCCACTCCTACTGACAACATTGTGGATTATTTACAGCAGAATCTAGTCACCGCCAAAGTATTTTATAATGTGTATTTCCAATTACTAGGTTTTATTCCGGAAGTCGATTTCCCTTTAAATGATCCATTACGCATAACCTCTCAAGTAAATTATCCCCAATTTACTCATTCCCACTTATCACCAGCAGAGATTATTTCCGGCTGGTATCAATTATTAATTACGCATACAGTAAATGGACAAACATTTTTAGACGAATTAACCAATCGCGGTTATTTTCAAGAACAAATGACCTCTTCAACTACTCCGCGACCGCTATTTTTCAATGGTAAAGCCCAAGCTGTCTTTGATACACATCGCTTGATTCGGGAAGTGGTTTATGTGGAATCGCCACAAGATAGTGATCACGATGGTCAACGGGACTTATTGAAAGTCAACATTATTCGCCCGGTGGAATCTAATCAACAACCTGTTCCGGTTCTATATACTGCTTCCCCTTATGATCAAGGGACTAACGATTACGAAGGTGAACAATTAACGCATAATGTAAACACACCTTTGACGGTAAAAGCCCCGCAAGCTAATACTCTTCATCAGACAAGCCAATCCACATCATTGAATCTTCCTCCTGCTCGAGATGCTCAGAATAATACACGCCAAACAGTGGAAAGCTTCAACTCTAATTATGACTACAGTTTAAATAATTATTTTTTAGCCCGGGGCTTTGCAGTAATCTATGCAGCCGGTATCGGTACCAAAGATTCCCAAGGATGGCGGACTTGTGGTGATCAACAAGAAACCATTTCTACGGTAGCCATTATTGAATGGCTAACCGGCCAACGCACTGCTTTTACAACCCCCAGTGCCCAAAAGGCGATTACTGCCTGGTGGTGTAATCAAAAAGTCGCGATGACCGGTCGATCTTACTTAGGAACTTTAGCTATTGCAGCAGCTACTACAGGAATAAGCGGTTTAAAAACCATTATTTCCGAAGCAGCTATTTCCAGTTGGTATGACTATTATCGAGAACATGGTTTGGTAGTAGCCCCCGGAGGATTCCCAGGTGAAGATGCTGATGTTTTGGCTGAAGAAACCTTTTCCCGGCAAAAAAATGCCAAAGATTATTTAACAATCAAAGATGCCTGGCACAATCAACTGCGACAAATCGGACAGGGTCAAGAACGCAGTAGTGGTAATTATACTGACTTTTGGGAACAACGTAATTACCGCCATCAACTGCAGCAGATCACGGCCGACATCATCATGGTTCATGGTTTAAATGACTGGAACGTTAAACCTAAAAATGTTTACAAATTCTGGCATGCATTGCAACCCTTACCAGTTAAGCAAAAACTTATTTTACATCAAGGACCCCATATTTATATTAATGATTTTCGCTCCCTGGATTTTACAGATATGATGAATTTATGGTTATCATACAAGTTGTACGATCTAGACAATCAGGCAGATCAGATTTTACCGGATGTATTAATTCAAGATAACGCCCAACCAGAAACTTGGTCTACTCAAAGTGATTGGCCGCAAAATACTGATTCAATATGTACTTATCAGTTTCAACCGGAAACCTTAACTAAGCAGGCAGCTTCTCAATCCTCGATCATGCAATATAATGATCAGTTACCAGCCCCCTTATTTAAGTACTATACGCAGCATTTGCAACAATGGGAACACGATCTAATGTCCGTACAAGCAGAACCATTAAAAGCGCACCGTTTAATTTTTCAGACCCCGCCACTCAATCAACCATTACTAATCGAAGGACGTCCTGAAATTCGTCTCAAAATTGCTAGTAGTCAAAATTTAGGTTTAGTCAGTGTTCGTTTAGTCGATTATGGTAATTTCCGGCGATTATCAGCATTACCTACGACGCTGGCTACCCAAGCTTCTGATTTGGGCTATCAATATCAAAAAGTGGATTTACGTGAATATTTATTGCAAAAAAAACCTACTGCATACCAATTGATTTCTTTGGGACATCTCAATTTGCAAAACCGCACTCGGCTGACGCAAGTAAAATCCGTAGTAGCGCAACAATATTATTCATTAGTTTGGCAATTACAACCCACTCACTATCGTTTACTTGCCGGACACCAATTGGGTTTAATTGTCTATGCCACTGACTTTCAAATGACAATTCGTGGTAACCAAGCAATAACTTATAACTTGGATTTACAAGGCTGTCAGTTGAAGTTAAACGTTAATCCGGATAGTTTACTTTAGTGGTAGGAGCTGTTCATTTTCTGAAGTTAAATCTTGTTTAAATTTTTGAAGACTCATTTTAAAATCACAATCAAAAAGGATCGTTCGCTTTTTCAATCACGAACGATCCTTTTTGAGTAGACTTAAGGAACCCGAACTAAATCTTGATTTACTAATTCTTCAGCAATTTGGACTGTATTCCATGCAGCTCCTTTTAAGAGATTATCTGAGACCACCCACATGTGAAAAGCTCCTGGGTTTTCTGCGTCGGCCCGCACGCGGCCGACAAAGGTTTGGCGACTGCCAGCTGCTTGAATGGGTTGCGGATAAATTTGATGTTGTGGATCATCTTGCAGCGTAATTCCCGGTGCTTGTTTTAAAATGGCCTGAAGTTGCGCAACAGTGGCTGTATGATCAGCCAATTGGAAATAAACTGCTTCACCATGACCAATTACAACTGGTACCCGGACGCAAGTAGCTGTCACTTTTATAGCTTCAGCGTCCATATCGTTCAGCATGATTTTTTTGGTTTCATGAATCATTTTCCATTCTTCATGAGAATAACCATCGGTTTCAAAGACGTCAATTTGTGGTAATAAATTAAAGGCGATCGGATAATGTTGAGCATCGCTTGCGGTCGGTAAAATCTCTGGCGTGTAAGCTTGCTTATCTAACTGGGCTTGAGTTTCGTCTAATAATTCTTGCCATGCACGCCGCCCAGCACCCGAAACTGCCTGGTAAGTGGATACTACCACTTGTTGTAATCCAAAGCGCTGGCGTAAAGGTTCCAACGCGACTACCATTTGAATAGTAGAACAATTCGGATTGGCAATAATGCCATGATGGTATTTTAACTGTTGGGCATTGACTTCTGGTACCACTAAAGGGACTTGCGGATCCATACGAAAAGCACTCGTATTATCTACACAAACTGCTCCCCGTTTCACTGCTTCTGGTAAGAATTGTTTTGAGACGGAGCCCCCCGCAGACGCAAGAACTAAATCCACATTTTCAAAAACTTCTGGTCGAGCTTCTTCTACGGTTAATGTTTGATCTGCAAACTTTAATTTTTTGCCAGCAGAACGAGCGGAAGCCAATAATTTGACTTGCTTTAAAGGAATTTTGGACTGTGCTAATTGTTCCATTAAGCGCGTCCCGACTGCTCCTGTCGCACCTAAAATAGCAACAGTATAATCCCTACTAGGCATGCGTTTGACCTCCCTCTTGTTGCACAAACTTCTCAATTCGGTTCATGGCTTCGGTTAAGTCTTCATCACTCGCTGCATATGAAAAGCGCAGATAACCAGCACCGCCAGCACCAAAACCATTGCCAGGAGTACATCCGACGTGCGCTTGTTGTGCTAACTGCCAAGCAAATTCATTATCGTTTTGATTAAACTGCTCGGGAATTTTCGCAAAAACATAAAATGCCCCCTGCGGACTGACGGTTTCAAATCCGATTTCATTTAAACGCCGCTGAATAAAATCACGCCGCTTGCGATAAATTTGGACCGAGGCTTGCGGATCAGCATCTCCATTATTCAAAGCTTCTGTAGCTGCAGCCTGTGAAGAATTAGTAGGCGCTGTTACCATAAAAGCATGCATTTTCGTAATTTCTGTGACTGTAGCATGCGGTGCTGCCAAATAACCAATCCGATAACCTGTCATAGCATGTGACTTCGAAACGCCGCTAATTAAAATGGTTTGTTCCGGTAGTAAACGGGCAATCGAAAAATGCGGTTGATCATATACTAGTTCACTATAGATTTCATCAGATAATACATAGACCGGATATTTTTCGATAATTTGGGCCAACGCCGTTACTTCTGCTTGAGAATATTCCCGACCTGTCGGATTAGTAGGATAGTTCAAAATAATTAACCGTGTTCGTGGATGTTGTTCTAAAGCTTTGCTCAGAGCTGCAGGTGTGAGCACAAAATCCGTTTGCGAAGTATCCACCATGACAATTTTGGCACCCGTTAATTCAATAATAGGAAAATATAATGCGTAGCTGGGAGTAGGTACAATAACCTCATCTCCGGCGTTTAACAAAGAAAACAATGTCGATGTGATAGCTTCTGTTGCTCCGATAGTTACGACAATCTCATTATTGGCATCATAATTTAAGTTTTGTTTCCGCTGTAAATACTGACTGATCGCTTGACGTAAAGGCAAACTTCCTTTTTGTGCGGAATAATGGGAGTCATTAGCTACGATACTGGCAATAGCTGCTTGTTTCACGTGCTCCGGAACATTTTGATCTGGCTCTCCCAAACTTAATTTAATAATATCGGGAATTTGAGAAACTCTATCATCAAACTCACGAATGGCTGACGGTGCCACTTGGCGTAAACGTTCATTAACGGTTGTTTCTAATTTTTTTGCTAATTCGGGCATTAAGACTACCACCTTTATAAAATTTTTTCTAATCCAACAACTAATTCTGTTAAATCCATAACTTGATCTAAGGCAAGTTTAACACCCTTCATAAAAGATTGACGATCAAATGAATCTTGCCTAATAGTTAATGCTTCTCCGGGTCCGCCAAAGAGCACTTCTTCATGCGCTACGTAACCAGGCAAACGTACTGAATGAATTTTTATTCCTTGATAATCGCCTCCTCGGACATGTGGCAAGGTTTCATGTAAAGGTGACGCTGGTTTTGGGCTTTGCCGTTGCTCGGCAATCAACTGGGCTGTTGAAATCGCTGTTCCTGATGGCGCATCTTGTTTATCTGCGTGATGTAATTCAATGATTTCAGCATCCGGAAAATACTGGGCAGCTTCCTGGGCAAATTTCATGAGTAACACTGCTGATAACCCAAAATTTGGAACAATTATCCCCCCTATCCCTTGCTGTTGTGCCAACTCTTGCAAGGTTTTAATTTGCTCAGTCTGCAAGCCACTAGTTCCGACTACAGGATGCATATGTTGTTGTAAAGCAAATTGTGTGTTCGCAAACACCGCTTGCGGCACAGTGAAATCTAACCAAATATCAGCCTTAATATCTACTTGTGCTAATTGATTATATACTTTGGTTGTTGGTGCTAGATGATAAACTTGAGGATCCGGATTACTTGCTCCTGGAGCTAAAACTCCCACTAGCTGATAAGCTGGATCTTCCATAACCAACTGAACCGCCTTCTGGCCCATCGCTCCAGTAAAACCTGCAATAAAAACTTTTTTCATATTTAAACTTCCAATTCTGTTAGATTTGTCTGTTGTAAAGCCGTCGATTCCAAACCTAAAGCTTGTGCTAGTTTTGCCTGTTCGGCTGTATTCAATGCTTGAATCGGCAAGCGACAACCTCCAGTTTGAAAACCTTGTGCATTTAACACTGCTTTCACTGGTGCAGGTGAAGGGTACATGAATAAAGCCTGCATCTTCGGAGTTAAACGACGCTGCAATTGGCCGGCTAAAGATATATTGCCACTCTCTAAAGCATCATACATTTGACGCATCGCTTGTCCATAGACATGTGAAGCTACTGAGATTACCCCTTGAGCTCCAATCGTTTTAGCTGCTAGTGCCTGTGCATCTTCACCTGAATACACTAAAAAGTCCGCCGGAGTATTTTCAACCAGATATTCCAGATCTTCTAAAGAAGTACATTGTTTGACGCCGATAATGCGCGGATGCTGAGCTAGTTTAACTAAAGTTTCATTAGCAATCGTAATGCCCGTACGCCCAGGAATATTATAAATAATAATAGGAATTTCAGAAGCCTCGGCTACCGCTGTAAAATGGGCAAGTAAACCGCGTTGATTTGGTTTATTGTAATAAGGCGCCACAACTAATGCCGCGTCAATCCCTGGAATTTGGCTTACTTCATGGGTAAACTCACAAGTCGCCTGAGTATTATTACTGCCTGTACCCGCAATGACTGGACCACGTTGATTGACAATTTGCGCAAAGCGGGTATATAAACTAATTTTTTCATCATGACTTAAAGTGGCAGCTTCTCCAGTAGTTCCCCCAATGACAAAGCCCCGATTACCGGCAGCTAACAAATGATCTGTCAGTTTTTGTAAACTATCAAAATTTAATTGTTGTTTATCATCAAAAGGTGTAATAATTGCGGCTAATAGATCTGCTTGATTAAAGGTTGTCATTTTGTTATTCCCCCATTCGATAACTTAAAAACTTAGTAACTGCTTGCACTCCAGCTGAAATAGCGGCTTCATCGGGATTAAAGGTGGCCGAGTGTAATGAACCCGTTGGACCTACTCCCAACCAAAACATAGTTCCCGGAAATTGAGCTAATAAAAAGCCAAAATCTTCACCAGTCATTGCTGGTCTTGTAGTCTGATATTTAATAGTTGATTCTTTTTGCATATAAGTTATGAATTGCTGTGTTAATTCTAAATTATTTTCTACCGGCCAATAACCTCCTTGATCAAACTGCAGCTCTACTCGAGCTTCAAAACTTTGAGCAATGCCTTGGCCCAGAGCTTGTAGCCGCTGTTTAATATGTTCCAACATTTTTTGCGTCAAGCCCCGAATTGTTCCTTCTAGATGAGCCTGTCCTGCAATGACATTGCGAATAGTTCCGGCTTCAAATTTGCCAAAAGTAATCACGCCGCCCTCAATAGGATCAACATTACGCGCTACTACTGTTTGCACTTGATTAATAAATTCAGCCGCTGCCACCACCATATCATTAGCGCGCTGAGGATAAGCAGCATGCCCTCCTTGACCATAAAAATCAGCGTCAATTTCAATCGAACCCGCAAATAAAGTCCCTAATCGACACCCAATCACGCCGGCATCTAAATCCGGAGTGTCATGTAAAGCGTAAAATTCATCTGGACAAAAATCCCCTGTAAACAATTGGGACTCGTAGGCAATTTTCGCCCCACATTCGCTTTCTTCAGCCGGTTGGAAGAAGAAAAGCAAATTATCCCGGGGCTGGTTGGCGGCAAAATAATCCAAAATTCCTAAAGCAACTGTCATATGAATATCATGACCACAGGCATGCATAATGCCGGCATGTTGTGAACTAAAAGCTAATTGAGTTTGTTCAGTAACCGGCAAACCGTCCATATCCGCCCGAAAGCCAATAGTTCGCTGCGGCGCAGACCCTTGAACCCGAACCAGTAACCCTGTAGGCAACTCTGGAATTGTTCGGAACTGTAAATTTGTTTGCGGCATTGCTTGAATAATCTGCTTCAAATAATCACTAGTCTGTTGTTCTTGCAAGGCTAACTCTGGAATTTGATGTAGATGTCGCCGAATTTGAATTAATTCATTTTCCGATAACATATCTTTTACAACTTTCTCAAATCTTTTTCTAAACCTGTTTTAGATGTAGTTTTTTGATCTACGGATTTTACAACTCGAGCCGGAATTCCGGCCACTACAGTATGAGCAGCAACATCTTGAGTGACTACTGCACCAGCAGCTACCACCGCTCCGGAACCAATTTGCACTCCTTCTAAAACCACGGCATTGGCCCCAATTAAAACATGATCGCCAATTCGAACAGGCTGTGCGGAAGCTGGCTCAATAACACCTGCAATAACAGCATTGGCCCCAACATGGGTGTCCGCACCGACAATGGCACGTCCGCCGAGAACCGCTCCCATATCAATCATCGACCGGGCACCAATTTGGGCGCCAATATTGATAATGGCTCCCATCATAATCACCGCTTGTTCACCTATTGTCACTTGATCGCGAATAATGGCTCCCGGTTCAATGCGTGCATTAATTTCTTTGAGATCCAATAGTGGCACCGCGGAATTACGAGCTTCATTTAAGATATGATAATCCGTAATTTGAGAGGCGTACTTTTTTAATACGGGGGCTATCACTTGCCAATCACCAAAAACTACACCATTGGTGGCATCTAAAAAAGTTTGGACTCCTGTGGGCCACTGAATATCGGTTAAGCTTCCCCTTAGAAAAACTTGTACCGGGGTTTTTTTAGGAGCCTGACCAATATAGTTAATAATTTCTTGAGCATCTTGCAGTACCATTTATTTTCCTCATTTCTTAGTTGAGATTGTAAGATTGATCTAAATGTGTCAAATCAGCGAAACTTTCCCGGCGGACCACTTCTTGAGCCCGGCCCTGCTCAGCAAAGACTACGGCCGGACGGGGAACTCGATTATAGTTGGAAGCCATTGAATAACCATAAGCTCCAGTATCCAACATAGCCAAAACATCACCGGGCTTTGTAGCGGGCAAGTCCAATTGAGAAATTAGAATATCTCCCGATTCACAATAGCGCCCACTTAAACGAACTTTTTCTTGAATGGGTGCTTGCGGTGCCCGGGCCAATACAGCTTCATATTGAGCCTGATAGAGTGCCGGACGTAAATTATCACCCATACCGCCATCAACACTCACGTAGGGCAAATAACCCGGAATATCCTTGCGTGCGCCGATTGTATATAAATTATAACCCGCCGGACCGACTAAGGCGCGGCCAGGTTCAATCCAAATAGTCGGCATCGGCAAATCACTTGTATTCAAAGTGTCCCGCAAAGTCTGCACCAGTGTTTGAACAAATTGCCGAGGGGCAATAACTTGATCGCTTTTTGTATACTGAATTCCAAAACCACCACCAAAATTTAAAATATCAGCTCGATAGTGTAACTCCTGCTCCCAAGTTTTCATCACAGCACCTAATTTTTGGGCTAAAAGTTTAAAACCTTGAGTTTCTAATATTTGAGAGCCGATATGGGCATGGATACCAACTAATTTAAGGGACTGGGTTTGCAAAACCGCTTCAGCAGCACGAGTCGCCTGACCGCTGGACCAATCAAAACCAAACTTGCTATCTTCTTGTCCTGTTTGGTCATATTCATGCGTATGTGCGGTAATACCTGGATTAATCCGTAACATAACTGCCGTAGGTTGGGGGTATTTGGATGCAAGTTTTTGGAGTAACTGCAACTCGTAAAAATTATCGACAATAATAACTCCTACATGCTGCTGCAAAGCCATTTCCAATTCCGCCATGGATTTATTATTGCCATGAAAACTCACCCACTTCATCGGAAAATGAGCTTGCATGGCAGTATATAATTCACCTCCCGACACCACATCAACATGGACCTGTTCTTGTGCCAATACTTGATAAATTGCAGTAATTGCCAAAGCTTTACTGGCATAACTGATAACATAATTAACATGTTGCTCCGCAAAAGCTTGCTGGAATTGATGTATTTGTTCTCGAATGGCATCCACATCATAGACCACTAAAGGCGTTTGATAAGTATCTGCCAATTGCAGAGCATCAACTCCGCCAATCGTTAAATGATGTTGAGAATTTGTTTTAATTCGCGTTGTAGCAACCTGCATCTAATAACCTCCAAAAAAAAATTCTTTTGTTTAGCCATCTAAACAAAAGAATTCACCCAAAGTATATAGCATTATCTTTGATAATCATTTTGTCGATAGCGCTCCGCAAAATAAATTGCGACAGTCCGTAATTTCTTGAACTACGTCCCAGCGTAAACCACTTCTGCGTCATGGCCGCTTCGGCGACTGCCCCTTTCACTAGTTTCTTAGTTTTGCAGAAACTCCACTAGTTACTCATGTTAGTCGCGACCTCTTCGATTTATAGAAATCCTATAATTAATTAAATCTAATGTCAAGAAAAATTAATTTTTTTTAAGGCCTAATTATTTGTAGATCAATTTTTACGACCACTTTTAGTGACGAGTATCTGCTTGCAGAAAAAAAATAACCTGTTAAAATTCAGTTTGAATTATCACCAAATGATGATTTTTTAATTTTGACAAAGAAAGCTGATTAGTATGAAAGTCGTAAAATTTGGTGGCAGTTCCTTAGCCACCGGAGCTCAAATGGCCAAAGTCCTTAACATTATCGTCGCTGATCCCCAACGGCAAATCATTGTCACTTCAGCACCGGGTAAACGTTTTACTTCCGACATCAAAGTCACCGATTTATTAATCAAATATGCCCAACAGGTGCTTCAACATCAAGATTATTCTTCTACCCAACAACAAATTTGGGCACGCTATCAAGAGATTGCTGATTATTTTCATCTGACCGCTACTCAATTACGGCCACTTAAAACTTGTTTATGGGATTTACCTCAAAAAGATTATCCCAATGATGATTATTTAATGGCCGCTTTTAAAGCTCATGGGGAATGTTTAAATGCTCAATTGCTAGCGATTATTTTACAAAAAAAAGTTCCCACACGTTACGTCGATCCCAAAACTGCCGGCATTCAAGTGTCGAATGACCCACAAGACGCCCACATTTTGCAAAGTAGTTATCAACAAATTGCCAAAATCAATATCGGCCACGACCGGATTGTGGTCCCAGGTTTTTACGGCCTTACGTCAGATCAGCAAATTGCAACTTTTTCACGAGGTGGTTCTGATATTACCGGCGCTATTTTAGCTTATGGACTACAAGCCGATTTGTATGAGAACTTTACCGATGTTAATGCTGTTTATGCTGCCGATCCTCGGCTAGTTGATCATCCGCAAGCAATTCAAACTATGACCTATCGCGAACTACGGGAACTATCATATGCTGGTTTTTCAGTTTTCCACGATGAAGCGTTATTACCAGCTATTGAAGGTCAAGTACCGATCAAAATAAAAAATACCAATCATCCTGATTTGCCGGGCACTTTGATTGTTCCGCAAAAATATTTTCAACCTCAAAAACCAATTACCGGGGTCGCCAGTTCCTCACATTTTGCAGCTTTATATCTCCATCGTTATCTGCTGAATAAAGAAGTTGGTTTTACTCTTAAATTATTAAAAATATTTTATGAATTTAATATTTCTTATGAGCATATGCCTTCAGGAATTGATGATTTAACTGTTATTTTTGACAAACGCCAATTTACCCCTACCAAACAACAACAACTGTTAGAACGTGTTAAAATGGTGATCCAGCCGGACGAACTAGAATGGATTGATGATTATGCGATTATCATGGTGGTAGGTGAGGGAATTCGTTTATTCCCCGATTTTTTACAAAAAATTTTTGATCCTTTAGCCCGTCAAAGCATCCGGGTACATATGATTAATCAGGGAGCTTCCCAAATTTCTATTATGCTAGGAACCAAGCAGTCTGACGCGGCCTTAGCAGTCCAACAAATTTACCAGAGTTTTTTCCCAAACCAAAACGGAGATGAATGAAATGACTACACTTTTTAAAGTTCAAGGATCCAATAATAAATTTTTTCTCCTCGATCAAACCCAACTCTCGCAGCCTTTAGCCACTACTGAACTGCAAAAATTAGCCCAAAATATTTGTCACCCGCAAACGGGTCTCCTCCATGGTGCTGATGGATTATTAGTCATTCAAGATCCGAGCTGTCCGGGTCCCATAGGTCAAATGCGAATCTTTAATGCTGATGGCTCTCAAGCTTCAATGTGTGGCAACGGCTTGCGCACAGTGGCTCGTTACTTGGGTGCTAAACATCACTTAAAACAGTTTCAAGTGGAAACCTTAACGGCCAATTTACAAGTCAGTCAGCAGCCTGATTGGGCCCCCGAAGTCCCCGCTTTTAGTGTGGAAATTTCACCCGTTAGCTTTAACTTACAAGATCTCCCCTGTACTAATCTAGGAGAGCAACCGATTGTTAATCAACCTTTACCAGAATTAGATCCCCAATTAAAATTTACTGCCTTAGCAGTGCCGAACCCACATTTGATTAGTTTCGTGACTAGCACCGATTTACAAGGCTCTGGCTTAGAAAAATTAGGTCATCGGCTAAATCAATCCAATCCATATTTTCCAGATGGTGTCAATGTCAGCTGGGCTCAAATTTTAGGACCGCACAAGTTATTTGTACGCACCTTTGAGCGTGGGGTGGGTTTAACCAATGCTTGCGGTACCGGAATGTCGGCCACTTGTTTAGCCTTTTTATTAAGCCAATCTGCAACTGCTGCTTGGGACGAATTAATAACCGTCTATAATCCAGGCGGTCAAGTTCAAGTCCGCGTCCATCAATCTTCTCCTCAGCACTATTGGATGGAATTAATTGGCAATGCTTCGATAATGGATCGTATAGAATTACCGGAATCTGATTTACATCGAGCAAACGATTGGACCCATGCAATTATTCACGAGAGTTCAGAGACCGCGGCTTATGAAAAATTTGTCCAGGAACATCAACCTAAAATTAATTAAAAAGTTTTCAAAAAATAATTTTTACAATAAAAAAGCGCCTTGCTTTTTCAGCAAAGGTGCTTTTTTTTCTATGATTTACCAACCAATCTCCGCTGCATTTTCCGGTAAACTTAATTTATCGGCCGCTAAATCTTGACAAGCTTGATCGATAATTTGCAGTGCTTGATTTAATTGATCTTCCGTCATAACTAGTGGCGGTTGGAAACGTAAAATATTGCCACGCAGGCTAATCATGATTGCTCCCAATTCATAAATTCGATAAATTAATTTGGTCGTTGCTTGCGGATCAGGTTGCTGCGTTTGCGGATCAACAATATCAATGCCGCCATTTAAACCATACATCCGGACATCACCAATAAAGGCATACTTTTGTTGCAATTTCTGAAAACCGGCTTGAGCCTTCAATCCGAGACTGCGGGATTTCTCCACCAAGTTTTCATTTTCAATCACATCAATAGTTGCATTCGCAGCAGCCGTGGTGATTGGATTCCCGGAAGTGGTAAACAAATTGCCAGGAGCATCCAAGGCAGCCATCACTTCTTCGCGGCCTAATACAGCACTTAAAGGCAACCCGGAAGCCAAAGATTTGCCAATGCTCATCAAATCGGGTTCAATTTGGAAATGATCAATCGACCACCATTTCCCAGTACGGCCTAATCCTTGATTAATTTCATCTACTGCTAATAAAATACCATGCTGTTGAGCAAATTGATGAATCTTATCCAAATAGGCCTGGGGTGCTTTCACAATACCCCCATCACCTTGAATAGGTTCAATAACAATCGCCGCTACTTCTTCTGCCGGCAAATAAGTATCAAAAGGCTGTTTAAAAGCGGCAAACATGCGCTCGACAAAAGCGGTCTCGCTTTCTTGAGGTAACCGATCATGACTATCCGGATACGGCACTTTGACAATTCCGGGTAATAAAGGTGCCATTTTGCGACTCATGTTTAAGCTCACAGAAGACAAGGACATTGAACCATAAGTAGACCCATGATAAGCTCCGGTAAAGCAAACAATATACTGACGGCCAGTATAAGCACGTGCTAACTTAATCACCGCATCATTCGCGTCCGACCCGGAGTTCCCCCATAATAACCGTACCGGGCCACTGATGGGAGCTAGATGCGTCAAACGTCCTGCTAATTGTGTTTCCGGCTCGTTCGCAAAATAAGCTGGCGTGTACTGTATTAAACGTGCGGCTTGTTCTTGAATAGCTTGTACCACGTGTGGATGACAATGTCCCGTATTAGTTGCCGAAGCACTGGAAAGTAAATCTAAATATTGCCGTCCATTCATATCTGTTATCGTGGCTCCAGAACCACTTTGAACGACTAAATCAAAATACTTAATGCGTGAAGTTGGTGCTAGTGCAGCTTGTTCTGTCTGTAACGCTTCTTGATTTTTATCCATAAATATTCATCTCAATCCTTTTTATTATCATTTAAATAAGAATGCTGCATCCCATAAGCAAAGTAGATAATCAGCCCAAATACAAACCAGCCTGCAGCGTAAATCTTGGCATCATTACTTAAACCGCCAAATACGATTAAGGCTCCTAAAAACGCTAAAGCGGGCATCACTGGGTAAAACGGCATTTTAAAATCGGGGTCTTTAATATCTTGGCCTTCACGTTTTCTTAAGCCATAAATGCCTATCGAAACAAACATAAAAGCTATTAAAGTTCCCGCAGAAATTAATTGATTTAAAAAGGCAAATGGAAATAAAGATCCGATAATTACCGCTACTATGGTAATAGCTAATAAAGCATGATTAGGTAATTTGTTTTGATTTAACTGTCCTAACCATTGCGGTAATAAACCATCACGACCAAATGAATAAATCAAACGTGATCCGGCCATCATCATTCCGATCAAGGCGGTGAACATTCCGATACAAGCAATAGCTTGGATCACTGCCGCGATCACGCCATGGCCACTTTGGCGTAAAGCCCAACCCACTGGTTCGGCATTATTTGCGTAAACCGGATAATGAAACATTCCTACGAGTACGGCTGCCACAGCTACGAATAAAACAACCGCAATTGCTAAAGAGCCCAAAATGCCCCGAGGCATGGTTTTACTGGGATCTTTGGCTTCAGCAGAATTAGCTGCAATCGAGTCAAAACCAATGTAAGATAAAAAAATCATTGAAACACCGGCATAAATTCCCTGCCAGCCACCAAATGCACTACCATCCGGATTTAAATGATACTTAGGGATGAATGGTACATAATTACGTGGGTGAATTGCTGTTAAACCAACAACAATAAAGAGCAAAACTGCCAAAACTTTAGCTACAACTAAAATATTTTCTACTCGCGCAGCTTCACTAACTCCCCGTGAAAGTAAAAAAGCCACCATCAAAATCACTACCAGAGAGACTAAATCAATCACACCGCCATTGGTCCCCAAAGGATTAGCTAATGATTTCGGTAAAACTAATCCCAAAGGTTCGATTAAGCCCCGAAAGTTCGCAGATAACCCTGACCCGACAAAAGCGACAGCGATGAAGTATTCCGCGAGCAAAGCCCAACCGGCAATCCAACCAAAAAATTCTCCAAAAATGACATTAATCCAGGAATAAGCAGAACCTGCAAACGGCATCGCAGAAGCCATTTCCGCATAGGCGAATGCGACCAATCCTGCCACAACAGCGGCTCCCAAAAACGACAAGACGACGGCCGGCCCAGCATGTTGTGCTGCCACCGTCCCCGGCAATGTAAAAATAGCCGTGGACACAATCGTCCCTACTCCCAAAGCAATAAAATCACGCACCCTTAATGTACGTTCCAAGTGTCCATCTTTAATTTCATAAACACTAGGATCTTCTTTGCGAAGCATTCGTTCTGTAAAACTCGCCATTGAAAAACCCTCTCATTCACTATATATTTAACAGTGAAACTGGTGTATCCATTTCACTATTAGAAATTGGTTAGTATTTTCCAATACTTTTTCATAAAAGTCAACTGATTCCCGTTTTTTTCTTCTACCTCTGCCCAAAAAAAAGTCATTAAGTAGAAGCTGAGTTTGAATAAGCATAACTAAACAATCAGCGGCTTCCCTAGATAAAAAATTCAGTTTATTGCAAGGGTTCATGCGACAAAAAAGCCTTTCAATCATTCTTCACCACAAGTTCTATCGCTGAAATGGAATTCCCAAATTATGTTTTTTTCAATCAGTTTGTTTAAATTAAATCGACAAAAGTTGATCAACAACAAATCAACTGTATTCAAGCATTATCAGGGAAAACTATTTTTTAGCTTTTGGCTGCTTGGATTCAGTTATCTTGCTGTCAACTATCAGAGTTAGGCTTCTGCAATTTTGTGGAATTATTTACGTTTGTCAATTTGAATATTGAGAACTGGCTACGGACTTTGAAGGCTATCTCGCACTGAAGGTTGAACTACTTGTCATTTCCTTGTTGTCCTTCTATTATTGAAAAGTAAACGTTCAAAAATCTCACTTAAAAGTTTACAATGAAATTATTAAAGATAAGGACTAAAAGCAATTATGACCGTGAAAGTAAGTATTATTGTACCTTGTTACAATGAAGAAGAAACTGTAGAACTGTTTTATCAAGCGATTTACTCGATATTTCAAAAATTACCTCAGTATCACCCCTCTATTTTATTTATTAACGATGGTTCTACAGATCAAACATTAACTAAACTGCGCCAATTAAATCAAAAAACCCAAGTCGAATCACATTATATTTCTTTTTCACGGCAATTTGGTAAAGAAGCTGGTATCTATGCTGGTTTACAGAATGCCGATGGTGAATTAGTCACAATTATGGATGCCGATTTGCAAGATCCACCTGAAATGCTGGTGCAAATGCTACATTTGTTAGAAACGACAGACTATGATTGTATTGGCACTATGCGCTCTGATCGCAGTGGTGAACCACCGATACGTTCTTTTTTTTCCAATTTATTTTATAAAATAATTAATAAAATTTCACAAACCCAAATTGTCCCAGGGGCCCGTGATTTTCGCCTGATGCGCCGCAATATGGTGGACGCTATTTTAGAAATGAGTGAATATAACCGATTTTCAAAGGGTATTTTTGCTTGGGTGGGCTTTAAGACCAAGTATTTACCTTACCAAAATGTAGAGCGGGTTGCAGGGCAAACGAGCTGGAATTTTTGGAGTTTATTCAAGTATTCGATGGATGGTATTACCGATTTTTCTACAGTGCCCTTAATTATCGCCGTTTGGTTAGGGTTGTTTGTGATGATGGTCGCTTTTATTGGGCTCTTATTTATCGTTATTCGATCGTTAATGTATGGCAATCCTACTCGCGGCTGGGCTTCAACTATTTCAATAGTTTTATTTTTAGGTGGCTTACAATTGTTTTTCTTGGGAATTATTGGTAACTATATTGGTAAAATTTTTCTGGAAGTTAAACACCGCCCTTTATATATTATTCGTGAAAAAAAATGATTAATTATAAAAAAAGACAGGAAATATTAGTCCCTGTCTTTTTTACTGTCCTAAAATGGTTTGCCCTCTTACGAACAAAAACACAACCGCTACAGTTAAAACATATTCTTGTGTTTTGGAAGTGAGAAAAGATTATAGCCGTTGGTTCAGTTCTTGACCTAATTTTTCAAATCCAGGCTTGCCTAACAAAGCAAACATATTCTTCTTGTAAGCTTCAACTCCCGGTTGATTAAAGGGATTGACACCATTTAAGTAACCGGAAACGCCAATGGCAATTTCAAAGAAATAAATTGTATAACCCAAAGTATAAGCGTCTTGTTGCGGCAAATGTAAACTCATTACGGGAACTCCGCCATCAGTATGTGCTAAAACTACGCCTTCATAAGCCCGTTTATTAACATAATCCATGGTTTTTCCTTCCAGATACTGCAAACCATCTAGATTGTCGGCTTCTTGCGGAATTTCTACATCATGCCGCGGTTGATCGATCATTAAAACAGTTTCCATTAACATCCGCCGGCCTTCTTGAATGTATTGTCCCAACGAATGTAAATCCGTGGAAAAATTAGCCGACGCCGGGAAAATTCCCTTTTGATCTTTACCTTCTGACTCGCCAGCTAATTGTTTCCACCATTCACCAAAATACTGCAAATTGGGCTCGTAATTCTCTAATAATTCAATGGTATAACCCTTGCGATATAAAATGTTACGCAAAGCTGCATAGCGATAAGCATCATTTTGCTGTACATCAGCTTGAGCATAAGCACTTCGCGCATCGGCAGCGCCTTGCATTAATTGATCCACATCAATACCTGCGACTGCGATTGGTAACAAACCGACAGCGGATAAAACTGAAAAGCGCCCGCCAATATCATCCGGCACAACAAATTCTTCGTATCCTTCAGCATCAGCTTCACTTTTAAGCGCGCCTTTAGCTCGATCGGTTGTGGCATAGATCCGTTTTTTAGCTGCTTCGGCACCATATTTTTCTACTAACTTGGCCTTCAAAACGCGGAAGGCAATCGACGGTTCAGTGGTAGTACCCGATTTAGAAATAATATTAATACTAAAGTCCCGCTCCCCAATCACTGCTAGCAAATCTGCGAGGTAGTTTGGACTAATGGAATTGCCGCAAAAGTAAACTTCCGGAACTTGCCGTTCATTGTGAATGTTATAAAAACTGCTACTCAAGAAATCAATGGCAGCACGTGCTCCTAAATAAGAACCACCAATGCCAATGCAAACAAACACTGCCGAATCTTGTTGAATTTTGGCAGCAGCTTGTTTAATGCGTGCAAATTCAGCCTGATCGTAATTCACAGGTAAATCTACAAAGCCTAAAAAATCATGTCCAGCACCAGTTTTTTGGCGTAATTCTTGATCAGCAGCCTGGACCATGGGTTGAATTTCAGCCAATTCATGATCATTCACAAAAGCTGTTAACTTTGATGAATCAAATTTGATATGTGCCATAATTGCCTCCTAAAAATATACATTACCCAATGATTCTAAACCAAAAAATTTAAAAATGATAGTCTCTAATCCGCATAATGAAGCGTAAAATTACATACCCGATCATTGCTCCCAAAGTATTGAAGATTACATCGTCAATATCCGTAACCCCTGTAATGAGAAAAAATTGTAAAGTTTCAATCACAAGAGACAATAAGAGCCCACTAATAAAAGTCTGCGAAAAGTGCACCTGCTTTTTTTGAACTAGCGGAAACAAGATTCCCCAGGGAATGAACCACACTAAATTACCTATAGAATTATAAAAGAAATCTAAAAGTGACCGGCCATGCAATAATTTCACAGTTTCGATCAAAGGATTAAAATTAATCACACTGAGTGGACGTTGCCAATGAATTTGAAAATCCCAGGGAAAATAACCTTCCCGAAAAACGGTCAAAGTGAATAATAATAATAAGTAAATCACAAAAAGGCCCAAAGTAAGTTCCCGCTTACCGGAAAAACCAATTTTGCGTAAGCGGCGCCATGTAAACCTTAGGAGTATCCAAATTAAAAAATAAAAAATGGTTTTATCTAAACTTAAAAAAATTAACCGAATTAAAGGAAAATGATTTATTCGTCCGGCCCAAGTTGTATATACTTGCTGGTAAAGAGGATTTAAAAAGATCATAAATTTACTTTTGACTTTTCCCTTCATAATAAAATGGTAGAATTAAGCGTACTGGAGCTTGTAAAATTTGGAGTGAAAGATTGTAAGATGTCAAAACTGAAACGTTTTTTAAGTCAACGCCTAGGCTGGATCACTTTCTTGGTCCTTTTAATCTGGCTCAAGACCGTAATCGCCTATTATTGTGATTTTAATATGGGAGCCGTGGATCCCATGCAGCATATTTTAATGGTGCTCAATCCCCTGGCTTCCAGTTTGTTAATTTTGAGTATTGCACTCTATTTCAAAAAAACAACCTCGATGTATTTGGTGAGTAGCGTACTGTATTTACTAGAAACCATATTGCTTTATAGTAATATCCTCTATTATCGCGAATTTAATGATTTTATCAGCATCAGCACTATTATTGATGTAGGTAAGGTCGCTAAGGGCTTGGGCAGCAGCGCGATTGCGATGACCAGCCCTCATGATGTCATTTATTGGCTGGATCTGATCATCCTAGTGGGTTTATTCGGCTGTAAAAAAATACCCCTAGCTCAAAAACCTTTTAATCGCCTTTGGGCTCTGGGTATTACTAGTTTAGCCATTATGGGCATTGCTGCCAATATTTTTTTGGCAGAACTTAATCGTCCCCAATTACTAGTACGTACCTTTGATCGGACTTATATTGTGAAATATTTAGGTCTGAATTCCTTTCTCGCTTACGATGGTATCAAAACTGCTCAAAGTAATAATCTACGATCCAATGCGCAAGGCACTAATATGGATCCGGTGCTCGACTATGTTCATCAACACTATGCAGCGCCGAATCCCCAATTTTACGGCGTCGCCAAAGGCAAAAATGTAATTATCCTTCATTTAGAAAGTTTTCAACAATTTTTAATTGATAGTAAAGTCAAAGATCAAGAAGTAACTCCTTTTTTAAATAGTTTATATCATGATAGTAATACTTTAGCTTTTGAAAATTTCTTTCATGAAGTTGGCCAAGGCAAGACTAGCGATGCAGAAACAATGCTGGAAACTAGTTTATTTGGTTTACCTGAAGGTTCCTTTTTTACCAATCTAGGCACTAACAATACTTTCCAAGCCGCACCGGCCATTTTAGAACAGCAACAAGGTTATACCAGCGCCGTGTTTCATGGAAATATCGGTTCATTTTGGAGTCGTGATACTGTTTATAAAAACATGGGCTATAATTACTTTTTTGATCAAAAATATTTTCATCAAACTGCTGATAGCAATACGTACTGGGGCAGTAAAGATAAAATATTATTTGCGGAAAGTATTAAATATCTTGAACAACTGCAACAACCGTTCTATACCAAATTTTTAACAGTAACTAATCATAATCCCTATCAACTAGCGGCTAATGATTTAGATGACTTCCCCAAACCCGAGACCAACAATACGATGGTCAACAATTATTTTAGTACGGCGCATTATTTAGATGCCGCCGTGAAAGAATTCTTTGATTATTTGAAAGCCAGTGGCTTGTACAATAATTCTATTGTGATTCTGTATGGTGATCATTTTGGTCTGAATGAAGGTGATGAAAAAGCGTTAGCGCCTTTGCTAGATCGTGATCCTAATACTTGGACCACCTTTGATCATCTCCAATTACAGCGCGTTCCCTTTATGATTCATATGCCTAATTTAAAAGGCGGCATTCAAAAACAATATGGCGGCGAAATTGACGTCTTACCTACCATCATGCATTTATTGGGCATAAACACTAAAAACTATATTTATCTAGGAACAGATTTACTCTCACCTCAGCATGACCCTAATGTTATTTTTCGGAATCGAAATTTTATAACTCCCAAATATTCTGTTCTGAATAGTAATAATCATTTAACTATTTATCAAAACAGTACTGGCGAAGTGTTAACTAATCCTAAACCGCAAGTCCAAAAGCAGTTAACTCAAGTGGCACAGCAAAAGAATCAGGAATTAGAATTATCCGATCTGGTCAACAAAACTAATTTATTACGTTTTTATACACCACCTCATTTTACTCCCGTCAATCCTAAAAATTATAATTACCAAAACCAATTCCAGCAGTTATTACAAATCCGGGATGAATTAGGTGGTAAATCTACTAGTCTATATTCACGCAACAACAATAAAACTACAACTAATCTTTATAAAACCACTGCCCCGGAACTGCAGGATAATGCAGACTTTATCTACGAGGTCCCAGCAGCTACAGCCGGAAATAAAAAATAAAAATAAAAACTACTAATCTTATGACTGACGATTAGTAGTTTTTTTAGTTAAGACAGCTTCATCAAAAAAGGTCAAAGTAAAAGTTGTTCCTTCATGGAGTTTACTTTCGACGGTAATTTGATCATGATGCTGTTCCATGAGCTGATGCACAATCGCCAAACCTAATCCCGATTCACCATACTTCGTACTTTTGCGGGAAGGATCAGCTTTATAATAGCGTTCCCAGATATTTTGGACTTGTTCAGCCGTCATTCCTATGCCATTATCTTTAATAGCAATTATGGTGGCTGTCTGTTGAGCATTACGCTCTCCCGTAATGGTAATTTGTCCCTGATTAGTAAATTGAATGGCATTTTGGGTGATATTGACAATAATTTGAATAAACCGATCATAATCGGCATAAATAGGCAATTCTTCAGGAGCCTTTAAAGACAGCTGATCGCCTGCATCCTGTGCTTTTTGTTGTAATTGCGTCACAACATCAGTTAAAGGCTTATAAGCATTAAAATTGCGCTGATACAAACTGATTTGATTGGTCCGAATTTTTTCGTAATCTAAATTATCATTCACTAGCCGAATTAACCGCTTCGTCTCATTACGCATCAATTCAATACTATGTTGACGTGACTTTTCCGGAATGGCGTCATAGGCCAAACCCTCTAATAGGCCATTAATCGTAGTCAACGGTGTTCGCATCTCATGTGACGCATTAGCCATAAATTCTTTACGCCGTTGCTCTTGACGTTCAATTTCGACTTGTGAGGCTTGCAAGGATTGCGTCATTTCGTTAAAATCTGCCGCTAAATCGTCCAACTCATCATTGCCTTCCTGATGAATTTGCACGGCAAAATTACCATTAGCTACTTGCCGTGTGGCTTGCTGTAGCCGTTCAATACGCCGAACTTGCCAATTAGCCAAAAACCAACTCATAATAATAGCGATCACTGTGGATACGAAAAAGGCCAACAGTAAATTACGCCGCATAGTATTCATATTTGTCCGGATCGTAGAAACCTCCGAACCAACATATAAAACAGCCACTAAATTATTATTATCATCAAACCAAGGCTTAATAATATAGGTCATGGGGTGCTTTTTAAACAAATGAAATTGCTGATCTTCGCCACTATTACGTTCACGGATCACATTTCCCGCTTTTAAAGAGCGCCACAGCTTTTTTTCTAATAAAGGCTTATGATTATTAGAACGTTGTGGTACGGGATAAGATTCCTGCCCTTGATTATCAAACATCATAAAGGTGACTTTTTGATCAGCCAGAACTTGTTGTAAATCGTTAAAAGTCCCAAAGGTAATATTATTCATTTGCCCCGTTTGAGGATTACTTTTTAAGGCCATCTTTTGTAAGTTGTCAGAATAACCTTCCAATTGTTCCCAGGTTTGTTGATACGCCATATTTTCGGAATAACGGTAGATGGCCACGGAAATAACACTTAAACAAGTAACAACCACCACCAAAAAGGCCATCATATATTGATAAATAAGTTTCATGAGACTTGAACATCAGAATCATCGAACTTGTAACCCACACCCCAAACAGTTTGGATTACTTGTGGTCCTACTTTTTCTACTTTTTGACGCAATTTCTTAATATGGGCATCGACAGTGCGTTCATCACCAAAATAATCGTACCCCCAGACATGTTGCAAAAGCTGTTCCCGCGAAAAAACCTGTTTTGGTTTGGCGGCTAATGTTTTCAATAAATCAAATTCTTTAGGCGTCAAATCCGGAATGGCTCGATCTAATAAAAAGGCTTCACGAGTACTACTACTTAATTTAAATGTACTCGTTTGAACGTCAAATTCTTTATTTTGCGTTCCCGCTGAGGTATCCTTTTGACCGAGATTTTTTTCATGACGATATAAGGCTTTAATTCGTGCAATTAAAGTAATGGGACTGAAGGGTTTGGTCACATATTCATCGGCATATTCTAAGCCCAAAACTTGATCGCTTTCCGAATCACGAGCGGTCAACATAATAATAGGAACCGTTGGCGATGCCGTTCGAATTTCTTTAGCTACTTCCATCCCATCTTTGCCCGGTAAATTTAAATCTAAAGTAATCACATTCCAGGAAGCAGGATCTTGTTGAAACAATTCAATCGCTTCGTTGCCATCATAGGCAAAAGTTACCTCCCAGTTTTCTTTTTCAAAAAACATTGACATCATTTCAGAAACTGATTTATTGTCTTCAATCATTAATAATTTCATCTTTATTCCCCATTATGATTAGAATTATTTGTTCAATACCCCCAACTTATCCACTAGTCTAAAACAAATTTTTTAATCACTTCCGCTACTGCATCGTGATTGTAATCATTATTAGTTACATAGTTAGCGACATCCTTGACCTCCGGTACCGCATTTTTCACTGCAACCCCCAAACCAGCTACTTTCAACATTTCAATATCATTAAAGCTATCACCAATGGCAATGGTTTCCTCCGGCTTAATGTGTAAATGTTGCAACAATTGTAATAAACCTTGGCCCTTATTGATACCAAGCGGGTTAAATTCCATATAGCGATTAGAAGAATACGTGACTGTTAATTGCGCTAGCAAATCACTCGGAATTTGAGAGCGGACATCATCTAATTCGGCACGATCTTTATTCATATACAGAATTTTTTCCATAGGTTGATCTTGCAGGAGACTAATCGACGGCTGGGCTAAAGTATGATATTGAAAGCCTAATCGGCTTAAATAGTCGTTTTCGTCAGCATTCATATTATAAACAAAAACATCCCGTAACGTATAAACATGCATTGCTAAATGATTGCGTATTCCTATCTCAAACAGCGTATTAATGGTATCGTAATTCATCAATACTTGTTGAATAACTTGTTCCTGGTAATTTTCGGTCACAACACTACCATTAAATGAAATCACATACTCGTTTTGAGCATTCAATAAATTCAATTCCCGTAAAGTCCGTCGAATTAAAGTAAAGCCCCGTCCAGTACATGGAACAAAAATCACTCCTTGCTTTCGCGCTTGTAGAATTGCTTGACAAGTCTTAGCATCTACGTGTTTTTGATCATTTAACAAAGTTTCATCCAAATCACTAGCAATTAATTTATACTTCATCAAATAACTCCTCTAACATACTTAAAATTAATAATTTTACTCTACCATTAATTAGCGTTAAAATTAAATAATTTCTTGGGAGTCATCCAAAATATGAACCCGATTTTTCAATTTTCAGAATTTCTTAATTGCTAGGGAACTTTCTTCCACAGCCAACACC
This sequence comes from Bombilactobacillus mellifer, assembly GCF_000970795.1. Taxonomy (GTDB): domain Bacteria; phylum Bacillota; class Bacilli; order Lactobacillales; family Lactobacillaceae; genus Bombilactobacillus; species Bombilactobacillus mellifer. The sequence continues at coordinate 1,114,224 of NZ_KQ034028.1, forward strand.
CTCAATGCTTGATAATCCGGTATAATCTAAATAAAAAGAAAAGGAAGTTATCTGATGCCGAAACAAAATGTTCTTTACCTTGCATGTTCTTGGTTTTCACCAGAAGAAAAACAACATTTACAACAAGCCCAACAACAACTAGCCCAAAATCCTACAGTAGATTGGGATAATTCTTTTCGACCTTTAGAACATCAATTTGGTGATTATGATGTCAGTCATAATCCCGCCGCCTTAGCAGATCCGCTCTGGCAAATGGGAACTTTTCGCAATGATTTAACGGGAATTGATAAAGCTGATCTCGTTTGCGGTTTATTTGTACCAGAAAAACCTGATACTGGGATGGCCTTTGAATTTGGCTATGCTTACGCTTGCCATAAACCTATTTTTGCAGTCATTCCGGATAATTCCACCGTCCCTATTAACGTCATGCTAGTTCCGAGCGTTACGCAATATATTCGTTTAAGTGATGCAGCTACTTTTGATTTTAACAATTATGATTTCGACTTATTCTCTGTAAGTACTTTTTAAAAATGCGCCCTTTATAAGGGCGCATTTTTAATACTTCAGGATTATCACCGCTAATACTAAAACCAGCAAACCGATTAAAAAATTAAATCCATTGACCAAATGCAAGAAGTGCCGAATGGGGGTCTGCAAAGTTGCATGTATTTGATGCCTTCTTCTCCAAGCATCATAAAATTGTAAACAAACTACCCCCAGTAAAAAGACTACAATCAGGCCGCGAATGATGTTTCAACTCCCTTAATCACAATTTACCAAGTTTTAATTTATATTATCCGACGCGCAAAATTAGGCTGGTACGCAGTCATTGCTGTTAAAGTAACCGTCTGTCCCGGTTGTGGAGCGTGAATAAAGTAACCAGAACCAGAATAAATCCCGACATGTGTAGCTTGTCCTGGTGTTCCCCAAAAGACTAGATCACCTGGCAATAATTTATTTAAAGCGACCTCGGTGCCACAAGTACTTTGGGCTTGCGAAGTGCGGGGCAGTAATAAACCTACCTGAGCTGCACTATATTGCACTAATCCGGAACAATCAAAACCGCTAGGGGTATTCCCACCCCAAACATACATGGTACCTATAAATTGACTGGCCTTTTGGACTAGCTGTTGCCCTTGTCCCTGCTGTGAGGTCGGTAGCGGTTCCACTGGTGCAGGTATTGTTGGTGAAACAGTCTTTGCAGCTGTTTGAGCAGCAGTTTGTTTGATAATATCATCATACGGTTGCTTATTAACATTTATTTCTGATTGTACCCGATCTTCCAAGGGTATATCATGCACTACTACAATAGCCTGCGGTTGCTGCAGTGGAGCCGCTTGTACCAGCAGTGGATTGCTCGTTAACATGAAACTACCTAATATACATAACGGTAACCACCGATTTGCAGTAAGCAATTACCTTCCCCCTTTTTGAACTACCACACTTAATAATTCTATCATATTTTATAAAAAAAAGTTGAAATAACTTCGGCATACCCAATATGCAAGAGGCAATAGCTTATTGGTTGTATTTCACTTGTGAATGTTATACAATTCACTAATGTAAGTTACCAATTCAAATTTGATAAAAGGAGTTTACTGATGGATATTAGTCAAGCGTTATTCAAAACCTTCACGGATATGAACATTATTAGCTCTATTACTTCCACACTGTTTATTATTTTATTGGGTTTTTTTCTACGGAAAAAGAACATTTTTAGTGATCAATTTGGTAAAATGATGACGAAGATTGTTTTGTCAGTATCTTTGCCTGCATTGGCGTTTAATTCGTTTATGGCGCCAATTGATGATCAAACTTTAAAGCATGGTTTGGCAGTGCTGATTTTTGGTATTTTAATTTATATTATTTTAATTTTTGTTAGCAAGTTATTTTACTTAGGTTATGATCATGATCGACAAACAGTCTTAAGTGTGCTGACTACCTTTGGTTCGACCACCTTTTTCGGAATGCCGATAGTGGCTGCTATCTATGGTCCCAAAGGTACGATGTACGCATCTATTTTTAATATTGGTTATCGTATTTTTCTTTACTCTTACGCTTACATCGTAATGAGTGGTTTAAAAATGACGAAAAAGAACATCCGGCAAATGTTTTTAAACCCAGTAGTCCTAGCCACCTTTTTGGGATTGATTTTATGGATTATTCAACCGTACATGCCAACTTTAACGGGACTTAATCCTGAAACTCACAAGGCAGTTACCGTGGCTTTTTACCGCATCGACGTCACGGCTCCATGGTTGTTTAAACCATTGACTTATTTAGCTAGCTTATCATCACCACTCGCCTGGCTTGCTATTGGCTCTACTCTAGGAGAAATCAGCTTTAAATCGGCTGCCAAGAACAAAACTTCATGGTACTACACGGCTATTAAAACCATTGTTGTACCGGCAATTAATTTAGCCCTGTTATTTGTCTTAACAGTCACTAAAATTCTGCCAGTTAGTCAAGTAGCTATGGCAACCATTTTAATTATGATGGCCACTCCAACAGCAGCGGTGGCAGCTTCTTATGCTATTGGTTTTGATCGTGAAGCTGTGCTGACTTCGAATGCTTCCTTTATTTCCACAATTGGTGCCGTGATCATGGTTCCTATTTGGATCGTCATTATTTCTTTAATTGGTAGTGCCGGTATTTTTTAAACTAAAATATTTCTCGAAAGAAGGAGTTTGAATGACTTTTAAAATTGCTGTCTATGGTGTCAGAGATAACGAAGTTGATTATTTTAAGAAACTCAATCAATACCAGTATGAATTAAAATTGTTACCGGAATTGTTAACACACGACAATATTGACACGGCCCAAGGCATGGACGCAGTTTTATTGCGCGCTAATTGTGTTGCAGATGCTCAAAATCTTCAAAAACTGCACGATTGGCAAATTAAATATGTCTTTACACGGACGGTGGGTTTTAATCATATTGACTTACAAGCCGCCCAAGATAACGGTCAAATTGTCGCACGAGTCCCTAGCTATTCTCCGCATGCGGTTTCCGACTTAGCTTTCACATTAGGCTTAACACTGCAACAACGGCGAGTAAGTTGGGCGACTCATGCCAGTCATCAAAAGAATTTTATAGTTCAACCTAGCGAGTTTACTCGCGAAATTCATGACTTAAAAGTCGGAATTATCGGAACCGGAAGAATTGGATTAACTGAAGCTCAAAATTATCATGCTTTAGGTACAAAAGTTATCGGTTATGATGTGTTCCAATCTGAAGCTGCCAAAAAAATTGTGGATTTTAAATCCCAAGAAGAAGTTTTCCAAACCGCCGACATTGTCTCGCTGCATGTGCCTTATTTCCCTGGTAAAAATGATCGTTTTGTTAATGCAGATTTAATTAATTTGATGAAACCCCAAGCAGTTTTAGTCAATACGGCCCGGGCAGAAATTGTCGATATTTCGGCAGTTGTTGCGGCGCTTCAAAATGACCGTTTGAGTGGTTTTGCCACAGATGTTTTAGATCATGAAGCTGATTATTTTGGCAAAAAGGTAGATCAGATTAAAGATTTAAATTTACAAGCACTGATCGACTTATATCCACGCGTTTTAATTACCCCGCACTTAGGTTCTTATACTGAAGAAGCGCTGGTGGATATGATTAAGATTAGCTTTGATAATTTTCACGAAGTTCTCGCTACTGGCACCTGTGATAATTTAGTACAGCCTGATAAATAGATATATATTTAAAGCTAACAATATTAACCCCCGAAATTGAGATAATTTCGGGGGTTAGTTATTTTTTAAAATTGACTTTTTGTGCACATCACTAAAAAAGCGTGTCTCAATGCCAAGGTCTTTAATTGATAAATTTTCAGAAACAAGTTTGCAATCCCTATCCTGATTTAAAGCAGTAATATTTTCTCCTGGTACTCTGCGCTTCTTATAATCAGACTAAAGTCCACATTGGCTTTGCCCCCAGAGTATCTACAGATTGTTTAAATTAGTAAATTATCGGTAAATCCCAATCCTTCATCGCGGTATCGTTTCTCAATTAATGGTAATCTACTCTTAGATAGAACTTTTTAGGAATTGATGAAATTGATAAAAATTAAATATGAAACCTTACTCAACAGGTATACGTAAAGGAAAATTATCATGGCAAATAATTTATCTAATTCAGATCAATTATCTGGGAAAAAATGGCTAATCATTTTATTGTCTAACTTACTAGCTTATGGCTGCCTGGTTCTGCCTGGTGGGTTGCTACCAGAATCCTTAATTTTTAACGGCCGGCATCCTAGTTTTCTAGCGGCCGGCTTTCAGATCCTTATTGTCACAGTATTTTTACTAGTTCAAATAAGCGGATTACAAATTGCTGTTGGATCCAACTGGCGGCACTTATTTCATTGGCCGCCTGCTCGAGAATGGCTTTGGCTTGTAGCTTTTTTCCTTTTAACGTACTTGGTTTCTGTTTTATCGGGAAGCCTGTCGCAAAAACTATTCGGTGCAGTTTCTGGCAATACCGCCGCTGAAATCACTTTGAGAACCCCTCATGTCTGGCTCATTTTTCTTTATCAACGTTTTAGTAGCGCGATCCAAATATTAGGTGAAGAATTTTTAGCCATCATGCCCTTACTCGCTATGAATCAATTAGCACAGTCTTTAAGCTGGAAGCATCCCTTGTTCTGGAGCAATCTTACCTCTGCAGTTATCTTTGCATTACTCCATTTATCCACTTATGACTATAATTTAGGCTATGTGCTTTTGGGATTAGCTTTTACCCGGTTAGTTTTAAACTGGGCTTTTATCAAAACTCGCAATCTCTGGGTGAGTTTTGGCGTTCATTTTTTATTTGATACATTCGCGTTCCTGATTTTATTATTAGTCGCCAAATAACTTTCACAACTTTTTTTGCCAAACATTAGTAGATATTTGCTCGTTATAATTTTGAAAAGTGTCTTAGCAGCTACAGCGCTATTCTGGTATTTTTCAAGACCATTAGTTTGGGCAGTTTAATAATTGGAATTGACATTTTAGTTATAAAATTAGACTGCTACAAGTAAGGACCTACCAATTGAAAAGACTAACAGCATATAAAACACAGCTATTAGTCCTCAAGCAAACTTATTAGGTCATTTCGATTTAAAAAGATAGCTTATTATTTAGCCAGCTCTTTATAAAATTTACAAGACAATTAATTCTCGCTTAGCGTTCGTTAAAAAGTGGACTTGACCGGAAGTATCCAAATATAAATCGTCTTCAATGCGCACTCCACCATGATTAGGTAAATAAATTCCCGGTTCAATGGTAAAAGTCATCTGGGCAGGTAGAGTTTCAATACTTTGGGCATTCATCGTGGGATATTCATGGCATTCACGACCCACACTATGACCCGTTCCATGCATAAACTCAGGTCCAAAACCACGTTTTGCGATGTAGTCATGGGCAAACTTATCAATCTCTGCTAAGGGCTGGTTTAAATGCAGTTGCTTAATGATCGCTGTTTGGGCTTCTAAGACAATTTGATAAATTTGCTGTAATTGTGGATCCACGCTGCCTAATGCTACTGTTCGTGTAATATCTGAATCATAACCCTGATAAACAAATCCATAATCCAAAACTACCAATTCATGAGCTGCCAGCACTTTATTTGTAGCCGTGGCATGGGGCATGGCCGAATGCACGCCCGAAGCTACAATGGTTGGAAAAGAAGTCGCTGTAGCCCCTAATTTTTTGCCATAGTGTTCCATTTCCGTTGCGATCGCTAGTTCTGTCTGCCCCGGCTGCAAATACTTTAAGATATGATCAAAAACTTGATCGGCAATTTGCGCTGCTGCCTGAACCTTGGCAATTTCCGCTGGCGTTTTGACCATTCGAATTTTTTCCACTAGATTACTCGAATCTACAACCGACCAAGATTGGTGTTCTAACTGGCGAAAGGTCGTTACGTTTAAGAAATCCGGTTCAATCATTAATTTGTGTACCGCACAGCTTTTTAAAAAATCAGCTAAAGGATGCTCTTTCATATCCACAATCTGAAACTGTGGTGCCAAAGCTTGAATTTGTGCAAAAAAACGGCCATCAGTATACAAATATTGCTCGTTTAAAGTGATAATCATTAATCCTTCATAATCCGCAAAATCTAATAAATAACTTAAATTGGCCGGACGACTAATTAAAAGCGTATCTACTGCTACAGCCCGCATTTCTTGGCGAATTTTATCTAAACTATTCATGACTTACCTCCCGCGTTATGGTTTTAGCGTTAGTATACCCTATAATTCAATTGATTGAATTATCAATTTATCAATGTTATAATAATCGAGCTTAACGGGGATGTTATGGATTCGACATATGTAGTTGAGCATCGGTTGCATTTCGTAGGTTACGACTACGTAAAAACGTTACAGTTAAATTATAACTGCAAAAAATAATAACAACTCTTACGCTTTAGCTGCTTAATCACAGTCTAGGCGTGATCCACTTAATTTTGTCCAAGGATTAAGTTTGGGTCTCAAATAATTGGACTACGTTTGACTATGCCGCCTGAGTAGTTAAAAAGAGATTATCCAGGCTAGTCGCTAAGATTAGCCACGTTGTACGGCGTACTGGGCGATAAACTTTAAATGGTGCAACTATGAATGTAGATACTGGTGTGGCAGTATGTATGGACAGGAGTTCGATTCTCCTCATCTCCATTTGTGTTATTTCATCGGTTATATTGAAAGCCTCAATCCGAAAGCTGGTTGGAGGCTTTTTATTTTGTTAAAGATGAGTCTAAGTCTGATTGTGCCCTTATCGATAATCAAAATAAGCAGATAACTAGCTTGTTCTGGAAAGTATTTCAAACGACAACCATTTTATCATCGACTTCATTAAAATATTTATCAAGAGCGAAACATTTATAGACGTACTTCGATGTCGTTAGGAGTAATTTAGCCATTAATATCTAGGCTATTTCATCAAGGAGTTACCAAGTCTAATTATTGCCAATAAACCTTTTTAATTTAGAAAATATCCCCGTGAGCTATTTGTTCAGCTAGCTCATTCACAGTGTAGCTTTTTAGCTCTGCAAACATCAAAAATGCCGTTGTCCTCACCAAAATGCAGGAATAACGTTTAATAATACGGTAACTGTGCCTAATATGATACTACCCGTTTTATCTTTTGTAGTAGACACCAAATAATAAAATTCGCTTATTACCAGTAATTTTATTATAGCTGTACTTTATCCATGTTCAATATTCTTTGAATAGTATTGAGTTGTATTCAGGTCCTAGTTCCTCCTCTTGATCTCTTGTGCTCTTTAACCCGGTGCGGATAACTTTTAAAGGCTGCTTATTAGCTTTTGTCAGTGGCTTGGGTTTAATTCGCTAAGCTAATTTCGCCAAGACAATTCCATGAATAATGGAATTATTATATAGATACAATAATAACTTGCTAATATTTAAAAAAATAAAAAGCCCGAGGAGATTTGTACTAGTTACCTCGGGTAAATACTTAAAATAAAGAAATAACTGCATATTATCGGCGGCTGCAGCTGATTATGGTTTTAAAATCTTCCCTAATTAACTGTTGGCTCTACATGCACATCCACATCAAAAATATGGTATTTATTTTGTAAAAGGTGTTCGATTTGTTCCGTAACTGCATGACTACGGCGAACAGTCAAATCCGGATCCATTAAAACAACTACTTCCAAAAAAATATTATCGCCATAACTACGGCCTCGAATTTTTTTAACACCGCGAACAAAAGGAATTTGTGCAACAGCTTGTTGATACTGAACTAATTTTTTTTCATCAAAACCGTCTGATAGCGAAAAACTACTATCGCGAAAAATATCCCAAGCCGTTTTTAAAATTAAGCCACCAATGACCAAGGCTGCCCCATTATCTAACCAGGGAATTTTCAAGGCAGCTGCAATTACGGCAACCGCTGTTCCCAAACTAGTCCAAACATCACTCAAATTGTCTTTGGCTGCTGCAAGTAAGGCTGTACTGTGCACTTTACGAGCCAATCTTCGGTTAAACTCGTAAACAAATACCATAATTCCGGCAGAAACCAGTCCCGCTAATCCAGCCCAAGGATCAGGCATGGAAGTTTCATTTTGAAAAATATTAATAAGCGCATTAATACATACTTGTAACCCCACCATAACCATAATAAGTGAAGTTACTAAACTAGCGATATTTTCCGACTTCCAATGTCCATAATGATGCTCTTGATCGGAAGGTTTTCGCGAAATTTGTAAACCGATTAAAACGGTGATCGAAGAAATCAGATCTGTAAAATTATTCAAGCCGTCAGCTCTTAAGGCTTCGGAGTGAGCATAAAAACTGACTAACAATTTTAAAATGGCAATGCAAAAATAAGCGACTAAACTTAATAAGGCGCCGCCTTCAGCGGCTTTAATTTGTTGGTAACGTTGCTTGATCATGAGTATTTACCCTCTTGTATTAAAGAATAAATCATTTTGTATTAGAAGGACATTTTAAGCATCATGGCGCTAGTTAGTCAACAATTGATAATTTTTTAGGATATTTAATACGATAATTTAAGAAAACCTAATTTTTAGCACTCTTAGTGATCAGACCAATCAAAAAGCCTAGATGCTTTACATCTAGGCTATGATGATAAAAATCTTGCATTCCAGATTACGGAACTAAGCGCATGAATTCACGAGCAATTACTAATTCTTCGTTGGTTGGAACCATGAGCGCAGTAATTGCTGAATCCGAAGTCGTGATTATCCGTTCTCCCGACCCCTGCTCATTTGCTTGATCATCAACGTGGACTCCAAGATAAGCAAAATTTTGTAAAATAGCTTTACGAATAGCGGCATTGTTTTCACCCACACCGGCTGTGAAAATAAATACATCTGCCCCGTTCATTTCCGCTAAATAACTGCCGACGTATTTCACAATTCGATTAATAAAAACATCAATTGCTAATTTGGCTCGCGGATTAGTATCTTTAACTGCAATTAAATCCCGCATATCCGGCGAGATACCGGAAAGGCCTTTCAAGCCTGATTCATTGTTTAAAATTTGAATCATATCTTGAATATTCGTGAGATGCAATTTTTCCATTAAAAAGGCGACCAAGGAGATATCAATATCTCCCGCACGTGAACTCATAGTAACTCCCGATATAGGAGTAAAACCCATAGAAGTATCAATTGCCTGACCATCTTGGATTGCAGTTATCGAAACGCCACTGCCAATATGCATACTAATTATTTTTAACTTTTGATAGTCCTGCTGTAAAAACCGAGCAGCTTCATGTGAAACGTAATTATGACTAGTGCCGTGAGCCCCATAATGTCGCGCACCATATTTTTTTTCATATTCTAACGGAATGGAATAAACTTGATTAACACGCGGCAAGTTTTGATAAAAGGTCGTATCAAAAACTGCTACCTGTGGTACATCAGGTAACATTTGTGCAAATGCCTCAATGCCCTTCAGTTCTGCTGGATTATGCAAAGGAGCAAATTCATTTAACTTATCTAGTTGTTGTAAATTCGTAGCTTCAATAACCGTAGAGTCTTGGAAATATGGTCCCCCCGATACAACTCGATGTCCTACTCCAGATAAGTCCGTAATAGTATTAATCACTTGTTGTTTTTCCAATTGATTTACTAATAACTCTACCGCGGCTGCATGAGTCGGGATATTTTGTTGCGACTGATATTGGTGACCGTGATAAGTCATGGTAAAGGTTGATTGATCTAAACCTAAACGGTCCACCATCCCTTGAGCAATGACTTCTTCAGTGGGCATCAAAAACAATTTAAACTTCAAGGTTGAGCTCCCTGAGTTTACAATTAATACTTTACGTTCCAATTAATTATCCTCCTCATTAAACGTCTTGTGACTCCAAGTTTGTAAATTGTGTTTTAAAGCATTGACGGCATCTTTATTTTGTAAATCCGGCAAAGTCCCCATCAAAACTGGGCTGGCTTGGTGCGCCTTGGGTCCATGTTTTTGAAGTACTATAAGTGATTTGGCAGCGGCCTTTGAAGCAAATAATTTGGGTGGCAAAGTTAGCACAGCTTGTAAAAACACTTTTTCAACCATCCATTGCGCTAAAGTAGTCGCTTGTTCGGTTTCAAAAATTTGTGCAGGTACTATAAAAATGCCAATTCCCCCAGCCCGCAAATTATTCATTGTCTGCTCCATGAGTAGATGGTGGGCATATGAATGTCCCGTAGTCGCCTTGGTTTGAAAATCTAAAGCATTATTGTCCAAAGGATAGTAGCCCACCGGTAAATCACTTAAAGCAAGATCACAATCGGAAATCATCCAAGCAGCGATGGCATCTTGGTGATATAAGTCGATTGATTCATGAATTAATTGGGCATAAGAATCCGCTAAAGCCAGTTGGACATCATCATTATCTAAGCCATGCAAATTCAAAGTTAATGCTGTACTCTTTTGCAACTCTAGCTTAGTTTCCAATAATAAATTACCGGTACCCACACAGGGATCCACTACTTCATAAACTGGTCTTGATTGTGCGTGAAAGATTTCAGCAATAATCAAAGCGCAAAATGTGCCCACAATATCCGGCGACATTAAATGATTCACATCCGTTTGATCCGTCTTTTGTGCTTTCACAATATTTAATTCTACCGCTTTTTTGATGATTGGAAGAGGATAATCTGCAAAATTAAACTTTTGGTATTGTTGATTGAGCTTCACAACTTGTTCGGGTGTGGGAAAACCATCTTCTACAAACGTTTTTTGCTGGTACCAATTAAATAAATTTTCTGAAAGTGCATTCGTATAACTTTCATTTAAAAATTTTTGTAGTTGGGCTGTAGTTTGATCTACCAACTGGTAAATTTTTGCAATTTCATTTTGATCGTTCGCCATTAATTTACCTCGATAACTATTATTCATTGTTCATGTTATCGAAAATCAGCTTATTTCGCAAAGTTAATTATTCTTTGTGTATAAACTTGGCTAATTTGGCGTTGCGTAGTCAATTCATGCTGATAAAAATTTAAATATAAAAGCACCATGATACATTCAAGGTTTAATAACAGTACGATGAGAATTGTGGTGGACGCTGCGTGGCGGACCTTTAAAATCAAGATAATATTCCCACTTTCGTTGAATTGAATCGATAATAATAATTTGAAGTGTAGACTGCTGCCGCTTTAGTACAATATAACCTTGGTTGACAAAAATCGGCATATGGCCGGCTGATTCTCCAGTTAAACGTAACATATTGTTATAAATTGATAAACGATAAACTTTATTTGGATAGGCGTAATCTGCACCTGTTACAAATTTAGCAGATTTCGCAGTTACTTCGATTAAAGTTGCCGTCTGCGTAATTTTTTCCAGTTGTAACATAGCTACAGTCCAATCACTAGGTGAACGGGTTAATTGGTGCTTTTGCTGTTGATAATACTGAACTCCTACCATGGCCAGCGATAGGGTCAAGCTCAGAACTAATAAGGAGATAATGGCTTCACTGAGTAAAAAAGCGGAAAGTCTGGGTTTGGCTGTTATACAATAATTTCCCTGTCGATGTAAATACTTCATAATTTCCTTTATTGCGTCGAAAAGTATAGGTTTGATTGTCTAAAGTCAACTTTTTAATTTGTGGATGTGTTAATTTTTGCCATAAGGCGACGCGGGCATTAGTTTGCGTTTGCGTAATTTGTAATTTTTTTTGCGTCGGAACAATACATAAAGGAATTAATGCTAAGGCCTGCAAAATTAAAAAAAAGCCCAACATATTGTCTAACAATAAAAAACCGCTACGTTTGGGTCTCAAATAATCGCCCCCAATGTTTTTGTACGGTATAAGTGTAGCGTCGCTTTGTTAATTGTGACACAAAATAAATGGTCGTCGGCTCCACAGAACCGTCAGCATGAATAGTTAATTTATTATTGCGTTTTAAAGATGCATTCAAAGTTTTCGGTAAAGTCAAATTGACATTCGGTGTTTGCAGACGATAATCGCGAAAAGTAATGATGTGCTGAGCACTATTAAATTCGACTACACAGTTGCTTTTCTCTAAAAAAGCACGTTTCAAAGACCAATTCCAATTGCTTTGGAATTTGAGTAAAAATAATTTTTCTTGTTGTATCTGCCATTGTTGACCCAAATCTATACTGGGAATGATAATTAACCAACAAATCAGATTCAAAGCAATAATGGTTTCGACTAGAGTAAAGGCAAGTTGTCTACTTAGGTTTGGTAACTGTACCATCTTCAATAGCGTAACCTCGATCTGTGGCTTTGTTATATTGTGCTTTAGACAAATAATGTTCATCCAGTAATTTTTGCCAAGTCGGATTAGCTCCTTCATACATATCCACTTGGGTTTGTAATGTCGTCTGGAAGGCGGCTTCTGTTTTGGATTGCGCAGCCTGCTTTTGCTGATTAATGTTAGGAATAATAATTAATAATAATAAGGAAATTATAAAAAGCACAATAACCATTTCGATTAAAGTAAAGGCTGCATGTTTACGGGTTTTCAACATCATTTAAAATCCTTTCATCATTGAATAAATAGGCAATAAAATACTCAAATATGTTAACAAAATCATGCCTGCAACAATCAAAAAGAAAAAGGGTTGAATTTGATTTATTAAGCGACGTAATTGTTTTTGTAGTTGTTCATGTTTTAATTGGGCTAACGTCGCTAATTCAACCGCCATTTGGAAACGTTCATGGCCTAAATTAATGGCCAGATTAATTTCATTGGCTAATAGGGGTTGGCTGTTAATAATTTGTTTTAGGCTTTGCCCTGCTAAGATTTTTTCTTTTACCTGTTGGGCTAAACACTGTTGTAATGAACCCTTCGTTAATTGTTGACTAGCCGTCAAAATATCTTGTAATGATAAACCACTTTTGAGAAAAGTTGCTAATCCACTTAAAACGACATAATAATAATAGTTTTGATAAATTCTTCCGATAAACGGCCATTTAATTTGATGTAACGCCTTGTGTAAATCATCTACGCGTTGCCAAAACCAAACCTCTACCAAAATAACTCCAATTATTACCAGACTAAATAAGCAAATTCCCACCCGATAGGGCGCCGCTAAACGTAGGGGCGGTAACTGTTGGGCCAATTCTAATTTTAAAAAAACCAGTAATGAAGCTAAACAAAATAGTAAAAAACAAGGGTAAGCTAGTAAATTCAATACTTTTTGCCAATTTTGATGGCGCATTTTTAGAGTGTTAGCGTTTTCTTGTAAGCATTTAATCAAGTCCCCATGCACTTCCGCAATTGCTAATTGACTAAGAATCGTTTTGGATAATCCCAATTGTTCAAAAGCAATAGCTAAACTAAAACCCCGTTGTAATTGTTCAATCATAAATTGTAATTTGGTTTGTTGACGAGGCAAAAGTAATTTAAGCGATTCTAAAGCCATTTCTAAAGAAAAGCCGTTTTTTAACAATTGCGCTAAAGTATAGAGAAAAAAGCTTTGCTGCTGAGAACTTAATTTAACCGGTGTAAAATTGTTGATAAGTTTGATCATCCAACAATCCTCTCTGATAGTCCAGTTGTAATAATTGATGCCAGTCACCAAAATTACTCTGCGGAATTTTGATAGCTTGTAATAAGTCCTCACCGCTCAGCATATCCCGATAAGCTTTAATACTGCGATCTTTTTGCATGATTAAACGTTGATAGACAATACAGGTCAGGACTGAATAGAGCTGTTGTTGCGTAATACCTAATTCCATCATGCGCCCCACGACGGCAAACTTGTTTCGAGCATGGACGGTCGAAATGACTAAATGGCCACTTAAAGCAGCACGCACAGCCATTTGAGCGGTCTGCTCATCACGAATTTCACCTAAAATTAAAATATCCGGCCGATGACGCAAAGACGTTTTAATCAGATCAGCATAACTCATTTGCGCACGGGCATTTACTTGAATTTGTAAAAAGCTCGGTTCGACCACCTCCACTGGATCTTCTATCGTGAGCACTACTTTTTGTGCACTATAAGCTTTGACCAATTCATACATCGCGGTGGTTTTACCAGAACCTGTCGGCCCGCTAAACAAAATTAAACCACGTTGATTAACTAATTGAGGCCACTGCCCCTGTGTCCAGTCCATGGCGGGTTGGCCTAGCGGATAGATCAAGCGAATAACCAAAGATTCACAATTATTGAAATCTCCTAATGCGGATAAACGTAAATTGATTTGTTGTTGTTGAAACTCAAATTTACGGGCCCCCACTTGCGGCCTTCGATGTTCACTAATATTCATATCTGAAGTAAATTTCAAATAACTAATGACGCTAGCCGCAAAATCAGTCTGAAGAATTTGATAGGTATGCAGACCATCTACCTCCCGCATCTTGACCAGCACGCGCGATAATTGTGGTAAAAAGAAAATGTCTGATACGAGGCGCTGACAAGCAAAGGTTAATAATTTTTGCGTGTATGTTTCTGGTTTCATATTTACCTCCTTTCATTTAAAAGTACGCAAAAAATAAAAAAACTCCCTTTGAGAAGGGAGTTTTTTATAAATTTCATTTAATCTAATTAATTCTCAAAATTAGCTGCCGCTGTATAAACTGCAGAAACATCATCATCATCTTCTAATTGCTCAATCATGTGCGTAAACTGATCTTTTTTATCATCAGGCACTGGCACGGTGTTTTTAGGAACCATGATTAATTCAGCGTTAGCTAATTGATAGCCTTGCTGTTCCAAAGTATCACGTACCGTAGTAAACTCTTTGGGATCGGTATAAATTTCATAAGCGTCTTCAGATACCTCCAAATCGTCGGCTCCGGCTTCCATCAAATCTTCTAACATCTGATCTTCATCAGCTTCGGTAGTAGTCCGATCAATCACAATATAGCCTTTACGATCAAATAAATAAGCCACTGATCCCGTAGACCCCATACTGCCGCCATTACGTGTAATAGCTACGCGCACAGAAGTTGCGGTGCGATTTTTGTTATCTGTTAAAGTATTGACTAATACTGCTACTCCACCGGGTGCATAACCTTCATAAGTGATTTCTTCATAATTTTCGCCACCAGCACCAGCTGCTTTATCAATGGCCCGCTTAATATTATCTTTAGGCATGTTCGCAGCACGAGCTTTATCCATCACTAAACGTAAAGAAGGATTGTTCGCGGGATCAGGATCACCACCCTTTGCTGCCATGTAAATCTCGCGGGATAATTTCTGGAAAATTTTGCCCCGCTTTGCATCTTGAGCATTTTTCCGGCCTTGAATATTATGCCATTTGGAATGTCCTGACATACGCGTTTCCTTCTTTCTTACATTAATAATTACATAAAACCGATTGTTATCATACCAAAAAAAGCGCCAGCCTTCAATATTTTCTCTGGTGCTTTTGGTGATAGCTAACCCATAAACGCCAGATTAAAACAGTTATGACAATAAAACAAAAGGCTCCGGCGCTGTCTAGCATCACATCTGCTACCAAAGCCGTCCGACCACCGGTGAGCATCTCATGAAATTCATCAAAACCCGCCCAGCCGGTTACCACAAACCAAGCAATCCATGGTGCTAATGGCCAATGGCGCAGTTCATTTTTTAAAAATAAAAAACTAAACATTCCCAATAAACCAAAAACCATGAAATGCGCCGTTTTGCGTATGAAAAACTCTACAAGTTTAAAGTAGCCCACAGTCTTTAAGGATTGTTCTTGACCGCCATAATGAAAATCGATCTGTTGCAGCTGTGCCTCTGCCGGGTGCGCCGCTAAATAATATTTTAATTGGGGAATTAATGACTGTTGATGATAAGTCATAGACGAACTAATAAACAAACCACCAATGATTACGGCGATGGCACTGAGCCAAAGCCAATTCTTTTTGAAAACTGTGACCATTGCTAACCTCTAGTAACCTGAGAATTCTTAATCAAATTATACTATAAAGTAAAAATTTTGCAGGTTAATTAAAAGCATAAAAAACTCCAGTTGCGTACAACTAGAGTTTTTGCAATAACTTATTCTACTGTGACACTTTTAGCTAAGTTACGCGGTTGATCCACATCATTACCACGATGTTTAGCGGCAAAATAAGCAAATAATTGCCCGGGGATAATCGCAACTAACGGCATCAAGAGTTCGTTCAAATCATCTAAAACAATGGTATCATCGGATTGCGCCAACGATTTTTTCGCAATGGTCAAAGTATGCGCGCCACGACTAACCACTTCTTTGACATTGCCTCGGGTATGCGCAGCCGTAGCTTCTTCTAAAATAAACGCTACAACAGGGGTTTGATTTTCGATTAATGCAATAGTTCCATGTTTCAATTCACCAGCAGCAAAACCTTCTGCATGAATATATGAGACTTCTTTTAATTTTAACGCAGCTTCTAAAGCGACCATGTAACCATTGCCCCGGCCAATAAAGAAAGCCCGGTCATGTTTGTCAAAATAATCTTCCGTTAATTTTTCTAACTTATCTTTTTGATCAATGACAGTTTGGATAGCATTGGCAGCTAAACCTAATTGATTTAAGACATCAATTGGATGCTTTGGCTGATAGTTTAAAGCTTGTCCCAGAGCCTGAGCCAAAATAGCTTGCACGGCAATTTGAGCTGTATATGCTTTGGTTGAAGCCACGGCAATTTCAGGACCCGCATGTAACAATAATGCATAATCTGATTCCCGCGCCAAGGTAGAATTAGCCACATTAGTCACAGTTAATGATGGGTATTTTAAAGCTTTAGTTTGCACTAACACTTGTCGACTATCAGCAGTTTCGCCACTTTGAGTTAAGAAAATAAAGAACGGTCGTTGCGATAATTTGCCCAAATGGTGGCCAAATTCACTGGCTAATTTCACCTCTGCCGGAACATTGGCTAATTCTTCAAATAATTCTTGTCCCACCAAGCCTGCATGATAACTCGTACCGGCTGCTACAATATAAATACGATCTGCTTGTTTCATTTCCGCAATTAAATCAGGAGAAATAACTGGTTGTTGATCACGATAATATTCTTTTGCGATCCGTCGTAAAACAGCCGGCTGCTCGTCAATTTCTTTGGACATATAACTATCATACGTTCCTTTAGAAATATCAGTGGCATCCATAGCTACCGTATAAGGGTCCCGTTGTACAGCTTGACCATCCAATGTCAAAATCTGTACTTGTTCTTTAGAAATTACCCCAATTTCGCCATCATGAATTTCTAAATACTTATGGGTTTGATCTAACATTGCCATAGCATCAGAACAAACCACATTGAAGTGATCGCCTAAACCGATTAATAAAGGACTCTTATTTTTAGCGACCCATAATTTATCTGGTTCTTGCCGATCCATTAAAGCAAACGCATAAGAACCGTTCAGTAAGGATAAAGTTTTTTGTAAAGCAGTTAAGGTTGAAGAATTATCTTGTTGAGCAAAGTAAGCAATTAATTGAACAATCACTTCCGTATCAGTATCACTCGCAAAATGAACATCAGATAAGTATTTTTGTTTAAGTTCATTAAAGTTAGTGATAACTCCATTGTGGACTATATAAAAACGTTTATCTTCTGAAAAATGCGGATGTGCATTTGCTTCTGTCGGCTTACCGTGGGTTGCCCAGCGAGTTTGACCGATGCCGGCCAATCCTTGATCATTTGTATCTAAAGCTTGTTGTAAATTGGCAATTTTGCCTACACGTTTTTTTAATATGTCATGTCCTTGTTCGTCTGTTACATAAATACCTGCTGAATCATAGCCACGATATTCTAATTTTTTTAAACCATTAATTAAAATTGAGGTTGTTTGTGGGTTTCCTACCACACCAACGATTCCACACATAAAATATTCTCCTCTAACAAAAATTGGTATAGTACCAATTGAGCTTTAGTTAATAATTGAACCAGCCAGTATATTACTATTTGTAGGAGCAAATGTCAATTATTTTACTAGAATTGGTATAGCAAAAACTAGTGGCACATTACTTGCCAGTATGAATTATTTTAAATCTTAATATGCTATGATTAAGTAGTCTAGGTTGCCAAAGGAGGGATACACAATCGCAAAGTAATCGAAATTCCAAGCTATTTTTTAATTTTTAATCCGCCCATCATTACTCTTCCCATCTACATAGTTTGGATTCATCGCTTCACGCGTTTTTAACTGTATAACCTGGGCTTTGAAAATAACTGTACTAATGTGTCATGAGTCAATGACCTTCATTTGAACGTGAGCGTAATTCAGAACAATAAAATGACCGTAACGGCGGTCTTTTAGGAAGTTAATGCAAAGCAGTACGATGAAATCTATCTAAGAAATGAGGAATAAGTATGCCCTTAGGAATTAAAATAGTCTCCCAAAATTGTCAAGGATTAGTGGAAATGTTTGGTAAATACCAACATACTGTAGAATCAGGTTTGCATTTTTATATCCCGATCGTACAAAATATTCGTACCGTTAGTCTAGCCATGCAACCGATTGAATTGCCCCATTATTCTATTATCACTAAAGACAATGCTGAAGTTTCAACTTCTATTACGCTGAACTTTCATGTTACGAACGCCGTCAAATATGAATATAATAATACGGATTCTGTCGAATCCATGGCCCAATTAGTTCGTGGCCATTTGCGAGATATCATTGGCCGCATGGATTTAAATGACGCTTTGGGTTCGACTGCCAAAATTAATGCAGATTTAGCAGCGGCGATTGGTGATTTAACCAATACTTACGGCATCAATGTGGATCGCATCAACATTGATGAATTATTACCTTCTCAAGAAATTCAAAAGGCCATGGATAAACAGTTAACGGCGGATCGGGAACGCATTGCCGCTATCGCCAAAGCTGAGGGTGAAGCCGAATCAATCCGTTTGACTAATGAGGCCCAAAACAACGCTCTGATGGCTACTGCTAAAGCCCAAGCGGAGGCTACCAAAACACAAGCTGATGCTGATCGCTACCGGATTGAAACTATTCAAAAGGGGTTACAAAATACGGATCAAAAATATTTTCAAGATCTATCTATTAATGCCTATGAAAAATTGGCCAAATCCCCAACTAATTTGGTTGTCGTGCCTAATGAACACAGTGATCAATTCGGTCAAACTGCTCTTTTAGCCCAAGCTATTAAACATCAGGATGCTAATCCACCCGCCAAATCCAAATAACTCCAGTAGAAAACCCCTGCATCGCATTCTCTATTAGTTCCAAAATAACAAAAGGTTGATCCCATTTATTATGGAATCAACCTTTTTCAGATATTATAAACCCATATTTTCTTGGACCACTTGAGCAATTTGATTAGTATATTGATCAGCTAAGTCTGAAGTTCGCGCTTCGACCATAATGCGGAGTAAAGACTCAGTACCACTAGGACGCACCAAAACCCGTCCCTCACCTGCTAGAGCTTGTTCCACTTCGGTAATGGCCGTCGTAATGGCTGAATATTGTTGCCAATTCTTTTTGTCAACTACTTTTACATTCACTAACTTTTGCGGATAAGTTTTTACGGGGGCGGCTAATTCCGATAAAGATTTACCCGTTTGCTTCATCACATTCAATAATTGAATCCCGGTTAACATCCCGTCACCAGTATTATGAACATCAAAAATAATAATATGCCCGGATTGTTCTCCACCGAGATTATATCCATTTTTAACCATCTCAGCGGCCACATGCCGATCGCCCACAGCAGTTTGGACAGCGTGAATCCCGTGTGCCTCTAGAGCCTTATATAATCCCAAATTACTCATTACGGTTGTGACAATGGTGTCTTTTTTCAAGCGACCGTGTTCTTTAAAATAATTTCCTAAAATAAACATTATCTTGTCGCCATCAACAATATTGCCTTTTTCATCGACAGCAATACACCGATCGCCATCACCATCAAAGGCTAAGCCGGCCTGAGCATTTTGGGCCACTACTTCCCGAGCTAATTTTTCAGGATGCGTAGACCCGACACCATTATTAATGTTCACTCCATCCGGATTAGTGGCAATAGTGGAAAAATCAACATTTAAGTCAGCATATAGTTTCGTCAACAGACTACTGGTAGAGCCATTGGCGCCATCCAAAACCACTTTAAGTCCAGAAAGATCATCTGAAATACTTTGCCGTAAAAATTCCAAATACTTTAAAGATCCCTCTTTATAATCTTCCAAGGTTCCAATTCCAGCTGCAGCCGGCCGGGGTAAGCTGTCTTGGGCTTGTTCCAAAAAATGTTCAATTTCGGCTTCAGTGACATCTTTTAGTTTATATCCGTCTGGGCCAAAAAACTTAATGCCATTATCACTAGCGGGATTATGCGAGGCGGAAATCATAATTCCTGCATCCGCATCTTGTACTTTTACTAAATACGCTACCGCTGGCGTAGTGATAACTCCCAAATTAAGTACTTCAATGCCTACTGACAATAATCCTGCAATCAGAGCAGATTGTAACATTTGACCAGATTTACGAGTATCCCGTGCTACTAAAACCGTAGCTGGTCCGTCGGTCGCTTTTTGTTGTGATAAAACATAGCCCCCGTCACGACCCAATTTAAAAGCCAATTCGGGTGTTAATTCTTTATTGGCCACGCCGCGAACGCCATCGGTACCAAAATATTTTGTCATTAGTTATTCCTCTCCATTGTGATCAGTTAGCCACCATTATTAGCGACATTTTGATCTGTTTCATCTTTTAAATTTACTTTTAGCTTCTTAGGCTTTGCTTCTATGATATCAGAATTTAGATCCGTGATCTTAATAATTACCGATTTTTTATCACCCAGTTTGGATACATCTACGGGCAGTTCTAACTCATCAATCTGATTTAAAACCTCTTTGCGGGCTGCAATTTGTACTTTTTGCACAGCACTACTGAAACTATAAGTTTTACTAGAATCGCCCTTTTGCACAAATTTAACCGGTACCGTTTTGGTTGGCAAGCTAATCGGAATTTTTAAGTTCGCTGTTTGTGGGGTCAACAAAACCGACAGTGTATGTCCCTGCTCATCCACAGCTTGTAATAAAACTTCTTGTTGATAAGTTTTATTGGCCGCCTTAGGTAAATTAGCCCGCGCAACGATTTGACTAATCCGTTGAATTTCACTACGAGCTCCCACCACCTGTACCACTTGTGGATTCAACACCACATTTCCAACTTGATAATCCGGCGCAATTCGGTGAGCATTATAACTAGCCTGAATCGGATAAGTCCGTTCTGCACGCGGTTCAATATCTAAATCTACGTATCGGGGCTTAATCGTGTATTTTAAATCCCGATTGAGACCATCTTGCTTAATGGCGACGCGATGTTTGCCCACGCTGAGATTACGTAAATCAATATAAATTGTAAAGTTTTGTGTGTTTTTCGTAGCGGTCACTAAAGCAGCGGGGCCTTCAATTTTAATCGCTACTTGTTTGGGATAACCCGTGACAAAATAACGTTCTGAATCTACATTGACCTGTAAATTCATATTAATTGTGGCTTTTTTATTAGAAACAGCGACATTATTTGCTTCGGAACTACTCCGGGTATTACCCATTCGCGGTGAAGAAACGCTCAAATAAATCCAAATCGTCACAATTAACGACAAGATCAGATAAAAAGCTTTGGAATCTGCAAATTTACGCCATTTATTCATTTTTTGGACCCTTTCCGCCAATTAGGAGTAGTAAACAGATTGGTCAAAAAAGAATGTGTTTGATCTTCAGATGGTTCTAATTGGGCTTTTAAATAATTTAAATAGTCATCCCGCGTTAAATCCAATAACATATGGTTTTTGTGGGTAATCATTACTCCGCCAGTTTCTTCAGATACTACGACTGTTAATGCATCGGTAACTTCACTAATCCCTACAGCTGCGCGATGACGGGTCCCTAATTTTTTAGGAATAGCATTGCTTTCTGATAATGGCAAATAAGCCGCTGCTACTTCAATTTGGTTATTATTGATAATTACTGCCCCATCATGCAAGGGTGTGTTAGGAATAAAAATATTAATTAAGAGTTCGCCGCTAACATCTGCATCTAAAGCAATCCCTGTTTCGACATATTCTTCTAAGCCAGTATCCATTTGAATCGTAATTAAAGCTCCAATGCGTCGTTTAGACATGTACTGAATTGCTTTGTCTAAAGCATTAATCAATTGGTCGGCCTTATCCTTTTGTTCATTCCGCACTGGTAAAAAGACAGGCATCCGACCCAATTTCTCTAAACCTCGCCGAATTTCTGGAGTAAAGATAATGATAATCACAATTACTGACCAATTAAACAGTTGGTCAGTTAAATAGGCCACTGTTCTTAAATTAAACAGCCAGCTAATCAGTTTAATGATAATTATTATCAATAACCCCTTGAGGAGTTGGATCGCTTTAGTGCCGCGAATCATCATTAATAATTTATAGACCAAAAACCAAATAAAAAGAATATCAATGAGGTTCGTTAAAGTACTAACTGTCCAAAAGTGTGCTATCAAATTTTCCATAATTTTATCCTAGTTAATCTTTGTCTTCACCGATGATCTGAACCTCGGTTTCCAAATTCACCCCAAATTTATCATGCACTGTTTTTTGAATTAAAGCAATTAACTGTAAATAATCCGTAGCGGTGGCGTTGCCTAAATTAATGATAAAACCTGCATGCTTCATCGAAACCTGAGCTCCGCCGATAATATGACCTTGCAAGCCTGCTTTAATAATCAAAGGGCCAGTATAATAGCCTTGAGGCCGCTTAAAGACACTGCCACAAGAAGGATACTCCAATGGTTGTTTTTGTTGACGTAATTGATTAAAGTGATCCATCTTGTCTTGAATATCTGGCTGAATTCCCGGTTGTAAACTAAAAGTAGTGGTCAAGACGATTCCATGGTTATCTTGTACGACACTATGCCGATAACCAAAATTCAAGTCAGCACCGGTAATTGTCACTAATTGACCGTTAGGTAAAATTTCTTCAATTGCAGTAATGACATTAGCTACCTCACCGCCATAAGCTCCGGCATTCATAAAAGTAGCTCCGCCAACACTGCCTGGGATCCCGGCGGCAAATTCCAATCCTGTCAAACTCGCTTGACTAGCTGCTTGGGCAACCTTTATAATAGCAGCGCCTGCTTGGGCCACAATAGTGCAGTCATGGACTTCGAGATTGACAAATTTAGTTAACATAATCACTAAACCACGAATACCGCCGTCTTTAATAATTAGATTGCTGGCATTTCCTAAAACTGTCACTGGCAATTGATGCTGCCGGGCAAATTGCACTAATTCCAATAACTCTGAACGTGTTGCAGGAAAAGCTAAAAAATCAGCAGGTCCGCCAGTTTTGGTATAAGTGTATTTACTTAGTGGTTCATTTGTTTTAATTTTAATGGGCAAATCTAAAATGGTTTCTGTCATCTTTATCACTAATCCTTTTACATCTTCAGCATCTAATTTTAGCACATTCTTAGTTAAAGCCCTACCTTTTACCCGACCCGTTGTTCTATCTTAATTTGTAAAGGAAGATTACTATGAATTTTGTAGCTATGGATTTCGAGACTGCCAATCATCGCAGTTCCAGTGCCTGTTCTTTAGCTTTAGCTTTAATTCAAAACAATCAAATTGTCGACACTTTTTATACACTAATCAATCCCCAAGAATCATTTAACGCCCGTAATATTGCCATTCATCATATTCGACCGCAAGATGTACAGCAAGCCCCGACTTTTGATCAAATCTGGCCGCATATTCAAAATATTTTTAATTTAAACAATGTGGTGGCAGCGCATAATGCTCCCTTTGATACACGAGTGCTGCGCGCTACACTGGCTAAATATGAACTTCAAGCTGATCCATATTTAAGTATTGACACTGTTCGTACATCACGCAAATTTTATCCGCAATTGCCTAATCATAAACTGGATACCGTAGCTCAAGCTTTAAACATCCAACTACAACATCACCATCACGCTTTAGCGGATACCATTGCATGTGCCGAAATTTTACTTATCACTCAACAACAGGTCGGTGAAGGACCATTAAAAAAGATGACTAAAGTGATTACATAGTCATCTTTTTAATTTTAATTTAAGGCGGTTTGCCACTGCGCTAATAATTCTTGAAAACGGGCACCCACAGCTTGAGCGACTAATTGGCGTTGCGTTAAACCCAGATATTGTAATTCAATTTGCAGATATTGCGTTGGCAATTGTTCACTGATAAATTGTGACCATTCAATCACGATCACTGCTGGCTGGGCAAAGTAATCACTCAAATCCAAATCATTGGCGGCAGCATTTTCTAACCGATACATATCCATATGATATAACGGTAACCGGCCTGTTTGATATTCACGAATTAAAGTAAAGGTCGGACTTTTAATAGGTCGTTTAATTGCTAAACCGCGCGCTAAACCTTGGGTAAATGTGGTTTTCCCAGCTCCAAGATCGCCATTTAATAAAATAACGTCATAAGGCTGTAATAAAGTCCCTAATTTTTCAGCGGCGTTTAAAGTCACAGCAACCTCAGAACTAATAAATTTCAAACTTGATCACCTCAGTTATAAGGCTTGTGCCGCAGTAATTAACGTTAATTTGTAAACATCTTCAGTGTTACATCCCCGAGACAAATCAGATACTGGTTGATTTAAACCTTGTAATACAGGACCAATTGCTTCAAAACCACCTAACCGCTGCGCAATTTTATAACCAATGTTGCCCGATTGTAATTCCGGAAAAACAAACACATTAGCTTGACCGGCTACGGTGGATTGCGGTGCTTTTTGCTGAGCCACAGTCGGAACTATCGCCGCATCAAATTGCAATTCACCATCTAACATTAGTTTGGGATCCATTGTTTGAGCCAACTGGGTTGCTTCAGCTACCTTGGTGACCTCATCACTTTTAGCAGAACCTTTAGTGGAAAAACTTAAAAGTGCGACACGTGGTTGAATATCAAATAATTGCGCTGTATGGGCTGAAGTAACCGCAATTTCTGCTAATTCTTGGGCGCTGGGATTAATATTAATCGCACAATCAGCGAATAAATAACGTTGTTCGCCTTTTTGCATAATAAAAGCCCCACTGGTCCGCGTTAAACCTGGTTTAACTTTAATAATTTGTAAGGCCGGGCGCACTGTATCCCCTGTTGGATGAACAGCACCAGAAACCATTCCGGCTACTTGTTTGAGATAGACTAACATAGTACCAAAATAATTTGGATCCCGTAGCATAGTTTGTGCTTGTTCGACTGTATTTTTGCCTTTTCGTCGCTGGACAAAGGCCTGGACCATATCATTAAACTGATCGTAATGATTGGGATCTAAAATTTGAATTTGCGAAAGGTCAACTTGAGCAGCGGCCGCTGCTTGTTGAACTGCTTCTGGATTACCTAAAAAAACAGGTTCAATTAGTTCTTCTTGTTGTAATCTCTGCGCTGCTTTTAAAATTCGCGGGTCAGTCGCTTCCGGGAAAACAATTTTTAATCCATGTCCTTGAACTTTTTGTTTCAATGATGTAAATAACTCCATAGCTTCTTCCTCCTTAGTAACCTAAGATTCATCAGGATCCACAGGTAATTGCCAATCAATCGGTTCTTCATGATATTCACGCAAGGCCTGATTGGTTCGTGAAAAAGGCCGTGAACCAAAAAAACTATATTGTGCAGAAAATGGACTGGGATGTGATGAACTAATAATAGTGTTTTTGTTCTGATCAATTAAACTCGCTTTTGCTTTCGCCGCATTCCCCCATAAAATAAAGACTACTTTACCTTTTTGTGAGAGCGCTTTAATCGCTTGATCGGTTAATCGCTCCCAGCCCTTTCCTTGATGAGAATAAGCCCGCCCCCGACGGACAGTCAAGACTGAATTTAGTAATAGAACCCCTTGATCGGCCCAATGCTTTAAATAACCATGATTAACAGGCTGGCATCCCAGATCGGCTTGTAATTCTTTATAAATATTTTGTAGCGAGGGCGGTACTTGATTACCAGGTAAAACAGAAAAACTCAGTCCATGGGCTTGATGTGGGCCATGATAAGGGTCCTGTCCTAAAATAACTACCTTAGTAGCGTGGTAAGGCGTCCAATCAAAGGCTTGAAAAATATGATACATATCTGGATAAATGGTTTGCGTTTGATACTCGTGTTTTAAAAAATTGTGTAGATTGCGATAATAATCTTTTTCAAATTCAGGTCCTAAAATATCTTGCCAATCGTTTTTAATGAAACGCTTCACTGTAAAATCACCTGCTGTGTTAAAATTTTAAGTAGCATTACTAAGGAGGAACTTTTTTGATCAAGTTAATTGCTTCAGATATGGATGGAACATTATTAAATCAAAATTCAGTAGTGTCCGATACGAATATTGCCGCTATTGAACGAGCAAATCAGCAAGGAATTCAATTTATCGTTGCTACGGGTCGCAAACTTTCCGAAGCTCAACCATTGTTACAGGCTTTAAAACAGCCCCCGGCTTTTATTACCTTAAATGGTGCTTTGGTTTATTCTAAGCATTTGCAACCTGTCTTACGCATTCCCTTGACCAATGCCAATTTTGCTACCTGTATACAAGTATTGCAAAAATACGACTTATATTTTGAAGTTCTCACTCCAGAGCACATCTACTCCACAAGTCACTATCAACGAATCCATCAAGTTGCTGCCTTTATTCAACAACTTAATCCTTCTTTATTGTATAAAAAGGCTCTGGAGGTCGCAACATCTCGAACAGAATTAATGCAAGTTACTTATATTTCTAACCCTCAAGAATTGTTAAATAATCCACAAGTATCAATCATGAAAGTGATAGCATATTTAGGCGATAATAAAACTAAATTCCTCGCTGCACGCCATGAACTGCAACAAGCAACTGGTTTAAATGTCACTTCTTCATCCGCTAATAATATGGAAATCAACAATCAGCAAGCGCAAAAGGGCCCTGCTTTAGCCCAATTTGCTCAACAACAAAAGATTCCTTTAACTCAAGTTATGGCAATTGGTGATAATCTAAATGATATGTCCATGATTAAAACTGCCGGTTTAGGTGTGGCCATGGGCAATGCCGTTCCCCAAATCAAACAATTAGCGCAATACCAGACCGCAGATAATAATCAAAACGGTGTGGCACAGGCCATTGATTATGCTCTTTCCTTAAATGCATCTTCAGAATGAGGTGAATGAATGATATATTATTTACAATTTAATGCTGCTAACTTACCAGGACTGATTCAAGTCAATAATAGTGCCCATCAACCGACTTATTTTTTGCAGCGTTTACCTCCTAGGTGGCAAAAAAATTACGAACTCTTAGGAATGAGTCAAGATCGTATTGGTACTATTCAACAAACTTCTCGCAGTATTTGGCCTAATTATCAAGTCCAAATTGGTGACCGGGATATGACCAAAGTTTTACATCTGAGTAATTCACAACATCAATTAATGGTTGCTCCCGGTATGCACTGGCTGATTCAGGGCCATTTAATTGAAAATAATTATATCATCTATAATTACAGCCATCAGATGATGATGACAGTTGATAATATTTATTACAAAAATGGACATGAAGGTTTTTTATTAAATATTCACCGCCCAACGGATCATAAAGTAGCCCTTTTAATTGCTGCTGTGTTAAACCAAACTAGCCGCAATACGAAAAATAATCGCTCCCTCAAACGTTTACTAATTCATCATGGTAATTTAACTTGGAATCAAGATTAACATTTCTGCTCCAAAAGATGCATTCTATATCAGCCAATTCAATGTTTTTTATCGAATAAAATGTAAAAAGAATGGATATCAGTCACTGCTGATATCCATTCTTAGTGTTTGTTGATCAATAAAAAATTTTTTTTATTGTAAAGTTGCCCTTACAACAGTATTAATTATAACAAGTTAAAATCTAAAAACTAGCTACAAAGAACATAAAATGTTTAAAAATCAGACATTATAACTGAATTGTTTCATTTTGTAATTGATAATTAATATACTGATATCCATGTATTAATTTTTGAATCACAATCTGTGGATCCGTGACTAAATTATTTTCAAACCAGGCATCCCAATGATATAAAAGACCACCGGCAATAAAATCCAGCTCATAAGGATTCTTTTCTAAAATCCTTGAAACTAACGCTTTTTGGGGGATAATCTGAAAAAAATTAATTAAGATACTTTCCACTTCATTTAACCAGAATTGCCGGGGGAACTCACAATGGGCTAACTGATAGAAATTCAAACTACGTAATCGATGACAGTCCACATAGTGGACACAGTGTTGGACCAAACGGGACCAATTGTCAATTTCATGTTGCTTTAAATTCAATGACAAATGTAAAAATAAAGTTTGGTATAAGTCCAGCATTCCCCCGGGAAAATAACGATACACTGTACTGCGACTCACCACTGTTTGTTGCGTAAAATCAGAAACAGAGAGGCTTCGAACCGGTTTTTGATCTAAAAGTTCCCGTAATCTCTGCAATAAATATTCCGACGTAATTCTAGCGGTCATTAATCTAGTTCCTCCAATGAATTAATGATTGAGCTTTAGCGTAATGCTGTCTTTAAATTACGTCTTATTTCCCGTTCCTGATCACGTCGTTTAATAGTTTCACGTTTATCATATTGTTTTTTACCTTGCGCCACCCCTAACAAGACTTTGGCAAAGCCATGTTTCAAATAAACTTTGAGGGGTACTACAGTAATTCCCTTATTTTGTAATTGACCTGCAATTTTAGCAATCTCTTTTTTATGCAATAATAATTTTCGATTGCGCAAGGGATCATGATTAAACTGATTGCCTTGATCATAAGGACTGATATGAACATTGGACAGCAACATTTCTCCTTGATGAATTTGGGCAAATCCGTCTTTGAGATTAATGCGTCCTGCTCGAATGGATTTAATTTCTGTGCCGGTTAAAACCATCCCCGCTTCATACGTAGCTAGAATATTATAGTCATGACGCGCTTTTTTATTAGTGGCTTTGACATTAGCCGATTTTTGTGGATGTTTTTTCATTTTCAGAACACCACCTTCGTTAATTATAATGGTCGTACCAGACTAATGTGCAAAACGTTCATATTTATTTGTCCGTGAACGTTTCGAAGCACGGCGCTTTTTGGAAAAACTATGGGGTTTACTTTGAGCACGACGCTGTTGTTCGATTTTCACACGTTCTTGCTCTTCTGCTGTTAAAACTGGTTCAAAATCCACTTGACGCTGTTGAGCATCAGCACGAATTAATCTGACTTTAATGGGATCCCCCATTTTGTAAGTCTTATGGGTACGTTTACCTACCAAAGCCAGCTCTTTTTCATGAAATTCATAATAATCATCTAATAAATTAGAAATATGAACCAAACCTTCGACGGTATTTTCTAAAGCGATAAACATTCCAAAACTTGTGACGGAACTAATAACCGCCTCAAATACTTGCCCAACTTTGTCTTCCATAAATTCAGCTTTTTTCAAATCATCGACTGCCCGTTCCACATCAATCGATTTGCGTTCACAAGCGGAGGTTTGAACCGCTACTTCATCCAGTTGCTGAGCCCAATGATTTTGGACATCAGTTCCTATGCCTTGATCCGCATAACTATGAATCATGCGATGCACCATTAAATCAGGATAACGGCGAATAGGGGAAGTAAAATGGGTGTAGTATTTCGCTGCCATTCCAAAATGGCCTAAAGGTTCCGGAGAATATTTAGCCTGTTGTAAGCTACGTAACAACATAGTAGTAATTACTAGTTCTTGCGGTTTCCCAGCAACTTTTTCTAAAACTTGTTGCAACATTTTGGGTGTTACATCGGCACTGTTTCCCGGTACACTTAAACCAAAAGAACTGGCTAATTCAAAGAAATTTTTGATTTTATCAGCATCCGGTTGTTCATGGACACGGTATAAAAATGGTACATGCAATTTATTATAATGTTCCGCCACAGTTTCATTCGCGGCCAACATGAAAGATTCGATCATTTTTTCTGCGGTACCACGTTCACGCAGTTTAATATCAATAGGTTTGCCCTGGTCATCAACAATAATCTGGGCTTCTGTTTCTTCAAAGTCCAAAGCGCCTCGCTGATGGCGCATAGCAAACAAAATCTGATGTAATTGCGCCATGTCTTGTAACATTGGTACCAAGTCGCGATAGCGGGAACAAAGTTCAACATTACCCGCCAGAATTTGATTGACATTATTATAAGTCAACCGGGCATGAGATTTGATAACACTTGGATAAATTTCATGGCGGACGACGGCTCCCTGCTCATTAATTTCCATATCACAGGTTAATACACAACGTTCTTCATTAGGATTTAATGAACAAATACCGTTAGACAACCGAAATGGTAACATCGGAATCACCCGGTCTACCAAATAAGTGCTCGTCCCCCGTTCAAAAGCCTCATTATCTAATAAAGAATTTGCGGACACGTAATGTGTCACATCCGCAATATGCACTCCCAAATGATAATTTCCGTTTTCTAATTTCCATAACGTTACCGCATCATCAAAATCTTTGGAGTCATCACCATCAATTGTGACAGTCACTTGCTGAGTATTATCACGACGTCCCGCCCAATCTTTAGCAACTAAATGATCCGGAATTTTTTCGGAAGCCGCCACCACTTCTTCAGGAAATTCGGCCTTAACTTCGTTTTGATAAACTATTGCCATCTCATCAACACCAGGCGCATTTTTATTCCCGATAATCTTGATCGCAACACCTACCATGCTACGGGGAAATTCGGCACTAGGATAGCCTGTAATATCCACTTGCACCATATCGCCCCATTGAGGATGTAATCCTTGAGACTTTAAAAACACCGGATTTTGCGACAATTTTTTTTCATGACTTTTAACATAACCGAGCAGTCCCGTTTTTTTAATTTGAACATCACTATAAGGCATAAACTCCCCAACGATTTGATGAACACCGTGACTTAAAATTTGAGTGATTTTCCCTTCTGCACCATTGTCTCCCCATGGATTAGCTGGTTTAATGATTTTAACTTCTACCTCATCATCATTAATAGCGTGCATGGTATTCGAACGCGCAATAAACACATCTGGTTCATCGTCCGCATAACGCACAAAGCCAAAGCCCTTATCATTAGCCCGAAAATTCCCCGTTATTGTCTGATTGACGGGAGTGAGTTTAAATTGGTTTCGATTATTAACATAAATTTTATCTTCGCCTTCCAGGATCGCTAAGGCCTTTAACACCCGATTATAGGCGGGAGTCCCATGTAGTCGCAATATATCATTAATTTGTTGGGCGG
Source organism: Bombilactobacillus mellifer (assembly GCF_000970795.1). Lineage (GTDB taxonomy): Bacteria > Bacillota > Bacilli > Lactobacillales > Lactobacillaceae > Bombilactobacillus > Bombilactobacillus mellifer. The sequence goes on from NZ_KQ034028.1 coordinate 1,145,375, forward strand.
TATATTTTTTTTCGGGATAACGTCGAAAAATTTCTAAAATATCCGAAATAAATTTATTTTTTTCTACTACCATTAAATTTTATTTTCTCCTAAATTACTATTTAAAAATTGTTGCACATCTGTTTGCAATTGCCGATGCGCCGAATTGACTGTAATAACGTGCCCGGCTTGCGGATAAATACATAATTGTGTTTGTAAAGGATTTAACTGCTGAAATAAACGGTGGGCAGCTTGTACATCCACTAATCGATCCGCTTGTCCATGACCAATAAAAAACGGCCGCTGAATCTGGCTTAATTTTTCCCGCACCGCTACAGACTCTTGTCCAATTGCCTTTAAGGCTGCCGGCAAAAGTTCCTGAGCTTGTCTTTGATGCGCTGCCTTGGTCTCCGTACTTTGCTGCTGGCTATGATCAACTTGCTGCAAATATTGAAAAAAACTAGCCCGAACATTTGTCAAATCGTTCGCAAAAAGAGGACAACCAAAAACACCACCGCAAGCAATCGTCGGATCAACTTCTAAAGCTTTTGTTGCAAAAATTGACCCTAAGGATAACCCAAAAACAGCCACGACTTTTTTAGAATGTGCTCGTACAAAAGCCAGCGCTTCTTGCGTATCTTGCCACCATTTGGCAATGTTGCCATGCCATAAGACATCCAGCAAATTATTAGTTCCATGACCACTAAATAAAGGAGCATAAACACTATAACCTTGGCGTGTCAAAAAACGTCCTAAGGCGCGCACATCATTTGGCGTCCCAGTATAAGAATGTAACAACACAACGGCTAATGGTCCCTGATCAAAAAACAATGACTGCGGCGGTATAATTTTCATTTTAGAAAGTCCTCACAATATAAAAAAATCCTGTCACTATGAACAGGATGATCGTTAATTATTTTGATGAGAGAAACGCTAAAGCGACAGCACAGACAAAAAATATAACCGCTAAAACTGCTGTGACTCGCTCCATGAAAGCTTCAAAGCCTCGCTTCTTTTGAGTATTAAATAAATCACCTGCACCACCAGACAATGCATTTAAAGCATCCTGCTGTTTTTGAGGCTGCATCATGACAGCAATAACAATCAAAATAGAATCAATAATCAAAATATTCATTAGTAGATTATACACATGTAAAGCCTCCACCATCAGTGCTCTCTATAGAATAGCACAAAACTCAAGCTTTGACCAGCTTAGATAGTTCTCTTCTTGACTTGGGTTTACTTTTCAAAAACCAGTAGTAGCCCATTAAAATTATTAACGTGATGGCGGATATTAGCCACGAATACCGATCGATCATTGATGGACGATAGGCAATTTGAATCTGATTATCACGCTGATTCGTTTTAATCAGAAAAGTGCCCCGCCGAGATATTTGAAAAGGAACCTTTTTGCCGTTAACTTTAACTTGATAATAAGTACGATTATAATTAAGAAACGGTAAATCCAGCTGATTATTGCGGGATTGAGTTGTGATAATATGATATTTTATAGCATTGAACTGCGATTGACCAACAATTTTCTGGGCAGTGCCATTAATAATAGCGGTACTTTCACTTAGTTCGCTCACAAATGGCCGACTTTTGTGGGGGAAATAATCAAAAGATTCTTGTCGATGATCAATAGCGGAAAACTGCCTAAAATTTTGATTGGTGACCACTGGTATTTGGTTCGCAGTATATTCATTGGCTACATCTTGAATGGAACTCAAGGTCATGCCACAAGCAAGGATTATTGTCAAAAAATAAAAAATTTGCCGGCCTTGTATATTATTGCAAACCCGAGTAATGCCATAAGCTACTAGTCCACTAGCAAAAAATGTTGCAAAAGCACTAAATCTAGAAGCCATTTGAATCACTACAATAATCGTATTTTTAAAGAGTGACCAAGGAAAAAGTGGAGTGATTAACCATAATGTCAAAAGAAATAAAAGCGCTGTAGTCATCCATAACGAATTCATTTTACGATAATGGATGAAAATGCTGACACTCACTATAAGGCCCGAAAAAGTTAAAAAAGTGCCCGGTGTATGAAAATATAAAATTCGATTCCGCAATAAATTTTGCCCAATAACTGACAAGCTATTAGTTGTAACTACAGACTCCTTCCAATAAGTAGGCTCCAGACCACTTATTGTCGTTAATTGATGGCTGATCATGGGTAACCAAAAGACACTAGATAAGGCTAAAGTGCAAACTCCCAGTAAAATGCCATCACCTAAAAGCTGCTGGCGTTTTGAACTTCTAAGCAAAGCTAACAAAAACAGAGCTACTAAAAATAAGATTGCTAAAAATGTTAAAACAACATGTGAAAATAACATTCCAGTCAATCCAAAAACTATTTGCCATTTTTCATTATGATGCTTCACCATATGATAAAAGCCTGTAAAAACAAGTGGGAGAAAAGTTAAAGCTATAAATTCACCTAAATCGAATTGTTGGTAAAAATCCATCATCCGATAAGCTGAAAAGGTATAGAGAACTGCTGTTAAAAAACTGAGCTGACGATCTTTTATAACCGAAAAAACAGCATAGTCTGTTAATATAGCCGTTAAAACACTCAACAAAGTCGCATAAATAAACAGACAAGTCACTGGGTGCTGAAATACTTTTATTAAAATGATTAAAGGTTGCAACATTTGGGAGGGATAAAAAACATTAACTTGGCTTCCTACCGCTGACTGGGAATGTGTACTGAGAAAAGGAAAACCACCAGTTGGTGCAGCCAACCATTCATTAATTCGTCCAATGTGGAATTTAGCGTCATTCGACCCCCAAACCAAATGATATTTAAAGAGAACGTAGTCAAAAATCAGCGCTAATATCAAATAAATGAAAATAACAACCAAATTTATTTTTACTTGTGAGCGTTTCATCTATCAACCTACTTATTAGTTAATTGCAGGTGGTGCTTTTATTGAACATTAATAAAAGCACCAGTCCATTAAAGTTATTTAATTAATAATTGCACAATTGTCTTTCACATACAGTTGTATATTTCTTACATATCACTGTAAAAATTAGTGGTCGATCCCCAGAATTAATGCCGCACCATTCATATAGTTGACAAATAAAAATGTTCTATAGTCTATTTCAAATGGCATTCAATTAATAACGAGCTATTTTGATAATGATTTTATCTAGCTTGCGAATATTATTCTTATTGGGTTTCATATAATAATGATCCCACTGATAATAATTCACAGGGACAACCTTTTGTTTTTTACCAATATAGTAAGCTCTAAACACCCGATCATCACTAGCATTAGCCGTCCAGATATACCAAGTGTCCGGATAATTTAAAACGTAGTTATTTTTGCGTTGTAATTTCTTTTGATGTATACAATACGCTTTCGACAATTCAAAAATACGGCCATAATTATAAGCTAAATAATCAAACCGGGCGCCTATAATTAAAACTGCCAACATAGCCACTGGAATAGCCAGCTTTTGATAATTGTTTAATAAGGATACTAAGTTGGTTACAACCACCAACAAAAGCAAAACATAAGTTAAAAATAGGCATCGTGGTCCAAAAGGAGAAATGATCAAAAACGGTAAAATTGAAACCACACAACTAAGTAAAGCCAGCAAATTAACAAGGACCTGACGAAAATTATGAAACTTATGATAATTAAGCCACATTAGAAATATCAGAAATGTTAAACCAATTAGTAAAAAAGCAGTGTGTTTTTTACTATAAAACATATATTTGATAAAGGGAATTAGTGTTTCTCCTTGTGAGGAGCCTACTTTTCGATAGTTATCGTGCCCTAAAAGGATTTTCCAATAGGCCCCATTGATAAACATCAATATAAAACCTATTCCATTGCCAATTGTCAATGGAATAAAATATTGTCGTTGCACACTGCTTGAGAAATGCTGACGCAAAAATATCCAAAAAATTACTACATTAAAACAATTCAGCACGGTGACATGCTCTGCTAAAAATTGACTAAAAATTGCAAAAATTAAAACTGCAAACTCAAGAAAACGTGAAAATCTAAAATGATTAAATTGATCGTAATAGCGGCATACCAAATAAATAAAAAAGAGGGGAAAAATCACCGAAGGCACATAGTTAGCAAAGCCGGCGTGCCAGCCCCAGGTTTGTTGAAAAATAAATGCAGGCACCAGTAGTAAACCAATACTAGTTAAGAACATGGCTAATTGCTGACTCCCTTTGGGGAAAATAGCTTTGCCAATTAATTGGACCAAGTAAATAACCGTGATAGCGCACAAACCATATAACAAAAAAGCAAATGTTTTAGATCGGGTTAATAGAATGACAAATAAATCCCCTAAATATCGACCATCATAGTGTAAAAAATCAGTGCTAAAAAAATACTGACTTCCCCAGTGTCCCTGCCAATTTAAATCATCCCCGACATAAGGCATTAAAGCTCCCAATAAGCCAAAAATCACAAAAAAGATTATGTACCAAATGTATTTTCTCATTAATTTCACAGACATAACCTCACTTTCTTTTTTGATATTATAAAGCAATTCAACCATGCATACCATCTAGAAAATGTTTCTGCAAGGTCTTGCATATTGGATCAAAGACTATTATCTTTGCTTATTAGCAAAAATTAATATAATGATAATTTTGCTTGATTATTATTACATAGATTTTCTTTAAAAAATAACGATTATCTTTTTATAAACCAATACCAACTTCACTGCCGCTACTAAAAGCAACTTAGTCTAGTTCTAACAATAAAAGGTAGTTCAACTCATTATAGTTTCTATCTACATTTTTGGAGAAAGTGGTGCTAAATGGGACCTTTATTATCCCAAGAACATTAGATTTACCAAATTCAACATTTATCTTTTCAACTTTAAAAAACATCTTGCCAAAATAAAAATATTTGCCGGATATTTAGTATCAGCAAATCTTTTGTATTTAATGGAAATAAAGTTCGAATTTTTCTGTATAACCTTAAGAACCAACAACCTAATACTTTTTTGGTTTTAAAAATTTTCTTATTTTGATAAAGCCCCACCAGATAATGGGTAAAATTACTAAATATTTAGAATAGCGATCAATCAAAGATGGTTTATATTGAATCTTGATATGATTATCTTGAGATCTAGTTGTCATTAAAAAAGTTTGCCGTGGAGAACTCTTGGCGGCAATCAGATGACCATTATTGGTCACTTGATAATTATGGTCATTGTATTTTAGAAACGGCAAATCAATCTGAGTCACAGGCTCCACCGTTTGGATGTGATAACTCATTGTGTTAAGTCCAGGTTGTCCATGGATTGCCAACTTCTTTCCATTAATATATCCTTCCACATAACATAATTCAGTGATGTAGGAATTCGTTTTCTTGGGAAAATAATCAAATGCGGGATTCACATTTCTTACAGCGTTACACTGATAGAAAGTTTGATTATTTAGATTGTAATCATTAGCGGCTACTTTCATTGTCATTGTATTGTTCACAAAAATTAAGGACAATACACAGGCGATTGTTCCCAAGATTCCACACATCAAAGAGTTCGATTTTTTATGATGAAAAAGTTGGGTACTTACATAAGCAATTAAAATACTGGAAAAAAAAGTTCCAAACTCACAAAAGCGAAAAGCAAACTGCACTGTTGTAACAGTGGAATTATCAAACAATGCCCACGGAAACCACTGAGTATTTAACCAAAAACAGACCAGCATTATGACCCCGATATAAAAATATATCGGTTCAACTTGATGATAATGAGTTAAAATCCAGATGCCGGCCAAAAGCCCAAAACTAATTAAAAAGAGCCCACTGGTATAAACATTAAACGTCTTGCCAACAGTCGTTTGAAGGGTGCAGATAGCCCTAATTTGATCAAACCACTTATCCACCATTACAGAATATAACTTATAAGATACTGCTTGCAAACCTCCCGTTGTAGTTAACAACTTTTGCAGCATAGGCCAAATAAAAGCACTGGCTAAAAATAACGTTAAAATGGCATTCCAAAGTAAATTCTTTAAGATGGAAAAACGTTGGGGATCTGTAATCATTTTGATCAGCGTTAAAACTAATAAAAATATGCAAGCCAAAAAAGTGGACATCACATGCGAATAAAGCATTGCTGTCATCCCGATGCCCAATGCCCATTTACCCTGATCATTATTAAGCACATGATAAAAACCACTAAAAACCAGTGGTAAAAAGGTCATTCCAATGAGTTCACCTAAATCAAAGCGTAAATAAAAATCTTGCATCCGGTAAATTGAAAAAGTGTATAAAATAGCGGTTAATACACTTTGCAAACGACGTTGGCACACCGAAAAAACTGCATAATCTGTAATTAGCGCTGTAGCAATACTCAAGAGCACAAAATAAACATATACGAAAAATACTGGATGACCCCAACATTTAATGAGTACTACTAATGGATACAGCCACTGGGTAGGATAGAATATGTTATTTTGCACACCAATCCCATCCATAAAATAGGTATTTAAATATGGAAAACCCTGCCCCCAGGTTTTAATTAATTCATTTAACCGACCGATATGAAACTCAGTATCATCTCCTATGACGAGTACCCGATACTGTAAAAAAATATAACTAAACATCAGCGCTAAGCTGAGATATAGTACCCCAATCCAAAAATTGTCATGTACTTTTTTTCTCATAAATTACCCAATTGTGTATTTACTTTAATATTTTTATGCAATCTAAAATAAATTATTACTAATATAAAGACCAGCCAAGAAATAGCCGAAATCCATACCGCCAATCGATCAGTTGTAGTTGGAACATATGCTATGCGCAGATGATTCTTTTTAGTCTTCGTGCGAACTAAAAAGGTTCCTCGTCGAGAAAAGCTGGCTGTTATAGCCTTTTGATTATTGGTAATCTGATAAGCATGACTGCCATAGTTTAAACAAGGTAAATCAATTGTATTTTTTCGGGAATTCGTTTGCACAGTATAATTTATAGCATTGGCACTACCGTAACCTTTTAAATAGTGCTTTTTGCCATTAATAATAGCCTGATTCGAGCTTAAATCATTTAAATAAGGTTGCGCAGCTTGGGGAAAATAATCAAATAAGGCATTATGCTTTTTGACAGCTGAAAAATCAGCGAAAGTTTTATTTGTAATGACTGGTTGATTAACCAAATAACTATCAATTGTCGATTGGACACTGGCTAGAGTCATCCCACAAGATACAAAAATTGCAAAATACGTAAAAAATTCTCGATCGCGAAAACCATCTAAGAGCACAGTAATCCCGTAGGCAATAATCAAACTAGCAAATAAAGTAATAAAAGCACAGAGTCGAGAAGCAAATTGAATAACCGTTACAAAAGTATGATCGAACCAATGCCAAGGAAAGGCAGCAGTAGTCATCCAAAATAAAATAAGAAATAAGATAGCACTGATGCTAATCACTTTAGGAGTTTGGCGATAATTCCACAATATATAAACTGCCGCTGTAAGTCCAACAACTATTAAAAACGTCCCCGGTGTATGGTACGTCGACATTTGATTTAACAAGATATTTTTACAAGTTCCGCTCAGACTATTAGAAATTACGGTACTTACTTTCCAATAGGTTGGTTGTAAACCCGTTGGAACCTGGAACATATGGACTATCATTGGTAACCAAAAAGCTGCAGTTAACAAGGCCGTCATCACGGCTGCTACTAAACAATCTCGTAAAATACGCCAACGATCAGCAGCCAATACAAAGACTACTAGAAAAATGATCCCCAATAAGAGTGTTAATAAAAAAGTCAGCATCACATGGGAAAAAATCATTCCCGCCATACCTACTACCAATTGCCATTTGCCAGAGTCATTCGAAAGAACTTTATAAAATCCCGAAAATGCTAAAGGCACAAAAGTCATTGCAATTAATTGCCCCAAATCAAACTGATGATAAAAACTTAACATTCGATAAAAGGAAAAAGTATAAAAGACCGCAGTTAAGACACTTAATCGACGATTTTTAAAAATACTATATGTAGCATAATCTGTGAGTAATGCTGTTAATATACTTAATAAAGCCACATAAACATAGAGTGAAGCTACCGGATGCTGAAATACTTTAATTAAAACCACTAATGGATAAAGCAATTGGGATGGATAAAAAACATTTATTTGAGCTCCCACCCCACCTAGAGAGTGGGTACTTAAATAAGGAAACTGTCCCTGATTAAGATGCAACCATTCATTAATTCTTCCCAAATGAAATTGAGTATCATTAGCGCCCCAAATGACACGATACTTGAAAAAAGCAAAATCACAAATAATCGCTAGTAAACAATAACCTAAGATAATAAGAACATTTTGAAAAGTTTTATTACGAGACATCTTATCTAACCCCTTTAGTTAATAATTCCCAACTGTCAGTGATAATTAATAAGATAACAGATAAATTAAACTCCGCCAAAATTAAACCAATAAAAAAAGAAGTTTCTAGACCTAGAAGCTTCTCTCTCATATATGGAAGTTACAGGGCTCGAACCTGTGACCCTCTGCTTGTAAGGCAGACGCTCTCCCAACTGAGCTAAACTTCCAAAGATATAAATGACCCGTACGGGATTTGAACCCATGTTACCGCCGTGAAAGGGCGGTGTCTTAACCACTTGACCAACGGGTCATACATTTTTATAACGGAGAGTAAGGGATTTGAACCCTTGATACAGGAATCTCCCGTATACATGATTTCCAATCATGCTCCTTCAGCCACTCGGACAACTCTCCAAAA
>NZ_KQ034028.1:1159303-1298790 GCF_000970795.1 Bombilactobacillus mellifer
GAGCTTTGTCAAACCTTTTTTTCGGTGACTCCCGAGCCGCGGCGCCGCTGCGCTGACAACAGAAAATATATTATCAAGTTTTCTCCGCTTGTGCAAGTACTTTTTTACAATTTGGGCAAATTCCTTTCACACTCAGCTCGATTTTATGAATTTTAAAGCCTGTTTCCTGGATTAAATAGTCATATAAATCCTGATAATGCGCATAATCCACATCATATACTCGCTGGCAATTCTCACAGACAGCGTGGAAATGATTATTATGAAAATAATCAAAATGAACCGACTTATCATCATAATTCAATTCGCGAATAGGAGTCACTCGTGATAAAAACTTAAGATTATTATAAACTGTCGCAATACTGATATTTTCGGTGGAAGATTGTAAATCATTAAACACATCTTCGGCCGTGGGATGATCATCGTGCGTCAACATATACTTCAAAATAGCTACCCGCTGATCAGTAATTCGGATCTTTTGTTCCCGCAATTGAGTGATGACGTTTTCTAATTCTTTATCAGACACAATAACACCTCCTAGTTGTCTAATTCTGGAGCATCTGTATGATACAAGTTCATTAATGACTTATTGCCATTTTTTGACATTAAGCTATTCTTTTTCTGTTTATTAGTTGCTTTTAACTGTTTAAGAGCTTTGGTTTTAGTATAATTATAATTCTTTTTATTGACTTTTTGGAAATTTTTTAATTTATAAAAGCGCAAGAGATCGCCGGTAATTATTTTGTCAGATAAGGACAGTTCTGTATCTACTTGATTAGATTTTTGTGCTAATTGCTGCTTTTGTTCCGGAGTTAGATTTTTCACAACTTCTCCAGTCTTAGTTTGATAATAAGTGCCATTAACTTTTGTGAAATCTGGCGACACAAAATCACCATTACGAAAAGCAACTAATTGGTTTCGCTTGGGTGCTAATAAATCCGAACCAAATTGAATAGTATTTTGATTAGAAATGCCCAGTAGATTCAAAATCGTCGGTAAAACATCTATTTCACCACCATAAGTATGATTAATACCACCCTGCAATCCAGGCATTTGAATCATAAACGGTACTCTTTGAAATTGTGCATTATCAAAATCGTCAAATTTTTTTAAATTTAATAACTTAGCTACGGCCTTTTTATGGTTCGCAGAGATGCCATAGTGATCGCCATAAAATACAACCATGCTTTTTTTATCTAAACCTGTAGCCTTCAGCCAAGCCATAAATTCGCCGATTGATTCATCTAGATATTTAGCTGTTTGAACGTAGCCATCAACCGTACTATCACCCGTATTGGTTTTTGAAATTGTTTGATTCTTTTTATCCAAAATGTACGGATAATGATTGGTTACTGTAATTAACTTGGCATAAAATGGCTGCGGCAATTGTTGAATATAGTTGGCAGCATCTCTTAAAAAGATCTTATCTTTCATCCCATAGCCAATATTGTAATCTTTTTTCTCTTTAAAATACTTGGAACTAAAGAAATAATCATAGCCCCAAGATTTATAAGTGTTATCCCGATTCCAAAAACTAGGAACATCTCCATGAAACGAAGCCGTAGTATAACCCTTTTGTCCCAAAATTGCGGGAGCAGCCTGAAAGGTATTAGAGGTTCCATCAGTTACCATAGCCGCACCTTCGGGTAAGCCAAATAAAGAATTTTCCAGCATTAACTCCGCATCGGCAGTTTTGCCTTGGCCTACTTGATTAAAAAAGTTATCAAAACTTAAGGTATTATTTGCATGATAAATCTTGTTAATGTTCGGAGTAACCTCTTGATTATCCCATTTGAAATCAATTAAAAATTGTTGGAAGCTTTCCAAATGAATAATAAAAACATTTTTCCCCTTGGCTACACCTGTATATTGAATATTAGGTTCCGTATGATTGGTATTAATATAATTGCGGACTGATTTCAAATCAGAACTATCTGCATTGGCCTTTACTGCGCTGGTTCGGGCAGCTTTGACAGCATCATAGACCGAAAAGGCATTTAAACCTAAATATTTGACAATATAATTATTATCAAAAGTGCGCGTTAATAATCCTGAACGATCTTGTTGGGCCATGGTTAAATTAATTCCGAATAACACTACAGCAATGGCGGAAATAGTCGTTGGAATTTTAAAATTTAATTTTCGAATGTCAATTTTTACTATTTTAAAAACTAGTAAAAGCACCAAAAAAAGCACATCGGCAAACGCAAAAAAATCAGTTGGCTTAATAATTCCCAGGATACTTTTTCCTAAGTTGTTAGAAGCCGAACCAGCTCCTTTAATCAGTGTCGTGGTTAAAAAATCGGAAAATTCGCGATAATATAAAATATTAGCAAAAAGCCAAGTCGAGGTCAGAAGATCAATAATTAAAAGATATACATATGATTTGCGGCCCTTCATGTAAATTGCAATGCTAAATAACAAAATTGTCGTCGCCAAAGGGCTTAAAAACAATAAAAAGCCTTGTAAGCTTCCCTTAACGCCCAAATTAAATTTAGTTAAATACATCAAATAGGTCTTAATCCAAGCTAAAACAATCGTCAAGGTAAAAAAGCCTAATTTGGTATTGCAAAAACTACTTACTTTGTTCCAATGATTCTTCATTTAAAGGTTTTCCTCCACGCACTGGTTTGTGCTGTTGTTCATTAATCGGTTTAAAAGCAACGGCAATAATGCCCAAGAACATGCCTAAATAATAAGTAATAAAGCGCCATAAAAACATTGCTAGTACTAATTTACTAGGGGTACTTACATAATTAGCAAACAAGGTTTTAAAACTATATTCTGCGCCTACAGTTCCTCCTGGAATCGGAAAAATCGAGGTGATCATTACAATCATAATTTGCATAATTAAAACATCCAAAATATTCATTTGACTCACATGCAAAGCTCGTAAAGTAAAATAAACAACCAGATAGTAAAACAAGAGTTGAAGAAATGTCAATCCAGTAGCCACTAACACTTTTTGCTTTTCTCGTTTTAAAACCAAACTTTCCTCATGGAAAGTATCAATTTTAGCAATTAGTTTTTCTGTCCGTCCTTGAACTTTATCCGGATTCATAAAAAAAGCCAATACTTTCATGATACTTAAAACCATGCGCCGCGTAAATTGATAATAAAACATCACCATGAGTAAAAAACCAATTGTCACAATATGGATCACAAATCCACCGACAATTAAAGTTGCTAAACCGGCAAAATGACTAGCGATATTCTCAAACTTAAACGCCATAGCGATAATAAAATTAAGTAAAACTATACTCTGAAAAATAATAAATTTCATTAATAAAACAGAAGTACTGCGTCCCACTTCTACTCCGGATTGTACCAATGCCACTAATTGTGCCGGTTGCCCGCCCGACGAAAAAGGAGTAATGGCATTAAATAACGCTTGAATCCAGGGAATGCGCAATAAATTCCACCAATTATGCAATTCATCGGTCCGATTTTTCAATAATACTTTTAAAACTAAGGCTTCAAAAAAGTACGACAAAAGCATCGAAGCAAAAGCCACAAAAAGCCAGAAAAAATCGAGTGTTTGCACTTGATGCCATAAAGCAGCTAAATTAGTAGTCCGCATTTCAAAAGCAATAACTCCAAAGCCTATTATTAACATTAGAAGTGCTGATAACTGATTCTTCCGACTCATGCTAACCCTCTTAACTTACCAATTTCTGATAATAATTTCGCCAAATTTGGCTTAAATGTTCCTCAGAATAATACTGAGCTCCTGCTTGTGCCTTTTCAGTTAAGTCCTGTAACACTGCGGGATCTTGCGCTAATTTTTTAAGGCAAGTATCCATCGCCTGAAAATCTGCTGCCGGTTGATAATAGCCAGTAATAATTGCTTGATATAAAGTTAAATCACGTAAAACAACCGGTGTATGCGTATTAAATGCTTCTAAGACAGACATTGGAAATAACTCATCATAAGATGGTAATAAAAAAACATCCGCAGCATTTAAATAATCATTTAATTGTGAGCGGGGAATAATATCCGTAAAACGCAAATTAGCCGGAGGTTGAGCAATCATTTTTTGATATCGTTCATATCCATCAGTCATTCTACCAAAAGAAAAACCACCCGCCCAAACAAATTGCAGCTGTGGATTGGCCACGGCTAATTTATAAAAATCATCAATCCCCTTGCGTTTTTGTACTTGTCCGTCACCAAAAACGATAAAATCTTGTGTCTGAAAACCTAATTGCGTACGAATTTTTTGACGCTCACTTGCCGTTACAGGATAAAATTCTGTTTTAGAAACAAAATTGGGAATATAAGTAATTCGGTTTTTCGGTATGCCATAAGCTGTGAGTTTTGGAATAAAGCTTGGATTAACTACAATGATTTGATCCATTCGTTTATAAAAAGCAATCACATATTTATAAACCAGCTGACGAAACAACTTGGGAATTTGTAAACTACCTTCTAAAGTTTCCGGCAAAAAATGAACATAACCTACTTTGCAACCTCTATTTGGTAAAAATGTAGACAAATAAAATTGAGGATCAATAGTATGATAATGACTAATATCACTGGCGCTATAATGGTTGACTTGCACCTCAAAATCATTTTTTAAATAAGTGCGCAATAATCGCATTAATTCAGCATATGCGCTCCCTACGCCTTGCCCTGCTACTTTTTGAGCCGAGGAAAACATCGTAATCTTAATCATTATAATATTGCCCGTCTTTCAATGGCTTATTAGCTAATTTTTTCTTCAAAAAATATTTATAAGAATCGCGATAAAATTCTAAAATGTGATCTCCAAAAGCATCAGAAGAAATGGTATATAGTTTTTTTTGCCGCGGTTGTACAGCATCGAATAAATGCGGATGATCCAGGTACTGAATAATAGCATTGACATACTGTGCAGGCTGATCATAAGTAACGCCTAAAGAGGGATCATCAAATAAATCATTGGTATAAGCATTAGAACGTACGACGCATTTGAGATCGGCCGCCATAGCTTCGATAAAAGTTAGCCCTTGAGATTCAGTATCACTGGCAGATACAAATAATTCCGCCATATGATAATAAGGTGAAACTTGATCATGTGGCACTTCGCCCACAAACAAAACATGTTGTTCAATTTGCAGTTTTTGAACCAATTTGTCTAAATCATCCCGATCGGGTCCATCACCCACAATTACTAACATGATTTCTGGGTATTTTTCAATTAAAGGCGGCATACTTTGTAATAATAACTCAATCTTTTTTTCATTAGCAATGCGACTTAAAGTTAATAGAATTCGCTGTTGTGGTTGTAATCCTAAATCTTGCCGTAATTTAACCGTATCTACCGGCTGCGTAAATGCCGATAAATCAACACCAGTCGGAATAATTTCCATGGGCGTAGTAATACCATAGCCCCGCAAGGTGTTGTAAACACGTTGACTAGGAGCGACCACCCCTGCTAAACCGGAGACAAAGAGCTTGGAAACTTGTTTAACATGATACGGTTTTAAAAGATGGCCATTCAATACATAATGCAGATAATCTTCATACATTGTGTGGTAAGTATGAACACAAGGGATCTTTAAACTGTGTGCTACAAATTTCCCAATTAACCCCAGTGAAAATTCAGTTTGTGTATGCACAATATCTAAATCTAATTCTTTTGCTAATTTTAAGGCATGAAACATTCCACGATAAGCAATACGTCGATCAGTAAATGAAATAAACGGAATACTACTGAGCCGAAAAATATTAGGTTCTAAGGTATTTTTGGAAACATTCGGATCGGTTGTTGTAAAAATATAAACCGTGTTTCCCTTACGTTCTAGATCATTTCTTAAAGTCTGAATTGATGTGGCTACCCCACTAACTTGTGGAAAATAAGTATCTGTAAATATACCAATATTCATTAACTAAGCTCCTCAAATCAGAATAATATATCTTGATTATAGCAAAAGACTAGTTTAAAACCCATGTTCCAATTTAAAAAGCAGTTGCTTGTTAAATTTAACCCTTCATAGATTGAACGATCAATCGCTAATCATTGATTAAATTGTAACCGCCAACTGCTTTTAAAGTTCGTCAGACACTGCCTGAAATATAAATATAACTAATACTTAATTCAATTGTGCTCACCATTAATTATCCAAAGTTTTACGTTCCTGTAATTTTTTATCAATTATTCGTAATACTGCTTGTCGATCCGCTAAATTATCCACAAAATCATATTTATCACAATCAATTTGCATTTTGGGGCCATAATGATAATCTTGATACCACTGCTGATAGCGATCTAGCAAATTATGATAATAATCCACCAAAGAAGCATCATTTTGCGGTTGTTCATACGGCCGACCACGTTTTTGAATATGTGCCAACATTTTATCATAGGAAATCACTAAATGAATTAATAAATCCGGAGCCTTTTTATGAGCGGCATATGGTAATTCTTCCATCATATTATCCAATAACTCATCATAGACTTGTACTTCCTGTTCGGTAGCCCGACCCATCTCTGCATTCATGTGGAAAAAAAGTGCATCTTCATAAATAGACCGATCTAAAACATTATTATCATCAGCTAAAGCCCGTTTGATCGAAGCAAAACGTTTATTCAAAAAATAAATCTGTAACAAAAATGCATATTTTTTCGGATTTGCATAAAACAAAGGCAAAACTGGATTATCATCTACTTGTTCGTAAAAAGCTTGGGTTCCTAGGTGTTCTGCTAGAATATTTGTCAAACTGCTTTTACCGGCGCCAATCATGCCGCTTAACACAATCATCATTTTTTCCTCCCCTAATATACGACTTTTCAATGATAGCATAATGCTTCTAGATATGGTATCCGCAAATTGGAAAAAACTAAATCTTGTATCTGCATCCTACACCAGTTGCTCATTTATCTTTTAGTATCTAATTTAATATTTAAAAAAATTATTATTTCCCAGGAAATAATAATTAATCTGCTGATTACAATAGTTAATTTAGAACATATTTTAAATATTGCCCTGTGTATGATTGCGGAGTAGCGGCGATTTGTTCCGGGGTCCCTACAGCTACTACCTGGCCTCCTAAATCACCGCCTTCGGGACCTAAATCAATTACCCAATCAGCTGATTTAATAATATCCAAATTATGTTCAATCACTACTACCGTATTACCCTGATCAACCAATCGTTGTAAAACCGTTAAAAGTCGTCGGATATCGTCCATATGCAGACCCGTAGTTGGCTCATCCAAGATATAAAAATTGGCACCTTCTGATTGCTTATATAATTCGGAAGCTAATTTCATTCGCTGAGCTTCACCACCAGATAAGGTAGTGGCAGATTGCCCCAATTGGACATAACCTAAGCCCACATCCACAATAGTTTGCAATTTCCGCTTAATTTTGGGTAAATTCCCAAAAAAGGTCAATGCTTCAGCAACTGTCATATTCAAAATATCGGCAATATTTTTATCTTTATAAGTAACTTCCAATGTTTCGGAATTGTAACGCGTCCCATGACAGACTTCACACGGAACATAGACATCAGGTAAGAAATTCATGGCAATTTTTATAATGCCATCGCCTTTACAAGCTTCACAGCGTCCTCCCTTGATGTTAAAGGAAAATCGTCCTTTAGAATACCCGCGCAGCTTGGCTTCGTTGGTTTGAGCAAATAAATCTCGGATATCATCAAAAACGCCAGTATAAGTCGCCGGATTGCTTCGAGGTGTCCGTCCAATTGGGCTTTGATCGATGCTCACTAAGGAACTTAAATGTTCATAACCGGTCAATTTTGTATATTGCCCCGCATGTTGCGAACTATGGTTTAATTTTTGTGCTAAAGCCTTTTGTAAAATCAAATTTACCAGCGAAGATTTGCCAGAACCCGAAACACCCGTCACGGTGATGAATTTACCTAACGGAAAAGCCACGTCAATTTGTTTTAAATTATTTTCTGCAGCGCCAAACACTTTGACAAAATGTCCATTACCTGCACGACGCTGCTCAGGTACCCGAATCTTTTTTTTGCCCGAAAGATATTGACCAGTTAGTGAATGCGGATTAGCTGCAACATCTGCCGGAGTGCCGGACGCCACAATGTGTCCACCAGCAGCGCCGGCACCGGGACCAACATCGATCAAATAGTCCGCTTGGCGCATAGTATCTTCATCATGTTCTACTACAATCAGCGTATTACCTAGATCCCGCATTTTTTTCAAAGACCGGATCAAGCGATCATTATCCCGCTGATGTAACCCAATCGAGGGTTCATCTAAAATATATAAGACACCTGATAAATTAGACCCAATTTGCGTGGCTAACCGAATCCTTTGAGCTTCACCGCCGGACAAAGTACCTGCTGACCGTGACAAAGTTAAGTAATCCAGACCAACATTTTGCAAAAAAGTCAACCGATCAATTACCTCTTTTAAAATTGGTTGTGCAATGACAGTTTTTTGCGGAGATAACTTAATGGATTTAAAAAATGGTAATGCTTTTTTGATGGCCAAATCCGATATTTGCGCAATATTTTGACCGTTAACTTGAACACTCAGTGCCCGCTCATTTAACCGTTGTCCATGACAGGTTTGACACACAGATTCAGTCATATATTTGCGCATGATATCACGCATAAAGGCACTGGAGGGCTTCCGATACCGATGATCAATATTCGGAACTACTCCTTCAAAAGTAGTTTCGACGTCGCGAACTTTGCCAAAATCTTTGGCAAAATGAAATTTAAATTGTTGTTGGGAATCACCATACAGCAAAAAATGCTGCTGTGCTTTTGTTAATTTATTAAAAGGAGTATCTAAATCAATCCCCTTTTGCTGGGCTACTTGGCGTAACAATTCCGGGTAATACTGGGAATGTTCCTCATTCCAAGGAACCAGTGCCCCCTGATTCAAACTAAGATTTCGATCGGGAATGACCAGGTCTAAATCAACTTCTAGTTTACTGCCCAGACCATCACAATCCGGACAAGCCCCAAAAGGAGCATTAAACGAAAATAATCTCGGTTCTAATTCACCAACGGTAAAACCGCACAAGGGACACGCGTAGTGTTCAGAAAAAATGATAGGTTCTCCGTCTATTACATCAGCTGTTAAATAGCCCCCCGACAATCTTAAAGCCGCTTCCACAGAGTCAAATAAACGGGAACGAATTCCATCTTTAATAACAATTCGATCAACTACGACTTCAATCGTATGTTTTTGATTTTTGGGGAGTGTAATTTCTTCTGCGATATCATGACGCTCACCGTCAATAATTACGCGCACATAACCTTGTTGAGCAATCTTTTGTAGAATCTTTTTTTGTTGCCCGCGTTTTCCCCGGACAACGGGTGATAACAATTGAATTCTGGTTTTGGGAGGTAATTGTAATAAGCGATCCACCATTTGTTCAACTGATTGACTGCTAATGATGGTCCCATCGTTGGGACAAACCGGTGTTCCCACGCGGGCCCAGAGCAATCGCAAATAGTCATTAATTTCTGTAACTGTGCCCACGGTAGAACGTGGATTTTTAGAAGTCGTTTTTTGATCAATCGAAATTGCGGGGCTTAAGCCGTCAATGGAATCTACATCGGGTTTATCCATCTGTCCTAAAAATTGGCGTGCGTAAGAGGATAAACTTTGTACATATCGCCGTTGTCCTTCGGCGTACAGTGTATCAAAAGCTAACGAGCTTTTACCCGAGCCAGATAAACCAGTAATGACTACTAATTTATTGCGCGGAATTGCTACGTCAATATTTTTCAAATTGTGTGACCGAGCACCATGAATTACGATTTTATCATTATCCATTAACTAATCTCCGCTTTTAATTCTAAAATTGTATCTCTCAAGGTAGCTGCTTGTTCAAAATCTAATTTTTTAGCTGCTTGTTCCATTTGAGTTGTTAATTGTTCTAATAACGCCTGCTGATCTTTCACTGTCATATCGGCAAAATCTAAATCATCGCTAGCTATTTGTTCAGTTTCATCTGCCGAATCGACCGCTTGAACTGCACTAATAGCTGCACGAATAGGTTTTTGAATCGTTTTGGGAGTAATATGATGCTTTTCATTAAATTGCATTTGTAATTGGCGCCGACGTTTAGTTTCGGCAATCGCTACCTGCATCGACTCCGTCAAACCATCCGCATACATGATCACATGTCCATGTTTATTTCTGGCTGCTCGCCCAATCGTTTGAATAAGTGGCCGTTCACTACGCAAAAAACCTTCTTTGTCCGCATCTAAAATGGCAACCAATGAAACTTCCGGCACATCAATACCTTCCCGCAAAAGATTAATCCCAATTAATACATCATATTTTCCTAAACGTAAATCACGAATTATTTCGGTACGTTCTAAAGTTTTGACATCACTGTGCAGATAGGCGACTTTCATTCCCAGATCTTTTAAATAATCCGTTAAATCCTCAGCCATTTTTTTAGTTAAGGTGGTGATCAAAGTCCGTTCATGCTGTTCAATTCGCGCATTTATTTCTCCCACCAAATCGTCAATTTGTCCCATAATCGGACGGACCTCGACATCAGGATCCAATAAACCTGTCGGTCGAATGATTTGCTCCACAACTTCGGAGGTTTGCTGCATTTCATAAGGCCCCGGAGTGGCCGAAACATATAAAATTTGATGCACATGCTTTTCAAATTCTTGTAGAGTTAAGGGACGATTATCTAAAGCACTAGGAAGACGGAAACCATAGTCAATTAACATTTGTTTACGGGCCCGATCACCGTTGTACATACCGCGGATTTGAGGCATCGTGACGTGTGATTCGTCAATCATAATATTAAAATCATCGGGAAAGAAGTCGAGTAACGTATAAGGTGGTTCACCTTGGGCACGGCCTTCCATATGCCGCGAATAATTTTCAATTCCCGAGGTATAACCCATTTCGCGCATCATTTCGATGTCATAATTTGTCCGCTGCTCTAATCGTTGCGCTTCCAAAAGTTTTCCCTGATTTTGCAACTCAGCGACACGCATTTTCAATTCTTGAGTAATTCGCTTTAAGGCTGCGGTCATTTGTTCTTCATTAGTCATGAAATGAGTAGCCGGAAAAATCGATACTTGTTCCCGTTCACCAATAATTTCTCCGGTTAAAGGATCCATTTCCAAAATACGATCAATTTCATCGCCAAAAAATTCGACCCGCAAAGAATTATCATCACGCGAAGCTGGGAAAATATCCACGACATCACCGCGTACCCGAAATCTTCCCCGTTGAAAGTCGATATCATTGCGTTCGAACTGATTGTTAACTAAATCTCGTAATAGTTGGTCGCGATTTACTTCTTGTCCTGTTCTCAAGGAAATCACATTGGCTTGATATTCCCGTGGATCCCCCAAACCAAAAATACAAGAAACGGACGCCACGACAATAACATCGTTACGCTCCAATAAAGCTGAGGTGGCAGAATGACGTAATTTATCAATTTCATCATTAATACTGGAATCTTTTTCAATATAGGTATCACTCGAAGGCACATAAGCTTCCGGTTGATAGTAATCGTAATAACTTACAAAATATTCAACGGCATTATGCGGAAAAAATTCTTTGAACTCGCCATACAATTGCCCTGCCAAAGTTTTATTATGCGAGATTACTAAAGTAGGTTTATTTAAATTTTGAATAATATTAGCCATGGTAAACGTTTTGCCTGTGCCCGTAGCACCCTTTAAAATTTGGGCTCGATTGCCATGTTGAAAATCAGCGGTTAATTGATCGATCGCTTGTTGCTGATCACCGGCTGGTTGATAAGGTGCCTGCAGGTCAAAATGATTATTTGTTATGCGTTTAAACACTATTATTCCCCCGTTAGGATCATCAAATAAAAAAGCTGGAACTCCTTCCAACTTTTACGACGTTAACATTTTAGCATAGCGAACATACTTTCGCGAGGATTTTAATATAGTTTTTCTAAAAATTTATTTTAAGTAATTATTTTTAAATAACAACAGGAAGACTAATACCAGCTTTCTACAGCTTCACTATACGCCGCCAGTTTTTCTGTGGCTCCATTTTGGGTCGGATCACTGACTCCCACATAATTTTTAATTTTCGGTTCAGTCCCGGAAGGGCGCACTGCAATCCAAGTATCATCTGCTAACCAAAACTTCAACACATTAGAAGTCGGTAAATTGAGCTTTTGCTTTGAACCATCTGCATTGAGCTGCTGCCCCAGTTGAAAATCTTGCACACTCACAACCTTGGTGCCATTAATTTCATGGGGATTATTAGTCCGAAACTCGGTCATTAATTGCCGCATATGCTTTGGACCATCCACTCCTGTAAAACTTTTCGAAAAGGTTTTTTCTTGGAAATAACCATACTTTTGATACAAAGCCTGTAATCCATCATATAAAGTTTGATTTTGACTTTTATAATAAGCAGCTACTTCCGCTAAAAGCAGACTGGCCTGGATGGCATCTTTATCGCGAACAAATGGTTTAATCAAATAACCATAACTCTCTTCAAAACCAAATAAAAATTCGTGCGCTTGGGTAGCCTCAAATTGTTCAATTTGTTCAGCAATAAACTTAAATCCAGTCAAAACATTTATCATTTGCACCTGATAATTTTGAGCAATTTTCGTGGCCATTTCTGTAGAGACAATCGATTTAACTACTACTCCGTTAGCCGGTAGTGTATGCAAACGTTGTTTGGCACTCAAAATGTATTCTAATAGTACACAGGCAATTTGATTTCCGGTCATTAATTGATATTCGCCATCAGGTTGTCGCACCGCTGCTCCTAAGCGATCTGCATCCGGATCTGTCGCAATTAAAACTGGTGCAGCTACCTGCTTGCCATCACGGATAGATAAATCAAAAGTTTCCGGGAATTCGGGATTAGGGAATTTAACAGTGGCGAATTCCGGATCCAAAATGGCTTGTTCTTTTACTAACTGCATATTAGTTAAACCTGCTTGTCGAAAAACCCGCTCCGCCAACATTTTACCGGTTCCATGCAATGGCGTATACACAAAACGCATTTGGGCATGTGTCTGCAGTAAATTGGTATCAATAGATACAGATTTAATTTCATGAAGATAGGCTTGATCCACATCTTCACCAATCATCGTCAATAAATTTTGTTGGCGCATTTCATGTAAATCACTGACAGAAATTGCAAATACGTTATCAGCAGCCCGAACATACTGCGTAATCAAATCTGATTCTTTTGGGGGCATTTGACCACCATCAGGTCCATAAATTTTAAATCCATTATATTGAGCTGGATTGTGACTGGCTGTAATCATAATTCCCGCATAAGATTGTAAATATCGTACGGCAAATGATAATTCCGGGGTCGGCCTTAAACTATCAAATAAATAAACTGGAATTTGGTGCTGCCCGAGAACCCGTGCTGCTTCTTCTGCAAACAGGGTAGAATTATACCGTGAATCAAAACTAATCGCTACTCCGCGCTGTTTATCACTAGTTGTCAAAGTATCCATAAAACGAGCCAAACCTTCTGTGGCTTGCCGGACAGTATAAATATTCATACAGTGGATTCCCGGAGCAATAACGCCCCGCATGCCCGCTGTCCCAAATTCCATGGGAGCATAAAAATATTCTTCTAATTGTGCCGGATTATCCTGCAGAGCTTGTAATTGTTGTTTCAAAGTTGGATCTAAATGCGGATAATCGATCCAATGTTGATAATTTGCCTTCCAACTCATGCTTCAATAAACCTCCATCGTTGTTCAATTCACTCCAATTATACCGTTTGCACAAAAAAAGACCAATAGCGCTCGGTCTTAATCAGTCAAGGTTTGTAAATAATTAAAAACTTCCTGTCCTGCTATACCACCATCACCAACAGCAGTCGTGATTTGTCGTAAATCTTTTTTACGAACATCACCCACCGCAAAAATACCGGGAACCGTGGTTTCCATATGATCATTAGTAGTGATCCAGCCAGCAGCATCAGTGATATTTAAATTAGATAATTCTTGCGTATTGGGTTGAATACCTACATAAATGAAAACGCCACTACCACTCGCAACTTTAATTTCGTTGCTGACTTTATCACGGTATTGGACGCCCGTTACGCCCTGTTCATTACCAATAATTTTTTGAACATCGGCATTCCAAATAAAATTCACTTTTTCATTAGCAAAAGCCCGTTTTTGTAAAATCTGTTGGGCCCGTAATTGATCCCGGCGGTGAATAATGGTGACAGACTTCGCTAATTGTGTTAGATAAACTCCTTCTTCCACAGCAGAATCTCCGCCACCAATAACTAAGACATCTTCATTTTTAAAAAAGGCCCCATCACACACTGCACAATAAGAAACTCCTCGACCAGAGTATTCTTGTTCACCTGGTATACCCAGTTTTTTATATTCAGAACCTGTAGCAATTATCACCGATTTGGCCGTGAAGGTGTCATCACTAGTTTGAATTTCCTTGACCAGACCCTGATCGACAATTTGTTTTACAGTGCCATATTGATATTCCACACCAAATTGGGTCGCGGAATGATACATCTTCTCACCTAATTCCGGACCTAAAATTGAATCAAATCCCGGATAATTCTCAACCGCTGCTGTATTATTTAGCTGGCCGCCATAAATACCGCGATCTAATAATAAAACTTTTAAATTAGCGCGTGAAGCATATAACGCTGCTGTTAAACCACCTGGACCAGCACCAATGATTGCTACATCGTATGTGGACATAACTTAATTGCCTCTTTTCTTCAAAATAATTTAATTATAAATACTAGGACTTATTTACTTAGGATTGATTAGATACATAATCCGACAATGCTTGCTGACGTCGTCGATAAATAATCATTAAAATTGCAGCTACAAATAAAATTCCCGATAAAATTTGCGAAACTCTTAAACCAGCGGCTAAATACAAACTATCAGTACGCATACCTTCAATGAAAAAGCGACCAAAAGCATACCAAATTACATAAGTTAAAAATACTTCCCCCTGTTTGAAAAGATGCGGTCGATGTCGCAAACTTAATAAAATGATTAAACCTAACAAATTCCATAGAGATTCATACAAAAAAGTGGGTTGGCGATAATGACCATTTATTAGCATTTGTTGAATAATCCAATTAGGTAAATGCAAATTTTCTAAAAAAGCCCGCGAAGTAATAGCGCCAAAAGCTTCTTGATTCATAAAATTACCCCAGCGGCCCACAATTTGTCCAATCAATACACTAGGAGATGCAATATCTAAGATCAACCAAACAGGTAAGTGGCGATGATGAGTAAATATAATAGTCACAAGCAAGGCAGCTATTAAGCCCCCATAAATTGCCAGTCCGCCATGCCAAATCTTCCAAATCTCACTGGGATGTTGCGCATAAAACGGCCACTGAAATAACACATAGTAACTCCGAGCTCCAATTAGCGCAAAGGGCACACCCCATAAAACTAAATCGACAATTTGATCAGGATCTACTTGACGTAAACGGGCTTCATGCAGGGCCAAACTAATCCCCAATAATGCTCCCACAGTAATCAAAAAACCATACCAGCGAATAGTAAAGGGGCCCCAGGTTAAGAAAATAGGATTGAACGCAGTGGAACTCATTGCTTTTTACCACTCTTGGAATTAGCTTTAATTAAAGCGGTCAAATCATGTTCGAAGCGGTCAGCTGCATTGTAACCTAATTTTTTACACCGATAGTCCATGGCCGCAACTTCAATAATATTGGAAATGTTCCGCCCAACTTTGACTGGAATTTCCAAAGAAGGAACCGCAACATTTAAAATAGTTTCAGTTTGATTCTTTAAGCCGATGCGTTCGTAATTAGTGTTTTCTGACCAGGTACTCAGATTAATAATTAAAGCTATTTCCATAGAAGAACGCACCGCTCGCGCTCCGAACAAGGTCATGATATCAATAATTCCAATCCCGCGAACTTCCATGAGATTTTTTAAAATGGCGGGGGCTTCACCTACTAAAGTATGTTCATTTTGCTGATAAATATCTACCCGATCATCAGCAACTAAGCGGTGCCCATTTTTGATCAATTCCAGGGCGGTTTCACTTTTACCAATGCCCGAATCACCTTTAATCAAGACCCCGATCCCATAGACATCTACTAAAACCCCATGGATACTTTGTCGAGGTGATAAAACCTTTTCCAAATACTGCGTAATTATGTTAGATACTCGCGTTGTGGTTAACGGAGAGCCCAAAATCGGAATTTGTGCTTCATTAGCCGCACGACACATCTCTTTGGAAGGTTGAATGCCGCGAGAAAACACAAAGGCAGGCGTTTTGGGGGTACACATTTGCTGTAAGACATGATATCGGTTATCTGACGTCATCATCCGGGCATACGAAGTTTCTGTTTGTCCAAACAATTGAACCCGTTCGGCCGGATAAAAATCAAAATAGCCGGTTAACTCCAAGCCAGGACGTGAAATTTCAATTTCAGAAACTGATCGCTGCGCCATATATTGGCTGCCCGTATAATTCACAACACTGGTATGATCAACAATATCTTGCACTGTAGCAGCTGTTTTATTCATTGCTTACTTCCTTTTCTAATAACGATTCTGAAATGCGCGATAACCTACGAACCAATTAGCCACCGACATAATTACTGACACAATCACCGCTGCACCAAAGCTGCGAAAACCAAATCCGGGAATCAGCAACGTAATAATTTCTAAAGTGAACGCATTGACAACTACCGAAAACAATCCGAAAGTCAACAAAGTGATGGGAAATGAAATAATGTGCAGTAACGGCTTAATCGTCATATTTAAAAGTACTAAAACGAATCCCGCCACAATCGCGGTAGTAAAATTATTAAGAAAAAACATTGTTGGCAAAACTTGCGCGAGAGCCATGAAAAGCAAAGTATTAATTATTGTCTGATAGATGACTTTCATGCATTAACCACTCCAAAAATAATAGTTGAAACCTGTTATACATTCGGTTTAGTTTTTTTTACATTTAACTCCGCCAATTTGCCGCGCTTTAAATAAACGACCCATTCGCACAAATTAATGACGTAATCACCCATTCGTTCCAAATAGTTGGCCACCGAAACGTAAATGGTGCCCACTTCGACCATCTTGGAATCTGTTTTCATTTTTTCAACACATAGGCGTTCAATTTGTTTAATCAACTGATCAATTTCTAAATCGCGTTGTGCAATCTTGGTGGCAGCCTTAGCATCTTCTTGCAGGTAGGCGTTAATTGCTTGCCCGAACATGGCTTCCACTTTTTCATAAACTTGTTGGATTAATTTTTCCACAGCCTCAATGGTAGGTTTTCCCTGAAGCTGTAAAACAGAATGAGCAATGCTGACAGCATGATCCCCCATTCGCTCTAAATCAGAACTGGCTTTTAAAACCGTCACAATCATTCGTAAATCACTAGAAACAGGTTGTTGCAGCGCGATCATTTCAAAGGATTTTTTTTCTAAATCCATTTCACGATTATTAATTCGTTGATCATTGTGAATTACTTGCTGGGCCAATTCCGGATCATGATTAATTAAAGCCATCACAGCTTTTTTAATAGCTTCATTCACCATCATTCCCATTTCGGAAAAACGTACATGTAAATTTTGGAGCTCTGTTTCAAATTCACTGCGCATAATTATCTCCTATCCAAATCGACCACTGATATAATCCTCCGTTTTCTGATCAGCAGGATTCATAAACATTTTTTTTGTATTATCCATCTCAATTAGTTCTCCTTGATAAAAAAAAGCTGTTTGATCGGAAATTCGTGATGCTTGATGCATACTGTGCGTAACAATCACAATGGTATATTGTTCCCGTAATTCTAATAAAGTATTTTCCACTTTAGTCGCAGAAATCGGATCTAAAGCGGAGGTGGGTTCATCTAATAAAATGACTTCCGGATGGACCGCAATAACTCGTGCAATACAAACACGCTGCTGCTGCCCGCCAGAAAGGGCCAGTGCACTTTGATCCAGTTTATCTTTGACATCGTCCCAAACTGCCGCCGCCCGTAAACTAGTTTCGACAGCTTCATCAAGTTTTAGTCGGTCATGAATCCCCGCAATTCTGAGACCATAAACAACATTATCATAAATGGAAAAAGGAAATGGATTGGGTTGTTGAAAGACCATCCCTACTTTTTTGCGTAATTGTACAGTATCCATACTGGGAGCATAAATATTTTGTCCTTCTAAGGACACATTACCGGTAATCGTTACCTCCGGAATGAGGTCATTCATGCGATTTAAAGTGCGCAAAAATGTTGATTTGCCACAACCCGAAGGCCCAATCATCGCAGTAATTTGATGCCAATTAATTGCCATGGTGATTCCCTTGAGGGCTTCTTTTTTACCATAAAATAGATGCACATCTTGGGCCGTCATTACGGGTTTTGTCATTATGATCCACTCCTATCCAAAATGTCCTGAAATATAATCTTCAGTTAATTGAATTTTAGGTCGAGTAAAAATTTTTCTGGTTTCATCATATTCAATCATTTGTCCCAAATGAAAGAAGGCTGTATAGTCACTCACCCGTCCGGCTTGTTGCATGCTATGTGTAACTATAATAATTGTATAGTGTTTTTTTAATTCTTGCATCGTATTTTCAATGTTCGCAGTGGAAATGGGATCCAAAGCACTCGCTGGTTCATCCATTAATAAAATATCCGGCTGCATCGCAATCGCTCGTGCAATACATAAGCGCTGCTGTTGCCCGCCTGACAAAGCCAAAGCACTTTTATTCAGATCATCTTTGACTTGATCCCACAAAGAAGCTTGCTTTAAAGTAGTCTCTACAATTTCCGCTAATTTTTGGCGATCATGTAATCCACGCCGTTCTAAAGCAAACGTAATATTTTCGCGAATGGATTTTGCGAATGGGTTGGGTCGTTGAAAGACCATGCCAATGTGTTTGCGCACTTCATAGACATCTACCGCCGGTGAATTAATATCAACATTGCGATACTTAATCTGACCTGTGACGCGGGCATCAGCGATAGTGTCATTCATACGATTTAAAGATCGCAAATAAGTTGATTTCCCCGAACCGGAAGCGCCAATTAACGCGGTAATTTTGTAACGTTCAAATTGTAAACTAACACCATGCAGAGCTTCTTTAGTGCCATAACGTACTCGTAAATCATTAGTAAATAGAGCAATTTCATGTTCTTGTTCGTCTAAATGTCGTGTAAATGTTGAAAATTTTTCTGTCAATTTATTCACCCGTCATATGTTTATACAATTTATTGCCTAAATAACGTGCCAATACGTTAAACACTAGCACCACCACCACTAAAACTAAAGAGGCTCCAGAAGATACTGCACTAGCATCCGGAATTAAACCCTCAGAATTAACTTTCCAAATGTGCACTGCCAAAGTTTCAGCCGGACGAAGAGGATTTAAGGGGGAGGTCAAACTCAAAACGTTCCAGTTAGTAAAATCCAAAGGTGGTGCACTCTGACCTGCAGTATAAATTAGGGCAGCGGCTTCCCCAAAAACACGCCCAGCAGATAAAATAATCCCGGTAATAATTGCAGGCAGACATTCAGGAATGATTACATGCACTACTGTCTCCCAACGCGATAGACCTAAGGCCAAACCAGCTTCTCGTTGACTCAAAGATACTGTTTGTAAGGCATCTTCCATGCTGCGCACTAATAACGGTAAATTAAAAATCGTTAAAGTTAAAGCTCCAGATAAGATCGAAAAACTTAACTTAAACTGGACTACAAACACTAAGAAGCCAAACAGTCCCACTACAATAGATGGCAAGGAACTAAGCACCTCAATGGCGGAACTAATCCAAGTAGTAACTCGAATATTTTGAGAATATTCAGATAAGTAAATAGCAATCCCCAAAGACAAAGGAATAGACACCAGCATTGAAAGTACTAATAAATATAATGAATTGAATAACTGAGCTCCAATGCCTCCTCCACTTTGAAAGCTTTTGGCAGCACTAGTTAAGAAATGCCAATTTACATAGGGCAATCCCGCCACTAAAATGTAGATTAAGAGGGCCATTAAAATCACAATGATTACACTGGACATTAAATAAATCACAAAAGTCATTAATTTATCAGCCTGTTTTGGATTCATGATAAAGCACCTCGTTTAGCCAAATATTTAATGACAATATTAAATACTAAGGACATTAACAATAATAATAAAGCCAACGTCCACAATGCATCATTTGAAGTGGTTCCCATGACTGTATTGCCCATATTCATGGTCAATACACTAGTTAATGTCGTGGAAGGGGAGGTTAAACTGCTAGGCATCAAAATAGCATTACCAATGACCATTTGTACGGCTAAAGCTTCACCAAAGGCCCGTGACATGCCAAAAATTACCGCGGTCATAATTCCTGGAGCTCCGGCCCGTAAAGTGACTTTATAAATTGTTTGCCACCGCGTAGCCCCTAATGCCAGCGAAGCCTCACGATAGTAACGCGGTACAGCTTTGAGGGCATCTACAGTCATGGAAGTGATTGTCGGTAAAATCATCACAAATAATACTAAGGCTCCTGCCAAGATACCAAAACCACTGCCGCCGGCAATTTTTTGTACAAACGGCACAATCACGGCCAAACCGATAAAACCATAAACCACGGAGGGAATACCCACTAATAATTCAATTACTGGCTGCAAAATTTTATTACCTTTTTGTGGCGAAATTTCCGTCATAAAAATAGCCGCTGCAATCGCGAAGGGTGTCGCCACTAAAACTGCTAATAAAGTAACAGTAAACGAACCTACAATCATCGGTAAAGCACCGATCACAGGTTGTCGGTGACTGTCGACTTTATCTGGAGACCAAGTGGTGCCACTAAAAAAACTCCACAAACTACCATGATCGTGAAAAAATAAAGTGAGTCCCTTCGTGGCAATAAACCCAAAAATAGCTAAAACTAAAAGAACAATCAATACCGTGCACAATTGCGTGATAAGTCTGCCTTTAGTTTCAATTTTAGCTGATAGTGAACGTTGTTTTAAATTTTTGGCAATCGGATCCATAACTACTCCTTACTGCTAACACGTCCGTGAGCATCTTGTTGATAACGCATTTGCTTCATGGGAATATAATGCATTTGACGTACTTCTTGTTCTTGAAATTGTTCGCTTAAAATAAATTTAATAAATTGTCGCGTTAATTTATTGGGATTTTTCGTAGTATATAGATGTTCATAAGCCCAGATTTTCCAACGATTTTGGGCTACATTAGCGGTCGTCAATTTGATTTGATCAATGGCTAATGGCTTCAAATCCTGAGTTAAATAGGGCCAAGCAACATAACTAATCGCCCCGGGGGTATTTTTGACAATTTGACGTACCATACCACTTGAATCTTGTTCTGGCGCTTTTTTAAAAGGTTGTCCTTGCATAACCTGTTGTTCAAAAATCATTCGAGTCCCGCTACCTTGAGCACGATTAATGATTGTAATCGGCAATCGCGGCCCTCCAACTTGTTGCCAGTTGGTTATTTTCCCCATAAAAATGGCCTGCAATTGAGTAGTGGACAAATTATTAAGAGGTACCTGCCGATTAACCACCGGCACTACCGCCACAACACATACTTTATGATCAATTAAATTTTGCGCCTGAATGCCCTTTTTTTGTTCAGCAAAGACATCAGAGTTCCCAATGGCCACAGCTCCCTGTTGAATTTGAGCTAATCCGGTTCCACTACCACCACCTTGGACATTGATATAGGCCTGAGGATTTTTTTGACTATATTTTTCACCACCAGCTTCAATTAAGGGCTGCAAAGCCGAGGAGCCCACCGCAGTAATGGTTTCTTGGCGATTATTAGCGTGGCTACATCCTGATAAACTGCTAATAACTCCCAGCAGCAATAATAGTTTCCCAAAGGTACGCAATAGTTTTAGCCTCCATCTACCCAGCTGAATAAAGCTGTAATACTAGTAGTAGTTTTCCTAACAAAATAACCTGCCTGAGAATGCCTAACAAGTTGCGTAATCTTATTTATAAAGGCAAATGAACTTGCACTGTTGTGCCCTGATTTAATTGACTAGTCAGGTTAATTGTCCCATTCAAAGCGGTCACTGCCTCGTGCACAATGGCAAGACCTAAACCAGAACCAGTGGACTGTTTGTTAGCCCGATAAAAACGTTCAAAAACATGTTTTTGATCCGCAGGTGCAATGCCACATCCTGTATCTTGGATCTTAATTTCTAAATAGTTTTCCACTTCGTTATGATTAAGCTGGATTTGTAATTGCCCGTGGGCGCGATTGTACTTTACACCATTACTAATTAAATTATGAAAAATTTGCGTCAACGCACTTGTATAAGAGCTAACCCAAACATTGCCTTGATAATCAGTTGTCACTTGCAAGTCTAATGCTGCTATTTTCGCTTGATAATGTTTTAATTCTTGGTCGATTAATGCTTGAGTATTAATGCGATCCGGTAACGCATTGTTTTGTCGATCTAAAGTGGTTAATGTTTGTGAATCGGCTATTAACTCATTTAAATTGTCTGCCGCACTTTTAATTTCTTGAACCTGCGACTCGCTGGCGGCAATGGTTTTCTCTGGTTGTTTTAATAATGTCGTACTCAAATTGATAATCTGCGTTACAGAGGGCTGTAACTCTTGACTAACATTGTCTACAAAATCAAGTTGCTGTTGTTCAATTTGACGACTAGGAGTTAAATCATACAGGATAACAATCACTTGACGTTTTAAATCTTCATCGGAATGAGTTAACCGAATGACATTGGCATCAACATAGTGCTCTGAATCACCGTATAACTGAATTTGGCGATGATGATTGCGATTCTTGCGTAACGTATGTTCAATCATGCGACTTAAGGCGTAAGTTTGAATATCTTCAACAAAAGGATGTGGTTCATTAGAAATATTCACTCCTAAAATCAAAGCCATGGCTTGATTATGCAAAATGACATTGCCATCAGCATCCAACAACATAACTCCCACGGGTAAGTGGGCCATAAGTCCCTGAAAACGCCGTTTTAACAGCGCATTGTTTTCTACTAGACTGGCATTATGATGATCCAGTGCATTAACAGCATGAATTAATTCTGCGTAAGGAGTGTTGTCTTGAGTGACTAAAGAATCAGTTTGTTCATTTGCCTCAATGTTTTTCAGTTTACGAATAATGAGCTTCATATAACGCTCTCGCCGATACATTAAGCGACCCTGAACAATTAACAAGATACCAGATAACACCCAATAAATTAAAGTAAAAATGACTACTAGATTCAGATTTTGACCGAGAGATTGGTATTTTTTGACTATAATTTTTTGATGATTGGTCTGCAAATTGTCAAGTAAATAAAAAATATATTTACTTCCCTTAAAAGACTTAATTTGATAGGGATTGTTATTGGATACTTGTTCTTGTAACACTAAATCATGCACCTGATGTTGTAAAGCACCTTGAGGATGACGGGAATCTACCACAATTTGCAATTGATGATTTTGTGCCCAGGCATGCAAATAACGCTGATTATTTTCTTGATGTAAGTCTTGATAATCCTCCTTTAAAGTTTGTAAATGATGAATTTGAACTTGGGTCATAAAACGACTCAAAATAAACATCGATAATAAATACAAAATTAATTGAATAGTTGCGGTTAAAACGACGATTCGATGCCGATATTTCATAATTCTCACTTCCTTAATTGGGATGAGTCCATCGTTTATCCAGCCGCCAACTCATTGAGAATGACTTTGCTGTAACTGCCATTGCAAATAGGCATAAATAAAAGGATCCAACGCGCCATCCATCACTGCTTGACCATTACCAGTTTCGTAATTCGTCCGATGATCTTTGACCATAGTATATGGGTGAAAAACATAAGACCGGATTTGTGAGCCCCAGCCGATGTCTAATTGCTCGCCCTTCAGTTCTGCCTTATGCTGTTCTTGGGCGACTAATTGGCGCTGATATAATTTCGAACGTAACATTGACAAAGCTGTTTCACGATTTTGCAATTGTGAACGCTGCGCCTGTGAACTGACTACAATGCCTGTCGGTAAATGCGTAATCCGCACTGCTGAGGAGGTTTTATTTATATGCTGTCCTCCCGCACCGCTCGCTCGAAAAACATCAATCCGTAAATCTTCAGGATGAATTTCGACTTCAATATTATCATCTAATTCAGGCATTACTTCAACAGAAGCAAAAGAAGTATGGCGTCGGCCGGCCGCATCAAAGGGTGAAATCCGCACTAATCGATGCACACCATGTTCTGAACGTAATAAACCATACGCATTGTGTCCTTTAATCAGCAGTGTAACACTTTTGAGACCAGCTTCTTCACCAGGCTGGTAATCTTCAACTTCGATTTGAAATTGATGATGTTCCGCCCATCTTTCATACATTCTTAACAACATTGCCCCCCAATCTTGGGACTCGGTGCCCCCAGCTCCGGGATGAATTTCCAATAGCGCATTATTTTGATCATAAGGACGATTTAACAACATCGAAATTTCATAAGCTTGCAAATCTGAATTTAACTTAGTTAAATTATGGGTTAAATCTTGTAGTAAATCTTGGTCCTGCGGATCACTTTCTAATAAATCACAGGCTACCTGAGCATCTGCCACTTGCTGGCGCAAATCTTGAAAATCATCATATTGTGATTTTAAAAGATTAGTCGTTTGAATCACCTGTTGTGCTTGCGTAGGATTAGACCAAAAATCAGGCTGCATCATTAAATGTTCATTATTGGCAATTTTTTCTTGTAGGCTATCGAGGTCAAAGAGACCTCCCAAATTGTTGAATTTTGGCCGCTGCCTGAGTTACTTGATGTTTCATTTCTGATAGTTCCATAATAACTGTACCCCTTTTTATGAAAAAAGGCCGTTACAAAAACTTGTTTTGTGATCGACCTAATTATATTAATGTACCGCACTAGCGTTGCGCATTTTGCCGAATTTCAGCTTTCATAAATAGCCGCGTTACGTCATACTCAATGTCCGCGATCATTTGCTCAAACTTCTGAAAGCCTTCTTCTTGATACTCTACCAGCGGATTCATCTGCCCATAGCCCCGCAGGCCAATGGATTGTCTTAATTGATCCATTTCATCAATATGATTGGTCCAGTGCTCATCTACCACTCGTAAAATTACAACCTTTTCAAATTCTAGCATTTGGGCATCATTTTGTAATTGATTCTGTTTTAATTGGTAATTATTTTGTACAAAGTTTTCAAAGAGACGATAAAGTTGCGGAATGGATTTTCCATTTAAATCCGCGCGCCTTAATTCTTTGGGACTCACTAACGCCGTAATTGCAAAATCATATAAACCATCTAAATCCCAATTGGCGGGATCCCCATTAGTTCGAGAATCGACTTGACTTTTAATAGTCCGTTGAATCATTCCCAATAAGACATCTTTTAAACTATGTTCAGCGGTTATGACTTGCATCCGCTGCTTGTAAATTACTTCACGCTGTTCGCGCATGACATCGTCGTATTGTAAAGTATTTTTCCGCGTATCGTAATTGTTCCCTTCAACCCGCTTCTGGGCACCTTCTACTTGACGACTAATCATGCGGCTTTGAATTACCGCATCTTCATCTTCAACCTTCATAGCACTTAAAACTTTTTTGATACGTTCAGAGCCAAAACGTTTCATTAAATCGTCTTCCAGTGACATATAAAAAATGGTTTCCCCGGGATCACCTTGCCGTCCAGAACGACCCCGTAATTGGTTATCAATCCGTCGAGATTCATGCCGCTCTGTTCCGATTACGCACAAGCCACCCAACTCTTTCACGCCTGGGCCTAATTTAATATCAGTTCCCCGTCCAGCCATATTAGTAGCAATCGTGACCGCTCCCCGCTGACCGGCGCGGGAGATAATATCGGCTTCTTTAGCGTGATTCTTAGCATTTAAAACTGCATGTGGAATGTTTTCTTTTGTTAATCGTTCGGATAAATATTCGGAAGTTTCTACTGCCACTGTCCCCACTAAAATTGGCTGACCTTTGGCATGACGTTGTTTGATATCTTGGACTACCGCATCAAATTTAGCTTTGAGAGTCGGGTATAATACATCGGGATGATCGATTCGGGCAATCGGCTTGTTGGTGGGAATAGAAATGACTTCCATATTATAAATTTCCCGAAATTCTTCTTCTTCAGTTTTGGCAGTTCCGGTCATGCCAGCTAATTTATCATACATCCGAAAGAAATTTTGATAAGTGATATTGGCCATGGTTTTCGTCTCATCTTGAATTGGTACCCCTTCTTTGGCCTCAATTGCTTGATGCAGTCCATCCGAGAACCGACGTCCTTCCATGACCCGTCCGGTAAAAGAATCCACAATAAGAACTTTTTTATTGGAAACCACATAATCTTTATCACGTTCCATAATATAATTAGCCCGCAAAGATTGGTCAATATGATGGTTCAATAAAGTATTGTCAATATCGTACAAGTTATGAAGGCCAAAAGTTTTTTCACCTTTTTGAATACCACTTTCCGTTAAAACAATTGATTTAGTAGGCCAATCAATTTTATAGTCATCTTTTTTCAGCGATTTCACAAATCGATCAGCTCGTAAATACAAGGCGGTGGACTGTTCCGCCTGCCCTGAAATAATTAACGGGGTTCGTGCCTCATCAATTAAAATAGAGTCTACTTCATCCACAATGGCATAGTTGAGCGGGCGCTGTACCATTTGCTCCTGGTAGACCACCATATTATCACGTAAATAATCAAAACCTAATTCACTATTGGTAGAATAGGTTATATCACAATTATAGGCGGCTCTTTTTTCGTCCGAATTTTTGGAATTTAAATTTAAACCCACACTTAAACCTAACCAATTATATAAGCGACCCATTTCCGTAGCATCCCGTGAAGATAAATATTCATTCACAGTTACAACGTGTACTCCCTTGCCGGTCAAAGCATTTAAATAAACCGGTAAAGTGGCCGTTAAAGTCTTTCCTTCACCAGTCTTCATTTCGGCAATATTACCTTCATGCAGTGTAATACCACCAATTATCTGAACGTGAAACGGATATAATCCTAAAACTCGCTTTGCCGCTTCACGTACTGTTGCAAAAGCTTCCGGTAAAATATCATCTAACGTTTCACCATTTTGTAAACGTCCTTTTAAGGCGGGCGTTTTTGCCTGCAAATCTGCATCCGAAAGCCGGGCATATTCATCACTATAAGCTTCCACCTTATTAGCAATTTTGCCCATACGTTTTACTTCACGTTTATCACTTTCGACCCATTTTTTAATTGGATTCACCATTTATTTAAACTTCTCCCATACATTCACAGAGTCTACCATATCGATAATATCTTATCATTTTAACACTAATAATCAAACTGCTAGTATCATAAAAAAAGCTGGAACCGTTATATTGGTCCCAGACTTAATTGCAATGTTTAATTATTCTCCCGTTTCAATTAAACCATAACGGCCATCTTTACGCCGATAAACAATACTCGTTCCATTCGTATCTGCATCTTCAAAAACGAAGAAATTATGACCTAACATATCCATTTGTAAAACTGCTTCTTGTGCATCCATTGGTTTTAAAGAAACATGTTTTGTCCGCACAATTGATAAATCACTGTCAGATGCATCATTGGCATCATCGGGACCAATTAAATTAAAATCTTTGAGACCTTTTTCTCGCGATTTCCGATTTATTTTAGTCTTGTATTTTCGAATTTGTCGTTCGAGTTTTTCAAATACGTCATCAATGCCTTTATACATATCCGCTTCCATTTTCTCAGCCCGCAAAATCAAATATGGTAACGGAATTGTTACTTCAACTTTGGAATTTTTATTACCATAAACCTTTAAATTAACATGAGCAATAGGATTATCTGTTTCATTGAAATATTTATCTAAATTGTGTAACCGTTTTTCTACATAACTACGAATAGCTGGTGTTACTTCAATATTTTCACCACGAACATTAATCTTTAACATTAAAATCGCCCCTTTACACTTCAGGACCAACTGTCCTTCTAAAATTATTATAGATGCTTTAGTTTCCAAGAACAACCCAAAAACTTTTACCCCACCCGATCTTTAGCGTGCTAATGAAAAAGTATAAATCTTCCCCTGAAAACCGGCCGCTATTAAACAATCACGGGCATGAAACAAAGTTCTACCAGTTGTATAAATATCGTCTAGGATAGTTAATTGGGGTTGGGCAAGTAATGCCGTGTACTGGCGATCAAATTGTAAAAATTGAGGAGTAGCTAGGCGCTCAGCACGATTCTTTTGAGCTTGGGCTTGCGTTGTTGGCAATTTAATGAGTGCTGGTATTAAAGCCGCAATATTTTGAAACAAACCTACAACTGGATCAAACTGGCGTAGTTGCAAATGTTGCGCTGAACTGGGAATATATAAATAAGGTCCGGGTAATTGACCAATAGCTCGCTGCAGTTGAGCCTGAAAAACGAAACGTAACTGATAGTCACCATAACGCTTATATCTTTTAAAATAATCATGCATGGCTGCATTATATTGGTACAATGCGATATGCTGAAATGCCTGATATCCGTGTTGGGTCCAATATTGACAATCCCAGCACTTTTGGGAAGATCCTGTTTTAAAACATGTAGGACAATGTGGTGGGGCAATTTCTTGAAATTCCTGTTGACATCTCGCACAAATTTCAAATCCAGAGACTTCATCCCAGCCTAAAAGTTCCCGCAAGGTTAATTCATGAACCAGTGGCTGCTGACATAACAAACAGGCCTGATTATCCATGATTTAATTCTATAATGGTTGTGATTGCTTGTTGTATCGCCCGAGTATATTTGTGACCATAAAAGGTCACTTGATTATTACTATATTGCGCACTACGCCCGGCACGACCGGCAATCTGCACTAAAGTTTGCATGTTGAAACGTTCATTATCTGCCTGCCAAACAATTACATCTATATTATCAAAAGATACTCCCCGCTCCAAAACCGTTGTAGTAATCAAAGCTTGCCAGTGACCACGTCGAAAAGCAGCTACCTTGGCCACTCGCTGTGGGTCTTTAGCATGGACAAAATTTTGTGATAAAGTCGGCAATACATAAGTTAATTGCCGCGAGATTTTTTCGCTGCTGGCAATACTGGGGACAAACAATAAAAATCGTTGCTGTTGCTGGACTAACTTCTTTAAATGTTGCTGCAAGGTCCAATTAGTCGTAATTGTTTTACCAAAGCCGACAGTTTGATAGCGGGGAACGGGCAAATCATGCCCATGAAAGCGCCGGTTTAATAAGCTATAATTTAGCTGTTGTTGCTGAATACGTTGCTGATATTCAAGACTTGGTGTGGCTGAAAGGTAAATTAAGGTATGATGTGGTTTAACTGCTTGTTTTACTGCTGCATGCAACATTGGATTATTTAAGTAGGGAAAAGAATCACATTCATCCAAAACCAAAACATCAAACGCCTGACGAAATTTTAATAATTGATGCACCGTACACACTAAAATTTGTGTATATTGATATTTTAGCTGTCCCGATCCGTAAAGCAAACCACAACTAACCCCAGGAAAAGCTGCTTGAATACGTGGATATAACTCCGTACACACATCTATTCTGGGGGCCGCTAAAGCAATTCGATCTC
Source organism: Bombilactobacillus mellifer (assembly GCF_000970795.1). Taxonomy (GTDB): domain Bacteria; phylum Bacillota; class Bacilli; order Lactobacillales; family Lactobacillaceae; genus Bombilactobacillus; species Bombilactobacillus mellifer. The sequence goes on from NZ_KQ034028.1 coordinate 1,188,820, forward strand.
TATGCAAGACAGCCTGCTGTAACATGGGAAACAACATTTCAGTTTTTCCACTGCCAGTCACCGCCCAAACTAAGTGTTCTCCTTGTTGGCGCCATACCTGACACAATTCGCCCGCTACCTGACGTTGAGCTGATGTTAATGTACCTTGCCAAGCTAAGGGTTTGGCCACTGGTGCAAAAGCATTAACTTCAGGATAAGCGACTAACCAATCCTGACTAGTTAATCGTCCTAACCCTATACAATGAGGACAATAATAAACATGCGAAGGCAGCCAATAAATTTGGCGCGAATTTGTCATTTGACAACGTTGACAAGTAAAGGAATTTTGAGCACCGCTTATTAAAGCCGGAAACTTGTTTGGATTTGGATCGGCTGCTGTCGTCACGAACAAACGTCCAGATTTCAAATTATTTGGTTGCAATAATATCACCCTTAAAAAATTACCCGAAAGGAATGATTTCTATCGCTAAATATCTAACTATTGCTCAAAATACCCACCAAGAAATGATAATAAAAAAATCCCGTTTTATTACCCGTCTATATCGTATCCACACAGTGGCCGAAGCCCAAGAAAAGATTCAGCAAGTAAAAAAAATTGAGTATAAGGCAACTCATAACTGTAGTTGTTATCGAGTCGGTAATCAACTGCAACAAGCCCACGATGATGGTGAACCCCAAGGCACGGCCGGATTACCTATGCTGGCAGCTTTACAGCAAATGCAAGTTCAAGATGTAGTCGCCATTGTCACGCGCTATTTTGGGGGGATTAAACTAGGTGCCAGTGGTTTGATTCGTGCTTATCGAAACAGTGTCGTTCAAACCATTCAACAAGTGGGCCTCATTCAAAGAATCCCCCTACGCCAAATCACGCTTATTTTGAATTATCATCAGTATGAGCTTATTAAATTGGAAATAAATCGTCAGGCAACGAAAATTCAAACTACTTATACGGATCAAGTTCAATTAAAATTATGGCTTCCTCCTATCCAAGTAGAAAATTTACAACAAACTCTACAAAACAAATTAAGTCAAAAAATAGAACTTCAAATAGGTGATCTCACCTACCAAGAAGTTCCATATTCTACCACCGAAAAACCAGTGTAACTTCGGCTACTAGTGTTTTTCTAACCGCTGAACAACTTGTTGGATAAAATGTAGTAAAGGTTGTCGCTTTTCGCCAACCAATCCAATTGACTCCACAAATAATTCTAAGCCAATTAAAAGAGCAATGGTCAATAAAATATTGCCCCATAGGGTCGAAATAGGATACAGTAACGAGATAAAAGCAAAAATAAGTGCTAAACCATAAATGACTAAGACTGTTTGTCGATGGGACAAGCCTAATTGCATGAGGCGATGATGCAAGTGATGTCTATCCGCTTGGGATATAGGCTTGTGATTTAAATAACGCCGTAAAATAGCATAAAAAGTGTCCGTGATGGGGACTCCTAAAATGACGATCGGAATAATTAACGTTAAAAAGGTGACGTTTTTTAAACCTTTCAATGAGAAAATAGCAATCATGAAGCCAATAAATAAGGAGCCTGTATCTCCCAAGAAAATTTTTGCAGGATGGAAATTATGCGGTAAAAAGCCTAATAAAGAAGCTACCATGGTAAAAATCCAAATAGCAATATAGGTATCACCTGTAGATAAAAAGAAATAAGCAATAATACCCATGGTAGTTAATGAAATAATAGAAACCCCTGTCAATAACCCATCTAAACCATCAATTAAATTAACCGCGTTGGTAATGGCTACAATCCAGAGAATAGTAGCGGGAAAACTTAACCACCCCAATTGAAAAGAGCCAATTAAAGGCAGCGAAACATAAACAATCTTCACACCAGCTAAAAAATAAGCTACTAAAGCCGCCAGTAAAATGCCAGACATCTTTTGCAAAGGTTTCAGTTCACGAATATCATCAATTAAACCCGTTAATAAGATAATACATTCTGCTAAAAAAACACTGAATAATTCATGTGTGGGAAATTGAGGACGCAATAACACAAAAGTTGCAAAATTAAAAGCTAAAAAAACAGCCAAGCCACCTAGAGTTGGCATTGGTTTTTTATTCACACGCCGTGCATTAGGATAATCCACAGCATCTAAAACAAAGGCTAATTTTCGAATAAATGGAGTAATGATCGCCGCAATTAACATTGTCAAAAATAACTTAACAATAATATTAAACATCGAAGTATTTAAACTCCCTTCGTCTACCCTTGAATTATAATATTTAACTGGGCTTTATACAACATTTAACAAAACCCCCTCCCATAAAAAAAGCTTATGCTATTTTGCATAAGCTATTTTTCTTGTTTCACGAATCACAGTTACTTTGATATGTCCTGGATATTCCAACTCAGTCTCAATTTGTTTTTTAATCTGACGCGACAAGATAGTGGCCTGATTATCTGAAATCTTTTCCGGCTGCACCATAATTCGTATCTCTCGCCCAGCTTGGATTGCATAACTATGATCAACGCCATCATAACTATTCGCAATAGACTCCAATTTTTCTAAACGATGAATATAATTTTCCATTGATTCTGACCGTGCTCCGGGACGTGCTGCAGAGATTGCATCTCCTGCAGCTACTAAAACCGCAATCATTGAGGTAGGTTCCACATCCCCATGATGTGAAGCAATTGTATTGATTACTACGGGTGGTTCTTTATACTTAGTAGTTATATCTACTCCAATTTCGACATGTGAACCTTCAATCTCATGATCTAAAGCTTTTCCAATATCATGTAATAGTCCGGCACGTCTTGCTAAAGTTTCATCTTCACCTAATTCAACCGCCATGGTACCAGCAATCTTCGCAACCTCGATTGAATGACTTAAAACATTTTGACCATAACTAGTCCGAAAATTTAAACGACCAATGATTTTTACTAAATCCGGATTAACATTATGAATACCCAAATCATAAATCGTTTGTTCACCGATTTCCCGAATACGTGTATCCATTTCTTTGCGGGCCTTATCAACCATTTCTTCAATGCGCGCGGGATGAATCCGACCATCAGAAATTAATTTTTCCAAGGCCAGACGGGCAATTTCACGTCGAATAGGATCAAAACCACTTAAAACCACCGCTTGCGGTGTATCATCAATAATTACATCGATACCCGTAAGCGACTCTAATGTTCGAATATTGCGACCTTCTCGACCAATGATCCGCCCTTTCATTTCTTCATTCGGTAACGCGACAGTGGTGACTGTTGTCTCGGAAACTGTATCCGCAGCACTCTGCTGAATAGCTTCAACGATTAATTGCTTGGCCTTACGTTGGGCATCTTGTTTGGCAGACTCTTCAGTAGCTCGGATTAATTGCGCTTTTTCTTGCACTAATTCTGAATTCAATTGTTTTAAAAGAAAATCCCGCGCTTGCTCATGGGTCATACCGGCAATTTCTTCAAGTTTTTCTTGTTGTTGTTTTAAGGTGGAAGTTACTTCTTTTTGCTGACTATCTAATTTTTGTTCTGTATTATCAATTTTTTGTTCGCGTTTTTCTAAAGAATGTTCGCGTTGATCCAACGAATTATCCTTACGATCTAAGGATTCTTCTCGTTGTAACATTCTATTTTCTTGACGCTGAAGCTCTTTACGCCGATCGCGCAAGTCATCTTCTTGCTCCTGGCGATACTTATGACTTTGCTCACGTGCTTCAACCAGCGCTTCTTTTTTAGCTGAAGCTGCATCCTTTTTGGCTGCTTCAATAATATCTTCAGCTGATTTACCAGCTTGCTTCAAACTAGATTCATAAGCGCTTTTTCTCACAAAAAAACCAATTACAGCACCAACTACTACCAACAAAACTGCGACCGCGGGGAATATCAAAACTGCTGACACTTGAATACCTCCATAGTCACATTAATAAAAAATGCTTCATTATTAAATTAGGTACATAATAATATTATGGTTTCTAAAGGCAACTGTCAACGATGTTATGTTAATAAAAAACAGAAAAACCTTTAAGGTTTTTCTGTAGTCGATTGGGGATCAGCTTCCATAGCTAATTCCACTTCTTCAGGTTCAGAATTCTCAGGATCCATATTATAAGCAGCGCGGACCTTCTGACGAATTTCCTGTTTCATATCAGTATGTTCATCTAAATATTTCTTGGCGTTCTCCCGACCTTGGCCAATGCGTTCATCTTGATAGGAATACCACGAACCACTTTTATTGACAATATCTTTTTCCACTGCCATATCAATAATTTCCCCGGTTTGAGAAATACCATGGCCATACATCATATCCACTTGAGCAACTCTAAAAGGAGGAGCAACTTTATTCTTAACAACTTTAATTTTTACTCGATTACCGATAACTTCCGAGCCATCTTTAATTTGCTCGCCGCGACGAACTTCTAAACGAATTGTTGAATAAAATTTTAATGCTCGACCTCCCGGAGTAGTTTCAGGATTACCAAACATAATCCCCACTTTTTCACGGATCTGATTGATAAATAGAGCAATGGTTTTGGTTTTATTAATGGTACCTGACAATTTGCGCAAAGCCTGCGACATTAAACGTGCTTGTAAACCAACATGCGCATCGCCCATTTCTCCTTCAATCTCTGCTCTAGGCACTAAAGCTGCTACAGAATCAATCACCACAATATCAATCGCACCACTGGAAACCAAAGCATCGGCAATTTCTAGACCCTGTTCCCCAGTGTCGGGTTGAGACAAAAGTAAATTATCAATATCGACTCCTAGAGCGGTGGCGTAGGTAGGATCCATCGCATTTTCCGCATCAATATACGCTGCAGTCCCACCGTTTTTTTGCACTTCAGCCACCGCGTGTAAAGCTACGGTAGTTTTACCAGAACTTTCAGGCCCATAAATTTCTACAATGCGCCCGCGAGGATATCCACCTACTCCCAGTGCATTATCCAGACCTAACGATCCCGTTGAAACTGCTGAAATCTGAGTTTGCGGACTATCACCCATGCGCATAATTGAGCCCTTACCAAAATCTTTTTCAATCCTTTTTAAGGCTGAGTCTAAAGCCGCTTGACGTTCATCCTTGGCCACAAAAATACCTCCTCATCGAACGTATGTTCCCGCAATATTATAAACTATTTAGCAGCATAATAAAAGCTGCGATTACACTTTTTTCTCGAATTTGCTGGCGCTGACCAGCAAAACTAAATTTATTCACTATACAAGTGTCGGGGGTTTTGAGACCCACAAAAACGGTACCGGCAGGCTGTCCTTCTAATTGTTCGGGTCCTGCTACACCAGTTAATCCCGCGGCGTAATCTGTCTCTAATAAATTTGCAGCTTGATTGGCCATTTGTTGTGCTGTCCAAGAGCTGACCACTCCGTGTTGTTGTAGAGCAGCCGAAGGAATCTGCAAAAGGCGCGCTTTCATCGATAAAGAATACGTTACAAATCCTCCTGCAAAAACCGTGGAAGCCCCGGCCACACTAGCAACAGTAGCTTGAAATAACCCAGCTGTCAAACTCTCTGCCGCTGTGATTGTCAAATGCCGTTGCTGTAAGGCCTGAATTGCTTGGGTAACTAACGTTTGATAATCTGACAAGCGAAATTGGGGTTGTTTTATTTGTTTTTGAAATTGCCGATAAAGATCATGCATTCTAACACCTTCTATATATAATTACAATTTCACTAGCAAAATTATTTTACCAAATAAAAAAAGTGACTTGGGTTACTAAGCCAGCGTCACTGAATTAATCTTCTATTGAAAATCGGAATAATATTTCTGATTTTGTTTAAGGTAATCATAGGCTGAATAAACCGTAAAAATGAGACAAATATACAACATAATGGTGCCAAACGAAATCTGCCAATAACTAAACAACGGATCATTTAATAATAAAAAGACAATGGCCAGCATTTGTGTGGCAGTTTTAATCTTACCGGGCATCTGCGCAGCCATGACCGAACCACCTTGCTCGACAATCAACAACCGTAAAGTGGTAATCAACAATTCTCGACAAGCTATGATAGCTACCACCCAAGCTGGAGCTTTTCCAACAGCTACTAAATAAATAAATGCTGTTAGAACTAACATTTTATCAGCCAGTGGATCCATAAACTTGCCAAAATTAGTCACTAAATGGCGCTTTCGGGCAATTTTACCATCAGCTAAGTCAGTCAAGGAGGCACCGACAAAAATCACCGCCGCGATTAAATATTCCCAACGAATCGTTGCCCCGAAAAAGTTCACAGACCCCCATTGAAAATTAATGGACATAAATATCATAAAAATGGGAATCAAAAATACCCGGATCACCGTTAACTTATTTGGTAAATTCATACTAGTTCTCCTTAATTAACATTGTATAATTGTGCACTGATCCGGTTTGATTAGTGGGAATAGGTAAATCAACATCATTTATTTTAATCTTGGTCACTGCTGCATTGCCTGTTTGTACTTGAAACTGAGTTAAGTTAGCATCGACTGGAACATCGTGTTCTTGATTCGGCTGCAAGGTACCTTGCCAGACAGTAGCATTATTTAATCCCCGGACAGTTACCCAGGCAGCCGCAGTCGTTGTACTTATTTTAACAACGTGTTGCGTTTGATTTTTCCAATTGTGGATCTCAAAGCTATTGGCATTATTAGCTACTTGGTTAATTTTTAGTTGCTGGTTGGCTTCAGATGTTGCAGGTGATTTGTGATGAGAAGCTTTTTTAGTCGATCGCTTAACTTTGGGATGAGTTTTTTTAGTGACCTTTTTTTCCACATGATTGGTTTGTGGAATAGGATTGGCGGTTTGCTGATGAGCCTGAAACATTACAAAAGCCACCAAAGCCACGATTACAATCACAATCGTCAAGATCCCTATTTGAGGTAAATGCTTACGAAAATTATGGGATACTTTCTCTTTCGGTAACGAGGTTGGTACGGCAGGCACTTCCTCTGGTTGTACCTTGGGAATATCTTGTCCATACTCTGCCAAAATTTCGCTACTATTTAAACCTACCGAATCTGCATATTGTTTAACAAAGGCCCGCACATAAAAATCACCAGGTAATTGATCTAAATGACCCTCTTCAATGGCGGTTAAATATCGCTTTTGAATCTTAGTTTTCTTTTGGAGGTCATCAATGGAATAACCCTTTGCTTCACGTGCATTCCGTAATTTTTGTCCTAGTTCAGTCATTCTAAATCACCATTCATTTATTTAACTTGAGTATAACATATTATTTCAACCACCCACCGGTTATATAAAAAGTTTGCCCCGTGACATATTGCGACTCCGGTTTTAACAAGGTTTGCACCCAATAACTTATATCTTTTGGATTGGCTAAACGACCGGCGGGAATCTCTGCGATTAATTCTTCTTGCGCTGCTTGAGAAAATTGTTGATTCATTGGTGTGGCCACAGCTCCCGGAGCCAAGACATTAACCGTAATATTCAGACTAGCCACCTCTTGTGCATAAGCTTGAGCAAAAGCTGACAGTGCTCCCTTAGTTGCACTATAAGTAACTTCTAAAGCACTGCCTCGACTGCCATACACCGACCCTAACAAAATTATTCGACCATTGGCACTTTGAGCCAATTTATCTTGTAGATGTTTAATAATCAAAAGCGGTGTCGTTAAATTTATCCGAATTAAACGTTCCACCTCCCCATCACTTTGTTGGTTAAACCAAGCATAATTAGTAATGCCTTGTGCTGCTATAATGGCATCTAAAGTAAAAATATTATTCAGTAGCGAGACTAGGGCATCGGTTTGGGTAAAATCACTTGCAATCACTAAAAATTCCTGTTGCGGGTATTTTTTATGCAATTCTTTGGCTTGGTGTTGTAAATGTGCTACTTGATGATTGCCTTGTAAGTAGAGCGACCAGCCGCTTTGCGCTAAATCTTGAACCAGCTGTTGCCCAATGCCTCCGCTAGCGCCTAAAATTAAAGCCCATTTCATTACTTTATTGCGGATACAAAAAAGTTTGTGTCCAATTCTCCTTTTTAAAAATTTCTTCAGCTAACTGTTTTAAATCCCTTAACTGAATTTGTTGCAAAATTTGTGGCATTTGTCGTACATCCAGATCATAAAATGCCAATTCAACCGCTTCGGTTGCTAGATTTTCTAAATAATCTTGCAGAAACACATACGAGCCTAAATTCTCCCGTTGGACCATTTGTAAATTGGCTCTAGTCAGCTCTGAAATAAATGCGCCTTGAAATAAATAATTTTCCAAAGAGTGAGCTACAACTTGGGGCTGATCTGATTCGCCGCTAATTAAAACCAAAGCATAATAACGTTCGACAATAATTGTATAGCCAAAAGAGTCATCGATTAAACCTCGACGAACCAGGGTTTGATGGATTTTAGAACTATCTCCTAAAATTATGGCAAATAAAAACTCTAATTGATTTTGCAGAGTAATCATTGCACAGGATTGCTTGATTGTGGGAATTAACCGCAAGCCTAACATGAAGCGTGGACGTTGAGCTATCGTCCTTAAAGTCGTTTGCGGTACCACCGGTAATAAGTGCGGATTTTGATGTAACTGCGGCCGTCCATGTCGCTGCGCAAACATTTGTAAATGGTGATTATGATCCGCCAAAGTTTGTAATTTGGCATTAATTTCTGCTAAATCAACTTTGCCGGCTAAGTATATACAAAAATTTTGAGGTAAATAATAATGTGTATAAATTTGATTCAATACAGGTGCAGTGATTTGTGCAATTGAATCGGTAGTTCCCGCAATATCAAAATCAATAGCATCTTGAGGATACAATGCCGCCAAAGTTGCTTGTTCCACAATCCAATCTGGCATATCGGTATACATTTGAATTTCCTGGGCAATAATTCCCCGCTCTTGAGCCACATTGACCGTTGTAAAATAAGGTTGACTAATCAAATCCAATAAAATTTCCAAATTGTCGGCCACATTGGTGACAGTTTTAAATAAATAAGCGGTTTTTGTATAGGTGGTAAAGGCATTGGAACTAGCACCAGCTTGAGCGAAACGTTGAGCACTATCATAATGCGGCTTAGCAAATAGTTTATGTTCTAAAAAGTGCGCACTGCCCGCCGGAATTCCATCAAAAATGTCAAGTGATCCAAAATCTGTCATTGCAATTGCAAAAGTTTGATTAAATTTTGGATTAATAATCGCGCGTATAGGTATTTGCCAAGGATTGTCAATTTCACAAAATTTCACTTCTTATGATTCTCCTATCAATGTATAAGTGGCTAAGAGTTGTAATTGTCCGGCCACTGCTTGAACTTGCTTTAAAGTCACCTGATTAATTTTTTGTTGATATTGATCATCTGTTACGATCATTGCAGGATTCAAATTTTTTAACAAAAGCCGATGTGCATGAACGGCTAACCGGTCTGAGGCCAATAAATGTTCACTAATTAAAGTTTGCTTGGCATGCTGCAATAAATCTGATAAATTTTGCGTTGCCAAGTGTTCAATTTGTGCTGCCACCAAGTTTTGAACGGCCGTAATTTGCTGGGCATCCACCCCCGCTTGAATGGTCAAAAAATGTTCGTAAAAATTGTAATTACTGTAAATCGAATAAGCTAAGCTTTGCCGCTCCCGAACCTGCTGAAACAATAGTGCCTGATCATCGCCCCCTAACATCATATTCAATACTTGACTCACCGGCCAAGAAGTATCATCGGGCAAACGATAGGCGATCACCAATTGACTCTGCTGTATCGCTAATTGATCACTTTGAGCTACTGGTTGCGTCGGTAAACTTAAAAGTGCTTGCTTTTGCAAATGTATGGCTTGGGCTTGATAAGCAAAAACTTGACACCTCTGAGCTAGATCATCAACCACTGTTGCGGGTAAATCCCCTACTACTGTAACAATTAAAGGTTCTTGTGCAATCACTTTTTGATAATAGGAACAAGTCTGCATCGAAGTCAAGGCAGTCAATTGTTCCGCCACACCAAAATCTGGAATATTTAAATCAGGATTACTTTGATATAGAATTTTTTTCATTGCTAATTCCGCTAGCAAGGAATAATTATCTTGTAAACTGGCATAGGCATGGGCTAAATTAGTTGTTTCTAATTGCCAGGCATTATCGACAAATTGTTCTTGCTTACTGTCTATATTAGGAGCCGTTAGTGTCTGTAATAATAAATCTATTGCTGCTGGAACAAGTGCCGGTAAATGATGAGCTACCGGCACAGTTAGCGCCAAAGATAAAATATTCAAATTTTGATATATTATGGATTGCCCAGTTAACTCGGTTCCATATAAATTCGCTAGTTGCCGATTGAACTGGGCTGCAGTAGGCAAAAAGTGATTGGAACGTTGAAGTAAATTAATTAATAATCGGCGTTGCGTAGTCTGGGCATAGCGTTGGGGCGCCAAAAAATTAAATTCAATTCGTACACTTTGAAATTTAGCAATGGGTAACCATAAAATTTGTACTTGCGGAGCTGCTAATATTCGATGAATCTTAATCATCTTGTTTATCATCCTCCGAACGAGATATTAAAACTTTGCGTGGTTTAGAACCTCTTGCAGGTCCCACTAAACCGCGTTCTTCCATATAGTCAATTAAGCGGGCAGCTCGATTATAACCAATCGCAAAGCGTCGTTGCAACATCGACACACTCGCTCTTTGCTCATGAATCACTAATTCTACTGCCTGCTGCCAATAAGCATCGTCTGGATCTTGATTTTGCTTGGCATCAGGTTGATCGCTCGGAATCATCGTTTCATCGTACTCTGCTGCTTGCTGAGAGCTGACAAAGCTAACTACTTGTTCGACATCTTGGGAAGAAATATAGGCTCCTTGGATCCGCTGCGGTTTGGACGCTCCTAATGGTAAAAACAACATGTCCCCTCGACCTAACAATTTTTCAGCACCGGTACTATCTAAAATCGTCCGCGAGTCAATATTACTTGAAACTGCAAATGCCATGCGAGAAGGAATATTGGCCTTAATTAAGCCTGTAATGACGTCCACCGATGGACGCTGAGTAGCAATAATTAGATGCATCCCCGCTGCCCGCGCTTTTTGGGATAAACGCACGATAGACGTCTCTACATCTTTGCCGGCTGCCATCATTAAATCAGATAACTCATCCACAATCACTACGATATATGGTAAACGATCCATGGGTGGATTATCGGGATCCTGATTATTCTGATCGACGGCCGTGTTATATTCCTCAATTTTGCGATGCCCGGTTTTTTCAAATAATCGATACCGTCGTTCCATTTCATCGACTGCTTTTTGTAGTGCACCGGTTGCTTTTTTAACATCTGTCACTACAGGAATTAAAAGGTGAGGAATCCCATTATAAACACTTAATTCAACCATTTTGGGATCAATTAAAATCATTTTTACTTCCGATGGTCGAGCTTGCATTAAAATACCAGTAATAATCGTATTAATCGCCACTGACTTGCCGCTGCCAGTAGAGCCTGCAATTAATAGATGTGGCATTTTGACTAAATTACACATAGCAATCTGCCCATAAACATCTTTGCCTAAGGGCACCGTTAAAATCTCGCCTGGATGAGCTGGTTCATGCTCAATCACCTCACGAAAAGAAACAATAGAAGCGTGCTGATTAGGTACTTCAATTCCGACATAAGGTTTGCCAGGAATCGGGGCTTCAATACGGATATCTTTAGCCGCCAAAGCTAAGGCTAAATCATCAGCCAGGTTAACAATGCGGCTCACCTTAACGCCAATTGCTGGCTGAATTTCATACTTAGTCACCGTGGGACCCAAGGTTGCCTTTTTGACATCAACTTGCACCCCAAAACTATCAAATGTTTGCTTCAATTTTTTGCGATTATAATCTATTAGTTCATATTCCTGAGATTGATCGGCCGGCGGCACATTAGTCAATAAATCAATTTTCGGTAATTGATACTCTTGATCTGAAGAAGTCTTAGCAGTAATTGGAGCTTTTTCAGAACTGGTCAAAGACGAAGGCGGCGTTGACGATTTAGGTGATTTCGTAGATGATTTAACTGGTGGTTGCGGACCTTCAATAGTAAAATCATCATCAGCTGTAACAGAATCAGATTTAACTGGAGATATTTTAGGTTGTTTGGCAACCAAAGATTTAGCCCGTTGAGATGGACTCCGTTTTTTAAATTTGGGCCAGTGAAGCAAATGTAATAGCCGCACCAGCCAACTTACCAACGTTCGACAAAAATTGACTACTTGTTGCCATTGCACCTGACACAACATTAAAAACCCACTCAGCGTAATCAAACCATTAATTAAGTACGTTCCTTGAATAGATAACAACGGACGTTCCCATACCAAACAGAAAGCGCCAATTAATCCGCCCCCCACACTATTAGCTACTTGATTATTATGCATTTCATTCATTAGTAAGCGCCACGTAACGCCTATCAAATCATTTTTTAAATTTAATTGCTGAAATAGCATGCCATGCATAATGGTTAAGCTGCCTATAATAAGAAAAGCCAAACCCAAAGTCCGTTTCCAACCTATGTGTGGAACTCGACCGAATAAAAATAAAAAGATTCCCAATAAAGCTAACAACAGAGCCACAATTAAGTAACTATCGCCTACAAACACCCGATAAACATTAGCTAAAAAACGTCCAGCCAGTCCTAATTTACATCCCGCAAATAACGAAATGAATACTAAGACCAACCCGACAAAGTTCAAGACATACTTCTTATTCTTTTTGGTTGTTTTATTTGTTTTCTTAGTGCTTTTTCTTTTACGTTTGGTGGACATTATTACTCCTGCAATTAATTACATTGAACAGATTGAAACCGGAATAGTTCAGGTACTATTCTATCAAATTCACTGAGTCAATGAGTGCAATTTAATAAATTTTCATATCGTTACAGATTTTGACAGAACAATATATAAAACATGAGAAATATCCTGTTTTACGATCAAAGACTGCGTCAAATAATTTAGCTTAAAGCTAGTTTTCATTTTTATCAAGTACACAACGTCCAATAATTCATAAACATCCAAAAATATCGTAAGCAAGAGAATAGTTGGCATAGCGCTTAAGAGTATCATATTTTTAAAAAATTCATAATAGCTCGTTTCGTAATAACAAATGTTATTTTTTTATTATTTGTTGAAATAACAAAGTACTGGTACAAAAACTAGTTTATACTTTGTTGTATTAGAAATATAATATTCTTTGAAATACATTCTTATTATTTAAATATATTCAGACGGAAACTCTGAAATTAAAATCAACAAATTTTCAAGTGGCTATTGTTTTATTTTTTTTATAATCGCAACAGGTAATTTTATAGTGGCAATAAAATACAAGGCAACTACAACAATGGATAAAACAAGCTTTAAACTCAACGAAATCTGCCAAAATTTTATTAACATTAAAAATGTCAAAAATAAACAAATAGCAATTGATAAAATTATCATTATATTCGCACAATAATTAGAAATTTTCAAAAGATCTTTACAAAAGAAAAATTGTGATATTGCCACAACGCTCTCAGAAATAATTGATGCAATAGCCGCCCCTTTGGCATTTAATATGGAAATTAACGGATAACTTATCAGTAGATTTATTATAGCCCCAATAAAAACAGAAATAGTATAACTTTTAATTCTATTCATAGGAACTAAGAGCTGATTACCCAAGATGTTAGCTATGGACATAGGCAGCAATATGAACGCTGATAAACATAAAACACTTATCATTAAGAGATATTTTTTGCCTAAAAGTACTAAAACAATCAATTTGGCATTTACAATTATTCCAAAAATGATTGGCAGAACAATCCAAATACTAATCAACAAAATACCCTGCTCAATTGCCATGATGAAATCTATCTTTTTTCTAGAATACAAAGATGATATTCTCGGTAACATTACAGATGATGCAGCTGTAAAAATAGAAAAAATTAATCTAACAATTTTATCAGAAGAATCAAAAAAACCCGTTTCAATAGGGCCGGATATATATCCTAAAATAACTTTATTGAGTGTTACATATAAACTTATAGCTATTTGTGGTAAAAAATAAAAAAAACTATTTTTAATTCTAAAAATAATATTAACGGCTTGAATTTTTACTGGAAATTCTAAAATTTTTAAGGCAACAGGCCATAAAGAAATATTCGACATTAGAGTTGCCATTGACTGGATGACAATATATTTCCACAAATCATTAGGATTACGCACAAATATAAAGATCAAAAGAATCGATGCAGTTTTAACTATAAAATTTCTCAAGGTTAAAATAGAAAAACGTTCTAGTCCCGCAAAGAACCAAGAAATATCGAACATCGCAGCCAAAATTGTTACTGAGTAGATTAAAAGATATATTTTATACTTACCAATAAATAAAATAGCGATAAAATAAAAAAACAAAGAAACTAATGTGGTAATTACAGAAGCTATTTCAATTTCCCAAAAAGCCCTTATTATCTTTTCTTTTTTTTGGTTGCATACGGCAATTTCTCTTTGACCATAAGTAGTCAAACCTAACACCGCAAATAAAGAAAAATAAGAGCTGAAAGCATTGACCCATGAATTAATACCGACTCCATGGGGTAATAATACTCTTGTAATATAGGGAAGTGTTATTACAGGTAAAATCATCAGAAAGATTTGATAGCCAAGTACGTAGATATAATTATGAAATAGTTTTTTTGTCAATATTTAATTTTCCTTGCGAATATAATGCGAAACTCCAATACTGGACTTACTGTTAAAAAACACTACTAAAATGGCATTGGTAACTGTAAATAAAAAAATTCTACTAATATTGAGTGGAAAAAGAGTTAGCCATTGACCGAAAATGTAACAAAAAGAAATTCCAAATGCTTCCATATTAAAATGAGATCGTTCCAGCTTAAAAAACTGATATATATATGACAACAAAAAAGGTAAACCTAAAAATCCAAATACTCCCAAATATCCTATTACTCCAACATCGGTAAATGAATATTTACCCCCTAAATAGTTATTTATACCGCTATAAAGTAAAGACGCATCATCTGTAAACCCGATGCCCCAAAAACCATGCAATGTCGATTGAGTAATATAATAAATAGATTCATAAATTCTGACTAATCCACTAATTGACCGTGAACCGGAAAAAAATTCCATTTTTTTTATAATAAAGTAAAAAGCACCTAAGACGATAGACAAACAAAGAACAATGGTTAAAAGCTTATGCTTGTTAGATTTCTTATTAATATAAGATATAAAATACACAAAGACCATCAATAACAAGATTAATAGTGATACTCTTCCCTTAGAAAAAAAGCTTTGGTGTAAAATTAAAAATAATATGTAAATAATTTCAAAAGTATCTAATTTTTTTGCATTGTATATTGCTAGTATAAAAATACAAAAAGCAGCAAAAACTAAAAAATCTCCATCCACCACAAAGCGATTATTAATAACTAACATGTTAGTCGAAAATTCATCAAGGTAGATAAATAGATTTTTACCGGTAATAAGAAAAAAATCTTGTATCAATAAGATCAATAAATCAATGTACGAAACCCACTTAATAATTCTCAGCATTCGATCAAAATTATTTTTAAGTACAAATAATGCTGACCAAAAATAAAAAATAATCCAATAATAATAACTGCTTTTCAAACAAGAAAACCAACTTATTTGATAATATCTATGTGATAATAAGGTCAGAATTACTAAGGAGATTATAAAAACCACTATACTAAAACTGAAAGAATATCTGTAATGATCCGTATTTCCTGTCACTATTAAAGGAAATAGTAAGATAAATGCAAAAAAAATAACAACTAAAATTAATTGCTTATTTATATCTGAATTTAAAGATACTAGAGGTTGAGCTAAAAAAGAAAAAGTATGAAAAAAATTAACTTGCAAAAAAATTAATAAAATGAATATTGAGGTTTCAACTTTTTTTAGATATTCTTTTAACATATTATTCCTATTCTTTTTTGATTTTTAAGGCTTTTTTCATCAAAACCGAGTAAACAAGAGGCATCAAAATAAAATGTTTTGGAGAAACTAGATGTCTATATTTCATAAAAAAAAGTAGTTTCTTTAAAAAGGAAAAGTTTCCAGCCGAGATATTATAAATTTCAGAAGAAAATTTACTTTTTTTATCTGAAATATAACCACCAACTGCCATAGCCATTTGGACATCAGATACTCTGTTTTTAATATGTTTTAGGCGCCAAAGATAACTTTTTTTATTTGTATTTCTTGCTCCAATTAAGTTTTCCCCGGTTTGTCTATAAAACAAGGTAGGCGTATTAATAAAATAAAGTTTACCATAATAGCTAATAATGAGCGCAATCAAAAAGTCATGAGGTTCTAATTGAGATAATAAGTTTAAATTATAGTTCAGTATTTTATTTCTTGCTAATTTATTGATGCATAGCGACGAACCTGGCACAAAAGTTTCAAAGATTTGTTGTTCAAATTTCAACTCTCCATTGAAAATTTGATTGCTTCTAAAGGCTAATAATCTTTTTCCAGTACTTATAGCTTGTTCATCGGCGATCCATGAATCAGAAAAAACACCACAAATGAACTGATCATTATTATTTTTAGTTATCATATCAAGAAATAATTCCACCTTGCCAGGCATCCAAACATCATCTTGATCTGAAAAAAAATAATAATCTGCACTTATCTGTTTTAATAAAGTTAAAAAAGATAAGGAAAAACCTAAATTTTTGTCGGAATCCAGTAAAAAAATATTTGAATATTTTTCAGAATAATTATGTATTATGTTGACAGTGTCATCACTAGAACCATCATCTCGTATAAAGATATTCATACGATAATTAGCTTTTGAAAATTTTTGAAGTAATATACTATCTAATTGTTCTTTTAAATATTTTTCACCATTATATGTCGAAATTAAAACTGCAATATCTTTCATTATAATAGGTTCCTTTAGTTATTATATCTCAAAACTAGATTTCTTTGGATATCTTCTTGAAAAAGTATCTTGAATTTCTTTTTTTACTTTGTAGAAGTTGTGAATATTTGGTTGATCATTTAAAACAATTACTTTATGTTTTTTTTTCAAAATATCTGATATTACAAGATCATTATTGTCAGATAAATTATAATATTTACCAAAACCATAACTTCTTGGTTGAAAATCACCATTTATAAGCTGCCAATACCGCATCAGAAATATATTTAAATCATTCTTAGTCCTAAATTTGTTTTCTTCTGTTTCTTTAAGCAAGTGCCCGTATCTCTCCCAAACCATTTTAAAGGTTTCTTTTTTAAAAGATATTGGTATATGCAAATCATTAAAGCCTAATATCATTGGCCACATTAAAGATACTAAAGTTTTTATATTCTGTTTACCATATCTAATGTTTAGAAATTTGTGTAAATGTTTCAAAATATTTTTTCTGCTATAAATATCATTGATGATCTGCATATTATTAGTAGTGATATGAGTTATAGAATTATTAATAGGAAGTTGAGGAGAAACAATCCCGGAATCAAGTGGCAGACCTTTTGTACTGAAAAAGTTTTCTGGAACGACTTCATCATTTAAAAAAAAATCATCATTAAAAAATACAAAATGGTTAGAAAGTAAGTTGATTTTGTGAATAGATAATTCAATCGCATTGCTATTAAACGTTGGCAAATAAGATCTATCGATATACGAGGTATGATCAACTAGATTTAATTTAGAATTATTTATATCCAACCAATTAGGTACTTGACTATCCGTTATTAAATGTACATACCGAACCCATGGCGCATTAACATCAACAGATCTAAACCAATATTTCAACCAACCCCAATCACGGAATCGAGTGCTTAACCTTTCACTTTCGGGCAAATAATCATTCCGCTTATTAATCCATCTTGGATCACTATCATCCACCCAATCAATTACAAAATCAATGGGAAAAGTCATATTATTACCGCCTTCAAAATTGTGGTCATTGAAACTTTACATAAGAACATTCCATAATATATGTTATCTATTTTTTAAATTAATACTTCTTTTGTTTACTAAAATTTTATTTTTATCAACCGAATGATTAACTAGTGTTCCTGCGCCAATAACTGCTCCACTATTAATAACAACGCCATCTAAAATAGTTACATTAGCACCTATCCAAACATTATTCCCAATGATGATTCCCTTTTGAGCTACGCCTTGTTCTTTAATTAATTTATTAGAATCAGAAAAAATATGATTTTCAGCGATTAACATACTTCTAGGTCCAATCATTACATTCTTTCCAATTTGAACTTTTCCAGCGCAACCTATAAAGCCATCGGGGCCAATAGAACTATTGTCCCCCATTTCTAATCCATATCCTATATGCCCTACTCCATAATAACTACTGGGCCTTATCATTACATTGCGCCCTATCGTGACATTATTACCTAATTTTATGCCATGGCTTGATAATCCCTGTATTTCAGAACAGTCTTCAAATTTTACGTTTTTTCCTACTGAAATATATTGTTTATTTTGCAAAGTAACATGTCTGCCTACAAAAAGTAATCCCTTCGAACGTCTTAAAAAGATTTTTTTAAAAAATCCCCTAAATATTTTTAATAAAGCAGAAATAATTATTTGGGACTTACTCCATGTCGATACGTCTCTATTTATCAAAACCATCTAGCTTATCATCCTATCATAGATAATCTCAATATTTTTCACAAATGTGACCTCAGAAAAATTATTTTTAATAATTCTTCTAGAATTAATACCATAAAGAACTACTTTATTAGGATCATTGACGAGACTTTCAATAGCTTCACTCAACGAGTTTACATTCAAAAAAGGAACTAAAATACCTGAGTACCCATTTCTAATGATCTCCGAGGGACCGCCTTGATCATAAGCTATCACTGGCTTGTAATGTTTCATTGCTTCAATCGTGACCAAAGAGAAGGGCTCGGGTCTAGTACTGCAACTCACAAAAATATCAATTGTTTCAAAAACTTTATCAATTCTTTTTTCATACCCCAAATAATGAATTCTAGTTTTTAAATCGTGTAATGCATTAATTCGATTAAGCAAATTTTTTTCGCGCCATTCCTGCCCTTTATATGGATTACCGCTAAATAAAATATGAACGTTCGGATGCCTTATCATTACTGGAATACTTGCTTCTAAAAAATCATTTTGTCCTTTCCAGGCATTTATTCTCCCAACGTGGCCAATAACAATATCCGTTTTTTTTATATTTAAATGGTTTCTAAGATTGGTCACCTGTAAATTTTGAGATAAATCAATGCCATTGTATACGATTTTAACTTTGCTTTCTGGCACAAAACCCGAATTAACTAAATTTTCCTTGGTAGCATTGGATATAGCTATAACAATATCGGAAAATTTACCAACCAGATAACTAGTTAATCTATAAATAAATTTTGGATTTGTTAGGATTTCATGAATATGCCAGACAACGGGAACCGTCGTAAATAATTTCAAGAATACGCCTTCCAAAACCGCGATAGTGTTAATATGAATTAAATCGATATTTTTGTCTTGCACATACTTTTTTAAGCGAAAACCATACTTAAAATAATTAAATATGTAATTCAGAATACCATGAAAAGTTAGATACTCTCTTCTTAGAATAGGATAAGGAATAATACTTACTTTAACATTGTTTTCTTTTAATTTATTTTCCAAAATTCCATGCTCTGGCAAAAGTACTATGGGTCTAAATTTCTTTTTATTGAGTTTTGTAACCAACTGCAATAAAACTTTATCAGAACCATACATCTCCGCACCTGCATGTAAATAGAGTATATTGATCATTTATATAAACCAAATTTCGTTTCGTATTTTGCAATTATTAGTGGCCAAGTGTATTCTTTTTTTACTATATTTTGAGCTTGGCGACACTTTTGATTCAATTGTTTCTGGGAGTATTGATCTGCCTTATCAATTGTATTGGCTAAACTATGTGATTTTTTGGTCCAATACAAGGCAACATCGTGTGCCACATCATGGTTAAATCCCACATCAATTAATAAATTTAATTGCGTACTAGAAAGAGCTTCCAATAAACTGGGATTAGTTCCTCCAACTTCATGTCCATGAATATAGCCATAAGCATTTTCTCTGACGAATTTCAACAATTCTTGATCATAAATTGTACCAACAAATTTAATCCGTGCATCAGAAGTAAAATTAGTAGCCTGCAAAAGTTTATGATAAAATTTGTTACGTTTTACATTTGTGACAATAACTAAATCTTTTTTTGTTTTAGAAAGCATAAACTCTTGCAACATAATTTCATAGTTGTTTTCAGGAACAAAACGCCCCACAATTAAATAATAATTATGTAATTTCACATCTTGCGCTGCATACCATTTTTTAACTATTGCGCTTTTTGGCGTTAGTTTCGAACTTCCAATCGCTGTTCCATAAGCGATAAAAGTAGTTTCAGGATGATATTTAGCGTAATCATGCTTTATATACTCTTCAATTTTGCGATTATCACAAATTACCAAGTCTGCATATTTAACCATTAATTTTTCTGAATATTTCCAGTACTTTCTAACCGGCCAAGACCATTTGGCCCGCTTCCATTCATGTCCATCGGGATTAACAAAATAAAAACCGCCTATTTGATGAATCTTTTTAATATAATGTTTCATAAATGGTCCAATGCGGCAAGTTAAAATATAAAATATTGGTTTCTGATAATTATTATTTTTTGCGTCTTGTAAAGCATATGACAAAGCCTTTAAATCATAAACAATTGCTTGAGCCGGTCCTATATTGGGAACTGTAATATTAAATATTTCCGAATTATTGTAGTAAAAAACTGGCTGATGACCATACTGGGAATTATCGCTGCGAGAAGCAACATGATAATAAATATTATTATTTTGCTTACCAGCTGTTAAATTCTCCACAAAAGTTTCATAGCCACCATAGCGAGCTGGAATTCCCTTGGAACCAATGATATAAACATGCTGCATCATATAAATCAATAATCTCCCAATTAATTTGTAATTTCTTCTTTAAATTCGCGCAAGGCGCTTTGCCAAGTAGGAATTAAAAATCCGGTGGCTTTTACTTTATCTAAATTCATGATGGAGCGCTGAGGCCGCTGGGCTTTTTGGGGATAGTCAGCAGAACTAATGGGTATCAGTTTGACCTTTTTATCAGTTAAAATTTCTTGTGCAAATTGATACCAAGAGCAATAGTTATCATTAGATAATTGATAAATTCCATAACTTATTTTTTGCCTCCAAGCATAAATCATAAACTGGGCTAAGGTTTTAGCCCAAGTAGGCCGGCCTATTTGATCAGTGACGACCTTGATTTGACTATGATTTTCGGCTAACTGCAGCATAGTGTAAACAAAGTTATGACCATATTGACCAAAGACCCAAGAGGTACGAATTATATAATATTTGCTCATTATGTTTAAAACGCTAGTTTCTCCCTCAGCTTTAGTACGACCATATTCACATTGCGGATGAGGCCGATCTTCGGGTAAATATGCTGTTATTTTGTTTCCATCAAACACATAATCTGTACTAATATAAAAAAGCGTGGCTTTGATCATTTCCGCAGCTTGTGCTACAAATTTAGTACCTTCTGCATTAATTTTGTGATCTAAAGTTTTACCTGGTTCGTCTTCTGCACCATCAACATTGGTATAAGCGGCACAATCAAAAATGATAGTTGGTTGATATTTTTGAAAATATTGAGTGACTAGATCAGCGTTAGTAATGTCCAGTTGCTTGGAACTAGGTGCTAAATAGTCCATCGCTTGACTATCTAACAATTCACGTAATTGCGAACCTAGTTGTCCAGTTGCTCCTAAAATTAAAATTTTATCATTGATCATTCGCTTCGTACTCTCTTTCTACACTTTCTTTTTGATCAATCCACCAATCTCGATGCTGAGAATACCAGTTAATTGTCTGAGTTAATCCTTTTTTAAAATCAGTGAATCTAGGGTGCCAGCCGAGTTCAGTTTCTATTTTTGTGGGATCAATCGCATATCTCAAGTCATGTCCGGGTCGATCTTTTACAATGTCATATGCATCTTGCGGTTGATGCATTAATTCCAAAATCCACTCTAAGACTTCCCGGTTATTTTTCTCACCATGCGCCCCAATTAAGTACGTCTCGCCAATTTTTCCCTGAGTTAAAATCGTCCAGACCGCTTCCGAATGATCACTAGTATGGATCCAATCGCGTACGTTATTGCCTGTACCATATAGCTTAGGCCGTCTTCCGCATAAAATGTTTGTAATTTGCCGAGGAATAAACTTTTCAATATGCTGATAAGGACCGTAATTATTTGAACAATTAGAGATCGTTGCCTGTAAATTAAAAGAACGAACCCAAGCACGGACTAATAAATCTGAACTAGCCTTGGAAGCAGAATATGGACTACTGGGGTTGTAGCGACTCTTGGAAGTAAATTTTTCTCCTGGGCCTTCACCATGATGAGGTAAATTTTCTCTCAATGGCAAATCTCCATAGACTTCATCAGTCGAAATATGATGATAACGGACATTATAATGACGGCAAGCTTGGATCAAAGTATAAGTTCCGACTATATTGGTTTGAATAAAAGGATCTGGATTAGTTAAAGAATTATCATTATGACTTTCAGCTGCATAATTAACTACCGCATCAACTTGTGCTACTAACTGGGAAACTAAATTTTGATTACAAATATCGCCCACTATCAATTGGACTCGGCTGCTCGGTAAATCTGCCAAATTGGCCGGATTACCGGCATAAGTTAATTTATCTAAAACAATGATATGTTTTACCTCTGGGTGTTCACGAACTAAATAATGCACAAAATTAGAACCAATAAAACCAGCTGCTCCCGTCACTAAAATATTTTTAAACATTATTTCTCCTAAATTTTACCATAAATAAAGGGATTATCTTTTTCAAATTCCCGCAGCAATACTTGATGTGCATCTTTCTCAGAAATAATAGCTTGTTGGAGATCAATGGGCCAATTAATATTTAAATCCGGATCACAATAACTAATCCCACCGTCAGCCGCAGGGTCATAATAATGATCGCATTTGTAAAGAAAATTAACATTATTTGTTAAAGTAACAAAACCATGCGCAAAGCCTCGCGGCACTAAGAGCTGACGATGATTGCTAGCTGAGATGATAAAGCCTTCCCACTTTTTATATGTAGGTGATCCTTGCCGTAAATCAACGATGACATCCCAAACCACACCAGTAACAACGTGAATAAGTTTTGTTTGGGCAGACTCACCGCGTTGAAAATGTAGTCCCCGCAACACTCCGGCTGTTTGTGATAAAGACTGATTGTCTTGAATAAAGTCAAAATTAAGGCCCAGTTTTTGATAATCTCTTTTGGAATAGGATTCTGTAAAAAATCCCCGTTGATCACCAAAAACTTCGGGTTCAATAATTTTCGCATCTTGTAATTGAGTTGAAATGATTTTTAATTTACCCACTATTTTCCCACCAATCTTAATAAGTATTTACCATAATCATTTTTTTGCAGTGGCTGTGCCAATTCCAATAATTTTTCTGGGGAAATATAACCCATGCGATAAGCAATTTCTTCCAAACACGCAACTTTTAAATTCTGATTTTTTTGTATAGTTGCAATAAATCCACTTGCCTCATGTAAAGAATCATGTGTTCCGGTATCTAACCATGCATAGCCTCGCCGCATAATTTTTACATCGAGTTGTCCTTGATCCAAATAAGCTTGATTAATACTGGAAATCTCCAGTTCCCCACGTGCTGAGGGACGAATATTTTTAGCGATATCAACTACATGATTATCATAAAAATACAATCCCGTAACTGCATAATTACTTGCTGGATGTTTAGGCTTTTCAACAATTGATTTTGCATGCATTTTTTCATCAAATTCGACAACCCCAAAACGTTCGGGATCATTAACATGGTAACCAAAAATAGTGGCGCCAACTGTT
This sequence comes from Bombilactobacillus mellifer, assembly GCF_000970795.1. Lineage (GTDB taxonomy): Bacteria > Bacillota > Bacilli > Lactobacillales > Lactobacillaceae > Bombilactobacillus > Bombilactobacillus mellifer. Next base: position 1,212,688 of record NZ_KQ034028.1, read on the forward strand.
TTTTGAGCACATTCTTGTAATAAATGTGATAGTCCACTGCCGTAAAAAATATTGTCCCCAAGTACTAAACAAACTGCATCTGAACCAATAAATTTTTTCCCAACGATAAATGCATCCGCTAGTCCACGAGGTTCCTTTTGAACTGCATAAGAAATATTCAGCCCCAAATCACTACCATCAGCAAACAAATCTTCAAAACGTGAAATATCCATTGGAGTGGAAATAATCAAAATTTCCCTGATACCAGCTAGCATTAATACTGACATCGGATAATAAATCATGGGCTTATCGTAAATGGGAATTAATTGCTTAGAAATTGCCCGTGTAATCGGATACAAGCGAGTGCCCGAACCACCTGCTAAAATTATCCCTTTCATTACAATTGACCCCCCATTTCCCCTTAAAATGCATTATTAGGAAAAATAATAATCTTAATAGTTTGTAAAATTATTTTAAAATCGAAATAAAGTCCGCGCTCTTTTATATATTTTAAATCCAGCTCTACCATTTCGTGAAAACCAACATTATTACGACCACTAACTTGCCATAAACCCGTACAACCAGGTTTGACAGAAAGTCTTTGTTTGTCATAATCAGTGTATTGGACTACTTCTCTTTCTAACGGCGGTCGCGGACCAACTAACGACATATCACCTTTAAAAACATTCCATAATTGAGGTATCTCATCTAAACTATGTCGCCTTAAAAAATGTCCCACTTTCGTAACTCGTGGATCATGCTTCATCTTAAACATCGCCCCATCTACTTCATTTTGCGACTTTAATTTGGTGATGATCGAGTCCGCGTTTTCCTGCATCGAACGAAATTTGTACATTTTAAAAAGTATTTGGTATTTCCCTACTCGAGTCTGCGTATAAAAAATTGTTCCTTTTGGATTTTCCCATTTGATAGCACACGCAATCAAAAATCCCGGAACAAGAAAGATTAATATTCCTAACAAGCTAAATAAAATATCACACGAACGTTTAATAAATCTATATACATACCTGCTATTTTGTTGCGAAATTGTTAGAGAAGTATCTAACTTTTTGGGTATTCTGTTTTCCCCCTGCAAAATAATTCCCCCAAAAATTATTTTTATTTATAACTTTATCTTAATCATACACTTCCAATAATATTATATTAACATACATAATCGCAAAAATAATTATACTTTTAACGATATAATTTACTTTAACAATCCACTAATATCCCAATTTGAAATAAAGCGTATTCATTACTAAGTTTCACCAAATCATCGATTGATACACGGAATTAAAAACAAGAATTGAATAGATTACTGAAAATATCTTACCTTTTATCTTATTATCAATCCAAGGTCTCTACTATTATAAATGTTTAAAACAATCAGTTATGTGTGCTGCTGTTATTTAAATAATGTCTAGCTTAAAATCAAAATATCTTGACTAAAATAGTCCCCCCAAATTTATATCCATAATTTATTTTGATTTAATATCAGATATTTTGAGCAGCAATATAAGCAGATAATCCCTCTTGAATGCTATATTCAGGCTGAAAACCTAGTTTTTGAATTTTGCTAATATCTGCTCCGGAATCCTTTACATCCCCTTTACGAGCAGAATGTCTAACAATTTTTAAATGTTTTCCATAAACATTTTCAAAGATCTCAATGACCTTGTTTAAAGAGATCGATTTTCCTGTGGCAATGTTATAAACATTATTGTTAGTATTGCTGTTGTGCAATAACAGCAGCACTGCCCGAATGACATCTTGAACATAAACAAAATCCCTAGTCTGTTCTCCATCACCAAAAAGAGCAAACTCAGAATCTTCGGTCAAGGCTTTATTAATTATGGATAAAACCCCAGAATAGGGAGAATTCGGATTTTGTTTAGGGCCGTACACATTAAAAAATCGCGCGGCTACTGTATTTAAGCCGTACAACTTACCATAATTCAGTAAATAACGCTCAGTCGTGAATTTATCAATTGCATATGGAGACAAAGGATCGATTAAAGAAGTTTCCTGTTTAGTAGTAGGACCTCCATTACCATAAACCGCCGCCGAAGAGGCAAAGAATATTTTTTTGATGTTAATCTGATGTTTCCTTATAACATCAAAAACATTTAAATTAGCTTCACAATTAATAGCATGAGTTTCGATGGGTCTCACTACTGAGTCAGCCACACTAGCCACCGCACCAAGCAAAACCAGATAGTCAAAATGATTATTAACTAATAGCTTACGCATAAAGTCATGATCAGTAATTGATTTTTGATAAACAGTTACTTGCTCAGGATTTAGTTTATTGATATTTGCCAAACTACCCATCGAAAGGTCATCCACGATTACTACTGTGTCACCATTTTCAACAAGTACTTGTGCTAAATTAGAACCAATAAAACCAGCACCGCCCGTTATTAAATAATTAGCCACGATTTTTTCCACCTACTATTTTAAATTTAATTGCTGTTTTAAAGTTTGAGTTACTGCACTAACTTCATGAGCATCCATTACTTGATATGATTGACCATCAATCATTTGCCCGTGTCCTCTCAGTTGTAAAGTTTGAAAATTCAAAGCTTTACGGTATTTTTTTTGAATACTTAAAACATCCTTTAAAGTGAGATTGGTCTGTAAGTTATCCTGCATCGCTGTTAAAAACTCATTATAGTGCGTCAACATATTTAGGGAAACAGCTTTTCTTAATACCGCTTGGATTATTTGTTGTTGTCGACGTTGGCGGCCAAAATCATTATCCGGATCACTATAACGCATACGGGAATATTTTAGAGCATCAGATCCATTTAAATAGATTACACCTTTAGGAAAATGTTTGCCCTCGTAATTAAAAGTAAATTTATTGTTTACTTTGACCCCACCGACTGCACTCACTAATTGCTCAATACCCCGCATATTCAATAAAACATAATAATCCACAGGGACATCCAAAAAATTTTGGACAGTATTAATGACGTTAGAAACACCACCATACTCATAGGCGGAATTGATTTTAGCTAGTTTATTAGTTCGAGCAATTTTGACACGGGAATCTCGAGCAATACTCAACATTTTCGTTTGCTTAGTTTGAGGATTTACCGTTGCCAAAATCATGGAGTCCGTACGTCCCTGTTCCTTGCGTCCCAAAGCACCTGTATCCGTACCTAACAAGAGAATCGAAAATGGTTTTTGTCCATCTAAATGAATAGCTTGTTGGCCCCGCAGGTTTTTAATCGACTTATTTTTCTTTTTATAAACGGATTGCGCCGTATGATTGACATCGTAGTAAATACGACCAGCATAAGCACCTACTCCTGCCAAAGCTAAAAATATCACAATTAGTCCAATTTCCAGAATTGTTTTTTTTCGTTTACTGTGGCGCCGTTTTTTCTTATCTTGTACCATATGTAATAAAGCCTTTCCTCTTAAATTAATTTCCACCAAGGTTTTTTCTTTGTAATAGAGGTGTAATTCGTCACTGAAATCTCATCTCCATTAACTAAAGCACGAGCGGTTTTTAAAAATTGAGTCACCTTAGTTTCTCCAAAATCTTGATGAATGGCCTGCAAAGCTTCTTGTAAATAAAAATTACGCCGCTGCAAACCGTGAGCGTCAGAAGCTATACATTGAACTAAATTATGCTGGACCATTAATTGGGCAGTTTTTTGAATTTGCTTGCCAAAGATTCCCAAATAACTGGGTGCCGTTAACTGGGCCAAGCAACCCATATCCAAATATGTGATTAAATCATTGGGATCTTTAATAAAATGAGCGTTGCGTTCTGGATGAACAATCACTGGTATCTTTCCTAAGGCTAAAATTTTTGTAAATAATGGTTTTGCATAAATTGGCACTTCGGAACTGGGAAACTCCAGTAACAGATATTGTTCTTGTAAATCGGTATATAAAACTTCATCTCGTGCCATACAATCCACTAAATCCCCACTAATATGGGTTTCTTGGCCAGGCAACAAATGTAATTGAATTTGCTGGACATCTAATTCGTGTTGCACGCGCTCTACCAAAGGGATAATATCGCTTTTTTTATTATTATATTGACCATTATTATAGTGGGGGGTACATAAAATATGAGTAATCCCTTGGTCGACAGCCTTGTGCGCCATGGCTAACGTATCTTCCATAGTTTGGGCACCATCATCTACTCCCGGCAAGATATGACAATGTAAATCAATTACTGGTTGAGACATTATTTATCACTATAGTAGTAATAACCCGCATCGTTGGCTGAATCGACGCCATTATATACTACCCCTAAAATACGGGCATGAGCAATTTCTAACAGTTGTTTAGCTTTGAGTAGAGCAGCCTTTTCACTAACACCTTCGCGCGCCACCAGAATGGTTCCGTCAGCTTTAGAAGCTACAATTTGTGCATCAGTTACCGTAACTACAGGCGGCATATCTACAATAATCACATCAAATAACCGAGTCAATTGATCCATAATGACCTCCTCGCGGGTTGAGCCCAGTAACTCCGAGGGGTTAGGTGGTTGTGGGCCACTTGTTAATACAGATAAATTATCAATCGTTGTTTTTTGAATTGAATCAGCAATATCATCAGGAGATACTAATAACGTGCTCAGTCCTTTTTGATTGCTTAAGCGAAAAGTTTTCCAAACCGTGGGTTTGCGCATATCACCATCCAACAACAGTGTCTTTTTACCAGACTTGGCAAAAACTATTGCCAAATTGGCCGCCGTTAAGGATTTTCCCTCTGATGGTCCCGAAGAAGTAATTACAATGGATTTGACAGGATGATCACTGGAAGCTGCAAATTGGATATTAGTACGAATGGTCCGGTATTGTTCCGCAATAGTTGACCGCGAATTTAATAAACTAATTAAACTGACAGCCGCAGTTTTTTGACTAGCTAATTGGGTTTTGCTTTTCTTTTTAAACATTTATTAACTCCTTAAATATTCCGACCGCGGCGCGTCGTAACTTCATTATCTTTCCGGTTTTTCTGATCCATGCCAAAATCACGCGCATTTGTGGTCTGCTGTAACTGTTGCTGAGAAATGCGTGCTACATGGCCAATAACTGTTAACCCTAATTTATCCGTAATAAAGTCCTCGTCTTTGATAGTTAGATCGCGCATTTCTACCAAGAAAACCAATCCTATACCGCAGACAATACCCACAACCAAACCAATAAGTATATTTAATCCTTTTTTAGGAGAAACAGGTTTTTGAGGGACTTGTGCCTTGGAAATAATCGAAATCTTATTGACATTTAAGTATTTTTGCACATTTTTTTGAAATTCATATGCTACGATATTGGCAATCGCTTTAGCATCATAACGATTGATATCTTTAGCCTTAATAGTGAACATTAACGAATTTTGCGGTTGAGTTACTTGTAGAGATTTTTTTAATTGATTAGTACTACGTTTAATGCCAATTCTTTTCAGGTCTCGACTGGATTTTTCTAAGACCACATCCCCCATGACAAATTCTTTATAAGTATTGACTAACTGCAAATTAGCAGTTACGTCGTTATTAGTATCTTGAGCCTGTTGCTGTTTAGGTAAAGTAGCAACAATTTGGGTTTGTGATTGGTATTTAGGAGTCATCACTACAAAAGTCACAATCAAGGCTAATATCACACCTACAATTGCACTATTCAAAACAATCCGCCAATGTTTTTTTATAATTTGGTAGAATTCATCAATATTAATATTTTGTTCCATATACCTTTCCCTAATTCTGACTAACGTTCATTATCATTGAATTATCAAAAAATAATGATTGCGCTTTTACTATAATATATAATATCTGATTTCATTTTTCAAAGATACGATGATGAACGCTTTATTTACTCTGGGGATTAAATTCTAAGTGATAACCTTGATCCAAAGTGATCGCAGTTACCTGATATGTTAAAATTTGAATTTGTTCAATGAGCGGTTGTGACAATTGCTGCACTATTTGAGCATCTAGTTGATCAATGGTTTGTGGGCAATTTATTAATTGTACTACTTGGCCAACTAAGCCTGAAATTGCAAATGTTGTACCCTTTGGATGAATATCAAAGGGGGTCATGACCTGAAGTGTCAGCGCATTTTTTACTGGTTCTTGCGGCTCATAATCTTGAAGTTCTACCTGTACTTCAGTTTTAATCGGACTCGAGGCGTCGACAACGTCATAATGAAAACTCTGGACTACAATCGGCCCTTTATTCGCTTGAATATCCATAATTCCTCCTAATGTAATTTATCATGAAGATAATGATGCTGTAATTCTAAACCGGCAAATTGTTGTTGCCGCAATGCTTCGTAAATCACGATGGCACAAGAATTGGCCAAATTCAAAGCCCGAATATTATCAGTCATCGGAATTCGTAAACATTTTTCATAATTTTGACGCATGAACTTTTCAGGTAATCCCGTGGTTTCTTTCCCAAATAAAAAATAATGATCTTGTGTCGTATCTGTATAATCCACTGCGGTATATGATTGATCCGCAAATTTAGAAATTAAATACAGATAATGTGGATCTTTCACTTGTTGTAAAAAATCTGTTAAATCATCATGAATTACTAACTGGACATGATCCCAATAATCCAAACCCGCCCGTTTAAGATGTTTATCGTCTAGCGCAAAGCCTAAGGGCCGAATCAAATGCAAGATGGTATTAGTTCCCGCACAGGTTCGCGCAATATTGCCCGTATTAGCTGGCATTAAAGGTTCAAATAAAACAATATGATTGGTCATTACAGCTAACTCATACCTCCACTCAACAAATAATATTCTTTTCAAATTTTACCACAACTAATTTACAAAAAAACGCATTTCCTCGGTCTAACACAGCGAGAAAATACGTTAATTAACTTATATCGTATACTTTTATTAAATTTGAGTTTGATAAAAACACACGAACTAAGTCCACAAGTTTGATTATAGGCGGTCATGAACTTTTCGGCAAGTCTTAATTTTTCCTTGACATTTGGAAGAAATATTATTTAATAATTAAGGGCGAACTTTTAGCAAATGTATCTCGTTAAATGTTCGCAAATAGATTCGAAGGTGACTGATAAAATGCCGAATAATCCTTTTAATGTTTTTGATTACGAAGATATTCAATTGATTCCGCAAAAATGTATTTTAGAGCATCGACACCAAGCTCAGACTAGTGTCCAATTAGGTAACTATACTTTTCAAATTCCGGTAGTCCCTGCTAATATGGCTAGTGTTATTGATGAAAAATTAGCAGTTTGGCTAGCACAAAATAATTATTTTTATATTATGCATCGTTTTACGCCCCAAACCCGCTTCAATTTTGTACAAAAGATGCACCAGCAGCAACTCTATGCTTCCATTAGCGTGGGTGTCCAAAAAGCCGACTATGAACTCATTGATCAGTTAGTACAGGCCCATTTAACGCCGGCGTTTATTACAATTGATATTGCCCATGGCTACGCTCCTAGTGTTCAGCACATGATCCAGTATATCAAAACTTATTTGCCACAAAGTTTCGTGATTGCCGGCAATGTGGCTACTCCTGAAGCAGTTCACTTTTTGGAGGATGCGGGAGCAGATGCTACCAAGGTGGGAATTGGTCCCGGCCGTGCCTGCATTACAAAGATCAAAACTGGTTTTGGCACAGCCGGTTGGCAATTAGCGGCCGTACGTATGTGCGCTAAAGCTGCAAACAAACCAGTTATTGCAGATGGAGGCATCCGTACCAATGGCGATATTGCCAAATCATTACGTTTTGGCGCGCAGATGGTAATGATTGGCTCTTTACTTGCCGGACATGATGAAAATCCCGGCGAAATCCGCCAAAAAAATGGTCAAAAAGTCAAAGTGTATTTTGGCTCTGCTTCCGAAATGCAAAAAGGTGAACGCAAAAATATTGAAGGTAAAGCTATCACTGTCCCTTACCGCGGTTCAATCAAAACCACTCTACGCGAAATGAAAGAAGATTTACAATCTGCCATTTCATACGCTGGCGGTCGTAATTTAGCCGATTTAAGAAAAGTCAACTATGTCATTTTAAAAAATTCAATTTATAATGGTGATTAACCAGTTAAGCTTATTTTAAGCAAACCCGTCAACTAAATTGGTTGGCGGGTTTTAATTTGACATTAACAAAGTCGTACCATGAAATTCAATTAGTACCATTTTGATACCAATTAGAATTACGTTGAAACCATTTAAAAATGCGGGAACATATAATTTTCAAAATTGCAAATATCGGAATGCCAAAAATAACTCCCGCTAACCCAAACATACCGCCGGATACTAATAAAACAAAAATTGTCGTGACCGGATGCATATTCATTTTATTACCGACTACCAGCGGGGAAACTACCCGCGTTTCAATAGTCTGTTCAATAGCGAAGACAATGATCACACTCCAAATCATCCCATGTCCATTAATCAAGGCTAAAATAATAGCGGGAATCAAGCCTAAAGCGGAGCCGACATAAGGAATTAAATTTAAAAAACCCGCCGTAATTCCCAACAATAAAGCATAGGGAACCTGCGCAATTAAATAACCCACCGCAAACATAACCGCCACCCAAAAGGCCACTGTTAACTGACCGCGGATATAAGAACTTAAGGCGCCATTAATTTCGGTTAATGTCACACCGATGGAGGCTTTTAAACGATCCGGCACATACTTCAAAATTAACGGTTTAATTTGACGATCATCTTTCAGCATGAAGAATAAGACAAAAGGTGCGGTTAGTAAAATCATGACAACATTAGACACAATTCCCACCGCCGAAGTTAGGTTATTAAAGGCTGAACCTAGGACCCCATCCCAACTTTGTGCCAGTGAATGATTAATTTTAGTTGTGGAAAAATTTTGAGTCAAATGTAGTTTTTGTAAACGGGGATTATGACTTAACTCATTGAGCATTCCTTGTAAATCCCGCCAGTAACTTGGAATATTATGAATTAAAGAATTAATCTGACTTTGAATAATGGGAATTAAAGTCACGACCATCCAAATTAACAATCCAAAAATTAAAATAAAAACTATACTAATCGACCACACGCGGGGAATATTAAATTTAGCTTCCAGCCAATCAATCAGGGGATCAATTAAATAATACAAAATTCCGGCTACTACTAGTGGTGGTAAAATGATTCCCAGAATTTGGCCTAGTGGTCGAAAAAAATAGTTCACCTTCCCAAATAGCGCAATAATTACGAACAATAACAAAATATTTAATAACACCACGGTGAATTTATTATTTAAAAACCAGTTTGTAAACCATGTTTTTTTGTTGTTCGTCATGAAAAAACTCCTAAATTGTAATTTTGAAAAAATAAGGAAAAACTAGGCGAGATAGCATAATTTAATATTAACATTTTCCTGCCCATTACGCCTGTTGTTTACGATTGTGATATAAACATCATTGAAATAAGACTTAAAGCAGTTTTTTCAAGGGTTTTATTATAGAATATTGGTCAAAGGAGAAAAAATTATGAAAGAACATGTATTAATTGGTGGTTACACTAAACAAGCTAGTCGAGGCATTTACCAATTGTCTTTTGACAGCCAGCAAGGGCAACTATCACCGGCACAACTGGCCGTTAGCTTAGAAGGTCCGACTTATTTTACTATTTCCAATGCCAATATTTTATATTCGGTAGTCAAAACCAAAACACAAGGTGGTGTAGCAGCTTTTGATCTGGAACATAATTTTCAGCTTTTAGGTCAAGTCTTACAATCTGGTCCAGCGCCGGCTTATATTGAAGTATCCGATAAAAAACAACTAGTGTTTACAGCTAATTTTCATAGCGGTATAGTTAATATTTACCGAATCCAAGCAGATTCTACTCTAACTTTAACCGATCAAATTCAATTAAGCGGGCATTCCGTTTTGCCCGAGCAAGAAGCGGCACATCCGCATATTGCTCATTTAACCCCAGATGATAAACTAGTTATTTGTGATTATGGGACCGATTCGATTTTAACCTATGATTTAAATCCCAATGGCAAGGCCCAGCTTCACGCCACTTTCAAGGTTCCTGCGGGTTCGGCTCCGCGCCATATCGTTTTTAATGGCCAACATCCTGACATTGCTTATTGCATTTGCGAATTGAGTTCAACTGTGTTAGTTTTGCAATATCATGAGGGGTATTTCAGTTTGGAAAATACTTACGCGCTCTTGCCGGCTGGCTTTGAAGAACCTAATACCGCAGCGGCTATTCGCCTTTCCCCCGATCAGAAATATTTATATACATCTAATCGTGGTCACAATTCACTGGTTTCGTTTAAAATTAGTGCTAATGGTCTTGATTTGGAACAATTACAAACAATAAAAACTCAAGGTGATTTCCCGCGTGACTTTCAATTTGATTTAACGGGTAATTACGTCTTAGTCCCGCATCAAAAATCAAATGACGTAACCGTACTGAAATATAATGCTTTGACGGGCTACTTGACGTTTTTAAATAATGATGTACAAGTTCCCGAAGGTACCTGTATTCTATTTTATTAATTTGGAGTGGATTTATTTATGTTAGATGTCTTCAAGGCCATCATTTTAGGAATAATTGAAGGAATTACCGAATTTTTACCTATCAGTTCTACGGGGCATTTGTATTTAGCCAACGAATTTATAAAGCTGCAAGAATCACCAGCCTTTATTAATATGTTTATGGTGGTTATTCAACTGGGAGCTATTTTAGCTGTCGTCGTTATTTATTTTCACAAACTCAATCCTTTCTCACCTCATAAAACTGTCCTTGAAAGAAGGCAAACTTGGACCCTTTGGGGGAAAGTACTTTTAGCTGTCATGCCGTCGGTTATTATTGGATTGCCCCTGAATGACTTCATGGATGAGCATTTTAATACATGGCCGGTAATTGCCGCAACTTTATTAATTTATGGTGTCTTATTCATTATCATTGAAAATTACAATCAAACTAAAACCCCGCGCCTGACGGATTTGAATAAGCTCCCCTATTCAATCGCCTTGGCTATTGGAGCTTTTCAAGTTTTATCCCTTATTCCCGGCACTTCACGTTCCGGAGCAACCATCTTAGGGGCTATTTTAATTGGTACTTCTCGTTATGTAGCTACGGAATTTTCGTTTTTCTTAGCTATTCCGACGATGTTTGGTGCCAGCTTATTAAAACTACTAAAATTCTTTATGCATGGTAATGTTTTTACCGGTTTACAATCTTTTGTCTTACTAGTAGGGACGGTAGTTTCATTCATCGTTGCTTATGCTGCTATTAAATTCTTACTAGATTATATTAAACGAAATGATTTTAAAGCTTTTGGCTGGTATCGCATTGTCTTAGCCCTGATTGTGATTGGCTACTTTGGTTTTTGTAAATAAGAATCAACCCTCACATTTTAATATTCAAAAAATCCTTCTGGTTATCAGAAGGATTTTTTTTAACTATTATGCTTATTAATTAACTGTACATTCCTAATAACCGCAATTTATAGTCCTTTAAAAAAGCCCATAAATAAACTGGCAATATTAAAATAAATCAAAACACTAGTCAGATCACTTAAAGTACTAATAAACGGACCACTAGCCACTGCAGGATCAAAACCGATTTTGGCCATCAACATGGGAATCAAACTGCCGGCGAGATTGGCAACAGTAATTGCCACCATCATCGCTAAACCAATAACTAGGCCTAACACAAAGTTATGTTTCCACAAGCCGACTACTAACCAAATGGTTAAGCCAGTTATTAAGCCAATTACCAAACCGGTTATTAATTCTTTTAATAACAGTTTGATTAGATGTTGGGGATTGTTATTTTCTAAAGATAACCGACGAACTGCTACGGCTAAACTTTGGGTTCCGGCGTTCCCCGCTGTACCTGTAATTAATGAAATAAAAACCGCTAAAATGCTCGCTTGACTTAAAAGATTTTCAAAATGCGAAATCAAGGTAGCAGTAATCATTCCCAAAAAAAGTAAGGTAATCAACCAAGGCAAACGTTTGCTGGCCGCACTTAATGGCGTTGTCTGGGATTCATCCACATCAACACCGGCTAATTTGGAATAATCTTCCTCAGCTTCATCGTCAATGACTTCAATCACATCATCAATTGTGACAATTCCGACTAATTTATTAGCATGATCTACTACTGGCAAAGAAACAAACTGATAATCACGAAAAACTTGTGCGACCGCTTCTTGATCGTCATCCACATAAACGGACACCACATTACGAACCATTACCGTATTGAGCGTGGCTTTTTCATTATGCGTAAACAATTCCCGTAACGACATAATGCCGACGAGATCATTGGCATCATCTACAATATAAAGGTAATAAATAGTTTCTGCTGTCCGCGCAAATTTACGCAACGCCTTTAGGGCTGCACCGACTGTCAAATACTGGCTCATAACCACATAATCTGTCGTCATTAAGCCCCCGGCAGTTTCCGTATCATAATGCAATAAGCCGCGTAACTGATTGGCATCAGCAGTGGACATAATCGACAAATAGCGATCTACTTCCGCTTTATCTAAATGTTCCAACATATCAGCGGCATTATCGTCGTACATACTATTAATAACTTCGGAAGCATATTTCAGATCCATTTCATGTAAAATGCGTGAAATGTGGGGATCATCATCTTGCAAGGTATCAAACATGTCGCCGATTTCATCGGGAGCCATAATCGCATAAAGTTCTTTTCGTTGGGCTTGGTTCAAAGTCATAAAAAATTGTCCCTGTTCATAAAAATGCATATCCAAGAACTTTTTCCGAAATTGTTTAGTTTGGTTGTTATCCAATAATTCAGATAACTGATCAAATTGTTGTTTAACCCGAGTTTCTAATTCTGTCATTTTTCACCTATAACAGGGCTTGTATGTCTGTTGGCACCGGGGCCCATATCTGAATTTGTTGTCGTTGAATTTGATGCCAAAATGTAAAATGCCGACAATGTAAAGCTTGTCGGGCAATATAATGAGTTGAACCGCCATAAGCTCGATCGCCTAAAAGCGGGTGTCCCATGGCTGCACAATGTACACGAATTTGATGGGTGCGGCCAGTAACTAACGCTATTTTTAACACAGTATAATGAGGAAAACAATCTAAAACCTGATATTTCGTAAGAGCTGGTTGCCCTTGTGGATCCACGCAGCGTAAATTATGATTCTGCGGATCCACCCCAATGGGAAAAGTAATGGTGCCTTGGGTAGGCAAATTGCTCCAGGTTCCAGTTACTAGAGCCAGATATTCTTTTTTCACTGCTGCCGTTCGAAACTCGCTTGCTAAAAGATAATGCGCGTAAGCATTTTTAGCTAAAGAAATAATTCCGGAAGTATCTCGATCAAGACGAGAAATTAAATGAATCACATCATTTTGATGTTGGGACTGCAAATAGAATTTGACTAAATTAGCCAGTGCCGGAGTAGTTTGCCCTTGAGCCGGCAAGGATGCTAGTCCCGCTGGTTTATTCAGAATCAAATAATTATCGTCTTCATACAAAATACTGAGCGGACCAGCCTGAGGGACTATTTTGGGGGAGCTGTTTTCATTAGGCAGGCGTACCCAAATTTCATCATTTTGACGAACTAAATAATCAAAGTAGCGTCGCTTATGGTTTACAAAAACTAATCCCGCATGATATTTTAATTGTTTTAATTGCGTTCGTGAAAAACCTACCTGTTGTAAAAAACTGCCTAACTTTTGTACCGGAGCGTCTTGTTTGCGCCAATGATAGATCATCGTTGATCATCCACTAAAAATGCATTGCGCACGCGCAACCAAAAATTCTTGGGCCGATAGGAAGCAATTTTTATTTTTTGATCGGCCATCTTATATTGAATTTTTTGAATGGCACAATGATCATAAGCCAAATTATCAATGGTAATAATATAATCACTGCCCGGATCCGGTATCACTGTAAGAATCTGATTATGGGTTAAAATCAAAGAAGAATTTACTGTTCGATAAACTCGATTATTGATCGGTGCCATTTCATTAAATTGCATTACCTCTAAAGTGGGATCAATTAACGCCCCACCTAAGGACTTCGAATATGCCGTGGATCCGGTAGGCGTCGAAACTACTACCCCATCACCGCGAAATCGTTCAAATTTTTGATCATTAATTAATACATCTGCGCGCATGGTTTGCGAAACTTGACGCAAAGTAGCCTCGTTGAGAGCCCAAAAATGTGCGACCTGCTGAGAAGTATAGGTTACTTGTACATCTAAAAGCGGATATTCAATGACTTTTTTATCATCGGCTACAATGTGTGTTACTAATTGGTCTAATTCATTATCTTGCCAATCGGTATAAAAACCCAGATGTCCGGTATGGATGCCGATAAATTGTAAATGATTCAACTGATTGTTAAAACGATGAAAAGCACTTAAAAAAGTGCCATCGCCGCCAATCGTAATTACTAAATCCGGGTGATTAGCTTGAATCGTAATGCCGGCTTGCCGTAATTTGACCTGGAGCTGTTGGGCAACTTGTTGGGAAAGAGCTTTTGAATTATTTTGAATCCAAACTTTCATGATTTAACTCCTTTGGCGATTTGGGTTCCCGGATTTTTTGAGTGTGAAAATAGCGCTGTGCATCTTGAATTTCTCCACGAATCTTGGACATTTCTTCATCTAACATAAAGGAAGCTTCTGCTGCTCGTTTTAAACGCGAATTAATATCTGCCGGAAAGTCGCCTTGATATTTATAATTTAAAGAATGCTCAATTGTCGCCCAGAAATTCATGGCCAAAGTACGAATTTGAATTTCCGCTAAAATTTCTTTTACACCTGTAGCTAATTGAATCGGATATTTAATTACGATATGATAAGAACGATAACCACTTTGCTTACTATTAGTGATATAGTCTCGCTCTTCGACTACAGTGAGATCCGTGCGATCATGGAGCAAATCTACCACTTGATAAATATCTTCGACAAACTGGCACTGAATGCGCAATCCCGCAATATCTTGCATATCCTGCTCTAGTAAATCATCAGCGATAAACCGCCGTTTCATTTTTTCTTTAATACTTTCAACGGATTTAACGCGACCTGTAACATATTCAATCGGTGATTGTTCACCTTTTTCTAAAAATTCCTTACGCAATGACCGTAACTTAATTTTTAATTCGTCTACTGCTTGTTCATAGGGCATCAAAAAGACGGTCCAATTTCTTTGCACCATGATCTCACCTCAATTTTAGAATAACGCATCTTGTCTGCATGGACTGAAGCAGCTATTATTAAAGTAAATTGTATATCTATTGCATTCTCAATATTTTTTGTTAAGATATCGTGTGGCTTCTTATTGATAAGAAAATCTCTAGGAGGATTAACATGTGGGAAGTTTTTATTTTTATTAATCCAATTGGCAAAAGTGGACTCACTGTGGAAAAAACACTTATTAATTTTACCAAAAAACACAATATAGCCGTCCATCTAACTTTTGTCCCGTTAAGTAGTGTGCAAATTGTTGATAATTATATTAAATATAACCATCTAAATCAACATGATCTCCAACTACGTAATCAAATTACACAAAATATTACGCTTGCAACACATTGTTATAAAGCAGCAACCCTCCAAGGAAAACGCAAAAGTCGCCAATTTTTAATGAGCTTACAAGAGGCAGTCGACTTTGAAAAACGGCCGTTTAATATAGATTTAGTGAAAGAAATCGCGACTCAATCCCATTTAGACGTGGCGGCCATGTTGGCTGATCAAAATAGTAACTTTACAGCTCAACAATGCTTACAAGATCAGCAACGAGCTAACCAATTAAACATTCAGACTACCCCTTCGATAGTAATCTTTGATTACTCCGATGCGCAAGATGATCAAGGAGTTATTATTGAAGCCGAAACCGGAGCACAACTCGAACCTTTTTTAAACAAATTAGTTAGTCAACGTCACGTCCAGCAAAGTCCTGATTTGCACATCTTAGACTAACCTTCGGCTCAATCAAGGGTAATTTTTGAAAATTGGTGCGCTGCAAAGTTTGCAAGAGTAAAGTGTAACAAGGAAAATAGCGATAAATTGGAAACATCGTCTGTGACGGTGTTTTTTTTACATAATGCAGCATATTGATCCGCTGCTGATAACATTGATTTTGTAAGTGAACAAACTGCCGACTGGGGTACCGCTGTTGTTGCCGATACCAACGTAACCAATTGATATGTTCTAGACGATAAGTGCCCAAGGAAGGTCGAAATGTCCATAATTGCTGCCACGAAGTGAAATGTACCTGTCGCCAATAGAGTCTGGAACTATGCGGGGCCATTTGATAATTGTAATTTAGTCGTAAAAAATTATCAGCCGGTAGTTTAAACAACACATAAAAAGCCCAAAACTTGGAATAACTGAGGATAGTTTGTAAATGCCGCAATTTTGCCGCTTTAAAATAGTGTTCCGGACCAAAAATCCATAACGGATGGTAGTTTTTGTTTTGATAACCTTGTTGTCGTTCGGATAATTCTAGGCGACTAATCGGTGAACACTGATATTCAATGGCTAATTTCATATTAGAACTTAGCGCTTGAACGTCAATTCGTTGATTGGGCGGGGCAAACACCTCCAATTTTACCTGAAAGGCCGGCTGAAAAAAAGTAGCCAACCACTGTTTCCCCGCTTGATGGACTAGAGATTCCGCTTGCTTAGTTTCCGATTTTGTGATATGACGAAAAAACGGCCGTCGCTGTCCGTTGCCAACATATTCTACTTCACGTTGACAATGGGGACAAAACAACGGTCGTTGTTGTTGATAATGCACTGCATAAATTAATTGACCCGTTAAATCTTGCGCAACAAAAATTGAAGTCACCCTTCAATTAATTACCCATAATTTAGAAAATTTACCGGAAATAATAACGTGCTAATTCTAAAGCCGTTTGACTCATCACTTCTTGACCAAATTCTGCAATTGTTTCCGGAGCCTGTGTTTCTAAGTTTCCATATTCTGCAGCAATCGCTTGAATATCATCAACGTTCAGATTACGTAACTCATCAACGAATAAGGTTAATTTTAGATAAAATCTTCCTTGATACTGATATAAATCACTCTGACCAGCTTCTAAGACCAAATTACGACTTAAATCTACGAAATCTTCAAATTGATCAAAACTAACTAAAATAACTTGTTGTTTAGCTGTCGATGAGGTGGCTGAATCGGTTGTGTCCTCTGTGGCTTTAGCTTCCACCTCCGTCTTCGCACTATCTTCATCTAAGAGATTAAAATCGGTGGTCTTATCGTCCATTTCGGATGGAATTTTGGTAATTAAAAGTTCCAGCCCTTTAGTATTGGGCATTACTTGAAAAGTCACTGCTTGGTCTTTGGAAAATTTGTGATCAGTGTCTACTTCTTCTAAAATACTGTAGAAGAAAGACTCGATTTGTTTGCGGTTGCCTAACAAATCTAAAACATCAACGCCACGTTCTTCCAGATCATGATTCGCTAAAAAAACCCGAATCATATTCTCATTAACGTGCTCGACTTCCACAATGATCACCTGCCAATCTTATTCAACTTATACTTATTCTAACAGCCCGTAGTTGAATGTAAAGTCATAACAGCAAAAAACTAGAACAAATACTGTTCTAGTCCTTGTTGCTCGGCATTAAGAAAACATTAAAGATTTGAAGCTAATAATTGGGCTTCCTTTAATTCTAAAATACGAACCTTGCGAGGTAAAAAGCGCCGAATTTCATCTTCATTATAACCGACCTGTAAACTCTTGTCATCCATCATAATCGGACGCCGTAACAAACCAGGATTTTGTTCAATTAAAGCAATGAGCTGCTCAATGGTCAAATCATCAATGTCCACGCGAATATTTTGGTAAGCCTTTGAACGTGTAGAAATAATCTCTTCTGTGCCATCTTCTGTCATCTGTAAAATTTTCTTAATTTCTTCTTTAGTCAAGGGTTGTGCAAAAATATTTCGTTCCTTAAAAGCAATGTCATTATCTTTGAACCATTGTTTTGCTTTACGACAAGAAGTACAACTGGGTGAAGTGTATAAAATTACCATTGTGATTGCTCCTATCGTTCAAATTTAGGATTATTTTATCACGCTTTTATCAAAATGCAAAAAATATACTTCTTTTTTCGGGATAAAATATTAATATGAATAAATATATATTCTAAAAAACAATCTTTAATCCTTGATACGCACGCAAGACCTTTACAGCGCCAGCGGCTTGCTGCGCTTGTTGTGTTAATCGATCTAAAGGATATTCTTGTGGTAAATGGGAAATAATGAGCCGTTTAACTTGGGCTTGCTGTGCTAATTCTCCCGCTTGCTGTGAGGTTAAATGCCAGAGTTGTCCAGTTTTTTCAGCTGGAAAATTTGTATCCGCGATCAAAATATCTGATTTAGCAGCAAACTCGGCTAATTGCGAAAAATAGGCCGTATCGGCGGTATAGGTCAACACCGACTGATGATTAGTAACACGGACAGCAAATGCCGGTACTGGGTGGACAGTCGGCAAAAAAGTTAAAGTCAGTGGCCCCAAAACTAAAGGTTCCAGCGCGGAATAGCCATGACCTTGTGTCACATCCGGCAAGGTCAAACTAGCAAAATTTAAAGGATCCTGTGTATGTCCATAAATAGGTAAAATCGGTTCTTTTTTTACTCCTGTATGCAACTGCCAATAATATTGCAGAACTCCGACATCCGCGATATGATCGTGATGATAGTGCGTGAGTAAAACGGCATCCAATTGCAATGGATCTAAAACCATTTGCAGTGCATTTAACACCCCGCTGCCACAATCTACTAGTAGATTATAATTCTGTTCTTGAATTAAATAACCACTTGTTGCACGATTACGATAAGGATAGCCTCCGTAGTAACCTAAAACTGTTATCTTCATTAATTACACCTCAATTGGAGAAAAATCATGGCTGATCTCGTTATTTTAGCTGGCACCAAAGCCTGGCTGCAGCGACAAAAACCGTCTCAAGGAATTTTAGCATATAATCGCAACTATCCTAGTGATTATATTGTTTTGCTGCCTGTCCATAAAACCACTAACTACCCAACCAAAGCTCCCTATTGGCACTATGCCAGTGGTCATTTACAGCCTTGGTTACCTTTGCGCTTTGACTTAATTTATTTGAACTTAAATACAGAAAATTTTGCTTTATTACGTCATTACTATCCGCAATTACCAGCCAATTGTCTGTGTTATGAGCGTTTAAAAGCGCCTCAAAGTTTGATCATTACAGATCAACCCCATCTTTTAACGCAGATTAGCCAATTACTACAACTAAAAGTGGAACAACTACAGGCAACCAAACTGTCTTATCAACAAGACCATTAAAGTCGTAAACTAGCTGCATTCAGCGCCACGATAACCGTCGACAACGACATCAACAAAGCCCCTAAAGCTGGACTTAAAACAATTCCCGCAAAAGCCAAAACTCCTGCTGCTAAGGGTAAGGCGATGATGTTATAACCAGCACCCCACCAGAGATTTTCTAACGTTTTTTGCCGAGTGCGCCGTGCTAATTTTAAAAACTGAATAATCGCTAAAGGCTTACTATTCACTAAAATAACATCTGCGGCATCTAACGCCACGTCGGTACCCGCACCAAAAGCTACACCAATATTAGCTTGCGCCAAACTCGGAGCATCATTAACGCCATCTCCCACCATCATGACTTGATGGCCTTTTTTTTGTAAATCCGCAATAATTTGTTGTTTAACTTGCGGCTGCAACTCGGCTTTAAAATGTTGAATCCCCAGTTGTTTTGCTATGTGAGCTGCGATGGCTGAATTGTCACCTGTCAACATCACCGGCGTCAATTTTTGGTCTTTAATCGCCGTAATCATTTTTTTAGCTGTAGACCGTAACTGGTCCCCAACTATTAAGTATCCAATAATTTGCTGATCATGCACTAAAAAACTCGTAGTCTCGGATTGATGCAGTGTAGGTACTTGTAAGTGTTTTTGTGCAGCCAAGCGGGGACTTAGTAGTTGATAGTTTTCGGTCGCCACTTGGCCTGCTAGTCCCCCACCTGCTAAGGTTTGAACATTCTGGGCAGGCTTGAATGACTGCTGCTGCTTTTTGAGGTAGCGGCGCACACTTTGGGCAATGGGATGATTAGATTGGCTTTCCAGACTGCCAATAATTTGTAAAATTTGAGATTGATCGTACTCTTTACTCAAAGACCGGCAGGCTATAACTTGAAATTGTCCCTGAGTCAAGGTCCCTGTTTTATCAAAAACTACGTAATCAATTTGTGCGCTTTCTTCAATTACTTGCCGCCGTTGTATCAAAATGCCATGACGAGAACCTAAGGCGGTACTGCGGGCATTAACTAACGGAATGGCTAAACCCAAAGCATGCGGACAAGCAATTACCAAGACTGTTACTAATCGTTGAATACCTGTAGCCACATCACTAATTATACTCCAGACAAGCAAGGCCAAAAAACCAATCACCAGTGCGGCATAAAAGAGCCAGCCCGCTACTCGTTGTGCCCAGGTCTGTAATTGGGATTTATTCTGTTGTGACTGCTGAACCAAATGATTGACATTGGCAACAAAACCGGAACCCGCCGCTTGGGTAACTTTGATAGTCAAAGTTTTGGAACCATTCAGTGAGCCTCCGACGACTGCATCATTTACATTTTTTTGAACCGCTTGCGATTCTCCCGTCACCAAAGCTTCATTGACTTCACTATGACCGGAAATAACTTGGCCATCTAAAGGCACAGCCTCTCCGGCTCTGACAACTACTTTAGCCCCCACCGCTACTTGCTGCAGAGACACATCATGGGTGCGGCCATTTTGCAGGACATGTGCTTTGGCCGGTAACAAAGATGCTAAATGATTGACTGCTTGTTGGGCCTGCATCATAGAGTTCATTTCCAGCCAATGTCCTAACAACATGATTAAAATTAAAGTGGCCAATTCCCAAAAAAAATCCATGACAAACGGGTGCTGGTGGAGCACATTATTGTGAATAAAGGCATAGAGACTGTAACCATAAGCCGTGACAATCCCTAAAGAAATTAGGGTCATCATTTCCGGTTGCCGGGCCTTCAATTCCGCTACTGCGCCCTTTAAAAATGGACTGCCCCCATAAATAAACAAGATTGTTGCTAATAAAACTACCAAAATATCGGAGCCGGCAAATTGAAATTGGAAAGGTAAATGAAGCCCCATTGCCGGAGCCATAAATAAAATTGGAACTGCTAAAAAAAGTGAATTCCAAAATTTCTGTTTTAAGTTTCCCATATGCATCATTTGTCCGCCGTGCAGCATTTGATCATGAGATGACATTGACATTTGATGCTGTTGATGTTGATTCATTTTCACTTTTCTCACCCACATTATCTAATCTTAATTTCATTATCAGCCAAAAAAGACCTGGTCACAAATAAGTTGCTTTGTTTCCAGATCCTAGATCAGCTTATTTCCATTAGATGGAAGGTTAAAATTATAAAATGGATAATGTAGGTCAATAAGTCAGTCAAACCCATCTGCTGAACGTGAGAGAATTATTCAATCTCAATTTAGCTGTAGTTAAAATGCACTGTCAGGAATCTTGGATAACACTACGGCATTTTTGTTTCCAACAGCATTTGTCAAGCACAGTTTCATCTGCCAAATTAAAAGTTGACTGCGCGCCGGCCATTTTATATCAAAATAACCGGTTATTATCCTTTTGACTCAACTAAAATCTAATTTTTGTAAGGACTAGCGATTGGATTTTTTATTTGATAAACGAATATTGGAACCCCTTATTTTTATCTACCAAACAAAAAAGCTTAACCTACTCAAAAAGAGGTTAAGCTTAATTTGTTTTAGTGTCGATGTTCTTTGACAAACTGTGCGACTAATTTTTCATTTTCTTCATTGCTTAAGGAAACATTAGTTGCTTGTTCTACTAAATCTTGTAATTCTTGGGTATCTAAATGTTTCATCAAGGAGCGTACTCGTAAAATCGAAGTAGCACTCATTGAGTACTCATCAAGGCCCATCCCTAAAAGCAATGGAACCATGGTTGAATCACCAGCAGCTTCGCCACACATACCAACCCATTTACCTTCTTTATGAGCCGCATCAATGACATTTTTGATGAGCCGTAAAATAGAAGGATTATAAGGTTGATAAAGATAAGAAACGTGTTCATTACCCCGATCAGCTGCCATTGTATACTGGATTAAATCATTAGTACCAATACTGAAGAAATCAACTTCTTTGGCAAATTGATCCGCTAAAACCGCTGCAGCTGGGATTTCAATCATAATACCCACTTGTAATTCTTGCTCGTCGTAAGCAATACCCTCAGCTTTCAGTTTTGCCATTTCTTCTTGCAAAATACCCTTAGCTTGTCGGAATTCTTGCAAGGTAGCAATCATTGGAAACATAATCCGCAATTTGCCATAGGCTGAAGCTCGTAATAAAGCCCGCAACTGAGTACGAAAAATATCTTGACGATCCAAGCTAATACGAATGGCCCGGTAGCCTAAGAAAGGATTCATTTCTTCCGGCAATGGCAAATACGGTAAATGCTTATCGCCGCCAATGTCCATGGTCCGTACTACAACCGGCTTACCTTTCATACCTTCTAAAACTTCTTTATAAGCTTCAAATTGGTCATCTTCACTAGGTAACTCTGCAGAATCCATATACAAAAATTCTGTCCGGTATAAACCAATAGCTTCGGCACCATTATCATTGGCTCCCACGAGATCTTTGGGAGTGCCAATATTGGCCGCCACATCAAAATGTTTACCGTCTGCCGTTACTGAGGCCGCAGTCTTCAATTTCGCCCATTCGGCTTTTTCTTGCGCGTAATCCTCAGCTAATTTTTGATAATGCTGGATGTCCGCTGCAGCTGGTTCAAGAACCGCTTCGCCATTGACTCCATCCACAATCATATCTTGATCATTTTGGACATCTTGGGTAATTGTATCGGTACCCACAATGGCCGGAATTTCTAAGGAGCGCGCCATAATGGCCGAATGCGCAGTACGGCCGCCAATATCGGTAACAAAAGCCTTCACATATTTTTTATTTAATTGAGCAGTATCACTTGGAGTCAGATCATGAGCCACAATTATTACTTCGTGATCAATTAGAGCTGGATTAGGTAAGGAAACTTGTAATAAATGACTCATGACTCTTTTAGTAACATCTCGGACATCAGCTGCCCGTTCTTGCATATACTTGTTATCCGTCATAGCTTCAAACATTGCAATAAAATTAGTAGATACATCATGCAAAGCTTGTTCCGCATTGACTTTTTGATCTTTGACTTGTTGTTCAATCGCCCCGGTGAATTCCGGATCGGCTAAGATCATTTTATGGGCATCAAAAACTTGGGCTTCTTCTTCACCCAAGGTTTGTTGAGCTTGGTCGCGAATCTTAGTTAGTTCAGAATCAGCTTGAGCAATTGCCGCTTGGAGTCGCTTGATTTCAGCAGCCTCATCTTTAATAGTCACTTTCTTAAAGGACAGATCAGGCTCTACCAATAAATAAGCAGGTGCATGTGCAAAACCGTCACTAGCGGCAATCCCCTTTAAGGTTTTCGTCATTATTCGGAGAGTCCTTCTTTCGTCATAGTTTCGGAAATCGCTTTAATAGCTTCACTGGCGTCTTCTCCATCTGCGCTGATCGTTACATCAGCCCCTTGACCAACACCCAAGGACATTACACCCATAATTGATTTTAAGTTAACGGTCTTACCAGAATATTCCAAGTTAATATCTGAATTAAATTTGCTAGCCGTTTGTACTAACATGGTAGCTGGACGGGCATGGATTCCTGTCTCAGCAATTACATGAAAATCTTTTTTTTCCATCATGAAGACCTCTCTTTAACTTTTGTAATTTTCATAACTAATGAAAAGGATTAACTTTACATCAAAAACAACATTAACATTATTCAAAATACATGGCAAGTTTTTCAACGAAAAATCTGGCAACAATTACCACAAAGCGTTACTTGTTGTCGCTTTCAGAAAAGCGATAAATTACATGCCCATTAATCTGGGCTTCCCCCACAATTTGCTTCCGTAAATTAAAGGTTTTCCAAGCCTGATTAAAAGCAAAAAAGTTTGATTCATCGACTTCAATTGTTTGCCGCTTGCCGGCCACTAAATCATTTAACATCATCGTATAATCCATTTGGTAACCTTCTTTTGTATGAACTTTCCCAACTAATGGGCGCTTATTGCGAATTGTTTATTTATTTTAAAAAAAAACCAAAAAAAATTCAATTAGCACTTGCATATGTCGAGTGCTAATTATATAATATGCATTGTACTAAGAAATTAGTACCAATTAAACTATTCCTTCCATAAATAGTAGACGAGAGAATGTATAGTTTAATGTTGTTATTTTAAATTTAATGAAGAAAGGTGGAAGCGTGTATTTATGCTTTGTCAAAATTGTCATCAAAATGAAGCGACTATCCATCTCTATACCTCGGTTAATGGCCGACGTGCAGAAATTAATTTATGTCAAAATTGTTATCAAAAATTACGTGAACAACAAGCCATGGGTGCTAACAATAATTTAAATAATGATCCCTTTGGCTTTGGTGATCTGAGTGAAATTTTTGGCGTCAATCCTCAAATGGCCGCTCGTAGAGCTCAAGGAATTCCTGATGGTGCTCCCGGCCAACAAGGAGGTAATAATTCAGGTAATGGAATTTTAGATCAATACGGCGTGGACTTAACCGCCCAAGCAAAGGCCGGAAAAATTGACCCTGTAATTGGTCGTGATAAGGAAATTTCCCGTGTTATTGAGATTTTGAACCGCCGCACCAAAAATAATCCAGTCTTAATTGGAGAAGCAGGTGTTGGTAAAACCGCTGTCGTTGAAGGTTTGGCTCAAAAAATTGTTGATAGTCAAGTCCCAGAAAAACTACAAAATAAACGCGTGATTCGTTTAGATGTGGTCTCTTTAGTTCAAGGAACTGGTGTCCGGGGCCAATTCGAACAACGTATGCAACAATTAATTAAAGAATTACAAGCTAATAAAAACATTATTTTATTTATTGATGAAATTCACGAAATTGTCGGTGCAGGTAACGCCGAAGGCGGGATGGATGCCGGTAATGTTTTAAAACCGGCCTTAGCTCGAGGCGAACTTCAATTAGTTGGGGCGACAACATTTAATGAGTACCGTCAAATTGAAAAAGACTCTGCTTTGGCACGGCGATTACAACCCGTAGAGGTCAATGAGCCGTCAGTTGAGGAAACTTTAAAAATTCTGCAAGGGATTAAACCTAAATACGAAAATTATCATCATGTCAAATATACAGACGAAGCGATTAAAGCAGCAGCAACGTTGTCTAATCGTTATATCCAAGATCGTTTTCTCCCCGATAAAGCTATTGATTTATTGGATGAATCTGGATCGCGAAAGAATTTAACCTTAAATCCAATTGATCCTAAAAATGTTCAACAAAAAATTGATCAAGCGCAGGCCCAAAAGCAAACAGCCTTAAAACAAGAAGATTATGAAAAAGCAGCTTTTTATCGCGATCAAGTGAAAAAATTGGAAGATATGCGCGATAATAAAGTCGATACGGAAAAACAACCTACTGTCACCGAAAAAGATATTGAACAAGTAGTCGAAGAAAAGACCAATATTCCAGTTGGAGAATTAAAAGCTCAAGAACAGCAACAATTGAAAAATCTGACTCCTGATTTGGAAGCACATGTCATTGGTCAAAACAAAGCTGTGGAACAAGTTAGCCGTGCTATTCGCCGAAATCGGGTTGGTTTTAACAAAACCGGACGTCCGATTGGTTCGTTCCTTTTTGTCGGACCAACTGGGGTCGGTAAAACTGAATTAGCCAAACAATTAGCGAAACAGCTTTTTGGTAGTGAAGACGCGATGATTCGTTTCGATATGTCGGAATATATGGAAAAACACAGCGTCTCCAAATTAATTGGTTCCCCCCCGGGGTATGTTGGCTATGAAGAAGCCGGCCAATTAACGGAAAAAGTTCGCCGGAATCCTTATAGTCTAATTTTATTAGATGAAATTGAAAAGGCTCATCCTGATGTGATGCACATGTTTCTTCAAATTTTAGACGATGGTCGCTTGACAGATTCCCAGGGGCGGACTGTCAGTTTTAAGGATACAATTATTATCATGACTTCTAATGCTGGTCAAGGTGAAAGTGAGGCCAGTGTCGGTTTCGGTGCTGAAGCCAATGGCACAACCAATTCCGTGATCGATAAGTTAGGAAATTATTTCAAACCGGAATTTTTAAATCGTTTTGATGGCATCATTGAGTTTGCTCCTTTGTCCAAAGATAGTTTGTTAAAAATTGTCGATCTTATGATTAGTGATACTAACAAAATGATTGCCGATCAAAACCTCAGCATTACAGTTAGTCCCGAAGCTAAAGCTAAAATTGTCGATTTAGGTTACAATCCGGCTATGGGAGCTCGACCATTGCGGCGTGTGATCCAAGAGCAAATTGAAGATAAAGTTGCAGATTATTTCTTGGATCATCCAGCAGAAAAACAACTGCAGGCAATCCTGGATCAAGATCAAATTAAAATCCAGGCAGCTCAATCTCAGCCTGATTCAAAAACAAGTTCCCCACAATAAACTAGATATTACCCCCGGCACTTCCAGTTAGATTGGAAGTGCTTTTTTATTGGTTTGAAAAATTCATTGCCCAATGGTGAATTGTCGACAATCGGACAATGGACGTGTAAAATTAATGCATGGAAAGTTCAGCAGTTAGGAAGTGAAGCAATTGTTTATTTCGCCCCAATTCGTATCTGATAATCTGCCAGTTCAATTGGTTTTACCAGATCTTAATCAAGCAAAAGCCTTATTTGCTATCATTGCGAATCATCGGGACGACTTAAAACCGTGGATGGCATGGGTAACGACTGTCAAATCAATTGAAGATGAAGAAGCTTTCTTGCTGAACTCCCAGCAACAAATGTACAAACAAAAATTATTTTTGCTGACCATTTGTGTGGAAGGATCCCCAGCAGGCGTGATTACTTTATATGATTTAGATTTTCCCAATCATCATGGTAAAGTCAGTTATTGGTTGTCACCCCAATATCAAGGTCATGGAATTGCCAGCCGTTGCCTCGAAAGAGTTTTAGCCTACGCTTTCAATCAATTGCATTTACACAAATTACAGGTTTGGGCAGATGCTTTTAATTATAAAGCCCAGCATGTTGCTCAAAGAATGGGCTTTGAGCATGAAGCTACGATGAAAGAAGAATTGTTTTTTAATGATCGTTACCATGACATGGAAGTCTTTTGTTATGTCAACTTAGCCCAAAATGTTTAAAACCACTTGATTGAAAGATCAAGTGGTTTTTATTCGCTTTTGAAAGACCAACTTTATCAGTCAACAAATACCTGCAGCTCGTCGCCAGCGATATGAAGATTATTTTGATAGTGCGGTCGTTTATAAAAATTGCCCTTAGTTAATTGGTGCTGGTAATGAATGGAATTGCCCTCTCCTCGAATCGAATAACCTAAATTTTTATTTAAATCTTTAAAAACCAGCTTGCCATTATCACCTTGAATTCGATTATGCTGTAGAAATTGTGTTTTTTGACAAGTCAGGGCGACCGTATCTGCGTCAATAGTTACCTGTTGTAAAGTGGAATTACTAATTTGTGCTTTGAGACCATCGCCGTCGCAGTTTACCTGTTTTAAACGTGAATTATTAATGAGATAGTTGCCTTGATCATCATCAGCAATCATTTTTTCACTGATCTGTACATGATCCAACTTTAATTTAGTCTTATCGTTATCCCAACGCAGTTGCCGCAGTTGTAATTGATGTAAGGTTAGCTGAACATCATTACCATCAATTTTAAATTGATTTAATGGCCGACTGGCAGGTACTGTGATGTAAATTTTGGTATTTGGCAGACGATCTTGATCCATCGCACCATGAGAATCATAATCCGAAATACTTAATTGCTGATGCGCTACTTTGACTTTGACCGGCAAAGCTTGTCGATTAGTCACCCGAACTAAAAAGCGATCACCAGTTTGAACCACAACTTGAGCATTATAAACGTCTAAATTAACATTTTGAAACGGTTGGGTTAATTGATAACTATGATTTTTTCTACGTGGCAAAGAATGTCCCGAGACGAGCGCAATTTCCTGATCACCACTAATAATTTGTGGTCGCCGTGAAAAATCTAATAAATTACCTTCTTGGTTAATCGTTTTTATGCCGCCATTTTGAGCTCCAAAAATTGCCAATGCTGTGCCGATAACCAGAATAACTAAACTCCACAGATAATACTTTTTCATTTAAGGTTACCTCCATGGTAATAACGATTACGAAATACTTTATTGCCAACCCAACGTGCGGCTTGTGCGGCTGAAGAAGCTAAAAAGCGCAGTAACTTGATTCCCAATGGTAATAAAAGTAACGCACCAGCAATACAAATTAAGCTTAAACCAACATAAAAACAACCCACAGCCCAATAACTTGTTCCTAAAAAAGTTACGGTCTTTAAACCGAGAAAGATCCCTGTGCCAAAAAGGGTTACTACTAAAATGACAAAGGCGACAACCATCAAAACAAGAAATAATAAAACGCCACATAAAACTCCTAAAAAGGGAAAAGCTACCGGTACGGCACATAACCCTAAAATAATCCACCATACGGTTCGTAAATCTCGATGTGATTGCCGGGTTTGGCTCTGGGAAAAATGACGTTGAGCTTCTTGATCTTGTGATTGCTGCTCTTGTACCACAGCAGGTGTCAGGGAATAATCTGCCAAAATTTTATGAGCTAATTGCTTGGCTGTTCCCAGTTCAGTTTCAATTTGACTTTGGCTATAGAGCTTAGCATCTAATAAATATTCTCGATAAAATTCCAGAACATCCTGTCGCTCCTCGGGATCTAAGCTGGATAAATACCCTGCTAGTTCCGCCATATATTGGTCAATCAAATCATGCATCTTTTGTCTCCTCCAAAACTGAATTTACCTGCGCTGAAAAATAATGCCAGTCGCTAATGATATTATTGAGATGCTTTCGGCCAGTATCAGTCAATTGGTAATATCGGCGATTACGGCCCTGATATGGTCGATCATAGGTATTTAACTCTGCACTCTTCTTTAAGCGTCGTAAAACCGGATAAATGGTGGATTCGGAAATCTCAAAATGCGATTGTACTTGTTGAGTTAACGCGTATCCATACAGATCTTGGTCGACCAAAGAAGCCAGAACCACTCCTTCAAGTAATTCCGCGGATATTTGAATTGCCATAATTCTGCCCCTTCCAATACTATATTTAATATAATATCATATTTAAAAAATATTACAAATAAAAAAATAACTATGCTCTTCGGCATAGTTACTATTTTTCCGTGATTATTTATCCTAAGCGACTATTTTTAACTGAAACGTTAACCCATCACCATTGTGACTTCCTAGCTACTAAATCAGTATCGCACTAGTTAGCAATGTAAATTCCTTTAAAAACGGGAAAATAAAGCCGCCCACTGGCTAGCTAGATGGAAACGAAGATTTTAGCTCCATCCACTACTTTTTATAGATAACTTGGATAAACAATGCGTCAATCTAGACTATTGGGTAAAGTTTGAAAAAATTTGTACACTAACAATTATAATTTGGCCGTTAATTTGACTTGCGGATATTTCTCCTGAAACCAATGTTCAGCAAATTGATTCTCAAATAAGAACAGCGGCTGATCAGCCATATCTTTGACTAACAAATTGCGCGAGGACGACATTTTGGGATCTAACTGCTCTGGGTCAATCCACCGCGCAATGCGGGAACCAATCGGTTTCATAATTACTTCCGTATTATATTCATTTTGCATCCGAAATTTAAATACTTCAAATTGTAATTGTCCCACTGCTCCCAAAATATAGTCACCGGTTTGGTAACTGCGATAGAGTTGCACGGCTCCTTCTTGAACTAACTGCTGCATTCCTTTATGAAAGGACTTTTGTTTCATAACATTTTTAGCAGTTACTTCCATAAAAAGCTCAGGCGTGAACTGGGGCAACGCCGGATATTCAATCGCTGTTTTTCCGCTATACAAAGTATCACCAATTTGAAAATTACCGGTATCATACAAGCCGACAATATCGCCCGCCACAGCTTTTTTGACCCGTTCCCGTTGATCGGACATAAATTCAGTCGCATTATTGAGTCGTAAAGATTTCTGCGTTCGCTGTAAAGTCACATCCATTCCTGGTTCAAATTCTCCGGAACCAATGCGCACAAAAGCAATTCGGTCACGATGTTTAGGATTCATATTCGCCTGAATTTTAAAGACAAATCCGGAAAATTGGTCATCGGTAGCCGCCAACTGACGGCCATCAACTAACTGGTGTGCACTAGGAGCGGGAGCCATCTTGATAAACTCATCTAAAAAAGTTTGAACCCCAAAATTAGTTAAGGCTGAGCCAAAAAAGACTGGCGTTTGTTCACCTTGAGCAATTTTGGCTTGATCAAAAGGGTTTCCAGCGGCTTGAATTAATCCCACTTCTTCCAAAGTTTGACGATAAATACTGTCATGCGTCAATGGATGATCTGCTGGCAAGTGTCCCTGCTCGTCTAATGGTAAAAATCGCTCTTGTGGTTGATCTGCATGATACAATTCAATCTGATTATGGTACAAATCATACAATCCTACCAAATTCTTGCCACTGCCCATTGGCCAATTCATTGCACAGCCTTCAATTTGCAGCAAATCCTCTAACTCGCCGATCAAATCCAAAGGTTCGCGACCGTCACGATCTAATTTATTCATAAATGTGAAAATCGGTATTCCCCGTTGTTTAACGACTTTAAATAGTTTTTTGGTTTGGGCTTCAATGCCTTTAGCAGAATCGATGACCATTACCGCGGCATCAACCGCCATCAGGGTACGATAGGTGTCTTCAGAAAAATCTTCATGTCCGGGCGTATCCAAAATATTGATATGTTTGTCGTGATAATTAAATTCCATAACCGAACTGGTTACCGAAATACCCCGCTTTTTTTCAATTTCCATCCAGTCAGAAGTAGCATAATTTCCACTTTTTTTACCTTTAACCGTTCCGGCTGAGCGAATCACGCCGCCAAATAATAACATTTGTTCCGTGATCGTCGTTTTGCCGGCATCAGGATGGGAAATAATGGCAAAAGTCCGCCGCTGCGCCACTTCTTGTGCCAATGATTCTGGTTTCATCTATTTACCTCGGATCTTTTTCTAAAATTTAAAAAACGCCCCTGTGACATGAATAACTAGTGGGCGAGCAATGTTCAAAAGAACTTTTAGACAAATCACGCCAAGTACGTTAGGATAAAAATAGTTAAAGGAAGTGCAAAGCAATGTCCAATAAAAAAAACTTTGTTATTTATACTTTTTTATTTGTAATTCCCTATTTTTTATGTCTCACTCTTATTGGAACTTGTTATGACGCCCTAGTTAATCATTATCATAGTTGGTGGCGCTTATTGGTTTGTGCCTTTATTGGGGCTTGTTTAATGCTGGCGGTCAAAGCAATCGCTCAGCGACCTATAAAAATTATTACGCAGCGAACTACCAATCAAATTTTAAAAGTACTGATCAATTTTTTCAATATTGATTACAGCCCGCGCAATTTGTATATTAATTTTGGTGTGGATGGAGTCTTAACGGTTATCTTCGCTTTAGGGTTACGCCGTTCCTTTTTCCTCTATCAATTGCAGGGCACCATGGTCGGCTGGATTATTTTCTTATTAATTCTATCTTTAACTCTGGCCTGCAACCTGGAATATAGCGCCTTTCAAAACACCAAATAATCAATTACGTCTTATTATACTAGTCCCGTCTTGATAATTCAAAGTCACCCCTGCTTGGACATTAAAAATATAAATGTTGAATTTAACTTCTTGATCCTCAACTGATTGGCCTTGCATATGCACCCCGCGGGCTAGTAACTCTTGATCTTTAAAGACTGGTTCGACTTGATAACGTACGTGGTGTCGCGTTTGTTTGAGATAGTTGGCTATTTGATTTTCATAATAAGTCATCGCCGGATCATTCAAAGAACGTGTTCCCGTCATGAGATTTTTAGGATTGTTGTTTTGACCAGTTAATTGATAACCAATTAAATGACAACGATTATATAACCAATCTTGATGATTACCAATCCAAATCCGTTTGTTATGATAAGCTGTCGGTTGAATGTACAACCGTTCGCGCGGCTCACGAGGCATTAAATCCGTACCCAACATGGCATTAGCCGTGGTTACTCGGTTGAAACGATCTAAAGGGCCATAGGTTTGCCAACTTCCCCGCGCCAAAGTTAAATCAGCACTTGTAAAAGTCGGCTGATTATGGTTAACCGCTACAATTTGCCGTCCTTGATAAGTCCAATTGGCTAAAGAACCTGTTTGATCGGATGTTGAAG
The DNA here is from genome assembly GCF_000970795.1 of Bombilactobacillus mellifer. Taxonomy (GTDB): domain Bacteria; phylum Bacillota; class Bacilli; order Lactobacillales; family Lactobacillaceae; genus Bombilactobacillus; species Bombilactobacillus mellifer. The sequence goes on from NZ_KQ034028.1 coordinate 1,245,007, forward strand.
ATCGTTGAGAACCATTGATCGCTGGCTGCAAGCGCGTCAGCGGAGATTGTTGATTGGTATTCGGTTGTTTCGAGTGGGTGTTACCATCAGGCAAACCTAAAAATAAGAGTATGCCAATTATCAATAATCCAAAAACTAAATTCGAACGACGGCGTTTGCGGACATTACGTTTACGATGGGCGTGTTTTCTTCTTGCAGCCATAACTCCTCCTTAATTATTCCAGAAAGGCTCATCCTATGCTTTTTCGTCAAATTTATCATTCACCGATCGGTGAAATTACTATTATTGCCAGTGATAAAGCATTAGTTGGCGTTTGGTTAGCGGATCAAAAATATTTTGCCGAGGGATTACCAAATCAAACTATTAAAAATCAGGCCAATGTAATAACCCAGTTAGTAGATCAGTGGTTAGAGCTATATTTTCATAAAAGCCCGCCACTGCAGTTACAAATCACTTATAATAATACGCGACTAACGCCCTTTCGCCAACAAGTTTGGCAGACTTTACAAACCGTCCCCTGGGGACAAACCATTACTTATCAGCAATTAGCACAACAAGTGGCAAATAAAAATTACACCCGTGCCGTTGCCCAGGCGGTGAGTCACAATCCGTTTACTTTAATTGTTCCCTGTCACCGCGTGGTGGGACAAGGACACCAATTAACCGGTTTTGCGGGCGGTCTGGTGCGAAAACGCTGGCTCTTGAACTGGGAACAATAGACTGTCAACAAAAAGGAGCAAGCTGTCGAGCTTGCTCCTTTTTGACTAGCTAATCCATTAAACATGATGTAAAAGTTCCTGATACCGTTGATACCAAAGCTCTACATATCCTTGTGAAAAAGGTCCCTTATGCTGATCAATCCATTCAATTAAGGTTTCGGTACTATATTTTAAGATGTCGTCAATTTGCTGCGAATAATGCCATAAGTGGGCATGTAACGCATATTCATCAACATCTAATAAACGTTTTTCGCCATTGGGAAAAACTTTAACATCGAGATCATAATCAATATATTTTAACGCTTCCTGGTCTAAGACAAAAGGCGTCGCTAAATTACAATAATACGACGGCCCATTTTCCCGTAACATTGTAACAATATTGAACCAGTAATGCCGGTGGAAATAAACTAACGCTGGTTCGCGAGTCACCCAGCGTCGGTGATCAGCTTCCGTCACCAAAGTATGGTCATTACAACCAATTACTTCATTTTCACTTGTTTTTAAAACCATAGTATCTCGCCAAGTACGATGTAAATGGCCATCATGCTTATAACTCTGGATTGCTATATAGTCACCTTCTTTTGGAAGTTGCATAGCCACCCAGCTTTCCAGAGTATGACTTACTCACTTCAAATTATAGCAAAGCTGCTGCTTGGATAATACTAATTAATCTAAATTTTCTAAAAAAGTGCAAATGGCCTCATGGGTAAACCCCCGGCGCCGTAAAGCAGCATACAATTTAGAACGTGCTTGAGATTGTTGTTGATAACGGGACCACAGCTTAGTTCCTACTTGAGTTAATAAAGCACTCTCCGCTTCCGGATCAGATTGCCAATTACAATTAGCTAATACTTGGTCAATTACCTCTGGCGAATAACCCCGCGCCAATAAGCGTTGTTGAGCTTTCAAACGTGTCCGTTGTAAAGTTTGATTATGTGCTTGCTGTTTGACTTTTTGAGCCAACTTTGTAGCATTATCCAGCTGCAATGAGCGCGGAAATAATTGCAAAGCTTGGTGGATGGTAGCCGATTCAACTTGTCTTTGATGTAATTTACGGGCAATTTTTTGAGGACCATCCAAAGTGGTCTTCACAGCTGTACGGACTACTGCTTGAGCATAGCTTAAATCATCGACATAATGCAAAGCTTGCAACCGTTTGATGGTTGATTCGATCACAGCTTCAGAATAATTTTGTTCTACTAAATGTTGCTTTAATTCGGCCCGGCTGCGGGGTTGATAACCCAAATAATTGAGCGCTTTTTGATAGACTTGGTCAGTTTGTTCAGCATCTTGAATTTGTTGGACTGCCAGCTTATCTAACTTTGTACCCTTAACTAACATGTACCGTGTTAAAATCGATTCGCTCACTGAAAACGCATAATGATTATCTAAAAAAATATTATAACGACCAGGACGTTTTTGGGTACTAATTTTAGTGATCAACGGCATGATAAACTCCTTGTGTTATACTCAAAACAATTGATTTAATGAAAAAGGAAACCAACCAACTTGAAAACATCTCAATGGCACTTAAAAATAGGTCAAAGTCTGACTTTAACTATCAAAAAAATGGGTATTAATGGTGAAGGCATTGGTTATTGGCGAAACCACGTAATTTTTGTACCCCAAGTTTTACCAGGTGAAATTGCGACAATTGAAATTACCCATATCGCGCCTAATTATTTGCGCGGACGGTTAATTAAACTGAAAAAAACCAGCCCCCATCGCAACCTTCAACCGTCTGTCTTGGCCAAACAAGTAGGAGGATTAGAACTAGCACATCTACTATATCCACAACAATTAAGCTATAAACAAGCTATGTTGCACGAAGCCTTACGTCATTTCCGCCCACGCGGTTGGCAAAAATATCACATTCAACCCACTATCGGCATGAATGACCCTTGGCATTATCGTAATAAAGCCCAATTTCCGATTCGAATAGTTAACGGGAAATTAATCTGTGGCTTATTTAAACCTGGCAGCCACACGATCGTGGACTGCTTAGAAATGCCTACCCAAGGTTCATTAACTTTGAGTATTTTACAACGGCTTGTTCCCTTGATTCAATCGTTTAATTTACCCATTTATCAGCCGGAGTCTAATTCTGGAATTTTAAAAACCTTGGTCGTACGGGAAAATCCCTCTACTAACCAAGCACAATTAACCTTTATTACGAACTCATGGAAACTGCCCCAAAAGCGGGCTTTAATTGCCGCGATCCATCAAAAAATTCCAGAGGTAATTTCCATTGCCCAAAATTTTAATCCTGGTACTACCAGTTTAATTTGGGGAACCGATACTAAAATTTTGTGGGGTCAGTCTCATCTGATAGAGACTATCGGCAAGATCCAATTCCAATTATCGCCGGCAGCCTTTTTCCAATTAAATCTAACGCAAACAGAGAAATTATACCAAGTCGTTCAGCAAATGTTAAATCCACGACCAACGGACACTATAGTTGATGCTTATGCGGGGGTGGGAACCATTGGGCTCAGCTTGGCTGCACAAGTTCAAACCGTCATTGGCTCTGAAATCTCTTCCGCCGCTGTCCGTGATGCCAATGCTAATGCCGAATTGAACCATTTGACCAATGCCCATTACGAATGCGGGCGTACTGCCCAATTATATCCGCAATGGTTACAACGTGGGTTACAACCATCGGCGGTGATTGTCGATCCACCACGTACCGGGTTAGAGCCGGAATTTTTGCAATTTTTAAATCAATCCCACTTGTCAAAAATTATTTATCTTTCTTGTAACCCCTCTACATGGGCACGTGATCTTCGCACACTCAGTCAGGTTTATCATATTCAAACCATCCAACCAGTGGATATGTTCCCGCAAACACCCCACGTGGAATCCGTAACCTTGCTCAAACGACGTCGCTCTTCCAAACAGTCCAATAGAAACTTTGAATAAGCCCAATATCATATCAGCTCATCAGCTACTACAAAAATAAAAAGTCACGCCGCATGCGACGTGACTTTTAAAGTGGAGATGATTGGCAACTGCCATCCTAACAGTAACACTACACCTTAATATAATGAAATCATCACTTTAACGCCATGTATTATTCATAAATCTTGATGTCTGCTATGCAGGAACATCCAAATGTCAAAAAAATTGTTATCGTGATAATTTCTTGAGTTCTATGTCGAAACATAAAACTACTATTATTTATCCGCTTTGAATCAATAACCTTAATTAAAGAAGCTTTTCACTCATGCTTCTAACCTTGCAGTTGCAGGAAGGTATATCATCTTTCCACGTCTTTATAATAGCATTTTGTGCAAACGTTTGCAACTATTGTTTATTCCTCAAAAGCTCAATTAATTCAGAATAAAATCAACTTGTTTTTGTTGTGACGCGAAGCTTTAGCGGCTCCTCGCATATCCTGTTTCGGATCGAAAAAAGAATAAATATTTTAAATAATTTATTCTTGTAAATTTCTTCAAAGAATAAACTCAGCAATTAATTTACTAGTCAGTGAGAAATTGTTGTTTTAAATTCAGCTTTAGACATAAAAGCGCTGGTGCGCCTCAACTTTGGTTAAATAATGTGGCGCTGTCGGATCACTTTGGGTTAATTCTTGTGCGGAACCATCAGTAACTAGTTGTTGTTGAAATTCTGCTTCATATTCCGCAATCGTTAACCGTTGCCGTTGTGCTAACATTTTTTGATGACTATGCGGATGTAGTTGCTCTTGAAACCCAGCCACTAAAGTTCCGGTAAATAATTCTGCGACAGCGCCTGAACCATAGCTATAACAGGCCAATTGGTCACCTGCTTGTAAGCTGGTATCATGATCCAATAAAGAAATTAAACTTAAATATAATGAACCGGTATAAATATTGCCAACGACTTGACCATATTGCACACTCGCTTGAAAACGCCGCATTAAGCGTTCGTAATCGACACTGGCTAGTTGTCCTTGCAAAGAGCGCACGGCTTTCAGTCCCATTTTCGAAAATGGTAAATGGCATAACAACGCCTGTAAATCTGCCGGTTGCCATAACTTTTGCGCTTGGGCTTGAGTCCACAAGTTCTGAAACATTTTTAAATAAACTTCTTCGGAGAACTTACCACGGGCCATCGCCTCTTGCGAATAATTAGGTCGCCAAAAGTCATTGACATTTTGACTTTGATAAACTGAATCCGGAGCGATTGCTAAAATGCGGGGATTGGCGCTCACTAAAAGAGCTACTGCTCCCGCGCCTTGTGTTACTTCACCGCTGGTCTGTAAGCCATAACGTGCAATGTCACTGGCTAAGACCAGTGCTTTTTGTTGAGGGTGCTGCGCTACAAAATCCCGGGCCAGTTGCAATCCAGCCGTCCCCCCATAGCAAGCTTCTTTCAATTCAATGGCCCGCAAATAAGGCGACAACTGCAATAATTGCTGCACGAATAAAGCCGCTGCTTTGGACTGATCTACTCCACTTTCCGTGGCCACGATCAATAAACCGATTTGCTGCCGATCAGCTGTCGAGAGAATTTTTTCGGCAGCATTAGCCGCTAAAACGACCGCATCTTGATCTAGACTAGGGATCGCCATTTGCCGTTGCCCGATGCCGATTAAATATTTATTGGGATCTGTCTTTCGTGCCTGAGCTAAATCTACTAAATCTAAATATTGGGCAGGAGTGTAAAAATCCATCTTATCAATGCCAATATTCATTACTCAATTCCTCCTTGAGATTGCTGGCGTAACTTGGTAATTAACGCCTTGGCTTGAGCCAAATTAGCTTGCTGGGGCTGTTGCCGTAGTTGTTTGACAATCAGATCAATTTCGGAAGTACGTGCTCCAGCCATCAAAGCCAAACTTTGTAACTGCAAATTCATATGTCCTGCTTGAATTCCCTGGGTCACTAACGCACGTAAAGCCGCAAGATTTGAAGCTAAACCCACACTGGCAATAATTCGCATCAACTGTGCTGCTGAAGGGTGTTGTAAAATTTTTAAATTAATTTGCGCCAGCGGCAAAGTAGAGATCGCTCCGCCAACACTACCAAGCGGTAAATTTAAGTTCAAAACTCCGCGCAAACCTTTAGGCGTCAAGTGCCAAGAACTCAGACTGCGATGCTGATCATTCAATCCTGCATACACACTAGCAGCTACATTGCGTGTATCGTTTCCCGTCGCTAACACCACTGCCTGGACACCGTTCATGATGCCCTTATTATGCGTGGCCGCCCGTGCTAATGAAATGTGGGCTAATTTACTAGCTTGCACAATTTTACGGGCTACGACTTCCCCGCTCAAATTAGAAGTTTGTAGTTGTTCAAATTGCACTTCGGCTACCGCTTGTACCTTTTGTTCCGGAGCATGATTAGATAGAATAGCCATTAAATACTCTAATTGTGGCAGTTGGATTTGTAAATAATGACCCACAGCTTCAGCTATGGTATTAACCACATTGGCTCCCATGGCTTCACCGGGATCTATCAATAACTGAAATTCTACAAATTCTTCTTGTTGTTGGACTGTGATTTGGCGCAAACCACCGCCATGAGCGATTAAAGAAGGATGCGCCTGCAAAGCAACTTGCTTTAGCGCCCTTTGCTGGGCTTTCAAAAATTTTTGAGGTTGCCCTAGTTGACCCACAAACACAATTTGTGCTCGAATTCCTTGCCGCTGTACCTGCGTGGTAAATCCTCCGCTGCGTGCTACGCGTTGAGCCGCATTACTGGCGGCTGCAATGACTGAGGGTTCTTCTATAGCCATCGGCACTAAATATTGATGTCCATCAATCAAAAAATGATTAGCTAACCCTAAAGGGAGCGGAAAAGTGCCAATTTGATTTTCCACTAAGCGACTAGCAATCGTTGTTGGTAACGCCGTATTGTCCCGAAACAAAGCTTTTTCTGAGGCTGTCAATATGCCCTGTTCTTCTAACTGTTGTAAACGTTGTTCCGTGCTCAATTCATAAAACTTAGTCATCTTAAACACTCGATTTCTAGGGCGAGTCCTTGTCCGCCCCCTACACATAATGCTGCTAAACCGCGGCGTAAATGCAAGCGTTGTAAATTATGCACTAAAGTTGTCATGATGCGCGCTCCGGAAGCCCCCAAAGCATGTCCCAAAGCCAGCGCGCCGCCACTGATATTATATTTTCTGGTAGGAATTTGTAACTCCTGCTGAACCACTAATGCTTGGGCCGCAAACGCTTCATTCACTTCAAATAAATCAATATCGGCTATTGTCTGATGCTGCCGCTGTAATAATTTTTGAATAGCTACTACGGGGGCATACCCCATCAATTCCGGAGCGTAACCTACTTCTTGAAAAGCGACTAATCGGGCTAACATTGGCCAATGATAGGCTTGGGCATTTTCAGCAGTAGTCAACACTAAAAGCGCGGCCGCATCACTATATGGTGAGGCATTCCCAGCGGTTACACTACCGTGCTTTAAAAACACCGGTGGCAATTGCGCTAAACTTGTGAGATTGGTTTGGGGACGAACCGTCTCATCTTGAATTAGGTCATTCACAGGGATGATCTCTGCGGCAAAGTTGCCTTGCTGGGCAGCCACTGCAGCTTTTTGATGAGAAGCTAACGCAAATTCGTCCTGCTGCTGGCGGGTTAGTTGATACTTAGTAACTAAATTTTCAGCAGTGACTCCCATCAGTTGTTGACTAGACGCATCGGTTAAACCATCAACTACAATGTCATCTTGAATTTCCGACAAATCAAACTCTTTTTTATTCTTACGGCGCACCAACCCTGGCGCCTGTGTCATACTTTCCGTACCTCCAGCTACTACTACTTGGGCATCCTGTAACAACAAAGTACTTTGTGCCAAACGTAAGGCCTTCAAACTGGAACCGCAAACTTGATTAATAGTTAAAGCCGTCCCAGTGACTGGCAAATGAGCCTGTAATTGAACTTGGCGGGCGACATTTTGTCCAGCACCTGCGGTAAGGACATTCCCCAAGATCACTTGATCAATCTGGCTAGGATCCAGCGAATAAGCGGTCAACATTTTTTGCAATAATTTAGTAGCTAAACTACTGCTGGTTTCCTTTTGTAATCCACCAAAAAATTTACCCACGGGGGTGCGATTAGCTGCTACAATAACAATGTCATTTGGATCTAAAATTTTGCATCACTCCTACTTAATTGAATCAATAAACGAGGCCCTTAATGAATGCGGCTACTTTAATTGCGTTGCTTCAAGATTTACGCGCCAACACTCCAATCTATTTTGAAGATGGCGAACACGAATTATGGGGAATCTTCAGTATAGCATCTGTTACTACGAATTCAACCCACATAATTGAGTTGCGTTTGCAACGGCATCGATTAAAAACCTATAAAGTTTGGGAAGTAATTGTTTTACTCCAACAAGCGGATCCTCAAACTTTAGTGGCTGTTACGCACACAAAAAAACGCCAGCTAATTTTTGGAATCCGTTTAGCTGGACGTCAAGTTTATTTGAAATGATTATTTTTTGGTTTCTTCTTGGGCCAACTGTTGACCTAGTTGAATGATATAACGCCGTAAATCATCTTTAATTTCCGGATGTGTTAAGCCATATTCAATACTCGTTTGCATATAGCCAAACTTATTCCCGACATCATAGCGTTTACCTTTAAATTCCCGTGCAAACACACGTTGGGTCTTATTTAACCGGTCAATGGCATCCGTTAGTTGAACTTCATTACCGGCTCCCGGTTTTTGCGTTGCTAAGATGTCAAAAATATCCGGTGTAAGTAAATAGCGGCCAATAATCGCTAAATTGCTAGGTGCTTGTGCTGCTGCGGGTTTTTCTACAAAATTATTGACCCGATACAATCCGGGACTCGCCTGACCATCGGGCGCAATAACTCCATATTTGGAAACATCTTCTTTGGGAACTTGCATTACTGCCAAAGTAGAAGCGTGAGTCTGATTATAATCATCGATAAGTTGTTTAGTCAAAGGAACCTGATCGCGCATTAAATCATCGCCCAGCATCACTACAAAAGGTTCATCAGCTACAAAAGACTTGGCAATCCTGACAGCATCACCTAACCCTTTGGGATACGGCTGGCGCGTAAAATATAAATTAATGCCAATTTTAGTAATATTGTGTACTAAATCTAATAACTTATCTTTATGTTTTGCTTTTAAATTTTGTTCCAGCTCAGGTGCTGAATCAAAATGGTCCTCAATCGGTCGTTTGCCTTTACCGGTAATAATTAAAATATCTTCAATCCCGGAAGCTTTGGCTTCCTCGACAATAAATTGAATTGTTGGTTTATCAACTATCGGGAGCATTTCTTTAGCCATGGCTTTTGTGACTGGCAAAAAACGTGTTCCTAAACCGGCCGCGGGAATAACGGCTTTTCTTACCCGTTCCATACTTACAATCTCCATTCCAATTAAGATTATTTAATAAAAAATGAACATACATATTATAGCATAAGCAATTTAACTTCCCGATTGGCTTCGCTTATTTAAAAATCGATGAAATCGTGCTGAATGCTGAATACTACCAGTCCATGCTTCCAACACGGCAGCATTTAAGGCGGCTCCAATCATAAAAACATTGCCTACTAAATTTAACCAAATAATTAAGATAAAAAAAGTGCCCAAAGTCCCATAGGAATTCCATCGATATCCAAAATACTTCAAATATAAGCTAAAAACTTGGGCTAAAATCAAAAAGACCATTGTCGACAATAATGCCCCCGGCCAAACATAACGTAAGGGACTATGTGAACTCGATAAGAGCAAATATGCTAATGACATTAATAAAAACAACATGGTTAAGGAAACTGGCCATTTCCAGCGAATAAATTCTTGAATAATCTCGGGACCCCAAGACACATAAGGCTGGAGCCACAACAAAATTTGCTGACCCGCAATAAAAATTACCATACCGCTAATCGTTAACAAAATAAAAGCTGCCGTAAGAATAATCGCTGTGAAGCGGGTAATGAGGGCATTCACCCATGAAGTTTTGACATAAAGCGTTTGCTTATTCAGACCATAAACATCATTTACGCTTTGCTTGAGAATGTTAACCACTCCCGAACTGGACCACAACGTTCCAAGAATCCCAAAAGACAATAATCCCCCATTAGACCGAGTTAATAACTTAACGATCAGTGGTTGAATGAGCGGCTGTAATTGAGTGGGAATAATCGTTTCTAAATAACCCAATACCGCTTTGACATCCAAATGCAGCCAAGGGATGACACTGCCAATCAATGAGATTAAAGGAAAAAAGGACAGAATTCCATAATAAACAATGGCTTTAGAAGAGAGGCTGAGATTACCATTTTTAATCTTTTGTAAAACAAGCTGAACAAATAAGACCACTTTCGTGGTCCATTTATTCGAAGAAGAAACTAATGGTTGTGGTCGGGTCGGTTTAAAGTCTGTCATAGGCACTCGCTATAAATAATTTTTGTCAAATTCCGCGTCTTGTGAAGTTAAAATTTTCGGACCATCAGCAGTAATTGCAATAGTATGTTCATATTGTGCACAATTGCTGCCATCGGCTGTTACAAAATATTCCCAATCATCCGGGGCAAATTTACTTTTAATTTCCCAAGTTCCTAAAGTAATCATGGGTTCAATTGTAATGGTCATTCCTTCTTTGAGCCGTAAGCCCTTGCCGGGTTCACCATAGTGCGGCACATTAGGTGCTTCATGCATGCTCGGTTGAATTCCATGGCCAATCAAATCCCGTACATCGCCCATGCCCTCAATATCTTCCGTGTAATGTTGGATGGCATAGCCAATGTCTCCTAAACGATTGCCTACTCGAGCTTGATCAATACCTAAATATAACGCTTTTTTGGTCACAGCCATTAAATGCTGCTTTTCCGGTGTAATCTCTCCCACCGCATAAGTCCAGCATGAATCACTTTGATAACCATCCAATTCAATGGTCATGTCCACACTGACTATATCACCATTTTTTAAAATAATATCTTTGCGCGGTTCCGCATGCGCCACTTCATCATTAACACAGACACAAGTCGCAAATTGGTACCCTTCAAAGCCCTTTTCCGAAGGTCGGCCACCATGTGAGGTAATGAAATGATCCGCGAAATTTTCAATTTCCATGCCTGAAACACCTGGCTTAATTAATTTACTTAAACCTAAATGTGTTTGTGCTAATAGAGCACCTGATTTACGCATACCTTCAATTTCGCGAGCCGATTTTAAAGTAATCAAACAATCATCCTCTCTTATTATTCTGTCAACATTATAGCTCACTGCGGACCAAGGTAAAACAACTTCCCCTTTATTCCCAACATTTTGCTATAATAGGGACCATTAAAAATAAATGGGGTTAGTTGGTTGACAAAAGTAAAAATTGTATACGCCAGTATGACAGGCAATGATGAAGATATGGCTGATATTTTAAGTGAAGATTTTGAAAATGCCGGCATGCAAGTTGAAATGTCGGAAATCTCCCAAACTGATGTTCAAGACTTTCAACAAGCTGACATTTGTATAGTTGTCAGTTACACTTATTCTGACGGCTTAGAAGGTCATATTCCCGATGAGGGTCTAGACTTTTATCATGATTTGCTTGAAACCAACCTCACGGGTAAAACATTCGGTGTTTGTGGTTCCGGCGACACTTTTTATCAAGATTTTGCACTCGCTGTGGATAATTTTGAACAAGCTTTCCAGACCACGGGAGCAACTATGGGGGCACCCAGTGTTAAAGTGGAATTAGCTCCTGATCAGGAGGATATCGCCCGCTTAGATCAATTTGCGCAAACTATTATTAATCATTTCCAGAAGAAAGATTAAACCAATGAGGCTCTTGCATAAATATCACGAATTTTTGATTTATAGTATCTTTGGCTTCCTCGCTTCACTTATAAACATTGTTAGTTTCAATCTCTTTCATAATCACTGGCACTTAACGATGTTATGGGCTAATACTATCGCGTGGCTGTTGGCTAATTTATTCTCTTTTTTTGCTAATAAAGCCGTGGTCTTTAAGGCCAGCGGCCATCATGGCTGGCGGTTTATAAAAGAAATTATTTTATTTCTATCCCAACGGATCGTGGCTTTATTGTTGGATAATGTTTTAATGTGGCTGGGTGTTAATTGGTTACGTTGGTCTAATTTAATTGTCAAAACCGGTGATCAATTAATTGTGGGAATTGTGAATTATTTGTCGACCCGGGCTATTTTTCTGCATGAAAATGGGCCTTTACTGCGGCGAATGGAGCATCGGCGGCAAACGCCCCCTAAAAAAAGTACAACTAAAAAAACTTGCCACTCAAAGTAGCAAGTTACAAATTTAATTTTGAAATTCCGATGGTCGGTGGGTTAACTGCCCGAAATAATACCGAAGAATTTGACAGATGCGCGCACTGGCTTGACCGTCGCCGTAGGGATTTTTAGCTTGCGCCATCGCTTGGTAAGCCTGCGGATCATCTAACAATTGGCACATGGCGGTTTTTACCTTTTGCGGATCCGTTCCCACTAATTTTAAAGTCCCTGCAGCGATACCTTCCGGGCGCTCCGTGGTATCACGCAACACCAAAACCGGTTTTCCTAAAGCTGGAGCTTCTTCTTGGACCCCTCCCGAGTCACTCATAATAAAGTAAGAACGGGCTGCTAAGTTATGAAAATCAACGACATCCAGGGGTTCAATTAAATGAATCCGTTCCTGGTTACCTAAGACTGCTTGTGCCATTTGCTGCACTTTAGGGTTTAAATGCACCGGATAAATGATTTCTACATCAGGATGACTTTGTAGCACTGACAGCATTGCTTGAAAGACTCGCTTCATAGGTGCACCCTGATTTTCCCGGCGATGCATGGTTACTAAAATAACTCTTTTAGCCGGATCAATTAAATCCAACACTTGATGGTGATAATCACTTTGCACGGTTTGCTCTAAAGCATCAATCGCGGTATTGCCAGTAATGAAAATTTGTTTAGCCGGATGATTTTCCTGCAATAAATTCATTTTACTTTGGGTTGTAGGCGCAAAATAAAGATCAGTTAAATCGTCGGTCATTTGCCGATTCATTTCTTCAGGCCAAGGTGAATATTTATTCCAAGTCCGTAAACCGGCTTCAACGTGTCCGATCGCAATCTGATGATAGAAAGCTGCCAATGCCGCGGCCAATGTAGTTGTCGTATCTCCATGCACTAAAATTATATCAGGAGTTTGCTCGACTATTACTTTTTCCAAATCCAATAGTACTTTGCTGGTAATACTACTTAAAGTTTGTTGGGGTTGCATAATATTTAAATCATAATCGGGTTGAATGCCAAACAATTCTAAAACAGAATCCAACATCTGGCGATGTTGAGCAGTCACTACTGTGAGAGTTTGAAAAAATTCCGCCTGTTGTTGTAATTTCAATATCAGGGGCGCCATTTTAATGGCTTCCGGACGTGTTCCAAAAATAGTCATGACTTTAATTTTTTTCATAACGATATAAACTCCATTGCTAAATGTTAAGGAAGGTTATTATGTTGCAGCTCATCATTAGTGGCATTTTATTATTTGCCAGCGGTTTTGCGCTCGTTTTAGCTGGTTATCAACTGTGCCGGCGCCACTATGCTTACTCGATTCTTTTCTTTGGTGCTCTTCTTATAATTACCATTATTTTTGTTAATTTTTTGCGACATAGATAAAAAAATTATAAAAAGCCCCATTATATTAGGGGCTCAAAATGATCTCGATCGGATTCGAACCGATGACCTACTGCTTAGGAGGCAGTTGCTCTATCCAGCTGAGCCACGAGACCAAGACGAGATCGAAATAATCTTCACCAATTGATTTTCCCACGAATTACAGTCACTGTAAAGTCCGAGCGGTCAATCCTTCTTGTGCCAACACCCTAGCGACTAAGGATGACGTGTAGTGCGTGGCCCACTAAATTTTCCGTTCTGTAATTGAACTTTGCGCGCCCTAATGGTGCTAGCCTGTAAAAGATGTTGCAATTGACGCCAGTCATGTTGATTACCTAGCGTGACTACTTCACCGTCGTGTCCCATTCGCCCAGTACGACCGCTGCGATGAATATATTGTGTAAGATTTGCAGGATTTTGCCAATTCACAACCGTCGTAATTGCCGGCAAATCCATGCCGCGGGCAGCGACATCTGTGGTCAATAAAATGGAAGCTTGTTTTTGCTCAAAAGTACGAATGGCTTCTTCGCGCCGCCGTTTAGGATCGCTCGTATCTAACACCATAAAATAGAGCTTTTGATAGCGCAAGGTTGCCGCTAAACGATGCAACGCTTTACCCGACGCACAAAAAACTAAGATGCGGGCAGATTTGCGGTGTGCTAGTTGTTTTAATAACTGAATTTTATGGTTCTCATCCGTCAGCACAAAATAATGCTGTAACCCCTGACGGGAAAAAGAATCTTGACTTTGATCAACAATAACAAATTGTTGATGAAATAATTGTGATAATTTTTGAAATTGTGGTGTACTCGTTGCCGAAAAAAATACTAACTGCACGCCTGCTGGAGTTCGTTGTAATAATTGGCGAAGCTCAGGTAATTTATCGCTGACCATTAAATCCGCTTCGTCCACCACAATGGTTTGTAATTTGGCTAATTTTAATTTCCGCTGGGTCACTAAATCGTGCACTCGGCCTAAAGTCCCCACCACAATTTCCGGTTTGGTTTTTAGTTTTTCAATCTGGCGTTGTCGATTAGCTCCCCCAATGACCCCATAAATATTTAATTCTGGGGCCAGTGAACGTAAAACATTTCGTGTTTGGATGGCCAATTCTTGTGTCGGCTCTAAAATCAATTTTTGCAGACCTTGCTGGGGCTGCACTTGAGTAATCAGCGGCATTCCAAAAGCTAACGTTTTCCCCGATCCGGTAGGGGCCAGTCCTAAAACAGATTGGCCTTGCATCAGGGGGTTATACGTCTGAGCCTGAATCGGCGTTAAATGGTGAAAATGATGCTGCGCAAAATAGGCAGCAAACTGTTGGGGTATTTCCATAAAATCCTCTTTTTTAACTTCATTAAAACACTAAATCAGTTTCCATTGTAGCAAGAAGCAGCCTGCAAAGTCGAGCAATTTTTAGCAATCAATGACTACTAAAAATAAGGTTTCAACTTTGACACCCGGTTTCAAAATCCAAGCTGCAAAACCGACTCGGGGAACAATCCAATTCTTTATCCAAGAGTCCGCTAATGAGTTCCTGATTGTCCAATAAAATTATTAAAGTCGGCTTGACTACCATTAAAAACTGATAAATGATAACGATTCGTGGAGGCTAAGCTGGGAATCTTCCCTCGAGTATCATATTGCCAAAAATCAAGTTGTAAATTATGCACAGGGCGGGGGCCGCAATTTAACCAGCCTCCGGATTGATTCTGAAGTAAGGCCCTATCCCTAGGATCGACTTGTAAAATTACCGTGCGATGATAATGACGCATTAATAAGTATTGTAATTTTTTTGCTCGCCGATTAATTTGTGTCCAACTCGGTCGTTGATCAGTATAATTATTAATCTGCAAGACAATCGGTAAATTACCAATCCGCGCCCCAACATTCCCCACAAAATTATTGTACTGCGCCACTGCCGAACTGCTAAAACTAAAATAGTGATAACAACCTACCGCTAACTGGGCTCCTTGAATTCGCCAATAATTATCCAAAAAACGATCACTGAAATAATCTGCACCTTGGGTTGCTTTTAAATAAACAAATTGTACCCCATGCTGCTGTAATAAATGAAAATCTTGATAGCCATCCGTATCACTAATACTGACACCTAACACTGGATATTGGCGACTAGACGGCCGGGTGGTATTACGCAGAAAATTGAAACTCAAACCTAAAATCACAAGAATCAGACCGATGAAAATAATCATAATTTGAAAAATACGTCGTTGCTGTTGCCGCGTCAGATGACCATGACGGGCTTGATACTTCTGCCATATCACACTCATTAAACCTCGGATCAAATTTACTTCTATTGTACCCATTTTAGAAAAATTTGGAGTAAATTAAATCGTCAACTACCCTTTGCTGTTTGGAAGCAGAGATAAGCAATTTTTGAATCCGATTACGGGGTATTGGACAGCGTCCAGGTCATTGTCCCGGTGTATTGCCCTACTACATTATTGGCATCAGGAATTTTTAAAGAAATTTGATCCGGTTTCCAAGATAAAACAGCGGATTCCGACTTGGTAGTTACCGTGGCGGAGCTATTGGGTTGATCCTTCAAATTGGCAACGTTTAATAATTCCACATTATCCGTATTCCCTTGTGTATCGGTTGTTGTTAAAGTGGCCTGATTCAAAGCGGCAGTAATGGTATCCCCGTTCCCAAGTCCAGTATATTTTGTTAAATTAGGTTTGGCAAAAGCCACAGTGGTGCCTTGTGGCAGGGCTTTTTGACTTGCCGTTTTAAAGTTAGTGATTTGCGCGGTCACTTTCCAATGGCGCGTGGGCCATTGCAGTTGTTGATCTTGATAAAGAAAATCATCTTCGATTTTGAGTTGGAATTCGGATTTATTAGTAGTTTGTAAATTAAAGGAATACTGGGAATTAAAGGCTAATGATTTATCTGGAGTTAATGTCATCCCATACTTCGAAGCATAGACAAAAACAATCACCTGATTGGTTTTTTGATAATTACCTATGACTTGAGCGTTATTGTGACTGGCATCAGCATTCGGATCATACGGATGGAAAGTGGAAGTTCCATTCACCATTAAATAATAACCTAAGTATTTATGCCCAGAGGCCATTAGACTAGGAGCCGGAGCATTTGGAATGGGGCTATCGGTATTGGACAAAGAGGCGTCAACTAATTTGGTTCGGGCCGGTAAATTTTCTTGTAGAGGTTGATCAATACTGCCTAAAGTATAATTATCTC
This sequence comes from Bombilactobacillus mellifer, assembly GCF_000970795.1. Taxonomy (GTDB): domain Bacteria; phylum Bacillota; class Bacilli; order Lactobacillales; family Lactobacillaceae; genus Bombilactobacillus; species Bombilactobacillus mellifer. The sequence goes on from NZ_KQ034028.1 coordinate 1,261,550, forward strand.
CTGCTAAAGTAAATAATTCATCCGGCAAACTGGCTGCACTAGTACCGACGTAAGCTGCGGGATCTGTTTTATTAATAGAGGCATCCCAATAATGGAACGTCGCCCGACTAATAGTGCCGTTATAGTATAAGGTGATTTTATATTTATAATCTTGATCGTATTTCAAGGGCAGCGCAGCTAATTCTGTGGCCGTAATCGCTTTTTCTGCTCCCACTGGCGTGCCATTACTATCTAGTGTAGTAATCGTTGCGTGATCATATAAATAATCTTTATCAGCTGCATCAAGGAGATGATTGGGTGCATGACTAGAAGCATCCGCGGTTTGACTAGAAGAGATCACCTGTTGCAGCGGTTGCGTTAATGTACTGTCTTTTGGGGTGATGGTCTTGGAATCTTTGTCCTTATAGGCAAATTGATAAGTTTTTTCCGGCACTTGCACATAGGAAATTTGTTCTAAACCTGGCGAAGTGGTATCCTGTGGTGTTTTCGTGCCAAAGTTTTCTACTGTAGAATCCTTAGGATCACCACGATAAATATTAGAGGAAATACCCGATGCCTTAACTTTGACAAATTTCACACCCTTCTGAGTGACCACATCTTTTTCCCACTGATAAGGTGAATTAGCGGAAGTCGGGGTTTGTTTGGCTCCCCAATCTATTTGAAAATTTAAATCTGCGCGAATAAAAAGATCAGCAAAACCGTCAAATTGAGGGCCTAACAACTTAGTGGTATTTAACTCATAATCGTAAGCGTGCTGTGCGGAAGTCGCATCCGCCGGCTGCTCTTTTAAAGTTTGGGGGTTTTGGGAGCCAGTGTTATTAATCAACTGATCAATATCTTTGGCATTCAATGAATTAATCGCAATCGTGTAAGGAGCCTTAGTTGCATCTTTGGGCAAACTGATCGTGGCATACTTAGGAACTGTAAAATTCTTTACTTTAAATACTGTGGGGGCAAAACCCGTTGGTTGAACGGGGAATTTCTGCAATAATTGAAACTGTGCAGTCGCATTAGTGAATAATTCTTGACTACCTGCAGTGACTACGCCGCCTGAAGAATCAAAAATTTGGTATTGTCCTTTATTGTCTTGCTTAGTTGTTGTGCCTTCTACATTGAGAAACGGTAATTCTGCCCGTGTCACAGGGCGATTGCTGGTATTCACATACATTGCCGCAGTGGTATTAGCTGTTGAATAGTTAACCCAATTAACCTGGCCGTTATCAAATAAATACATAAAAGCTAGATCATTGCGCGTTCCCGAGTTATCAATATCCGTTCCCATTAAATCAAAACTGCGGCCATTGGAATCTAAATGCCCCTTGACCTTTGTATTGCCCTTGGATTGATCATTAAAAGCCCAGATTCGGGGTAAAATGGTGCCATTTCGATTAATCGGAGTCAGATCATTTTTATCAAAGGCAAAACCTTTTCTTTGATTAACATTAAAAGCTTGATACGTTCCGTTTAACTTTACGGGTTCTAACTGACTAACCTTATCATTATCGCCCTTACAACCTTGCACATCTGTGTCATATAAAAATTTAATGTTAACATCCCACTTTGAAGAAGCCTGAGAATTATTCCGAACTCCAGCCGCATTAGTGGAAACTTTGAGCCAGTCACTGGGATCGGGACTATTCTGTGCCCCTAATCCGATACCAACATCATACGAGGCACGAAAATTACCGGTGGTATTTTTATAGCCAGACCAATTGTTTCTACCATCGCCGCTTAACTTTATCGTATATAATAAATCAATCCAATTACCGTTAGCGTAAGTAACTTTTTTCACTACAAAAGAAGCCGGCTTACTATGATCTTTTATTATAAAGCCATTGATACTGCCGCCTGCCCACACGTTAACAGAGCTAGATGTCCATAAATTTTCTAAATTAGTATAGCGGGCTTCTTGGCCTTCAGCAGGCTTATAGTTATTATAGTCTTTCGGGATCATAAAACTTAAATCATTATATTCGCGCGGGATGACAGGAATATTCTCATCAGTAGTCAACACAGGAGTTTTCATGACTTTAGCATAAGTGGCCACGGCATCTTTGTCCGCTTGATTTGCTAGGTCATTTTCTAAGTTACTATCTAAAAATGGCCACTTGGGAAGGACATTAGCATAGCTTTGCTCATTAAGGCCATCTCCATCAAAGTCACCCTGACGCCACAGGTCGTCAGAACCCCGTTGTAAAATTTTTTTAGTTGCAATCAAATCGTGAAAATTCACCGCGTAACTAGTATTACAAAAATAGAACCAACCACACACTAAGAACATCGTAGCGAGTAACGCTTTTTGAACTAAATTAAATTTATTTTTGTGCATTAGGAAACTCCTTGAAAATGAATCATAAACACATTCGAAAATCATCCTCATACGTTTTGAATATATTGTATAATTTCGAAAAATGTTTTTTGATTATCATCAAATATCATTCAGTAGTAAATTATACACTTTTTATTATTCTTTTATCAATTGATCTGCTTAAATCCCTTTATTTTTTATGTGCAAATAATTTCTTTTCAGAAAACATTTTTTATTCTTACGCTCTTATAGGAAAAATATATGCCAAAATACTTGAGTTAAAGCTTAGGTTAGAATTGGTGTTGATTTTCAAGTTAGTCTGTTCTGGTAATGAAATAACTTCTGAAAATCAGTTTAAAATTATGATAAAGCACAAAAATATACCTTTTTTAACGGAAAAATATGTGTTTTAAACAAATTTTTTAATTGATAAAGTGAGCAGTGGCGATTAAGCTTTATTTATTCTGTGATAAACAAACAAAGCTAACATTTTTTTGCCTAAGTTAATACAATCTTGGTTTTTATCATTGGCGCCAACGTCAGCAAACTAATTTCCTGGCTGAGGATTCTGGCTAGACTTTTCCAGCCACTTATCGTTAGCAGCAACTAGGATTAAAAGTCTGGAAACTGCATACAAATCTCTTGTCGCACTAACTGCAACGTTGGGCTGAGATTAAATGGACTAGATTGATATTTTAGAAGATAAAAAAAGCACTCTTTGGAATTAGACATAACTTCTAATTCCCAAAGAGCGCTGAAAATAACTCAAATACTATTTGCTTTTACAAATTAAACTTCTACCGGAACGACCCAACCTTCAGGGCCTTTGCGATCCCCAAATTGAATTCCCGAAAGCGTATCATACAATTTCCGCGTAACTGGCCCGACTTCTGTCTCACTATAGAAGACATGAAGTTTCCCGTTATGCTCCAGACCACCGATAGGTGAAATTACGGCTGCAGTACCGCAGGCTCCGGCTTCTTTAAATCGATCCAAATCGTCAATGTAGACGTCACCTTCTTCAGTTTGCATGCCTAATTCATGCTCGGCTAAATAAAGTAGTGAATATTTCGTGATACTTGGTAAGATGGAAGGAGATTTCGGCGTCACAAACTTGTCATCTTTCGTGATACCAAAAAAGTTTGCTGAGCCCACTTCTTCAATTTTTTTATGGCTGATGGGGTCCAAATAGACACAGTCAGAAAAACCTCTTTTATGAGCTTCTTCTCCAGGCATTAGGCTGGCACCATAATTACCACCAACTTTATTTTGCCCCGTACCTTTATGGGCAGCACGATCATATTCTGAAGTTGTGAAATTAGTCGGTGTCAAACCACCCTTAAAATAATTTCCAACCGGCATTACAAAAATTCTAAAAAGATATTCACTGGCTGGATGGACTCCAATTACTCCCTCCACGCCAATCATAACTGGGCGAATATACAATGTAGCTCCATTGCCGTAAGGTGGTACAAAATCAGCATTTGCTTTAACTACATCCTTTACCGCCTGAACAAACATTTCGGTGGGCACTTCTGGCATCAACAAGCGTCGACAACTCCGTTGCATTCGCTGGGCATTTTGATCGGGGCGAAAAAGCTGGATATTGCCTTCCTTAGTTCGGTAGGCTTTGAGACCTTCAAAGTCCGTTTGCCCATAATGCAAAGCCGTTGCACATTCATTCATTTGCATAGTGCTTTCACTGACCAGGCCGGCATCTTGCCACTCACCATCACGATAGTAAGCCTGATATCGGTAAGGCAGATCCATATACTCAAATCCTAAATTATTAAAATCAACATCACTAACTTTTACTTTTGCCATAATATGCCACTCACTTTCTAATTTGAAATTAATAAAATGATAACATGATTAAAATTTAAGTCAAGGTAATTAACCAAAAATTTATCATTGTTCTTGTTTGACAGGGTTTTCAGGTAAATTTACGTTTTAATAAACGTCAGTCTGTAAAAAATGGCTTTTTAATATTTTTAGAAAAAATATAGCAACCACCCGGAATAATGTCTCTTGTTTTTCCCAAAAAACTTTTATATGACGTGGTAGTATTTAAATAAATTTAATTTTTCTTAACTTTTCGGTTCCCCTAAGTCAATAAATCGACTAGAATACCAGTTAAGATACAGAAAGGGGATTCTTCATTTTCATGTCAAATGATTCTAACATTAACACTCAAGCTTTTTATTTAAATCCACAACGCAAGGTGGCTGTTCTAAATTATAATGAAAAATATATTGCGGATATTTTTGAATTACTCGATAGTGAGGAGCTACTCCAAATTGTTCAAGCATTCTTAGATCGGCGGCGCCATAAAACCGAAACTAATAATGCATTTGAAGATCAAAGCGCCACCAAGTACGTCGCTACCATTAAAGCGATTATGCTCAATCAAAGTGCTGTTTTCCAACAATTTGATCGCACAGAAGTTTTGCAGAGTATTGAGGCTCTTTATTCCTTCTATCGTTCTTTCTTAAGAATTGCAGTTTTGAATCAGCATGATTCCAGCGTTATGGCTAATGGCTTCATGAACATTGACAATCAATTTAATGATTTGGTTATTCACTTATATCGCACCATTGAAGAAAAACTACAAGGCTTTGCTAACAAAACATATCGCCAAGTCAGTGCCGGTTCTTCAGCCTGTATCTTGACACAATCTCATGACTGGCCGATTCCGGCAGGTTATGAAGCTTTAAAACCGATTCGATTTATTGATACTTTAATGCTTCGGCCACCAATGATGATGAAAACTCCCAGCAATAAACGCGAAGGAACTTTTACCGCAGTCGAACAAAATCCGATCCAGAAATTCACCGGCTCGCAAGATGAATGGTTCTGTTTCCCAGCCAAAATTGGTGAAAGCTTAGCTTATATCTATTTTCATCGTGATTATTTTGCCAGCGGTATTTCCCTAGCCAATTTATTTGAAGTTGCCGATGCAAAGAGTGTCATTGGTCATAAACCCGATTTAATTCTATTATTTGGGCTACAACATACCGAAGGCGATGTTTGCCATTATTATCATGACACCGACAATGATCTCTGGGTTGGAGAAGTCCCTTATAATGATAAAACCACTTATTTTGGTTATATGAAAAAGATGTGCTTGACATTACACAATTTGCATATGATTTACCAAGGTAAATTGCCTATTCACGGTTCCATGGTTCAAATTAATTTTGCTAATGGTCAAAGCAAAAATGTGGTTTTCTTCGGTGATTCGGGTGCCGGTAAATCTGAGTCGATTGAAGCGTTGCAAGAAATTGCAGATGATCAAATTATCGATATTGAAACCATTTTTGATGATATGGGCAGTTTCACGCTCACTGATCATGATATTTATGCTCAAGGCACCGAAATCGGCGCTTTTGTCCGCTTAGATGATTTAAGTTCTGCGGTTGCTTTTAACAATATGGACCGGGGCATCTATCTGAATCCTGATCAAAAAAATGCCCGTGTCATTATTCCTGCAGATTCTTATGCCCGCGTAATTGCCCATCATCCGATCGATATGTGGGTATATGCGAATAATTATTCTGATAAAATCGGCGTGCACCGTTTTGCCACGGAAGATGAAGCCAAACAAACATTTATTGCTGGCAAACGTAAAGCTTTAGGTACGACGGATGAAGTCGGTATGAGTACCACCTTTTTTGCGAATCCCTTTGGACCAGTCCAAGAAGAAGCCCGCACCCGTCCGATTATCGATCAAGTCTTCCAGCGTTTGTTTGATCACCATATTTACGTTGGTGAAATCTATACCCATCTGGGATATGATAAATCCAAAACCAGTTTGAACCAATCAGCTCAGGAATTATTAGATCTCCTGACCAACAGCTAATTGTTAGTAAAAGCAATCAAAAAATCCACTATCAAGTAGTGGATTTTTTTGTGCCATCCTAGCGATGACTAGCGCTCAAGACATAACAACATCTAGTGGCCTGAAACGTGTAAAAATTTATTTCTACTAGTAAAAAGCCAAATGATCAGCTCAATTTCACTCACAATTGTTCTCAAATACTCTGCTGTTTTGGCATGCCCTGTGGATAGATAAAAACTGAGAAGACGGACGGCAATAGCCATTTTGAAACCAAACTAATTCAGTGGCTGGCACTTATTTTACTGTTTGAAGGCTGCTAATTGCTGGTTCAAGTAGTCCACCACTGCCGTATAGTGCGCCAAACCATAGCCCACCGTGATTTTTTGTGAATCCGTAATGCCCTCTTGCTCCCATTGCTGCAGACTACTTTGTAAATGGTTAATTTGTGCTGTTTTCAACTGAATTTCTTTTTCCATCAAGTTAATAATTTGGGAGCGACTTAAATTATCGCCAAAAAAAAGTTTCATTAAAAAATCCGATTTAAAAACTTCTGCCACTGCATCAGAATTCAAATAAGTCTGTAACTCTTTTTTCCCGGCAGCCGTAATTGAAAAAACATTCTTATTCGGCTTATCAGCCTGAATAATGGTTTGTTTGACTACTTTACCTTCTTGTTCCAATTTTTTTAAAGTAGGATAAATCATCCCATAAGTACCATCATAAAAATAAGAAATTTGATTTTTTAGGACATCATTAATTTCATAGCCTGTTTGCGGTTTGTTCCGTAAAATTCCCAGAATAACCTCTCTACCTTTCATCATTATCATCCTTTTTATTTTTCATCATATCATTGGCAGATAATCTTTTCAGTATTTATATAATTGACAACTATATTAATTATGTTTATATTAATGTTATTAATATAAAAAGAAGGGCTACTCATGCGTATTCGCAATAGATTAATTATTCTGGCTATGTCTATTGGTATTTTTTTATGTATGCTGGATACCACTGTCATGAATGTCGCTTTACCTGCTATTCAGTCTAGTCTGGCGGTGCACTTGGATAAATTATCTTGGGCTTTGAACATCTATACTATTTTGTTTGCCACTTTAACCATTCCTTTGAGCAAATTAGCGGAGCGCTGGGGAATTAACAAAACTTATATTGTCGGTTTACTTATTTTTATAAGTGGTTCAATGATTTCAGCAGTAGCTCAAAACTTACTCAGCTTAATTATTGGCCGGGCTGGACAAAGCATTGGTGCGGCAATTGTTTTTCCGTTATCTTTAACTATTGGTATTAGTTCTGTAGATCTGGCCGCGCGAAAAGGTGTGATTGCTGTCTTAGGCATTACTCAAGGTCTAGCCTCTGCTTTAGGTCCCACTATTGGCGGCTGTGTTACTCAATTTTGGTCTTGGCGCTGGATTTTTATAATTAACATTCCTTTGTCTCTTTTTTCTTTGCTTATTTGTTTCTTGGGACTGACGTTAAATGAAACTAAGCAAAAAGAACCCTTGGACCTTTGGGGTTCTCTTTTCAGCATGATCACTTTGTTCGCCTTTACTTTGGGTCTAGTGCAAGGACGTGCGTGGTGCTGGCATAGTGAGACAATTATCGGTTTATTTATAACCGCCTTAGTTGCTTTAATACTCTTTATCATTTGCGAGTCTCAATCACAACATCCTATGGTACCGCTGGCGCTCTTTGGCAATCAAGAATTTACAGGGGCGGCTATTACGATTGTTTGCAGCAATCTCTTTTTAGTGGCCGTGACCGTCATCTTACCAACTTACTTCACCAAAATTCAAAACAAAACGGAATTAACTGCAGCCTTTTTAATTACGCCCATTACGGGGATGATTTTTATCTTTTCGCCACTGGCCGCTGTGTTCATTGATCAATTAGGAGCGCGGCGCGTCTTAGCAATAGGTTTTTTATTAATGACAGGCAGTTTTTGGCTGTTTTCCACAATTAATATGAAAAACTTGACTCTCGTAATTATCAGCTGCTTAATTTTGGGAATGGGTTATGGGATTATCACGGGCCCGATTACTGTTTTGGCAGCTTCCGATTTTCAAGGAACGTTACTAAATGCTTCGCAAAGTGTGGCGGGAGTTCTGCGTCAAATCGGTATTTCTTTGGCGATCGCCATTTATGTCAGCGGCTTATATGGTAATTTAGTCACAGCGCGCACCCAGGCTACGCAATATATTCAAGCAGAAGTCGCGACGTTAAAAATTCCCATGGCTAAAAAACAACTACTGACCCACCAAGCGTTGCAGGCTTTAAGTCACCATTCTTCTAAAACGACGACTAATTATTTTACTGTCCAAGACAAACAACAAATTGTTCAAGCACAATATATTAAAAGCTTACAGCAGCAACCGCAAGACTTGTCTCCAGACAGGCAACAACAGCTGCACCAACACATTCAAATCCAGGTGGAGCACAAACTAACTAAGATCAATCGACAAATTAACACTGTAATTCATAAAATTCATCGGTTTGCCACACGCCAATATGATCAGGCTTTTGCGAAATTATATCGTGCTTCTGTAATATTCGTTTTTCTGTCGACTCTCAGTTGCTTACTGTTTCCTGCCAAAAAAGTTACACCTGAACCCAGCCGGTCCAAATAATTGCTTAACTTTGATTTCAACCAATTGAATCCATTTAAACGACCACTACCAAGAGGCCTATTGCTAATTATTGATGTTAACCAGAAGAGTGTTTGGTCAACCTAGCCATATTTGATGTTTTTCAGATAACTTATTCTTGGTTCAAGCCTTAATTGTTCCTAATTACTACTCAATCCCTAATCTTTTTTCCCTTAGACAGATGCACCCAATTTTACCTTTTTCTACTTTATTGAATAAGACACTTGATCTGTGATGTCACAAATTTCAGAAATTTTTGCAATAATCGCTAAAATAACGGTTGCCGAAAAATTCGTTTCAACTATCGTACCATTTTCCAGCCTTGATGGATGGTGCCAATTACCTCCAAATAGCATTCGTTTCAATTGAGGATTGGCTTTAATACGTTCATAATTAAGGCTATCTTTATTCCAAATATCATTCAGAAAAGTTAGCAACATCTGACGCCAAGATTTGACCGAATACTCATTCTCATTCAGTGTAATGAAAATAGGTTTTTTACCAGTTACATCAATTGCTTGATCAATTGTATACTCACCGGAAAGTTCTTCTTCATTTGCCTCTTTGATGTTTGGTTTTGGAAAGATATTCGTTAATTCTTTAGCCAGTTTTTCTGTACGATCAATGATAGCTTCTCGATTCCAACGATCATAGCTTTTGGCTATCTCTCAAGTCAGAGAAACATTGGAGTTTTTATAGAAGTCTTTCTTATCAGCATAAAGATTATTACTCATTTCCTGATTATACATAGTAAGGGTGAGATTACCAATTGTGTTGCCATACTGCTCTTTAACTTTATCGGCATTGGCTACCTGCAAGCGCCATTCAGCATTTAACCTTTGAGGTAAAATATGTTCTACCTGGGCATTATCAAAGTCGATTGTTTCCTTTGTTCTATGCTCTTCCAAAATTACTAAAGCTAACTTGGCTAAGTGATTCCTTTGATGATAAAGATCTTCTTTCATCAAGCTTTCGGATAATTTATCATCATCTGGGAACTTATTTTTTAACAAGCGCAACAATCTTGTTTTTAAATTGCCACCATCTTGAGATAAACCACAAAGAGCGACAACGATCTTATCTAGTCCATTGGAGGGCATTTTACATGCTTTTAGCCTAAACAAATAGCTTTCTAAAATGTGCGCCAGCTCATTGAGTTCTGCTTGTTTAATTTGTCCAGAGTCCACTAAATCTAGCAATAGCATTAAATAAGGGAAAACCACCTTGATATCCATCACATTTATATGACTTAAAATCTTGCTAAACGCAACATCATTCGATTTATGATTCAGTATTTGATCATAGTAGCCTGCAAATTTAAAGAGGTCCGCTAAGGCTTTTTCAGGTCTTAATCTTTCAGTAATAAAATAGTTCTTATAACTACCATATACATCATTTTTCTTCACTGACACATGGGTTTTCACCACCAGATAATGGCGAATAAACTCCGCAAAAGTCTTAGTCGGAAACATGCGTTCCATTTTGACCCAATATTTTTTATAAAGTTCAGCTTGCTGCTGAGAGTCCAGCTTCATTAAAAGAAAGTTACGTACTAAATCTGATGGTGATAATGATACCCCTGTAGAGTTTAAGCTTTCAAAAATAACTTGAGGGTTTTCCTCATTTGGATTATTACTTAGCTCAATATAAACCATATTAAAATGATTCATGGCCTCATAGAGTTGAGAACTGTCAATATCTGAATTAGTAATTAATTTTTGGAAAAGATGATAATTATCGATTACTTTAGACGGCTTATTAAATTGAGTTATGCCGTTCATAACTGAACTAAATGCTTCATAATCATGTTCAACCGGTTTGAATTTTAAATGACCATTATCCGCAAGATATTTATTCGTTAAATATTCTTCTTCAATTTCTGCCTGATCTTGTTCATCCGCCTCTGACAATGCTTTTAAAAGTAGTGTCAGGCTTATCAATCTTTGCTGTCCGTCAATGATACGATAAATATGACTCATCTTGTTGCCGGTCTCTGTAACATAAACAATGGCCCCTATAAAATGATCAGTATCGTTTTGCACTGCAAGAGTTAAATCTTTAAAAAGCTGCTCACATTGATCTCTACCCCATTCATAATTTCGTTGAAACACAGGAATTTCAAAAATTGTTTTCCCGCTTCCTAAGAAATCAAATAGGTGTATACTATCAGCTTTCACGCTATTGTTCCCTCCCGAATTTACTTTGTCTTAATTTTTACAATATACCTTCTGGGGCATGCATACCTGATCTCCCAAAAGGTTCTGATGATAAAATTGTTGGTCCGTAAACAATTCTAGTGAAACCTTAGGATTAAAACTCAGAGCTTTTCCAAATTTATAAATTAAAATTTCACTTTTCACATAAATTCTTCTTCAGCTAAACAACACTAGCTTCTCTTATGCGTCCAAAGTTTATCCAGTTAATAAAATATTTTTTTAATATGATTATAGCAAACTTATTTATCAGGCGGGCATTCAATCTTGGTATTTATCAAATTAGCTAAACAATGTGCCAACTACTTTTTATAGTATACGTCTAATCTAATAATCTTCCGTGCCCAGTAACTAGTTAGACAATCTTCCAATGGTTAATCATCTTCTAATTTATTTTATAATTGTTATTAATCCTACTAATTTGTGGCTGATGGATATATCATCGTCCAAAACACAGTGCTCGCTAAAAGCAGCGCAGATTCATTCCTCTTTTCAGCCAAACAAAAAAGTGGACTAATTCGCTCCACACAAACGAAATTAGTCCACTTCCAAGCTGTCACGCAAACCTTGCTCTATGCTTTTTTTATACGTTTTAACACGGTGACACTTTCCACATGCTTAGTCATTGGAAACATATCCACAGGTGTACACTGAGTAATTAAATACTGTTCTTGCAATAATTGGCAATCGCGTGCTAAAGTCGCGGGGTTGCAGCTAATATAGACAATTTTTGACGGCTGTAAAGCCTGAATGCTACTAATTAAACTATGATCCAAGCCTTTACGTGGAGGATCAACCACTAACACATCTAACTTTTGGCGGTTCTGCGCCCAATTATTCAATACCGTTTCCGTTTTACCCTGAATAAATTCCACATTGGAAAGATTATTCAGCGTGGCATTCCTGCGCGCGTCTTGGACTGCCTGAGGCACCACCTCAATACCAATTACTTTTTGCGCCTGCGGGGCTAAGCTTAAACTGATCGTGCCAATACCACAATACGCATCGACAACAGTTTGTTCTCCCGTCAACTCTGCGGCTCTTATAGCTAATTGATACAATTTAGCAGTTTGTTCGGGATTAATTTGATAAAAAGATTGTGGCGAAATGCGAAACTGATGACCCAATATCTCATCGGTAATATACTTTTGACCTGCTACTAATTTAAACTCGGGGCCTAAAATGACATTAGTAGGTTTTGAATTCACATTTAAATATAATGAAGTAACTTGCGGTAGTTTGGCAATTTGCGCCAAAACCGCTGATAAATGGGGAATTTTCGTAGTTAAAACTATTAATACGACCATCAATTCACCACTAGCTGCTGCTTGCCGGACCATAATTTCACGCACTTGTCCTTGATGATGGACCTCATCATAGCCTTGTAATTGATAAGCGCGTAGCAAATCACGAATTTGATTGATTGTTTGATCAATTGCCGGAGCCTGAATTAAATAATCATCCAATGGAATCAACTCGTGAGAGCGACTGCGAAAGAAGCCTGTAGTGGCTTGACCAGCCACCGTGCGTACCGGAATTTGAGCCTTATTACGATAAGCTAAAGGGTGTTCAGCGCCAACAGTTGGTTGCACCGTTACTTTTAAGCCTTGTTTAGCCAAAGTTGTTTGTAGTTGTTGGCGTTTAAACTCCAACTGTTGGGGATAAGCTAAATGAATTAAGGGGGCAATTCCCGTTTGGACATACTTTTGATTTACCTGTTCCACCCGATAAGGGGACTTTTGGCGAATGTGTAGGGTTTTGGCAAAGCCAAATTTGCGACCGATTTTTGTAATTACTGCAGTTACTTCTTCGCCAGGCAAAGCATTTTGCACAAATAAAGAATAGCCTTCGACTTTAGCTACACCCAAACCGGCATAAGATAAATCAGTAATCGTTAAATCTACAGTTTGATTTTTGGTCAAATTAATTTTTTTCATGGGGCTCCTTATTAAAAAAGATCGGCACAATAATTTGTGGTCGACCTTTGAATGAATATTTCACTTTATTTTTGTTTTAAAGAATCAACACTTTGAACAAATTGCTGTTCTGCCTGTTGTTCATCCGGTGTTTCCGAACTAATCGAACGATCCGGGATTGCATCTACATCCGCAAAGATTTCCAAATGATGAGGTAACACTGAAAACTTCATTGGCGCATCACCGCCATACTCGCCATCTAAATTAATCATGATTTTGTGATTATCATTAGGCTTCACAAAGAGGTGGCTGGTTTTAGTATAAATAATTTTGGGATCATTAATATGGGATCCACCCTTTAAAGCCTTAGCCACTAAAATCAAAATTTCAGCAATGTTGGCTCCTTTGACAATCAGTAATGAAAGCTTGCCGTCACCTAGTTCGGCATCGGGGGCGATTTGCTCAAAACCGCCGACTGAATTCGTTAAGCCGGACAAAAACAAAGTAACATCACCATCATAACATCCCTGGTCATATTCAATGTGCATATTTATCGGCTTAATCCGCGGTAACATTTCGGCGCCCTTTACCAAATAAGCTAAGTAGCCCAAAATGGATTTATACTCTGAAGGAACTTCATATGTTATTTCAGAAATGGAGCCGCCCCCAGCAATATTCATAAAGTAATGTGATCCAGCTTTTCCAATATCCATGGGTAAGGTTTGCTTTTTTAAAATTAGCTGAGCCGCAGCTACAGGATCATTGCGGGGTATTTTCAAAGCACGCGCATAATCGTTAGTTGTTCCTCCCGGAATAATCGCTAACTGTGGCCGCTGCGCTAACGGTGACAAGCCATTGACCACTTCATTTAAGGTGCCATCGCCCCCGGCAGCTACGATTAAGTCAAAACCAGCTTCTGCTGCTCGCCGGGCTTCTGTTTGTGCGGATAGCGGTTGGGGCGTCGTGCGAAAAGCACTTGCTTCATAACCCGCAGCTTCTAAAACATCTAAAATATCTGCCACGGATTTGAGTATTGTTTCATTGCCGGAGCTGGGATTATAGATCAACCGAGCTTTCATTTGCATCCTCTTAACGTTTTTGAATTTCTGCAGTTAAAATTTGGTTTACCACTTTCGGATTAGCTTGTCCATGAGTTTGTTTCATGATTTGACCAACTAAGAAACCAAAAGCCCGATCTTTGCCATTTTTAAAATCAATAATCGATTGTTCATTTTGATCTAAAACTTGATTAATTAACGGCGTCAAAACAGCCGGATCTGATTGTTGAATGAGACCCTTTTGTTCCACCCAGGCCTTAGGTTCTGTGCCGTTTGAAATCGTTTCAGCGAAGACCTTTTTGGCAATCTTCGAAGAAATAGTGCCATCTTTAACTAATCCAATCATCGTTGCTAAATGTTGCGGGGTTAATTGGGTTTCATCTAAACTTAAATTATGTTCATTCATGTAGGCATTAACATTGACCATTAACCAATTCGAAACTTGCTTCGGATCAGCTCCTAAATCGACGGTTTGATCAAAGAAATCTGACATTTCTTTCGTATCCGTGAGCACTTGGGCATCATATTCCGGAATGCCTAATTCTTGAATGTAGCGTTGTCGGCGAGCTTGCGGCATTTCCGGAATTTCGTGGCGGATAGCCTCAATCCAATCGCTGGTAATGTGGTAGTCAGGTAAATCGGGTTCTGGGAAATAACGATAATCGTCAGCCCCCTCTTTGACCCGCATCAAAATTGTTGATGCAGTGGCTTCATCATAACGCCGCGTTTCCGGACGGATTTCACCGCCAGCCATTAAAATTTCAGTTTGCCGTTTTTCTTCAAAGGCTAACCCATTTTTAACATGACGAAAGGAATTTAAATTTTTCAATTCTACCTTTTGGCCTAATTTATCTGAACCGATCGGGCGCACCGAAATGTTGGTGTCTACCCGCATTGAGCCTTCTTCCATTTTAACATCTGAAGCCCCTGTAAATAGAATAATATGCCGGAGGTTTTCTAAATAGGCATAGGCTTCATCTGGTGATTTCATGTCCGGTTTAGAAACAATCTCAACTAATGGGGTCCCTTGACGATTAAAATCGACCAAGGAATAGCCAGCATCGCCGTGGGTATTCTTTCCTGCATCTTCTTCAATATGCAATTCTTCAATTCCAATTTTTTTCTTTTGACCGTGGACTTCAATTTCTACCCAACCATCATGTCCCAGTGGTTTTTCTTTTTGGGTAATTTGATAAGCTTTGGGATTATCCGGATAAAAATAATTTTTACGATCAAAATGTGTATGATGCTCCACTGTCGCATGTAAAGCTAAAGCGGTCATAATTCCTAATTTATAAGCTTGTTTGTTCACCGTCGGTAAAGTTCCCGGAAAACCAAAATCAATGATATTCGCTTGGGTATTGGGTTCAGCCCCATAAGTGACCGGTGAAGGACTAAACATCTTTGTCGCGGTTTTTAGTTCGACATGGACTTCTAAACCAATTGTTGTTTCAAAATTCATTAATTTTGACCTCCGATCTGTGGACGCTGAGCTAAAAAGTTCGTTTCATTTTCTAAAACTTGCGCAGTATTAAAGATGGTTTGTTCACCAAAAGCAGGAGCAATCAGTTGCACGCCTACTGGCATACCATCTGCCAATCCTACCGGAACTGAGGCCGCAGGCAATCCTGCTAAGTTGGCCGGAATTGTCAAAATATCATTCATATACATAACTACCGGATCATCAATCCGGGAACCTAAATCAAAGGCTGTAGTTGGGGCTGTTGGTCCCACTATTAAATCATAGTTTTGGAAAACTTTCTCAAAATCTTGATTGATTAATGTGCGAACTTGAGCCGCTTTATTGAAATAAGCATCATAATAGCCGGCTGATAAAGCAAAAGTTCCTAGCATAATCCGCCGTTTGACCTCATCGCCAAAGCCTTCACTACGTGAATGGACATATACGTCTTCCAAATTCTGAACCTCTGTGGAGCGATAACCATACCGAATTCCATCGTACCGTTGGAGATTGGAAGAAGCTTCACTGGAGGCAATAATATAATACACTTGTACAGCATATTGGGCATGAGGTAATTGAACGGTGTCAATTTGTGCCCCTTGTGCAGCCAATAAATCTAATGCGTGTTGAACTTGTTGGCGCACTCCCGGGGCAACTCCGTCTCCCATAAATTCATCCGGTACAGCAATTTTCAATCCCCGCACATCAGCATTAATAGCACTAAAATTAGGAACCGGCTGTGAAGAACTCGTATTATCATGCGGATCATAGCCCGCCATTGTTTGTAAGATGAGCGCAGAATCAGCCACATGGCGCGATAACACACCTACTTGGTCCATACTGGAACAAAAGGCAATCACACCCCAGCGTGACACCCGGCCATAAGTCGGCTTAATGCCAAAGACACCATTAAAGGACGCCGGTTGTCGCACAGAACCGCCCGTATCGGTTCCCAAAGCCGCCAAAACTTCCCCTGCGGCCACGGCCGCTGCCGAACCGCCTGAAGAACCGCCGGGAACCTTTTGCAAATTCCACGGATTTTTGACTGGTCCAAAGGCTGAATTTTCACTGGAAGACCCCATAGCGAATTCATCCATGTTGGTTTTGCCAATATTGTGCATACCTGCGGCTAATAATTTAGTTGTCACAGTGGATTCATAGACTGATTGAAAGTTGCTTAAAATTTTACTAGCTGCCGTGGTCTTCAACTGTTTAGTCAAAATATTATCCTTAATAGCTAAAGGAATTCCGGCTAACAATTGCTCAGAATCAACACTGGTTTCTGGCACCGGTTGGTCATTGACGGCTAAAAAACTATTTAATGTGGGATTCAATTGTTGAATCCGTTGGATAGTTGCTTGATTTAATTCCGCCACACTCAGTTGGCGATTGGCTAATTTTTGATGTACAGAAGCGATAGTTTCATCAAAATAATTCACTGAGCATCCTCCCCGTTATCTAAAATAGATGGTACTTTAACGTAACCCGCTTGCTGTTCAGGAACATTTTGTAATAATTGCTCACGTGTTTGCGTTGGCTGTGGTTGATCAGGTCGTAAAGCTGTTTCTTGACGGGCAATATGCGTCGTGGGTGCAACTCCCGTAGTATCCAGTTTGGTTAATTCATTTTCCATTTGAATGATTTCATCCAATTGACTGGTAAATTTTTCTAAAGTGGCATCGTCAAACTCTAATTTGGCTAGCTGAGCTACATGCCGTACTAATTTTTTATCAAGCATACAATCATCCCTTCTAATATGGATATTAAAATAGTTTCAATCAAATGCCAAGCTTTAATTGATCCAAACTAATATGAAGTAAAGACATGGCTATTATATTGTTTATTATTATAATCTTTCGTTAACAGGGCCTGCATCTGCTGCACGGTTTGGATCCGGATTTCAATAGCGGGTTGTTGCGGCAAATATTTATTAGCCGCATCTTGCACAAATTGGGTAAAACTACTAATCTGGGCTGATCCATAAAATTGCGTGTTAATTGTAATCACCATCCCTGATAAAGTTCCATCTTCATAATGGGTTTGAGCAGTTACGCCACTGAGGTTAGGAAAGTAGTTTTGAATTGTGTTTTTGAAATTCGAAAAGTTATCCGCATCCGTAGTATTAATCGGATCTTCATTACCGACAACTGGTAGCACCTGATTTTGTTGATGAATTGTCGACCAGTCTGTGATCGTTTTTTGCCCGGCTTTGGCAACACCATAAGCAAAATAGCTTCCGCCTACTAGGGAGTCATTTACATTTTGCTTATATAGACCAATCGTAATAGGCACCTGCGTTAAATTATTTTGTTGGCGTAAACGTTGAATAATCTCATTAGCCATCTTTTTTCCGTGATCGGCCCGTTGACTATCCGTAATTTTTGTTTCAAAAGTACTCCCATACTGCTCTTTTCTATAATAGTCAATGTCATTTAAAGATAACCCAATCGTGACCCCGGATAATTTATAATTTTTTTCACTTTGTGTATAAAAGTCTTGTTCTAATAATTGTTGTAAATAAATCGGATTGCGTTTATTAGGATCCTTTTCGCCATTATCTATCGGATTGAGTCCTTGGGGATTATTATCCGATTTACGAGCTAACCATTTTTGAGCCACGGGTGCCGAAATTAATTTCCCTTCTTGAAAATAATATTTATCAGGGGAATATTCCTTTTTGGAAATGGCTAATAACCCCGTCTCGAAAGCTTGCAAATTATTATTATTTTCATTATCACTACTACTCGTTAATCCCGCAATCGGACTCACATGATATTTTCCATCTTGCAGCAAGGTACTATATTGGCCGGACTTGGAGGGCCCGGTAGTCATGGTTTTTTTTGTTTTGGAACTGTTGGTAATGTGATTGGACAAACTCGATTCGCCAAAATTACCACAACCAGCTAATAAGGGGAGTAGTAATAACGTAATGCTCCATTGAATGAATTTTTTCATGCTTCACTCCTAGATTTTAATGCAACTGTGCTTGCAATTGTGCTTCATTAAGAATCTTAATTTGTAATTGCTGTGCTTTGGTCAATTTACTGCCCGCATTTTCTCCCACAATTAAATAATCGGTCTTCTTGGAAACCGAACTCGTGACGTGTGCTCCCAGTTCCGTTAACAATTCTGTCAATTCTTGGCGTTTATAATGTTGTAAAGTTCCTGTAATAACGACCGTCCTGTCGGCAAAAATCGTCTGAGGATGCTTCCGGGTGGTTGCGGTGGGGGTAATAAATTTCATATTAACCTGTAACTGTGCTAAATCAGCTAGTAGTTCCTGGACTTTCGGATTGGCAAAATAGACCTGCAGACTATCAGCAATTATTTCTCCCATGGTATTAATTTGTAAAATTTCGTCGGTGGAAGCGTGCATTAAATTTTGCATTGTTTGGAAATGTTCGGCTAAAAGTCGGGCCGCCTTCGCTCCTACATGTCGAATTCCCAGGCCATACAACAACCGTTCCAAAGAATTGTGGCGCGAATTGGCAATCGAATTCAGTAAATTATTAATCGATTTTTCCTGAAAACCATCTAAATAAGTTAAGTCACTTGCTTGCAACCGGTATAAATCAGCCACATCATGTACTAACTTTTGATCCCATAATTGCTGTACGATCCGCGGCCCTAATCCCATAATATTCATTGCATTCCGCGAAGCAAAATGTGTCAGTCCTTCTTTCACCTGAGCCGGACACATTGGATTAATACACCTTAAGGCCACTTCTTCTTGTAAATGTACCAGCCGCGCACCACAGGAAGGACAAGTTTGAGGCGCTTGATAAGGCTGACTATCCGCCGGTCTTTGACTCAGGACCACTTGGGATACTTCCGGAATAATGTCCCCCGCTTTATGCAACCGCACAGTATCTTGCACGCGGATATCTTTAGCTTGAATCAAATCCCAGTTATGCAAAGTTGCGCGGGCAACAGTAGTGCCGGCTAATTGAACCGGATCCATAACGGCCGTCGGCGTCACTACCCCGGTTCGACCAACTGTCCATTCGATTTGTTGAATTTTCGTTTCGACTTCTTCAGGCGGAAATTTATAAGCAATTTCCCAACGGGGAACTTTAACAGTATTTCCCAATTGTTGTTGCAAGTGTAAATCATTAACTTTTAACACAATTCCGTCAATTCCATAAGGTAATTGATCCCGTTGACTTTGTGCCTGCTCAATAAAATCGGCAACTTGATCTAAATCATGACTCACAATATGCCGTTCATTTACTTGCCAACCCCAGGCCTGCATCTTTTTTAAAGCTTCGGCTTGGGTTTGCACTCCCAAATTGGCGGGTTGAACTACAGTATAAATAAAAGTTTGTAGTTGTCGCTGCTTAGTCACATTTGCATCTAATTGACGTAAACTGCCGGCCGCAGCATTGCGGGGATTGGCAAAAATACTGTCTCCATTTTCTTCTCGTTGTTGATTCAGTTTGTAAAAGGCAGCCTTAGGCATGTAGCATTCTCCGCGCACTTCCAAATCTACAGGTTCCGGCAAAGTGGTGGGGATGTTGGCAATAGTCCGCACATTGGCGGTTACATCTTCACCCACATTTCCGTCTCCGCGGGTTGACCCTTGAACTAAGCGCCCTTGACGATAAATTAAAGACAAAGCTAACCCGTCAATTTTTAATTCCACACAATAATCTACCGCTTGCTCCAACGTTTTATGAATGCGGGTATTGAATTCTTGCAATTCCTGATAAGAAAACACATCCCCCATGGACAACATCGGCACTTCATGTCGCACTTTGGTAAAATCCGGCGATGGACTATCCCCTACCAGTTGACTAGGAGAATCGGGAGTGACCAGTTCAGGAAACTGTTGTTCCAAGCGCAGTAATTGCTGGTACTTCCGATCGTATTCGGCATCCGTTACCAAGGGTGCATCTTGCGTATAATAGGCATGTCGTTCTTGATTTAATTGTTGTTTTAATTGTGCTAATTGTGCTTGGGCGCGCTGACGATCCATCCATTTCACCTCATTATTCAGATTAAAGCTTGGTAATTGGTGCAAATTCGGCTAACAGCCGTTTAATACCTTGACCTTTAAACGCGACATCTAATTCAGCATCGCTCCCTTGTCCGCTGACTTTAACAATCGTCCCGGGTCCCCATTGTTTATGCTGCACCGTCTCCCCCACCTGCCAATCAACTTGTCCGGCAGTGGTTTGATTAGCCACTTGAGGTCGCCGTTTCGTGATCGTGGATGCTACTCCCCGCCGAGCGGCAAAAGGTGCCCGAGTAGGTGTCAGGGGCTTGGCGGCCATTGTAGGTTGTTGAATATCTAATAATTGCTCATCAATTTCTTCCACAAATCTCGAGGGTGAATTCGTTTGAGGACGCCCATAAAGCATACGACTAAATGTGTTGGTTAAATACAACTTTTCTTTAGCTCGAGTAATCCCCACGTATGCTAAACGGCGTTCTTCTTCCAAGTCACTGGGTTTGTCTAAAGAGCGTCGTAAAGGAAAAATTCCTTCTTCTAAGCCGACTAAAAAGACCACGGGAAACTCCAAACCTTTAGCGGCATGTAAAGTCATCAACGTAATTTGTGGTTGATCATCAGCGCCCATATCTTCACTGCTGACTAAAGCTAAATCACTCAAAAAATCCCGTAAGCGATCCGGATTTTCGGCTTCTGGCTGATATTCCCGGTCAAATTGTTGCGTAACGGTTAATAATTCTTGAATATTCTCTAAGCGGGTTTGGGCTTCTAAAGTAGCTTGTTGCTCTAAGGCTGCCACATAGCCGCTTTGTTCTAAAATTCGGGTCATTAAATCGGTAATGGACCAATTTTGGCGTTGCTCAATTAGCTCTTCAATAATTTGTGCAAATTTCTGCAAATTAGTACGGGCGCGCCCCCGAATTGTGGAAACATCCACGTTAATCGCTGCTTCTAACAAACTCCAATGTTGTTGCTGCGCTAACTGTTGCAACTTGTCTAAAGAACCTTGCCCGATACCGCGCTTAGGAGAATTGACAATCCGCTGAAAACTGAGCGAATCTTTGGGATTGGCTACTAACTGTAAATATGCTAAAACATCGCGAATTTCCTTACGTTCATAAAATTTATGACCGCCGATAATTCTATAAGGCAAATTAGCTTTTAATAAGCGATCTTCTAAGATCCGGGATTGCGCATTGGTCCGATATAAAATCGCAAAATCAGCCAAGGACCGTTGCTCTTGAGCTTGCAATTTTTGAATTTGCCCAATCACAAATAACGCTTCATCACTCTCATTTTGAGCTCGATAATAAGTTATCGGAGCTCCCGCAGCGTTATTCGTCCATAAAGCTTTAGGTTTGCGGTAATCATTGTTGGCAATGACTTCATTAGCTGCTTGTAAAATGGTTTTGGTGGAGCGATAGTTTTGCTCCAGTAAAATAGTTTGGGCCTGGGGATAATCTTTTTCAAAATTCATAATATTATCCATGTTCGCCCCACGCCAACCATAAATACTCTGATCACCATCTCCCACCACACACAAATTTTGACTTTTTTGACTCAATTGATAAATCAGTCGATATTGTGCATCATTGGTATCTTGATATTCATCAACATGAATATATTGAAACTTATCTTGATAGTAACTTAAGACAGAGGGATTTTGATCAAATAAAAGGGTGGTATTCATGATCAAATCATCAAAATCCATTCCCTGATTAGCTCGTAAATTAGCCTGATAATCTGTATAAACTTGTGCAGCAATTTTTTCAAAGGGCGTTTGTGCCTGCTTTTGGTAGGCTGTGGGATCTAATAATTCATTTTTGGCATTACTGATGGCATGTAAGAGAGCCCGCGGATCATATTTTTGCGGGTCAATATTTAAATGCCGGAGAATTTGCTTCACCAACGTCAATTGTTCGGCCGCTCCAGTAATTGTAAAAGAAGTACTATAGTCTAAAGCGGCTGCTTCACGACGCAAGATGCGCACACACATTGAATGAAAAGTTGAAACCCAAATACCAGTAGCTTGTGCACCTAATAACTTCCCCACTCGGTCCTGCATTTCCCGGGCGGCCTTATTGGTAAACGTAATGGCCAAAATATGCCAAGGCATTATTTGTTTTTCCTGAATTAAATAAGCTACCCGATGGGTTAACACCCGCGTTTTGCCACTGCCGGCGCCGGCTAAAACTAATAGCGGTCCTTTTGTAGTCAAGACGGCTTTTTTTTGTTGTGAATTTAATCCTTTTAAAATTGCTGCTTCGACCATTTCAACTCTTCCTCTTTAAAATATCTCTCTGTCATTATAGCAAAGTCCACCCAACAATACAGAGAGTTCAGCTACGTCTTTTCCAATGTCCTTTTGAATTCCTAACCCCATTGTTAGTTCCTGTCTGCCTATTATAATATTTTCAAAATTTAAAATCTTAGTTCATAAAAAAACTTCCAAATTACCAACATAATTTGGAAGATCAACTTGAAAATATACTCCCGGCCTGAACTTACTTTTGTGGCACTGAAGTTATGCCCACTCGTTGAAAAATCTCATCGACTCGCCGCAAATGCCAACGATAATCAAAAGCATCGTCCAAATCTTGCGGGCTCAAACGAGCAGTAACTTGCGGATCGGCTTCTAATAATTGGCGAAAGTCTTGCTTTTGTTCCCAAACTTGAGCGGCCTTGGGCTGAACAATATCATAAGCCGCTTCCCGACTCAAGCCGGTTTCAATTAATTTTAACATTACCCGCTGTGAATAAATTAGTCCGTGGGTCACATTTAAATCCGCCGCCATTTTGTCGGGAAAAACTGTTAAGGTGGCTAAAATTTTATTGAACCGTTGTAACATATAATCCAATAATTCGGTTGTATCCGGCAAAATAATTCTTTCGGCCGAACTATGTGAAATATCCCGCTCATGCCACAATTCGATATCTTCTAAAGCGGTAAAGACATGACCCTTGATGACCCGTGCTAAACCGGTAATATTTTCGGAACCGATGGGATTGCGTTTATGCGGCATAGCGGAAGAACCCTTTTGGCCGGCCGCAAAAAACTCTTCCACTTCGCGGACTTCCGTCCGTTGTAAGTGACGAATTTCTAAAGCAAAGCGTTCTAAAGAAGCGGCAATTAACGCTAAAGTCATAATATATTCTGCATGTAAATCACGCGGTAAGACTTGCGTGGAAATCTCTTGGGGATGTAAGTTTAGCTCTTGGCAAACCATGGTTTCGACTTCTGGGGGAATATTGGCAAAGGTTCCCACAGCTCCACTAATTTTACCTGCCTCTACCCCGCGGGCAGCATGCTCAAAACGTTCTTGATCACGTTCAATTTCCGAATACCAAGTAGCTAAAACTAAACCAAACGTTGTCGGTTCAGCATGCACGCCGTGAGTCCGGCCAATCATTACAGTATCTTTATATTGTTGAGCTTTTTGAGCAATGGTCGTCTTCAGGCGCTGTAGATCGGTGCGTAAAAGCTCATTAGCCTGCTTAAGTAAATACCCGTAAGCCGTATCCACCACGTCAGTAGAAGTCACACCAAAGTGAATCCATTTTTTCTCCGGACCTAAACTTTGTGATACTGTGCGGGTAAAAGCTACTACATCATGCTTGGTGATTTTTTCCATCGCTAAAATATCTTCTACATTAAAACGTGCATTTTTTTCGATTTTAGCCAAGTCTGCATCAGGAATTTCACCCAATTTATTCCAAGCCCGATCAATCGCAATTTCAACAGTCAGCCACGCTTGATATTTATTTTGTTCACTCCAAATATGCGCCATTTCCGGGCGTTGATAACGTTTAATAACCATACGTACTCCTTTAAATTTGCCAAATCTGCGTGGGATTAATATAGTGCTGTAATTGGGTTTGATCCTGCCCAAATACAGTTAAGTATCCTAAATAAGGATTGAGTTGTGCTAAATTAGGACAATACTGTAACTGCCACTGCGGATGTTGGGTAATTAAATCAATGGCCCGCGTTAAATTAGCTTTTGTAAAAACTAAATTACAAGCATCCTGATGAACGCTGACTTGCGGCAACGGCCAATTGCAAACACTGCGCCAAAACAATTCCTCTTGACTGTAATTGGTTACTGCTTGATAAATATTCGCCTCAAACATTGTTCCCAAATAAATCCGCTGCACATATAACATATCCGTCGTCGTTATACATAATTTCACCGCAAACAACCCTTGATAATCAATATTTTGGGCAATGGTCTGGGCAATTTCTTCAATTTCACTTGTTAACCAAGCTTCATTTTGCTGATAAAGACTAATGGTATGCGACCAACGATCTTGGCAATTCAACCTAATGATCGGATAAGTTACATTTTTTTGCCGGTCGTCTTTATTAATTAACACTATTTGTTCTTGTTTAATATCTAAATAAGACTCCAACACAAAAGAACCGTGGGGAACATGATAATTTTCTAATTCCGCAGCATCTTGAAAAATCACCCCATCTAGACTGTGCACACTTTTTTGAATGGGTTTTAAGATACAGGGAAAACCAATCTCCTCCACTGTCTTAGCTAAATCCGCATCATCAATTACCGCTGCATACGGCACGATGTTTAAATTGTGGTCATTTAAAAAACTTTTCTCCAGATATCGGTCTTGCACCAATTCAAGCATTTCCGTGCCTTGAACTAACTTGTGGCGATCTGTAATCTGGTCTAAATGATCCAAATGTAAAAACTCGCTATCGTAAACTACAATATCAGAACAATCAAATAACAATTGTAACTTTGCAACTTCTTGATAGTCACCTTGAATAATCCGGATGCCGGGAATTGTTATGGATTTGGGATCCTGTGTCAGCACCACAACTTTAAAGCCCATGGTCAAGGCCTGTTGTAACAGCGCCAAGGTGGTTTCTTCACTATCAATAATGCCGACAGTATTAGTTGGACCAATAAAATTCATGTATTCTCACCACTATTCTTCTTCGAAAACAACTTGACCATTTTCAAAGGCCTTGATACGAGCCAGAGAAAAAATCGGAATGTGTTGACGGTCTATAAGTTGTCGCCCTTTTTGGAAGGTTTTTTCAATCACAATCCCGATGCCCTCAAGGTGCGCGTCGGCTTGCTTAATAATGTCCGTTAATCCTGCTACTGCTTGGCCATTAGCTAAAAAATCGTCCACGATCAAGACATGATCTGTGGCACTGAGAAACTTCCGGGAGACACTAATTTTGTTCGCGGTTTTTTTCGTAAACGAATAAACATCCGCCACGTATAAATCATCTTTTAAAGTCAATGATTTATGCTTCCGGGCAAAAACCACGGGCTTTTGAAAAGCTAAACCCGTCATCACAGCAGGTGCAATACCCGAAGATTCCACTGTCAAAATTTTCGTAATCGGAAATTCACGAAAGTGCTGATAAAATTCTTCACCCATCCGTTGCATTAACAACGGATCTATTTGATGATTTAAAAAACTGTCGACCTTCAAAACATCTTTGCCCAAGACTTGGCCGTCCTGCTTAATCCTTGCTTGTAATTCTTTCACATTTGTCACCTCAACCCATTTATTCTAGATTATCATTTTCTGTCGTGAATGTGGAGTCTTGACCTGATTACTTTGGATCATACTGATTGAGCTGATACTTTTCAATAAGGTCAATGAGCTTTCTTGTATAGCCCGGATCCGTGGCGTAACCATCTTGTTGTAAAGCTTGGGCTGCTTGTTGATAATTATTAGCTGCCAGCACATGTTGATATTGATGGGCATTCCAACTAGTTCCTTGGGCTAATAACAGATTGTGATCACGAATCGAATCCTCCCAACTCAAATAGGTTTTAAATCTTGCAGAAACCGTCATCCATTGACCGTTTTGATACTCTTGAGTTTGCAGAACTTGCGATTGTGTCGGATCATCGCTTTTCACACCAAATAAATTATGATAACGTTGGGCCAATTGACTGGTTCCCCAATCACTTTCCAAAATAGCCTGCGCAATTGTAATACTCGGTAACACGTTATACGTCTGTCCGGCATCGATAGCCGCCGGCGCTATTTTTTTAATAAATTTTTGATGCTGCTGAGCCGGTGTCTGCACTTGAATGGCGGCGGGATGAGATAATTGCCAAGATCTAATTAAATTGCCCGTCCAAAAGATCAAACCCAAGACAACAATTAATGCTAACCACAAAACCAATTGCCCATTGAGGTGATGGAAACGGCGCAGAAGTTTTTGATGATGTCGGGTTGGACGTTTGGCTGGCGTTCGATGACGTTTTGCAACACCTTTAGTGTGATATTTTCGTTTAACCGTAACCATACACCTCGATTCGATTAGTCTTTATCATAAATTTTAAGCAACAAAAAAACCAGCCAAGGGCTGGTAAAAATTTTAATTAAATAAAGTTTTATTCTTTGTTAACGTTAACGGCTTGTGGTCCGCGGTCACTTTCTTCGATATCGAAAGTAACGGATTGACCTTCTTCCAAAGTCTTATAGCCTTCACCATTAATTGCAGAGAAATGTACGAATACATCGCTGCCATCTTCACGCGTAATAAAGCCATAACCCTTTTCAGCGTTAAACCATTTTACTGTTCCATGTTCCATGTGAACATCCTCCTAAAACTCTTTTTGCATTTCTTGGTGGCACGTATGGAAGTTAGTTACACATGAACCATCGAACCATAACCATTCAAAAATACATACATAGTATAACATGCTCTGGAAACTTAAGCAATGCAATAACCACAAAAAAAGCCGAGTTTCCCCAGCTAAATTAGATTATAGTAATTGTCAGATGCGGGTAAGAAGACTCGAACTTCCACGAAGATTTACTCTTCACAAGATCCTTAGTCTTGCGCGTCTGCCAATTCCGCCACACCCGCAAAGCACTTTACTACTATAATATTAATTGAACATTTTTGCAAGGACCGATTCGTCTTTGCTTAAGAAATCTGATTCATCTTTACTAAAATTTTGCCCATTGCAGTAGTTGTTTGATCTTGTGCTGCTTCTGCAGCCTTAAAAGCCGGTATATCGACTGTGCGATCATCTTTCATACTGTCAATCATCGCCTGA
Organism: Bombilactobacillus mellifer; assembly: GCF_000970795.1. GTDB lineage: Bacteria > Bacillota > Bacilli > Lactobacillales > Lactobacillaceae > Bombilactobacillus > Bombilactobacillus mellifer. Next base: position 1,289,014 of record NZ_KQ034028.1, read on the forward strand.
CAAGCAGCGACGTATTCTCGATATACCTTTACTAAAGAAAAATTTAATCCCATTAATTTGGCTGGCGGTGTAGCTTGTTGCAATTGAGCCGCTAATTGTTGATATTCATCCGTTCCATGCTGGAATTGACCTTCAATTTCTAAATAATGAGAAGATTTCATCGCCGTCAATTGATCATTAGCCAAAGCTGTTTTAATTTCTTCAAATTGCGGATTCAGCTCTTCTTGAATGGCTTGGGTTCTTTCTATAACTTGATTTAAAACTTGACTATAATGCCGCGCTTTTTGTTGGGTTTTATTCAAGTTTATTCACTTCCTAACTGATCAAAAACTGTATAGGGCAAACGCCGCTTGTGCGCCGTTCGTCGATACCAGTCTTCAATGCGCGTAGCTGCTTGATCTGAAACTGTTCGACCTTCCAAATAATTATCAATATCAGAATAAGTGACCCCTAAAGCAACTTCATCCGCTAGACCTGGACGCCCATCTTCTAAATCAGCAGTCGGTGTTTTGGTATATAAACTTTTTGGAGCTTGTAAAAATTGCAGCAACTGGCGTCCTTGACGTTTATTTAGCCGAAATAAAGGTGTCAAATCTGCGGCTCCATCACCATATTTGGTATAAAAGCCAGTAATATTTTCGGCGGCATGATCTGTGCCCACTACAGCTCCTTGACAAGCCCCTGCAATAGCGTATTGCACTAACATCCGTTGGCGCGCTTTCAAATTACCCTTATTAAAATCAGAAATAGTTAAGCCATTGGTCTCGATACTGGCAACCGCCGCATCCACTGCGGGCTTTATATTGACCCGATAAACTTGATCGGGATTAATCCAGTCCACAGCCGCCAAGGCATCACTTTCATCTGCTTGTTGTCCATAAGGCAGCCGGACGGCAATGAATTGATAATCTGGTTGCTCGGTTTGTTGGCGTAATTGACTCACGGCCATTTGGGCTAATTTACCAGTTAATGTTGAATCTTGTCCCCCGGAAATTCCCAAAACCAAGGTTTTCAAATGATTGACTTGTAAAAAGTGCTGCATAAAATCGACTGAACGTTGAATTTCCGTTTGTGGATCAATTTGAGGTTGAACTTGCTCGTAAGCAATAATTTTCTTTTGTAAAGGTCTCATTAGTTTCTCCTAGTCATCATTGCCGAGTTGTGCAACCATTTGATGCACTCGTTCAATGTATTTTATTTTATGATCATATAATCGCTGCGACAAATCAACTGGATAGTCTTGCGGATTCAAAATGCGTTTATATTCATCCCATAAGGAATCTAAATTAGCCCGACAGTAACTACGGATCGTTTGTAAATCAGGTAGTTGATAGACTAATTTGCCATTTTCAAAAATCTTTTGTAAAACTGGACGGGCTTTAAAATTACTAATAGTCTTACTAATATAAGTGTACTGCGGATGAAACATGTACAACTCATCCAAGGCATTAGGATCTTCGTCTTTGAGCGTAATATAATCGCCTTCAGATTTATCTTGCTTATTACTATTGGTAATTCGCCAGACTTGTTTTTCACCAGGAGTACTTATTTTTTCCACATTACTGGATAATTTCAAGGTATCCAACATATTGCCGGCATCATCTTCAATGGCTACTAATTTATAAACCGCTCCTAAAGCAGGTTGCCCGTAACCAGTAATTAGATGTGTTCCCACTCCCCAAACATCAATTTTAGCTTCTTGCATTTTTAAGCTTTGAATTTTATCTTCATCCAAATCATTGGAAGCTGCAATTTGAGCCTCAGGATAACCTGCTGCATCTAATTTTTCGCGGACCCGTTTAGAAATATAAGCCATATCCCCCGAATCAATGCGAACACCTCTAAAATTAATCTTATCACCCAATTCATCAGCTACGCGAATCGCATTCGGGACGCCACTTTTCAAAGTGTCATATGTATCCACCAAGAAAGTACAATCATGATGCGTCTGGGCATAAGCCATAAAAGCTTCATAATCATTTTGATAAAATTGAACCAAGGCATGAGCATGTGTGCCTGTAATTGGTATCCCAAATAATTTACCGGCCCGCACATTACTCGTCGAATCAAATCCGGCAATATAAGCCGCCCGGGCGCCCCAGATGCCGGCATCTAAATCCTGTGCCCGCCGGGAACCAAATTCCATTAAGGTATCATCGCCCGCTACATTTTTAATACGGGACGCCTTAGTAGCAATTAAAATCTGATAATTTAAAATACTCAATAAAGCGGTTTCTACTAAAGAACACTGATCCAAAGGACCTTCCACTTGCATAATAGGTTCATTGGCAAAAACCAAGTCTCCTTCTACGGCTGCGCGGACATCACAGCTAAAAGTCATTTGCTTCAAATACTGTAAGAAGCCTTCATCAAACTCGCCTTTTTGGCGCAAGTAATCAATATCTGAATCGGAAAAGTGTAAATTCTGTAAATAATTTACCGCTTGTTCTAACCCCGCAAAAATGGAATAACCGTTGTTAAAAGGATTTTTGCGAAAATAAGCCTCAAACACGGCCCGCCGCTTATTAATTCCTTTTTTCCAGTAGGTATACATCATATTTAAAATATAATAATCAGTATGCAAAACTAAACTGTCATCCACTTGATTTACTCTCATTTTTATTCCCCTACCTTATTAAATTTTGATAAATATTAATCACCGTTTTAGCGAGCCGAGCACTGGAGAAATTCTTTTTACAATAAAAGAAAAACTTTTGTCCCAGTGAACGAAGCTGATCTTGCTGCCATAATTGATAGGCCGCTTCAATAGCTGATTGTAATTGCGATAAATTATCCGGTTCTACTACCCAGCCAGTATCACTATGGACAACTTGAGCATCAGAACCTGTATCCGCCACGATCATCGGCAAAGCATGATTGGCACTTTCCAACAGAACCATTGGAAACCCCTCAGAGATCGATGGTAAAACAAAAACATCGGCATGCGTGTAATAAGCACTGGTATTATCTTGAAAACCGCTAAATTCCACTTTATTTGCAATCTGCAATTGATCTGCCAGTTTTTCTAACTGGGCGCGCAATGGCCCGTCACCCACAATTTGTAAATGATAATCAAACGGAACCCGCGCTAATGCCCGTAAAAGTGCCTGCTGATTTTTCACGGGTATCAGACTAGCAATATTAACGATAGTATACACTTTTTGCCGGGTAGTTTCCGGGGGGCTATCATTAAAATAAATGGCATTAAAAATCGACTTCATCTTAGCTGGAGCAATGCCTAAATCTTCCAAAATAGGCTGAAATTGCGGTGTGACCAACATTAATAAATCCGGACGTTTCAGCGAGTGAACATTCAAAGCCTTCAATAATTTGCCCACAAGATTAGGAGCAAAATCAATATGCGGGTTGCTATGCACCGTCACTACCCATTTAGCGGATACCTGACGATGAATTAACGACATAATAAAATTGGCCCGTGGTCCATGCGTATTCACGACATCAATATTATTGTCTTGGATAAACTTCTTTAAACGCTTCGCTACACTTAAGTCCCAGCGACCATTCTGATTCATAATGGTCGTAGGAATCTGATGCTTTTGTGCCAAATCCGACACCGGTCCACGTTCAAAAACTAATAGCTGCGAATCCACCCCCTGCTCATTCAGAGCTTGTAATAAATTAATAATCAAAGTTCGGCCCCCACCAGCTTCATTGCCGGCATTGACTTGTAAAGTTTTCATAAATTTTCCTCACATAAAATTGTTTAACCGCTCAGCATAGCGTAAACTAAAAGATAATTATTAAGGAGTCGAGTAGTTTTGAAGCAAACGATCACCATTTTAAATTTACCTTTTTTAAATACGACAAACGCTGATTTTAAAGAAATTTTGAAGAAGCGCTTAGCAAAACATCAAAATACCTTTATTGTGACGGCCAATCCTGAAATTGCCGTTTATGCTTATGATCATCCACAGTACTTACGCACTATTCAACAAGCCGATTATATTACTCCAGATGGCATCGGCATCATTAAAGCCTCCAAGCAACTCCAGCACCCACTGCAAGAACGCATCACTGGCTTTGATACTTTAATTAATCTGTTAGCAATTGCCAACCAACAGCAGCTTAAAATTTACTTGTTAGGTGCTCGGCCCGAAGTTATCCGTAAAACTGTGGCCAATATCACACAGCATTATCCGCAAATTCAAATTGTGGGTTATCATGATGGTTATTTTCAAGAGGAACAGCCGATTGTCGAAGAAATCCAACAAACTCAGCCGCAAATTGTGGCCGTAGCCCTCGGTTTTCCCAAACAAGAAGAATTTATTGCAAAATATCGGCAGGCGTCTCCGGCAATTTGGATCGGCGTGGGTGGCAGTTTCGACGTCCTCTCAGGTACCGTGAAACGGGCACCGCAGCTTTTCCAAAAATTGCATTTAGAATGGTTATATCGGTTCCTTGCGCATCCTTCTCGTTTGAACCGTTTTATGACGCTTCCGCGGTTTTTAAAACTCGTCAAACAACATCAATAAGTTAGCACTATTCAAAAACCATCATTGTCTTTAACAGTAGTCAAAAATGGCTACAGTTGCAAGTCCAAATGATGGTTTTCTGTTTAAAAATGATCATTGAAATCATAATTTTTCGTATGGGCCACATAATTTAATAAATAAGCCGCTACCAGTCCTAAATAAGTGCTGACACCGGGAGCATTTAAAACATGACCGGAAATAATAGACATAAAAATACCCAAGCCAAAAGCAACAAAGTACAGTAAATTATCCCAAATAAAAGCAGTGTTGATCCCCTTGAAAAAGCGATACAACAAATAAACAATAATTCCTACCAAGGGCGTCATGGTAATCACAAATCCAATCACACCGAATTGGAAAAAGAAATCTACCCAATCCATCTCGATGGTTAAAGGCTTATGCCGATAATTACCGCCGTAGCCTAAACCGAATAGTTTTTGACCCCAATTAGCCCGGTGATATTGCGCTTTAATCGTTCGAAAATAATTAGTGCGCCCACTCAACAACTTCGCGACCAAGGGATTATTCAATTCTTGATTTTTGACTAAAAATTTCTCATAGTGATTCAGCTTGCGATGAGCTTTTTTTTCTTTCAAAATCTCTTTTTGATTTTTTTGGTTGTCTTTAATGATTTCCATTTGAATAGTACTGTTTAATTTCACCGGCGCGTGGGGATACATCCCTAAAATACCACCCAGCATTAAAACAATCATCACTAAATTCACATAAAAATAACGGCGGGAAAAAGACCTTTGTTGTTGGCGATGATGCCACCAATAAAAACAGAATTGATTCACTAAGACGAAGAAAATCCCGATTATCATCCCGTAAAAACAACTCTTAGTGCCAACCATAATAATCGCAATAACCATCAAAAAGACGCCCAACCAATACCAAAAATAACCATACTTCTGGGTTTGCTTAATGGCGTATAAGGTCACGATAGGAAAAGTAATAGCCAAAATAGCGCCTAACTCATTGCCGGCATTAAACCATCCGCTTTCTCCCAATTTTCCTTGGGGGTAAGTTTTAAAAGCGGTTTGTGTCCAGTGAGCCAAGATCATCGACACACTGACACAACATTGGGCCCAATAAACTATCGCCGGCACCAGGCGTTTAATTTGTCGGGCTGATAAATTACGAAAAGCATAGTAAAAACCGACTAAAATAATCAAATAATACATACTTTTGAAAGTCCCGGCGGCTTCGGTAAACAGCGAAAAAACCGGTTTGGAGAACTTATTAATGCCCAAATTCAGAACCGCTAACAGCAATAATCCCACTAAATAATATCCAATATTGCGATCTACCCAATTACGTTGAGCTTTGGCAGCCTGCATAATAAATAATAAGACAGCAAGCAGCATCACAGCCCGGACCAGGACCCCCGCAGTAAGGCCAAAATGCGGTAACAGTCGTACCTGCCACCCGGTAATTATGTCCAAAAAAGGCTGTAATAAAATATAGAATAACAATAACTTGCTAAATTGCTGCACGTGCCTAGTATTCATATCCAAACTCCATTCGTCTATCGATTTATCGTTCTAAATAAAACTCAAAGCGCTCGCCCACATACTGGGTGCGCACGTATTCAAAGGGACGTCCGTCTTGCAGTTTCGTAATTTGACGTAACTTCAAAATGGCCTCTCCGCGTTTGATTTTCAACAATCCCGCTACCTTTTCCGAAGCTAAGGTAGCAGATACGGTTTGTTGTGCATGTCCTAGTTTAAACCCTTGAGCTTCCAAAACGTGATAAAAAGAATCGCCCAACTCATCGCGCCGCAAATTTTGCCCCACCCATTGTGGCAGCGTGGCAATTTCAAAACAAATGGGAATTTGATCCGCTAAGCGAATGCGTTCCATCCGAATAATATGTGCCGCAGCTGGCAATTGTAAATGTTCTTTCTCACTTAAAGTCGGCTCGGCCAAATGATAAGAAATCACACGACTAGAAGGAGTCTTGTTTTGTGCCAACATAATATCCGTAAAACTAGTTGTCCCGGACATTTTTTCTTGAACCTTACGATTAGCTACATAGGTCCCGGAACCCACTTTTCGCTGCAAAATACCCTCATCTACCAAGGTTTGAATTGCCTGCCGTAAAGTCATCCGGCTCACCGAAAAATGCTCCGACAATTGCCGCTCTGACGGAATTCGCTGCCCAATTTGCCACTTGCCCTTGGCAATATCAGCTTTGAGTTGATTATGTATTTGAACATAAACGGGGATATCTTCCATCATGGAACCTCCTTGGTAATTAATCACTGCTTAAAAGCATCCACCCGGTGCACAAAGATAAATCTATTTTATGTTAAATTTTATACTAAGTCGAATAAAAATTCCTTACAAACACAAAAAGCTGAGACCATTGCCTCAGCTTTTCCAATCAATTGGGTTAGCTGGATTCGAACCAGCGCATAATGGAGTCAAAGTCCATTGCCTTACCACTTGGCTATAACCCAATAATAATGGAAGGGAGTGGATTCGAACCACCGAACCCGAAGGAGCGGATTTACAGTCCGCCGCGTTTAGCCAGACTTCGCTACCCTTCCGTCATGCCATCAATCGATGACATTAAATATAATAATTAATTCTCGGCCAATTTGCAAGAGTAAATTTAGCTTTTTCGGAAAAAATTGTGCAAAAACAGAGTTTGCTGTGCACAAAAACTAATTCACGCCCGCCATTAATTTTTCAATCTTAGGCGTCCATAAGAATAAAATTCCCGCAAAAATCAACGCTACAACCCCCACGGCACCAAAATAGGCCATTTCGTGTCCGGGATAAAATTTAACCACCTGCGCATTAATCGCTTGACCAGCAGCGTTAGCCAAAAACCACATACTCATCATTTCTGAGGAAAAAGCTTTCGGCGCTAATTTAGTTGTTACTGATAGACCAATTGGCGAAATTAACATCTCGCCGACTTCTACAATAGCCCAACTTAAAACCAGCCACAGGGGGTTAACCTTTTGGCCGTGATTATTTATTAAAGGAATAATTAAAACTAAATATGAAAAACCGGTAACTACCAAGCCCATCCAGAACTTAGCTGGTGAGGAGGGTTGCTTTTTACCTAATTTGGTCCACAACCAGGCAAAAATAGGTGTATAAAGAACAATAAATAACGGATTTAATGATTGGAACCAACTAGGTACTAGTTTAAAGGAACCAAAATTCAACTGGGTTTTATTAGCCACAAACAAGCCTAAAACCGTCGATCCCTGCTCTTCAATTGCCCAAAAAATCACAGCAGCAATGAATAAGGCAATGTATGCCCGCACGCGGGATTTTTCTACTTTGTTAACCTTTTGGCTGGACAAAATAATAATGAAATAAGCCACCGGCAAAGCCACGCCTAATAAAGTCAGCAAGGTCACAATATTATTTAAGTTCAAAGCATTCATAGCCGCCAATACACCGAAAACGATGATAAAAATAACTACGAAAATCGCTGCTCGCCGATATAATTTAGTCAATTCCGGCTTAGTGAGCGGATCAGGCGCTTTTAAACTAACTGCCGGCAAATATTTTTTACCTTGGAAGTAATAAGTAACTAATCCAAAAAACATTCCAATCGCAGCCAAAGAAAAGCCCACGTGGAAATTAAACCACTTCCAAGCCTGACCCACGATCAAAGGTGCTAATAAGGAACCAAAATTAATTCCCATTACAAAGATACTAAAACCAGCATCACGCCGGGGATCCTCTTCACTATATAATCCACCGACCATTTCCGAAACATTAGGCTTTAATAAACCTGTCCCTAAAGTAATAAATATGATGGACATAAACAGCATTGTTTTACCCATTGGTAATGATAAACAAATATGTCCAAACATAATCAAAATGCCACCCCAAAATACTGTCCGGCGGCTGCCTAAAATACGATCACTAATATAGCCCCCTAAAACACTGGTCATATAGACTAAAGAGCCATAAATAGACATAATCGAAGCGGCAGTTACTTGGTCAAATCCCAAACCACCCTGACTGACAGCATAATACATGTAGTACAGGAGGATAGCGCGCATCCCATAGTAACTAAATCTTTCCCAAAATTCGGTCATAAAAAGCGTCTGAAGACCCCAGGGCTGACCGAAAAAAGTTCGTTGCTTTGTTTCCGTTTTTGTCATTGAATTTGTTTCTCCTACATTAAATGTCGAACCCAATTAATTTTAGGACGTCTAACTATAATTGTCAAAAAAAAGCCAGAGTGGCTGTTAAAATCAATTTTAAAAAGAAAAAATAATATTAATGAACTTTAAGTTAAAAATTAGCAGGTTAAAACTCAAAATTACCCAAAATACCAACCTTCTCAGTCACGAATATCCTATTATCCGGAATTTCATTTTGGCAGTGCAACTGATTGGAAAAGAACTGTACACAAAAATATTTAGAAATTTTATTTCTGCTGCGTATGATTAAAAATAATTCCACTACTAAGTAAAGAGCTTAATGCCAGAAATCTTCGTTCAGTTACCTGCTATTTTGGCCCGTTCAAAAGTATTGCTTAACGATTATCTTGACGATAGATAAATTATGAGTTTCTTTTTTGTAAGTAAATCATTATAATCTTTATTAATCCAATTTGAGTGAGGTTTTTATAATGGACATTTTACAAACTACTGATTTAAATTCTCCCATTTATCAAGCTAGTCTAAAAATAAGACAAGAAGTTTTTATCCAAGAACAAAATGTTGCACCGGAAATAGAAGTTGATGATCTTGAAAATCAATGTACTTATTATGTCGGATATGTTCAAAACCAACCGGTGGTCACGACAAGAGTTCACCATGAAGAACCTAATACTTGGCATCTACAACGCGTTGCTACGCAAGCCACAGCTCGTCATCAAGGTTATGCTAGCCAACTGCTGTCAGCAATTGAAGCTGAAGCCCGCCAGCAAAATGTTCAAACCATAACCCTGAATGCCCAAGATCAGGCCCAAAACTTTTATTTACAACTAGGTTATGAAGTCATGGGTCCTCAATTTTTAGACGCAGGTATTAAACATCACCAAATGATTAAAAACTTGTAGAATTCCGGCAAAACTGGTTTTAACAGCTGGTTTCAAGTTATAATAAAAAGGTCCGGATACTTTAAAGATCCGGACCTTTTATTAATTATTTATCATTACTAGGATTTATACTATGCCGGTTGCAGGATTCGAACCTGTGACCCTCGGTTTACGATACCGATGCTCTACCAGCTGAGCTAAACCGGCATAAAACACTAACTGGAGTTTCAATACTACTCAGACAAAAAAAGCCGGTACTCCGAC
>NZ_KQ034029.1:0-221904 GCF_000970795.1 Bombilactobacillus mellifer
ATCTGATTTTATTTGGTTATTTTCTCAATCCCATGCATATAAGGCACTAAGACCTTAGGAATCGTAACACTGCCATCAGCATTTTGGTAATTTTCCAAAATGGCTGCAACGGTTCGACCTACGGCTAAACCGGAACCATTTAAAGTATGCACATAATGCAGTTTCTCCTGTGCATCACGATAACGGATTTGCGCACGCCGCGCTTGAAAATCTGTACAGTTGGAGCAACTGGAAATTTCTCGATAGGTATTTTGTTGAGGCATCCACACTTCCAAATCGTAAGTTTTGGCTGAACTAAAGCTAGCGTCCCCAGAGGCCAATGTGACTACATGATAAGGTAATTCCAATTTTTGCAAAATACGTTCGGCATCAGCGGTTAATTTTTCCAATTCATCATATGAGTCTTCGGGTTTACAGAATTTAACCATTTCTACTTTGTTAAACTGGTGCATCCGAATTAAACCGCGAGTATCACGCCCAGCTGAGCCCGCTTCTGAACGGAAACAGGGTGTTAATGCTGTCAGGTAGGCAGGCAATTGATCTTCGGTTAAAATTTCTTCCCGGTAATAGTTAGTCAGTGGCACTTCCGCAGTCGGAATCAAGGTTAAAGGTCGATCTTCGTCAATAATGGTATATACATCTTCTTTAAATTTAGGAAATTGACTGGTTCCAAACATCGCATCATTATTAACTAAGTAAGGAGGAATGACTTCTTGATAGCCATCAGCTTCATGTTGATCTAACATAAAATTATAAATAGCGCGTTCCAGTTTAGCGCCCAAGCCTAAATAATAAACAAACCGACTCCCGGCCACCTTGGAAGCCCGATCAAAATCCAAGATCCCTAAATTTTCTCCAATCTCCCAATGGGACTGTGGTTCAAAACTAAACTCCCGCGGTTGATGCCACTTGCGCACTTCGACATTATAAGATTCATCTGGACCTACTGGTACTGAATCTGCCGGAATATTCGGCAAACGTACTAAAATGTATTGCAACTTGGCTTCAATTTCTTTTAGTTTTTGATCATCGGCTGCAATTTGTTGTCCAACTTTTTTCATGGCCTGAACTTGATCACTCACATCCTGGTGGTCTTGCTTAGCTGTTGCAATAGCTTTGGAAGTTCGATTGCGTTGAGCTTTTAGATCTTCTGTCTGTGTTAAAAGTGCTCGCCGTTGTTCATCTAGTTTTAACAAGTCATCAATTTCTGCAGCTGTCACTCCTCGAGCGGCCAATTTATTCTTAACCCAAGTAGAATTTTCTCGAATAACTTTAATATCTAACATTTTTTCCTCCCAAAATAAAAAAAACCGATTCATCCCTATTTCAAGGACGAATCGGTTAAACGACACGCGGTACCACCTAATTTCAATCACAATTAATGATTGCAACTTGCAAACTGATAACGGAGAATCCCGTATAACTTTTTATAAATATGCTATCCGTTCAGATGCTGGAAGACGAGTTAATCGAACTTACAGCTAGAATCCGACTCTCTGAATAACTCAAAAGGCATCTGCTCACGTTTTCTAATCTGATATTAGTATATATCTTTACAAAATGCAATTATTTATCCGGATATTTTTTTCTGTGTCCAAATATCGCGAATAACGGTAATTAATTGTCCAAATTGAGCATTACCAAAGTCATGAGACCACTTAAAGATAAATTGATTACCCGTAGTCGATTTAATATCTAGATGTTCGGTTGCCGTAATAATCAAATCCGCTTCCGCAAAATTATCTACTAAGTCTACATATGGCAGTGATTTGATTGTTTCAATTAAATCTAAATAAGCTAAGAAACTATCCTCAATCTCAGGATATATTTTCACAGAATAATGACTGGAAGTTAACGCCATTAGTCGAAGAGAACTATTGTAAACAGCATCGGTCATCAAATCCACATGCGGTTGAAAATCGCTAAATTCATCTTCTTCGACTAATTCCAGCAGTAGATCACGAATTTGTTTGCGATATTCCGGCATGTCAATAGTTCGAATGCCCGCAGCTTGACCGCCATAATAGGTAATCGCTTGATAGTAACTATTGCCAAACGCTAAGCCGCCAATAATCACCCGAACCAAATTGATTTTCACCGTCTTCATATTCTGGTCATCCATCTTCAAACGCTTTTGAATATTAAAAGGAATCCGTTGAATAATCTGCGCAACAAAATCATAAATGACTGTATCGTATTCTTGCAGTAACTCTAAACTTTCCTCAGACTGATTTTTGGTATAAGGAATAATGCTTAACACGCTGCTAGCAGCATTATAGACATTCACTGATTCAGCCATTAAGCGGGAACTCGGAATTTCATTAATTCGGGCAACCACTTGGGTAAACTCACTAGGAGCATTATCTTGAATAATTTTTTGCAATTCAGCATTTTCATAAAGATTAGCATAAGGATACTTGATATAAGGCAACCGCGGATTTTTATCAACTAAGTGTCCGTTAGCCATCCGTAACATGCTGACCGCTAGGAAAATACCAAAGAAGTCTTTGGTGACATTATTGGGTTCAACCATATGAAAGAGATCTAAACCGTAACTGACCAATTCACTGGCCTGTTTTTGAGTGACACTATCAAATGGCCAGCTTAAGCCTTGGGTTGCCCGCCAATAGAGAACAGTAAGCGCAATCCGCACATCTTGTTCCCGACCAATAAACCGCATAGGTTCATAAGCTACCCGAACATCGAACTTCTTCAAAAAGGTTCGCATAGGTTTTAAATGACGCAAAGCTGTAGCCTTACTGTTACCCATCGCTTGATAGAAATTTGTAAAGGAACGTTTATTGCTAGATAAAACTTGCCGTAAGAAATTATAAGAATCCGTATGAGAAATCAAATAGATTTGATACTGATCCGAAGAAACGGCAAAAATTTCTGGAATCGTAGGGTCAGACTTACCTAAGATAGCCTTCATATCTTGCACAATACCATCATAGGTGTTATAGATGCTACCGTAACTTTTATGCATTTGTAATGCAACTTGACGTAAATTAATTTCAGAGATTCCAGGAGTTAATCTCTGATAAATTTTCAGACTATCTTGATTAGTTTTTTCCATGACCTTTAATTGCCGGATCTGTTCAAAGAGATGTAGCTTTTCTGTTTCCGAAACAGATAAAAATAGGTCTGGTGTTTTTTCCAAAATTCAACCTCCAAATTACATAAGTTAGAATAAGCATTTTACTTAATTAAAAATGTCTTAATTCATATAAGCGGCAATCTCTATTATGTAATAAATAGGCAAAAAATGCTATATATTTAGTAGAAATAAGTTTGAAATATTAATGAAGTTTTTAAAAAAGAACAATGAATCCCGTGACCATTCATGATAGTAATGAAAAAACCGCAAACAAGGTTGCGGTGGTTCAGAATTTTTTAATACCAGTTTAAGAAAGAGCTTGCGTAGCGTCAGTGCCTAAATTCCAATAAAATGTTCCTATAAATGTACCCACTATTTCACTTTTAGTAGGATATAAAACAATATCTTCTTTCTTATCAAAGGCAAGTAGCCATAGGCCACGTCCTCGAGAATCATTAGAGCTCGTGCTATCCGAGTCTGCAGATGTTAAAAGAATGACTGACTTGCCCGCTTCATTTTTATCCGTTGGCTGTTGTGGTGGATAAACTAATGCCGCCTGGTTTTTATCAAATTTTTTTACGGGAGCATAAGCATCAAGACTATCAGCTTTTTCATAAACGACATCGTTCAGAATATCCGCGACATTCAAATCATGATCAGCATCTAAAGGCGTGCCGCTTTTGGATTGACCGTTATACATTTCAGCATTTCGAAAACCAATGGCGGCAATAGGTTGAAGCGCCTTTGTATCTTTTTCATAAAAAGCAGTGGACTGGACAGATAAATACCAATTAGTAGCCGTCCCTAAACGAAAATCCGCTACTGCCACTCCATCGTCTTGAGGGCCATTATTAGCTTGTCGACTAGTATGGTTTTGATCTTTTTGAGGTATCAAATTCCAATTCAAAATTGTAAATTGCCCATGCTCACCAAACTCCAAATTCTTAGGTACAGACATGAGGTAAAGATCGTTAGAATTATTAGAAAAACTAATTCCAGAATTCGAATTACCACTTTTTCCAGAAGGATTAATTACGTTGGCATCTGGTATAGCTGCCCCTTGATTATCTGTCAAAGCAGGATCAGCAGCTTGAACGGAAGTGGAATTCATTAACATAAAACTAAAAAATAAAAGCGTAGAAAAACGCAATAATTTATTCATGCTTTTTCCCCTTTCAACGCTTCATCTGCGTCGCTTGGCGTTGACCATGTTTATAAAACCAATAAAATAATAAAGCGATTAATAACAAAACAACGATTATTAATACCAAAATCAACGGCCAATAGTTAGGTTTAATATTAGGATCATTACGATTCAATTTCCGGGCTTCAGCTGGGCTAATTGTAAAGTTCTTAACAAGGTTCCAACTACGAGCTTGCGCTGAAACCTGCACACGTGCTTGATAATTGCCAGCCTTCATTGGATGATGATTCCAACTCACCGGAAAAGAAAAATTAGAATTAGGTGCAAAATTGCCATTCTTAATTTTGGACTGATAAAGCAGCTTTTGACTATGCGCCGGATAAATACGAGCCCGAATACGCATCGCATTCTTGTTAATGTATTTAGCTTTAAAATTTTGCATATTGATAAATACTGCCGGACCGGCTTCCAAAACTCCTGGTCGGATCGAACGTAATCGCAAATCAGGTTGCACCTGCTCCACAGCACCACAATTCATTAAAATACTTATGGAATAAGCATAAAGATTATTCACACCGGAATGTTTCAGTTTTTTAGCTGCAGTCTGTTTATCAATTGAGGGCGAATGAATATAAAAACTGCCCAACATAACACCATTAAAAGACTTCTTAGGGGCAGTAATGGTCTGCGTAACGGTTTGAGCTGACTTTGGAGGCAAACTAATAGTAACTTTTTGAGGTCCCATTTTAGTCCAATCATGTTGCAAACTGGAATCCCTCTTGCTAGACAAGTTAGCGTAATCTAATTGTCCCTGGCTCGTGGTACCAGCTACAGTCGGCAAAATGGCGACTCGAATTTTTTTGTCTAGATTATTAGTGATTTTCAAATTCACCTGTTGTGACTGACCAGGCTGTAAATTCAAAATAAAAAAATTATCATTATTGGAAGTCGACTGTCCTCCTGACAAAGCTACCGAAAAACCTGCTGCTCCTGTAATAGCAGCAGTAGCCGGCTTACAGAAAAAGGAAGTCATTGCAATAATCATTGCTAAGAAAACACCCAATAAAAAATTTAAGTTGAAAAGACTATCTTTAATAAGCACAAGAAACTCCCGGTAATTGTGATCGACATATGAACTAATTAGCTATTATTAGTGGCATCTGTACTTAGAGTCCAAGTTAAAGTAGACTTATATACAGAATCAGACTTTATATTACTAATATCTGATTGACCAACATAAAAGCCAACACTAGTAGGGGCTATAAAAGAAAGCGCTAATGGCCCTACAGGAGTATACCCAGTCCCTGATTTTGCTACAGATTCATTCTGAGCACTATTACCATTAGCTTCAACTACTATCTCGCTGTTATTAATATCCACACTAGGTGTGGAAGTACCATCGCCTATTGTATACGGTAAATTTGCAGTTGATGGTTGAGTTGCTGTTGCCAATGTCGGACGTAATTTTAACTGGGAAGTATTCAATTGATTACCGTCAATGGTTTTAAAAGCAGTAGCTTTTACAGATAATGCCCAATTGACGAGTGAATCACTGTTACTTGAGCGGTTATCCAATATCACTACTCCACGAGTATTTCCAGGTTCAGATTCAGATCCATGATTAGCTCCTACCAATCCAAGTCCGCTTCCACCACTTAAAGTTGCTGCAAATTTATGATTCTTTCCAAAATCAAAGTTAGGCACTTGATATAAAACTAAATCACCCGGAATAAATCCAATACCTGCTGTAGAGTCATAAGAAGCAGTAGCAGAACCATTAGTAGAACCTGATGGTATGCTATTGGCAACTTCTGCATCAGCTTTATCACTTAAAGCATGAGGTGTTTCATCCGCTGCGGCCAAATTAGTAAATATCGGCGCAGTAGCAGCTAAAGTGGATATTACTACCGCTGCCCTCGAAAATTTTTGAAAATCCATCATTCTAATTCCCCCCATAGAAGTTATACTGCATAACTTATCTCAATTTCGATTATAAACCACTTAGCCCCAGAAAGAAAGAAACTTAATTATTCTTTCTACTTTTTAAACCTTTATGCTTTGCATAAACAAAAACCAATGTCAAAAATACAATTAAGAATAAAATAAACACCCCAATTATTAAAATCCTGAAGATCCATGGATTACGTTGTAAGTTAGGATTAGCTTGATTTAACTGACGAGCTTGAGCAAAACTTACGTTAAACCAACGTTGTAAATGCCAAGTCTGCCCCCCCGCCTGGACACGCAGCTTCAACAAATAACGCCCCGGATGAACCGCTTGATTGCCCCAAGGGATTGAGAGATTACAAATTGAATTAGCTGCCAAACTCGCATTAGGCAGATTGAGCTTATGTAACATCCGCCGGTCAGCGCGATATATTTGGGCCCGGTAACTAACAGCGCGCCCACCATAATAAACAGGACGCTGATTATGCACAGGAGCAATCACTTGTGGTGTCCCCCCAGCCTGTAATGAGATCGCGCCTAATTTAATTTGGGGAACTATGGTAGTATAGTCCCCTACATTTAGCAGCAACTCGGAAGCAAATTGTAACTGATTGCTTGTACCATGCTTTGCTTTTGGCGGTATATACTGGACAATCACAGCTCCAGCAATCGTTCCTCGATAATTCGGTGCCGTTAAACTTAAGGGCACGACTAATTTTTGCTTGGATTGTAATCGCACCTTTTGAACCGACAAACCCAGCTGTTGGACATTATACTTCCAAGAAGAATCCATGTTTTTACGTGCATCTTTTAACGAAACCAGATTAATATTCCCCGTACTATCCGTTTGAGCAACCCCGGGAAGCAATTGCACTTGAAGTGGATGAGAAGTTAAATTTTGCAGCTTTATTCCGAAATGAACCACAGTCTGAGGTTGTACGTCAACATCCAATATCGGTTGATTCGTTTTGTTATTAGCAGGCACAGTTAATTGCGCTGCCACTGGCATACCAGCAGCTGCGTGCGTGATTTCTATTTGATAAAAAAAGCACCAACCTATCATTGAGATTAATGCTACGATTAAGTTCATTTGTAATTTTTTCATAACTAACATAGTTACAATGTTACTTGCAAGGTCCAAGTCAGTGTAGCCGTCTCTATTTCTTTCTTGTTAGGCTGCGAATCATTTTTGTAATGTAATTTGACACTACTATTTGTACCCGCACCGTTAAAATCCACTGCGTAAATATGCGCTCCTCCATTAGCAGGCTTAGCCGAATAATCGTGTTTCATAATAATCGCACTATTGCTAGGGTTCTTGCTACCATTAATAGTTGCAGGATCAGTTGGAGGAGCATAAAGTGTCTGAATTGGTGAGCCCTGTATAGTATAAATATCCTTATTATTACTATCTTTAGATTTAGTGGCGTAATAACAGTTCAAATTTGAAAATTTTAACGATATATCTTCAGGATTAGAGACTTCTTTAAAAAAAACACCTGTCGAACTATTTTGAACTTTTACACTCCAATTTGCAAAACCATGTTGGTCTTCTACTATTAAATAACGTTGGGTTTCCTTCGGGTTAATGAGGTCAAAATCATTATGGTTTTCACTTTTTTTATGATCAGCGCCAAAGTCAAAATTTGGTACTAAGGACAAAACAGGGGTTGATGTAAACCGATCCTCATATCCTACAGCTGCTTTGGATTGAGCAGACGCACTCCCAGCTCCCGCAGGTCCAGAAACAGAACCAGAACCAATCTGATCAATATCTGGTGCACCCGATATGTTAAAAGCAGAATCAGTGTCAGAAGTAGATGCTGATGAACCTGAAGCATCTGCCACAGCGTAAGTAGTTTGAAAGCCTAATCCGCCCAATAATGTTACTAAAATTGTGCCAGCTTTTAAACAAGTTCCCCATTTTTTATCCATTTGATTTCTCCCCCAACTCAACATTACACTGTCAGTATATTATAAATTGACAGAATACTCAAAAATATTCCTAATAATTTAATGACCATTAAAATTCTTATCGTACATTAGGTCTACCTTTGTGTAATCCTGAACGATAAACCCAAATAGTTAAGCCGGCGAATCCCAAGACGATTAAAACAGCTAAGAACACCCACCACCAAATTCGATTAGGATCTTTTGGTAGAAATTTATTTAATTCATTCGTCTGCTTTTGTGTTAAAGTAAAACTTTTGTGAAAAACATAATGTTGCCGATGATGCGTCAAATCATAACGAACATGATAAGTTCCTGGTGATAACGGACCACGGTGCCAATAATTTAACCATACTGTTTTAGAATTCCCTGCAAAATTACCACTTTTATTTACAAAAGTGGTATTCAATTTGGGATTCATTCGATTAGTGACCCGAGCTCGAAATTTTCCCTTTAAAAAAGGATAGGCATAAGTATTTTTAATTGGTGTCTTAAAAAGAACTTGTCGATTGGCTAGAGCTAATTTGGGTTGATCAATGTGAAAGTGGGGCCGCTGGGGATGCAGATCTTGTTGCAAATAAACTCCATAACTGAAGTTCGCAATTGCCGGTGTTGAAGAACTTTTACCCTTTTTAATTTGTGCACGGATAAATTGTAGATCAGATTGCGAACTAAACAATAATCCCCCCATCAATAACCCTTTAATTCCTGCCGCCGGAATGTGTAAAGATACTTTTTCTGCAACAACTTTGCCAGGAGGCACTTGAACAACTTTGCCCGCAACTAACTGACGAAAATCATATTGCGCACCTGGTCCAGGAACGGCGTTAGGAGTAGCCGTATCTAAAGTTAATTGCGGAGTGGTCTGGACAATCAGTGGCTGTATCTGAATTTTATTAGTGTTATTAGTATAATTGCACAATTGAAATTGCAATTGATAAGTCTGCCCTGGGTGTACCTTCAAATACCAGCCTTGTTTCACATTACCGATTTGATTAGCAGATTGTGTGGGAATTACTCCAAAACTACTGCTTTGAGCTTCTGCAGGTACCAGCATACCCCAAAAATATATAAAAATGACTAACAAGCATCCTGCTAACTGTCGAGCATGCAAACCTTTATAGTTGTGAACCATTATTCTTGGGCAACTTGATCGTCAGCAGAAATTGCCGCATTCCAAGCCAATGGAAAAACTAACACTACTTCTTTATATCTACTCTCCAAAAAGGTCTTTTCGATATTGTTTCCATTGCTATAGGCCGAGCCATTATTTACCATTATCTGAGTTATCTTATCACTGTCCTTATTCTGAGCACTGTCCTTATTAGGAAAAGAAATTGTTGCGGTCCCTGGAAAGCCTTCTCCAGAAGTGCTCCAGATATCTTGAGAAGTTCCACCTTGAGGATTGTCAGCAGATGAGGGGAAATACATTAATGACAAATCTGGTTTTTTTAAGTTTTTATCAGTTGGACTATCTGTGGTTGCTTTTGTAGTTGACTTTACCGCTACACTCGATGGAGCTAACGATAATGTACCTGAGTTTTGTTGGGTACTCTTCCAAATACTTGTTAATGAGGTACTTTCATTTTTTGAAAGATCACTCCACACACCACCTTTCAGGCCTAAAACATAGGTTCCCATCGATTTCACCGATACATTAAAGGGTACTTTTGCATCAGACGAAATGATTAAATCATTTTTATTTATGACCTTTATCTGATTTTCCTGCTGTTGAGCTTCGGAACTGGAAAATTGATTTCTTCGGCCAAAATCAAAATTGGGAAGTTGTGTGAACTGCAAAGTAGCCTGCTGGAAAGTCACTTTTACTTCTGTTTGCGGTGGAGTTTCGTCAGCTTGCACTATTTGAAAACAAGATAGACTTCCTATCATGAGTAAAACAACTAAAAATATATTAAAATGTTTTTTGGGAATTTTAAAAGTTTTCACAGCTTACACCTCAAGGCTATTATAACAATTTGTCAACAATTAGTCCATCTAGATAATTTATCTTTTGGATTTTTGATTACGGCCTTTTAAGTAAATCAATAAATAATATAGTCCTACGAAAACTAAGGCCAAAATGCCAATTAAAATTATCCAAACCCAGACATTATTGTATCGCTTCGGTTGCTGTTCTCTAATTAAGTGCTTTCGCTGCGCCTTGCTGATAGTGAAATGACGTATAAACACTTTAGAATAGTGATTTCGGGCAGTGAAATTTAATTTTAAAGTATAATTACCCGCTGCTAATTTTTCCATTGGAATAAACGCGTTCCAAGTCGAGCTGGGGGCCATTTGTAAGTTGTTTAATTTCACTGTTTTGTGTTTGCCAGATGGTAACGTAAAATGCGCTTGTAATTGGATTGAACCAATATTAATAGGTGCACTATTGAATAACTTGAAACCCACTCCTTTTTGCATGGTTCGTACTTTTCCCGTAACTTGTTTGGACATTGTCACTTGTGGAGTTACCGGATCATGATTGGAACGCAGTACAATGCCATTAACGTAACGGATACGATTTTGAATACTTAATTGTTCCGCATTGGAGCTGCCGGCAGTAGCCACAGTAGTGACTCCTCCTAAAATTAATCCTTTAATGGGCTTAGCAGGAGCTTGATAAGTAAATTGATAAATATCTGAGGCTTTTGGACTTAGGACCACCTTACCAGTTCTTTTACCTACAATCAAACTGGATAACTGTGGGTTTTGAGGACGATAAGGCGTCACCTGTGCGTGATCATAACCAATAATTCCATTATCAGAAGTATAACTATCATTTACCGCCACGTGAACGACTATCTTTTTAGTACCAATATTACTAATTAATAACTTTAAAGTTTGTTTTTGTTGGGGCTGAACTTGGAGATTATAAAAAGTCGCTTGCGAATCAGTTTGATTATCCGGCAAAATCGGTTTAACAGTATAAGCATAAGGTTCAGCTTGGCTTTTAGCGGCAACGGGCTGGCTAAGGAACCCA
Source organism: Bombilactobacillus mellifer (assembly GCF_000970795.1). Classification (GTDB taxonomy): domain Bacteria; phylum Bacillota; class Bacilli; order Lactobacillales; family Lactobacillaceae; genus Bombilactobacillus; species Bombilactobacillus mellifer. Next base: position 11,119 of record NZ_KQ034029.1, read on the forward strand.
AAGCCTCCAACACTCATTAATAAAATTCCAAGTAAATATTTGAATTTCAAGAGTACAAATCCTTTCTTAATTACACAACAACTTCAAACCAATTATGGCAATTATTTCCACAGAGTAATCATTATTCCTGACGCAACTATCGCCCCTGCTTCATTTGTCGCTGTTGAGACCAGAGTCCCCAGATCACAAACATAATCAATATTAAAATACCTAAAACAATGCCTAAATACATCACTGTTCTATCAGGTGTTAAATTGCGGCTTGCATGATTGACCCGATCCGCCTGAGCTTGAGTAATCCGAAAATTGCCGGCAAATTTCCACTTGGTTTTATTGCTACGAGCTGTTCCCTGCGCTTGATAAATCCCCGGCTTAATTGGCAAACGTTGTTGATCGAAAGCAATTGGTACTTTGGAGTTCGGTGCGATTACCGCATAACGTTGATCGACAATCATTGGCTTAAAACCTAACTTAAAGAATTCTAATAACCCCTTGCGGCGCAAATGCATATGAACAGTAACATTTTTCATTAAGCCCGGCTGATTATTGGATAAATTGACATTAATAAAAGGGGCCTGTGCTACTGCCTGTGGTTCTATGCCATTTAAAGACAGCACTCCGCCAATCGCTTTATTAGTTTCAGTCAGCCATACGGGCACTTTTAATCCTGGATCATGAGGATTGTTTAAATCATAAATATAAAAGCCGCCAATCATTAAACCCCGAAATTTTTCTGGGGGCAGCTTAATCTGAAAACTTACTTGCTTCGTCTGATTACTCTTTAAGTTTAGATTCTGTGGTGCCGTCAAATCCGCAAAAGCATAGCGCAAGTCATTTTGTCCTGCTTGTACTTTTTCGGAATAAATCAAATGCCCATTCGAACTGGTCGAAGCATTGGTCGGCCGAATACGCAAACGGATATCAGAATTAGCAAAGTTTGTTAATGACATTTTGACCCGGTAAACGCGATTAGGTTGGGCCACAATTTGAAATTTATCTGTGACGTTGGAATTTTCAACAATGGGAGTGACAGAAACATCACTCAACATGGCCTTTACTGGCTGACTTTGCCAAAAGATCCCCGACCAAAGTCCAAAAATAAATGCAGTAATAATAATTATTTTTTTCTTCATAAATAAGTCCTCAACCTTTAGTCAACATCATCATAGTATCACATTCTGAAAAAAAAATGCAGATACAATAGACTTGTATCTGCACCACTATCGGAGAAAATTTAACGTTGATTATAATTATTCATTGGTGGTTGATTCTTCTGTTGATTACGCCGACCAAAGTAAACTCCTAAACCTAGCACCAATAATAAGACCAAGATAGCAATTAAAATCCATAGCCACATATAGTTAGGTTTGATACCAGATAATTTATTGTACTTAGCTGCGTCTTCATTGCTTATCGAAAAGTTCTTATCAACGATCCAAGATCTCGTTTTATCATTGGTTGTCAACTTCATATGCAAGTGATAATCACCGGCCTGTAAAGGTGTTTTACCCCAATCAATTTGATAGTTATAATTAGAGTTAGGAGCTGGTGAAATATGTGTTTGCTTAGCAATTTTTTTAAATTTATGATCATCAGGACGTCGGGTAACTGTTGCTTTAACATTGATGTCCGCATTATAACCTTTAACATAATTCTGTAAATTAGCTTTCACACCACGAGTTTTCATAGTCTTATCAGCAAAAGCAAAAACGTATCTAACCCTAAAATTAGGGGCTTTTTTCTCGTCTTTCACATGTCTCAATCGGATGGGAAGACCTTGCTGGTAATTATTCCTTAAAACTGTACCATTTGAAGTCACAGAGGAAGATTCTTTTGCACTCTTTACAAGTTTAACAACAATACCACCCATTAAAAATCCCTTAAAATTATTAGATGGAATATTCAAACGTAAAGAAACCGTTTTGATTTCCCCACCATCAACATAAACAGTTTGCTTTTGTGGCTGCACATAACGATTGATTTTTAAATTCAACGTAGGATCGTTGGCAATGTTTTTAGAGTAGTCCAGCTGTCCGTTCGAGTCAGTATATGCAGTATGAACATATACATTATATTTATGTCTTTTGTCATCTTTATTAAGAATAGAGAATGATATATTTTGTGAGCTGCCTGCGTCACCGTATACATCAATAATTCCATTCTCCGCAGTCTGATGATCATTATAATTTGCTTTCACACCAAAATCAGCAGTGGCAGCTTGAACTGAACTACTACTTACTATAAAAAAACAAAAACCTAAAAACAGTACCCCAAAAAAATAATCAATTTTTTTCATATATTTTCTCCATCATTATTTGTCATCAATGATTAATTTTACTTCATCAAAGCAAAAAGTCAACAATAAAAATGAATATTTCCAAAAAATTAAGCAAAAAAAAAAGCCACATAAATTGTGGCTTTAAAAATTAAGCTGTTGGTGCAGCAGCATCCAACGTCCAAGTTAGGATTGAAGAGTAATTTCTATTTGCTGTATACGCAGTGTCACTACCCTTTAATTGATCCTCACTAGGAATATGGAGTTTGATACCCGCGGTATTATGACTGAAATCAAAATCATCAGTACCATATCCAATACCTGCACCCATGTTTACAACAGTTCCTGGAGTTTTGTTATCTGACTTTACACCCGTTACTTCTGCTGTTTGCAAACTCGTGGTGTTCCCGCCTACTGTTACACTACCACTAACTCGTGGCAAATCAAGAGACCAATTGCTATCACCATACGTAGCGTTACTATTACTATCAGCATCTTTAAATGCACCCATTGTAACCTTTACCGTATAACCTAAGCCCTTGGTTACAGCACCGCCGCTAGCAGCAGCAGAATGTCTTGATTCAGTAATACTTAAAACGGAGTTTTCATCGTTTCCAATAGCTGGTTTAAAGTTTTCAGCAGATTTTACGCCTTCAGGAACAGCGTCACCAAAGCCAAAAGACGGAACCTTATTGAGTACCAAATAACCATCTACTACTTTAACTGTAGCAGAAGATTCCAACTTACCTGTACCTGTCTTTTCATTGTTTGTAGTAGCAACATTAGCAGGTTTGTCTGCTGCTGCTGAAGCTGTTCCACCGCCTGTACTGCCTGTATCGCCTTCAGCAGCATTAGCAACAGCAACTGGTGCAACTGTCGACAAAACCATCACAGATGTAGCTAATGATGTAAATAATTTATTCATCTTCATGAATATTTCCCCCCAAAAAATTTCAAAGTTATTAATAACATTCGTTACAAGATTTATCTTAACATATTTTTGAAAATATGCAACTTTTAAATCTCAAGCGAAATTATTCTCTTTGCCAAACTCGGCGCCAAGCGCCTACTACTCCATTGCGATTAATGATGACAATTAACCCTAATAAAGCCATCCCAATCATTGTAAAGCCTCGATCATTCACCTCACCTGTTTGCGGTAAAGAAGTATGATCAGTAATGTTAACTGCCCCCGGCTGAGCTGTGTTTTGGTTATTTCCCGAATTATCACTGAGCTTCTTCGGAGCTTGGTTAGCTTCACCGTTATTCACATTATCCTTTGCAATAATCTGAACTCTTACATCAGATGTTTTCTTGTCACCCTCCCCCGTAGTAACCGGAGCACTTCGTGTCAAATTGCTGCCATTGTAATCGGTTCCTTCTCCAGCCCAAGTAGCAACTGAGAACAAACCCACTACCAAACCAACAGCTAAAACAACCGTCAAAATAACCCCCGTTACTTTGAACCAGGAGAGTCGCTTGAATTGACGATGTTTAATTGTTTTCATATAACGACCCTTCCTGTGTGCAGAATATATTTCATCTACAAGATTAATCTATCACAGATCACAAAAAAAAACCATATAAATTGCCTAAAAGTTAAAGATTACTCCGCTGGAGAACTTTTTGCCAACGCGACCAAAGCTGGGGAGCAGCAAACTTTTTGGCACTTTGATAGGCCTGTGTGGATAATTTTTGTGCCAAAGTTGAATTTGTTAAAATTTGTATTACGCGCTTTGTCGCTTGCTGCAAATCATTCAAAGGAATTAAATATCCATTGGATCCATCTTGGATTAGTTCACTATTCACATAACGACAATCATAACCCACCACTGGTACCCCATGCTCTAAAGCTTCTAATAAGGACAGGCCAAAGCCTTCCGTATTCGAAGTGGATAAAAGTACGCGGGCTTGATCGTAATAATGAGATAAATTGTCAATATTGCCTTTGAAGCGCACCGCCTCTTGCAAGTGCAAAGCTTGGATTTGAGCTTGTACCAATTGATATTCCGCAGTTGAAGTCACACCCCCATAAATATCTAAATGCACATGGGGTAAATGATTCAAGACTCTCTGTAAGATCAAGAGTGCTTGAGGAATTTGCTTTTCTGCAGAGATACGGGCCACCATCATAATTTGATTGGGATCTCGCTGTTGGATCGCAACGGGAGACCAGTTATTTTTAGTATAGCCGCTCGGAATCGCCACCACTTGGTGCTCAATATTAGGAAAGCGTCGTTGAATATCACTACGTTCTTGTTCGGTGGGACAAATAAACAGATCAAACTTCTGTGGATGGGTTAAGCCAAATTCATAATTATAATTGAGCTTATCGGTTAAAACATCGCCATCAAAGTGCGTGATAAAATGACTGTGAATAAAGACCGCTTTGGTGGCTGGGGTTTGCATTCGGCCCAATCCTTCGGTGCATTCATAACGATCCGAAATAAACAAATTTTTCCCCGCATAGTCTTGATTAACCTGATCCAAAAAATAAGCTTGCAGCGTGGGTAAATCATGAAAGCGTTGCGTTTGTCCGCGAAAGATTAAATCCGTATAAAGTACTTTCGTGCCGGAACGATTAAAGATCTCTGTACAAAAAACTTGACCTTGATCATTAACGATCTCTTGTTTTTTTAATTTTCCTTGGGTGCCAAAATAATATTTAATCGATAAAAACCCCCGCGTATCGTAGCCTTCCGCATAAGTTGTCCGTTTGGAGGTTTCATTGCCAAAAGCTACAGAAATTACCTGCTGGTCAGGTATGTAAACTCGAACGACAGCTTTTCGACCATCAGCGGTTTGCACCAGATAGCCCTGCTCAACACCTTGGCGGCCGAGATTTTGGAGAATCTGGTATTGATGCTGTCGGCAAAACTGCGCGATATGATTAGGACGATGGTGAACATGAATATTATGACCAAAGTAATCAAAAATATTTAATACATCGTTTGTCGTCAATCCAAAACGTCCCGGACCTTCCGCCCAATTATTGCGATAATAAGTAGTTAAAATTTTGGCCGGTTGCCCAAATTGTTGAAACAGACGCAGCCGTTTCAACTGAGCGTGTTCAATTCCTGACGATAGATTTGACAAATCTGAATTAATAAAAAAATTCATCAATCTGTGCTTCTCCTCTCAAATAGTATTTTTTATTTATAAAATTAGTATAAAATAGAATTGAGGTGATAAATTATGAAAATACAACGTCATGGCCAGGATTTTTGTGAGCTGAATGATTACCCTTTGGTAGGACAGAAGTTTCCCGAATTTCAAGTGTTAGATTCCCAGCAAAATCCGGTCACACTAGCGAGTCTATTAACGAAGCCGCTTTTAATCAGTGTTGTGCCTAATATCGAAACCAGTGTTTGCGCTCTGCAAACCAAGCATTTTAACGAAGTAGTGGATCAATTTTCACAATGTAATTTCGTCACTATTTCCACTAACACCCCGGAGCAACAACAAAACTGGTGCGCAGCCGCGAATGTAACTCGGATGCAGCTTTTATCGGATGAACAATTCAATTTTGGCCACCAAACTAATTTATTGATGGGTGACTCTAAATTGTTAGCCCGGAGCGTTTGGTTATTACAAACCGATGGTCAAATTATTTACAGCGAGATCCCTTCCGAAATGACTGATGAACCAAGTTATGAACCCGTTCTTGCACAAATCAAACAATTGTAATTTTTTAAATCCTAATAAAAAACACACGTCCATTTAATTTGCTTGGACGTGTGTTTTAGCATGACTAGCGCCGCCGATGCTTCCAAAAAGTCACAAAGTGCAACAAAGCAAATAGTAAGGCGCAAAAAATTATTACAAAACTACCGTAATTGAACCAAAAATTGGATATTGACCACAAACTATGCAATCCTTGCTGAATTACCATGGTTAAAAAGGACATCAGGGCGATCATACAAAATAATTGCAAGTAACGCTTCAAAGTTGAATCATCCTTTCTGGGACGGTGCGAAATCTTTTGACCATAGCGCTGGCACAACTTCACTTTGGATGCGGGCAGTTGCTGTAAATGCAAAGTCCCCGGACAAACAATTTCCCCGATCCGAATAACTCCGGCGGCCGTCATTACGCGGTCAATAGCTTTAAAAGTTTCATCCGTAATCCCAGCCACAAAGTTTTCAAAAGAACTGACATAACAATCAGTGATACTTAGATAATGTTTATTCTTAAACTGGCCGGGAATCGTATCTCCGTTAGCTTTAGTATAGACCAGCTCAGGGCGTAAACAATCTAAAAATTTTTTCAAAATACCGTTAATCGTGCGCCAATAAGTCGGAGCGGCCCAGATCCAAACATCACTTTCCACGAGTTTTTTCACTAAAAAGGCTAAATCATTATGTTCCTGCACGGCCACGGGGTGAATCTGATAGTCCTCCAAAAAAATCGTTTCGGTTTCTACTCCGGGTGCGACATTATCTAACACCGTCTGCAGCAACTGCCCCGTAATTCCGTGCCGTGCTTGAGAACCCAAGATGCCTAATACTTTCACTCTTGTCACTCCTCTTTACGATACGATAGATTAACCAGCCAATTCAGTCCCGAAATCCCCAGCATCAAAACTCCTGCAACTATGAAGAGCATCGGAAAAGAAAAATGATCAATAATTAATCCGCCAAATAAAGGTCCAATCGCACGCCCTACCGAAGAAAAGCCGTTAACCAGTCCCTGATTGCGCCCCTTCACTTCATTGGCTGACCAGTTATCAATAATCACCGGTACCGACGGTACATAAATTGCCTCACCAATGGTCAACAAAATCATCCCGGCAAAAATAAACACTAAGCTTTTACTAGAAATCGTCACAAAATAAGACACAGTTAAAAAGAACAGACCCCAGCTCACGCGATCAAAAAGGTTATGAATAATATTGGGCCAATGAGCGATGAGCAATTGTACTAAAATAATGACCACGCCATTCAATGTCCATAGCATACTATAAATTCGGGTGGAAAAACCATTATCAATCAAATAAACTGAAAAATTAGATTCCCATTGAGAATACATGGTCCAAACAATCACTAAAGTGGCTAAAGACACCACAAATAAAGGCCAGCTGGCCAATTTGGAAGTTGGCTGTGTCGCAGAAGACGATTGTTCAACTGATGGCCGTTGCGTAGCCGCATAGTATAAGCGCTGTTTAGGAAAATAAAGCGACAGAATCATTAACGAGATACAATATAAACAAGTAACTAATAAAAAAATTGGGGCAATCGAACGATGGAACAGTTCACTAATACAAATGGTGCCAATCACTAATCCGACATTTAAGACTAAATAAATTTCATTAAACACATGGGTCGCACTCCGACCAGCGACTAAGGTTCCATAGACATTAACCCCCGTGGTTAACCATCCTGTCGCAAAACCAAACGCTATTAAAATCAGCGCATAAGTCGGCCACCCATCATACTTAATCCCGACACCACTAGATAAAATACATAAAACCAACCCAATGACCGTGAGCCAGAACTGATTAAACCGATCATATAATTTGCCCGAGACTACGGCACCAATAACATTGGCGACTGCAAAGCCAAAAAGTGCCAACCCGGCGACAGTTAAAGATTTGTGTAAAACTTGATTAATATAAATTGTTGCCAAAGGCCACATCATACTGTAAGCCGTTTCGTTAAAAAAAGCGACAACCAATAACGGCTTCATCCGGACCGTGTTCATCTGTGCCTCCAAAAAATGTACAATAGTAATATTCAATACTATCTACTATAACATGACCCCAGAGCAGAAAGGAACTAGAAAAATGACCGCCGCCAATTATCAACCTCGTGATACAAAAGACGCCTTGCGGCACCTGCAAACTTTAGTCAATCAATACTATCGCGCACCGTTAACCGCCGATTTGTTAGCTTATAATCAAAAACAAATTACTTATTTACAAGAAAATGTTATTCCCTATGCACAACAAGTGGAGCATAATCTGCAACGCCAACAAGAAGCTCAGCTCATGATGCAAGAATTACAACGCTGGCAAGTCTTACGCCTGCAAGGTCACAATGTGGCCGGCAAAATGCGCCACTTTCGTTTTCAAGCAGCTACTGTGACAAAATATCGTACTCCTAAGCCGAAACGCCAATCGCTGCCGCACTACCATACGGGCCCCCGCCATTAATCATTTTATCGAAAAATTATGTTAAAATTAGCGTAGCTTCAATCTGAAAAGGAGTCTGAAGAATGACGGAAACAATTTTAGTAGCCGGAGGAGCCGGCTATGTTGGTTCACACATGGTGCAAGAATTAATTAATGAACATTATGATGTCGTAGTGATCGACAATCTATCCACCGGTCATCGGCAAGCAATCAATGCCCAGGCCCGCTTTTATCAAGGCGATACACGCGATCGGCAATTTCTCGAAAGTGTTTTTGCACAAGAAGAAATTACCGCAGTCATCCATATGGATGCTTTTTCCTTAGTTCCCGAATCTGTGCAGCAGCCTTTAAAATATTTTGATAATAATCTGATTGGTCTGATTAGTTTATTAGAAGCCATGAACAAGTATGCGATTAAATATTTAATTTTCTCGTCCACAGCGGCGACTTTTGGCAATCCCGTCCAAATTCCCATCCAAGATCAAGATCCCCAGCAGCCGATTAATCCATATGGAGAGAGTAAATTAATGATGGAAAAAATCGTTCACTGGGTAGAACAAGCTAATGGTTTGCAATGTGTAGCTTTGCGCTATTTTAACGCGGCTGGTGCCTTGGCTGACGGTTCCATTGGTGAAGATCACCGTCCCGAAACTCATTTAATCCCCATTATTTTACGTACTGCTGCTGGTCAGCAAGACTATGTTCAAATTTGTGGCACTGATTATCACACGCCGGATGGCACAAATATTCGCGATTATGTACACGTCATGGACTTAGCCCAAGCCCATATTTTAGCTTTGAAATATCTCCAAGCAGGCAATCCCAGCTGCAGCTTTAATTTAGGATCGAATACCGGTTTCTCCGTCAAAGAAATCCTGCAAACTGCGCGGGAAGTCACTCATTGTGCGATTCCCGCTCAAGAAGCACCTCGTCGAGGCGGCGATCCGGATATCTTAATCGCTGATAATTCGCAAGCTAAAAAAATTCTCGGCTGGCACCCTCAATACGATGATATTCATACAATCATTCAAACTGCCTGGACTTGGAAGCAAAATCATCCCCAGGGGTATGCTCATAAATAATGACTGAATTTTTCATACTTTCGCCATATTTTTATCGGGTCATTTTCACAACTACCCCGTATTATATAGTTTGTAAGTTGAGATGAAGTTCTTTAAAACTTCTCTCTTCTTTCCCCCCAAAAATTTAAATATTGATTCCCCTCATTATTTAAAATTTCAAAACCATTGCTCCCCCCAGCAATGGTTTTTATATATCTCTTTTGTCAAAGTTCACAAATAATTCACAATTTAAGAGTTATAAATTCATATTCTGGCGCTATGATGTATTTGTAAGTTGAGATGAGGTTCAAAAACCTTCTCTCTACTCCCCCCAAACCTAATTTAAATATTGATTCCCCTCATTATTTAAAATTAACCGTATATATTAAAAAGCTATCACACAAGTGATAGCTTTTTTTCTTGGTCTATTGATAGTTTAAAAAACTTAAGACCCCCAAAGGCGCTGTTAATAAAAGATTGGCGGCTGTATTTTGCAGGACATAGCTTTGATCAAATATGGGCAACCATTGTTGATATGCTTGTTGTAAGTGCTCTTGCTGATTGATTTGTTTTTGTAAGGCCGCAGAAGCCAGCAAAATCAGCGGCACCGAAATCCGTTGTGGTTGCAGTGCTTGGAGCTGGGTATGCCAACCAGCTTGCTGCTGCTTCGTAAAACGCACCTGATAATTAGCTTTTACTTGATGATATTGCGCTACATAAGCATTGACCATCATTTGCGTTTGAAATTCGGAAATTAAAGTTTTGGCATGAAGATATTGATGCGCCGCCCACACTAGGGCTTCATAAGAAGTAAAAGTGCTCTGCGGCAAATTATAGTTGGGGACATGTAAACTGGGATCTAAAGCAATAATTCTTTGTGGATGCAGCCCGTAAGTCTGAACGGCAGCAATAACCACACTCAGGGCTGTCCCCGACACCACAATCTGATACTGGCAGAGCGCTAATTCTTGCAACCAGGACGCCAAAATCTCCGCATAGTCGGGTAACGTGAGTGAGGCGTTGGGCACAATCGGCCAATCAAGTGCCCAGCTTGGAAATTCATTATTTAAAACCAGCATTTGTAAACCAGCATTCACATTTTGCCCGATATCCGGCACGATAATCAAGGCCGTGTCACTTTCATTAGTCGCTGCTAAATAATGTATCTGGGGCAATGTTGAACTTTGAAGTACTTGAATTATGGGCATGCGCAAATTTCTCCTTGCAGTATCTGGGGTACACTAATTGTCTTCTTGTAGACAATTTAAAAAAGAAAAAACCCGCTGTCAACAGCGGGTTTTTTTAAGAAGCACACTAACTAGGCTTGATTTTGTTGTGCTACAGCAGCAATAGCCACTGAACTTAAATAATTAATCGGTTTATCAAAATTAGGTTGGAAGAAGAAATCAACCATCGCCAATTGCTCAATAGTCATCTGATTTTGAATGGCTAAAGATAAAGTATTGGCCGATTGCGAAACATCATACTTGCTCGTCAAAGACCCACCTAATATACGATGAGTTTGTGGATCCCAGATCAAATTTAACAAAACTGGTTCGGTACTAAGCATGAATTCCGGACGATAATTATCTTCGACACTAACGTGTGCTACTTTGACGCCGCGGGCTTTCGCTCCATTCACCGTTAACCCGGCCCCAGCGTACGTCCGCTGATACAATTCCACGGCAGAAGTTGCTTGCGTTCCTAAATATTTGTGCGTAGCAGTGGCAATATTATCGCCGATTAATAATCCTTGCCGCACAGCATTGGTGGCTAACGGGATATAATCCGGTTTTTGCGTAGGATTGTATTGTACTGTGGCAGCATCTCCGGCAGCAAAGACATCCGGTTGACTGGTTTGCATATATTCATCGACAATGATGGCGCCATTATCCAATGTTTGCAATTGATCTTGGAATAGTCCGGTACATGGACGAAAACCAACACATAAAACAGCAATATCAGCTTGATACTGGCCCTGATCAGTTGTCACAATGACTCCATTATCTTGATCTTCAAACTTTACTACTTTTTCCTGCAGCTGCAGTTTTACTCCGTGATCCCGATAATCTTGTTCGGCAATTTCCGAAATATTTTCGTCAAAATTCTTGGCCATCACATGCGGCAACATATCAATTAAAGTAACATCTTTTTGTTTCAAACTGTAGGCTTCAGCCAATTCCGCGCCAATATAACCTGAGCCAATCACAATGGCACTTTGAATTTGATCTGCATTTTGTTTCAATTGGTTGGCATCGTCCCAATTCTTACAATGCAAGACATGAGGCCCATCAACTCCCGGGACCGGCGGGATCACAGGCTGGGAACCCGTAGTAATCACCAATTTATCGTACTTTTGAATAAATTCTTCTTGGGAAACTAAATTTTTCACAGTCAATTGTTTCTTGTCCCAATCAACTGCCAAAACATCATGTTGCATATGCATCTGAGCCCCCAAAGAGCTCAACTGTTCCGGACTAGAATAAAACATCTTTTGTGGATCAGAAACCCGATCGCTCACCCACAAAGCAATACCGCAAGATAAGAATGACAACGTATCATTGCGTTCAAAAACATCAACTTCCCAATCTGGATGATTGGTTAAAATGGACTGCGCTGCAAACGTTCCCGCATGCGTACAACCGATAATGCTAACTTTCATTTAAAAAAGTCCTCCTTTGATGCAACCACCAAGGTTTTTATGTGAATATTATAACAACCTTGAAGCTAAACATCAACTTTTCTAAATAAAAAAATTAAAAAAAGCTTTTAGTCATTTTATGTGTAATTTATTTCTTAATTTGTCACCAGAAATATGCAAAATTTGATCAAAACTGCGCTTTTTTAACACCCAGTACCCATAAATAAAGGCTCCAATGATAATTTCCAGCATTAAATAACCTGTACTCCGAAGGCGGCCGCCTGTCGTATCTAGCTGGCCAACCAGACCATCGATTCCCCATACTACTAGCAGCATGACAACCGCTAAAGCGATCAGGGGCCATAAATCGCGTCGTAATATTTGGGACCACGGCAAGGGATATAAGCGATTAATTTTGGTGACCATTAAGGCACAAATTACGATCATGGCACAAATCGTCGCCCAAATCGGGCCGTAAGCTTGCAACCAATAAACCAAGGGCCATTGAATAATAATTTTCACCACAAAACCGATGCCCAGGTAACGAATCGCCAGTCCATTTTTGTATAAAGCTTGTAAAATAGCCGCCAAGACCATGAACAAGCCTATCAATAACGCCATCACACAAGATAACCGCATAATTTTAATTCCTAAAGCACTATAAGCGTAAAAAGTAATCCATAATGGGCGGGCCACTGCCAACATACCTAACGCTGCCGGCAGCATAAAAAACATAAATAAGCATAAGATATCTCGAATTTGCTGCTTAATCGACTCGGTTTTTTGTTGGGTATATAAAGAAGAAACTAACGGAATGGAAGAAGAAACCACTCCCGTAGCTAAGGAGACAATGACCATAATCAGCTTGTTCGCTTGAAAACCAAAAAGCGAATAATAATAATCTAATTGTTGCTGGGAAATGCGCATAAAGCTTTGCATCATCCAATTAAAAGTGGACTGATCAAACAAATTAAAAATCGTAATCGTCGAATCAATAATTACAAAGGGAATCGCTTGTTGCACAATTTCTTTCGTGAAATCGCGCGCAGTAAATTGTAAATTATGCGACCCGAACGTGGCTAAATCCCGAAAATAATGCCGGCGCCGCCAAAAACATCCTAATAAATATAAAATGGAAGCACTGGCACCGACAAAAGAAGCAAAGGTTGATTTCGTCACAGCATCCACATAATTACCGTGGCGAATTTGCATGGTAATATACGTAATAGCTAACATGTAACAGACACGGACAAGTTGTTCGAACATCATAGACAGAGCCGAGGGCTCCATCAGAGAATAACCTTGAAAATAGCCGCGCATAATACTGAGAGTAGGTAATAACAAAATCGCAATGGCCAACGCCTTTATCGCAGGAATACTGCGCGGATCGCCATTTGTAAATACCTGGGCTACTTCCGGCGCTCCAAAATACATAATCCCCGCAAAAACCACGCCAATTATGGCTGTAACTTTCAACGCCTGTTTAAAGAGTTGATTCCCCGCTTCGTATTCGCCTAAGGCATTATAATGCGAAATCTGTTTAGAAATAGCGCTAGGTAAGCCGGCTGTCGAGATTAACAAGAAAAAGTCATAAATATGATAAACTTTGCCATACAAAGCATTGGCAGAAGCAGCAATCAGCGCTGAACCCATCCAAATATTCCAAGGAATCACATATAAAGCCGATAGTGCCCGGGAAATGATGCCGCTGGCAGTGATCCAAGTGGATCCTGAAAGTAATGAATCTGGACTGTTAGTTGCAGAAGTTTTTGGTTGCTCGGCCATCATTAACCACCCTAATTAATCAATTTTAGAAAACTACTAAAAACGTATTGTACAAAAAAACATGAACCGTTGCAAAACGACTCATGTTTTTATTAATTTTTGGTCTTTAATAGCGGTGCCAGTGCCGTGATAACCTGTTGTGCCAAAAGCCGACTGCCCGCTTGGTCCGGATGTAAACTATCGGTATAAGTCAACTGCCAGTCTTGCGTCTCGACTAAAGTAGCTTGCGGATATTCCTGTGTTTCTTCCGTAATCACCGCCGCGTGTTGTTGTGATAAAGGTACCAATACTAATAAGGGGGTAGTGGGATATAATAAGGTGACTTTTTGTAAAAATTTTTCAAAAGCGGCACGAAATGCTAATTCATTGGTTTTTTTATCGGTCGTACCGATATTAATAACGACTGCATCACTAGCTAGCGGTTGCCAAGCATGATCGGCATCGATGTGCGTTAAAAACTCCATCGCTGTAGGCACCCCGCCGCTGCCGGGTTGGGTAATGCCCGCTCCCGGATAACCAATCCGAATATCCACCATGTCAAAATGTTGGGCTACTAAGGCGGCAAAATTGGCTTCGGGTCGATAATCCCGACCGGCCTCGCGGCCTACAACCCAAGAACCGGCAGTAATAGAATCACCAATAAAGGTCAAAACTCCGCCGGCAGGTTTGATCGGTTCCAATTGGGCCGATTGTGGCGCTGTGATTTTTTCAAAATATAACCCGCCATGACGCCGCCAAACATTAGTTTGCGGAGTATTGCCGGCATAAACTATTTGTAAAGTATGCGTTTGAAAATCCGGTAAAGTCACTGTGAGTGGCATTTGTGTCAAGTTGACGCGCACAAAAGGCTGCTCATCCAAACGATAAGCCAGCCACGTTTGACTCCAATCGCCAGCACTGGAAAAAGTTAACTGCACCTGTTGGGCTTGGCTAATTTGTGTAAACATTTGGGCACCTAAATTAGTTGTATAAAGTCCCTGCGCCGTTTGTACCCAGCGCCCGGCAAAATAGAGCGGTTCTTGAAAATTTGCTGAAGTTTTTTGAAATTTCATTTTTTGTCCTTCCTGTTGTACTATGCATTTTCATGATACTATAATAAAGAAAAAATGACAGATTGAGGAGCGGTTTCATGTTTAAAAATCTTATTTTTGATATTGACGGCACATTACTCAATACAAAAGAAGTCGGCATGCGGGCACTGCAAAAAGCCTTGTATGATGATTTCCACATTGAGCAAACTTTAGCAGAATTGGAATTTGCTTTTTCAGGTACCGCTCTTCAGGTCTATGAAAAATATCATATCCCCTTAGATCGTCAAGATGCTTTTGCACAGCATGTGCTAGAAAATTCCGAAATTATGGCCCCCTCAATTGATCCCTTTCCCGGAATTGAAGACTTGCTCCAACAACTTCAGCAACAAGCCATTAATTTAGCGATTGTGACTTCTGAAAATCACTTCGAATTAGAGGCAATTTTTGGCAAAAAAACCATTGCCCATTATTTTCAACATTTTGTGACAGCTGATGATGTCCGCCAGCCTAAACCTGACCCCGAGCCCACTGTTCAAGCATTGCAAATTCTGGAGGCCCAACCTAGTGAAACCTTATTTATCGGCGATTCGCGCAGTGATATTGCCAGCGCGCATCAAGCCCAAGTTGCCTTCGGTTTGGCGGGCTGGGGTGCCAATCCGCAAGATAATTTTGACGATGCTGATTATCAGTTTGCCCACCCTCAAGAGGTTTTATCAATTTTATAAGCAGATATAACAGTTTGGTCAATGGTCTAACCACATAAAAACCCCCATTCTTAAGAATGGAGGTTTTTTTTACATCTTTTGCAAGCGGGCTATTCGATCTTCTAAAGGAGGATGCGTATCAAATAAATGTGCAAAAGCATGTTTTTTTAAAGGATCACTGATATATAAAGCGGCACTACTTTCATCAACTTGTTGCATTGGTTGGGTATTGGTTTGTAATTTACGCAAAGCACTAATCAATCCCTGGGGATTTCGCGTTAGTTCGACACCAGCAGCATCGGCCAAATACTCACGGTTACGAGAAATGGCTAATTGCACAATGGTCGCAATAATTGGTCCCAAAATTGCAAAAAGCAAACCCACAATCCATAAAACCAGCTGTAAAATATTACTTTTATTATCGTCCCGATCATCACTGCGATCACCAAACAACCAGCCCCAGCGATACATATTACTTAAAAGGGAGGATAAATAAACAATAGCTGACGATAAGGCCACGGCAATTGTGGATACCCGAATGTCGTAATTACGAATGTGTGAAATTTCATGTCCCAAAACGCCTTCTAATTCTTCGCGATCCATCAATTGATATAACCCCCGGGTCACGGCCACAGCGGCATGCTGCGGATCGCGGCCGGTAGCAAACGCATTGGGACTAGGGTCATCTACAATGTAAATATCGGGTTGCGGCACATGAGCCACTAAAGCCAAGTCTTCGACAATGTGCCATAATTCCGGCGCTTGATCCACAGAAGTAATTTTTTGGGCATGATTCATCTGCATCACCACACTCGTGGATTGAAAATACATGATGATCGCATAAAACAAAGTAACGATAACCGCCATGCCAATCCCTAATTCGGCATTATTCCACCACAGGGTGCCAATAACCCAACCAATTAAACCTAAAATTGCAAAGAATACCGCAAACACCAGATAAGTTTTGCGCTTATTACTGGCTATTTGTTGATATAACATTGCGTCTTACTCCTTAAAATTTAACTTGTGGGGCCGCCTTTTCGGCTTCCGGAATCTGTAAATACGTCATTGGTTGAAAGGAATGAATGTGGGCGATGAGATTGCGCGGAAAAGTTTGGGTGGCCGTATTATAATATTGCACTGCACTATTATAAGCTTGCCGAGAATAGGCTACTTTATTTTCCGTGTTAGTCAATTCTTCCATTAACTTGCCAAACTCCTGGTTGGCTTTCAAATCCGGGTAATTCTCTGCTAAAGCAAAAACCTGCCGCAAGGCACCAGTCAAGCGATTATCAGCGGCTACTTTATCTTGTAGGTTATCAGCGGCTACTACGGAATTACGCATTTGCACTACCTGTTCCAAAGTGGATTTTTCATGCGCGGCATATCCTTTGACCGTTTCCACTAAGTTCGGAATTAAATCTGTCCGCCGTTTTAACTGGACATCAATTTGACTTTCAAATTCTTGTGCTTGATTGCGACTGCGCACCAAGCCATTATAAAGTATTGCATATAAAGCCACTACAACAACAATGACAATAATTACAATTGCTAATTTCATAAACTTCTCCTTTGTTTTGTGTGGTTCTTCAACCTGTAATTATTTTAACATATCCCTTGCCCATTACCTATCTTGGCCTAGTAGAGGGCTTAGAACTTATCGCCAACTGGCCCCTTTGTGACAGCCAGCCGGCCGGCACCTTTTGAATCTTTCCAAAGATGCTGCTAAAGCAATTACCACAACTGTTTATTTCCAGCTTAAGATTCGGCTTTACGGATGGCGTGATCTAATTCATCGGCTGCAAAATCATGCTGCATATAGTCCGAATTGTCGATAGGAAAGTGTTGTTGCAAGGTATCGAAAATTTGGAACTCTACTTGTCCAGAAACCAAGGAAAAATCTAAAACATGACCGCCAATCGAATGATCTGCCGCCAAAAAATGACTATGATAGCCGGCCACCGCCGCTCCGTGAAATAACTGCGGCGCATAATAACTTAATAAAGTCCCCGTGGCTTGGGGGGCCTGAAAAACATGTTGTGCTTGAGCGGCTTGAGTTAAAGTGGCATAAGGCGGCTCGCTGCGGTTGACAGACCGTGTCTTCAGTTGTTGGAATTGTCCCTGAATTTTTACCGAGTAAAATACATTAGGTGCTTGGATTTGGTGAGTTAAATGTTGATATAACTGCGTAGAAGTTAAATTCTGTAATGTACCCAGTGGTTGATAATGGGCCCAGTGAATATCGGCAAACGGCATGGTAAAAGTCTTGGCTACGGTTTGTATTTGACCTTGACCGTTAATTTGGTAAGGTTGTCCATCCAAAATAATTAATTCGCCATCCAAACCTTCACCTGTGCCAATGCCGGTATCGCCGTGTTGCAAAAGCGATTGCATACTAATCGTTCCCGTTAATAAGCCGGGAACTAATAAAGCTAACGTACCATGTTGATATAATATTTCTGTCATAGGTTGACCTTTCTAATTAAAAGGATTATCCAGCAATTCTTGATTTAACTGTTGATTTTGCGAATAATCCACGGGAATTTCCACAATTACGGGACCTGACAACACAAACGCCTGCGTTAAAACTTGCGGCAAACTATGCTGTTGGTCAACTCGTAAGCCTTGGGCGCCAAAACTGTGAGCATATTTTACAAAGTCTACGGGTCCAAAATCCACGCCGGCAGTGCGTCCGTATTTCGTTTGTTCTTGGAAGCGTACCATATCATAATAACCATCCACCCAGACTAATTGAACAATATTGGCTTGCAGGCGGACGGCCGTTTCTAATTCTTGTCCTGAAAACAAAAAGCCCCCATCTCCGGCGACACTGACAATTTTTTTGTCAGGGTATAATAAAGCCGCTGCAATTGCCCAAGGAAGCGCGACCCCTAAAGTTTGCATCCCATTACTAAACAATAAATGACGTGGTTCATAACTACGAAAATGCCGGGCCATCCAGATATAATGACTGCCGACATCGACGGTCACAATCATCGAATCGTCTACTTGTTTTTGTAATTCTTGCACAATTTCTAAAGGATGCACGGTGTTTTGATGAGCTCGTTGGGGCGGAGTATCTTGGCGATCAAATTCTTGTTTAATTTGCGCTAATTGTGCTTGAGTGTCTGATTTCAGCACATAAGAGTCTTGAAATAGATTAGTCAATTCATCAATAGTATCTGCTAAATTGCCTTGTAAGGTCATATCTGGTTGATAATCTTGGGTTAATTCCGGTGCCACACTATCTAAATTGATCACTGCACCCTTTCGATTTTGATTCCAGTTCCGGGCTTCATATTCAATGGGATCATAGCCGATAGTAATAACTAAATCGGCCTGTTTTAACAGCATATCTCCGGTTTGATTGCGGAACAAACCTACTCGGCCGTAATATAAATGCTCTAATTCATGGGAGATAATGCCGGCACCTTGAAAAGTTTCGACTACCGGTAGGGGTACTTTTTGTAAAAAGCGCCGCAAAGCCTTCGTCGTGGCTTGGTCTGAAGCCCGCATTCCGGCTAGAATGACGGGCAAATGGGCCTTTTGTATTCGCTGCACAAATTGAGTTAAAGCAGCAGGTGCTAAAACCCCCTGCGCCATCGGTTGGTTGTGCTGCATGATTGGCCGCTGCACTTTGGCATTCACGACATCTTGTGGCAAAGAAATAAAAGTAGCCCCACTTTTAGCATCCACGGCGGCTTGATAAGCATTAGCGAAAGCTTCGGAAAGATTGTTCGGGTCTTGCACTTCTACACTATACTTAGTGACTGGATTTAAAATCTCTTGATTAGGAATACTTTGATGGGTTAAACGGGCCAAATCATCCCGTGGCACCTGTCCGCCTAGCGCAATCACTGGATCGTTTTCGGCGGTCGCAGTCACCAATCCGGTCGTCAAATTAGCCACTCCTGGCCCCGAAGTCACTAAAACTACTCCCGGCTTGCCAGTTAAACGTCCTACCGCAGCAGCCATGAAGACCGCATTTTGTTCGTGACGTGTTACAATTAAACGCGGCGTTTGCGGATCATCATTGTGCGCTAAAGCTTCAAAGACTGCATCCACTTTCGCTCCCGGAATGCCAAAAACATACTGGATACCATAATTAATCATTGTTTGTACTAAAGCCTGCGCTCCTGTCTGTTCCATTGACTACCTTCCTTTATCTAAACCAAATAATTTCTCTCAGCATAAAGAATCTCTATTCTGATGTCAATTGGAATTCATTTCATAGAAATTCTCAATCTATACTTTATTAACGGAAAGCTTTCCATTAGAATAATAATGGTTTTGTTTTCATTCCAGATATTAAGAGGTCATTTTATGCAGATCTTCAAGACACTTGCCACGGATACAATGTTATGGCTTGCAGCCGCGGCAGCAATCATCACTAGTTTCTTAAGTACCCCGCAAGTAGCGGATATTAATTTTCATACATTATATTCGTTACTTTCAATGATGATTTTAGTACAGATCTTAGAAGATATTGGTTTATTACAGTATTTTTCATCTAAATTCACTGCCAAAGCCCGCGATACCCGCCAATTAATGTGGATGTTGGTGATACTGGCTTTTGGCGGGGCAATGTTGATTACCAATGATGTCACCGTGCTTATCATGGTACCGCTTTTTTTTCGCGCTGGTCATCAACCGCACACTAACCAAATTTGGGGGGTAGTGTTAATCACAGCTGCTGCCAATATTGGCAGTGCTTTAACCCCCTTTGGCAATACCCATAATTTATTTTTGCTTTCCCACTATAATTTGGCGCTGTTTGACTTTTTTAAAATTTCAGTGCCCTATTCACTCTTGGGGTTGCTATTGCTGCTCTTGATTACTTGGGTGTTAATTAAACCGCGGACCTTAGAAGTTCATGTGAAGCACTATAATATCCAGCCACGCGCTTTAATCATCGCCTTAATCGTAACGATTATAACTTTTTTAGCTGTTTTTAAAATTATCCCTACTCTAATTGCCGTTGCCGTTGCTGTAACGGCTGCTATTTTGTTAGATAAAGCAATTTTATTCCGAGTGGATTACGCGACGATTTTAACTTTCTTATGTTTTTTCGTAGCTGTCGGTAATATTAGCCGGTTTCCTAGTATCGCGCGTGTTTTACAAAATCTTGTACATACCCCTCAATCGACTTTTTTAACAGCGGTGGGGTTCAGCCAGTTCATGAGTAATGTGCCGGCTACCATTTTAATCGCTAAATTCACCCAAAATATCCCGGCTATTTTTTTGGGCACCAATACTGGTGGCCTGGGTACTACCATTGCTTCTATGTGTAATTTGCTTGCCTATAAACAATATATTATTCACAGCCAGAAACGTCATTTGGGAGCTTATTTTGTCCATTCGTTACTCGTTAATCTGATTTTATTAATTATTATTGGTCTCCTCAGCTGGGGCTTAATGCTTATTTTCCCATAATGAACGATCCACACACTTGGATGCTGGTGCCCCATCTTTAAATGCGTAGTGGTAACGTAAAAGTCAGCGGTTTTTGGGTTATAGGATCGAAAAAACTTAAGTAATAGGCTTCTAAAGCTTGGTGTGGGTAAGTCGAGCTCACCGGGCCACCATATAATTGATCTCCTAAAAGTGGATGTCCTGTAGCGGCAAAATGAACTCGAATTTGATGCGTCCGGCCGGTATGCAATTGCACCTTTACTAACGTATCGGTCGCCTGAGTTTGCAGCACCCAATATTCAGTCAGAGCTGGCTGACCCTCGGCCATAATTTGGCGCGCAATCTGTTGTCCCTGGCGCCCAATAGGTTGATCCAGCAGACCATGGCTGGTGCTTAATTGCCCGGCAACGCGTGCATAATAATATTTTTTAATTTGTTGCTGGGCTAATTGTTGCTGGGCCCAACTGTTAGCCAATAAGTGCTTGGCAATCAGCACTAATCCTTGCGTATCCCGATCCAAACGCGTAATGATGTGCGGCACTAAGTTCTCAGAGCCTTGCTGCAGCCAATAACCTTTCACACGATTGGTTAAAGTATCAATTCGATTACTTGGTCCCGGGACACTACTTAAACCCACGGGTTTATCGACTACTAGCCAATGATCATCTTCATATACGCAATTCAATGGTTGAAAGCTGGCAGTGAGGTCCGGATTATTTTCCGTCGGCAATTCAAAGCACACAGTGGCCTGGGGATTAACTAAATAATCCGCCGGCACCCGATGGTGATTCACTACAAAATTAGCAGGGATTTGTTTTAGCTTGTGATATAAACGATGGCTCACCCCTTGTTGGGTGAGCACTTTTTTGACAGTTAGCGGTTGTTGCGTGGGATTAGTTAAACTGATTTGCATCTGAAAATCATCCTTTAAATTACTCTAGTTAAAACATACGCAAAAATAGATTTTCTTGTCAACCAACTTTAAGTTAAAATAAGATAAAAAATAAAGGATGATGCCCATGAAAAAACAAATTTATCTGGCTGGCGGTTTTTTTTCCGATAAACAAAATGATTTAGTAACTCGGGCCCATACTGCTTTAGAACACAATCCGACCGTAGGTTATATCCATAGTCCCCGAGAGCACCAATATCAAAACGTTACTGCCGAAAATGATCCAGCAGGCATCTTTGGCAGCTACGAATGGGCCACGGAAACTTATAATAATGATTTAACAGCAATGGGATTGGCCGATCTTGCAGTGGTTGTCTGGGACAATGTCCAGCCAGATATGGGAACCGCCTGGGAAATGGGCTATTTGGCAGCATTACACAAACCCATTGTTCTAACTTGTGAAGATGCAGTGGAACAGGTGGGGATTAATCTGATGTTAATTAAAGGTAGTAAAACTTTTTTAACTCAAGTACAAGAATTAAAAGACTTTGATTTTAACTTGATTCCTACTAAACTATATAAAGGGCTAATAATCTAATATATAATATAGAATAGTGAGTAGTTTTTAGAACAGGAGGAAGTTATTTCATGACAGTACCGCAGATTAAATTAAATAATGGCGTACAGATCCCTCAATTAGGTATGGGCGTTTTTAAAATGCAAAATGAAGCGGAATTCTATCAGGCCTTCCAATGGGCTTTAGAGATCGGCTATCGTCATTTTGATACAGCTGCTTTTTATGGCAATGAACAATGGTTAGGAGCGGCAATTAAAAAGGCCGGCATTGATCGCAAAGAACTTTTCATTACCTCCAAATTATGGCCGACCCAATTCCAAGAACCTGAAAAAGCTTATCAACAATCTTTAGATCGTTTAGGCATGGATTACTTGGATTTATATTTAATTCATTGGCCGGCTCCAGGTTTTGAATCTGCATGGTCAGGTATGGAAAAACTGTATCATGACCATCAAGTGCGGGCGATTGGCGTTTCCAACTTTTTGGAAAAACATTTGTCAGCAATTGCCGGACCAGACAAAGTTACTCCGGCCGTTGACCAATTGGAGATTCATCCTTACTTTCAACGTTCGGACTTACTGCAACATCTCCAACAACAGGGTATTGCCGTAGAAGCTTGGGGGCCTTTGGGACAAGCACGTAATGGTGTCTTTGATGAACCTGTTCTCAAAACAATTGCCCAAGCGCACCATAAAACTGTGCAACAAGTAATTTTACGGTGGCATTTACAACGACAAACCATCATTTTCCCTAAATCAATTCATCAAGAACGCTTACAGCAAAATTTTGAAGTTTTTGATTTTGAATTGACTGCTTCAGAAATGCAACAAATTGCCCAACTCGATAAACAGCAACCTAATGGTTCTAATCCGGCAGATCAAGACTTTTTGGATCATGTGGGTGACCGTCCGTTACCTTATTAAGTTTAGTGTTCGTATTAATTTTTAAGCTTCAAGCCTCATCCTTAAGATGAGGCTTTTGCTCTTTTCAAAGTTCCATGAAATGTTGATGTCAACGGTTAGAGAGTGTTCGATGTTAGGGATAAATTTCTTTTTAGACGATCAGGTTGGGAATTATACTTTGCTTAATTGACAGACATTTAGACAATCATTAAACTAGTCTTATCAGCGCAGAGGAGGAAAAGATATGTGCGGAATTATTGCCTTCAGCGATCCAAGCGTTACTAATAAAGAAGCAACCATCCAATCCATGATGAAAATGATTGCGCACCGCGGCCCCAATATTACAGGCAGCGGTTATTACACCAATGATCAAGTTGCCATGGGCTTTCGTCGCCTCAGTGTGATCGATTTACAATGTGGCAAACAGCCTATTTATAATGAAGATAGTTCCATTTTAATTACTTATAATGGTGAAATTTATAATTTTCAAAGTTTACGTAAAGACTTAATTACAGCTGGCCATCAATTTACGACCCACACCGACACCGAAGTTTTACTTCACGGCTACGAAGAATGGGGCATGGCTGGGCTACTACAACGAGTTCGCGGCATGTTTGCCTTTTTAATTTGGGATGACAATCAAAAAACGCTTTATGGAGCACGTGATTTCTTCGGTATCAAACCATTATATTACTATCACCAAGATCAAACTTTTATTTTTGGTTCCGAAATCAAGGCCTTTTTAAAGCACCCTCATTTTCACAAAGCCCTCAATAAAGAAGCTGTTAAACCCTTTTTAATGAACCAATATAATGATTTAGATGAAAGTTTCTTCAAAAATGTCTACCGGTTTCCTGCTGGTCATTGGTTTGAATTACACGATCAAGATTTCCAAATCCACGAATATTGGGATGCACACTACCAGGTCAATTATCAACGCAGTGAAACGGAAACGATCAATGCGATCGATCAAACGGTGAAAGAATCCGTTAAATTACACAATATCGCAGATGTGAAAGTTGGCAGTTTTTTATCAGAAGGTGTGGATTCCAGTTATGTAACGACGGTTTTACATCCTCAAGAAGTATTTAGTGTCAACTTTGATAACGGACCTTATGATGAAGCCAGTGTTGCGAAACAATTGGCGGATGAAGAAGGCCTGCATTTCAATCAAGTTACTGTCGATGCTGATGAGGCTTTCCACGATTTTCCGGAAATGCAATATCACCTAGACGAACCTGATAGTAATCCTTCAGTCATTCCCCTCTGGTATTTATGTCGGTTAGCCCGTAAAAAAGTAACGGTCGTTTTATCTGGTGAAGGCGCTGATGAAATTTTTGCCGGCTATGTCAATTATGGACTGCATACTAAGAATACCGTCATTAAGGTTTTTGCCAGCGGCTTGCATAAGTTGCCCCAGGGAATTCGTTATAAATTAGCCCATGGTATCCAAAAGCTGCCCAATTTCCCAGGCAAAGTTCATCTCTATAGTCAAACAGCTCAACCTTCCGAGTATTATGTCGGTGAATCGCTGATTTATGATCCGGCACAACCCACCATTTTTACGAGTTCACAAGCCAATGACGTTTTGCAACCTGAGTATCAAAATGATTTGACGGTCAATGGTCTTTATCAAAAAGATTTCGCCAAAGTTCAGCATGCGGAAGATTTAAAGCAAATGCAATACATTGATTTACACCACTTTATGCTAAACGATATTCTTCAAAAGGCCGATAAAATTTCGATGGCCCATTCTCTAGAATTACGGGTGCCGTTTTTAGATAAGAAAGTGGCCGAATTAGCCAATTCTATTCCTTCCAAATATTTGCTCAATAATAAAGATACCAAGTATATTTTTCGCAAAGCTGCCAATCGCCATTTGCCTGCCGATTGGGCCAAACGACCTAAATTAGGGTTCCCGGTTCCCGTTAAGACATGGCTGCATGAAGATAAATATTATCAAGAAGTCAAAGCTTTATTTAGCCAGCCTTGGGTCAAAGATATTTTTGATCAAGACAAAATTTTACAATTGCTTGACGACAACTATCACGACAAAATTGACGCCCGTCGTCAAGTGTGGAATATTTATACCTTTTTAACTTGGTACCAATTGTACTTTATTGACTTTGATGGAGCCGTTGAAAAATATAGTCACGTGCAGCCTGATGTAGCAGAATTCATTCAAAATGGTACTTTAGTTTAATTTTATTAAATCCACCATCCTTATTGAGAAATAGGATGGTTTTTTTGTGCCATTTAAGATCTACTGGCCCTTTTGCTGAAACTGCGGCCAAACAAAAAATCGTTAATCTTGGCTGCAACAAGTGCTGGCTTGCCAAAAATTAACGATTTTATACTACTAAGTCAAAATTGTTTTATAGTTTTACTGCCTGGTGTGTTTTCAGTGACTGATCACAAGCGCGGGCAATTTCTACGGCTTTCAAACCATCTAAACCGTCTACTACCGGGGCTTGTTTTTTAGTCACAGCTTCATAAAATGCCTGAAATTCATCACGATAGGCTTGCTGATAACGTTCAATAAAGAAGAATGGTATTTCGGAGAGCTGAACATTCTCATTTTGGTCCAATTCGACATTATTCAAACGATCATTGGTCGATACGGCCTGACCTTTAGAACCAAATACTTCCGCCCGTTGATCGTAACCATAAACGGCCTGGCGGCTATTGTCAATTACGCCTAGAGCACCATTGGCAAATTTTAAAGTTACAATGGCTGTATCAATATCGCCGACTTCACCAATTTCTGGATTAACTAAAACAGCTCCTTGCGCATTAACTTCGACTACTTCACTATCACTTAAATAACGAGCCATATCGAAATCATGAATCATCATATCATTAAACAATCCGCCTGACACTTTGACATAATCAATACTTGGTGGTTCCGGATCACGAGAAGAAATCTTGATAATTTGCGGAGTCCCAATTTGACCGGCTTTTACATAATCATGAATTTGTTTAAAATTATGGTCAAAGCGGCGATTAAAACCTACTTGCAGGCAAGTTCCGTTATCTTTGACTACTTGCAACAATTGTTTAATTTGCGGTACATCTTCGGCTAAAGGTTTTTCACAAAAGATGCTCTTATTCTGCTTAGCAGCAGCTTCAATAATTGTAGCATGTGTATTAGTAGCTGAAGCAATGACTACCGCCTGAATTTGCGGATCAGCTAATACTTTTTCATAGTCATTCGTATAATGGGGGATTTGATATTTTTGTGCCAATTCGGCTAAATTAGGAGCATAAGGATCCGCAATGGCTGTTACTTCAAAATTATCACGCATGTTGGCCAAATTCTCTACATGCATTTGTCCAATTCGTCCCGTTCCAATCACACCAATTTTAATTTTATCCATATAGATTACTCCTTTGTTTGATAAAGTTCCGGTCGTTCCGGCAATTCAATAGGTACTACGGCTTCGTTCTTTTGACTTTGAATAGCACAATCAGATGTCACTGTTGCAATATAGCCGTCCCAAGCTGTGGGTCCTGTTAGTGCTTCTTGACGATTAGCATGATCAATAAAATCTTGTAATTCCCGTTGATAAGCTTCTACAAAGCGGTTTGACCAATCGTAATCTACATCATGATAAATTTTCCGATCGGCATGTAAGTCTAAACGATTTACTTCGGGTAATTGTGCAATGCCCTTTTCGCCAATTACTTGACAACGAACTTCATAACCATAATGGGAATTTTGATTTAAATAAACATTCACAATGGCACCTTGCTTCATTTTGACCGTGACAATTTGGGGATCCTTTAATTCAGCGGCAGGATTCAAACTATTGGGACGGGGAAATTGAACTTGGACTGACGCATAGTCATCTTTAAAAAGCCAGTGAATAATATCACTTTCATGAATGAAAGAATCATTAATCGTATTTTCTGTTTTGAAATAACTAGTCGGCGGGACAGTCATAAAATGGCGGCAATAGCCCATCAAAGGTGCGCCAATGAGTCCTTGATCGATGGTCGCTTTTAATTCTTGATATGCCGGGTCATAACGCCGCATAAAACCTACTTGAACAAAGCGTTGCCCAGCTGCCACTTCCGCGGCAATAATTTTTTTACATGCAGCCGCTGTGGTGGCCAAGGGCTTTTCTGTAAAAACATATTTGTGGGCTTGGATGGCCGCTAAGATAGGTTCAACATGGGTATCATTACGGCTGCAGACCATCACTACATCCACATTATTAGAATTCACCAACGCATCCACTGATTCACTTAAGTGGGCATTTAACTGATATTCCTTAATTAAATCTTTGGCAGCCTGGGGAACCACATCAAAAACTTCAGTAATTTCTTCGCCTTTTAAATGATTCACCAAGTTGGAAACATGGGTATGCGCAATAGCCCCACAACCAATTAAACCAATTTTCACCATACTGATTTGATCCTTTCTTTATTCCTTAACATCTAACCCCCAACTCTCGCAGCTGTGGTTATTGCGACAAAGTTTAAGTAGTCAATTACTCTTGCCAAGTATGAAGACGCTTAATTATTATCAGCTATTATTTAGTCATACCAATTAAGAATGCACCAATTACGACTAAGACCAAACCCCATAGGGTATAAGACATTTCCCGTTTGGATTTGACTTCGTGCAAAATCCATAAACCACCGAGGGTTGCCACGACCACATTCAATTGTGATAAAGTAAAACCAACCGCTACGCCATTGATTTGGTTACTAAATAAGATACCCACATTCGCGATTCCAAATAAAAGTCCGGTTAACATATTTTGCCAACTTTTTTTGCCAAACATATCATTGTCTTTTTGGAAAGCCACCAAAACCATGACCGAAATCAGCATTGCAATTGCTTGTGGTAATAAAGCATCCCAACCATTCAAATTAAAAACTCTTGGAAAGACGTTATACCCAATAAAGCCCACACTAGAAATGGTTAAAATAATTAAACCTAGTTTGATATTGCCGCCTTCTTCACTGGCTTTATCTTGGACAGTCGTCAGGGTGATGCCCACAATGATCAAGACCAGAGCGGAAAAACCCAAAATATATTGCAATGGGGTAGTCCATTCTTTAAAATAAAAAGCTCCAAATAATGTCGTCCCCAATAATTGCTCGCCTGTACTGATGGGCATGGCCTTGGAAACACCCACGAGGTCAAAGGACTTCACTTGTAAAATTTGTCCGAAACTCCAAAAGGCACCACTTAAAATCGAGCCCCACAATAAATTAGCCGACCAATTAGGCTGTTTGAAGATAAAAACCAGCAAAGCAATAACCAACGTCGATAGAGCCATTCCCATAACTTTATTAGTGAATTTCCCACCGATTTTTTGCATTACAATCGATTGAAATCCCCAACCTAAAGCAGGGACAAGTGCGATTAAAATACCCATAATTTTCCTCCTCGCGCATACTGAACAAGCTGTTGGGCCCACAGATAATTTGAAGTAATCAACATTTAAAGCGTCTTCATTTGCCCTTTAGTCTTATTATGAACAGAATCACATAAGAGACTTATACTTTTAACAACAAAAAACTGTTTTTCCAACACTAGGTCTTAAAACAAGTTAGTTATTATTATCTTTTTATAAGCATTAATTCAATCAATAGGAGGCGAAGGCCATGCAACAAAGATTTTTACAAATGCAAAATCGGACTAAGATTTCCAAAAATACTGACTTAGCTAATCCGCAGTTGGTATATATCGCAAAAATTACTCCTGAAGATTACTATGTCAAACGCGGCATTCATCGCCATCAAAAAATTTGTGAAATCACCTTGATCCAAAGTGGCCGCGGCTATTATTTAATTGAAGAAAATCAAGAATTGGTCCAACAAGGTGATGTGCTGATCGTTGATACCGGTGTTTTACACGGCGAAGGCCGGGTTTTACCTTCCATTTGTATCGGTTTAATTTTTGACACTAAAAAGACCCATTACCATCTTATTAGTTCTCATATTCGACCCGTTTTTCATTTTAAATCGGAAATCAGTCGGGCCTTAATTGCCCAAGCTAATGTAGCCTTTAACTTACTGGAATCTTCAGCTACTCAAGCTCAGCACCTCGCAGCCAATATTATTTGTCAGTCTTTATTACCCTTTATTATGGATCATTTATTTATTGATGCTTGTCTAAAAAAAACCAGTTCCGTGACTGCACAATTAATTAAGAATTACTTGGATCAGCATTATAGCGAAAAACTCCAAATTCAAGAAGTCTGCCAAGTCTTGTCTTTAAGCCAAACCTATGCCGATTCGGAATTTCAGAACAATTATGGCTTAAGTCCCGTACAATATTTAACTGGGCGCCGGATTGGTGAAGCTCAAACCCTGCTCATTAATTATCCGCACATGTTAATTTATGACGTAGCAACAGCGGTCGGCTACGAGAATATTACTTACTTTAATCGCGTTTTTAAAAAATTTTGCGGTTATTCTCCCAGCAAGTATCGCAATATCTATCGTGAACAATAAAAAGCCCCTTATGGAACTTACAGCTGTCTGCAACTTCGAGGTTGAAAAACAGCAGCAGTCTTCCATAACAGGCTCCATTAAAGTTTTAATGATTGATCAGACAAAAGTTTGCACGCTCTGACACCTAAGTATTCCAAAGTAAAGCAGAACATTCATCAAGTCGACTTGAACTAACAGCTTTACTTGAGTAAAAGTTATCTACTTCTGTGGCAATTGAAGGCTTAATCAGAGCTGCTTGCTAATCAGGCCGACTCCAATGAATTTATCTGAGAGATTAAATCTATAGCAATTAGAAATTTTTATTGTGAATAATGCGCCGCATATATTAAGGAATAGTAGGGTTTGGCTTGACCATTAATAAACAGTGGCTGTAAAGCTAACCGATAGTTCAAGCCATCTGTCACCACAATTCGCATACGTTGGTGCGGGTGATGAGCCTTAATGACTAATTTATACTGGCCGGCGGGTAAGAAGCCGCGATAGACCCAGGTTTTCTTTTGGAGGACCAAGCGGCGAATTTGGCCGCCAGAATCTAGTAAATCTACTTCAGCATTTGCTCGTTTAGGTGCCAAAACCCATAATTTATTGACCGCATGATTCATCAGCAGTGTTTGGGAGAAGCGCGTCTGACCCGGAAATTCAGGGGTTTTAAAATGGTACTGATGTGATAATTGACTCCGCTGCGCCGTAACTACCATGGTCGCTGGCTTGGTGGCCCGGGTGAGAATTTGCGGTGTTAAACATAAAAGTAAGACCCCTATTGTGACCAGCATTGCTGGTGTCCCAACCGTAGTCGCCGGCTTGGGCGGCTGAGGTAAATGCAACAACAAATAACCACCAAGCAATAAAATAATGACTTGCCCATAACGATTTTCGGTTTCCCAAACTAACGTATGGAATAACAAAAAGCCGCCTGCCGCAATAATTGTAAAAATTTCTAACCAGGTATGCTGGTAATGGCGGTTCCAAGCTGTGGTCCAGATTTGTTGTAAGGCGAGACTTAAAATCAATAGTAGGGCTAATTGGTTACTCCACTGCCCCCATAAATGAAAGCCGCGCTGCCAACGACTATAACTCCGCGGTATTTGTTGAAAGCCCCCGGTATACGCTCGCGGTAAACTTTGAACATCAAATAAAATGGCAATTTTTTGAAACCATAAACGGATAATTCCGAGCCCGCCTAATCGTCGCAAACGCTGCGGAAAATGGTGCTGCAAATATTGCTGGCGTGCCTGTTTACTCGGTAATCGCCGTAAAATTCGCGCATCCCGATGAGAATAACGTCCCGCAGTCTGCGAATTATAGCCCATATTGAACCAGTGGAGCAACGGAAATTGATAACGTGCATTATCTTGAAAATTAATATTAGCATTTAACACCCAATTAGTGGGCGTGGCTAAACACAAACCAATCAAAATTGCAATAATCGGCTGGCGGTATTTTTTGCTGGCTGTCGGGTTAAAACAACAAGTCAGCAGCAGTGCTATTCCAATAATGATCAGATTACTCTTAATCATTTGCGCACTTAAATTTAAAACGACTAAACCGCCACTCGCCCACCAACGCTGGGCAGTAGACAGCCGTCGCCAAAATAAAAACGTCAGCCAATCTAGTAAAACAGCGAGCAATAAGGGTAAATCTGTGTAAAAAACTTGTAAAAAATAAGTATAACTCACTGCACTGCAGCTGATTAGCATTAACACAATTAAAATAGGCAACTGCTGCTGACTGCATTGATAAACAGCATAAACAATTAAAGCTAAAAAGCCATCTAGTAAGATCAGATTTAACAAATGAACTGACCAATAAACAGATAAGTGACAAGCATTCGTGACAATTAACCAGCGGGATAAAAACCAGGTAATGGCCACATTATTCGAATATCGCCAAAAATAAGTAATCTCCGACCAGGAACGATCCCCATGGCTAATTAATTGGGCTTGATATAACACCCGAAAAGGATCATGATAGACCGTCGCGGGTAAAACAATTAAAATCCCAATTTGTACAACCAAAATGAATGCAAAGGTAGCATAGATCACCATTCGAACTTGTTGATTCGTTAAGTGGGAACTAATGCGCCAAAAATATGGTCGCAACCACAGATAATAACCACATAAAAAAGCAATCATCATTATTGATAATTGCCATGAGTGGATAGTTAATAAATTAGAAATTATCCCGATTGTCACTGGTAAACTAAACGCTAGCAGCAATCCGCGATAAATTTTATTACTCATAAATTAACGCCCTTTCACCGCTTTTCATACAGTATTATATTATACACTGCACGATTGCAAAAGTTGTGAAATTTACTTCCAGCTTAAGCTGAAGTGGATTGCGGACGTGCGGTGACTGCCAACCATAAAACCACCAGTTCAAGTAACCCCAAAAGCAGCAAAAAGAATAACGCGTGCTGACTGCCGAAAATCGTTCCCAAAGTTAGCGATTGGCTCCAACTTTTTTGACTTTGAGCGACAATCGCCGCTACAATCGAGGTCCCACAAGCGCCGGCAAATTGTTGCAAAGTATTTAAAATAGCATTACCGTCAGCTTGCTGGGCGATACTTAAATTTTGTAACCCACTGGTCATAATATTTCCAAAAGCTAAGCCCGTACCAGACATATAAAAGAAATAAATGAACGCAATTAAAGCATCCTGCAGCCGGCTCGCCTGCAAATTGAAACAGATAACCGCGCCTACAGATAAAATAGTCCCACCTAAAATAGGTACCCGGGCGCCCCAATGATCTAAAATTCGTCCCGCAAAAGGAGCTAATAAAGCGCCCATAGCTGTACCAGGTAAAACAATCAGTCCGGCCTTAAAGGCTGAGTGGTGGTTAACTAATTGAATATAGTTCGGCAGGATAAAGGCCAATCCTAAGCTAATTAAATTAAATGTGAAAAAGGCCAGCACATGACCACAAAACCGTTTGTTTTGAAAAACCGCAAAATTAATAATCGGTTGGGCAATTTTTTGAGAACGAAATGTCAAACCGACTAAACCGATAAGGCCCAAGAGCAAACTGCCAGCTACCCACCAAGTAAAGTTGCTTAAATTACTAAAACCGACTATCAACCCCACAAAGGCCAAAATAATAGTACAAAGACTCAGCCAATCCAAATGAACCGCTTGTAATGGATTAATTTGTTGAATAGACACCAACCCTAGACCCAAAGATACTAACAAAATTGGTAACAAAAAAATAAAAATAAACCGCCAACCGAGACTGTTCACAACTAATCCGCCAAACGTCGGTCCGACAGCGGGGGCGACGGCTGTAATTAAGGATCCGATCCCCATCATGGAACCAATTTTACTTGCAGGGACAGATTCTAAAATAATATTGAACATCAAAGGCAAGGCAATCCCGGTTCCCAAGCCCTGCAAAACTCGACCGACTAATAAAAGTCCAAAATTAGGTGCACAGGCATCTAATAAAACCCCGCTCATAAACAAAAGATTAGCGCTGAGAAATAATTTTTTAGTCACAAATCGTTTTTTTAACAGCGCGGATAACGGTACGATAATCGCGACTATTAACAAATAAATAGTAGTCATCCACTGGACAGTCGCCGTATTAATGTGAAATTCACGCATTAAAGTGGGAAACGTAATATTCATCGCCGTTTCAACCACTACTCCACAAAAAGACATAATACCCGTGGCAAAAATCGCCCCTAACACTTTACGACTTATTTTGGTTGCTGTCATTGCTTAATGTTGATCTCCTTCTAAATTCAAATAATATTGCAGTACTTCTTCAAATTCTCGAATTCTGGTAGTGCCGAAATGCTGCTCCAAATCTGCTTGCTGACTAGCCATATATTGACTGATTAGCGTAATCAATTCCTGGCCTTTAGCCGTGAGCTGTACCATTTTTTGACGGGCATCATGGTGCGCCACAAACCGTTGCAGCAATCCCTTTTTTTCCATCCTTTGTAAAATCAAAGTGGCGGTAGACCGCCGGATATTAAATTCTTGTTCTATATCCCGTTGGAGAATTTGAGCAGTGGTTCTGCGTCCTAAGTAATCGATAATCGACATTTGGGTACTCGTTAGATCGTACTGCCGTGCGAATTGATCAAAATTTTTAGTTAATTGCCGTGCGGCCATTTTTAAGTAGCGTCCGGTATTGTAAGCCACAGTCTCACTTCCTTTGCCAATTACGTTAGCTGGCTAACGTTATCAAAAGATATTCTAATTCGCCCATGGTAGCTTGTCAATCGTTAATTCCCGTTTGTCTGGAACCAATCAAAAAAGCCCTCCAGTTGGAAGGCCTGCTGGGCGCTATTAGCGCAAAATATCAATCAAATTTTTATTGGCTGCTTGTTTAGCTGGCAAAATTCCAAAAATAATGCCGACCGTGGAAGAAACAAGAAAGGCCACGACAAATGAACTCAAAGACATCTTTGCCTTAAATGGTAGGGCCAAAGCAATCCCATAAGCTAACCCGGCTCCGTCCAGAAATCCTATGATTCCCCCTAAGGTTGTTAACATGACTGCTTCTAACAAAAATTGCAGCATGATTGTCCGCGGACGGGCACCAATAGCTAAACGAATCCCAATTTCTTGGGTCCGTTCGGAAACGGAAATATACATCATGTTCATCACACCAATACCAGCAATAATTAAAGAAATGCCGGCAACCGCACCGATGAAATAAGTTAAGGCGTCAATAACTTTACTGATACCCTTGAGTATTTTGCCTGTATCATCATAATCATAAGTACCGGCATAACGGTTAACACCATTTTTGCGTAAAAGTCGTAACACTTGTTTTGTCGTGGCCGCCGCATCCGTGCCTTTATCAAAAGTCAAAATGATCGTATCACTTTGATTATTGGTTTGCCCACTAAGATAGGCTCGTCTAGGCAAAAAGACTTGGGTTTCATCTTCTGGAGTTGACATCACACCCTTAATCTGGTAACTAGTTTGCCCCACCAGTAAGGGTTGATCTAACGCCTGGGTTGCTGAATGAAATTCATGCTGTGCTAAACTTTCAGAAATTAGTACTACCGGATTTTGTACAGCAAAATCATAAGACGTCAGATTATGACCAGCCACTACGTGAATATCTTGCGGCTTGTTAATTAGTTTCGTACTTAAAACGGTATCGCGGCGGCCAATTTGACTGCGGATTTGTTTGTACTCATTAGATTGTTGTAATTTAACCCGCGCCAAGCCCCGAAAATGCACATTATTAATGGTCGACAAATCATCTTGTGTGATCCCTTGATCATCGCCATTGGTGTCGTTGGACATATAGTATATTTGTGTCGTTTGTTCACCGCCTTGGGTAGCTTGCAGATTCTTTAAGGTTGCCTGCCGAATACCATTACCTAGTGAAATAATAGTAATCACGGCGGCGATCCCGATAATAATACCCGACATGGTTAAAATACTACGTTTTTTATTAGCCATTAAAGCTTTCCAAGCAGTTTTAAAAAGTTCACTCGTGCGCATGATCCACCTCCTGGTCAGAAGTAATCTGACCATCTAAAATCCGAATAATCCGATCACTGCGTTCAGCAATGGCTTCATCGTGGGTCACCATGATAATTGTGGTGCCTTGATGATTTAAAGTTTGAAAGATATTTAAAATTTCTTGCGATGTTTTACTATCTAAGGCTCCCGTGGGCTCATCAGCAATTAAAAAACTAGGTTGAGTAATTAAAGCCCGCGCAATCGATACTCTTTGCTGCTGCCCACCTGATAAATTAGTTGGCAATTGTTGGGCGACATTAGGCAAGCCTACTGCTTTTAATTGCTGTTGCACCCGTGCTTGAATCTGGGATCGCCGCGCTCCAGCATAAATCAAAGGCAGACCGACATTTTCTGCGACTGTTAAATTATTAATTAATTTAAAATTTTGAAAGATAAAGCCTACTTGTTGATTACGCAGATCGGAGAACTGATTGCGTTTAAGTTGGTCCACTTGAATTTTGTTAAATTGATATTGTCCAGAAAATTGATCATCAAAAAAACCGATAATATTAATCAGCGTCGATTTTCCTGATCCCGATTTACCCATAATGGCTACAAATTCACCGGCAGCCACCTGCAAATTAATATCTTTCAGGACATGATAAGCCTGTGTGCCTTGGCGATAATATTTATTTACATTAGTCAATTTAATCATTGATCTGCACCTTCATCTGGTCTTGTAAATGACGATTAGGATTAATGATCACTTGACTACCTGCGTGTAAGCCAGTTTTGACTCGATAATAACCGGCTTTTTTTTGAACAGTGACCGCCTGTTGATAAGCCCGTCCTTGCCGATAAACGAAAACCTGACCATGGCGTACTGCACTGAAGGGTAACCGTAAATCATCCTGGGGAATTTTAATGTTGACCGTCTGCCCATTCATAAAGCGATTATCCACCGGCACCGTAAATTCATATTTACTCATATTTTTTCGACTATCTGGAGCCGGATTATTGGCTAAATAATCAATTGCGGCCGTTTGCTGTTTGCCATTGGCAAGAGCTTTAATTTTAACAGGTTGGTTGACTTTGAGTTTCGCATAATCATATTCCGTAACTTCTCCTCTAACTTGTAAATCATTAGTTACAATGGTAATTTGCGGTGTTCCATCCAGCGCATAGTCAACAGTGGCTACTCCATCATAAGGCGCCTGCAAAATGGTCGTTTGCGTTTTTTGCAAAGTAGCCAACGAATTTTGTTGGTCCTGTAAATCTGCTTGAGCTCCTTTATAACTATTGTTGGCTTCTTTGAGCTGCGTGCGCGTTTGTTCATAACTTGGATCATCAGCAGGCGTTTGATTAAGTTGGGACTTCAGATCATTAACGGCTTGCGCTTGTTGGTTCAATTCGCGCTGGCTCTTAGCTACGGCTTGTTGCGCTGTCTGAACATCCGGAGTTTTACTCTCATCAAACGTTGATAAAAGTTCCTGACCTTTAGTAACTGTTTCGCCATTACTAATAAAAAGTTGTTGCACTTTACCTTCTTTAGGCGTGAGCTTTTCGGTTCGATGAGTTTGCACACTGCCGGTTACGGCAAAATTATTATTATGTAACCGCACCACGCGAAAACGTGGACCGTTAGCTGACGAAGCAGCCTTGTGCCATGCAAAAATTCCCCCACCAAGTAATACAACGAGCCCAACGATCATTAAGCCCCACATTGTTTTACGTTTCATTGTTATTTCTCCCTTATTTCCCCGATTAATATAATTATTAGAACTATATGTGTCATAGTATACTAGAACAGTATAGAAAAAGCAACCACTGAAAGCAGTAACTCAGGACAAATCTGAAAAGCAGTGTTTATTCAGCTTAAACATTTACCAAGAAAGTGATGCAGTTGTCTGCATCAGTACCCTGTGGCAGTAACCAGCGCTTGAAGCCAAAGAACACTGATTATGACAAAAACTGCTTTGTTATTTGGAAATACCATTGGCTTAAACCATTATTGCCCAGTATAATAAGTTTAATTTCAGTGAACAAAGAAGGAACAAACCGTGGCTCAAGCAATTATGAAATATGAACAACAACTCGCGCAAGCACCAATGCCTCCTGGGAAAAAGAAGGTTCTCTTGCCTGCTTTAAAGTTATTTGCCGACAAGGGTTTTCACGCGACCACTACCGCCAAAATTGCCCAACAAGCCGGAGTGAGTGAAGGTACTATTTATAAATATTTTACATCCAAAGAAAATTTATTAATGAAACTATTGTCACCAATGCTCAATACCATCAAAGACAATTTCTTCAGTCAACTCAATAATTACGAACAGTTACCAGCTTTAATTAACTTTTTTGTCCATGATCGCAGTCAATTTGTCATAGCTAATTATAGTTTTTTAAATTGCTCTTGCAGGAATTACTCCTGGGTGAAAGCAGCGTAGTCCAACTTTTTCATGCGATGCTCTCAGACTCTGCAGGGATTTTGGCTAAATTAGCTTCTCTACAGCAACGGTTTTCAGAAATTAATTCGCAATTAACTCCCATTCAAATTTTACGGATTTTTATTGGACCATTCATTGCTTATGTGTTCCAAAAACAACTACTACCAGATTCTTCGATGACTTCTCAACAAAGCGATTTACAATTAGTCCAACAACAAATTCTAGCCGGCTTAACAGCTCCGCAACAATAATATTGAAATTTGAAATATATAAAAAAACGACAATAGTCTCCAAGTCATCGCTACGTGTAAAAATCAAGAGAAATGGGTTCCAACAATCTTTGTTAATCAATCACAGATAAAGCTGTCGCATGCACCTGTGGCGTAGGCCAAAGATATTGTGTTTGTAAACCACTGCTTTTACCTTTTGATTCTTTCCATTGCTAACGCAAAAATGGCTGTCTCTTTCTCATAACTCGCCACTTGGAGTCGCTAACAAGAATTGCACTGCACACAAAAAAAGAGCTAGGTTAAAAACCTAGCTCTTGTGGTTTATTTAGTGTCCACCATTTTTCTTAATGATGTCTTCTTGAATACTCTTTGGAGTTTTTTCATAATGATCAAAGGTCATCGTGAAAGTTCCTCGACCTTGGGTAGCTGAACGCAAAGTAGTTGCATAACCGAACATTTCAGCTAAAGGTACAAAGGCATTAATTAGTTGCGCATTCCCACGCTCTTCCATGCCTTCAATGCGACCACGTCGAGCAGTAACTTGACCCATGACATCACCCAGATAATCCTCAGGAGTTACAACTTCAACTTTCATGATGGGTTCTAAGATAACCGCACCCGCATCTTTAACAGCATTATGCAAAGCCATCGAAGCCGCAACTTTAAAGGCAGCTTCTGAAGAATCGACTTCATGATAAGAACCATCATAGAGTTTCGCCTTGATATCAATTAATGGATAACCGGCTAAAACACCATTAGCCATGGAATCTTTAAGACCTGCTTCAACTGAAGGAATATATTCTCGTGGAACTACCCCACCAACAATCGCATCTTCAAATTCGAAGCCCTTGCCTTCTTCATTCGGGGTAAATTCAATCCAAACATCACCATATTGACCTTTACCACCGGACTGCCGGACAAATTTACCTTCCGCTGAAGCCGTTTTGGTGAAGGTTTCGCGATAAGCAACTTGCGGTTCACCCACTTGAGCGTCTACTTTGAATTCACGTTTCATCCGGTCCACCATGATATCCAAATGCAATTCGCCCATGCCGGCAATTAAAGTTTCGCCAGTTTCCGGATTGGTTTCAGCTTGGAAAGTCGGATCTTCTTCCGCCAGCTTCTGTAAAGCAATATCTAACTTATCACGATCTTCCTTAGATTTCGGTTCAATGGAAACTTGAATTACGGGATCAGGAATTTCCATAGATTCCAAAATCAGCGGATGATCCGGATCAGTTAAAGAATCACCTGTTGTAGTATTCTTTAAGCCGATAGCCGCTGCAATATCTCCCGAAAAGACTTCCGGAATTTCTTTACGATGATTAGAGTGCATTTGTAATAAACGACCGACACGTTCCCGCTTGTCTTTTGTAGCGTTTAAAACATATGAGCCGGATTCCAAAGTTCCGGTATATACCCGCAAATAAGTTAACCGACCAACAAAAGGATCCGTAGCAATTTTGAAAGCCAAACCGGCAAAAGGTTTCGCATCGTCAGCTTTCAATTCCACTTCTTCACCTGTTGCCGGATCTGTAGCGTTATAAGGCTTAACGTCCAATGGTGACGGTAAATAATCAACCACCGCATCCATTAACATTTGCACGCCTTTGTTTTTGAAAGCTGAACCGGCTAAAACAGGGAATAATTCCAAGTCAATGGTTGCCTTCCGAATTGCTTGCCGAATTTCATCATTACTGATTTCCGTACCTTCCAGGTACTTGTCCATAATATCATCATCAACATCGGCTAATTCTTCAATCATTTGTGCCCGACGTTTTTGGGCTTCTTCTTTATAATCATCCGGTACATCTACTGTATCCCATTTGGAGCCTAATTCATCTTCATCGTATAAATCGGCCTTCATTTCAATGAGGTCAATCACACCTTCAAAAGAATCTTCCGCACCGATTGGCATTTGAATGGCTAACGGTTGAGCATCCAATCGATCCTTGATGGTTTGGACCGAATAGTCAAAGTCGGCACCAATCTTGTCCATTTTGTTAACAAAAACAATCCGTGGAACATGATAAGTCGTTGCTTGCCGCCAAACATTTTCTGTTTGCGGTTCTACACCTGATTGAGCATCCAAGACAGTGATCGCCCCATCTAAAACCCGCAATGAACGTTCCACTTCAATCGTGAAATCCACGTGTCCTGGAGTATCAATAATATTAATCCGGTGATCTTTCCATTGCGCAGTCGTGGCAGCCGAAGTAATCGTAATACCACGTTCTTGCTCTTGTTCCATCCAATCCATTTGGGAAGCACCATCGTGTGTTTCACCAATTTTATGAATTTTACCGGTGTAATACAAAATACGCTCAGTTGTTGTTGTTTTACCGGCATCAATGTGGGCCATGATTCCGATATTACGTGTTTTTTCTAAAGGAAATTCACGTTTATTAGCCATTAGATATTAGTACTCCTCTCAATCAATCGCTACTCTACCAACGATAATGGGCAAAGGCGCGGTTGGCATCAGCCATTTTATGGGTATCTTCACGTTTCTTAACCGCAGCCCCCGTATTGTTAGCAGCATCCATAATTTCGGCAGCTAAACGTTCATCCATCGTATGTTCGCCACGTAAACGCGCATAGTTTACTAGCCACCGAAGTCCTAAAGTTGTCCGCCGTTCTGGCCGTACTTCGATAGGTACCTGATAGTTAGAACCACCAATCCGGCGAGCCTTAACTTCCAACACTGGCATGACATTTTTCATAGCTTCATTAAAAACATCTACAGGATCATTGCCGGTTTTTTCTTTAATGATATCAAAAGCATCATATAAAATTGAAGATGCCTTTCCCCGCTTACCATCAACCATCAAATGATTAATTAAACGAGTAACTAGTTTTGAATTATAAATTGGGTCTGGCAAAACATCGCGTTTTGAGACGCTACCTTTTCTTGGCATGGATATCCTCCTTGAAATTTAGATAATTAACTCATCATTAATTATTTTTTCGGTTTTTTAGTACCGTATTTTGAGCGACCTTGCATCCGGCCGTCAACACCGGCGGTATCCAAAGCACCCCGAATAATATGATAACGTACCCCAGGCAGGTCCTTTACACGTCCCCCGCGAATTAACACAACACTATGTTCTTGCAAATTATGACCAATTCCAGGAATATAGGCAGTTACTTCAATTAAGTTCGATAACCGTACACGGGCATATTTCCGTAAAGCAGAGTTTGGCTTTTTCGGAGTCATGGTTCCGACACGCGTAGCAACTCCTCGTTTTTGCGGAGCCGGATTATCCGTCGCAATTTTTTTCATACTATTATAGCCAAAGTTCAATGCTGGTGAATCGGATTTGGAAGTTCTGGATTTACGACCATTACGTACCAATTGATTAATTGTTGGCATTAAAAAATTCCTCCTTGATTTTTAAGTACACACAGCCAGGTGGTTCTTTTTAATCTACAAAAAAACACCTGAACAGCTTGCCTCATAGACAACTTGCCACTAAAAAGCACAATTATCAGACTAGCATCCTCTTTCCTAAATGTCAATTACTTCTTGAATTTTTCTCACGAAATTTTATTTTTACGGGTAATTTGTTATTGAAAGGAGAACTAGATGTTGCTTTTGAATTTTCTATTAGGTTGCTGCGGAGCCTCTTTTGGTGCGGTGGTCACGAGTCGGCCGTTAGTCCAAGAATCCTTTATCCATGGCCGTTCCCATTGTGATTTTTGTCAACAAACTTTGCGCTGGTACCACGAAATACCGATTCTCAGCTATCTTTGGCTTCGTGGTAAATGTAGTTTTTGCCAACATCCCATCGCCCCCGGATTGTTTCTTGTAGAACTGGCCGGCGGATTTTGGGGACTGGAATGTACATGGCAACAAAGCTATCCACCGTATTTACTTTTACTGTTAGGTCTTAGTTTACTGAGTTGTGCATGGAGTGATTATTTAGCACTCTGTATCGATCCGCGGGTGCTTTTTCCTAGTATTGTTTGGACTTTAATTCAAGCCTTCCCTACGCCGACTGCTTGGCTGCTATGG
Organism: Bombilactobacillus mellifer; assembly: GCF_000970795.1. GTDB lineage: Bacteria > Bacillota > Bacilli > Lactobacillales > Lactobacillaceae > Bombilactobacillus > Bombilactobacillus mellifer. The sequence goes on from NZ_KQ034029.1 coordinate 53,116, forward strand.
AGTTTGCTGGCTCTCGTGCTACTAGGTTTTTACTATTTTTTCAAACCACGTTTGGGTTTCGGGGATATCGAAATTTTACTGGTGATCGCCTTGGCCCTGGGATTAAGTCCCACCTTGTATGTTACTGTCTTAGCCACTAGTTTAGCTTTACTTTATTTTGGCGTATGTAAGTTAAAGAGACAGCCACTACAGGCAGTCCCCTTCGTTCCATTTATTATGGCCGGCCTCGTATTGTACGTTGGCGGTTTAATTATTTTTGCTTCCAATACTGGTCTTTAAATTGGCGCCGGCCACCAGCTTCTTCTAATTCATAACGTAATGGATTTTTTTGATAAAATTGCTGATGTTCTGCTTCTGCCGGATAAAAAGGTTGTGCGGGTTCAATGGTCGTCACAATTGGTTGTGTAAATCGCCCGCTAGCTGCTAATTTGGCCTTGGATTGTTCAGCGATTTTTCGTTGATAATCATTTTTAACAAAGATGACTGGGCGATAATTATCACCCCGATCTTGAAATTGACCCATAGCATCAGTTGGATCAGTTTGCTGCCAATAGATTTCCACTAAGTCGGAATAAGAAATGACTTCCGGATCAAACGTGATTTTCACTGCCTCAGTATGCCCCGTTTGATGACTAGCGACTTGTTGATAAGTGGGATTGGCCACATGACCGCCAGTATATCCGGAAACTACTTGCTTGATACCTGGCATTTGATCAAAAGGTTCGACCATACACCAAAAACAACCACCAGCAAAAATTGCCGTTTCTTCCATTACCCAACCTCCCTTTCAAAGAATTGTCTTTATCATACCATAATTACCCCCCAAAAAGAGCCAGCGGACCTTGGAGAATCTACATTCATTTATTAATAAAGTTCGTTAATATTATTTATTTGAGGTTGTTTTCCAATTAAATGCGTGATAATCTGGTTCATGGACGAACAATATTTATAAAAAACTATTTAAAGTTTGTTTTTGGAGGAATAAACATGCAAAAGTTGAGTAAAGTGATTCTCACAGTAACGGCCATTTTTACCTTGTCTGGATGTAGTCAACAAAATAATTCGCAAAGTCAAAAAAAACCTTTAGTTTTGGAATTTGTCCCATCAAACAACAACAGCGACTTAAAAACAGAAACTCACAGTTTTTCCAAGTATTTATCCAAAAAATTACATCGCACCGTTAAGATTCACCTCAGTACCGATCGCACCAATATTGTCGAAGCTATGCAGTCCAAAAAAATAGATATTGGGATCATGCCGCCCGCATCTTTTGTTCAAGCTCAACAAAATAAATCGGCCGTTGGTCTCTTAACAGCTCAACGCCTAGCATACAATCCACAAACCGAAAAACTAGAAAAACACTTAGCTGACGGTTATAAAGCAGAAGTTATCGCTAAGACAGATAGTAAAATTAATAAATTAAGTGATCTCAAAAATCGAAAAATTGCCACCCTTGATGCTAATTCCGCGAGTGGTTACATTTATCCTGCTGTAGAACTCAAAAAACTAGGTATTAATTTGGAAAAGGACAACAAAACCATTGTAGTAAACGATATTCCGAGTGAAATTACTGCCGTATTGAATAATCAAGTAGATGCCGCTTTTGTTTTCCAAGGAGCTCGTCAAGTTTTTAACGGTAAAGTAGGTAACAGCGATTTATATAAAAGTTTAAAAGTTGTGGCCTTATCCAAAGCCAACATTCCCAATGATGTGATTGCTGTCAAGACTCAAATGGATCCGAAGTTACAAAAACAAGTTAAGCGGGTTTTCCAACAAATGCCTCACGATCCTGCTGGTAAAAAAGCTATGAAATTGTGGAATCATAACGGTTATGCTTCCTTTAAAAATTCCGATTTTCAAACCATGGCTTCCTATATCAAGCAAGCCAAGAGCATTAAACAATGAGCCTAGTTATTATTGAAGCAACGACTGATTTGCATGGTTCTTTGACCAATGATGCGATAAACCAAACGAATCCCCTCATTTCTTATTTACATCAAACGCCGGCAGCTGACACGCTCAGAATTGATAATGGTGATTTTTTTACCGGTAGTGCATTAGCCAGTTTTTACAATTTAACAGCCGCTGGCCGCCCCATGGTCGAGTTAGCTAACGCTTGTCACTTTGATGTCATGATTCCCGGCAATCATGATCTCGAATGGGGAATTAAACACTTGCAAGACCTAACCGCTCAATTGCAAGCAGACTATGTTTGTGCCAATCTCACGGACCTTGCTGGTAATTTGTTATTCCAGCCGTATACTATTAAACAAAAAGGAACTGTTAAAATTGGCGTGATTGGGCTGATCACTAGTTTTTTAAGTCAGATTTTAGATTTCCAATTTACCCAACAGTTACATATTTTAGATGTCAGCGAAGCTCTGCAAAAGTATCTCCCAGAACTTCGGGATCAAGCTGATTATGTAATTGTGGCTTACCATGGCGGTTTAGAATGTGATCCGGCTACGGGGCGGATTACGGAATATAACACCGGCGAAGATCAAGCCTATCACTTGATGCACCAGTTTGGATCGCAAATTGATGGTTTGATTTGTGGTCATCAACATTGGTTGAACAGCGGCTATTGCGGCCCGGTGCCGTTTCTCCAGCCCGGTGCTCATGGTCAAGCCTTAGGAACCTTTCAGTTAACCACTCGGCTACAGCAACCGCAAATCATAAACAGTACTGCATTACCAGTGACGCCCAGTTTTACCGTACCCCAATATGATGCTTATCTGGCATGGCTGAAAACCTCATTTAATGAGAGTATCTGGCAAAACTTCTTAAAAACTTATTATGCAGCTGATTTTTATCAAGTTTATTTAACAGCTGCTAAGTGGCAAAATTTAGTGATGGACTTCGATCCCATATACGCCCTTAAAAAATATCAATTTTCCATTGACCAAGGGCACCAGCTGTTTCCTCAATTACAACTGCAGTCTCCTCAAAAAGTGATAACGGTACTCTCTAATCGCTCAGATCTGCCTTTTGATCGCTGTATCCAACAATATGTTGTCAACTTACTGGATCGTATGAGCTACTTTACCCAGCAACAAGCAGCGAATTCTTAATAAAAAACGTTCTCGCCAGCGGGAACGTTTTTTTAGTCTGCTTATTCTTATAACCTCTAAGCCAATATTTAGTGGGCTAATAATTGATGACTAATATTTTTGGTGGTTTTTTCGGTTAGATCCGCTTTTAAAGTAAATTTCGTCAACGTAGGGCAATCTTCCGGCTGCACGAAGAGTGTTCTTTGAGAAACATCATAACCGGACCAATAGCCTGTATAATCAAATTCTGCACTTTGCGTAGTTTCATGTTCAATGCCCTTAGGAACTGCCACCGCTTTAAAAACATTAAATAGCTGACTGATACCTTGATCGCGTTTAAATGGTTGCAAAAATTTTGAAAGAAAAGTAGCCCGCACAAAGCGCGACGGAGCCGTGTAATCTCCCGGTAATCCTAATAAGCCTGAACCACTTTCAATTTGCTTAATCTTCAATTGCGGCGTTAATTGATTGTAACCCAAGTTATGATTAGTTAATTGGACATAATTCCGAAGATTATCTAAATGCCAAGGATATTCCGGACTATTGGTCATTACTCCAATCCCGTCATAAATTTTGAAAGCTCCATTTCTCACCGGCTCTAAAATTAAACTCCGACCTTGAGTATCAAAAAATGTGTAATGCATCGGTATAGGGGTAGTAACCCCGGTATCTGCTTGTTCCCAATCTGGATAAGGGACATATATTTGCCCTAAATGTTGAAAAGCTGTTTTAATTTCTGCTAAACTGCCAAAATTGCTTAAAACATAAGCGACCACTTCTTCACCGATAATCGGCTGCAGTTGGCGTTGTTGCAGACTCTTTTTATCTGACCAAGTAGCTTCTTCTAAAAATTGAGCATCACCAACAATCCCGGCACTATTAATCCCATCATTGAAAAAAAGTGAATCATTGACACTTACACCTGCAAAAGCATATTTGGTGGTCCAATTTTGTTGTAAACCTTGTAGTTCGTAATTTTGTGGGTACGCGATGATTTTACTATCCGCACTGGGTTTAAAAGGATCAAACGGAAAATCCATTGTTCTACCCCAAAAAAGATCCTGATTATCCGCTTGTATTGCAATGCTGGTGCACATTGAAATCATCCTCCTTAAAGAATATTTTATTTATATTGTATCATTTTTACGAAATAAGTTTTTTTTACATACAAATTAATCTAATTTTTATAATAGCTGAAGGATAGATTACCTTTTTGAATGTTGGTAGTGCTTCGACAATGCCGACCGTAAAATGCGCCAGCAACTAATATTTCAGTGTCACCTAAGAACTCGTCTGCGAGCTATTTAAGCCATTTTGAAGTAAATTTCCTTTAGAACCTATTAATTCTCTAAAAAAGTAGGACGTTTCTTAAAATATATTATCAGAATGAACATAGAAAACCTTTTTTCAGCCCACAAAAAAAGACTTCAGCTCAAGGCTCAAGTCTTTTGGCATTAAATTTAATTTTCTGATTGGGTAACTGCTGGAGCAACTTTTTTGGGACGCATATGACGATATTTTGCCATGCCGGTTCCCGCAGGAATTAATTTTCCAATCATCACATTTTCTTTCAGACCGACTAATGGATCATTTTTACCTCGAATTGAAGCATCCGTCAAGACCCGTGTAGTTTCTTGGAAAGAAGCCGCCGATAAGAAACTATTGGTTTCTAAGGAAGCTTTGGTAATTCCTAATAACACTGGTGCTCCCGTAGCCGGTAGTTGTCCTGAAATCAAAGCTTCTTTATTTTCATCCGTAAAATCACCAATATCTAATAAAGAGCCTGGTAGGATATTCGTATCACCTGGATCAAGGACGCGAATCTTGCGCAACATCTTGCGTACCATAACTTCGATGTGTTTGTCACTGATATCGACACCTTGCATCCGATAAACTTTTTGAACTTCTGTTAACAGATAATTTTCAGTTGTCTTCACGTCTGTGACTTTAATTAATTGTTTAGGATCAATTGAACCAGCTGTCAACTTGCCACCACGAGCGATGGTATCACCTTCAGCTACAGCCACACTAGCGGTATAAGGAACACTATACGTGCGCGTATCAGTCTTTCCTTCAACCGTAATTTCACGGGTATGCTCGGCTGGATTTTCATCAATTGTAGTCACTGTACCGTCAACTTCAGAAATATAAGCCAACCCTTTAGGATTACGGGCTTCAAAAATTTCTTCCACACGAGGTAATCCTTGGGTGATATCTTCACCGCCGGCCACACCACCGGTATGGAAATTCCGCATAGTTAACTGCGTGCCGGGTTCACCAATGGACTGCGCTGCCACTACACCCACAGCTTCACCTACTTCGACTTCTTCGCCTGTAGCCAAGTTGCGACCATAACATTTTTGGCAGACACCATGGCGCGTGTTGCAGGTGAAGGCAGTTCGAATGTTCACCGTCGTCACTCCAGCGGCAATGATTTGATTAGCTAAATCTTCATCAATTAATACATTACGTGCTGCCAACTCGGCACCTGTTTGGGGATCAAAGACTGCTTTTTGTGTAAAGCGTCCTACCAATCGATCATAGAGAGGCTCAATCACTTCGTTACCGTCTTTAATAGCAGAGACTTCCATACCACGGTCAGTGCCGCAATCTTCTTCGCGCACAATGACATCTTGGGCCACATCAACCAAGCGCCGGGTCAAATAACCGGAGTTCGCTGTCTTTAAGGCGGTATCAGTCATTCCCTTACGAGCACCGTGAGTGGACATGAACATTTCCATAACGGATAAGCCTTCACGGAAATTAGAAGTAACCGGAATTTCCATCATGCCGCCATTAGGTGCGGCCATTAAGCCCCGCATTCCTGCCAATTGAGTAAAGTTGGAAATATTCCCCCGGGCTCCGGAATCGGACATCATTGAAATTGGGTTTTTCGGATCAAAACTATCTACTAATTGTTGTTGGATTTCATCCTTGGCATCATTCCAAATACTAATAACCCGATTATGACGTTCTTCATCAGTAATTAAGCCCCGGCGAAATTGCTTGGAAACTGTCGCCACTTGTTTATGAGCTTGATCCACAATGGCTTGTTTATCATATAATTGCGGTACATCGGAGACTCCGACGGTCAACCCGGATAAAGTACATGCCGTATAGCCTAGCTCTTTAATATCATCCAACAATTCGGAAGTCCGTTGAACGCGATATAATTTAAAGACTTGAGCAATAATATCACTCAAATAACCCTTTTTGAAAGGATCCGTTAGCGGCATATCACGTAGACGTTGGTGAACATCTTCACCCGCTTTAAGGAAATACTTTTCGGGAACCCCGTCCACTAAATTAGTTTCCGATGGTTCGTTAAGGAAAGGCATCCCGGCCGGTAAAATTCGATTAAAGATTACCTTACCGACACTAGTCAACATAATGCGATCACGCTGATCATCAGCAAAAGCAAAAGAGGTTAAAGTCTTGGTCGATAAACCAATCCGTGTGTGCCAATGCACTACTCCGTTTTGATAAGCCAATTCGACTTCATCCATATCTTTAAAGATCATACCTTCGCCTTCACGGCCACGCTCTTCTAACGTGAGGTAGTAGTTACCTAAAACTACATCTTGTGATGGAGTAACAATTGGTTTCCCATCTTTAGGCGCCAAAATATGGTGCGCAGCTAACATTAACATGCGGGCTTCGGCTTGTGCTTCATCAGATAAAGGAACGTGGACCGCCATTTGATCCCCGTCAAAATCAGCATTATAAGCTTCACAAGCTAAAGGATGCAAACGAATCGATTTCCCATCTACCAAAACGGGTTCAAAAGCTTGAATACCTAAACGGTGCAACGTTGGGGCCCGATTTAACAGTACTGGCCGTTCTTTGATCACGTCTTCTAAAACATCCCAAACCGCATCATCTTGGCGTTCAATCTTGCGTTTAGCGTTCTTGATATTAGATGCTAATTCCCGCTCTACTAATTCATGCATCACAAAAGGTTTAAATAGTTCTAAAGCCATCTCGCGAGGTAGGCCGCATTGATAGAATTTCAAAGTCGGACCAACATCAATTACCGAACGTCCGGAGTAATCCACCCGTTTTCCTAACAGATTTTGCCGGAAACGTCCTTGCTTACCTTTAAGCATATGCGACAAAGACTTCAAAGGACGATTGCCGGGCCCGGTTACTGGACGACCACGACGACCGTTGTCAATTAAAGCATCAACCGCTTCTTGCAGCATCCGTTTTTCGTTTTGCACAATAATATTGGGAGCATTTAAATCTAACAAGCGCTTCAAACGATTATTACGATTAATTACCCGGCGATATAAATCATTTAAATCAGAAGTGGCAAAGCGGCCTCCTTCTAATTGGACCATGGGCCGCAAATCTGGCGGAATGACTGGAATACAATCCATCACCATCCATTCAGGACGATTGCCGGAATCTTTAAAAGCATTTAGAATATCTAAGCGCCGAATTGCACGTGTCCGTTTTTGACCGGTAGCAGATTTTAAAACGGCTTTCAGCTGGTCTACTTCTTTATCCAAATCGACCGCTTGTAATAATTCTTTGACACCTTCAGCGCCCATTTTGGCCTCGAAAGCATCACCGTATTGCTGACGTTTTTCTCGATATTCAGTCTCAGTTAAGAGCTGTTTATCTTCTAGATCCGTATTGCCGGCTTTAATAACAACATAGGCAGCGAAATAAATAATCTCTTCAAGTGCGCGAGGACTCATATCTAAAACCAAACCCATCCGACTCGGAATGCCTTTAAAATACCAAATGTGTGTCACTGGAGCAGCTAACTCAATGTGGCCCATTCGTTCCCGCCGAACTTTCGATTTAGTAACTTCTACACCGCAGCGATCACAAACAATTCCTTTATACCGAATTCGCTTGTATTTGCCACAGGCACATTCCCAATCTTTCGTAGGGCCAAAAATCCGTTCATCAAAGAGACCATCACGTTCCGGTTTTAGAGTACGATAATTAATAGTTTCCGGCTTTTTTACTTCCCCATAAGACCAACTACGAATCTTATCGGGAGAAGCCAGTCCAATCTGCATACTCTCAAACTTATTGACATCTATCAATTGACAACCTCCCCTTATTGATCCTGATCACTATCATCAACATTTAAACTATTAATTTTGTCCATTAATCCTTTGGTGGCTGATGGATTATCTGCTTGCTTTTGGGCCTGTTCTTGAAGTTGTTTTTGCTCTTGTTCTTCGGCCAAACGGGATAATGCATCAACATTATGACTGGTAGCATCTTCATCCATATCTTTCAAGTCCAATTCTTGATGTTCATGATCCAAAATCTTCATGTCTAGACCTAAAGATTCCAGTTCTTTAATCAAAACGCGGAAAGATTCTGGCACACCCGGCTTTGGAATGGTTTCTCCTTTGACAATGGCTTCATAAGTGTTTACGCGCCCTGTAACATCATCGGATTTATACGTGAGAATTTCTTGGAGGGTATAAGCTGCACCATAAGCTTCTAAAGCCCAAACTTCCATTTCACCGAAACGCTGGCCACCAAACTGAGCTTTCCCACCTAGTGGCTGCTGAGTTACTAAGGAATAAGGTCCAATAGAACGGGCATGAATCTTGTCATCGACCATATGTGCCAGTTTCATATAATACATAACACCTACGGCTACTCGATTATGGAACGGCTCACCCGTACGACCATCATACAAGACGGTCTTGGCATCAGACGCCATATTAGCCTCTTTGACTGCCGACCATAAGTCATCATCACTCGCCCCATCAAATACTGGTGTCGCAATATGGACCCCAAGATTACGCGCAGCCATTCCTAAATGCAATTCCAAAACTTGTCCGATATTCATTCGAGAAGGCACGCCCATCGGATTTAACAAAATATCGATTGGGGTTCCATCCGGCATATAAGGCATATCTTCTTCCGGGACCACAATGGATACCGTTCCTTTGTTTCCATGACGACCGGCCATTTTATCGCCCACTTGAATCTTCCGCTTTTGAGCAATATAGACCCGCACCATCGTATTCACGCCTGGACTTAATTCATCACCGGCTTCACGTGTGAAAACTTTGACATCTTGAATAATGCCGCCGCCGCCATGAGGTACGCGTAACGAAGTGTCTCGTACTTCCCGAGCTTTTTCGCCAAAAATAGCATGCAAGAGGCGCTCTTCGGAAGACAATTCCGTCATCCCTTTGGGAGTAACTTTGCCCACCAAAATATCGCCATCACGAACTTCGGCACCAATCCGGACAATTCCTGTTTCATCTAAATCTTTCAGGGCATCATCACCCACGTTTGGAATTTCCCGGGTAATTTCTTCGGGTCCCAGTTTAGTATCACGCGCTTCAGATTCGTATTCTTCAATATGAATCGAGGTATAAACGTCATCTTTCACCAAGCGTTCCGATAGAACTACGGCATCTTCGTAGTTATACATATTCCAAGTCATAAAGGCAATTAAAGGATTTTGGCCTAAAGCTAATTCACCTTTTTGCATGGCTGGACCATCAGCAATAATTTCACCTTGATCTACTTGATCGCCACGTTTGACAATCGGCCGCTGATTATAACATTTACCGGCATTGGAACGCCGATACTTCATTAAGTGGTAGTTATCTAGGGTACCATCAGCACGCTGCACTTTAATCAATTTGGCATCCACATATTGAACGGTGCCCGGATCATGGGCTAACAGGGCTGTCCCAGAATCGTGAGCTGCGACATATTCCATACTAGTACCAACTAAAGGCGCATGGGGCTGTAGTAAAGGAACCGCCTGCCGCTGCATGTTTGCTCCCATTAAGGCCCGGTTGGAATCGTCATTTTCCAAGAAGGGAATACATGAAGTAGCCACGGACACAACTTGTTTAGGTGACACATCCATATAATCGATTCTATCAGCTGTCGTTTCGATATTATCATCTTTGTGCCGGGCTAAAATGCGCTCTTCGGCAAACGAACCATCTTTATTTAAAGGTGTGTTGGCTTGAGCCACAACATAATTATCTTCTTCATCAGCTGTTAAATAATCAATTTTATCAGTTACTTTATGCGTGTCCCAAGACACCCGGCGATAAGGGGTTTCAATAAAACCATATTTATTAACTACACCATAAGTGGCTAAATTATTAATCAAACCAATGTTAGGACCTTCAGGTGTTTCGATCGGGCACATCCGACCATAGTGCGTATAATGAACATCCCGCACAGCATAACCGGCACGATCCCGCGTTAAACCACCTGGCCCTAAGGCTGACAACCGCCGTTTATGCGTTAATTCTCCTAAAGGATTATTTTGGTCCATGAATTGGGATAATTGCGAAGAACCAAAAAATTCTTTAATAGCCGCCACTACCGGTCGAATATTGATTAATTGTTGGGGCGTCACGGTGGCAGTATCTTGAATCGACATCCGTTCCCGTACCACACGTTCCATTCGTGACAAACCTAGACGAAATTGGTTTTGCAGTAATTCACCCACCGAACGAATTCTACGATTGCCTAAATGATCAATATCATCAGTGGAACCAATGCCTTCTTGCAAATTAAAGAAATAATTGATTTCTGCTAAAATATCTGCAGGTGTAATATGCTTAACTTTTTCATCAATATTATCATTACCGATGAGATTAACGACCTTATCTTCATCTTCTTGTGAGTAAACTTTGATAATCTGTAATTTAACCGGATCAGTCAAAACACCTTCTGCATCCGGTTGGAAAGTTACGGCCTTAAAATCAGGATTCTTTAAATAAGGTGACAATTTAGTTAAAGCAGCCCGATCTAATTTGGTATCTTTGTTTAAAATAACTTCCCCTGTTTCGGGATCTGCTAAAGTCTCCGCCAAAGTTAAATTGCGTAGTCGAGTTTTCAGATTTAATTTTTTGTTAACTTTGTAGCGCCCGACCGGTGCGGTGTCGTAGCGTTTCGGATCAAAGAAACGGGCATATAAGAGCGAACGGGAGCTTTCAGCTGTTTTGGGTTCACCTGGGCGGAGTCGTTCATAAATATCTTTAAGTGCTTCGTCTACTCGCGAATCAGTTGTATCCTTATGAACATCTTTTTCCAAAGTTAAATTCAAAGAATCACTGTTTTCACCTAAAATATCTAAAATCTCGCTGTCAGAACCAAAACCTAAAGCCCGCACCAATTCAGTAATCGGTAATTTCCGGGTTCGATCAATGCGTACATAGGTGATATTTTTCGCATCATTTTCAAATTCTAACCAAGCACCACGATTCGGAATGACGGTCGTTCCATAAATAATCCGGCCATTCTTATCCGGTTCCGCTGTATAATAAACACCCGGCGAACGGACTAATTGCGAAACAATGACCCGTTCTGCACCATTAATAATGAAAGTGCCCTGTTGTGTCATGAGGGGAAAATCACCAAAGAATACATCCTGGGTTTTGATTTCGCCACTTTCATGATTAGTTAGGCGTAAAGTCACGTGTAACGGCGCTGAATAATTGGCATCATGATCTCGGGCTTCTTCAACGGTATATTTGGGCTTCAGCAATTTATAGTCCACATAATCCAATGATAACGTGCCCGCAAAATCATCAATAGGCATGATATCTTGGAACATTTCTTTGAGGCCTTCATCTAAAAACCAATTATAAGAGTTAGTCTGAATGTCAATTAAATTAGGGAGCGGCATTACTTCTTTAATTCGCGCATAACTGCGCCGTGTTCGATGTTTACCGTAATTGACATTATGATAACGAACTTTTTCTTCCGTCAAATTGTTCACCCTTTCGAAAAATCTAAGCGTCGTCAATAATATTACAATTATGTTACAAATTATTAATTAGCGCATTCAAAGCAAAAAAAAACCAAAAATAGTACCAACACTATTTTTGCTTTTTTATAATTCAACCCGGACAATATTTCGGGAGAATACGTACTTGACTCTACGCTAATCAGTCTTTATTACAATATTACAATTTAAAGAATTTGTCAAGAGTTAAACTGGCACCGAGGAAGTCTGTTTGACTTTGAACTTCAATTGGCCATGGTTCACGCCTACACTTAAAGTATCACCAGCTTGTACTTGATGTGCTAACAATAAATCACTAATCGGATCTTCAATTTCCGTTTGAATAGTCCGCTGCAATGGTCGTGCCCCAAACTGAGGATTAAAGCCCTTCACAGCCAATACGTCTAATGCTTTGGCCGTGAGCCGTAATTTGATTTTTTGAGCTTGTAGTCGTTGTTCTAACTGAGCTATCATAATTTTAATAATTTGATGTAAATCTTTTTGTGTCAGCTCATGGAAAATCAAAAGATCATCAACCCGATTTAGAAATTCCGGCCGGAAAAATTGACGGGCTTCCTCTAAAATCCGGGTTTTCATAGCTTGATAATCATGTAAAGCAGAAACTTTACCAAAGCCCACATTATGCTCATCGCGCAGTGCCGTAGCACCCAAATTCGAAGTCATAATAATAATCGTATTCCTAAAATCTACCCGTCGACCTTTAGCATCCGTCAGATAACCTTCATCCAAAACTTGTAATAATAAATTAAAAACATCTGGATGAGCTTTTTCCACTTCATCTAATAAAACTACTGAATAAGGATGATTGCGGACTTGCTCGGTTAACTGGCCGCCTTCTTCATAACCAACATATCCGGGAGCGGATCCGACTAAGCGGGAAGTATTAAATTTTTCCATATATTCGGACATATCAATTCGAATCATATTAGATTCAGCCCCAAACATTGTGGCAGCTAAGGCCTTGGCCAGCTCGGTCTTACCGACGCCTGTTGGTCCTAAGAAAATGAACGCGCCAATTGGTCGTTTGGGATCTTTTAAGCCACTGCGCGAACGACGAATCGCTTTAGCAATCGTAGTAATCGCCTCGTCTTGACCAATGACACGACGATGTAAGTCCTTTTCCAAATGCAATAACCGCTGTCCTTCTTTGACGGTCATTTTTTCCAGAGGGACTCCTGTCCATTGCGCCACTACCGCAGCAATATCATCGGGATTGACTTGTACTTTTTGTTGCTGTTTTTGACGGGCACTTTTCAGCGCTTGTTGTTGCAATTGTTTTTGTAAATCCATTTCTTGTTGATGATAATGAGCGGCTTGCTCAAAATTTTGCTCCTGCAAAGCCTGATCCCGTTGTTGGACCACTTGATTGTATTGTTCTTCAAGAGTTGTTAATTTCGCATAAGAACTTTTTTGAACTTGGCGAATATGAACGCGGGCACTAGCTTCATCAATTAAATCAATCGCTTTATCCGGCAAATAACGACTAGGTAAATAGCGCTGTGATAAGTGAATGGCAGCCTTTAAAGCGGCATCACTAATTTGCACATGATGATGTCCTTCATACTCGGGCCGCAGTCCTTTTAAAATAGCATAACTATCTGCTTGATTAGGTTCATTAACTAAAACTTTAGCAAAACGACGCGCAAAAGCTGCATCTTTTTCAATGTACTTTTGATATTCGTCTAAAGTAGTAGCCCCAATCATTTGAATTTCACCACGGGATAAAGCCGGTTTTAAAATATTAGAGGCGTCGATGGCCCCTTCTGCGCCCCCAGCTCCAATTAAAGTATGCAATTCATCAATAAACAAGATGATATTTTTATCATGATAAATTTCATTAATGATCTTTTTTAATCGATCTTCAAATTCACCCCGATACTTAGTCCCTGCTACTAACGAGCCCACATCCAGCATCATAATCCGCTTGGACCAGAGTTCTTCTGGTACTTCACCTGCGATAACTCGTTGCGCTAATCCTTCGACAATCGCGGTTTTACCCACACCGGGTTCACCAATAAATACAGGATTATTTTTAGTGCGGCGACATAAAATTTGAATAGCACGGGTAATCTCGACATCACGACCAATAACCGGGTCAATAAGTTTTTGCCGAGCCATGGCTGTCAGATCCCGGGCTAATGAATCTAGGGTTGGAGTCGTACTTTCCCGTTTTTTGCTGCCATGAGTAGAATTAGCAGTTTTATTTTTCGGATTGATTCCCATTTTTTGAAGCAATAACTTGCGTGTCTTAACAATGCTTAAACCTAAATTAACTAAAATTCGATCTGCCAAAATGGTTTGATCACGTAGCAGAGCTAATAAAATGTGGCTGGTGCCCACTTGCGGTGCTTCTAATAATTGTGCTTGATTGGTAGCTTGTTCTAGAACCTGACTAGCTCGCGGTGAGTATGGTAAATAACGAACTTTACGGGCTGATTGATCATCGGGGCCGTAGCCAGTTAAAGCTTCGATCTCGTCATGAATGTCCACTGCACTGACAGCTTGGTCAGTAATAGTCTTAGCCGCTACACCAGAGCCTTCACTTACTAAACCATACAATAAATGTTCCGTTCCAACTTCATGATGCCGTAATTTTTTAGCTAATCGTTGCGCCAAATGTAAGGCTTCTTTTGCGCTCGGGGTAAATAGTTCGTTCATAACAGCCCTTCTTTCTTAACCAACTACATTTCTGAGGTAGTAGTATATCATAATAACACTTTTGCACAAAAAATCTGCTTAATAAAAAAGATCAGCCCGCAGCTAATCTTAGCACAAATTTTGAACAAAAAAATCGGGAAAACAAGATTCGAACTTGCGACCTCTACGTCCCGAACGTAGCGCTCTACCAAGCTGAGCTATTTCCCGAAAACTACAAAAGCGGAAGACGGGATTCGAACCCGCGACCCCCACCATGGCAAGGTGATGTTCTACCACTGAACTACTTCCGCAAAAACTACCAATATCCAAACTAAAACTTAATGCACCCAGTAGGAGTCGAACCTACAACCTTCTGATTCGTAGTCAGACACTCTATCCAATTGCGCTATGGGTGCTAATTATAATGCCGAGGACCGGAATCGAACCGGTACGGTAATCACTTACCGCAGGATTTTAAGTCCTGTGCGTCTGCCAGTTCCGCCACCCCGGCAAAATAATAAAAGCGGAAGACGGGATTCGAACCCGCGACCCCCACCATGGCAAGGTGATGTTCTACCACTGAACTACTTCCGCATGTAGTTTTAATGCAGCTATCATGATTCCATGACAGTTAATGAGTCGCGTGGGGATCGAACCCACGACCCACGGCTTAAAAGGCCGTTGCTCTACCAGCTGAGCTAGCGACTCAACAATCGTCAGTTCTGAACTTAACGACTGTATTATTATAGCAACTTAACTATTAAAAATCAACCAGCAATTAATTGATCGCTAATCTTCCGGCCGCAAGGTTGGGAATAAAATGACATCTCGAATTGATGCTGCATCAGTTAATAACATAACTAGTCGATCAATCCCAATGCCTAAACCACCGGTTGGAGGCATTCCGTATTCCAAAGCCTCAACAAAGTCTTCATCAATAGCTTCCGCTTCATCATTTCCGGCCGCACGTTCTGCCATCTGAGCTTCAAAACGTTGTCGTTGATCGATAGGATCATTTAATTCCGTAAAAGCATTGGCATATTCGTTCCCTAAAATAAACAATTCAAACCGATCAGTGAAGCGCGGATCTTGCTCATTTTTCCGGGCCAAAGGGGAAATTTCAATCGGATGACCATAAACAAAAGTAGGTTCTTCAATTTGATCTTCTACAAATTCTTCAAAAAACGCATTGATGATATGCCCGACTTGCCAATAATCTTCATAATGTACTTGGTGTTCATCCGCCAGTTGACGCGCTTTTGCGACGGACATTTTCGGCCAGAAGTCTACACCGGTTTGCTGTTTAATAGCATCCACCATGTGTATGCGCCGGAATGGTTGACTGAGATCAACAGCATGGCCTTGGTAAGTAATTTGTTGAGTTCCTAAAGCTTCTTGTGCCGCAAACTGAAAGACACCTTCCGTTTCATCCATGACATCTTCAAAATTAAAATACGCGGCATAACTCTCTAATTCCGTAAATTCCGGATTGTGCTTGGTATCGATGCCCTCATTACGAAAAACACGACCAATTTCGTAAACCCGTTCCATTCCTCCAACAATTAGTCGTTTTAAATGTAGTTCCAAAGCAATTCGCAAATATAAATCAATATCTAAAGCATTATGATGGGTAATAAAAGGCCGGGCTGCCGCTCCTCCCGCTTGACTGTGTAACACTGGAGTTTCTACTTCAATAAAACCATTATGATCAAAATATTTTCGAATGGCTGAAATAATTTTAGAGCGTTTTAGAAAGCGCTGGAAACTGTCATCATTAGTGATTAAATCTAAATAGCGCTGACGATAAATTTGCTCCACATTGGTTAAGCCGTGATACTTATCCGGTAAAGGCCTTAAGGATTTGGTTAATAGGGTCAAATGATCTGCGCGCACCGTTAGTTCTCCCATATCCGTTTTCATGACGGTCCCTTCAATACCGAACCAATCGCCTAAATCGGCCTGCTTAAAAAGACGATAATTTTCTTCTCCTACCACATCTCTACGAACATATATTTGAATTCGGCCGGTGCGATCTTTAATATCTGCAAAACCTACTTTACCTTTGCCGCGTTTAGACATCATGCGTCCAGCAATCGTTACTGTTTGCGCTGCTGCTGCCACATCGTCCTTATTGCTGGCATCATAATGATCATGTAACATTTGTGCCGTCGTATCCGGCTCATATCGATGTCCAAATGGATTAATGCCTTGTTCACGCAAATTTTGCATTTTTTGACGACGTACGTCCATTTGATTTTTTAATTCTGAATTATGTTTGTTGTTCTTTGCCATCTTAGTTTAGACCCCTCTCGCTGTTTTCTTGAGCTGCCGCTCACTTACCTGTTGTACAAACTGATCCAGCAAATCATCTACCGCTTGTTTGGTAGTAACTTCATTAATTGCCGCTTTCGTTCGTGCTGAGCGCGGGATACCTTTTAAATAGTAAGCCGCTTGTTGGCGAAACTCCGGCACCCCAATTTTTTCCCCTTTAAGTTCTACTAAGCGCGCTAATTCTGCTTTAGCCACTTTGACCTTTTGCTGTGGCGTCGGTTCTGCCAACAATTCTCCTGTTTGCAAATAAGTGTTCATTGCCTGCAGAACCCAAGGATTGCCAATAGCCGCCCGAGCTACCATTACGGCATCCGCACCTACTTCTTCAATCATCTTCTTAGCATCTTGAGGAGTTCTAATATCACCATTACCAATAAAAGGAATAGAAACTTGTTGAGCAACTTGGTGTAATAATTCCCAATCTGCATGGCCGGTATACATCTGTGCCCGCGTGCGTCCGTGCATGGCAATCGCCGCAGCACCACCTGCTTGCGCCGCCAAGGCACACTCGACAGCGGTAATATGATCTTGATCCCAACCGGTTCGCAGTTTGACCGTGATCGGTTTATCAACGACTGCGGTAGCTGATCGAAGCAAATCATATATTTTATCAGGTTCTAACAACCAACTAGAACCAGCTCCAGTCTTTGCTACTTTTTTGACGGGACAGCCCATATTAATATCGATAATATCTGCCGCCGTATTTTCTGCGACATATTGAATCGCCGGCACTAAAGTTTCTTTACTACTACCAAATAATTGAATACTGATGGGGTGCTCATTTGGATTCACATACAACATATCCAGGGTCTTTTGATTATGATACAAAATCCCGCGATCACTGATCATCTCGCAAACTACTAACCCAGCGCCAAATTCTTTTGCCGTAATCCGAAAGGCATAATTGGAAATACCGGCCATCGGTGCTACAACTACTTGATTAGGAATAGTGACGTTTCCTATTTTCCACTCCATAAATTCTTCCTCTTTAATAAAATCTACTCTTTTGTATCATAGCAAAAGACGAATAACTCTGGCAATTATTTTCGGAGGAAATCCCCTTCTGGTCCAGATTAATTACGGATTGTGCTAATTATCCGTGACTAGCGCTAAAAAAACATCGTCCACTCAGACGATGCTTCTTCAAATAATTAAACTTTAATCTTCTTGCCGTGGTGAATCGTCATCTGCTGATCCTTTATCGGTTGACTGGCCTTGATTTTCGGAAGGAAACTCCGGTTCACTAGAAGTTCCATGCTGCTCTTCTTTAGCCTGTTTAGCTTCATCACGTAATTGAGCAGCTTTTTTGGCTTCTTCAAAAGTTGAGGCCTTTTCAGAAGGAAACTCATCTTCATTAGTTTCTGGCATTTCGCCTGTATTATATAAACTCAAAATTTGTTTTTCATCCAAAGTTTCATATTTCAATAAAGCTTCTGCAATGGCTTTATGCTGGGCCCGATGGCCTTGGATAATCTCAACAGCTTGCTGATGGGCCTGATCTAAAATCTTACGCACTTCTTCATCAATGGCCGTCGCAGTTTCTTGAGAATAATTAGGTTGACCGTAAGCACCTACGGGAGCACCACCTTTTTCCAGCTGCACCATCCCCAATTTCTCAGACATCCCATACTCTGTTACCATTGCCCGGGCAATTTGGGTAGCTTGCTCAAAGTCGTTGGAAGCACCCGAAGATTGGCTGCCAAAGATAATTTCTTCAGCCGTTCGACCACCCATTAAGCCCGCCACCTGTTCCATCAAATCTTTTTTGGTCAACAGGTTTTGGTCTTCCTTAGGCAGCATTATAGCGTAACCACCGGCACGGCCCCGCGGAATAATTGTCACCTTGCGTACTACTCGTGAATCACTTAAAACTACGCCGATGATTGCATGTCCGGCTTCATGATAGGCAACCATTTGCCGTTCATCCGGTGAAATCACCCGATCACGCTTGGCGGGACCAGCAATCACGCGATCTTCAGCTTCATCAACATCTGCCGCATCAATTTTTTTCTTATTTCTCTCGGCCGCAACTAAAGCTGCTTCATTTAAGACATTCTCTAAATCTGCCCCCACAAAACCAGGTGTTTGTTGGGCAACCACTTTTAAATCCACATCATCAGCAAATGGTTTATTCTTAGCATGAACCTTTAAAATGGCTTCGCGACCTTTAACATCCGGCTGTCCCACAAGGATTTTACGATCGAAACGTCCTGGACGTAATAAAGCCGGATCTAAGACATCAGAACGGTTCGTGGCAGCCATGACAATAATGCCTTCTTTACCAGTAAAACCATCCATTTCCACTAACAATTGATTTAAGGTTTGTTCGCGTTCATCGTTGCCGCCACCTGTTTTGCCATTACCACGTTGCCGACCAATGGCATCAATTTCATCAATAAAGATAATCGCAGGCGCATTTTTTTTGGCATTCGCAAACAAATCTCTGACCCGCGAAGCTCCGACGCCGACAAACATTTCCACAAAATCTGAACCGGAAATGGAATAAAATGGCACTTTAGCTTCACCAGCGACAGCTCGGGCTAATAAAGTCTTCCCTGTTCCGGGAGGTCCTTCTAAAAGCACTCCTGAGGGAATCCGCGCTCCTAAAGCTAAATACTTGCGGGGATCCTTTAAAAAATCCACAACTTCTACTAATTCTTGTTTTTCTTCTTCAGCACCCGCAACATCCGAAAAACGAACCTTGTTTTTCTTGGGATCCACTGGTTTGGTTTGAGACTTGCCAAAACTCATAATTTTGCCAGCACCACCGCCGCCTTGGCCTGCTTGACTCATCATAGAGTACATTAAGAAAAAGATTAATAACAAAGGTAAAATAGAAATTGCTAAATTAACCCAAACCCCATTTTGAGATTCTTCGTGCGCATTCATTCGCGTACCGGTAGCCTGGGCGGCATCACTAATTTGTTTTAAGGAAGAATTATTGGGTAGAATCGTAGCATTAAATTGTTTAGATTGATTAATGGGACTTGCTGATCTTGAAAAAAGAGCTAAATTATTATTACTGTCAGTGCCTTTACTACTTTGTTTCTCGGCCTTTTTATAGGTTCCAGTAACTTTGTAAACGCCGTTTGATGGTTGTATTGCAAAATTTTTAACTTTCTTAGCCTTTAGCTTAGAAACAAATTCGCTGGAGGTCAGATTTTGGACAGGTGCCGAACCTCTCCCTCCAACAAACCAACTCGTTGCTAAGATTAAAAGGATAAAAATAACAATATAAAACAGACTATTATTGCGTAGTCCATTTCGATTATTTTTCAATCTGTTTTCCTCCAACACTCATAACTTGATACCTATGTTATCACAATCAGATAGTTGCATCTACATGTAAACTTCAGGTTTTAAAATTCCAATATAGGGTAAATTACGGTATTTATCCTGGTAGTCCATGCCATAGCCGACAATGAATTCATCCGGACAACTCAACCCGATATAATCAGCTTTTACAGCCTGATGACGATGTACCGGTTTGTCAATTAAGGAAACAATTTTCATCGAGCGGGCTTGCCGCGTAGCAAATAATTTCATTAATTCATATAAAGTATTGCCCGTATCCACTACATCTTCCACAAATAAAACATCGCGATCTTTAACCGATAAATCTAAATCTTTTAAAATCCGTACTTCTCCTGAAGACTTGGTTGACCCACCATAACTAGAAACATCCATAAAGTCAATGTCAATAGCCTCAGGAATTTCGCGCATTAAGTCCGTTAAAAAAACAATTGCACCTTTGAGTATACATACAAAAAGCGGTTCTTTACCAGCATAGTCTTGCGCTATTTGTCGCCCAAGCCGCCGGTTAGCAGCAGCAATGGTCTCGGCGGTAAACAATACTTCTTGAATATCTTCATTTAGATTCATCAATTATTCCTCTCCCATTTGACTTCGAATAAAAATTTTTTAGACGGTGTTTGATAACGATAAACTTGAGGAATCCAGACAATCTCCTGATCAAAGAGTATCAACCAAAGTTGATCCCGCTGCCATTGAGGAATTTTCAGATTAATTAACCGCGCTTTCAATTTTTGATGTTGGCCGTTTAGCAATCGTACCTGATCCCCGGGCTGGCGATGACGTAAAACAATCCTACGGGGCCAATGATCATAGTAAAAAGTCTTTGGTGATTTTTGAATGGACTGTTTTATTGTAAACTTTTGACCATCATTTGCAAGAACCTGTTGGTCAATTTGCAGCAAATATTGCTCGGTGCTCGGACTTGTTGATGTCGCTGATCGCAGTAAGAATAAGTAGCGATAGCTCTTTTGTAATTGCCAATCTCCTGTTAATTTTAGCAAACCGTTGGCTTTGGGAAATAATTGTTGCACGGCGGCTAATTGGCGACCTGTCAGTTCAACTTGAATTAAATCATGGACCAAATATTGAACCAATAAACTTAATTGTACCGGCTCGCCAGTTAATAAATCTTGTAAATCCAACTGCCAGCCCTGTAAAACCCTAGTCAATCGGGGAGCTATCAAAGTTTGAAAATACTGTTGCAGTAAATTCTGCACGCTAATCTGTTGTTGTGAAAACTGTTGTAGATGTTCATGAAGCCGGGGATTTTCACGTTGTAATTGTGGTAAAACATAGTGGCGTAGTCGATTACGCCAAGTAATATCTTGAAAATTAGATTCATCCACGGCGTAACTGAGATGTTGGCGGTGCAAATAGTCCTGTAACTCTTTTTTCGTAAAATTTAATAATGGGCGCACTAATTGTCCCACTTTCCACGTTTGACAAGGGACAATGCCTTGAACCGTCCAGAAACTACCACTACGGATTAATTTCATCAAAATTGTTTCCGCTTGATCATCAGCTTGATGTGCGGTAGCTAACTTCGTTAACTGATTTTTTTGCATGATTTGTTGAAAAAAATTGTAGCGAAATTGCCGGGCTTGAGCTTCCATGCTTGTTACAGATGTTGCATGCTGCCATCGAGTTGTCCAAAACGGTATTTGTCGTTGTTGACAAAATTGCCGAACAGCTGCAACTTCTTGACTACTGATGCTGCGCAAGGCAAAATCCACCGTGGCTACAAATAACTTGGGCCGCATAGAGTCCGGCAAATGAAGTAATAAATTCAATAAAGCCATGGAATCACTACCACCTGAAACCGCAACTAATAAGCGATCCTCTGGTTTCAGGTAAGCAGTTTGGTGCATAATTTGCATAAATTTAATTTCAGTTGGATCTGTCATAGTTAATAAAAAAGTTCGAGTTATAACTCGAACTTAACTGCGGCGGCCACCACGACCGCCCCGTTTTCCTTCTGTATTTTTTTTTAAGGTCGATAAACGATCCTGACTTTCTTTCATAAAACCTGCTAAAAGGGTATCAAAGTCATCTTTACTATCCTTTTTATTATTGGAATGATGATAATTACTATTGGTACGATTCTGATGATGTGGGTGGGAGTGATGATTTTTGGAAGCTGGTTTTTCTGCTTGTTTAATTGACAATGCAATTTTGCCATGTTCGACATTCACCACCATCGCTGTCACAGTATCGCCGACACTGAGCTTATCATGAATATCTTTGACATAGTCATTGGAAATTTGACTAATGTGCACCAGTCCACTTTGACCATCACCAAGATCAACAAAAGCTCCAAAATCTTTAATTCCAGTAACTTTACCAGTTACTTTGGTACCCACAGATACGGTCATGGTATTTCCTTACTCCTTAAAAGTTAAGATTTTGATTGGCCTCATTCGGAATATTATAAATAATTTCATTGTCCTTAGAGTAATTAAAACGATAGCGAATCAAATTATCTAAATATTCGGGATTATGGAGTTGTCGGACTTCAGTTTGCAAATTAGCTTGTTTTTGTTTCGTTTGTTGTAAACGTTTTTGATGTTGGTTAAATTCAACTCGCGTTTGCTCACGTTCTTGTTGTGCTTGGACCACACGACTACCCAAAGCGACTAAAATAACTAATCCGACAGCCAATAACAGTGTAATCCGCCGCCGGTGTACCTGAATAATACGACGTTTAAACTTGTTTTCTGCTGAAGCATCGCTATTGTTTAATTTAATCGGATACACATTGCGTCGACGTCTTGGCTGTTGCAATTCAATCCCTCCACCAAAGAAGCTCTTAACAGTAAGTATACCAACATCTTGAAAGGGTGTCCATTATTTATTTCAGACTCACTCTACTCTTTTATACAAATCGGTTGCTTCATTTTTTTTAGCCAATTCATTCAGTTGTAAAACCTGTACTTTAACTGTTTTGTCACCATAATGAATCGTGATTATATCTCCTACTTGAACATCACTACTGGACTTAGCCACACGATCATTGACACTAATTCGTCCCTTGTCAGCAATCTCTTTGGCCAAAGTTCGCCGCTTGACCAAACGGGAAACTTTTAAGTATTTATCTAAGCGCATCATCTTTCTCCTTTATTAAATATTTCATCAACGGTACTAAATGCCATTCTTCAATAGTTAACAATTGACTGTGCCAACTGAAAATCCCTATACACAACACACCAACAATTATATTCACTACTACTTCTACGAACGCATAACCTCGCGTCGTTGGCCAGAAAAAAGTTTCTACCTGGAGCAAAATACCAACCACTACGGCCATGCCTCCAGCCACTAGAACCAATTTTGGGAAATATTTATCCCGCCACAAAATACTCTTTAAATCGGCAGTCGCCCGTTGATATAACTTCAAAGCCAAAAAGGCACTTGCAATTACGGTGGCCCAACTAGCGCCCCATAAGCCCCAAGGTTTAATTAAAAGATCGTTTAGTAACAATTTTAACACTACTGCCAGACAAACTAATAATACATTGCCTTGAGACTGATGGCGAGCCTGCATAATAATATTCATTAAAGTCGCATATGACCAAAAAATGACTGCGCAACAATACAGCGCTAATGGTCCACTGTAGGCCGCATCTTTAAATAACAGGGTATTAATTTGCGGCATCAACACGACTAAACCAACAGTGGCACTAGTCGTTAACCACAGGCCTAATCTACAACTGACAGTAATGATTCGCTGCTGCATTGCCAGATTCGATTGGCCTAATTGCGGCATTAAAGAAGTAGCAAACGAAAGTCCAATTACCATCACTAATTGTGCTAATGGTTGCCCGCGATCATAAATACCCTTGATAATTTGAGGTTGATCATAATGCCCCTGCTGTAAGAGCCGTAACAAATTAAAAGTATCAACTATTTGCCATAATATAATTAAGCTGCCAAAAATACTTAAAGCCAAGCCCTCTTTAAAAAAACGCCGATATAAAATTTTTCTCGGCCCAACTGCAGATGTTGTGCTAAAAACCAGCTTACGGCAATAGAATGCTAAAACAGCTAACGAAACCACAGCTCCCAAGCCAGCTCCCGCATGAGCCCAAGCTCCCATAGGATATAACTGTAAATTCTTCTGGCGCCAAGCTAGTGCCGCTAAGATAATAACCGCTACGCGGACCACCTGTTCACTGATTTGTGAAAATGCCGTAGGTTCCATCTGCAGTTGTCCCTGAAACGTTCCGCGCAAAACTCCCTCCAAGGGTGCCAAGGCATAAAATAAAGCCATGGCTTTAATTAACGGTGCTAAGTTCTTATCACCCATCAGCTGTGCCAACACCGAAGCCCCGCACCAAAGGATTAACGCACTACTAAGACCCCAAAGCACTGCAAAGCGCCATAAGCGCTGAAAATTAGCTTGCTGAGCCGTGTGATCTTGAGCCATGACTTGCGAAACAAACAAGGGCAAACCTACTAACGCCAAGGAACTAGCTAAACCGTAAAAAGGATAAATTTGCTGATAAACAAAAAATCCCCGATCACCCACAATATTCTGTAATGGAATCCGATAAAGAGCACTTAAAATTTTGGCAATTAAGGCCGCCAGCGATAAGAGCCATGTTCCGGTCATAAAATTTGCTTGACGAGCCGGCTCCCTCATGAAGCTGCCTGTTGTTGCGTAGCAGTCGCCAAATTAGCTAATTCTTGCATTAACCGCAAAAGTTCCGGTAGAAAATCTTTAGCGGGATCATTGAGCTTTAATTGCACCACAAAATAATGATGTTCATTAGCCACACGGGCTTTTAAAACTGTGACGGTTAATGCTTTAAAGAGTTGTTCACCGGTTAAATAATTATTGGCTAACTGATCAAATTGAATAGTCAAAAGCTTTTGTTTTTGATTGATGCTTTTAACTAATGCTGTATCTGCCAGTAGCTTAATTTGTGTTAATTTAAATAATTGTGCGACTTCTTGCGGATATTTACCAAAGCGCTCTTTAAATTCTTGCTGCAAAGAGGTTAATTGTGTCACTGTATGCGCTTCACGCAACCGCTTATACATCTCAATCTTTTGCAATTCATCACTAATATATTCGGTTGGTATATAAGCATCCAAATTTAATTTAACTTCACAATTCGTATGCGTGGCCTGCTTTTTAGCGCCGCGGCGTTTAGCTACTGCTTCCTCTAACATCTGCGTATATAGATCGTAACCCACCGAATCGATAAATCCATGCTGCTGCTGGCCTAATAAATTACCTGCTCCACGAATCGCTAAATCGCGCATCGCAATTTTAAAACCGGAGCCCAATTCCGTGAAATTTTTAATGGCTTCTAAGCGTTTTTCACCTACTTCTGTCAAAGTCTTATCCGGCCGATACATGAAGTAAGCATAAGCCACCCGACTGGAACGGCCCACGCGCCCACGTAATTGATACAATTGGGCTAACCCATAATGATCTGCATTTTCGACAATCAAAGTATTCGCATTGGGCATATCTACACCGGTTTCAATAATCGTAGTCGTAATTAGGACATCATATTCGCCAGCTAAAAAATCACTGATCACTCCTTCTAGTTGCACTTGCGTTAATTGACCATTGGCAATGGCGACTCGCGCATCCGGTACCAAACTAGTAATAAGTTGGGCTGTTTGTTCCATATCTTCCACCCGATTATGCAGATAAAAGACTTGTCCGCCCCGTTCCAATTCGCGCTCAATCGCACTGCGTACGACATCATAATTTTGTTCCATCACAAAAGTTTGAATCGGATAACGGTTGGGAGGAGCTGTTTCAATAACCGATAAATCGCGCACCCCATTCATAGACATATTTAAGGTTCGCGGAATCGGCGTAGCAGTCATCGTTAACACATCAATTTGGGATTTTAACTGTTTTAAACGTTCCTTATGTTTTACGCCAAACCGCTGTTCTTCATCGACAATTAACAACCCCAAGTCCGCAAATTGAATATCTTTGGATAATAGACGATGAGTCCCCACTACAATATCAATAGAACCATCCAGTAAACCTTTTTTAGTTGCTGTTTGTTGAGCGCGGGTTTGAAAACGTGACATAATTGCGGCTTGGACTGGGAAACTTTTGAAACGTTCGACAATCGTTTGATAATGCTGTTGCGCCAAAATCGTCGTCGGTACTAAAAAGGCGACCTGTTTGCCATCATTGATAGCTTTGAAAGCTGCTCGCAAAGCCACTTCTGTTTTACCAAAACCCACATCGCCCACTAAAAGTCGATCCATTGGATGAGGACTTTCCATATCGCGTTTGATTTCTTGGATACTGCGTAATTGATCCGGTGTTTCGACATAAGTAAACTCATCGTCAAATTGTTTTTGCAAATCATCGTCGGCCGAAAAAGCAAAACCGCGTTCTGCCTTACGTTGCGCATATAAATCCATCAAATCGTCCGCAATATCTTCAATATTTTTCTGGACCTTTTGCTTTGTTTTATGCCATTCCGTGCCGCCTAATTTATTTAATTTCGGTGCTTTGCCTTCTGCCGAAACATATTTTTGCACCATATTTAATTGTGTAACCGGGATTAATAATTGACCATCATCGCGATAGGTAATCGTAATATAATCTTGGTGCTTACCATCCACTTCCAGCGTTTGAATGCCTACAAAGCGGCCAATACCATGATTGACATGAACCACGTAATCGCCCGGCTTTAAATCTGTATAACTTTTTAAACGTTCCGCATTACTCAATTGCGTATGAAAGCGATGGTGTTTGGTAGGCTGATTAAATAATTCTTTTTCGGTAATTACCACTAATTTTTCATTAGGTAATTCAAATCCTGCTAGTAAGCCGCCCTCAACTAATTGCAAGGCTCCTACTTGGAGATCCGTTTTCGAACTAATGATCGCGGTAATACCAAAGTCCCGCAAAGTGTTTTGCATTTTCTGAATTTGAACCGCATTGTTAATCAGTAACACCGTCGTATAGCCTAATTTTTGCCAGCGGGTCACTTCCGTTTTTAAAAGCGGCAAATTGCTGAAAAACTGTTGAACACTACGACTTGTAATATCTAGTAATTGCTGAAATTTCCGGTGACCACGATTTTTAGGAAAAAGTGATAAATGAATTTCTGCTTGGTTGATTTTAGTCAAAACCGGCGCCAAGTCTAAATGAAATTTCTGTTCTGGTAAAAATTTTCCTTGATCAAATTGGCTTTCAAACCAAGCTAAATTCTCCGCCTGATTCGTTTGATCTTGTTCCACTAAACGATCATAGTCATCAAAAACGATAATGCCTTCTAAACTTAAATAATGACTCAAATTAGCCGGGTCGGGATATAAATAAGACACATAGCGGCTGGGATTAGCTACAGGATTCCCACTTTGCAAAGTAGTAAGATCTTCTTGAAAATTATCCTGTAAATTTTGTTGCACTTTCTTATCGGTAATTTGCTTAATCTGGGTGGTCAATTGCTGACTGAGAACCGCCGCCGCCGCTTTTAATTGGTCACTAGTAGCAATTCGGTCACTGGCCGGTGAGAGCTGGATTTGCTGAATAGCTTGATGATTGCGCTGCGAAGCCGGATCCAAAAAATGCAACGTTTCCACTTGATCATCAAAAAATTCAATCCGTACAGGTTGACCTGTTAGCGGATAAACATCCACAATGTCGCCTCGAATAGCAAATTCACCCGGGTTAGCTACGAGGTTTTGGCGTTGATAACCCATGGCCACCAACTGTTCAGGTAATTGTTCTAATGGATATGAGGCACCAATGGTCAAAGTAAAATGTGCCTGATCAAATTGCGTCGGTGCCGGTAAAATCTCTTCCAGACCCGCGACAGATGTTACGACCACACCGGCTTGTTGACTACGCAAAAAATCCAGCGCGGCTAAACGCTGGCTCAAAGCTTCCGGCGAACTAATCGCAATTTGCGTAGCAATCGTCGCTTCGACCGGAAATAAGTGCACTGACGGTATTTCTAATAGTTGCACTAAATCTTCATATAATTGACTTGCATGGTAAGTATCCGGTTCCACGACTAATAGAGGTTGTTTTTTTTGCCTCACCAGATTAGCTAAAAATAAAGCTTTGGCTGAATTGGTCAACCCCGTTACCAATTGACATGTTCGGGGTTTAAGCTGTGATAAAAAAGTCTGCAAGGCCGAATTGGTCTGCCAAAAATCAACTAATTCCACAATTACTCTCCATTTTAATTAAATTGATTCATCGTCTGCATAAAATCATCGTGTGTGATCCAATCAATCACTGCTGCCGTGGCCCGTTTCACACCCGCTTGCGCTTGAAGCGCTTGTTCGCCTGCAAAAGGAGTTAAAACCCAATCCACCACGGTTTGTTTTTGGGGATGGGCAATTCCAATTTTGATTCGCTTAAATTGTTCTGTCCCTAAAGCAGCAATAATGCTTTTTAAACCATTATGTCCCCCCGCAGATCCTTTTTGCCGTAACCGGATCTTACCAACAGGCAAATCTAAATCATCTTGAATAATTAAAATTTCTTCCGGATAAATTTGATAAAAGCCCATTAAAGGCCGCACGGCATTGCCTGAGTTGTTCATAAATGTTAGCGGTTTCACCAAATAAATTGTTTCACCCTGATATTTAAAGCGCACATCTAAAGCCGAAAATTCACGCTTTGTTAATTCTACACCAAAATGTTGGGCTAGTAGATCAATTGTCATAAATCCCATATTATGTTTGGTGCCTTCGTATTGTGGCCCAGGGTTACCTAAGCCGAAAATTGCCTTCATTTCATCTCATCCTATTTCTTAGTGTTAACGTTGGTCGATTATAACATAATTCTCAGAATCAATAACCAATCAAAAATTGTATTTTTAATGAAAATTCATGAAAATGATATTTAAAACCCTTTCAAAGTGAGATAATTTTGGTTTTCATTATACTACCATGTTACAATCGATAATGAAAAAAATTGTAAACATAAAGGAGCACATTGAATTATGACTAGTATTACTGATAAAAACCATACTAAAGTGATTTTAGTAGGCGACGGAGCAGTGGGATCTTCATTTGCCTATGCTATGACCTTACAAGGCATCGCTAACGAAATTGGGATCGTAGACATTGCTAAAGAAAAAACTCAAGGTGACGCCATTGATATTGCTGACGCGACTAGTTTTTCATATCCGAAGAACGTTTATGCTGCCGAATACAGTGATGCTAAAGATGCTGATTTGGTAGTAATCACTGCTGGTGCTCCCCAAAAACCTGGCGAAACTCGTCTGGATCTAGTGAATAAAAACTTGAAAATTTTAAAAACGATTGTTGATCCAGTAGTGGAATCTGGATTTAATGGTATTTTTGTAGTAGCTGCTAATCCGGTGGACATTTTGACATACGGTACTTGGAAGTTATCGGGCTTCCCGAAAGAACGGGTCATTGGTTCCGGAACTTCTTTAGATACCGCTCGGTTACGGAAATTTGTAGGTCAAGAATTAAACGTAGATCCACGTTCGATCCATGGTTACGTTTTGGGCGAACATGGTGACAGTGAATTTGTTGCTTGGTCTCACTTGACTATTGGTGGTTTAACAATGGCTGAATATCAACAAACCCATCCTGAAATTACCGATGAAAAATTGCAAGCTATTAATGATCGGGTAGTTAATTCAGCTTACGAAATTATTAATTTAAAAGGTGCCACATTCTATGGCATCGGCACAGCTTTAGCTCGTATTGCTAAGGCGCTCTTGGCTGATGAAAAAACAGTGTTACCTTTATCCGTTTATATGAATGGCCAATATGGCGTTCAAGATCTTTATGTTGGTTCTCCGGTAGTGGTTAATCGCAATGGCGTCCAAGAAATTTTAGAAGTACCTTTGAATGCTGCGGAACAAGAAAAGATGAACAACTCTGCTGCGCAATTAACCAAAGTTGCCCATGATGGTTTTAAAGCTGTAGGTATTGAATAAGCCAATTTTTGATTAGCACTAACTGCCATTTATTAATGGCAGTTTTTTTATTTTTTAAATCCGCGCTGTGCTATGATAAAGGCAAAAGCTCATCAGAGAGGAGGATGAATATTTTGATGAAAAAAGCTATGTTAATTTTATTAATTTTATGTTTAGTGGTCGTCCTAATAGGTACTTTACTAGGTAATTGGTTCTTGGGGATTGTGCCCATTTTTCTTGCGATGTGGCCGGCAGCCTACTTTGGAACTAGTGATGACTAATCAAGTACTTCTAAAAATTTTGAGGATAAAATAATGCTGATCAAATCTTTAGTTTTAAAGAAACGTTATTTAGTTACCGTCCAGGAATCGGTGACCTTAGAACAGGCTTTAAAAATTCTGGAAGAATCCGATAATCGCTGTGTCCCTATTTTAGATGAAACCGGAACAATTTTTCGGGGCAATATTTATAAAATGCATATCTATCGTCATAAATCCCGCAATGGGGACATGTCTTTGCCAGTGACATATTTATTGAAAAATGCCACCAAAACTATTCCCATTAATGCTCCTTTTTTTAAAGTTTTTTTTAACATCAAAGATTTACCCTACATTGCTGTTTTAGACGAAAATCATCATTTTTACGGCATTCTCACCCATACTAAACTTCTAGAAATGTTGTCCGAGGCGTGGAATATTAATACCGGCAGTTACGTATTAACCGTCATTTCCTCTGGTCAAGCGGGACAGCTGGCGGAAATCTCCAGTATTATTAACCAAGAAGTCAATATTGTCGGTTGTTTAACCTTAGACGCTCGAAAAACTGCTTTGGTAAGACGCAATCTCTTTACCTTGCAACCACAAGTGAACGCCGAACAATTACGCCGGATTGTCGACAATTTAGAAGCCAATAATTTTCGGGTTTCCGAAATTGATGACTTACAAAAAGGAACGATTTTAGACCAATTGCCTGCCGAATAATTAAAAAACTGACTCACTTAACTAAGTGAGTCAGTTTTTTAATAAGTAAGCGGTTATTAAATCTATGTTTATAAATGAATACTGATTTTTAAAGCCTTATCTACGGCATGCATCTTACTAGCTGATAAAGTCGTGACCTTTTCTTTCAAGCGTTGCTTATCAATGGTTCGAATCTGTTCCGTCAAAATAACGGAGTTTTTGCTAACTCCGTCTTCCACCGTAATACCAACATGCGTTGGCATTTTGGGCTTCTCGATTCGTCCAGTAATTGCTGCAATGATTGTAGTTGGACTATATTTATTACCAATATTATTTTGAATTACTAACACTGGCCGCATTCCCCCCTGCTCGGAACCAACTACGGGAGAAAGATCGGCATAATAAATATCACCGCGTTTAATAGTTAAAGTCAATAGTCCTTTTGTCTGCCTCCTGTTCACAAATTGAAAATTCTTTACTGAGTTCTTCGTTGATATCTGCCATATCCAAATAACCATGAATTAATTGATCAACAATATTGTTAGGATGATTAAAAAAACTTAACAGAGCCTCATCGACTATAAAATCAATATCACAAGCATTTTTGCTCACATAACTTTCTAGTTGATTCAATACTTCAGCATCTAGTTGCACGGAAATATTTCTCTGATTGTCAGCCATGGTTACTTCCTCCTCAATCATACTTTCAAGCATAATATACCATAGATTATTTGCTTAATTCACGTACTTTCGAGGAATTCGATCGGATAAATTACAAATAATTTCGTAATTTATTGTATGACTATATTCCGCCAATTCATCCACCGTGATGGTCTGCCCTTGATTAGAACCAATTAATGTGACTTTCGTTCCTACCGGATAGGCTTGGGGGACTTTAATCATCATCTGATCCATACAAATACGCCCGACAATCGGGCACCGCTGACCCGCCACCAAAACACTACTGCCGCTCAGCCGCCGCAGCCAACCATCTGCGTAACCGATAGGTAGAGTAGCAATGAACTCATCTGTCGCAGTGGTATATGTCGCCCCATAACTGATTTTTTGACCTGCAGGTAGTAATTTGAGATGTGAAATTTCTGTTTCCAAACTCAGCGCCGGTTGTAAAGCATAAGGCAAATCGGTAATCGCAGTTCCTGAAGGATTCAACCCGTATAAAGCAATACCGAACCGAACTAGTTGTTTTTGATAGGATAAATGCCACAAAGCTGTGGCCGAATTAGCACAATGCATGTATTTAAACTTGATCGGTAAATGCGCTGTCATTTGGTCAAATAGCGTCATCTGATGCTGTAAATAATCCGTATTTTTTTCATCGGCCGTAGCAAAATGTGTAAAAATACCCTCAGCGATCAATTGCGGCGTTTGCTGTAGAAAATGACAAGCTTGCTGAACTGAAGCTACTGAAGTTAATCCGATCCGTCCCATCCCCGTATCAAGGGCTAAATGAATTTTCAAAGGCTGTGTAACACTTTGGGCGGCAGCTTCTAGCCAAGCTTGACTTGGAGCCGTTAACGAAATGTCCTGCTGGCTGGCAAGAGTCGTTTGCGCTACAGGAGTTACACCTAAGACCAAAATCGGCTCGGTAAGTCCAGCCGCTCTTAATTCTAAAGCTTCATCTAAAGTTGCGACACAAAAGCCGGCAATATGCTGTTCATGCAACAGACGAGCTACTGGGACTGCACCATGATGATAACCATCTGCCTTGACAACTGCAAAAATTTGCG
This sequence comes from Bombilactobacillus mellifer, assembly GCF_000970795.1. GTDB lineage: Bacteria > Bacillota > Bacilli > Lactobacillales > Lactobacillaceae > Bombilactobacillus > Bombilactobacillus mellifer. The sequence continues at coordinate 85,813 of NZ_KQ034029.1, forward strand.
TTGTTGGATCTAAGATTTGGCGTTGATGAGCTAAATTAGCGCGAATGGCTTGCCGATCAATAATAATTTGCGTAGGTCGATGAACTGAAGGTTGCATACATTCTATTCCTTTCCGTTCGTTTCTAAAAGCACTTGCGTGACGACATATTGTTGCGTATGCGAAATCGAGATAAAAACTTGTCCGGGAAAGATCTGTTGCACTACTTGCGGTCGTCCCTGAGCCGTATCTAAAATACTTAAATCTTGAAAACTCAGTTTTCCTATTCCCGTCCCCCAAGCTTTACTAAAGGCTTCCTTGGCTGAAAAACGGCCCGCTAAATACTCTTGTTGTCGCGCACCCGAATATTGTTGCCAAACTGTTTTTTCCGCCGGTGTCAAAACTTTATCCACAAAACGTGGATTCTTTTGCGCAGCCCGCTCAATTCTTGAAATTTCTGCTAAGTCGATACCGATCCCATAAATCATTAGTTGTCCCCATTCAAAAAGGCCGAAACCTGATTGTTTTCGACCTTCAAGATAGCCTATTGTGAACCAGAAGTCAATTATTTATCAATTCCGGTTAGTTAATAATTTGTACTGTGAATTTTAAAATCGCGTTTTCCACGAGACTTACTATGCGTCCGGTCATGGTCAAAATCTCTATTACGCCGTTCGCGATGACTATGATTAAAGCGGCGATCCCGATAATTACGCCGATTAGACCGCCGGTGATCGCGGTTATTCCCACTTCGGCGACTAGGCAAAGGCCGTTCTGGTGTAATATGAACTGGAATGGATTCCGGATCTTTGCTGAGACTCTTCAATAAAAGTTCTGTTACTGTCAAGGCATCATATTTTTCTAAGAGTGTTTGTGCCACAGGGGCAAACTTATCTAAACCGCCCGCTTGAACTTGCTCGGCAATTTGCGTTTGCGCCGCTTTTAATTGCCCGTTCAAAGCTTCTTGTGCTGTTGGTGGCTTCAAAGGTAACATTCGTACATTGGTTAATTGTTCAATACTCCGTAAATAACTGAGCTCATTGGGAGCCACAAAGGTTACGGAAATCCCGGAATGACCCGCACGTCCAGTCCGGCCAATTCGATGCACATAACTATCAGGATCTTGTGGAATATCATAATTATAAACATGACTGACACCAGTGATATCAAGACCACGGGCGGCCACATCAGTGGCAATTAAATAAGTTAATTTGCCCGCTTTAAATTGATGCAACACACTCATTCGTTTTTGTTGGGACAAATCACCATGGATTCCTTCGGCATTATAACCACGTGCTTTGAGTCCCCGTGTTAATTCATCTACTCGGCGTTTAGTCCGGCCAAAGATTAAAGCTAATTCCGGTTGTTGCACATCAAAAAAACGCGTCATAATATTGAATTTTTCATATTCTTTGGAACGTACCATGTATTGCTCAATTTTATCCGCCGTTAATTCTTTCGACTTGATTTTAACAATTTTGGGATTCTGCATAAATTTAGCTGCAATATGCATAATGGGCTTGGGCATTGTCGCTGAATATAACAATGTTTGGTGGTCTTCCGGTACTGTTTTCAAAATGTTTTCAATATCGTCCACAAAACCCATATCTAACATTTCGTCAGCTTCATCCAAGACAACTTGTTGAATATGCTCCAGTTTTAAGGTCCGACGATTAATATGGTCTAACAGACGTCCCGGCGTACCGACAACAATCTGGGGATGATTCTTCAATTGTTGAATCTGCCGCCGAATATCCGAACCACCATAAACTGCAATCACTTTAGCATGCCGATTTTTGCCTAAACGTTGTAATTCTTCTTGCGTTTGCACCGCCAATTCGCGTGTCGGTGAAATAATTAATGCTTGAATATTCACAGACTGGGGATCAACTTCCTGCAAAATAGGCAACCCAAAAGAAGCTGTTTTCCCAGTACCTGTTTGTGCCTGTCCAATGACATCGGCGCCACTTAAAACTAACGGGATCGTTTGCGCTTGAATTGGAGTGGGTGCGTCAAAACCAGCTGCAGTTACTGCTGTTAACAAGCTCTCGTCTAAATTAAGTTCACTAAATTTCAAAAATATCCTCCTATATGTGAATGAATATATATCACAAAACAGGACTCATTTTCTAAATTTGGTAACTGCCTTGCAATATTTTGTTAGTTTTTCAGAAACTATACTAAGTAAACACTTTATCATTTTTGCAGTGAAAGTTAAAGGTCTTCAAGCAACTTATGTGATTACTTTAAACCTTTTTGCCGGCGAACGATCGCCTTACGCAACTCCTCAATCAAAAAAACCGGCAGTGGAATGCAAACCAAAAAAATCCAATCAGCCCAATTCAAGGCGCCAGTTTGAAAAACACCCCGCAAAAGGGGAACGTACATTAAAATAAGTAAAATCAAGAATTCGGCTAAAATCCCCACATTGATTTTATAATTACTAAAAAGACCTAAAGCAAATACAGAAGCGGATTGCGTCCGGCAATTCATAACATTCGCTATTTGGCAAAAAACTACCGCCGCTAAAGTCATCGTGGTTGCTGTCACATAATGGCTGCCACTAGCCGCTAGCGCAACTTGGGGCCAGCCGTATTGATAATTAACAAAAAAGTACCCTGCTGTGGAAACCAGCGAGCCCATTAAACCATACCAGGCAAAAGCCCGCCATAAAACATCTTTAGTTAAGAGATGAGCTTTTCGGGAACGCGGAGGTAAATGCATTAATCCCGGTTCCGCTTGTTCGGAGCCTAAACCTAAAGCAGGTAACATATCCGTGCCTAAATCAATGGTTAAAATTTGCATAACCGTTAACGGTAACGGGATCATACCGCGACTGAGTAAAAATAAAATCGACGGTACAGCTTCAGCCACATTGGAATTTAAAATATAGGTAAGAAATTTTTGGATATTATTGTAAACCGTGCGCCCTTCTTGGATCGCCGCAACGATGGAAGCAAAATTGTCATCTGTCAAAATCATATCGGCGGCATCTTTAGCTACATCTGTCCCCGTAATACCCATGGCAACTCCAATATTGGCCTTTTTTAAGGCTGGAGCATCATTGACACCATCGCCGGTGGAAGCCACAATTTCCCCCATTTGTTGTAGAGTATCAACAATTTTATATTTTTGTTCTGGCGCTACACGCGCAAAAATCAACTCTTGTTGAAAGGCGGCTTGCAAATCGGTTGTACTCATTTGGGTCAACTCTTTGCCGGTAATCACCCGTGCTTGTTTACTAGATACAATGCCTATTTGGGCAGCAATATTTTGAGCGACCATCGGACTATCGCCGGTCACCATAATAATCCGAATAGCGGCATCATGGCATTTTTTCACTGCTGCTTTAATTTCTGGGCGAGGTGGATCGGCCATGGCGGCTTGGCCCACTAAAATGAGATCTTTTTCTGTATTGGCGACCTTCAAACTGTCTATATCCGCAGGAACCTGATCTGCTGGAATATCACGATAAGCTACTGCCAAAGTCCGTAAACCGGACTGAGCATAATCGGACTCCGCCTTGTGGGCCCGATCTTGGTCTCGTTGGGTTAATTGCCTGATTCCCGTATGATCTAAAATGCGATTGCAACAATCCAAGGTGTCGCCTAATGACCCTTTTACACAAATCCGCAGACTGCCGTCTGGCAAACGATTGAGCGTGCTCATACGTTTGCGTTGCGAGTCAAACGTCAATTCCTTGACACGCGGATAACGCTGGGTTAATTCATCAGGATCTAACCCCGCCTTTTGCGCCATAATCACCATCGCTGCTTCAGTCGGAGTGCCCAATAATTTAGGCTGTGATTGTTTGGTCTGGGGCGCTTCTACACGGGTATCACTATCCAATGCCGCAATAGTTAACAATTTTTGAAGTTCCGGCTGTTGGGCTAGTTGCACTGGTTGTCCGCGATATTTCACTTGACCATTGACTTCGTAGCCTTGACCCGTGACTTGAAACTCACGAAAAGGTAACCAAATATGATTCACTGTCATCTGATTTTGTGTCAAAGTTCCAGTTTTATCGGAGCAAATGACCGTTGTTTCGCCTAAAGTTTCGACCGAATTTAAATCTTTAACCAAGGCATGCTTTTTAGCCATGCGGGTCACTCCTTGTGCTAAAGATAAAGTCACCGTAGGTAATAAGCCCTCAGGAATAAAGGCCACAATCATCCCTAAAGCAAAAATAAATGATTGTGCCAATGGATAGTGAACCACCCAAATCGCCAAGAAGAAAAAGGCAACACCGATTAAAATAGCCACTAAAGATAGTTGCTGAGTCAGACGATTCAGTTCTTGAGTCAGTGGACTCACCGTTTGACTTTGCGTTTGCGTTAAATCAGCAATATGGCCAAATTCGGTCTGCATGCCGGTCGCCAGGGCAACCGCCAGGCCCGTTCCGGCACCCACAGTGGTGCCGGCATACAAAATATTAGCCTCGGCAAATTCACCTTCACCGGGTTTATAAGTACTCTGTTTACTTTCGGGAACTGATTCACCTGTTAACGCCGATTGATCCACTTGTAATGAATTAGCTTCTAAAACCAGTGCATCCGCAGAAATTGCATCCCCCGCCTGTAATTCAAAAATATCTCCGGGGACCAATTCCTCCACTGCAATTTGTTCCAGCTGGCCTGAACGGCGCACCCGCACAAAAGTCGGCAACATTTTCATTAACGAAGTTGTTGCCTTTTGGGCCGCATGTTCTTGCCAGTATGAAAACACACCATTTATCACATTGACTGCCCAAATAGCAATTCCTAATTCCGGCATTTGGGCCAAAAAAGCAATAATTCCGCCAACCCATAACAAAATAGCCATTAAACTAACAAAATTTTTTAAAAAAATCTTTAACTGGGATTGATGGCTACTTTTAACAATTTGATTGGGACCATATTTTTTTAACCGAGCCGCTGCTTGCTGTGCAGTCAGTCCCTGCCAGCTGGTTTGAAGGTACTCTAAAACTGCTGCAGGCGATTCTTGTGCTAATTGTTGGGTTGTTTTTTTGCCCGCCATGACTATCATCTCCTCGAAACACGACAATAGTACACCTTTTCGGGGTCAGACGGATCAATAATATTTAATTAATTTTATATCTTTTTAAGAATCCATTAAAGCTTGTACCACCCGCTCTAAATGCAAACCGTTACTGGCTTTTAATAAAACTAAATCACTGGGTAAGACATCCTGTTGTAACTGGGCAATTAACTGTTCTTGTTGTGCAGTGGGGAAATAATAGACCGGCAGTTTAGAAACTAAAGCAGCTTGGAGGGCGGCCATAAGATCACCATACAAATAAACAGCTGCAATTTTGTGCGGATCTATGACTGAAGCTAGCTGTGCATGCCATTTGGCTGTTTGCGGGCCTAATTCCAACATATCTCCTAGAACTAAAATGCGGCGCCCCGTTGTCGGCACACGACTAAAATTACTTATCACATCAACCATTGCTGTCGGATTAGCATTATACACATCACTTAATAATTGTGCACCATTAGCGGCAGTTAACCATTGGGTCCGATTCTTAGTCGGTTTAAAATGTGCCAACGCTTGTTGCATAGCTGCTGGCGTCACACCATAATGTTGACCCACCAGCAGGGCTGCTAGGGCATTATCCACATTGTAATCACCAATCAACGGCAGGGTAAATTGTTGCTGCGGCCAGATATTAGTTGTAAAAAGCGAAGAGTCCTTTTGAGCTTGAATCTGTTTGGCAAATAAAGTATTGGTTGTCTGCCGCCCAAACGTCAAGGTCTTTTGCTTTAAAGCCGCCGCCCGATCTTGTAATAACGGCTCATCGCCATTAAAAATCAAAACTCCTTGGGGCTTCAGGAACTTGACAATTTCCATTTTGGCATCGGCAATTTTAGCTCGCGTCCCGAAAAATTCAATATGGGCTTCGCCGATCATCGTAATCACTGCTACATCAGGGTGAGCCAGCGCTGATAATTGTGTTAATTGTCCCGCATGATCCATGCCCATTTCAACTACTAAAATTTGGGTATCTGCCTGCATCGCTAAAATCGTAATGGGTACCCCAATTTCGTTATTGAAATTGGCTTGCGTTTTTACGACGCGATATTTCTGAGCCAAAATAGCAGCGGTCATATCTTTTGTAGTCGTTTTACCATTACTGCCGGTAATGGCCACTACCTGGGGCTGAATTTTTTGTAAGTAATAAGCACTCAACTTTTGTAAAGCTTCCAGTGTATCCGGTACTACTAAATAACGATCATCGGCACTGGGTGGTAATGGGTGGTCGGCTTGCCATAAAGTAGCTTGCGCGCCCTGCTTAAAAGCGGCGGTAACAAAGTCATGGCCGTCACGTTGTGCTACCAACGGAACAAATAAAGCTCCCGGCAGAACTTGGCGGCTGTCAAATGTCACTTGAGTTAAATCGGTTTGTGGTAATGTAGTAGTTTTTAAATTTAATGCAGTGGCCACTTCGGCTAAATTTAAGAACATACTGTAAACCTCCTTTTAATGTGAAAAACTGGCAATCAACAAACTATTTTTGAAGTAGATAGTGCTATAATAATTGCATTCTAAACGAAAGTGAGTTTTTCAATGGCTAACGTAAATCAATATTGGCAACGAAACATGTACATCTTAACATTTGGTAATTTTATTGCCGGCATTGGTTTTAGTATGGTGACGCCATTTCTTTCATTATACATTAACACGCTGGGGCATTTTACTAATGCTCAAGTCGCCATGTGGGCGGGAATTGCTTATGCCAGTACCTTTGTGGTGTCTGCTTTAATTTCTCCTCTCTGGGGCAAATTAGCTGATAGTAAGGGCCGCAAACGGATTATTTTAAGAGCTTCCTTAGGGATGGGGCTGGTGATTGGTTCTATGTCCTTGGTAACTAATGTGTATCAGTTAATTATTTTAAGAACTTTGCAAGGCTTCTTTGCCGGCTATATCAGCAATTCGAATACTCTCATTGCCACCACGGCTCCTACTCAGCATGTTGGTAAGGCTTTAGGAACCTTGACTACCGGGACCGTCTCCGGTTCATTGTTAGGCCCGTTATTGGGCGGAGTTATCGCTCAATTGTGGGGTTATCGTATTCCCTTTTTGATTACCGGCTGTCTACTATTAAGCGCATTTTTCCTGTGTTTATTTTTCGTAAAGGAAGATTTTACTCCGATTCCGCAAAGCAAACAACCATCTTTCCGGGAAGTATTCTCAATTATTAGCCAACCGCAAGTCGTGATCGGCATGTTTGTTACTACTCTGATTATTCAAGTTGCCAATAATTCGATCAATCCGATCATTAGTCTTTACGTTAAACAATTAATGCACGATAGTGGCCAAGTTGCTCTCATTAGCGGTATTGTGACGGCTATTCCGGGAATTCCTTCGGCGGTTTTATCTTCTCGTTTTGGTGCACTAGGCGATCGTATTGGCACTAAAAAGGTATTACTGGGAGGTTTAATTTTGGCGACGGTTATTTATCTTCCCCAAGCATTTGTAGCTAACGTCTGGCAATTAATGATTTTACGTTTCTTTGTGGGAATTTCAGACGCGGCTTTGTTACCGCAAGTGCAAACCTTGTTAGCCAAAAATAGCCCCCATCAAGTATCCGGCCGCATTTTTGGTTACAATCAAAGCTTTCAATATATGGGCAACTGCATCGGACCGTTGTTAGGATCAGTCGTCTCCAGTTCTTGGAGTTACGGAGCCGTTTTTCTAACTACTGCCATTTTAGAATTTATTAATTTAGTTTGGGTGCACACAGTCACTAAAAAAAGTTAGAGCAGTCGCCGCTATCACTTACATTGAAAAAGCCCACACATTGTGTGGGCTTCATTATTTTTAATTATGAATTGGTTTAATCGTTCGAAAAACCATATTTCTTGTTGAATCGATCAATCCGGCCATCAGCTTGGGTAAACTTCTGTTTACCAGTATAAAACGGATGTGAGTCAGAAGTAATTTCTACTCGGATCAATGGATATTCTTGACCTTCAAAGTCAGTGGTTTCAGCAGATTGAACTGTTGAACCCGCCAAGAATTTTTTGCCTGTGGCTGAATCCATAAATACAACTTGATGATAATCTGGATGAATTCCTTGCTTCATATATTACACTCCCCTGCCCTAAGCCATTGCCTGTCTTAGAGATTAAATTTACTGACATTAAAGCATGTTAGCACGAATCAATTAAACATGCAACCGCTAAAAAATTTCATTACCGGAATAAGAGACATCCGCCTTCAGATTTTGCAATTTGGTAATAATGCGATCATAGCCGCGCATAATATTCTCAGCACAATCAATCACGGTTGTCCCTTCCGCCATTAAAGCAGCGATCATCAAAGACGCACCCCCACGAATTTCTTCCGCGGTAACTTCTGTACCTGTTAAATGTGACGTATGATTCACCAAAATCTGATTGTTAACTACTTTAATGTGCGCGCCCATTTTAATCAATTCGGGAATGTGCCGGGTTCGTTTAGGATAAATACTATCTATAATCGTACTTTGACTATCCGCTAATAACATTAATGGCGTTAATGGTTGCTGCAAATCAGTGGCAAACCCTGGGTAAACACTGGTTTTGACTTTAATACCGCTTAATTGGCTATTGGGATAAACAAAAATACTATCTTCCCGGACATCTAAGTTCACACCCATTTCTTGAATTTTAGCCAAGAATGCATCCAAATGCTCCGCAATAATATTCTTAACTAAGATCCCATCACCGACTGCCGCTGCTAAAGATAGATAAGTCCCGGCTTCAATACGATCCGGAATAATAGTATGAGAGCTTTGTGTGCCTAAATGTTCTACTCCCGTGATACGAATAGTTTGTGTCCCAACACCACGAATTTGCGCTCCCATATTATTTAAAAAGGTGGCCAAATCAATAATTTCCGGCTCGCGAGCGGCATTTTCAATTACTGTAGTTCCATGCGCTCGAACAGCTGCCAAAATAATATTAATGGTGGCACCGACCGAAACCATATCTAAAAAAATCCGCGCTCCATGTAAACCATGGGGTGCTTCAATTACAATGGAATCCTTTTGTTGATGAACTTGGGCACCTAAGGCTTTAAAACCTTTAATGTGCTGGTCAATGGGGCGCGGACCAATATCATCACCACCTGGAAACCCAACGACTGCTTTTCCAAAGCGGCCCAACATCGAACCCATAAAATAATAGGAGGCCCGCAAACTCTTTACTTTACCATGTGGCAAGGCAATAAATTTAATCTGGGTCGGGTCTACTCGTAACACATCGCCATCATAATCCGAAGCCACATTCATTGACCCTAACATATCCATTAGGTTATAAACGTCCTTAATTTGCGGCACTGAATCCAAAATCACCGGAGAATCAGCTAAAATTGTAGCGGGAATAATTGCTACTGTGCTATTTTTGGCACCGCCAATAGTTACTGTGCCAGAAAGCCTCTTCCCACCATGAATCACCATTTTTGCCATATTCTCTCTCAGCCCTTTTCGAATTCAAACTCACCATAAAATAATAATATAAATCACGAAGAATGTACACCCATTAAATATCAGATTCTGTTAATTGACAGGCTGCGCCGACAAAATGTTTGAAAATAGGTTCCGGTCGTGCCGGGCGAGAGAGAAATTCCGGATGAAATTGCACTCCCACAAAAAAGCGGTTCGTTGGAATTTCAATAATTTCCACTAAGCGATTATCAGGCGACACTCCGGAAAAGACGAGTCCCTTTTGAGCTAATAAGCTCCGATATTCATTATTAAATTCATAACGATGCCGATGCCGCTCTTGGATCACACTTTGATTATTATAAATTTGTGCCACCAAAGTATGTGGCTGGATTTTGCAAGGCCAAGCACCAAGCCGTAATGTTCCACCACGATTTTCCACATCATGTTGATCGGCCATTAAATCAATCACCCGATGTTTGGCCTGAGGATTAATTTCAGTGGAAGTCGCATCTTTGATTCCTGCAACATTACGGGCAAATTCTAAACAGGCCATCTGCATCCCTAAGCAAACTCCCAAGTAGGGTACGTCATTTTCACGAGCATATTTGACGGTTTGAATCATGCCTTCCAAGCCTCGAGACCCAAAACCACCGGGAACAATAATGCCATCGGCTTTGCCTAATTTATCCTGGACATTTTCAGCGGTGATATCTTCGGCCCGATAACGAATAACTTGAACATCACAGTCAAAAGCATAGCCCGCGTGCTTCAAAGCTTCATTGACCGAAATATATGCATCTTTGAGTTCCACATATTTACCAACTAAAGCAATCGTTGTTTGATGCTGCAAATTCAAAACGCGTTGTTCCAAACGTTGCCAACTGGTCATATCGGCAGTCGGTGCCTGGATGTGTAAATAATCGCAAACAGTTTGATCGAGCCCTTGTTTTTGCAAGTTTAACGGTACAGAATAAAGGCTGGGAACATCTAGCGATTCAATCACGGCAGCAGGATCAACATCACAAAATGAAGCAATCTTGTTGCGCATTCCCTGTGAAATCGGCTTTTCCGTCCGGACCACAAGAATGTTCGGTTGAATCCCTAAACCCCGTAATTCTTTGACACTATGCTGAGTAGGTTTGGTTTTCATTTCGCCGGCAGCTTTTAAATAGGGGATTAAAGTAGTATGAATATAAACCACATTTTCCGAACCCACTTCGGATTTCATTTGCCGTAAAGCTTCTAAATAAGGTAACGATTCAATATCGCCTACCGTTCCTCCAACTTCGGTAATAATGACATCAGAATCAGTAGTGGCTGCAGCGCGCATAATTTTTTCTTTAATCATATTCGTAATATGCGGGATAACTTGCACGGTGGCGCCATCATACTCACCTTTGCGCTCTTTTTGAATCACTTCGGAGTAAACTTGCCCCGTAGTCACATTAGAATATTTATTTAAATCAATATCAATAAAGCGTTCGTAATGACCTAAGTCTAAATCAGTCTCTGTCCCATCATTGGTGACAAAAACTTCACCATGTTGATAGGGACTCATGGTTCCCGGATCCACATTAATATACGGATCGAATTTTTGCATTGTTACTTTCAAGCCGCGATTTTTTAATAACCTTCCGAGCGACGAAGCCACGATTCCTTTTCCTAAAGATGAAACCACGCCGCCGGTCACAAAGATATACTTGGTCATACCAACACTCCTTTATTTTTATGCACTGTTTGAATCTTGTCGTTAGTTTATAACTACCAATCAACCAACACTGACAGGGGTAATAAATTAAAAAAGGCCTCCATTCGCTTGCTTGAATAGAGAGCCTGTACTAACGCACTGTAACGCGCCCAAAAAGTATTTTATAAAGAATTATATTTGTTGTCAAATAATTTCTAACAAATTATTGCTCGGGATGGTCATCCTCGTCGTCCGCATCAGAGAATTCGCTCAAGTCGCCTTCAATGCCATCATCTAAATCATCATCCGCACTCAAATCAGTGTCACCATTATCACTTAACGTCATATTGGGTTGCGAAAATTTGGACAAATCCGGCATTTGTTGAGCATCACTGGTATCATCATCGTCATCATCATTAATGCTGGAAACACTGCCATCTTCTTCATCGTAATCAATAACGTCATCATCATCGTCATCATCAATAAAAGCATTGACCCGCTTAATTTCAGGGGCTTTGACATCATCGGAATCTTCGGGATGGTTAACTTCTTCATCGACGGAATCGTAGGGATACCAAGTACGCATGCCCCAGACATTTTCTCCTAAAGAAATAAAACTGCCGTCATCATTTAAATCCGTATAAAATTGCGGTAACTGATTTCTAATTTCTGCATCACTTTTATTCATATATTGTTGAATTTCATTAACCAAATCGACAAAAGAAATGGGTTTTTGGGCTTGTTCTAAAATGGCATGCGCCACTTCAATCATGGATAAATCACTTTTATTTTTGCCATCAAATTGTTTTAATTCTACAACCACTGCTAGGCACATCCTTTCAACAGTCTGTCTTCCATCTTAACCACTCATTGTTCAAAAAGCAATCTTAACTTATAACTTCCAATTAACTTTAATTCATTGAACAATTGATATTGTAATTTAAGTTGCCCATTTAAGGGATCTTGGGCTAAAAAAAGCTGCATTTGCTGCGTTTGTGAGCGTAACCAGAAACTGCCATAGGGCGTTTGATAGGCAAACCGCCGCGGTTGTCGCTGATCAAAAATTAATTTGGTACTTGCTTCTCCTTGAGGTTGACGTTTAATCATTACTTCCTGCTGAGAACTTAATTTAATAGTAACCCGGGCCAAAGCAGGCGCATCCTCTTGGTACCGCAAATAAATTATCGGCCCTAATTGTACAAACTGCCCCTGGGTTTTTACTTGGAATTGATTCATTTCACCATTTTGGATAATTTGATTAGTTAAATGAATATTCACTGTTTGGACTTCTGGCTTTGCCATGCTGTTATCCCTTCCAACTTGAATTATAATATAATTGATTATGTAAGACTAATTTAACTCTAATTGAGGAGTGCTTTTTTGTGCAAACTATTTTACTTTATGATCATGATTATCATACGCCGCCAGCTTTAAAGCGGATTTTTCCTGATACCGATTTTTTATTACGTCTAGCTCAAGTCCGGCAACAACCACTGATTCAATTTTGGCAAAGTTGTCCCTGTGTCATTTTAGGCTTACAAGATAAACGTCTCACTCAATTACAAGCTGGATTACAATGGCTTCACCGGCAACAGTGGCCTGTCTTTATTCGCAATTCAGGCGGTTTGGCAGTGATCAGTGATCCCGGGATTATTAATCTGAGCTATTTTATACCGGATACCACTAACTTATCAATTGATCAAGCTTATGAATTAATGTTTGCCGACTTGCAAAGTTGTTTAGCACCACTCATGTTAGACCATTTTGAAGTACAAAATTCCTATTGTCCTGGAACTTATGACATTGTCCGCCAAGGTCAAAAAATTGCCGGTTTGGCGCAACGGCGCTTAAATCGAGCTGGTGTAGTGATGGCCTATATTGCTGTTAACGGCAATCAACAACACCGCGGGGCTTTACTGCAAAAATTTTATCAACTGGCCAATCAGCCTGTGCAAGCGCGCTATCCACAAGTCAATCCCGCCAGCATGACTACCTTAGCAGCCGTGGATTCCAGTTGCCCAACTCCGGCGATTTTTAAAGCCCGTCTCCTACAAGTACTTGCTCAAAGATTTACTATACAAAAAATCAGTACTAGTTGGCTGACACAACAACCTCAATATGCTTCTAGTATTTCGAAAGCATTGACCCAACAACAACAGCTCAATCGCACTCTTTACAAATTGAAGGAGGAACAATAATTATGCTCCAAGTCGCCTTTTTACCCCGCGAAAAAGTCTTTCGCGATCCTGTCCATAACTATATTCACGTGCGTCATCGCGTGATTTTAGACTTAATTAACACTCCAGAGTTTCAACGCCTCCGGCGCATTAAACAATTAGGTACCACGTCCTTCACTTTTCACGGGGCGGAACATTCGCGCTTTTCTCATTGTTTAGGTGTCTACGAAATTACCCGTAAAATTTGTGAAACTTTTGCCCGGAATTATCCGACCCAAAATGCTCACGATGGTTTATGGGACAATTCGGAGTGCTTAGTAGCTTTATGTGCCGCTTTATTACATGATATCGGTCATGGTCCGTATTCGCACACTTTTGAACATATTTTTAACACAGATCATGAACAATGGACCCAAAAGATTATTACTTCACCACAAACTAAAGTCAATCAAATTTTGCGACAAGTTGAGCCGCAGTTTCCTGAAAAAGTAGCCGCAGTAATAGCCAAAACCTATCCCAATGAACAAGTTGTCCAAATGATTTCCAGTCAAATTGACGCCGATCGAATGGATTATTTATTACGTGATGCCTATTATACGGGAACTCAATACGGCACGTTCGATTTAACCCGGATCATGCGAGTCATTCATCCTTACCGCTCAGGTTTAGCTTTTGAAATTGGCGGCATGCATGCGGTGGAGGATTACTTAGTTTCCCGCTTTCAAATGTATCAACAAATTTATTTTCATCCAGTTTCACGGGGGATGGAAGTTGTGTTGACTAAATTACTCCATCGGGCTAAATATCTTTATGAAAAAGGTGAAATGGCCGGCTTTGAAATGCCCAGTCTGTTAATTCCATTCTTTGAAAATGACATCAATGTTTCGGATTACCTCCGACTCGATGATGATGTCTTAAACACTTATTTTAATTTATGGCGTGATCATCCGGATTCAATTTTACAAAATTTAGTTCACCGCTTTTTAGATCGCCATCCCTTCAAATCTGTTACCTTTGTTCCCGGTCAAGAAGACCAACTGCAAGAAATGCGGCACTTAGTTCAAGCCGCGGGCTTTGATCCTGAATTTTATACTGCCATTAATAATAGTTTTGATTTGCCCTATGATTCCTACAAGCCCTCCGCTCAAGAACCCAAAACGCAAATTGAAATTATGCAACCCGATGGTAGTTTGCAAGAGTTATCCACCATAAGTCCGATAGTCCAAGCACTGGCCGGTCGTGTCAGTGGCGATCATCGGTTTTATTTTCCCAAAGAAATGTTGGCAGATCCTACGCACAGTCAAACTGCCTCCTGTTTGAGCGCCTTTCAAGCACATATTAAGAACAATGCGCTACAATGAGGGCAAACGTTAGGGGGAGTCGGCAGTGTTAAATGATTTCAAAAATTTTATTATGCGCGGTAATGTTTTAGATTTAGCTGTCGGGGTTATTATTGGCGGTGCCTTTAGTAACATCGTTAATGCTTTAACTAAATATATCTTAAATCCGTTTATTGGCTTATTCTTAGGACATATTGATTTATCTTCCATTAAAGTCGGTATGTTCCAAGTAGGATCTTTCCTCAATGCGGTCATTGAATTTCTTATTATAGCCTTTGTCGTTTTTCTTATTGTTCAAGGTGTTCACAAAATTGAACGGCCCAAACCACAGGTTCAACAACCTTCCGCCGAAGAACAATATCTCCAAGAAATTCGTGATCTTTTAAAAAATTCCAATAATCGCCCGCAATAATAATTGCATACTAAAAAGGACAGCCGTACAAGCTGTCCTTTTTTGATTACCGTTTAAGCTGGATGGCGTTTAAAACGATTGTTAAATAATGGACTCACAGGTTCATTATGGTAAATGCGTTTAATAGCATCCGCCATTAATGGCGCTACCGAAATTTCAACCATTTTATCCAATTTTTTATCATCACTTAATTGAATGGTGTCAGTTACTACCAGTTTTTTAATTGCGGAAGCTTGTAATCGTTCAATTGCTGGACCCGATAAGACCGGATGCGTACAACTAGCATAGACTTCACTAGCACCCGCTTCCATTAAAGCTTGGGCCGCCAAGGAAATTGTCCCAGCAGTATCGATCATATCATCAATAATAATCGCCCGTTTATTCCGGACATCACCAATAATATTCATTACTTCTGAAACATTCGGGCGCGGACGTCGTTTATCAATGATTGCAATTGGTGCCTTCAAAAATTCAGCCAAGCGCCGAGCCCGGACAACTCCTCCATGATCAGGTGAAACTACCACCGCTCCTTGATCTAACTGGTTTTCCAAAAAATAATCCGCAATTAACGGTGCTCCTAGCAGATGATCTACCGGAATATCAAAGAATCCTTGAATTTGAACTGCATGTAAATCCATCGCAATAATTCGATGGGCACCGGCCTTTTCCAGCATATTAGCTACTAACTTCGCCGTAATGGGCTCGCGTGATCGAGCTTTGCGATCCTGACGCGCATAGCCGTAGTAGGGCATGACTACATTAATCGTTTGTGCTGAAGCCCGACGGAGGGCATCAATCATAATCAACAATTCCATTAAATTATCGTTGACTGGCGCAGAGGTGGACTGAATAACAAAAACCTCCGAACCCCGGATACTCTCTTCAATATTTATTTGAATTTCACCATCACTAAACCGATTGACGGAACATTTACCTAAAGGAACACCCATATAATGGGAAATTTTTTCAGCTAGTGGCTTATTTGAATTTAAAGCAAAAATCTTCATCGGACATTCAGCATTTTTGGTAGACATCATTTACTCTCTTTCTCTAAATATAGATTATTTTATTTATTGCCAATCAGAATCTTTCGCCAAGGGCAACCTCGACCAATAATCTGGTTTGTTGACTTGGCGAGCCCGTGCAATAGCTAAATCATGTTGACTAATATCAGCCGTAATCGTTGATCCCGCGGCTACAAAAGCATGATCTGCAATTTTGACAGGTGCTACAATATTAGAATTACTGCCAATAAACGTATGATCTCCAACTTCACTATGCCATTTTTGGACACCATCATAATTCACAAAGACTACCCCACAGCCTACATTAATATCACTGCCTAATGTGGCATCGCCCACATAACTCAGATGTCCAATTTTGGTCCGTGCTCCAATCTGGGATTTTTTAATTTCACAAAAATTACCAATATGCACTTGGGGACCAATTTCAGTCTGCGGTCGCAAATGGGAATTAGGTCCGATATCGCTACCTTCTTGCATAACTGCTTTTTCGAGACAAGAACTTTCTATACGAACCTGATCTGCAATAATGGAATCTGTGATGCGTGACCCTTGGGTGATTTCACAATTAGCTCCAATTTGCGTTTTACCTTTCAAAGTCACACCCGCTTCAATCAAGGTGTCTGCACCGATTGTCACGTCAATATCAATCATCGTATGCTGCGGATCAATTAAGGTCACTCCATTAGCCATGTGCTGTTGATTAATGCGTAACTGCATTAAGGCTGTAGCTTGGGCCAACGCGGCTTGATCATTAACTCCCAAAGATTCCTCAAAGTTCGCCATTTGAAAAGCGGCCACTGTTTGCTGATCTTTGCGCATCAACTCAATGACATCCGGCAAATAATATTCATGTTGGGCATTGTCATTGCGGACTAGATGCAAATAATGAAACAGGGCTTGATTATCAAAACAATAAACGCCCGTATTGATTTCTCGTACTGCTTGTTCTTGTGGCGTAGCATCTTTTTGTTCGACAATCTTTTGAACCTGATCGTGGTCATCACGAATTACTCGGCCATAGCCAAATGGATCCGGGGCTTGAGCAGTTAACACCGTCGCTAAGGCTTGTTGCTGTTCATGATAAGTAAATAATTTCTGTAAAGTTGCGGCTGTAAATAAGGGCGTATCCCCACTAATGACTAATGTGGTCCCTTGCTTGGTTCCTAAAAGCGACTCACTTTGCAACACTGCATGTGCCGTTCCTAATTGTTGCGCTTGTACTGCGTATTGCGTCCGTTGTTGTAATAGTTGTTGTACTTGCTGGGCCCCACAACCAATAACCGTAACTATTTGCTGTGGTTGCGTGGCTTCCACTTGCGTTAATACGTGATCCACCATTGCCCGGCCGCAAACGGGATGCAAAACTTTATACAGTTTTGATTTCATTCTTGTGCCTTGGCCAGCTGCTAAAATCACAGTAAAACGATTTGACATCAATGTTCCCTTCAATTTCTTCATAATTTAGTAATACCAGGATAATCATACCCTAAGCAAGAAATCCGCTCAACGATTTAATTCAAAGGGAGTAAAATCTACTTGATCCAAATAGCTGCCTGTGCTCATGGTTAAAGATTTGGTCTCCACATCTAAACTATCCAACTGTAATAAAGAAACAGTTTGGTCTTTTTTGGCGCTTACTAATTTACCAGATTCAACTAGGACTGTCACTCCTAAAAGTTCACTTTCAAACTCGTGTACCAAATTGCGTAATCCGCTAACCGTACCGCCACCTTTCATAAAATCGTCAATTGCGATCACTCGTGAATGCAGTGGCAAACTACGCTTCGATAGTTCCATTTTTTCCACTCGGGAAATAGATCCGGAATCGTAATTGACGCTTAAAGTAGGCCCTTCCGTTACTTTGGATTCCCGCCGGACAATTACATAAGGTACATTAAGATAATAGGCAACACTTTGGGCAATCGGTATACCCTTAGTGGCCATGGTCATAATCGCATCAATTGGCTGTTTCGCATACTGTGTCGCGATTAATTGGCCGATTTGCCGCAAAATCTGTGGATCTCCAATTACATCAGATAAATACAAATATCCCCCTGGTAAAATCCGCTGCGGATCAGTTAATTTTTGTTGTAACTGTTGTAAAAATTCCGTCGCCATTTGCCGATTAATGCCGGGAGTAAACAAAACTCCACCCCCAGCACCTGGAATAGTTTCAATGAGACCAATTCCTTGTTTTAAGAAAACATGTTTAATAATGGTAATATCTTCGCTAATAGAAGATTTGGCGGATTGATAACGCCGTGCAAAAAAGGTTAAAGGTACCAATTGATACGGTCGATTCTCCAAATAATTTGTCATGTCGACCAAACGTTCACTTCTTCGTGTTTTCATAAGCTGCCTACTTGTATCTTTTTATTTAAATTAGAACTATTAATTATCGTAATAAAAAAGATTGCCTTTGGCAATCTTTAATCAAAAGTCAATTGAATGGATTTAGTTAATAAATCCGCGTAACTGTAGGAAACACGATCAAAAGAATTCTCAGCGGGATCTAAGTCCACAACAAAAACAGAATGAAAGGTCTCAGCTAGTTTACCATGACGACGAGTAACACGTTTGCGCCCTGCTTGGGCCACGACTGTAATATTTTCACCTAGATGACGATCTAAATCACGTTTAATTGAAGCAAATGATGTTGGCACCAAATCAACCCCTTCCGGGGTCTTATTTTATCACATTCAGGCTAAAAAATCAATTTAATTATTGATTATAACAAATTATAATTTAAAATATTGATTAATCTGATTGTTTAACTGTACTAAGGCCGCCAAGGAGAGTTGCTCTGCTCGTATATTATGTTCCAAATGGCAGTTTTGAAAAACTTGCTCTAAAAGTTGTTTTTGCTTCGAGCCAGCTCCGACATATTTTAACAAATTATTCCATAAGGTCTTGCGTTTTTGGCGAAAGACTGCTTGGACAAACTTTTGAAATTGGCGATCATCTGCAATCGGATAACGTGGCTGCTTCAAAATATCAAAACTAACAATAGCGGAATCTACCCGCGGCTGGGGAATAAACGCCTGCGGAGCAACTTCATGTGTCAAAGTGACTTGGCTACGTAATTGGACTAAAACGCTCAAAGCTCCATAAGCGCGATGACCTGGCTGGGCTATTAAACGCTCTGCCACTTCTTTTTGCATCATTAAAACTAACTGCTGTAAGGGTACCGGTGCGGCTAATAATTTGAATAAAATGGGGGTGGTAATGTAGTAAGGCAAATTAGCAACTACTTTCACCTGGCGGTCAGTGAGTCGATTTTGCTGCCAAAACTGCTGCAAATCCAGTTTTAAAAAATCTAAATTCAATAATGTAATATTGGGATAATTAGCTAGATTGGTTTTTAAAATGGGGAGCAGCCGTTGATCAATTTCAAAAGCAAAAACTTGAGCTGCACTCTTAGCCAGTTGCTGTGTTAAGCCGCCGATGCCGGGCCCAATTTCTAAAACTATATCTGTCGCAGTTAATTGCGCGCTGGCAATAATTTGATTCAGCACTTGCGGTGTACATAAAAAGTTTTGGCCGAGACTTTTTTGGGGGCGCAGATGATTCTCTTTTAAAATTAATTGCGTCCGCAAGGGATCTGCAATATCAAATTTTTCAACTACCATGTTTTCCCTTTCTCGCCTGGGCAACGGCTGCTTGCACTTGAGCTAAAGAAATGCCAAACATTTGCAACCTTTGCGGTAATTGTTTGGCATTCGCATATCCAATATGCAACAGATCACCGATTTGTTCGCGCAACTGGCGCGCTTGGGGATGACCACTCAAACCTAATTCCACCAGCTCACTTTGTGTCAATAATCGCGTGGTGGTAGCCTTTTGCGGAGTCCAAACGGCTTGTAAAGCTTGCTGGATAACAGCGGCACTCGCATGTTCTAATCCTAAACTACCGTGATGATGAGGCGGCACGGCATCTTGGCGGCGTAAAAAAGCTTGTTTCACCCCGGGAACTTGTTGCACGATAATCCGACGAATGCGATCACCATTAAAATCAGGGTCGGTTAAAACAATTACTCCCCGTTGACTTTGAGCTTTTTTAATCAAAGCCAAAGTGTTCGCATCAATGGCCGAGCCGTGAGTTTCAATGGTATCCACTGCCCCTAAAACTTGATGCAAACGGGCCGTATCGTCACGTCCCTCCACTACAATTACTTCTTTAATTTTTGTCATGAATTTGATAAACCTCACAGGCATTTTTAAAAGTATGTTGGGCAACAATGTTTAATGGCAAAACCCGATAATTGGCTACAGCTTGGGCCACAAAATAGGTATAGGCGGGTTGATTAAGCTTGCCTCGCTGTGGTTCCGGTGCCAGATAAGGTGCATCTGTTTCCAACAACAGCCGTTGTAAGGGCACATTTTGTGCCGCTAATTGGACAGCAGTCGCATTTTTAAAAGAAACCACACCACTAAAGGACACATAACAACCTAAGGCTAAAAATTTATCTAACCACGCTAAAGAACCATTAAAGCTGTGCATAACCATTCCTGCTGCAACCGGATGCCGGCGTAAAATCTGATAAGTATCCGCCCACGCTTCGCGTGTATGAATATTGACGGGCAAATGATATTGTTGGGCGATTTCCAATTGCTCAATAAACGCTTTTTGTTGCACTCGAGGCTCAGGGTTTTGTTCCCAATAATAATCAAGACCAATCTCACCGATGGCGACCACTTTGGGGCTCTGAATATCCTCCACCAACTGCTTTTGTTGGCTTAAATTGAAAAACGCCGCGGCTTCCGGATGCCAACCAATGACAGCATGTATTTGCGAATGCTGTTTTGCTAAAGTTAATGCCCGTTGATTGAGTTGGGCATCCGAACCCACCACAGCCAACTCTTGCACATTGTATTTTTGAGCCTGCTGTAAATAATAATCCACTTGATTCCATAATTGAGGATCATTTAAATGAGTATGTGAATCAAATAATTGCACCCGCTTTAACCTCTACTCTACTCGGGAACCATTCACCAAGGTTGAAGGCACGGTCACTAATTGCACTTGGCCCTGGTATTCGCTGGATAATAACATTCCATTACTGGTCACGCCCCGCATTTGCCGCGGTTTTAAATTAGTCACCGCTAAAACTTTTTGGTGGACTAGTACTTGAGGATCCGGATAAAACTCTGCAATGCCGGAAACAATTGTCCGAGTTGAATCGTTACCATCATCGACTGTGAATTGCAATAGTCGATCTGCTCCGGCCACTTTGTTGACAGCCAAAATTTCAACTACTTGAATTTGAAGTTTATTGAAATCTTTAATGCCCACTTCAGCTTTGTGCGGGTTTTGTTGTTTAGCTGCAGCTGATTTCGAAGTTTTGAGAGTGCCGGTGGCCTGAGCTTTTTGTTGTTCGGCCGTCATTTGCTTTTTAATATAAGCAACTTCCTGCTCTACATCTAAACGAGGAAAGATCGGTTGCGGCTGGGCCGTGACTTGTGCGCTTGGTAAATGACCGAAAGCAATTGGTTGTTTGGCAGCCTCATCCAGACCTAATTGTGCCAAAATCTTTTGCGGCGCGTGAGTCATCACTGGACTAATTAAGATTGCAATTACTCGCAGCGACTCTGCTAAATGTGCCAATACATTAGCCAAGCGGTCTTTTTGATTGGGATCTTTGGCTAAAACCCACGGTTCAGTTTGATCAATATACTTATTGGCTCGCGAAATAAACTTCCAAGTAACCTCTAAAGCGGTCGAAAATTCGAATTGATCCATTGCCGCATCATAAGCCACAATCGTTTGTTGGGCTTGTTGTTCTAAGTCCTGATCCACTTCAGTTTGTCCTAAATTTAATGAGGGCAGTTGTCCGTCACAGTATTTATTAATCATAGACACAGTGCGATTTAATAAATTACCCAAATCATTAGCCAGATCAAAATTAATTCGTTCGACAAAATCTTCAGGAGTAAAAACACCATCACTGCCAAAAGGAATGGCCCGCATTAAATAATACCGTAAGGCATCCAATCCATAGCGGTTGACCAACATTTCCGGATAAACTACATTGCCCTTAGATTTCGACATTTTGCCGTCTTTCATCAGTAGCCAACCATGTCCAAAGATTTGTTTCGGCAACGGCAAATCTAAAGCCATTAAAATAATCGGCCAGTATATTGTATGGAATCGAACAATTTCTTTTCCGACAAAATGGACATCCGCCGGCCAGTATTTATCAAACAAAGTGGTATCATCACTGCCATAACCTAAAGCTGTCACATAGTTCAATAAGGCATCTACCCAAACGTAAACCACATGTTTAGGATCACTAGGAATGGGGACTCCCCAATTAAAACTAGTCCGCGACATCGCCAAATCTTCTAAGCCGGGTTTAATAAAATTATTGATCATTTCCCGTTTACGACTTTCAGGTTGAATAAAATTAGGATGTTGATCATAGTATTCTAATAAACGATCGGCATATTTACTCATCTTGAAAAAGTAAGAAGGCTCTTTAACCAATTTCACTTCGTGCCCTGAGGGAGCCAGACCGCCAATGACTTGGCCGTGATCATCACGATAGACTTTTGCTAATTGCGACTCCGTAAAGTACTCTTCGTCATCGACTGAATACCAGCC
The DNA here is from genome assembly GCF_000970795.1 of Bombilactobacillus mellifer. Classification (GTDB taxonomy): domain Bacteria; phylum Bacillota; class Bacilli; order Lactobacillales; family Lactobacillaceae; genus Bombilactobacillus; species Bombilactobacillus mellifer. Next base: position 108,462 of record NZ_KQ034029.1, read on the forward strand.
GATATATTCGCCCAGATAAACGTCGCCTTGATCAATTAACTGTTGCACAATTTTTTGTACCGAACGCACATGCTCTGGATCCGTTGTTCGGATAAATTTGTCGTTGGAAATTTCTAATAGCTTCCATAATTTTTTAATACCAGCAGCCATTTGATCGACATAAGCTTGCGGCGTCATTTGTTGTGCTTCGGCTTTTTGTTCAATCTTAAGCCCATGTTCATCCGTGCCGGTCAAGAAAAAAACATCAAAACCGCGTGAACGTTTGTACCGAGCTAACGTATCGGCAGCAATGGTGGTATAAGAATTGCCAATCGTTAATTTGCCGGAAGGATAGTAAATGGGTGTCGTTAAGTAAAAAGTTGGTTTATCAGACATGAGAGTCCTCACTTTCTCCAAAATAGTTGAGTTAAATTATAGCATTACCAGCAACCACACAAAAGTCATACTGTTAGAAATCTATTAGCTGTTATCGGTGTTATTGGGACTGGGAATTTTGAAGTAAATGTGCTTGATATTGATGTGTAATAATCTGCAGATCTTCGGCTAATGCAGCTAAATACTGTTGATACTGGGCAGGAAATTCTTTTATTTGATTAGCCTGGGCGACACTTAATTGTGGTGTCTTTGTTTGTTGAAATGCCTGTTGTGCCACTGTCAATTTTTCAGCAAAAAGTTGTAAAATTTGTTGGTCTAGCTCCTGCATTTGTGTTTGCCAAGCCGTTGCTGCCATCACTATTCCTCCAATTTATCGAAAATTTTCGTAGCATCTCCCACCAGCATTGTCGCCTGCTGCGGTATCGCTAATGGGGTTTTATTAACTGCTACTAGCTGTGCAGCAGCCGAACGAAATTGAATTAATCCGGCAAATGGATAAACTTGAAAACTAGTCCCCACCACTACAATTAGATCTGCTTGTTGGACGGCTTGAATTGCTCGTTGCACATTTTGTTCGGCAATACCTTCACCGTATAGTACCACTTGGCTGCGAATAATTCCGCCGCAATCTTGATGATGATAATCCTGTAAATAATCTTGCCAAGGTACTGCCTGTTGACATTTCGTACAATATGTTTGATATAAATTGCCATGAAATTCTACTAAGTTATGTGCTCCGGCCTGTCGATCTAAGCCGTCAATATTTTGCGTAATCACCATTCCTTTGTGATTCGTAATAGCGGCCATCTTACGATGAATCACATTGGGCTGGGCTTCGGGAAAGAAGAGATTTTCTTTGACAAAATTCCAAAAGTCTTGCGGATGTTGAATAAAATTGTCATGACTTAAAGCATATTCTGCATTTTGTTTACCGGCATAAACCCCAGTTTCGGAACGATAGTCGGGGATCCCTGAAGCCGTAGATACACCGGCTCCTGTCATAAAAACCACATAATGAGCTTGTTGAATGGCTTGATTTAAATCGAACATACAATCACCTTTCTTTAGATTAAGTCCGCAGCTGATATTGAATTTGCTGCTGTTGTAAAAACTCTTGCACTGGTTGTTGATACCATTGTTGATACACCAATGAAGTCACTTTGGTCGCTGAAAGCAATTCCCCGGCATTTTGTTGATCTTGACGACCGACTAAAGCATAAGCGCGCTGATGCGTTTTTAATGAATTAAAGGGCAAATGTTTGATGAAAAAGAGTTGCTCTACAGTTAACCGCAATTGCCGGGGACTCAAAACCGGCGCCAAACTAATAAAATCACTGTAAGGCAAAGCTAAGTATTGATGTTGTTCTAATAGCTGGCTATATCGCTGCCATAACTCCACAATACTACGATGAATGCCCGTAGGTGTTGCCCGTAAATGCTTTTTTAATTGTTGATAGAGTGTCTGGGCCGCCACAAAGGCAGCCGCATAAGTGGTTTGCCAATCAGCCAAATCTTGACCGCCACTAAAAGTCAAAGCATCCAGCAGCATTAAGACCTGTAATGGAAAATAATTACTAGCTGTAGGCACCTTGTGGGCTATTCCCTGAATGAAATCATGTTCGATTGCAGGCGTAATTTCCTGGCGGGCCCGCTGCTGGTCCATAATCAAACCATGTTCCACACTGCCGACCAGAGCTTGTGCAGTAATTTGAATTTGCTGATCTAATTCCGGTCGGGCGGTGGTTACCGGAAACTGAACTTGTGGTCCCAATGTAATTTCAAACAAAACATGATGCAATTCATGTGCTAAGGTAAAATCGGGTTGTGTTGAATGAACTAAAATAATATGCACGTTGCCTTGAGCATCGCGCCGATGTCCTGATTGATCAAACGCTACCCATTCTTCTTGTCGCGGTTCAGTCTCTAAAATAATCTGTCCATCTAAGCGGTCTTGCACTTCGTTAAATAAAGCCTGGACTGCTGGTTGGAAAGCTTGAATTTGCATTCTATCACCTAGTTAAAACTCATAATTAGTATCTATTAGAGTATAATTAATTATAATTAATAGTATTATAGCACGCTTTACGAAAGGAGTTTTTAGCTTGAAAGTCAGTGTAAAATTAGATAGTAACAATCAATTACCAGCTGCTTATGGGAAATTCGCCAATCCTGAAGATTTTAAAAATCACTATCCCTTGCGATCTTTTCCAATACAAATAAGTGCATTACCGGCTCAAACTCGTACTTGGGCTTTTACTTTCACGGATCCAGACTCTATTCCCGTATGTGGTTTTTCGTGGATTCACTGGTCGGGTGCAAATTTACCTGCAGAAGTTTTAGAATTGCCAGCCAATGCCAGCCAACAACCACCAGTAGCTTTTTTACAAGGCAAAAATTCCACCATTAGTTCTTTTATCGGCGAAACGGATCCGACTATCTATGAACATTATGTGGGACCTACCCCACCAGATCAGCTGCATCGCTATGAATTACGTGTCTACGCCGTAGATCAAATTCTGCCTTTAACCAACGGCTTTTGGCTGAATGAATTACAACATGCCCTCACTGGTCACATCTTAGCTCATGCCAAAATCATTTTGCCTTATCGAGCCTAATTGTATAAAACCCTTGGTAGGATTGATTTTGAAATTTGCGAAATATAAAAAACTCCTGGACCAGCAAGGAGTTTTTTTGGTAATCAATAATTTGTAGTTAAGCTTTCTCCATTATTGGATCTTTTAAGATTTGGGTAAGCTATTGTCCTTCAAATTAAATGAAAGAAAGGGAGTTTGTTGATGTTTTAATTGGCGGATATACTCTACTAATATGCCTTCCCGTAAACCATTGCGGCAAAATTGTACCTGCTGTACTTGAAAGTGTTCCATGATTGTTGCTAAAGGTAACAACCCCACGGGCATAAAAGGCGCCCGCTGCGGTTCCATCTGAGATAATTTTAAATTTTCTGCCAAGGAGTTATTAATAATTTTGACTATCCACTTCTGTAATTGCTTACGTGTAAGCCAGGTAGCAGGTGAAGCTCCGATTATCTCCATTAGACAGCGATGCACCCCGCCTAACATTACCAGGTGTGAGATTGTCTTGTGCGAGATCGATTGCAAACTGGTTAAAATTAAGCTTCGGATTTGGGATTGCTGGGCGGCGTTCAATTGCTGTGGTTGTTGCAACAAATCAAACAGATTAACCGCTCCCCATGGCCAGCTGCCAGTTTGCTGTAATCGTCGCTGTTGCACGACCCCTAATTCAAAACTGCCGCCACCAGTATCTAAAAATAAAAAATCAGCTTGCAAACAGGATTGTTGCACTGCCAAAAAATCATAATATGCTTCTTGTTGACCCGTCAACACCGTAATTTTTATATCTGCTACTTGCTGGGCTGTTTGGATAAAAGCGCTTTGGTTACTAGCCTTACGCACCGCTTCAGTGGCCGTGGCCACAACTTGCTGAATTCGGTGTGACTTAATGATGGTTTGAAACTTGCGTAAAGCTTGAATGCCCGCTTGAAAATTAGCTGAATTGATGGCACCAGTCGTCGTCCGGTTTTTAGCCAGTTGCACAAATTCACGATATCGTTGAATTTCTTGAACTTGATATTGATCATCAATTTGATACAGGGCCATCCGAATAGAATTAGAACCAATATCAATGAGAGCAATTTTTTGCATCTTGCTGTTCTCCTTCAATGCATTCTGTTTTTAGAATACACAACAATTCCCAGAAAAGCGACGACTTTAATTAAATTATCCGAAGGATTTTTAGATCAGGATGATTGTTGACCAAACATAGCTAAAATAACTTCTTCACACTGAAAACTGAAGGCTCAAAAAAAGTGTCAACTTTAACGTTCACACTTTATTTTATTAATGCTTGATAAGCTTGTTTTTGAAAACGCTGTTGATTATAGCGGATTAATTGCTGTCGTTGCTGTGACGTAAGCTGCGGCTGTTGTTTGACCGCCTCAGCCAGAGATTGCTGTACTTGTTGTTGAATTTGACTTGTTACTTGGCTGCGAATAGCGGGATTTTGGAGTTTACGCTGCAGTTTTTGAGCTTGTTGGGTGGATAAGACCAGCCAGGTCTGTGGGATTTTAAAATTGTAATGTCGCTGAATCAGTTCATGGTCATTATTAGCAATCCCAAATAAAAACCGACTCCAACCATTGGAATACACCCATTCTTGCCGGCGCGTTTCCAGTTGTGCGGTCGAGCGCTGGGTAGTGTGCACCTTCCAGGTAGCTGTCGTCGTTTTAGTCGCTTGGGGCTTGGTCGATCCTGGCACGCGATACAAGTAAACACGTTCTTGGTGCGCTGTACCTAAATCACGATATAACAGTGCTGATAGATGAGTGGCTGAAAGACTAGATTCCAATGGCACAGTTTGCACTTGGGTAACTTTTTTCATGCCCCAGTGATAAGTACTATTACCAATAATCGCCACCAAAATAATGACAATTAACCCGTCGCAAATGCCCCGCGTCCAATTGCCTATTCGGCGATTACGTAAATAAACACCACCAAAGTAACCAATTAATGTCACAATTACTAATAAAATAATTATCATTTACGCTTCCTCCGTGGCCAGATCTGTTGAGGTGCCTTTATCTTTTAAGAAGAAAGATAATACTAATGTTACTAAACAAAAACCTACTGCAACCGCAAAAGCAGCCCGATAACCACTAATTGTAGCCGTAATAAATTGTTGCCGGTATGCAAGCGGCGTTTGTCGCAAAACACTCGTTGCCGGTTTCAAATTATTAGTAACGTTCGTCAAGACACTGATTAAAATCGCGGTTCCCATCGAAGTAAAGACTTGGCGACAAGTATTATTAACCGCCGTGCCATGACTAATCAGATTGTAAGGCAAGGCATTCATTCCTGCTGTGGTAACCGGCATATTGACCATTGAACTGCCAAACATCCGAAAGGTATATAAAGCGACAATATAAACTATTGAAGTGTGTTGGGTAATAAAAATAAACGGCACTGTCCCTGCGGTTAAGAAAAACATCCCCGTAGTTGCTAAACGTTTGGCCCCGTAGCGGTCGAAAGCGGCCCCCGTAATAGGACTCATTATTCCGGTAATCAAAGCTCCTAATAATAACGCCAATCCTGAATGAAAAGCCGATAAGCCTTTGACAATTTGTAAATATAACGGCAAAACCATTTCAATACCCATCATCGCCATATTGGTAACCGCAGATAATACTACCGACAGCGAAAATTCCGGTGATTGAAAAACCCGTAATTGTAAAAACGGCTGCTCTAAATGTAATTGACGATAAGTAAAAATCGTAATAAAAATAATCCCAATAATAATGGCGCCATAGACTTTAGGAGAAGTCCAACCGTCATCCCCAACCGAGGAGAAGCCAAACAACAAACTGCCAAAACCTATAGTGGACTCAATAATAGACCAAACGTCGATAGTGTTTCGATAATTCTTTAACACTGAATGCATTGTAAAAAAGCTCGTAATAACTACTAAAGTGACAATCGGAATGATGATGCTAAACAAATCCCGCCAAGTCCAATTATCGATTACCCAACCTGACAAAGTAGGGCCAATGGCGGGCGCTAAACCGATAACTAAACCGCCTAATCCCATTGCAATCCCCCGCTTTTCAGGTGGAAAAACGGTTAACATAATAGTTTGCATCAAGGGCATCGTAATGCCTACGGCCACTCCTTGAATTAAACGACCGCTAAGTAAAATACTAAATGTCGGTGCCACGTAACAAATAATTGTGCCCACTAAAAAAGTAGACATAGCTCCAATATACAGGGCTTTGGAGTTAATCCGAGTACTGAGCCACGCACTAATTGGAATCATTACCCCGTTGACCATCATAAAACCGGTAGTTAGCCACTGCACGGTGGCGGCGGAAATATTAAAAGTTTTCATCAGAGTCGGGAAAGCGGTCGATAAAATAGTTCCGTTGAGAACGGTACAAAAAGTCCCCGCTAATAAAGTGACCACCATCGCAATCACATTAAATTGTTTCCCATTTCGATCTTTTGTTGAATTCATTCTGACACCTCTGGTTTATGGACCGCTTGGCGGCCGACTTCTTGCAATACTTTTGTAAAATCAATCTGTTGAATTTCGTCGCTCACCCGTTGGACCAATTGATTAAAAATTGCCAACTCTTGCTTCGTAAAATGTGCAAATAAAATCTGATCCCACTGGGCGAGGATTTGTAATAACTGTTCGTGAAATTTTTGAGCTTTGGCTGTAGGCTGGACAATTTTTTTACGATGGTTAGTCGGATCTTCTTGTCGTTGAATCCAGCCATTCCCTTCTAAATTACGCAAACTACGCGCTACACTCGATTCATCGGTCAATAAATGTTGGGCTAACGTTTTTTGACTGGTTCTTGGATAACTGGCGACTGCAAAAATTAATAAACCTTCAAAATAATTAACGCCATAGGGCTTAATAAACTGTCTTATGAGTTGCCGTTTTCCACGCGTAAAACCTACTTCAAACTGATGCCAAGCTTGATTATCCAAAAGGGACAACCTCCTTTCCAGCGATAATTGCCAGCATAATTCAATTGTTGATCAATGTCAAGTGTTGTCATTAACTAACTGTTGACAGATAGATCATAAAAAAGCTGATCGTTTTAAGAAACGATCAGCCATTAATAAGAACAAATTTCAAAACTCATGTAGAGCATCTTATTGCTTAATTTGCTGATTAATCTGGGCCACCAGTGCTTGGGGATTTTTGACTTCCAGCACTAAAGAATGATACTTTTCGTGTTGCAACTTAATCACAATGACTGTGCGGCCAGCTTTAATATTATAAAAATTGAGCATTCCTTGATTCTTAAAAGTTCCCGCGTAATAATAACCCGGTATACTGGTGCCCAGCACGCGCCATCCCCGCGATGCTCTAGATATTTCACTATTAACTGTGGCGCTTAGAATATGCTGATAGGGAACGACCACTTTCTTGCGTAAACTCCAAATTTTATCCAGTCCTTGTGGCTCTACAACTAACTGACGTGTTTGCAAAGTGATTTTGTTAGCCATTGCACTGTCCCCCCTCACACCCAATTTTGCGATGACGCAACCACGTTGATTATACTAAATGGGCAATTATGGAACTAATTTGCATTTTGAATAAAACAAACCTGCTAAACTCTGATGGCCTTAATACTTGACTACAGTTTCAAATAATCAATTAAAATTTTCGAAAACATTTGGCAGCAATTTATTTTCTAAACTCCCTTAAAGCAAGCAAGCTTCCAGGCACACTATATTATTAAACAAATTGCTCTTCATCCTTGTTAAATCAGGACCAGCACCATTAGTGATTTCATTCTAGGTGGATTGAATTTTCTTTTCAACCTATTAGTCAAGAAAAAGTGCAAACACTGTTATAGATAGCTATTAATACCTGCAGCTTGGTTTAATCAAAATAATTCACACCCACAGCGGCCCGTACTTCCTCTAATGTTTGATTAGCCGTTATGTTAGCTTTGGCACTTCCTTTTTGCAACATCCGTGCCACTTCTCCTAAATCTTTGGCATATTCAGCTCGGCGATTACGAATTGGAGCCAACACTGCGTCCAAGACCTCTTCTAAATATTTCTTCACGGTGACATCCCCCAAACCACCATGTTGATACTGTGCCTTGAGCTCAGCTACATGTTTTTGATCCGGATCAAAAACATCTAAATATTCAAAGACTGTATTGCCCTCCACTTGACCGGGGTCATTCACATGAATATGATGAGGATCAGTGTACATTTGCATCACTTTACGATGTAATTCATCAGCACTATCTGCTAAATAAATGGCATTATTTAAAGACTTACTCATTTTTGCATTCCCATCTAAGCCGGGTAAACGTCCCTGCCCTTTAGGTGGGAAATAGCCTTGTGGTTCTACTAAAACTGAACATTGATAAGTATTATTAAAGGCACGCACAATTTCACGGGCTTGTTCCATCATCGGCTCCTGATCATCACCCACAGGCACTGTATCCGCCTTAAAAGCAGTAATATCCGCTGTTTGACTGACAGGATAAATTAAAAATCCTGCCGGGACACTTTCACCAAATTGTTTTTGTTGAATTTCGGTTTTGACAGTGGGATTGCGTTCCAAACGGCTTAACGTTACCAAATCCAAGTAGTACATGGTCAATTCATTGAGGGCCGGGATTTGCGATTGCACAAAAATAGTAGATTTATTTGGATCTAAACCCACTGCCAAATAATCCAAAGCAACTTGCAATAGGCTGTTTTGAATTTTTTCCGGATTACGAGCGTTATCGGTTAAAGCCTGCATATCAGCAATCATGACGAAATTTTGATATTCACCGTTATTTTGTAATTCCACGCGACTTTTCAAAGAACCAATATAATGCCCAATGTGCAGTTTTCCTGTCGGCCGATCAGCGGTTAACATAATATGTTGTGCCATTTTATTTCCTCCTTATACCAAAAAAGCCCTTTTGTTGACTTGCAACAAAAGGACGATTACCCGTGGTACCACCTTATTTGTAGATTGCTCTACCACTTATTCCACTTAAGGCGCGGTCACCAATCTCCACGTAGCTCCAATTCTTTTTTGCCATGGGCCAACTTTTCACTAACCAGCTGGTCGCTGTTTTCCCAGTCAAAAAATACTCCGCACTACATTTGCTAGCTATTATACTATAAAAAAGGTGCGGCTGCTGTAAAATATATTTGAAACTTATTGGAGGGTATCTATGACCTTAAATAATGAATCTCGTGCCGCCGAACAACAACGCGTCGATCACATCGAAAAACTGATTACCACTCAATTAGCCCAAACTCAAACGAAACTCAATCAAGCTCAACAAGAACGTCGCCGGGTCGAAAAAAACTTTGGTGCCAACACTCGGGCCGATTATGTAGAAGCCGATGATGTCATTGACACCAATGCTACTTTAGCACAACAAAAGCAATTAATGGCTAGTGCCACTACTAATGAAGATATTTTGCACAAGCAAAAACAATCCCTGCAACTACTGGCACAAAATCCCTATTTTGGACGCATTGATATCGAAGAAGATCACGAACCAGATACCCTATATATTGGAACGGCCTCTTTAGAAGATGATCAGGGCAATTTTTTAATCTATGATTGGCGCGCGCCGATCGCCGGAATTTATTACAATGGTACTTTGGGTTCTGTCAAATATCGCAGTCCTAGTGGCCTACAAACTGTCGAACTAAAACGAAAACGTCAATTTGTCATTCAAGCCGGTCAAATTATCAATATGTTTGATACTAATGAAACCATTGGCGATGAAATTCTACAAAAGACATTAAACGAAGCTAGCAGTGAACAGATGAAAAATATTGTCGCGACAATTCAGCAAGATCAAAATCAAATAATTCGCAATACCCAAGCCGATATTCTCCTAGTCCAAGGTGCGGCTGGCTCTGGCAAAACATCTGCGGTCATGCAGCGGATTGCTTTTTTGTTATATCATAATCGGACGCAATTAACGGCAGAAGAAATTATTTTATTTTCCCCTAATACCTTGTTTTCCAATTATATTGCCGCTGTCCTCCCTAGTTTAGGAGAAAACAATATGCGCCAAGTTACCTTGCAACATTTTTTAGCTAAAAGGCTGCACGGATTACAAGTTGAAACTTTATTTGCACGTTTTGAAAAAGAACAAATAACTACGTCGGCCAGCTTTCAAGCTATTAGTAAATACAAAGCTAGTAGTCAATTTGTCACTGATCTGCAGACCTTTTTGCAAACAGCAGACTTAACTCAATCTTTTCAAGATATTTTGTTTGAAGGCCATCCGATTTTTAAGCGTCAGCATTTGCAAAATCTCTATCAAAAACTACCGCGCAATCTCTTAATAGCCGATAAATTCTTGGCTATCAAAAATCACCTCATCAAACAATTAAATCATTATTTAAAAACACAACGAACAGCCGATTGGGTGCTCTCAGCCCTTGATAATTTAAGTGAAAGCCAAATTAATACGTTATTGTATCGTGCCCAGGCACTAGATGCTTCGAGTCAGCAACAGCAACAAGCTTTAATTAAAGCTGTTATCCATCAACGCTACTTGCCTGTTTATGAAGCTCTTTATAATAATTACTTTTTTAATGTTTATCAACTGTATCACGACTTTTTAACGAGGGATGTCCCAAAGTCAATTAATTCCCAGCATTGGCAAGAAATGATCGCAGCTTATGATCACCAATTAGAAGCGCATCGAATCAATTACGAAGATGCAACAGCGATTTTATTTTTACGCCAGCAAATTACCGGGGAAGGTCAAAATCATCAAATAAAATATCTTATGATTGATGAAGTCCAAGATTACACGCCGCTGCAATTGGCTTATATTCAACATTCTTTTCCGCTAGCCAAATTAACTCTTCTAGGTGATTTATCACAAAATGTTTATGGTTCTCCCACTTCTTTACAAGACACTGCCACCACTTTAAAAGTACTTTTCCCGCAACATAAAAAAACCGTAATTACGTTACATCAAAGTTATCGTTCTACAGCTAACATTACAAATTTTGCTAAACAATTAATTCCGATGGGTCAGCAAATCCGAGCTTTTAACCGCATTGGTTCTTTACCTCAGTGGTACATTAGTGACGATGCCCGTAAAACTACGCAACAAATTAGTCAACAGGCTTTAAAAAAATACCATACGGTTGCTATTATCACGAAGACTAATGTTCAAGCGCAAGCATTAGCCAAAAGTTGGTCAGCCAAAATTCCGGTCCATTTATTGACAGAACAGGATCGTAAAATTCCCCGGGGAATTCTTATTTTACCGATCTACCTTGCTAAGGGTTTAGAATTTGATTGCGTCCTTGGTTATCAAATTACGGCTGCAAACTATGCTATGCCCACCGACCGCAATATTCTCTACACTTTAGCAACGCGCGCTTTACACCAGCTGTACTTAGTCAGTGAAAATCCGGTTAGTCCTTTTTTACAGCAGTTGGATCCCGACAGTTTTCAGCTACAACGCCAATTAACCACCAAAAAGCAGCCTTAAACTCAAGGCTGCTTTTTCATTGATTATTATGGGCAGGAGATCTATTGCATCAGCTTAGGGGTTGTAATACCTTAAATTAAAATGACTTTCATCAAGGCCACGAAAATGCCCAACATTAAGTTTAAACTGAAATTCTGGGTAGCTAAATAAACTGTCGCTAATAACCAGCCAATAGCACAATAAACAAATAAGTTAATAAAATGTAAATTTTCCATGTTGAGTAAACCAAAGACAAGACCGCTCAAGAATATTCCTCCTAAAGCGCTCATTAAATTATTCTTTAAAAAGAAATAATTAAAGAAAAATCCGACACAAACGTATTGTTGTTCGATAGCTATAATTAAACTGGAAGTTAACAAATCAAACCAAAAAGCGGCCTGACCATAGGCTAGATAGTCTGTGGGATTAGTTAATGAAGGGAAAAAACTTTTGGCTTTTAAATAACTAACCAGCACCATAAAACAACCCAGAACTAAGATCGCCAAGAGAATAATATTAAAAAAACTATTCACTCCGTTGCGCCAAGTATCTTCAAAAGTTATAAAGAACTTTTGTTCATGATGATAACGGCCCGACATGATTAGTAAAACGAGAATTGACACTAATAAAAACGAAGCCGCCATGAATGTATGTAATCCTGTTTGGCTAATGCACAGCTGTTCCCAGCGTTGACAAGCAATAACTAGTACTAACCAAATTATATACCACAAAACATTCGCCAATGGCGCGCGCAAAGATCTCATCCATATTCACCTACTATATCACTTACAGCGCATTATACCATTGCCATTAAAAACACTACAAATAATTTTACCTAAAAACAGCCATCTATAATTTAGTTACAGATGACCGTTGGATAATCTTAAGACTTATTAGTTTTTTATTGTGCTTGTTGTAGGAATTTTTCCAAACTAGTCGGGGTCGGCAAACCTTCGTTATCTCCGCGATGTTGCATTTGAATAGCTTCTAGAGCCAATCCGCGCTGTAAACTTTGGCTAACAGATAGGTTTTCCAACATAGCGGTCAGAACTCCAGCGACAAAACCGTCCCCGGCACCAACTTTATCGACTAAATGTTCCACTTTAAAAGTGGGTAACTGCGTAGTCGTCACAGTTCCATCCCGATGACGTTGGCAACTGTAAGCCCCATCATCGATCAAATTAATAATTACTTGTTGTACCGAAGGAGTTTGCAAATAAAACTCAGCTATTTGAGAAACCTCTGCCATCCCTGTCAAAGTCTGAGCCTCTTTGATATTGGGCATGATCACATCACACAAACGCGCAATCTCATTGGTACGTTGAATCATTTGTTCAGTGCTTTCCCAAATGGTGGGGCGTAAATTAGGATCAAAGGTAATCAAGACTTGATGTTGACGTGCTAACTTAATCAACTGGAGAGTCGTTTGATATCCTGCTTCACTTAAACCTGCCAAAATACCACCTAAATGTAAAATTTTGACCCGCTCAAAGTCCACCTGTGTAACCTGCTGGGGACTTAAATGTGCTGCTGCGCTGGCTTTGCGATAATAATCCACCTCTGGCTGACCATTGGTTGCCATCCCCTTTAGCATCATGCCCGTGGACCACTCTGACGTTTGATAAACATTGGTCGTCGCAATTTGTTCCCGTTTTAGCAAGTTAAGAATTTTTTGTCCGAACACATCTTGGCCAATTTGGGTGATAAATTGTACCGTATGTTGCAAGCGGGCAACCCCAATTGCCACATTTAAATCGGCTCCTGCCAGTCGACACTCAAATTGGTTCACCTGAGCTAATGGACCAGGCGTTTGCGCGATAAATAGCCCCATTGGCTCGCCTGCTGTGATTAATTCGGTCATGACTGATTTACTCCTCTTATTAACTATTCTGCATCTTCTAGTTTATTTAAATCGCGTCCTGTAACATCTTTGGAGACATAAGCGCTTCCAAAAGTTATTAATGAAAAGACAATAATCATCAAAGCCACGGGCCACCAACTATTAGTAGTAGCTGCGACCCAAGTTGCGGCCATCAACGGCCCAAAACCTGTGGCAATCACGCCGGCGATTTCTTTAGCTAATGAGACCATTGTGACCCGGTTTTTTGAACCAAACAACTCTGATAAAGTGACATTTTCCAAAGCAAATAACCCTTGCACACCAACATTCAAACCAATAATCATCGAAATAGTTAATACTATCGTATTTTTACTTTCAATTAATAACATCATTGGCACCGCATAAATTGCCATGGCTAAAGACAAAATCATGTACATTCTGCGGCGGCCAAATTTATCGCCTAAATAACCCACTATCGGAATAGTAGCGAATGAAACAATGGAAGAAATAATATTAGCATTCGTAGTCACCGTTTTTTGCAAGGACAAAACCGTTACAATGAAACCTGCTAAGTAAGTTTGGAGTAATCCACTATTGCCTGCCTGACCAAAACGTAAGCCTAAAGCAACCCACAAACTTTTATGTTCCAAAATCGGCTTCTCTTTTGTTTGAACATCAGCGGCTTTTTCACGTTCGGCAGCCAATAATTGCTTCTTTTCCGCCATTACCGGACTTTCTTTAACAAAGATTCGAATTAAAACAGCGGCAATCATGACAATAAATGAAGCAAAGAATGGAATTCGCCAACCCCAAGTCATCAAATCATTTTTATTAACTGAAGTCAAAATAATTGACCAAATTAAATTAGCCAGTAAAGTCCCGGTCGAAGTACCTAAACAAACGAGACTGCCAATAAAACCACGATTTTTGACTTGCGAGAACTCGGCCACCATGACGCCGGCGCCACTAATTTCCGCACCTGCGCCTAAACCTTGGACAATGCGCAAAGTGACCAACCCGATAGGTGCCATAATTCCCACGCTTTGATAAGTCGGCAAAAAACCAATTAAAGTGGAAGCCAAACCCATGAGAATAATAGTTACGAATAAAACGGTTCGGCGGCCAATTTTATCTCCAATCCGCCCAAAGACATAAGCACCGACTAAGCGGGCAACATAGCCGGCACCATAAGTTCCCATAGACATAATTAAACCCATGGCTGGACTAGAATCAGGGAAAAATACTTCATCAAAAACGATCGCTGCGGCTAAAGAATATAGTTGAAAATCCATAAACTCCATCGCCGTGCCTAACCAACCACTAGCGGCCACTTTTACTAGTTCTTTAGTGTCTACTTCATAACTTTTTTTATCGGCCATTTTACATCACCTTACTTTCGCAACTAATCAAAGGTCAAAACAATCTTTCGGGCTTGTTCCGGGTGATTATTCATCAGATCAAAAGCAGCTTGAATGTCTTTAATATTAAATTTTTGATTGACCACACCATCATCACCCAATAGACCACTTTCCAAAGCCTTAATGACTGGTTCAAATTGATAAGATTGCATTCTGGAACCATAAATAGTTAACGCTTTTTGCATGATTGGTTTTTGTGGAATCTGCGAACATTTTTCGGACATTCCTAAAGGCACAATGGCTCCCGCTACCGAAATCAAATTAAAACATTGTTCAAATGTCTGGGGCAGCCCCACTGCGTCAATAATGACGTTAGCCATTTCGCCATCGGTCCAAGCGCTAACTCGTTGTTGTAAATCTTCTTTTTGAGTATTAACAATTTCATCAGCCCCATTGGCTTTGGCAAAGGCTAATTTATCGTCATCAATATCAGTAATCATCACCGTTGCGCCTTTAGCTTTGGCCATTCTTAAAGTCAATAAGCCAATCGTTCCGGCTCCTTGAATTAACAAAGTCTTACCTACCGTGACTTGACCGCGAGTTGTGGAATTACCTGCAATCGTGTAAGGTTCTGCCAAAACGGCTGTCGACCAAGGGATATCTTTATTAATTTTATGAGCTTGCATAGGGGTGATTTTGAGATATTCTTGCATGCCGCCATCTTTATGTACCCCTAAAGCCTCCAAATGTGAACAAACATTAGGCATGCCCTGACGGCACGCATAACATTTACCACAGTAACTAATTTGTTCGACTACTACATGATCCCCTAAAGCTAAATCTGCTACCTGGGAGCCTAATTCAACGACTTCACCAACAATTTCATGTCCCATCACACGGGGCAAAACTACAAAGGGATTTTCGCCATGATAAATATGATTATCACTTCCACAAATACCAACCATTTTGACCTTAATAATGACATCTGTCGGAGAATCAACTTTCGGCCGTGCTACATCTTCTAAACGTAAATCTTCTTTGCCATAAACGCGTGCTGCTAACATTTTGGACCTCCTATTTTTTACTTTCTTTGTCAATGGCTTCCCATAAGCCAGTCAAATAACTAATTCCTAAAGCACGATCATACAAACCGTAACCCGGACGGCCATTTTCACCCCAGATATTGCGCCCATGATCGGGACGAATATAGCCATCAAATCCGGTGTCATGTAGTGCCTTCATAATTTCGTACATATCTAAGGAACCGGTGGAAGACAAATGGGGGGATTCGTGAAAATCACCCTGATCGTTCATAAATTTAATATTTCGGGCATGAATGAATGGTGCGCGATCTTTAGCCACAAATTCGCGAATAATCGCCGGCACATCATTTTGCGGATTTTCACCTAAACTACCGGTACAAATGGTAAAGGCGTTATACCGAGATTCATGCAACTGTTCAATCGTTTCCATATCTTCGCGATTCTTATAAATGCGCGGTAAACCAAACAACGGACGAGGTGGATCGTCTGGATGCATCGCCATTCGTACATCACATTCTTCACACACCGGAATAATCGCATCTAAAAAATACTTCAAATTGTCCGTTAATTTTTGTGCGTCTACATCCTGATAAGCATCAAACAACTGCTCGACCTCGGCTAAACGTTCCGGTTCCCAGCCCGGCATTTCAAATCCTTGCGAATCTTGACGTACCTTATTAATCATTGCATGCGGATCATCCACCAAATTGTCTGCTTGAAAAGCCATCGCGTTGGAATGATCTGCCAGTTCAAAATGCAAATTAGTCCGTAACCAATCAAACACGGGCATAAAGTTATAACAAATTACCTTGATCCCATATGCCGATAAATTCCGGATCGTTTGCTTATAATTGTCAATGTAACGATCCCGGGTAGGTAGACCAATTTTAATATCATCGTGAATATTAACTGATTCAATAACCTCTAATTTCAAGCCGGCCGCTTCAACTTCTGACTTTAGTTCGGCAATTTCTGATTTGGGCCACACTTCACCAACGGGAATATCATACAAAGCTCCGACCACTTGAGTGGTTCCGGGGATTTGTCGAATATTTTCTAAAGTAATCGGATCATCTTTCTTGCCAAACCATCTAAATCCCATATTTTTCATAGAC
The DNA here is from genome assembly GCF_000970795.1 of Bombilactobacillus mellifer. GTDB lineage: Bacteria > Bacillota > Bacilli > Lactobacillales > Lactobacillaceae > Bombilactobacillus > Bombilactobacillus mellifer. The sequence continues at coordinate 125,210 of NZ_KQ034029.1, forward strand.
TAGGCCTCTTTCCCATACTTTTGAATCGTTTGTCGAATCGTCTGAAGTACTGCTCCTGGTCTGGCAATTAACTGTGCAAAATAATGTTCTACTTTCTCTCCCAAACCAATCGCATATAAATCATTACCAAAAATTTCCTGATTACTTAAAATCGCTTGTAAATGTTGATGGATATCGACGTTTGCACCTAAGTGAATATCAGTCACCTGTGGTTGTAATTGCTTTAAAAGCGGATCCGGACTGAGAGTCATCGGTTGCTTATGGTCATCCACACCCATTAAATAACGACACCAACCCGCGATAATTAACGGAATAAACTCCAGATCGCTGACTTTTTTCTGGGGATTATCCACATAATGTTGGATGGTGACGCCATAACGAATAGCCATTTTCTGCGATGTATCACTCGCAATGCGTTGAGGTGTATCAGGAATATTCGGATTAGGTAACCGCTTTATTAATAGTTCGTCTAAAAATTTCCGCGGATTAATAATTCCCGGATCTTTAACCACCGGTAAATCTTCTTGGTACCCTAAATTTTTAATCAAAGCTAGTAAATCAGTATTCGCCACTTCTTGAGCTATCGAGGTATATCCCAACAAACAGCCAAAAATAGCCAAAGCTGTGTGTAACGGATTCAAACAAGCTGTCACCTTCATTTGATCTGCATCATTCACCGTCGACCGATCGGTAAACATAACTCCTGCCTGTTCTAGCGGTGGACGTCCGTTAGGAAAATCATCTTCTATTACTAAATAATGGGTTTCTTCAGTATTGCCAAAAGGAGCAATATTGGTATGTTTTTGCGTATGCAAAATTTGATAATCTTCAAATCCATCGACACGTAACCTCTCAGCTACTGTAGTGGCAGGATTAGGTGTAATCCGATCAATCATGGTCCATGGAAAAGTTATCTTGCTACGATCTTGCAAATAATTTAAAAAGTCAGCGTCCACCAAATGATGATCCAGCCAGCCTTGAGCAATGCGTAAAATTTCTGTTTGCAACCGTTTTCCATTTTGCGAAAAATTATCCGTGCTGACCAACGCCAAAGGGGCTTGATTAGCTTGGTAACGAGCATATAGTAAATGCGCAATGGCTCCCATATTGGTTACTGGCTGCTGAGGTCCATGAATTATGTCTGCTTGGGCCGCAGCGGTTAACTTGCCATTGATGTCAGTTAAAGCGTAACCTTTTTCGGTGAAGGAAAAAGTTACTAATTGTAGACTAGGTTGTTGGAAAACTTGTGTTAAATAGTCCCAACCTTCTGGATTAGCGACATTGTAATAAACACTAACACCAACACTCGCTAAGAGCTCTTTGTCAAATGTGCCATCACTTTTCATCGTCACATCTAAAATGCGGTTATTATAAGCCTGATATATATCATCGATGACTTCTTCATCGTAGGTTTCGGCTAAAATAATTCCGCTCTTTAACTGACCCTGATTTAATAATTGCTGGGCTAATTGGGCATGAAAACAACGGAACAAATTCCCGCCACCAAAATGAACCCAGATTGGATTTGTTTGAGTTTGTTCTTGGACTGCCTGTGCACTATATTGAGGTACTTTAATACCAGCTTGATCAAAGGCCGCCTTCTGAGTTATATAATCATCCTTCAAACGAACCATTAATTTTCCTCCTTATTGATTTAAGCGTTTGCAATATTTGCGTCGAGGACTTATGATTGTGATGTACTAATATATTAATAATCAACTAAAGTGTATACACGCACAAAGATATTGTCAACTTAAAGTTCAATAGGTAACGAAGGGATGTTTTCGATGCTTCAAAAAGTTCAATGGACCCAAAAAATTGCAGCTGCCGGAGTCGTGGCCGTTATTCGTGCCAACTCTGTCAGTGAAGCTGTCAAAATTAGTGACGCCGTGATTGCAGGAGGCATGCGCGCCATTGAATTAACTTTTACAGTGCCTCAAGCAGATCAAGCCATTAAAGAAGTAAAAACCAAATTTGCCCAACCAGATTTGATAATTGGTGCCGGCACCGTGTTTGAACCCACTAGTGCACGCTTAGCAATTATGGCGGGTGCTCAGTTCATTGTCAGTCCCAGTTTTAATAGCGCAGTCGCCAAATTATGTAATTTTTATCAAATTCCTTACATTCCTGGTTGCGGCACCGTTAATGAAATGCAAAAAGCACTGACTTACGGAGCTGATATTATTAAACTCTTCCCCGGATCGGTTTACGGACCGGCAATGGTTAAATCTGTCTTAGCTCCCTTGCCCCAAGTTAATTTAATGCCAACCGGGGGCGTTAATCTCGATAATATGGCTGACTGGTTTGCTGCTGGGGTCATTGCTGTGGGCAGTGGTAGTCAATTAACCCGTCCAGCGGCAACCGGTGATTACCAACAAGTGACAGCTAATGCCCAAGCTTATATGTCCAAGCTAGCCGACTTACGACAACAGCAGTAAGCTCAATAATTTTTAATTTTTCCAGAAATTGAATATTTTTTTAAATTTGTTTATACTAAGCGTTAATATCACTTGGATATTTTTGATTATTGTTAAAATTTTGGAGCTTAAAGGTGTGGATCGGAGTGCCGGATTCTTTCTTAAGTTTGAATTCTCAAGCTTATCATATTATTCTGAAGCACATTATTGTGGCAGATTTTCGTCCCGGACAACGACTTTCTGAAAAAGAACTAATGGACAAATTACAAATGGGACGGACCCCCGTGCGGGAAGCTTTACTGCGTTTGCGCCAAGAGGGGTTAATTTCAGTCGTGCCACAATCAGGAACTTATGTGGCGAAAATTGACATCAAAGTAGCTAACAGTGCCCGTTTTATTCGCGAAAGTATTGAAACGCGAATTATATGTGAATCAGCACAATTAACTATTACGCCACCAGAACAAGCAGAGTTTACTTATATTCTTCAAAATCAAAAATTTTATAAAGAACAAAAACAGTATCGTAAATTTTTTCGTGAAGATGACAATTTTCATAAAAAGTTTTACCAATTAACCAATCATCAACAAGTTTGGGATTGGCTGCAAACAATTAATATGCAACTCAACCGCTTTCGAATGTTGAGTCTGCAAGATGAAGACCTACCTTGGGAACGTTTAATTAGGCAGCATCAACAAATCCTAGATACTGTTAAAAACCACGATGCCTCGGCGGCTCAAAATTTAATTACCGAACATTTACGAATCATGCTAGTCGAGCAAAAAAGATTAAAAGCTAAGTTCCCGGAATATTTTGAACAAACTAATTAAAAAAAAGAACCACTTGATAAAAATTATCAAGTAGTTCTTTTTTGATGAAGCCATCTATCGGGTTCGGACCGACGACCTCCACCTTACCACGGTGGCGCTCTACCTACTGAGCTAAGATGGCGTCTCAAATAGCACTTAACTATAATACCAGAAATCACCGCAAAAGCCAAATAAAATTTAATCGGTACCTCAAATTTTTAAAAGGCTTCAACAATTTCCAAGATTCCAGACATAAAAAAGTACACCGCCGCCATAATAACAATGACTAGCGCGCCCAGCATCGGCCGAAACAGTAATACTACCCCAGCAATAATGGCCAAAACTGCTAAAATAATAATTAACCAGTAGTAGCTTTTACCAAATAAACGGTAAACTGAAGCTAAACTACATTCTGCAATGCCATCAATAATAAACCAAAAGGCCAAAATATAAATCAATGTCGTTAAACCAATTGGTAAATTAAATAAAAATAAGATCCCTAGTAATAAATCAATAATCCCCGAAAAAATCAACCAACCTGTCCGTCGATTAAACCAACGTCGAACTTGATAGGCGAAATATAATTGATAAATACCACGAATAATTGAAAAGATCCCAATCACTACCACTATGGATAAAAGTCCTGTGAGCGGATGTTTCACGATTAAATAACCGACATATAACGAAAACAAACCTATTATTAAACTAAAAAGATCAAATTTTCGTGTTGAACGATTCATAACTATTTCCCCCGTTACATAATAAAAATTGCACCTTTGTAAGTGACCAATTATAATAAATAATAACATTAATTAGAGAGGGGTAGCTAAGTTTTGTCACCCAGCAAAGAAAACTATCTCAAAAATATTTTTGAACTCCAGCAAAGTTTTCAAAAAGTTACTAACAAAAAATTAGCTGAAATGATGCATGTCAGTGCACCATCCGTCACCGAAATGTTAGTGGCGCTAGCACAAGCGAATTATATTACTCACACACCATATAACCACATTACCCTGACCGCTAGTGGTCTAGCTACTGCTGAAAAATTGGTCAAAAAACACCGCCTTTGGGAAGTGTTTCTCGTCAATAAATTACATTATCAAATTAACAACGTTCATCAGGCGGCTGATGCTTTGGAACATTCTACCGATGATGATTTAACAGAGCGCTTAAATAATTATCTCCATCATCCCCAAAAATGTCCGCATGGAAGTATTATTCCGGGCAACGGCCAAGGCGAAACAGATGCTGATGATTGGGTGCTCAGCGATGTTGCTGTTCAGCAACAGGTTCAAATTGTCCGCATTTTAGATAATCGCGAATTTTTGGACAATTTTGCGGATCTGGGCTTAGAGTTAAACCAAATTATTACGGTCATTCAGCATTCACCTTTTGACGATTCAGTTCTAATCCGTACTGCTGACCACCATGAAATTTCTGTCAGCAGTAAGTCAGCCGATTTTATTTTTGTGGAACCAGTTTCGGCCGCCAAAGTTAAATAATCCCCATAACTAGTTGACCATGAAAAAAATCCGCTCCCGCCAGCATAAGACGAGAGTGGATTTTTTAATTCAAAATATTTTGGGCTTGCTGATCTATTAACTCTTGATAAAAAATTGCATAACTCAATGATTTATAAGGGATTACGTATAAACTTAAACAGCCATAGGTCAATAAATTAAAGAGATCCCAACCTAGGAAACTGCAGTCTAACAAAAAGAGCTGCAGTTTATGTCCCCGCATCAATTGCCAGCTAAAACCCAAAGTTTTAAACGTTGGCCAACCTTTGATCGGTTGTTGCCGCGTCATGAGATCATGCAGAATAAAAGTAGTCATCCGTAAACCATAAGTTAGATAAAAAATGAACACATAAAACCAGCTAAAACCTACTTCCGTGACTACAAAAATACTGAGCCACAGCACAATTACGCGAAAAAAATATGTCCCTGTAAAAACTTGTAAACTATCAGCGAAGGGATGGTCTAATTGATGAGCCCGTATCCAAGTTAGCATACTGAAGCGTACTCCTGTAGCTACTAAAGCATAAGCCAATAAAGCTTCTAAAGTGTAGATTTGATACTGCGGGTTTTGAATTAATAAGCTTTGCATCTGCTGATACATTTGATTATAATCATTGCCCACTTGTGCCCCCGCCAACCAGCGTGTTGTTAAGGTAGCGAATAAATAAAAAAGGAAAACAATCACGATCGTCGGTGCAATCCCTAAAATAATTGCAGTCCGAGGATTAGAACGTAGTAGCCGCTTGGCTTCTTGCTTAATTTGACCAATATTTTTGGAAATAACCATCTAACTCCCTTCTAGTTTAATGAAGCGGTGGTCCGTACTAAAGTGTATTTCTTCTTACCCTTTCGGACAATGACGAATTTTCCTTCAAAGGCCTGTGCTGGATCTACTTGGAAATCCACATCTTGTTGGCGGACACCATTGATATAAATCGCTCCATTGCGAATATCTTCGCGCGCCTGCCGCCGCGAGGGCTCAATTTGGGTCGCATCTACTAAAAAGGCCACAATATTTACCGGTCCCCCTGCATAATCCACACTGGGAACATTACTAAAGCCTTGTTCGATTTCTGCAGCCGTCAAACTGGAAAAATCATCCGCAAATAATGCTTGTGAAATTTTCTCCGCCTGTTCGACGGCCGTTTGACCATGCACAAAACGAGTCACTTCCCGCGCTAAAGTCCGCTGGGCTACTCGTTTTTCCGGTGCCGTAGCCACTTGATCAGCTAATGATTGAATTTGCTGTTGATCCAAAAATGTAAAGTATTTTAAGTATTTGATGACATCCCGATCATCAGTATTGAACCAAAATTGATAAAATTCGTAGGGACTGGTCTTTTTCGGATCTAACCAGACAGCCCCGCCTTCTGTCTTCCCAAATTTAGTACCATCTGCTTTTAATAATAAAGGAATCGTCAAGCCAAATGCCGGCGCGTCTGAACCCTCTAAGCGATGAATCAAATCAATCCCAGCAGTAATATTGCCCCATTGATCACCACCGCCAATTTGTAAGCGTACTTGATGTTGGCGATATAAAGTCAAAAAATCGATTGCTTGTAAAATTTGATAAGTAAATTCCGTATAAGAGATACCTACTTGTAAACGGGAAGCGACAATCTCCTTATTCAACATATTATTAACGTTAAACAACTTGCCATAGTCACGAAGAAATGTTAATAAATCCAATTGTGACAACCAATCGTAATTATTAACAATTTCAAAATTGTCTGTTCCGAATAACCGTTCCATTTGTTTGGTCAAAGCGGCTTGATTCTTACGAATTTGCTCCATGGATTGCAAAACCCGTTCTGATTTCTTACCCGACGGATCACCAATCGACCCTGTTGCACCACCAATAACAATGACGGGTTTATGTCCCTGCAGCTGAAATCTTTTTAAAATCATAAAGGTGACTAAATGGCCCACATGTAACGAATCCCCGGTTGGATCTACTCCACAATATAAAGCAATTTGATGATGGGTAACATAATCCTTGAGACCAGCAGCGTCTGTTTGTTGATTAATCGTTCCTCGCCAAGCTAGTTCGTCCATAATATTACTCATAATTCTCTCCTTATTTACCTAGTCGTTAATTAATTAAATTTTTTGGAAAAATTCTCAAAGGCGGTTAATGCCGCTTGCAGATCAGCCATGCTAGCCGCATAGCTGATTCTTAAATAACCAGCTCCCCCGACACCAAAATATGAGCCTGGCAAAACCGCTAATTTTTCGGCAGCTAATAAGTCGTGTGCAATTTGCACGTCATCTTGAGGTTGCCACTTAGTTGGTACCTTCATAAACATATAGAAAGCTCCTTGAGGACGAATAACGGTGAAATTTAATTTCAACAAGCCTTGATATAAAACATCTCGGCGTTGGGCGTATTGGTCCTTCATTCGCTGCGTATCCGCTTCACCTTCGGTTAAAGCAGCAATCGCAGCTGCTTGCGATACCGTCGAAATACTGGTGGTCATTAACTCATGAACATGGATCATCGGCTTCGCCACTGCTGCTGGAGCGCAAATATATCCTACGCGCCAACCAGTCATAGCAAAAGCCTTCGATAAGCCATTCATTAAAATAGTTTGCTCGGGTAAAAGTTGCGCAATGCTTTTATGCTCGACATCATAGGTCAATTCGCTGTAAATTTCGTCACTCAAAACAAAAATACCGGCCTCACGCAGTACCGTGGCCAAGGCTTGCAATTCCGTCGCATCGTAAGTGGAGCCCGTTGGATTACTCGGATAATTTAAAATAATCGCCTTGACCTGCTGATGGGCAGCCAAGGTTTGTTGTAAAACCTCCGGCGTCAATTTGAAATTGGTTGCCGCTGTATTAATCATAATGGGCTGACATTGTAGCAGTTGCACAATCGGCTGATAAATTGTAAAACAAGGTGAAGGAATTAAAACTTCGTCGCCTGCATTTAAAATAGACATCAAACTGACAAAAACACTTTCCGTGACGCCTATGGTAGCAATTACTTCAGTAGTAGGATCATATTTCAAATGATAATGCCGTTGCACATAATCGGCGATGGCTTGGGTTAATTCAATCTTGCCTTGCGGCAACGTATAACGCAGTGGTTGTTCGTCAATCGCCGCTTTAGCAGCAGTCTTTACAACATCCGGTGTACTAAAATTGGGTTCTCCTAAAGTCAAGTTAATAACTCCCGGAACTTGGGATGCTTGGGCATTAAACGCAAAAATTTCTTGCGCATGTAACTGTAAAGCTTCTTTATTCATTTGTTGTTTTAAAATAGGCATTGTGTAAGCCTCCTTTAGCACACATTTATTATTAAGTTTAACATAATCCGCCATGCAATTAAGCTTCCTTTTATAGAAAGAAGACGTTCTAATGGATCAACAATATCAACATTACCTCGCCACAGAATGGGGAAAAACCACACATGGTGATCAGGCACTTTTTGAATTATTATCTTTAGAAATTTTTCAAGCAGGTCTGAACTGGCAGTTAGTTTTACATAAACGTGCCGCTTTGCGCCAAGCCTTTGCCAACTTTGATATTTTTACAGTAGCTCATTTTACTTTCGGACAGATCAACCAGCTACTCAGCAATCCTGCTCTAATTCGCAATCGCCGGAAAATCCAAGCAATCGTTCATAATGCGCAAGTAATTTTACATTTGCAGCAATCTCAAAGTTTTGACAACTACATCTGGCATTTTGTGAATTATCAACCCCAAACTCATTATTACCATTACCGTAATCAAATTCCCACGCAAACCCCGCTTTCTCGAACCATGACCCAAGATCTGAAAGCTCAAGGTTTCCAGTTTGTGGGACCGGTAATTATTTATTCTTTTCTGCAAGCGGCAGGCTTGATAAAGGACCAGTTATTATAATTATTCTTAATTTGTCCAGGTAAAAGAATCCTTCGCTGTTGGCCAAATTCTTCTTTCACTTTATAATGTTCGCTTTTTGGATAAATAGATTTATATACATCTTTTTTTTAAAACTCTGATGAATCAATTGCTAACAAATACTCTATCACTATTGAAATAGTTCGTGTTTTATCCTAAAATCAAATTAGTCAAAAGTAAAATTCTCGATCTGAGCTCATGGTGTATGAATGAGCGACCCTGACTGGGAGGATTCTGGCCCGAAATCGACAATTACCTTAATTGAGAGATTAAGTTTTAGTTATTAGGTAATTTAATGCATTTGCGATCATTGAAGATTTCCAAGGGCTGTTTTTGATCATAGGAAGGAGCAGTTTATGACAGAAAAGCCTTTAATTTCCATTAAAAACATTTCCAAAATTTATGCTAACGGTACCGTTGGCTTAAAAAATGTCAGTTTAAATATACCAGCCGGTCAATTTGTGGTGATCGTAGGCTTATCTGGCGCCGGTAAGAGTACTCTCTTGCGAACCATCAATCGAATGCATTCTGTCACCCAAGGTGATATTTTAATCGACGGTCATTCCATTATTCATTATAAGAATAAACAATTACGCCAACTGCGGCGCAGCATTGGCATGATTTTTCAAGATTTCAATCTGATTAAACGTTCCACGGTCCAGCGTAATGTCTTAGCTGGTCGTGTCGGTTATTATCCTACTTGGAAAAGTGTCTGCAATCTTTTTTCTGCTGCAGACAAACAAAAAGCCTATCAAGCATTACAACAAGTTGGCATGGGTGAAAAATTATATAGTCGTGCAGACGCACTCTCGGGTGGACAACAACAGCGAGTGGCAATTGCCCGTACATTAATGCAGGATCCCAAAATTATTTTGGCAGATGAACCAATTGCTTCCCTAGATCCGATGACCACGCAAACAGTCATGAAAGATTTAAAACAGCTCAATCGCCAATTAAATATTACAGTAGTCGTCAATTTACATTCCGTCCCTATTGCGCAGCAATTTGCTGATCGTATTGTTGGCTTACGTGCTGGGGAATTGATCTATGATAAATTAATTGATCAAGTTAATTCCGAAGATTTTCAGACCATTTATCAATCTTCTTCCTCATCCACTGATATGGAAAATGCCTCATGAAACAATCTCTGAAGAATTCCCAATCTATGCCTTCTCGTCCTTGGCTGCAGCGTTTGCATATTAAGGGGTGGGCCAGTTTTCTTATCTTTTTGCTGCTTTTCAAAGGTAGTGCCCAAATTTGTGACATTCAGCTTAGTACATTTTTCCAAAATCTCGGACAATTCTTTGAACTAATTAAAAAAATGCTGCATCCGCAATGGTCCTACTTAGCTGTCGTCGTAGCCCCCATTAGTGAAACTATCAAAATGGCCATTGTGGGAACTACTATTGGAACATTGGTTGCGGTGCCCTTTTGTTTGTTGGCCGCACGTAATATTGCAATTAATCGTTTCATTTCCTCAATAGTCCGCTTCTTTTTGAATATTGTGCGCACAATTCCTGATTTGATGTTAGCGGCGCTGTTTGTCGCTATCGTCGGCATCGGTTCCTTCGCTGGTGTTTTAACGTTAGCTGTGTTTTCTTTTGGCATGATCAGCAAATTATTTTATGAAGCGGTCGAAACCATCGATCCAGGCCCCTTAGAAGCCTTACAAGCCGCAGGCGCTAATAAAATTCAAATGATTGTCTTTGCAGTGTTGCCGCAAATTTTCAATAATTTCATTAGTTATTTTCTATATACTTTAGAAATTAACGTTCGATCCTCGACGGTTTTAGGTTATTTAGGCGCCGGAGGGATTGGCGTTTATTTGCAACGCTCGCTAGATTCCTTCAACTACAGTCAAACGGCAATTATTATTTTAGCTATTTTAGTCGTGGTTTTGATTATTGATGGTTTGAGCAATTATTTACGGGAGAAGTTATTGTGAAACAAAAGAACTCCAAACATCTATCTGCAGTATTTTTTTGGCTCTTAGTCATAGTTTTAATCTATTGGTGGAGTTTTCAAAGTCTGGATTTTACCGGCGTCAAGAGCTCGGCCGGTCAAGTCTTGAATGCTATGATTCATGGGCTCATCCACCCAGATTGGCAGTATGTTTATGATGGTAGTGGCGAAGATCTGCTCAGTTTAATTTTACAAACATTGGCTATTGCTTTTTTAGGCACCTTCAGTTCCGCCGTTTTGAGTCTGCCCTTTGCCTTTTGGGCAGCACGTGGTCCACATGAAAGACATCGTCACCTAAGATCAACGACTGGAAAATTTGTGATTATCCTGATTCGTACTTTCCCGGAAATCGTGCTGGCCATTATGTTTATTAAAGCTGTCGGTCCCGGTTCTTTTGCGGGAGTGCTGGCTGTCAGTATCCACTCCATTGGCATGCTGGGCAAATTATTTAGCGAAGCCCTGGAAAACATGGATTACCGTGCTAGTGAGGCTTTAATTAGTGTGGGCGCCAATCAACCCCAGACTTTAGTAATGGCCACTTTACCCACTATTTTACCTGAATTTTTATCATACACTCTTTATCAATTTGAGATTGCGGTGCGTTCCGCTTCTATCTTAGGGATGGTCGGCGCCGGCGGGATCGGAACACCATTATTATTTGCTATCCAAACGCGTAGTTGGCAACGCATGGGGATTATTTTGATCGGAATCATTATCATGGTCACGTTAATTGATCTGCTTTCCGGGACCCTCAGAAAACGTCTGGTCTAAGTTCAGCCACACTGTGTGCGTTGGGGCACAACTTTGGGGCAGCTGTCTATTTTGCAGCAAAGCTGATTTTGGCGTGCACAATTGAAAAAAACAGTCTAAAATTAAACCTGAACTCGATGTTCAGCATCGGGGTTTTGGATGGGGCCACAGGTTTGTTAGGTCTCATGTCCCAGACAACCGCAGAAAGGAGAACTCTCGTGCAGATTTACTTTGCTAGTGGTTTGTTTTCGCAAGCGGACCGCAATTATAATGCCCAATTAACGGAGCAAATTCGCAACTTGGATCCCCAGATTAGCGTTTATTTACCACAAGAAAATACCAGCATTAATGATAAACACAGTTACGCAGATTCCACCATGATTGCCCGGGCGGATACGGCTCAACTCCTAAAATGTGATTTAATGTTAGCCCTTTTAGATGGCATATGTATTGATGCCGGAGTGGCTAGTGAAATCGGAGTCGCTTATGCACATAAAATTCCCATTCTGGGATTATATACGGATACCAGACAGCAAGGTGCTACCAACTCGCAAAAATTAGCTGCCTTACAACAAATTGCCGAAAATCAATTCCACTATCTCAATCTTTATACGACTGGTTTAATCAAATTAAATGGAGCTATTGTGAATAACTCTGCCGACTTAATACTTCAGATCAAGAATTACCTGTAAAAACTAGTGTCCATATAAAAAAGCTGTTAGTTTCCTAACCGCTTTTTTTATTACTAATTGAATAATTGATCACCACTTTGAAAATTCAAGCCCGGATGATTGTCAAAACGAACTACGCCGATTGAAATCTCAGGGGCCACCGCGGCTTGGATTTGGGCTACTCCTTGAATGCCAAAACCACCGCATAATTCAATGGCGGTGACACCCTTTTGAACTAAAAATTGGGCGGCTTTCACTGCGGTATTATAATCTTTGGCACCAATAGCAGTTAGATTAACCTGCGATGTACTAATCGTCTTATAGTCTTTTTGATAGTCAGCCCCATCAGCTAAAAAGATAAAACCTGCTTCTAACTTCATAAATTCTCTCCCCCATTTCGTTTAAATTTATTTCCGTTGCTTTCTTTTAGTATATCATCATTTGTAATCGTTTTCATTGATTTTTTGGATTATGGTTTTCAAACAAAAAATTGCTGTTATCCACAGCAATTAAAAAAATTTTATAAATGTGGCTAAATTAGTAGCACGTTTTTCTCAGTCTACGCCTCCAAAGTGATCTTTAGGAAATAACCAGCGCTCAAGGTATCTGAAGTCTCCCTAATCAGGCCCAGATCACCACTAACCATTTAATTAACAACGAAAATTTCATAATAACTTTTTGAATGTACTTTATTAACGCAAATGGATACGCTTTAAAATTGTTTTTTCTAAAGCTAAATAAATCAATGGTACCAACAAAAAGGTCGCCGCGGAATTAATGACAGTCGCCGGCAAACTTAAAAAAGAATTGACACATGCAACCGGCAATTGTGTCCCAACCATGAGGCTTTCTATAACTCCTGCTACCCAAGAAGTTACAATTTTAATCAAACCCGCCGCCAAAGACACCAGATATAGCTTGGCTAATTGTCCGGGATGATAATGCAACCAATGAAATGTCTGCGCCACTACGGCACTAAGTACTAAGGCTTCCAAAACAGTAATCCACGCGGTCGCGGCGTACCCATTTAAAACATCAAACAAACCCAAACCAATCATTGCCGCTGCCGCACCATAACGAAATCCGAGAACCAATACTGTCACCACAGCAAATGTATTCCCAAAATGAATAAAAGGACGTCCTACAACAGCAGGTAAATTAATCCGAAATAAACTAATTCCGATGAAAATAATTGCAGCACATAAACCTGCAAAAACCGTTCTTTGTAAAGTTTGCTTATTCATGGTAGAACCTCCTTTTCAATTGCCATAATTCGGGTAAAATCGCGGAAATGCAAACATCGGGCGCCTCTGTGGGAGTCTGTCGTACGGCTTGGTTGGTTAGTCGCGTAGCTTGATCAATAGCCCAGTTATGAGCAGCGCGACTAAATAAAAAACAAGCCAGTAAGCTACTGAACAAATCTCCACTGCCAAATCGACCCTTTGTTTGTCGCGGATATAAAACATAATGAAGTTGTTGTTGCGTCAAATATGCACAACCAATTTGCTGCCCGTGCTGAATACTAGTGACCACCACCAGCTGTCCCCGCATTTGGGCTTGTAGGGCCATCATTGCAGCTCTTAAATTTTGCTCGTTAGTAATTTGAATACCCGTTAGCAATTGTGCTTCAGTGACGTTGGGAGTCAGCACATCTGCAGTCTTCAACAAACTCTTTTGAGCTTGTACATAATCTTGATTGAGGCCGGCATATAAATGCCCATGGTCAGCCATCGCCGGATCTACTAACACTAAACCGGTCACTGACTGAGCAAAATGAGACCACAACTGGACTTGCTCACAGCTGCCTAAAAAACCTAGATATAGGCCGGAAATTTGTTGGGGAGTCCAGTCTGTCAAAGTTTGCTGTACTAAAGTAGTTAAACTTTGGCTGGGAGGATTAGCCTGCCAACCAGGATGTGTCGCTAAAACACGCACTGGTAGCATTGCGGCTGGCACATCCCAAACCGTAAAAACGATTGTCGCTAATTTTAATGATATATTCCCCCAAGCTGACCAATCTTGTGCTACTAAAAAGCGTGAATTATTTATTGACTCGTTTGACATAAGAACCATCTTGCGTATTTATTTCTAATTGATCTCCAACATTTACAAAATCAGGCACCGTAACTACTAAACCGGTATTTAACGTCGCGGGTTTCCCAGAACCCGAAACAGTAGCGCCCTTAATTGCCGGCTGTGTTTCTGTGACCGTTAACGTGACGGTCGTTGGTAAAGTAATGCCAACAACTTCAGTATTATAAAAATCAATTTTTACAGTCATATTTTCCACAAGATAAGGCAACTCAGCCTGAATCAGCTTCGTCGCTACTTCATATTGTTCATAAGTTTCTAAATCCATAAAAACTGCTGTCTGATCCTGCAAATACAAATATTGTACAGATTTAGTCTCAATAATTGCTTGCTCTAATTTGACATCAGGATGCATCGTAGTCTCCGTAATTGCGCCACTGCGTAAATCTTTCAACTTTAGACGCATCACCGTGTTGCCTTTGCCGGGTTTATGATGATCTGCTTGCAAAACCTTATAAAGTTTCTGATTTTGTATAAAAGTAATTCCCGCGCGTAATTCAACAGCTGACATCATGTCCTATTCCCCCAATTTATGGTATATGGGTTTATTGTAGCAGAAACCAGAATAGATTTTTAGCAACTTTCCCAATTAACCGGTTCTTTGCCCAATTAATAACCGATTTTTTCATTGTTTAGTTTGAAATGGTTATTAAAGTAATAAAAAAGGTTCAAAGTTCATTCATATACAACGGTTCATCTGATAGGAGCTAGCTAAATTTTCTATTGCACCGAATTATCTAGTTCATAAGTCAGTTTTCCCGTATATTGCCCCAACAAATTCACTGGTGGTGTTTTTAAATTTAATTGCAATTGAATACCTGGATCGGAGGCTGCCGGCTGCCAAGTATAATTAGTTGACTCAGTTGTATCGATTTTTTTAAAACTAGGTTTTGCTAATATTAATTCACGGCCTGTCGTCTTCGGGTTAGCTGTATCCTGTAATTTTAAAAAATAGGAGATAGTACTAGTATCATTACTTAAGGTACCACTGGTTTTTATTTTAATTGCAGTCCAGCCGGCATCTTTTTGTCTTTGAGTCCTTAAAGAACGGTTATCCTTAACGGTAATTTCTTGTTTACTACTATTTGAACTACTTGTTAATAACTGTTGCAAAAATGGCTGTAAATTAATGACTTGATATTGTAAATTTTGTGGTACTTGCGCAATACTTAGAGTTCCAGTCTCCACAGGTTCCCAAATAAAAGTATGCGATTTATCATCATTAGATTTATAATTATTTAACTCAGCGACACTTTTAGGCAAACCAATTATTT
Organism: Bombilactobacillus mellifer; assembly: GCF_000970795.1. Taxonomy (GTDB): domain Bacteria; phylum Bacillota; class Bacilli; order Lactobacillales; family Lactobacillaceae; genus Bombilactobacillus; species Bombilactobacillus mellifer. Next base: position 140,586 of record NZ_KQ034029.1, read on the forward strand.
GAAAACTATTAGGATCCGTTTCATCGATTTCTTGCCAATTATCACTTGTATTGGAATATTGTTTGCCTTCAATATAAAAGTTGGAATGCCCAGGGAGCGAAAAGACCGAATCATCATTATGTTGATGCACAAATTGGGCCTTTTTACCGATTGTAATTTTATATAAATTCGGAGTTTTGAGAAACATCGCAGCGGTATCTTGGACTTGGAGCATATCAAAAGAACTAATATCCAGAGTTTTTAAACCGGTATCCCAAAACATTGCTCGCATATTGTTCACTGACGAGGTGTCTAAATAATCCAAATGATCGATTTTACTTAAATTGTGCATATGTGCGAACATCGATTGTAATGATCCTTGAATCTTTATTGGCCCTTTCAAAATTACTGTTTTTACTTGACTATTCTTCCAATTGGTCTTATCCCACGGCCATTTAGGCGCTTGCTTACCAGAAGAATTAAAAACTAAATTACTCCGGGGATAAAGTATCAAAGTTCCATTTGTACTATCAAACTGCCACCACGTGTGATCCCAGACATAAGTTTCTTGGACAGGTTTTCCCTGGTCTTGATAGAGTGCTATTAACTGCTGAGCGGTTAACGGCGTCCCCTGGGGGTTATCTACAGTGCCGCCAGCCACTGCTTGCCATTTAGTTGTATGGGGCCCCTCTTCATTTTCATCAACTGGTTTAGCATTATTCAATTTTGGATCATCAGGAAAGTGATTATTTGGTCCTAGTGTCAATTGAAATAATTGGAAATCGCCGTCAAACATCTTCACGGTACCATATTGATCCGGATAATTACTAGAAGTGGGGGTCTTATTGATCTTATCCATCCGAAAACTACTAATATTCAACTGCGTCAAATTATTCATACTTTGAAACATAGAGGTCATATTAGTAACTTTGGCGGTATCAAAATTGGTTAAGTCCAGCGTTGTAAGACCCGAATGCCGAAACATGTAAGACATATCAGTTACGTTTTGCGTTTGGAAATTATTTAAACCTTTCAACGAAGTGAGGTTCTTACAAGAGTCAAACATGGCACTCATATTAGTGACCTGACTCGTATCAAAAGTTGTCCCCAAATCCAAACTAGTTAACGCCGTTTGGCGAAATAAAGAATCCATAGAAGTTACATTACTGGTATCTAAGTTTTTCAGATTAGTAATTTGCTTTAAATTAGTCATTTGATAAAACATACCATTTAAAGCACCTTGTACCGCCAGCTTGCCTTTAAAATCAACTTTGTTAATCGTCGAACGCTCCGCATCCCAAGGCCAGGCACTTTTGGATGCAAAACCACTGCTGGCAGTATGATCATAAATATCTAATTCTACTTGGCCTTGGTCACCAGTGGTCAGCTCCCACCAGGGCCAGACATAAGTTTCTTGGACAGGTTTTCCCTGATCTTGATAGAGTGCTATTAACTGCTGAGCAGTTAACGGCTTCCCCTGAGGGTTATCTACAGTGCCGCCAGCCACTGCTTGCCATTTAGTTGAATGTGACTGGTTTTTATCATCTACCAGTTGTGCTTCTCCTAATCCCGGATCATCAGGGAAGCGATTATTTGGGCCTAGCGTTAATTGAGATAGCTGGGAATCGCCAGCAAACATCCTCACGGTACCATATTGATCCGGATAATTACTAGAAGTGGGGGTCTTATTGATCTTATCCATCCGAAAACTACTAATATTCAACTGTGCCAAACTATTCATACTTTGAAACATAGAGGTCATATTAGTAACTTTGGCGGTATCAAAATGAGTTAAGTCCAGCATTGTAAGACCCGAATGCCGAAACATGTAAGACATATCAGTTACGTTTTGCGTTTGGAAATTATTTAAACCTTTCAACGAAGTGAGGTTCTTACAAGAGTCAAACATGGCACTCATATTAGTGACCTGACTCGTATCAAAAGTTGTCCCCAAATCCAAACTGGTTAGCGCCGTTTGGCGAAATAGAGAATCCATAGAAGTTACATTACTGGTATCTAAGTTTTTCAGATTAGTAATTTGCTTTAAATTAGTCATTTGATAAAACATACCATTTAAAGCACCTTGTACCGCCAGCTTGCCCTTAAAATCAACTTTGTTAATCGTCGAACGCTCTGCATCCCAAGGCCAGTCCTTTTTGGATGCAAAACCACTGCTGGCAGTATGATCATAAATATCTAATTCTATTTGGTCTTGATCATCAGTGCTAAGTCCCCACCAATAATTTACTGTGAGAGGAATTTGCTTTTGTAAACCATATTTGTCTTTGACAATGATGGTTACCCCCTGATAACTAGAACCAGTGGATTGAATATCTGTCGGTAAATCCGCAGTAAAGTTGATCTGCTGTCCCGGATCTGTATTTGACAGTGTATTGGAGCCGTTTATTAATAAAGGTTTATTCTGAATTACTTTTCCTGCTGTGTTAGTATAGTTAATCCAAAAGGTGAGTGGCACCGCTTCTCCAGTTTTATCACACGCTGGATCTTGGACAATACCGGCCACCTTATTTTTTTCACCATTCACACACTGAAGTTTGCTGAGCTGCGGACCCTGCAATGCAATTTTGTTGACGGCTCCGTTTTCTTTGGTCTCGTTCGTAACATCATTAGCAGTATTCTTGACCCGATAAGTTACCTTTGCTTGATTAGGCTGTCCCAAAAAACCTGAATTGTTAGTTGAATTGAACTGCTCGGTAATACTGGAAATGAGCTGGCCTTTATCATCTTGAGCAAAACTGCCATAAATATTAAAGTTATAGAAATGGCCGTAAAAATCAACATTATTTAATGCACTCGTTTTCGCCGTAATTTGCAGTTTGGAACCGGCATCAGCTTGAGCTATGGTGTAATCAAAATTTTTAGTTTGATCCGTATTCGCTTCATCTGTCACTTTAATCTCACTTACTTGCCAGCATTTACTAATAGTATCCTCAATTTTGTAAGAACTTAAGTAGCCGGCTGACTTACTGGGCAAATTTTGTTGTATTGTATACAAGAGTCGTTTTTTATAAACTACTAAACCAGACTTATCTGCCGGCGCTTTTTCTTCACTGCCGGATTTGTTAATCTTTGGAATGGCTACGTCAGTGACTGATCCAAGGTCAAACCCACTATCAATTTCCTTATAAGTAGTGCCCGTAAAAGAGTAAGCAACCGTGGATTGATTTTCAAAAGTACCGGTAAAAGAATCCCGTTTATCTTTGGGATGTTCATTACTTTGACTGGTGATATTGGTGGTGTCATCTAAATCCTGATACCACAATTCACAATTATCTTTACAATAAATCTTGTTAAACATCCCCAAACGAACGTTTAAAATTTTCAAACTGTTAATATTACCAAAAGTTAAATGACCTGATACCAAAGTAGGGGTTGACTGAGCATGATCTAAAAATGTGATGCTCACTTTGGCCTGCATCGCTGATGCTTTGGAGCTACTGGTTGTATCAGTTTTTACATGTCCAATTTGTGAAACAGTAAATGAAACTACCCCATTCACTTCCACATCCACGCGGGCATCTAACACTTTTCCTGTATTCGAAAAGCCCACATTGGTATAAAGCATTTGGATCTTTGTAGCCTTACTACTATCTTGTGGTTGAAATTGAAAGACATGATCGCCTGTATCTTTGAGTTCGGTATTCTTACAATTAGTTGTATTTTTTGTGACTAAAGAGATCTGAGTTTGTGCAGAAATAGTCGGCGAAAAAGCATACTCTGATCCAATTTGCGAACCAGTAGTATCAATTTGCGGGCGATTCTTCAATTCAGCGTAGCCACTTTCAAGTGCTTGTGCATTGATGCTCATGATTGCCCATAAACCAATAAATTCTACACTTAACAAAACTAACAAATAAACTGCCTTTTTGGACAGTCCTCGTTTTTGTAGCATTTAGTTATCACCTTTTAACTTCTTCAACAATTTCCTAAATTTCTAACTTTGAGTCAATAGTTTTCGTCTGTTGCATTTTCACAACAGAAACTGTCGGTGCCCCTACAGGTACCGCTTTTTAATTTTTATGTAATAAAACAATCGAATTACTGCTCACTTTTCATCCATTCGAAGATCTAAGGATTACCAAGCAATTAATTCTTTTTATGACTACGAGTCCTTCCAAGAATGTTTTTTATTAAATGCATACTCAACTGACTCAGCAGTTTCCAGAGCTGTGAAACAATTAGTCATAATATAAAAAATAATCATATAATTGTTTTTAGTTAATGATAGATCAGAATAAAAAGCGATGCAAAAGAATTTCCCAATCTATCAAAGCCTAAACTGGTTTAAAAGGAATATCAGTAATTTACAATTCCGTTTAAAGATTTAATAATTTTTCTGTAGTCTTTATTCATTTCGGACGTCTTAAGTCAAACCTTGTCATAAAAATCTACATCTTTGTTCTTTTTAAAAGTCATTATTTTCTTATTTCACCAAGATAAGAAGCGCTCAATCCAAATTAATTTCTGGTAACTTACCAATAATTGCATCTTTTAAAGTCATATGCGGCTGCTTGAAACTGCCCCAAATTAAATTTGGGCAAATAAGCTGTCCAAGCTCCCCCACTCGTGACTATTAAAAAACAGCAGGATCCAGAAGGGATCCTGCTGTTAATTTTTAATGGTCTTACTTAATTTAATTTTTGTTTATTTTGAACTTGTAACTTTTCATCTAAATCGTAAACTACGGGTTCACCGGTGGCCATTTCCAAATTCATGATGTCATCATCCGAAATATTTTCCAGGTACTTAGTTAAAGCACGTAAAGAATTACCATGTGCGGCGATAATGACATTTTTGCCATCAATTAAATCTGGTGCAATTTTATCTTCCCAGAAAGGAATAACCCGTTCTAAAGTAACTTTTAAGTTTTCTCCGCCCGGAATAGCCCGCGGATCTAAATGTGCATACCGCCGATCTTGGGCAGCTGAGCCTTCATCATTGGCATCCAATAATGGTGGTAAAGTATCATAGGACCGCCGCCAAATATGAACTTGTTCTTCACCATATTTTTCAGCAGTTTCCGCTTTATTCAAACCTTGCAAGGCCCCATAGTGTCGTTCGTTCAGACGCCAAGTTTTTTCTTCCGGTATCCATAACTGACCGCATTCTTCCAATGCATAGTGTAAAGTTTTAATGGCCCGAGTTAAAACTGAAGTATAGGCTTGATCGAATTCAATACCTGCTTCTTTTAACAACCGACCTGCATTTTTTGCTTGCTCAACGCCTTCTGGACTTAAATCGACATCCACCCAACCTGTAAATTGATTGGACAAATTCCACGCACTTTGACCATGACGAATAAAAACTAGCTTTGCCATAAATGTGCTCCCTCTTTTTTTAATTTCTAACATTCACATTATATGTTTTCAGAAAAAGGGTGTCAATGAACAACCTAATGACCTAATAAAAAACCAACCTAAAACTTCAGGTTGGTTTGAGTTAGGCCTGTTCATCATCGGCCATTGCTTCTGGAATCACCGAAACATTAATTTTGCCACGAGTTAATTTATCAATTTGTTTTTGTGCATCTGTATCAAACACAATAATACCATCTTGTAAGAGATCCGGATGGGCCAATAAGTTAGAAATTTCTTGAGTTTCTTGCCGCCAATTATCAACTATCGGGATCACCTGAAATTGATTTTGGGCCTGTTTTAATAAGATTCGACACATTGGCGAGCTCACCGGCACAATAATCGTGGATTGTTCATCCAGAACTTTATTGGCCAACCACCATAAAATAAAGCTTTGTTCATTATCGAAGGTTTGAATCATAATATTAGCTTGATTGAAAATTTGAATATAGGGCTCTCCTGCTACACCACTTTTCACAATCGCTAATGAATGATCTGGCCGATAAAAACTCTCACGTAGTACGTTATTAGCATCATGGGGATCCATAACTTGAGTTACCATATTGATGCCCTGATCATCAATAAAATCAATACTTAAAATGCGATCATCATGATAATGATAAATATTCAGCGGATTTCCGGCTTCATTTTTGACTACTTTCATAATGAGTTTATTTTTTTCATAAATGTAGTCAACATTATTATCTTTATCGGTTTCTACTCGCGCTTCTGCACTGATTTCAATCAAACCTTGTTTCTGAGCCGCTGTAACAGTTTCATATTCCTCGTCATTTTGAAAACTACGATAAATGTTAAATAAAACCGCATCCGGATTAACAATTCCATCATCCAGATAAGTTTGCCAATGTTTCATTAATTCTTCATCGTAATTAAGACTTACAATCGCTGGCAAAATTGTTTTATCATCTAAAAAATAATCTAAATTAGCCAAATAGCCGCGCTGTGAGTCATTCTGATCGAGAAAACTTTCCTGTAAAATAAAATACTTCCGTTGGGAATCAAATACAATCTCACCGGACATCTGATCTGTTCCAAACCAAGCGCGCAAAGTACGATTGATTTGCTTAACTTTAGTTGTTTCTAATTGAATATCATTGTTTTGATTGCCATAATTAAGTTTATTTTGAATTAACTGATTATAATGAGAGCGACTTTGCAGCAATTCTGAACGCAATTGCTGTTTCATTTGTGCTCGTTGGGCATCTAAATCTTTTAAATCCTGTTCCGTATTTTCCCAATCGTCCGGAGGAAAACTCGGCTGCAATGGCTGCTGAGTCGGAACCGTTGCAGTTGACGGCGGTGTTTGGACCATTTGTTGCTGATTGTTTGTTGGAAAACCCATATTCACATTCGGTTGCCCATTTTGAGGTGCCGTAGCTGCTTCTGGTGCCGCTTGTTTTTGAACAGGATACCCCGGGACATCTTGAAACATTTGATTTTCTTGCGGAGCATTATTTACTGGCTGAGACGGGTGTTGCACTGAACTGGTCTGCTGACGATTCATTTGCGGAGCACGCTGTTGTTGATTGTTTGGTTGTTGTCCTCGATAACGCTTAAATGCTGGCATACTTTAAACCTCACTCCATGTGTATTCTTTCTCTATCATACCACTATCAATTATTTTAAAAAATAAAAAGTCATTATTTAGTTTTTAATCTCTCGCACACCTAAAACATCTAAGAAAAAAGTAAATATTGGAATGCCGACGATTAATCCCCAGCCACCCAATAAGTGTTCTGCTAGTAAAAGTATAACAAATGTAACGAAAATTGGTAAATGCGTACGGCTCGACATCAATTTAGGATTTAGAACATAAGTTTCTAAAGCATGAATTAATAAAATAGCAATCCAAATATAAACCATTGTTTGAAAGCCATTAACACTATAAGCAATAATTGATAACGGGATTAAAGAAATTATCACCCCGGCTACCGGAATTAAGGATAAAATAAACACCATAATGGCTAAACTGGGAACACTAGGCATTTTCAAAAAGACTAGCGTTACCGCGGTTAAAAGAGTGTTAACTATGGCAATAATCACTTGGGCTTCCAAAACCACTCCAAATGTATTAACAAATTTTTGTGCAAAATAATGGATATCTTGAAATAGCCAATTTAATTTACTGTCTTCAAACAATCTGCCAAACGCATTCATGCGATCAACTTCAAAACTATAAAAGTAGCTTAAAAGAAAGGAAATTAAAATTGTGGCCCCCACAGCCCCCACACTAGTTAAATATTTAAAGACCTGCGAAATGCCGGTTTTAATTTGCGCATCAATTTTCATATTTTGGGAGGCCTCAATTAAAAAATTAATTAAGGGGTCATGGTCTATCTGGCGGCTATTGTAAAAATGTACTACTTTTTGGACTAAATGCAGTGAAGAATCAATAATTCCCGGAATATAATGAGTAATAAATAAATATAAGAAAACTACAATAACTAAATATAAAGGGGTAATAATCCAAAAAGGAGTAATTCGGTATTTCACATGCCGTTGAATAAACCGAATTAAATTTATTGACAAAAAGGTAAAAATAAATGTCAATAAGACGGTACTCATAACATTGCGTAACCACCAAATTACAAAAATGCAAAACGCCAACACTACGACTCGGCGTAATGGAAGATTGTTAATAAAAGCTCGATAAAGTTTCATTGCATCTCCTGTGATTTAAAAAGATTAATTCCATGTGATATTGGCAGTAGGCAAGCGCAAAGGAAAATTTCGAAATGGCACCCAAGTTGTAGTTAAAGAATCAGTGTCTGGTTGCTCCAAGAGATACAGTTTTTGCTGCAGTACGCCAAAAATCAAAAAATTACCCGCCTTAGTCGAAACACTCCAGCCGCTTTTTTTCTCTTGCATTACGGCGGGTTCAATAAACACCAAATACTGCATCAAAGGTTGTTTGTTGCCTTTTTTATCAACTCCTTGAAAATCAGCTACTTTTTGATCAATGCTGTAATTACCATTCATATTAACACCAATACCAGCAATGGTACTGTCATTGTTTGCAGCAATAGCGCCCACAAACTGTCGTAAATCAGCATTAGAAGCAATGGGATTTTTTTTCAAGGTTAAATAGTGTTGATAAAGAACTTGATATTGATCATTTAAAGCCGCTAGTTTTTGGGAGGTAGGCACCAATGCCAAACCATGACTACTATTCTTGTTCCAGACCTGTAAATCTTCATTAAATAATAACAGTTTATCACTTTGTCTTTCTATGCGGGTGCGGGCCACTTTGATATTGGTACCGTACTTTGGAGAATTAGTTACTAAGTGCAATGACTTGACCACAGGATTTTGCGGATTTTGACCAGCAGTGTAATACTTAATAATTAACTGATTTAAAGGCTGCAGATAAAGTTTGCCATATAATGCGCGTAAGTAACCGGAAACTGTTTGCTGTTGCCAAATGACCGGATTATCAGTTTTAGCTAACGGATTATCCTGCGGTGCACGAATATATAAAGTATTAGTAAAATGCCCCTGATCATTAATATCTAAGTGTCCATAGGCCCGACTTCGGTGGATAATCGTCTGATAATTATAACCACCACTGATTTTCTGCGAGCCCAATTGCGCTGTGGCTTTTGCTTTAGCCGGAACTGGTTGCAAATGGGTCATTAATTTTTTCCCTAAGCGATCCGAAACATTCTGTTGTTGGGCCACGTGTTTGGTTTGTTGTTTTTGAAACTTTTTTACCGCCGCGCGGTTAACTCGCACTACTTGTCCTAACTGATAATTGGAACCTTGATAAATAACACGATAACCACGCAAAGTATAACCATTAATTTGATGCTGGTAGCTTTTTTTCAAAGCGATAATCATTTTAGGATGGGCGGTATTAATAATAATTTCCTTACCATCTGCATTTAGTTTAAAAGAGGGGTTGGCAAAATCACTATTTAACATATTGGAGCCGGTTTTGCTCGAAAAGAAACGAATATTTTGTACACTAACAGTTTTATCCGTATAAAACTTTAAACGGGAAATATTACTGGCATTATGATGATTAACCTGATACAAATACCAGGACGAATCACTTTCGGTTACTTGTTGATTAGCTGGCTGATGTCTTTGACATCCCAGTAAACCTATCATAGGCCAAATAAGTATAAAAACCACCAATAAACCCCATTTACGCATAATCAATTCCCCCATTAAACTCAAATTATAACATTTAATGAGTGCGAAAGTGAGTGTTAGCTGTGGATTATCCTGATGTCTTGATTAAATAAACTTATCACTTGAAGCTATAACTAAATTACGGCAAAATTCAAACAATGCGCGAGATTTTCTAGTAACCAGTAAGTTACCAATATTAACATTCTCTCAGAGATAATATCAAAAGAGCAAAAGGTGGTTTAGCGCCCTGGCAATTGAATTTTTTAACGCCAACTACATTCTCGACCAACCATTTTAACTGCAACGTTAACCCCTGTGCTCAGCAGATATACTTTACGAAAACTGTGCCCCGCTTTATCATAGTTTAAAATAGTATTGCCATTAAAGACCGATAAATTTATTGCGTAGTTTCAATGCCAACTATTATCCTTGTTCACCAATGCCCGGCGTTCAATATTTTCCAGCGTAACTATTTATTATTAATGAGCAGAAGGAGCTTAGCTTATGTCTTCGAAAACCCAAACTTATAATTTATTATTACAACAAGCCCAAGCATTACTCACGCAAGAATATGATGTGATTGCGAATATGAGTAATCTGACGGCGTTACTTTTTAACAATTTACCACAAGTTAATAGTGTGGCTTTTTATCGCTGGCAAAATCACGAATTAATTCTAGGACCACTACAAGGTCCACCAGCTTGCATGCACATTGCTTTAGGTAAGGGGGTATGTGGCACAGTAGCTCAGGAACTGACTACCAAGATAGTACCAAACGTTTTAGAATTTGCCGGACATATTGCCTGTGATCCGCATTCACGTTCCGAGATCGTGATTCCTATTTTTCAACACAATCATTTTTGGGGTGAACTGGATCTCGACAGCCCGCAATTTAATCATTTTGATACTATTGACGCAACTTATTTAGAGCAAATCGCGCCGTTAGTTTTTGGCTATACACCGCAACCAACTAAGTAAGGCCTACACACTAGCCATGCGAATGGAAACTACGTTGGGATTCATCGATAAATCTTCCACTATTTCCGCAGGATTTAATTTCGCGGGCACTTCAATCTCATAAATATTACTGTATAAACGTCGAGCATCATTACCGCTAACATTAAAATTAACATCGTGCACTTCGATACCATGCTCATCAAAATAATTTTGAATAAATTCTTTGGTTGCCCGCTTATGCTGATATTCAATAATAATTTTTTTCGAGGCTTTATTATGAAAAATTCGTTTTAAGACATCTAAGACTAAAAAAATCACGATCGTCCCCGCAATGGCAATGTCATAATTCCCCATTCCCGCAGCTAAACCTAATCCGGCTACCGTCCACAAACTGGCAGCCGTTGTAAGGCCATGAACTTCTTGATGATGCACCAAAATCGTCCCGGCACCTAAAAACCCCACACCGCTGACTACTTGAGCAATTAAGCGGGCGTCATCCGCACGAATGACTCCGGAAAAGTTCGGGTATTTATCAGCAATATATAAAGCATTATAGCCGATTTCTTTTTGAATTAACGCAATAATGCAGGCTCCTACACAGACTAGAATGTGTGTTCTAATGCCCGCAGAATGGTTACGTTGCTGACGATTATAACCGATTATCCCGGCACAAAGCACGGCTAGGCAAAGTCGTAAAACCACCGCATAAATTGATAAATGAATATTCATCAGGACCCCACCTTCCTTTTTTACTTAAGTTAATAATTATACTCAAATTAACCATAAATTAAAGAGCCCTGGGTTTACAATCATTTATTACATAGCAAATCAGCCCACCAGGACTTGAACACTGATGGGCTGAACTGCATGTTAAGGATTAAAAGAGGACGGTTTCTATCGTATCTACATATTTGGCGGAAACCGGTTGCTGATAAATCTCTTCACCCGCTTGAACAAATAAGTGAGCCGCTGCAATTGTTTGCATTTGGGTTCGAATTTTGCTCGCGGAAAGTTTTTCGCCATTATACTGTAAATTCAAAGTGTGTTTTTTCCCCGAAGCGGATTTAAAACCTAATTTTAATGTTTTCATCAGTATCCCTCCTTAATTGTCGGCAAAAATAGTTGAATTGACCGTGATTTCTGCGTTTAAAAACCGACTATGTCCCCGTAATTGATTCAAAGCGGCACCCACTTGTAAAATCTGTTTATCAGTAGGATTTTCAATGGCATGATTGAAACGTTGTTTCACTTCTTGATTATCGTCAGTTTGACCGAAATGGTAATCAATGGTGGTTTTATTCCATGTGCGCGTTTTGTACATTGTGCAAGCCTCCTTAATCTGTAAGTTAAGTACTGGCCAGTTTAAATAACTTACACCCTTAATAACGATTGACCTGCGCTTAACGGAACTAACAATTGATAATTGCCTATAAAAAATGACGCTAATGCGTCATTTTTACAAAGAATATTCAGTTCACTAACACCGCTCATTAATGTAATTCATCGTCAAAATTCGCTCTTGAATAAGCATTATTAAAGCAGGTTCAGATGTTTTTACGGACATCGCAACAGTCCAGTACTGCCCATCAATAACAACAGGTAGTCTAGAAAGCTGATAGCTTTAAGCAAACCACGGTTCCAAAATTTCTAATCGGGGTTGGTCCCAATTAACTTGCGCCAGCACGCCATAAGGCAAGACAGTATGCGGATAGGCGTGCCCAATATTCACATTGTATAAAATCGGGGTTTGGTAAGCTTGGGTTGCGGCCAGTAGTGCCGCTTGATATTCCACTTCGTATTTTTTATTTTGCGGTTTCCCTATTAAAAGACCACGAACTGCTGCTAAAATTCCGGCCTCATCTAATTGCGCTAACATTTGCCGATACAGTTCCGGGCGAGGACAGTCTTCGCTAGTTTCTAGGAAGAGCAATTTATCTTGCAACTCCCCCGGAGACAATAATAAATGATATCGTTGAGCTATAGTCTGGGCCTTGCCTACTAAAGCCCCAGATAAACTATCTAAACAACCACCCCATAAACGACCTTGTGTCTGACCGCGTCCCCGCAATACCTGATAACCATAATCTGGATGACTTATCCGCGGCTGGCCGATGGCGGCCGCCGAAAAATCTGTTCGTTCTTCATACCAGATGGTACTAGGCGGAATAATACTATGCTCCGGATTATGAAACAAACGTTCCCAGGTTTTTTGAGTATATGGCAACATTTGCGTGGCCAACTCTGCTAAATCATTTAAAAAATTCAGACCATAAAAACTTTCCAGTCCCAAGCGATAAAGCATCAAGTGATTGATTGTCGTATCGGAAAAACCGGTAAAGATCTTCGGGTGGGCTCTTACCGCCTGACAAAAAGCCGGATCCTCCATCAAATACGGAATTATCCGATAGGTATCCATCCCGCCAATGGCCGCAACAACTCCTCGGATAGTGGGATCTTGAAAAGCAGTTTTCAAATCGGCTGCCCGCGCTTGGGGATGCGCAGCTAAATATCGGACCCCTCGACAAGCATTGGGCATATAAACAGGCTGTAAGCCTAAAGCTCGCAGGCGTTGTTCCCCCAGATGACGCTGGTGGGCTGTAAAATCTTCGCCTAAAATTCCGGAGGATAAACTGACGATCGCAATACGGTCTCCTTTTTTGAAAGCTGTTGGTTTAATCAGCGCCATGGCAGATCCTTTCTTGCATTTGGAAAATCCAACAAATTGATATAGACTGGATTTATTTTGTCAGATTGTTAGCAAGCTTATTTGACAATTATTCAATCTTACTATGATTCATCCCATAACCTAAATAAATTACTACGCCAATAGCAAACCAAATTAACGAGGCGATCCAAGTTAAAGATTGTAATTGGGTCATTAAACCTAAACACAAGATCAGCGAAATAATTGGCAAAATGGGATAAAAAGGTACTTTGAAGCCATCATTTGGAATATCGGTACGTTTACGTAACGGAATAATACCAAGCGAAACAAAGGAAAAGGCAATCAGAGTCCCGATGTTCACTAACTCGGCTAATTGGTCCAAATTAATGAATCCCCCCAGCAACGAAACAATCAACGTGACTATCCAAAGACTATGATTGGGTAGATGCTGGGCATTTAAGTTGCCTAAAAATTGTGGTAATAATCCATCACGTCCAATCGCATAGACTAAGCGTGAACTACTATAAATCATCGTGACCATCATGGTGAACATCCCGGCCATCGCGCCGATAGAAATCACTCCGGACACAAAATTCAAATGAAATAACTGTAACGCAAAGGCTACCGGATCGGCTACATTTAATTTTGTATAAGGCACCATGCCGGTTAAAACAATCGAAACGGCCATGTATAAAATAGTAGCAATAATTAAAGTCCCAATAATCCCAATTGGTAAATTACGCTGTGGATTTTTCACTTCTGGGGCTGAAGAAGAAACAGCATCGAAACCTAAATAAGCAAAAAATACTGTGGCAGCTCCCGCAACAATGCCCTTACTGCCAAAAGGCGTAAATGGCGTCCAATTGTGAGGCCGGATATAAAACAAACCAACCAGTACAAACAACACAATAATCAATACTTTAACAATAACCATCAAATCATTAATGCGCATCGATGTCTGTAACCCGCGAGACAACATCCAACCAATTAACCAAACCACCAAGACGGCTATTAAATTAACATAAGTGTGCTGTCCCAGATTCAAAGGCCCGGAAATGGCGGCCGGCAAATGCCAGCCAAAACCTTTCAAAAAAGAATTAAAATATGCGGAAAAGCCAACCGAAACTGTGGCGACTGCCAGCATATATTCTAGAACTAAGGCCCAGCCAATTACCCAACCAATAAATTGGCCAAAAATAATGGTGCCATAAGAATAAGCACTCCCAGCGACTGGTAAAGCCGAGGCAAACTCGGCGTAACACATGGCTGCCGTGGCACAAACTAATGCTGCCAACAAAAAACTCAAACTGACACTGGGACCACTTTTGGTCGCCGCAACAGTTCCAGGTAATATAAAAATTCCGGTTCCAATTACTGCCCCAATCCCTAGTGCCATCAAATCCCGAGCTTGTAAAGTTTTTTCAAACCTAACATCGGCTTTTAAGTATTGTTGCACACTAGCTTGACGCGTCATTTTTTTCCAAATATTCATCTAGGTCTATTCTCTCTCATTTAAAATTAATTTTTAAGATAGGTGATTGTTTCCGTGATGTCAACCGTTTAGATATTCTTTTCAGGGATTTACCATCTCTTCAACAAATTATCCCACCTCCATGCATGTGAGTTGCCTAAAATTAAAAATAAATTAAAAAAGGCTTGACTTTCTCACTAGCTTTATATTAAATTGTTAGTATTCAATGACGAGGTGATTAGTATGTTACATAATCAACAACGACAATTGAATAACTGGTATTATAGCTTTCGTCTCTTTTAAAGAGTGTTTGTATCTGAACACAAAGTAAGGTGCAAACACGCAGCATTGGTGTTAGCACCTGCTACAGACGAGAGTCTATTTCGTTGCCCCCTAGGCCTTGCAGGTGAAAGATAATCTGTAAGGTATAAATCTAATTAACTATTATAGCCTGCAGATTAAATCAACTGCAGGCTTTTTATTTTGAGAAAGGATGTTTTTTATGGATTTGACGCAGCAAATGAATCGAAATTTAAAGCATGTTTCGGCGTCACCTATTCTAAGTTTTTCTGATCTGGCTAATAGTATCCCGGGGTCAGTTAAATTTACCTTAGGTGAACCAGATTTTAATACCCCGGAACACATTAAACAAGCCGCAGTAGCGAGCATTCAGGCCAACCACTCCCACTATGCTCCTTCTAACGGTACCCCGGGTTTAAAAAGTGCGATCAGCCAATTTTTAGCCAATAAATATGATCAACATTATGATCCGGATCAAATTATTGTTACCTGCGGTGCCACTGAAGCAATTTATACGACGGTCACTTCCGTCTTAAATCCCGGCGATAAGGTGATTGTGCCTACCCCAACTTTTCCAATGTACATGGCGACAGTTGCGGTGGCCGGTGGTGAAGTCGTTCCGGTTAACACCGCTGCCAATAACTTCAAATTATCCCCGGATTTATTACAAAGTGCTCTGCAACAAGCAGGTGATCGGGTTAAATTGTTGATTTTAAACTATCCCGGCAATCCGACTGGCGTCACTTATACCCAAGCCGAATTAGATGCGTTGGCCGACGTTTTGCGGGACCGTCCAATTTTTGTCATGTGTGATGAAATTTATAGCGAATTAGTTTACAACGATCCTCAAAAGCATCCTTCTTTAGCTCACAGCCTTCCAGAACAAACAATTGTCATCAATGGCGTTTCCAAATCGCATGCAATGACTGGTTGGAGAATTGGTTTTATGTGTGCTTGTCCAGCTATTATTCAAGAATTAGGTAAAATTCACCAATTTACGATTACATCAGCAGCCACAATGACCCAAGATGCTGCCGAAGCTGCTTTAAAGGATGGCCCTGATGATGCCCTGCCGATGCGCGCTGAATACCAAGAGCGGCGCGACTTCATTATTCAGCAGTTAGCTGATATGGATTTCCAATGTGCCCAACCTGATGGCGCCTTTTACGTGTTTGCTAAAATTCCGGCAGACCTAAATCAAAATGACGATGAATTTGCCCATGACTTATTAAAAGCTAATAAAGTAGCCTTAATTCCCGGATCCTACTTTGGACCAGGTGGCGCCGGTTATTTGCGTTTAAGCTATGCTACCAGTATGGCCGAAATTGAACACGGCATGCAATTAATGCACGAATATGTGCAAAATCAACGCAATCAAAATTAAATCAAAATTCAAATTAAATAAGAAAGTAGGTTCTACTAATGAAAATTTTATTACTCTCAGTTCGCGACGATGAAAAACCAGCTATTCAACAATGGCAAGAACGCCATCCCGATATTCAATTAACTAGTGTCGAGGACGAATTACATCCGGATACTGTAGAAAAGGTCCGCGGCTTTGACGGAATAGTCATCCAACAACGCAGCACCGTCGAAGCCAGCATGTACCCGCAATTGCATGACATGGGAATTAAACAAATTACTACGCGCACGGCAGGTTTTGAAACGATTGATTTAGAGGCCGCCCGTGCAAACGACCTCCAAGTCAGCAATGTACCCGCCTACTCACCTCGCTCCGTAGCCGAATTGGCTCTAGCCCATACTATGCGTTTAATCCGAAAGTTAGAATTATTTGATGAACGCTCCGCCGAGCAGGATTTTCGTTGGGGCGGTTTACAAGCCAGTGAAATTCATAGCTTAACAATTGGAATTATTGGTGCGGGACGAATTGGCGGAACAGCCGCGCAATTATTCCATGCGCTTGGTGCTAAAGTAATTGCCTTTGATACCAAGCCTAATCACAAATTAGATGATATTTTGACTTTTAAATCCTTTGAAGAAGTGTTACAAGAAGCAGACGTTATTTCTTTGCATGTAGATTTGAACCCTACTTCTGAAAAATTGATTGACGCGCACGCCTTAAGTTTAATGAAACCTACTGCTTACTTAATTAATGAATGCCGTGGTCCGGTAGTTGATACTCCCGCGTTAATTGACGCATTACAGGAAAAACGCTTAGCAGGTGCTGCTTTAGATACCTTGCCGCATGAAGAAAAATTCTTCAATGTGGACTTGCGCGGCCAAGATTTACCTGATGAAGATCTCATTAAATTACGAGCTTTAGACAACGTCATCCTCACACCCCACGTAGGTTTTTACACCAATATCGCTGTCCAAAATATGGTCGATATTAGCTTAGATGATACGGTAGCCCTAATTAACGGGGAAAAATGTGACCATGTCGTTTCTTAAATTGTCCATAAAAAATATTTTCACTCAGCTGGTAGCTGTCAGAGCTACCAGTTTTTTAGTACCTTCTTCTTGGCGGCAACTGGCAGCAATAGCGAACGGCTATTCTACTCCAAAAACGGCCAAGCCGCTGAAAATGAGAAACCTGTAACTTGTTATCTTCAGTACAAGCTGCTTTCCAGCTGCCCCCACTAATCGACCGACTTCAAGGCCCCTAACATATCGATATGCTTAATTTTTTGAGCCATGAAAGCCATCACAATCATCGAAAAAATAATGGTCATACTACCAGAAACCAAAAAGTTCGTTATCCGCAAAGTTAAATCAACCATTGCAATATCTGGAGGTAAAGTTTGCATAATATAATGATGCAATTCATAACCACCCAGCATTCCCAAGGCGATACTGATCAACGTTAAAATAAATACTTCCCGATAAATATAGAGCACCACTTCCCGTGGATAAAAGCCCAGAACCTTAATCGTCGATATTTCGCGAATCCGCTCAGAAACATTAATATTAGTCAAAGTAAATAAAACCACAAACGCCAGTGCCGAAGCCGCTAAAGTAATAATAATTACTAAATTGTTTAAGCCGTTCAAAATATTATTAATCACTTGTTTCACCGCATTGGATTGTACTACGGTCACAGCTGCCGGTTGGCGATTTAAGCGCCAACTAATTTGATTAATCGCTGCTTCATTGTGCACTTTTAATTGTAATAACTGACCATTACTAGTAGCTGAGTGATGGAAAACGTGCTGATAATATTGCGGCGTTAAATATAGCCAATGGCCGACATACATTTGTGTGATTCCCGCAATTTTCAAACGATATTGTTTTCCCTGCGTATTGCGCAACGTTAAACTTTGCCCGGATTTGAGATGCCACAATTGAGCTAATTTCTCGGAAATAAATGCGCCCGAGTTGGTCAGCTTTTGTGGTTGATGAGTCGTGGGCTTTTGTAAAGTCACAAATTTGTCAAAGTGGCGAGTCGAAAGTGGGACTAATAATGAAACTGGTTGATTATTTATCGCCCGCGGAGGATGCGTCCACACATTTTCAAAATGGATTTCTAATTGCTGCTGGACTGCTCGACTGCTTTGTCCGATCTGGCGATAACGCTGCTGCTGTGGGCGAGAAGCTTGTGGATTATACAAACCAATCACATCATAATGTATTAAAGTTTGGTATTGTTTTTCCACAATTCCGGTCACCGAATCACGAATGCCAAATCCAGTAATTAGCAAAGCCATACAGCCACAAACTCCCAGAATCGTCATTAGTGTCCGCCCTTTATAGCGCACTAAATTGCGCCAAGTGACTTTATAATTGAAGGACAATCGGTTCCATAACCATTGCCAATGCTCCAACCACACTTGGGCTCCCTTGGCTGGTGGTTTGGGTAACATTAAAGTAGCGGGTTTTTCACGTAATTGCCGGCTCGCAGTATAAACTGCTGGTAAAGTTGTGCAAGCTAAAGCGATGCAGCCGGCAATTAGAGTCCACTTTACCGAAAAAGGAGTTTGTAACGCGGGTAAAGTGAAATTGGCCGCATAGGCTAAATAAATTTTGGTCGGCAATAACGTTGTTCCCAACCAAGTACCCAGGATGGTCCCCAGCGTTCCAGCCAGCAATCCATAAATGATAAACACTTTTATACTATCGAATTTTGAATATCCCAAGGCGCGTAAAGTCCCTAATTCAATTCGCTTTTCTTCGGCCATGCGTGCCATGGTAGTGCTGCAAACCAAAATGGCAACCGAAAAAAACAGTATTGGAAAAACATTGGCTAATAAATCGATTCGATGAGCATCTTCGCCCATTTGACTATAACCTTCATTAAAGTCATTGCGACTTTGTAATTGATAAATGATCCGGAGCTGTTTAACTTGTTGTTGGCGTTGTTGAATTTGGCGTTGTTGATGCGCTAATTGTCGACTGGCAGTTATTGCAGCTTTGTGCAAGGTTGGATCTCGTCCAAAGGCTGGCGTTTGCTGGACCATTTGTTGGCGCTGTTGGGCAACTAGAGCTTGAGCTTGTTGAATTCTTTGTCGTTGCTGATGTTGTAACTGGTTTTGACGTTGTTGGGCCCAATGAGTCACCACGGGGGTTAACTGATTGACATCTTGGCGTACCCGTTGTTCATATTGGGGAGCGTAACTTTGCCGCTGCTGGAGACGAAAGTTAATTTTGGCCGTTAAAGGTGCTGTATTTTTAAAGGCTTGTGGAACTACCACCCCGAAAGTTTTTAACTGACCACTACCAGCAGCCGTGGCACCAAAATTATTTTGTTCAATATAATCACTGGAGGTAATAAAACCGACAATTCGCCATTGGTGACGAGATAAATTGGGCAAAGACGTTCGCTGGTGATTATCGACGACACGCAAAGTTTGCCCCAAATGATAATGGCGCTGCTGCGCCTGATCTAAAGCGATTTCATTAATTCGTTGTGGTAATCGGCCTGCAGTTAACCGACTCACTGATAAATGCCGGCGCTGGCTTTCAATACGAATGGCTTGACGCGTGGCAGGGATCACGGCGTCTTGATAAGTACTAAACTCCACTTGCTGGACTGCTGGCAAATGGCGCAACTTTTGTTGTTCACTGTGGGTTAAAGGTACATTACTAGTTAAAACAGCGTCTGCTAATTTATGCTGACGGTAATAAGCATTGGCTGTTTGGCGCATATCACTGCCGGTAACCTTTAATCCAATTAAAACAAACACACCTAAAGCTACTAAAACCACCAATGAAAAAAATCGTGCCCCAGACTTTTGAAATTCCCGTACTAAATTCATTCGTAAACTTTTTTTCATCTTAACATCCTCACCATTCAAGTTGGCGAACAGGAGTGGGCTGATCATTGTATTGGTCTGTCTTTATTTTGCCATCGCTTAATTCTAAAATGTGGTCAGCCATGGGTTTGATTAAAGCATTGTGTGTCACAATAATGACATTTTTATGGGCTTGACGACAATAATCCTGGAGTAATTGTAAAATATTTTTTCCTGTATGGTAATCTAAAGCCCCTGTAGGTTCATCACACAAAAGCAAAGCCGGTTTTTTAGCAATGGCCCGGGCAATCGCCACGCGTTGCTGTTCCCCACCGGATAATTCGGCCGGAAAGTTGCCCGCGCGCTGCTTTAAACCCACAGCTTGTAAAACTTTTGGTGCCGCAAACGCCTCAGGTACGATTTGTGCAGCCAGCTCCACATTTTCTTGTACGGTCAAATTAGGAATTAAATTGTAGAATTGAAAAACAAACCCCACCGCCAAGCGCCGATAAGTGGTCAATTTTTGTGGGGAATAGGCTGAAATTTTATGCCCAGCTACCCAAACCTGCCCACTGGTATTGGTATCCATTCCTCCGAGAATATTTAATAAAGTAGACTTACCGGCACCAGACGCGCCCACAATAATGGTTAATTCTCCAGCTTGTAATTCAAATGACAGCTGATCATTAGCCCGGACTTCTTGCGCCCCACTTTGATAAATCTTGGAACTTTGATCAAACTTAATATAGGCCATCGTTCTTCACCACTTCACTTTTCTCTCAGCATAACCAAAGCCGAACCCTAACGCAAATTATTGTCTCTAAGACCAATAGCGATGTAAGCCTGCCGAAATTAAATAAATTAGAGTTTCAATTGTTGTAATAAAAAATGTTACTGGCAAATTCGTCCAGTAGCCGCATGCCAAACCTAACCAAGTACCCAATAAGGCAAAAATAATACTCCAGGCCATCAAAGCATGGACCGAATGACCCCAAAATTGAGCCGCGGCGGCAGGTAAGGTTAATAAAGCAAAGACTAGCAATGAGCCGACAATTTGCGAAACCACACTGACACTCAAAGACATCATAACTAAAAAGCACAAGCTAATCAGTCCGCCGTGCTGCAGACTGCTTTGAGCTCCTAAAGGATCAAAAAAAGCAAATTTTAAACGTCGATACAACACTAAAATTACCAAAAATTCCACACCGGCAATCAAGATAATTTGATTTACATCATGATGACTAATCCCTACAATACTGCCAAATAAAATATTGGTCGCATAGGCCGTACCGGCCTTGGAAATTGCTAAAAATAAAACTCCTAAACCCATGAAAAAAGCCGAAATTAAACTAATTAAAGTATCTTTAACTGGTTTATCGCGATCCAATGTTCCTGCTGTTAAAGCGCTTAAGACAGTAAATAACAACATGCCGTTTAAAGGAGTCCAGCCTAACCACACCCCAAAACTAGCCCCCGCAAAGCCAATTTCTGATAAGGTATGCGTTAAAAAGGCTAACTGACGCGCTACAATAAAAACCCCCATGATACCACATAAAATTGAAATCACCGTCGCAGCGATCCAGGCATTTTGCATAAACTCATACTGCCACATTATTTTGTACCTCCTGTTAGATCTAATTGCTGGGTGCCATAATGGGCTAAAAGATCCGGATCATGGGAAATAAAAACCACCGTCGTCTGTGCACGATTTAACTCTTGAACTACATCCATCACTTGAAACTTAGCGTGCACATCTAAACTAGCTGTCGGCTCATCTAAAATCAACAATTGGGGTTGATTCACAATGGCTTGTGCCAAATAGACCCGCTGCTTTTCACCACCAGACATGCGTCCTAATCGCGCTTTGCGTTTATCCCAGATCCGGGTAGCTTGTAAAGCTGTCGCTACTTGTTCTTTTTCGGTTTTAGTCAGCCAGGGCTGCCAGTTATGAATGAGTTTTAAAGCTATAAAAGCTTGCGTGGATAAAGGATAATCAGTAGCAATATTGCGAAATTGCGGCATATATCCCATTTGATCTAAAGCTAAGTTGCGGGTAATTTGGCCCGCTGTTGGCTGCATTTGGCCTAAAATCAAGCGAATTAAGGTTGTCTTCCCTGAACCATTAGGGCCTACGATGCAAAAAAAGTCTCCTTGTCGGATTTGAAAGGACACTTCTTGAAAAACTATTTGTTGATCAAATTGCATTCTTAAATTTTGAGCTTGAATTAAAATGGGGGTTTTCATTTTTGAGCCTCACTTTGCAAAACTGCTTGATATTGTTTTTGCATCCACTGCACATAAGTCTGCTGCGCAGGTTGGCTTTCTCTAACTGCAATAATTGGAATTTGGTGGCGGCGCGCTAAGGTTTGCAGATTTTGGACTACAGGATTGGTGGTTTGCTGATTAACCACGAAAAAGGCGATTTGTCGCTGACGAATTTGTTGTTGCAAATGAGCCACATCTTGTGGTGCCGGATCGCGCCCCTCTTCAATCGCTTGAGCAAATTGTGTATTCACTACCTGATATCCCATAGCTTGTAAAGAGTAATCAAACACCGGCTCGCTTACTGCTACTTGCTGTTGGTTGCGGTGAGCTTTAATCTGCTGTAATTGTTTTTTGAGAGGTGCTAGCGATTTAATATATTTTCGAGCTTGGCGTTGGAAATACTCTTTATGCGCCGGTTGTTTTTGTCCCAAAAGCGTGGCCAATTTTAAAGCTGTACGTTCCATGGTCGCCAGTTGATACCAAACATGGGGATTGGACTGCGAAGTATGGGCTAAAGTACTTACATTAATTTGGGACAAGTTTTGCCGATCGTTAATCAATTTTTTCATCCAAGCATCATAGCCCAAACCGTTATATACAGCTATTTGGGCTTGACTCGTTTGCTTCGCTGCTTGTACTGAGGGTTCAAAATCATGCGGATCGGCGGCCGGATTTTTCATTAAAATATCGACGTGTCCATACTTTCCACTCACTTTTTGGGCCAACTCGCCATAAGTCGGAGTGGAAGTAACAATTTTAATTTTGGAACCGGTATTAGCATTCGATGGTTGATGACAACCAGCCATAAGCATAAAAAACATTAATGTTCCTATTAAACTCAGTAAATATTTCCATTTTCGTGGCAATTGACTAATTCCTCAACTAATTCTATAATTTAAATAGTAATTATTACTTTTTAAATAGTAGCATAATTTTTTGAATATGTCTAGATTTTATGGAGGCGGACAATGGAGCAGGTGGATGTCACAGCTGCAATTCACATTTTGCAACAGCATCATTATAAAATCACCAAACAACGTCAAGCTTTACTGGTCTATCTAGCACAACATGCGGATTTTTATATAGCATTAGCAGCAGTAGATCAACATTTGCGTCAACAATTTCCGACAATGAGCTACGATACTATTTATCGCAATGTTAAAGAAATGCAGTCGATTGGAATTGTTGAAACTCAAGTTTTTAAAAATGGCTTACGCGTCAAATACCAATGTGATTTTTCCGGGCCTGAGCATAGTCATTTTATTTGTCAAAACTGTGGTCGCGTCAAAGAAATCGGATTCCCCGATTTTAATTCGATCAAGGATCAACTCCAACACTATCAAGTGACCGCTTACCAAGTTGAAGTTTGGGGAATTTGTGAGAGTTGTTTAAAATAAAAATTTTCTCAGTTATTTGTTCAGGGCCCAGTGCTTGACTTTTTTTAGCAGCCTTTTATGATAAAAGTAGCGAATAATTTATCATTAAAAAGAGAGCCTGTGTGTATGAAAAAATTTACCAAAGCGATGACGCTTTCCCTCGCCTGTCCGGCTCTGCTTACAGCCATCAATATTAATAAAGTGCGCGCTGTAGGTGAGAATCGGGTACCTTCTGATAAAAGCACTAAAGAGTTAACAACTATCCAGCCCATAGCTATCAATTCTTTTAAACAAACTCTCCAGCAATCCGGCACCAGTGGGTGGTTTACTTTTTCTGTGGCAACAAATATTCGCACGGCTCCTAATTTACAAGCACCAGTTGTCGGTCAATATGATCCTGGTGAAGCCGTCTACTATCTCGGCCAATGCCAGGCTGATGGTTATACATGGCTGCGGTACATTGCCATGTCCGGTAAGGAGCGTTATGTCGCTATGATTAGTAATCCAGACAAACAACCAGAGCCTCTCCAAACGCAAACAACCGCGACCGCTGTCCAAAACGTCCAAGCGGCTGATGGTCACTATACTTTTAAAACCACTACCAACATTCACTTAGTTCCTGATCCCCAGTCGAAGGTCGTGGGCCAATATAATGCGGGTGAAGTCGTTCATTATGATGGTATTTTAGAAAAGCATGGTTACTCTTGGTTTCGTTATCGTGCAGCTTCAGGCAAAGTCTGTTATGTTGCTAAAATTAACCCGTTAAAAGTTACGCAAACCCAGCAACAGACTAAATTACCAAGTTATCACCACAGTGGGGTTTTTAAGTTTTTAGTTCCTACGCACATTCGCACAGCTCCCGGCTTAACGGCCAGCATTGTGGGTCAATATGAAGTGGGCGATGAAGTTTATTATGATGGTCAAGTACAAGCTGATGGCTATACCTGGCTACGGTATATTGCGGCTTCAGGCCGTATTTGTTACGTGGCGATGATTATCGATACACAAACTACTGCGGAACAGCGCCTGTCTTCGCCAGTAACTCAAAAGTTAGCCGTAAAGCCCATTCAAGTGACACGTTTTAATAATCAAGTGGTAAAAGAAAAAGGCGCTTATACCTTTACAAGTAATACTAATATTTATACAGCTCCTAGTCGGCACGCAAATATTGTCGGTGCTTATAAAGCCGGTGAAACCGTTTATTATAATGGTAAAGTCCTTGCCGATGGCTTTACTTGGCTCAAATATCAAAGTGTGACCGGACGGACTTGCTATGTAATTGTTGATACTGAAGCCTTGGCTCATCAAAAGGCCAAGTTAGTTAAATCCAATAAAAGCGGTCATTACACCTTTTCGCAAGCAACCAAAATCCGTACCGCTCCTTCCCTTAGTGCTCCGGTAGTCGGTCAATATGAAGCCGGTGAGCATTTAGCTTATAAAGGCAAAGTTACGGCCGATGGTTATACCTGGTTAAGCTACACCTCATTATCAGGACGCACTTGTTATGTAGCACAGCTGTAAGACAACTAACCTGATGTAATTTTTGGCACTAAAATAGCCGATAGCTGCCTATAAAACGCAGCAGATCGGCTATTTTTTATTTTTCAATATAATTGCGCTTAAACCGTTTGCGGCGCTAAGGCTTGTAATGTCGCAATAAAGCGTTGAATTCCTACAGCTAGTTGGGAACGCGGCATCGCATAGTTTAACCGTACAAACAAACCACCTGTTGTGGTCGTGAGGCCAAAGTCGCTATTAGTTTGAGCCACCAGGCCATGATTTACTAGCGCTGTTTGTAATTGGGCTTCAGAAACTTTTAAATAACTGACATCAATCCAAGCCAAGTAAGTCGCCTGGCTGGGAGTCACACGAGCCGCAGTTTGACTTTCAATTTGCTCGGTTAACCATTTAAAATTAGCTCCTAAATAAACCAACAATTGATCTAGCCACGGCTCTGATTGCTGGTAAGCGGCGATCACAGCGGGCACACCAAAGGAATTGGGCAAATCCGGATTGGATTGGTATTCTGCTTGGTCCGCCATCAGTTGGCGATAATGTTCATTTTCCGTATAATAGTAAGCAAATTGCAAGCCCGCTAAATTAAAAGTTTTTGACGGCGACTTAAAAGTAATTAAATGCTGCGTGCAGGCAGGATAAGCTTTAGCCAAAGGTTGATAATGATTCCCTGGTAAAATTAAATCACTATGAATATCATCTGATAAGATAATAACTTGGTGTTGTTCACAGATTTTGGCATATTGTTGTAATTCTGCGGAGGTCCAAACGCGACCGGAAGGATTATGCGGATTACATAAAATGGCCATTTTGACTTGATTATCAACAATTTGTTGTTCAAACAGTTGCCAATCTATCGTAAAGTGCCCGGACTGATTTTTTAAAGGATTACTAATCAGCCGCCGCTGAGCCGCTTCTACGGCAATTTTGAAATGACCATACAAGGGAGTTTGTGTAATAATCGCGTCCTGTTCTTTGGTCAAGGCTTGAATAGCCAAACCTAAACCATTCACAACTCCGGCGCAATAGCCTAAATTAGCAGGATCAATTTCCCATTGATTACGTTTTTGCAACCATTGTGCAATAACTTGCGGAGCTTGCGTCATGTTTGGTTCCGAAGCATACCCATAAATGCCGTGTTGGGCTTGCTGTACAATAGCTGCAATAACTGGTTGCGGCGCTTGAAAATCCATATCCGCAATAGACATCGGTAAAACATCATTGGTCCCTGCGGTTTGGCAAGCACCATCCCATTTGATGCTATAAGTATGATGACGTTCTTGAATTTGATCAAAATCCATAAGTTTACCTCTTTTTTATACAATTTAATCTTTTTTCCAAGTTGTTTGCAAGGGAGTCTTGAAATGAAATCAGTATTGAAAATAAAACCAGTAGTTTACGGAATTATTGCGTTTGCGATTGTAGCGCGGCTAACTTCTTCCACCTCTCCGGCAATTGCTGTGATTCAAAAGGCCTTCCCCCAAGCTAATCACACCGCGGTAGAATCTCTGGCCACAATTGGCGATGCCGCAGCCGTTTTGTCCGCGCTAGTGGTTGGCCAATTATTAGCGCGGTGGTCTTTTAAACAATTAGGACTTATTAGTCTGACCCTCTTAGCCGGCGGTGGCTTATTGCCGTTAATTTGGCACCAATCAGTCACCCAATTGTTAATTTGGGGCTTTTTAGCAGGGTTAGGTACTGGTGGCATTACCACTATTCTGCCTAGTTTACAGTCTTTTAGTTTTCAAGGTGAACAATTGGCCATTATACTAGGCAAAGTCGTAGCCTTAGAAAACGGCTCCTCAATGGTTTTAGTCTTCATTGGCGGTTTACTAGCCAGTCGCAATTGGTTATATAATTATTATATCTTCTTTTTAACTTTCTTAGCGATCATCGTCGTTTGGTTTACGGTTCCTAATCAGCGGCCCCAGTCGCCTTCTAATTCTGCTCCTACCATGCAACAAACTCCAATGTCTGTGATGCGTCCCCGCCAAATACTTATGGTGATTTTTTATATTTTTGTCGCTAGTATTATCGTTTTTTTAGAAGCAACCCTTTATAACAAAAACGCACTCTTTATCAATAATTATCATCTGGGTAGCCCAGCATTGACGGGTCAAATTATGATGTTAGATGGCTTAGCCGCTATTGTCGTCGGTCTTACTATTAAATACTTACGGCGCTGGTTGAAAAAATATTTATTAGTTTTTAGTTTTACTTTAGATGCTTTGGGAGGCCTACTACTTTTGAAGTGGCATAGTGTACTCGGCATTGGCTTAGCCACTTTTTGCATGGGTGCCGGCAGTGCTATTGTCTTGATGACAGTGCCTTACTTGCTTTCTTTATTAGCTTCACCCAAACGTTATCCGCTCATCATGGGCTGTTTTTCAGCGATCACCAGTTTAGGCTTTTCCAGCTCGGCCGTCATCTTTAATAACCTAGTCCCGCTATTTACCAAAAATCTATTAGGTGGAACTTATCTCTTGGTTCTTGTGATTGCGGTAGTGATGATTATTTTATTAACTGGGTTGAATTTAGCACAGTTATCCCGGGATTTTTTGTCAAACTGATTTACAATTGTTTTAAACCATGCCATCATAAGAAGGTGGAGCCTGAATGAGGAGGATTTTTTGATAATGATTGATTCCAAATATAGTGAAGAGTCCCTGACCGCTTTTCTAACTTTTTATGTACGGCATTATCAGGATGCCGATTTGGAAGTATTTTCCCAATATGATACGGATAATCACGATACTGAACTCAACTATTTTATTAATCAAGATCGTAATTTTCGTATGAAAGATATTGTGCCAGTCTTATTAAATAAGCATACAGCAATTATCAACTCTTTATTAGATGATGTGACCGTCAATGCTCAACTAGACTTAGACTCAATGGATACTGTTGATAAATGGGAAGCTTGGTATCGCGATCAAAAAGCTCAATTAACCGATCCGGATCGCTAAATGAATTGTGCTGTTACGCCTGTGCGTAACAGTTTTTTTATTTAAAAAACTATGATTAAGTTTTGCCACACTCTACGTTACAGTAAGTGGCATAAGTAAGATTGACAAGGCAGTGATTTTTCATGATCCAGCTACTTTGGCCACAAAAAGAGCTGCTGCCGGCAAATCCCACGACATCAGCTCTTTCATTAAATCATCTAGCAATCTTTTTAAAACTAATCCCTCATCATATTAGCTTGCAAATACTAAAGAATCCTCCATCTTCTTGTCTAATAGTTGAACTAGACAGCCCAATTTCAAAACTTTAGCCCTTGCCACCACCAAATTATTGCAAACGGACAGAACCTCTTGTGCCTCGGTCCGCGGAATAGTTCTTATTAACTTTAATTTATAAAAATTGACGCAAAATTTCCTGAAAAGGTGGCATTTTGGGCATTTGGAAGTTTTCCTTGAAGTAATCAAAACCAAAATGTAAATAACCTTGGGCTTCGTCTTTTACAATCTTACCTGGTAACGGAGCTTCATCATAAACTGCGGCATTTATTAAGACCGGTTTGGTGGGATGTTGATATTTTTCCAGGGCTTGGGCAAATTCAGCATCGGTGGTTACATTCACACCCACGCCACCGCAAGCTTCTGCAAATTTGGCAAAATCAATCTCGGCTAAATCAACAGCGTAGTTTTGTTGGCCGGCTGATTGCTGCTCGTACTCAATAAAGGCTAAGAGTTTATTATTTAAAACCACTACGACCATGGGCAAATTATATTTAACTGCCGTTACAAAGTCCTGCATGACCATCGCAAAGGCACCATCACCACAAATGGCATATACAAGACGTTGCGGCCAGACAGATTTAGCAGCAATTCCGCCTGGCAATGCACAACCCATGGTTCCTAACCAGGCCGAAATCGTATATTTTTGCGTAGGTTGAACATCAATAAATCGCGCTCCAAACGAAGTGGCGGTTCCTACATCCACTGACCAGATAACATCCTTAGGTGCCGTCTTACTGAGTTGGGCAAACATTTTAGAAGGTAACACTCCGGTATGCGGTTTATTTTGGACATCGTGCATCCAAGAACGCCAAATGCGCATATTTTTTTGACAGGCCGCTAAAAAGGGCCGGCCATTGACTACTTGCCCGCGAGCATTTAACAAAGTTAAAGCTGACTGCGCATCCGCCACAAGCGATAGAGCTACATTATGACGGTGGCCAATTTTACTAGGATCCCAATCTATTTGTATAGCGGGAATATGTTGATTTAAATACGGCGCATAAGGATAATCCGTTCCTATTAAAATTAACAGATCGGCATTAAACATAGCTTCATAAGCGGGCTTAGTGCCTAGTTTCCCAATTTGACCGAGCGCATTGGGATGATCATCTGCAATGATCCCTTTAGCAGGCATTGTTTGAATAAAAGGCAGTGCATAACGTTCAACAAACTCTCGGGCTGCTGCTTGGGCATGGCGCGCGCCTGTGCCCAATAAAACCAAAGGTTTTTGAGCATGCTGCAACATTCTTAATGCTTGGTCCACCTCCGATATTTGAGCTTGTGGGCGTTGCAGTTGGAATTGTCCGGCAGTAGGTTGAAAATTATCAGCAATTTTATGATCCGGAATATCATCTGGAATCGTTAACACTGAGACGCCTTGATATTTATATGCCATACGAATGGCTTCATCCATCAACTTTGGTAAAGTAGTGGGACTTGTTACCAGTTTATTATAAACAGCGACATCTGCACATAAATTGGTCGTATCGACTTCTTGAAAAAATCCCGTATTTAATAATTGTGACTGCACCTGGCCGACAATGGCTACTACGGGTGCGTGATCCATTTTGGCATCGTAAAGACCATTTAATAGGTGAATGGCGCCGGGACCGCCAATCGACAAGCAGACCCCCACACGTCCTGTCAACTTAGCATGAGCTGATGCCGCCAAAGCCGCTACTTCTTCATGGCGTACTTGCGTAAATTTAATTTGGTCCTGGTGACGATATAAGGCTTCCACTGTGGTATCTACGGAATCACCTGGTAATCCGTAAACATTATCAATACCCCAAGCAGCCATTACTTGAACCATTTTATCTGCAGCCTTAATTTTTAACATGCTTTTTTATCCCCCAACTTCACAATATTGATTTTACTTTAGCACTAAAAAATCACAAACTAAAGGTAAAAACTCAATTTAGTCATTACTAAACAAAGATTACTTCTGGACTATCATTTGTGAAATAACCAACAGCCAGCGGGAAAAACCTAAAATTAGTGTCCCCTCTCAGTAATCTTATCTCTATCCAGCTATAGCTGTTGGAGATAGCCATATAGGACAGCGACTGCTCTGAGATTTGGGACGTAACGCGGTATTCACAAGAACTACCGTTTCATTCAGGTAGTCCAAATTATGATGACTCTCAGTTGCTTTCCGCGAAGGAGCAGTTTATCATAAATAAGTTAGTTGTATTGAAGGATGGACATTTATGAAACAATACTTACGTCAATTCCAGTGGTATCGTTGGCTGCGAATTTTATTTCTAGCAGCTACGGGAATCATTTTTATAATTAATCCTGACCAAAGTTTTGATATTATCTTATACTTTATTTCGGCTTACTTAGTAGGTTTGGCTTTGATTGCTTTGCATGATGGCTGGTTATTAACTCAAAGTAAAAGCGACAATACAGGTCCTTACACGACGGCTGTGATTTCCTTGATATTAGCCTTTTTAATTTTTCCCATTGCACATGTGTTACTTCCCTTGTTGCCCATTTTATTAGGAGTAGTGTTAATCATTAATGGCGTAAATCAATTTTTTAATGCTCGCCATAACCGTCAATATATTAATGTTACACCTTGGCTGGATTACTTATATTCGTTATTATTAACGCTTTTAGGGATTGTTTTAATTTTTAATCCGTGGGACGTTTTGCACTTTTTCATTCGCTTATTGGGCATCGGCTTAATTGGCTTAGCGGTTTTAGAATTTGTTAATACCCGTCTTTATAAATAAGACTGAATTTCTGTAATGAATTTCAGTCTTATTTTAGTCAACTGCCTGCTGAGTGCTTACCCTGTTTCGCGCTTGGTTGTGCTTTAATTAGCAACACTATCAACAACTCATTGGCCTTCATCTATTTTGGATGGCTTTATCTCAAAATCTATACTGGCTGTCAGCCCATGGTTGACAGCCAGTTTGTTACTCAAAGATTACTCATCGATTTTTACTTGACGTTTAAAAGATGCGTTAATTCTCTGGTTAAGGGTTGATGCTCCACTAAATTTTGCACATCAGCCACACACTTCTCCCCCATACCATGTAGACATTCATACGTATACGCTGAAGTATGTGGTGTAATTAAACAATGAGGTTCTTTCAAAAAAGGATGATCCGCACGTACCGGTTCTTTTTCCATGGTATCAGCGGCATAACCGGCGACAATGCCCTTATGTAACGCATTTAACATTGCTGCTTCATCAATTAGGGCCCCTCGAGCATGGTTAACAAAGTAGGCTCCTGGTTTGACTTGGGTTAAAGTTGTCTGATTAATTAAATGCCAATCGGTATCATTTAAAGATGCATTCAACGAAATAAAGTCAGCCTGCTGTAATAAATCATTCAAAGTAACGGATTGAACATAGGCATGTTGTTGCCACCACTGCGGCGATACTTGCGGTTGGGGATCATTAATTAAAATCCGATCACTGAAAATATGAAATAATTCCACAACACGACTGCCAATATTCCCACAACCAATCACGCCAAAAGTTTTACCAGTAAATTCCCGTCCCATAAATTGCGCCCGCTCTTCATATTTATCTGCTTGAACCCTTTGGGCAGCGCGGGCCGTCTGTCGTACAATAGCCATTAAGTTAGTCAACACATTTTCGGCTACTGCATTACGTTCGACTAACGGGGGCACAATCGTGACCTGTGTCCCATGTTGTTGGGCAGCTTTTAAATCGATATTGTTATAACCAATCCCGTGACGCGAAATTAAATACAATTCATCTTTATGGTCAAAAAAGTCCGCCTTAAAATCCGGAGTTACACTTGCGATAATAATATTATAGCCGTGTAATTTCTGGGCTAAATCGGTGCCGGTAATCTGGGGATCGACCATGAAGCGATCAACTGAACCAAAATGTGTTAATTGTTGCCAATGTTCGGGAAACACTTGACCAAAACTACTGGAATTGACAATTGCAATTTTATATTTACCCATTGTGATCTTCTGCTCCTTTCATCCGCCGTTATTTTGTCTACTGCTATAGTTTTGCTCGAATGGTAAACAGTAATTTATCAATATCAGCGCTCAAGCCCGCATATTTTTGCGATTGAATAGCCATGATCGGCAGTGGCGGAATGGTTTCCACTAGGGTTAGGCTTTTTAAGCGGTGCTGTTGTTGTAATATTTTCTGAGCCACAAATTGGGGTATTAGTGCCCAATGCTTACTGGATGACAAATAAGTCGCTGCTAAATAGCCGGAATCTAACTGTAAATAAGGGGACAAGGAATGATCCCAATACATTAAATGCCAACTGTTATAAGATTGACTATAGGGAATATATATCTCGTCATGTCTTGCTAAATCTTCAATATGAACGGGATCACTATACCAACTATCGGCGCTGACCAGTACTTGTAACGCCGCTTCACCAATTTTTTTAACGGTCACCTCTGTCCGTGCCAAGGAATCAAAAGCAAAACCCAGGTCTGCCGTTTGATTGTTAATAGCATCATAAACTAAGTCATTATCAGCCGTGGCAAAAGTGTAACGCAACAAGGGATCTGCCATCAGTAAACTACTACAAACATCCGGCAGCAAAGTCTGCATAATATCTTGAGGAGCAATAACTTTCAAAAAATGATAATTGGCAATTTCTTTTAAATGGTGGGTCTTTTGAGTTAAATCGCTTAACTGCTGGGCAATGGGTACTAAACTTTCACCATATTTAGTTAACGTCACAAGGCTATGGCCTTTTTTACGATTAATTAGTTTGACTCCCAGCTGACTTTCTAATTTATTTAAGCGCGTACTGACTGCTGATTGAGTAATAAATAAAGCCTCCGCCGCTAGAGAAATTTGCTGATATTCTACAATTTTTAAAAAAGTCTGCAATAACTCAAGATTCAACCTCCCACCTCCTTTAAACAGATTGGGACTTTATGTAATTTATTGATTATAATTCACAAATTTTACTTCCTGTGAACTCAAGCGCAACAGTGACACACTGGCATTGGCCGGATAATTTTTCAGAGTATCAATCCCATGATAATCGGCTAAAGTCCGAATAAAAGTCCCATGAGTGACAATTAAAATATTACTATCAGGTGCAGCTTGCTGGTAGATTTGCTGCAAACCTTTGCGCCAGCGTTGTAAAACTTGGTCATAACTTTCGGCCCAGTGCTGTGGATCCGCAGCTTTCATTAAACGCCGCACTTCGGGTAAACCTTTTTGTGCGATAATCTCACTTTGACCATGATAACCTTGAGGTTGGGCAATGCGCTGCCAAGTATCCTTAATTTCTAAACCTTCAAACGATCCAAAAAATACTTCTCGAAAATTAGGATCATATCGAACTCTGGGCACCGGTTGCTTCAGTTGTTGTAAGATCAAGTTCCCTGTCTCTACCGCGCGGGACAAATTAGAAAAAACTGCTTCTGCAAACTTCACTGTCTGCAACTTTTTTCCAGTCGCAATGGCTTGGGCTTGGCCTCGCGAAGTTAAATCGGAATCACACCAACCTTGCATGCGTTTCAAAGTATTAAATAGCGTCTCTCCATGACGCACTAAATAGATATTGCAATCAGCCATGAACTAGTCCTCCTAAATATAATTTAATTTTATATTAAATGATTTTAATATTCAACATTGTAATGAAAGCGCTAATATGTATAATAAAAATGTAAATAGTATTCATAAAATGCGTTGTCTATTCAATACTTAAATTAGGAGGTTGCCTTATGCATGTGACATTGTCTGCTTGGCAAGCACTGCTTATTGCTATTTGGGTAGCACTTGTCGAATCGCGGATTTTGGGAACTATGACTTTAACAATGCGCTTTAGCCCCCTCATGACCGGCATGGTGGTTGGTTTTGTCATGGGAGATATTCGTCAAGCTATGATTGTAACCGCTGCCATTCAGCTAGTCTATATGGGCTTTGTGGCTCCGGGAGGAGCGCTGCCGGCCGAACCGGCAATTGGTGCCGCGATTGCTGTTCCCGTTGCCTTACTCGGTCATATGAGCCCGCAAGGAGCGATTGCCATTGCTGTCCCCGTGGCGCTTTTAGGAAGTTACTTATATCAATTTCGGTTTTTCTTGAACACCTTTGCCTTAAAGCCGATGGATAAATATGCTCAAGAAGCGAATGCGCGGGGGTTAAAATTTGCCATTATTGTTATTCCCACTTTAATATCCTTTTTGTTATTTATTCCTTTAATGTTCATTGCTTTATATTTTGGTGCCCCGGTTATTTCCGGACTCGTCGCACAAATTGAACATGGTACGTTAATTCATATTTTAAATAGTGTCGGCGGCGGTTTAGCTGCGCTGGGAATTGCGATTATTATGCAAGTAATTGGTAAAAAACGGCTGCTGCCCTTTTTCTTTTTAGCTTATTTTATGAGTGTTGCCTTTGCCAAATTAAAAATCAATATGACCATTTATGCTATTTTTGGCGTTATTTTTGCGATTTTATACGTGATGCTCAATAACAAAAATTCCGAAACTAATCATTAGGAGGATTTAAAAATGAGTGCAACAGCAGATACTGATAATTCGGAATTAACCGGCACCGACACTTCGGTGGCCAGAATTCCCCAACCTGATCCGATTACAAATAAGGATTTAATGAAGTCTTGGTTTGGCTGGTGGTGGGCCAATGAAGTTTCTCATACCTTTGATCGGATGTTAGCGCCGGCTTTTTGTTTTGGATTAATTCCGACGCTACAAAAATTATATAAAGATCATGATGAACTAGCGAAAGCCTTTCAAAGACACTTATTATTTTTCAACACCCAGGCCACATGGGGCGGCGGTACTTTAACGGGAATTACCATTTCTTTAGAAGAAGCCCGGGCTAAAGCTCTCGCCAATGGTGAAGAACCTATTTCAGAAGATATGATTAATAATACCAAAGTTGGCTTGATGGGCCCTCTGGCTGGTATTGGGGATTCCATTGATTCAGGTACCCTCCAATATATTTTTATTGCTATTTTTTTACCGTTTGCTAAACAAGGAAGTTTTTTAGGTGCTCTGCTACCTTTTATCTGTTTTGCCGGACTAACTTTTACTTATGGTTATTACTTTACCAAAATGGGGTATGCTTTGGGACGCTCAGCGGCTAAAGAAATTATGGCTGGTGGCCGCATGGCCGGAATTATTGATGGCTTAGGTGTCTTAGGGCTGTATATGATGGGGATTTTAGCTGGACAGTACATCAACATCAAAAGTTATTTAAAATTTTCTATCAGCGGTAAAGTATTTGACATTAATGCTATCTTAAATCAAATTTTACCCGGACTTTTGCCATTATTAGCTGTGGTATTATTATATTGGTATTTCCAAAAACAAGGTCTCAAAATCACGCGGGGATTGATTTATTTAACTCTCGTACTGATTGTTTTGAGTGCCTTCTACATTATTTAATAACCGGGAGGTTGAAAGATGGTTAAACGAGCCTTTTTAGTAATTACTCACGGCGATCTAGGCAGCGCCGCAGTCCAAAGTCTGGAACTTTTAATGGGTGAGCAAAAGAATCTCAGTGCCTTAGGATTGCACCCAGGAGAATCCGTAACTTCCTTGCGGGAACAAATCCAAACGCAATTACAAACCAATCAGCAAAATTATGACGAAACCGTTATTTTGGTGGATTTGCTAGGTGGGAGTCCTTCCAATGCTTCTCTTGCCACCTTAGCGCAATATCCTGATTTGAAAGTTATCACCGGTTTCAATTTACCTTTATTAATTAATTTATTAAATTTTACTGATCAAGAAGCTGATACACAAAAATTACTAACTGACTCGCTGAAAGTAGCCCAAGAGGGCTTACAAGTAATTGATAAAAATTATTTTAAAAAATAAAAATTTTTCTTGATTGTACCAACTGATAGGAGGAGAACAATGGGTAAAATTAATTTAGCACGGGTCGATGATCGCTTGATTCACGGACAAGTTATGACGAAGTGGACAAAGGGCTTAGGTACTAATTCGGTTTATGTCATTGATAATGCCACTGCGGCCGATGATTTTATGAAGGATATTTACATCAGCACTAATTCAACCGGTGGGCTGCGGATTAAAGTTTATTCTGCTGCCGAAGTTGGTACTCAATGGCAAAAAGATCACTTTGGAGACGATAAGGTAGTCCTGGTTTTTAAAAACATTAAAGAAGTTCTGGAAGCTCTTGCAGCGGGATTAGAAATTCAAACTTTAAACGTTGGCGGAATTGCTAAAAAATCGAATACTAAGTTTGTCATTCCGACCGTAGCTCTCAGTGAGGAAGACAAAAATGATCTGCAAAAACTCCATGAGCAAGGAATCGAGATCTTCTTTCAGACAGTTCCTGATTCTAAAAAAGTAGCTTATCAGACCGACCTTTAACGTCATTTCTCAAGATTCATCCTCCTAGGTACAAGTTATGGACAATCAATTTGAAGTCTATCCTGACAAAATTAAGAACTATACTACTAGTTGCGTGTTTATTTTATTTGCCCTCAGTTTATTGAGTGTTAATACCTTTAAAACGGCGTTCTTGTTTAAAATGCTAGCGACATTTTTTGCACTTTTATTTGCGGGTTTTGCAATAAAAATCATTCGTACTATGCACATTCAAGTTCCGGATTATGTTATTAATAATCAGGGGGTAATCGATAATACAAAACATCCAGCGTTAATCGTTCCTTGGAATGATATTTTAAAAATTGAAATTACCCCCAATAATACTGTTTGGCAAATCGGTATTATCGCGAAAAGTGTAGCTCACAATCGACAACAGCAAGCTGCGGCTTTACAGACTAATTTAGTCACTAACG
The DNA here is from genome assembly GCF_000970795.1 of Bombilactobacillus mellifer. Taxonomy (GTDB): domain Bacteria; phylum Bacillota; class Bacilli; order Lactobacillales; family Lactobacillaceae; genus Bombilactobacillus; species Bombilactobacillus mellifer. Next base: position 177,840 of record NZ_KQ034029.1, read on the forward strand.
GTAATTTGGCTTTTTATTCAGTCATTATCGATGGTTTTCGCTATCGTTCGCAGACCTTTTTGCGCATATTTCAGGAACTTAAAAAACAGGGCTTACAGCATAACCCTCAAATTTTAATTACTGAACTAACACATTCTAAATTTTAATTCCAGTTTGGATATCCAGTAAATGAAACCAGATTTATTTGCGGCTTGGGGCTTTTCAAAAAGTCCCAAGTTTTTTGCTGTATAAAAAAATTTTTATTTTTTTATGAGAGCGTTAACATTATTGTGAAATCAATAACAAATAACCTCAAAAGCTTTTATAGAGGTATCTTCCGCTATTTTTCTGATTGTAATTTATTTCACATGGTGTTACTCTTACATTGTTAATTAATTAACAATCAAAAATTAAAGGAGCTAACATTTCAATGTCGCGGACAAAAACAACGTCAAATGAGACTTTTGTCAAGAAATCAAAAACCATTTCGCAATTAGTCACTCACGCAGTAAAGGCTCAACAAACTTATGCCACTTATAGTCAAGAACAAGTTGATCAAATCGTGGCCGCCATGGCTTTGGCTGGTTCCAAGGCTGCTCTCTTGCTAGCCCATGAAGCCGTAGCAGAAACCGGTCGGGGTATTGTTGAAGATAAAGATACGAAAAACCGTTTTGCCACAGAAAACGTTTATCATACCATCAAAAATGAAAAAACAGTCGGTGTCATTAGTAAAGACGCCGTTGCAGGAAAAGTCGAAATTGCAGCTCCTTTAGGCGTCTTAGCGGGTATTGTTCCAACCACTAATCCTACTTCCACCACCATGTTTAAAGCTTTGATGGCTCTCAAGACACGCAATGCGATTATTTTTGCTTTCCATCCCCAGGCTCAAAAATGCTCGGTACATGCGGCTCAAATTGTTTATGAAGCGGCACGCCAGGCAGGGGCCCCGGCAGACATTATTCAGTGGATTGAAGAACCTTCGATTGAACATACTACTGAACTAATTCAAAACCCTCAAATAGATACTATTTTGGCCACTGGTGGTCCTGGGATGGTCAAAGCCGCTTTACAATCCGGTAATCCGTCTTTAGGTGTGGGAGCCGGCAATGGAGCCGTTTTTGTGGACCATACCGCTAATTTAAAACGTGCAGTGGAAGATTTACTGCTCTCCAAACGGTTTGATAACGGTATGATTTGCGCGACAGAAAATTCCGCAGTTGTCGAAGCACCTATTTATGATGCTTGGCTCCAACGGATGCAAGATCAAGGTGCTTATTTAGTTCCGAAAGCCGATTATCAAAAAGTAGCCGACTTTGTCTTTAATGATCGCCATGGAGTTAATGGGGCTGTAGCTGGCATGTCAGCTCGTTGGATCGCCCAACATGCCGGTATCGATTTACCTGCCGATAAGGATGTTTTGTTATTTGAACTGCAAGCCGACAATATCGGTGAAAAGCTGTCTTCCGAAAAACTCTCACCGCTTTTATCAGTCTATCAAGCGCAGGATCGCAATGACGGGATTCGCATCATTCAAAAATTATTAGCTTACCAAGGTGCCGGCCATAACTCGGTGATTCAGATCGGTTCGCAAGATGATCCTTTTGTGACGAAATTTGGCAACGCTCTGAATGCCACACGAATTATGGTGAATCAACCGGATTCACTCGGAGGAATTGGTGATATTTATACCGATGCTTTGCGTCCAAGTTTGACTTTAGGAACCGGTTCGTGGGGGAAAAATTCATTGTCACATAATTTATCAACAAGAGATCTGCTTAATATCAAAACCATCGCCAAAAGACGCACTCGACCACAGTGGATTCGCTTACCACACAAAATTTATTATGAAAAGAATTCTATTTCTTACTTACAGGATTTAACCAATATTTCCCGGGCTTTAATTGTCGCGGATCCAGGAATGGTTAAGTTTGGCTTTGTGGACAAAGTAACTGGACAATTGGCCTGCCAAGATCATGAGATTAAAGTCTCGATTTATGGAACCGTGCAACCTGATCCCACTTTAGGACAAACTATTGCCATTGCTCAACAAATGGCCCAATTCCAACCAGATACTATTATTGCTGTCGGTGGAGGTTCCGCCTTGGATGCCGCCAAAATTTCCCGATTTATTTATGAATATTCTTTCGATCGCCCAGGCTTTTTAGATCAATATGAAAATGTCAGCCAATTATTCTCTAAATTACAACAAAAGTTTATTGATATTCGCAAGCGTATTGTTAAGTTTGACCCCCAAACTCATACCCAATTAATCGCTATTCCTACTACCTCAGGTACCGGCTCGGAGGTAACGCCTTTTGCGGTCATTACCGATGATTATACTCATATTAAATACCCGCTGGCCGACTACGAATTAACACCACAAATTGCCATCATTGATCCAGCCTTTGTGATGACCGTTCCTCAGCGCACTGTTGCTTGGTCGGGCTTGGATGCTTTATCGCATGCCCTGGAATCTTATGTATCCGTGATGGCTTCCGAGTATACTCGTCCCTGGGCTCTTCAAGCCATCAAATTAATTTTTGAAAATCTGGAAGACTCGTATAACTATAATCCGCAAAAGCCTACTTTAAGAGGTGAACAGGCGCGTGAGAACATGCATAATGCCGCAACTTTAGCCGGAATGTCTTTTGCACAAGCCTTTTTAGGAATTAACCACTCCTTGGCTCATAAAACTGGTGGTGAATTTGGTTTACCCCATGGCTTAGCCATTTCAATTGCTATGCAGCATGTGATTCGCTTTAATGGTGTCAGTGGTAAAGTGAAACGCACTCCTTTCCCTCGTTACGATGTTTATCGGGCGCAAAGTGACTATGCAGATATTGCGCGATTTATCGGTCTGAATGGATCCAGTGATGCAGAATTAGTTGATAAACTATGTCAAAAAATTGACCGACTCATGCATGCTGTCAATGTTGAACCGAAATTATCGGCCAATGGAGTCACCAAAAAACAATTCCAAGATGCCTTAGACAAGTTAGTAGACTTGGTTTATCAAGATCAATGCACTCCCGCCAACCCGCGGCAACCCAGCCTACAAGAAATTAGACAGTTACTGATCGATCAATTTTAAAATTTTTTACTTTCACCTACCAGATCAACCAAAATCAATAAGTTTATAACCATTAAGAACATGTGTCCAATGAATTGCCAAGCTTAACTACAAAATTGTGGTTAAGCTTTTTGAATTGGTTTTTATAACTAACTTTAAAGCGTGCTCATCCCACAAGAGGCCACAAATTCTCTTCTGAAGCCAAGTTCCCAACGCTTACAGCTAATAATAAATAACCCGCCATTTTGCGACCGCAAAACTAAAAAGGTTAGCAAACTAGGGCCTCTCATCAAATCCAGCCACTTTTCTGTAAAGAAATATCACTGCCAACCAAAAAAACAACGACTCAACCAAAAGGTCAAGTCGTTGTTTCTCTTGAATTACGGCTTTTTAAGCTAACCGGCGATCAATGAAATTACCTAACAGCGATAAACTGAAACAGATAATAAAATATAACACCGCTAAGGCCGCAAACATCGGCAAAATATAGTTGGCATTTTGTCCATAGACTACTTGTGCATGTTGCATTAGCTCCGGCACCACAATAATCGTGGCCAGCGAAGTATCCTTAATCAACGATACGAATTGACTAATAATCGCCGGAATCATTTTTTTATAGGCTTGCGGTAAAATAATATACCATAAAGCCTGCACAAAACTCATACCGACAGAACGGGCTCCTTCCATTTGACCAACATCTACCGCATTCAGACCCGAACGTACAATTTCTGCTAACATCATAGATTCAAAAACTGTCATGGCAATAATTGCAGCGGGAATTGTTTCCGGTTTAAACCCAAAATTAGGTAAGCCAAAGTAAGTAAAGAAAATAATTAACAGTAACGGTAAATTGCGAATAATATCAATTATAAATCCGACTACCGCAGATAAATATTTAATCCGTGAATAGCGGATAATCCCAAAAACGGAACCGATAATAAAACTTAATAATACTGAAACGACGGAAATCAAAACCGTTACTTCCAAACCCATCAATAAAAAACGAATATTCATCCAAGAATATGCATTAATCCAATTCTGCATACGCGGCCACCTCCTTTACGCAGTCCTTTTTTCTAAATAACGCATATAATAGCTTAATGGCAAAGTAATAATCAGATACAATAAGCCGACTACAAAGTAACTATTAATAGTGTCAAAAGTTGCCGAAGCAATCGAGTTGGCTTGGTACATTAAATCAAAACCAGCCACAAAAGCTAATACGGAGGAATTTTTAACGAGATTAATAAATTGATTGCCTAATGGTGGAATCACAATTTTGACAGCCTGGGGCAAAATAATATATCGCATAGCCTGCCAATAAGTCATCCCTACTGAGCGGGCTCCTTCCATTTGACCATTATCCACAGATTGGATTCCAGCCCGAATAGTTTCGGCAATAAAGGCTGAAGTATATAAAGTCAGACCAATGGTTCCTGCTGTAAAACCGTTAATTTTGACCAAATACATCGGAATTACTAAATAAAAAAACATCGTAATTACTAGTAAAGGAATGTTCCGAAAAATTTCCACGTAAGTTCGGCCAATCATTCGACAAACTTTATTAGGCAAAACTTCCATGAGCGCAAAGGCCGCGCCAATAATTAAACTAAATAACAATGCTAAAAGACTCGAGAAGATCGTCCAGCCAAACCCCACTAGGAGTTGGTGACTATAATGAGTAAAAATATTAATCATTTGCTATACAACTCCTTATAGTTAAAGCCTGGCACTTGGCCAAACCATTTTTTAATTAAACGATTATATTCACCATCAGCTTTAATTTCATCAATAGCTTGATTAACCGCTTTTACAAAACTTTTTTGATGTTTATTAATGGCTACCCCATAGGGTTCTTTGGTAAAGGTTCCGCCCCGCACCTCATAACCGGGGTTTTGAACGGCTAACCCATATAAGATGCCATTATCAGTGGTCATAGCTTCACCTTGTTTGGATTTCAACGCATTCATAGCCTGGGCATAATCTTGTAATTCTAAAACTTTGGCCTTCGGTGAAGCTTTTTTAACATTATCCACAGAATTAGCCCCGACAACTCCTAAAATGGTATGTCCATTTAAATGGTAAGCATCCTGGATTGGAGAATTCTTAGGTACTAATAAGGATTGGCCCGCATTGAAATAAACTTTCGAAAAGTCCACCGTTTTTTGACGTTCAGGGGTAATCGTCATAGTGGCAATGACTGCATCGACATTGCCATTTTTTAACAATGGGATTCGTGATTGGGAAGTCACCGTTACAAAATCGGCATGACCTTTGGGTCCCAAAATATGCTTGGTAATGAGCTTTGCCATATCTACGTCAAAGCCTTTTTGTTGTCCATCTTTGACATCAATTAAACCAAATAACCGGACGTCTCCTTTCACGCCCCAAGTGATCGTATTAGCTTGTTTAGCATTTTCTAAAACCGATTGCTGGGAAAGACTTTGACCACAACCGGTCAATAAAAAGGTCCACAAAACCAAGGAGAACAACCAAAATTTTTTTCGCATCATGAGTCCTCCTTTTATTTAATGGGTAATAATCTTGCTTAAAAATTGTTGTGCCCGTTCTGTTTTCGGTTGCCGGAAAAACTCCGTTTTATCGTCGTCTTCCACCACTCGACCATCATCCATAAAAATAACTCGATTGGCCACTTCTTTGGCAAAGCCCATTTCATGCGTCACAATTAAAGAAGTCATCGCACTATCCGAGGTGATTTTTTTAATAACTTGTAAAACATCATCAATCATTTCTGGATCTAGAGCCGAAGTGGGTTCATCAAATAATAACAGCTTGGGACGCATTGCCAAAGAACGGGCAATCGCCACCCGCTGCTGTTGTCCTCCGGAAATTTGAGAAGGCATATTGGCAGCTTTGGACTCTAAACCTACCATTTTTAATAGCGACAGCGCCCGTTGGCGATTTTCATCTTCAGGAATATGGCTCACAATCCGTGGCGCCAGCATTACGTTTTCTAAGACAGTTTTATTGGCATATAAATAAAAATGTTGAAACACCATCCCTACATCTGTCCGCAAGCGATTGACATCTGTTTTAGGAGAAGAAAGGTCTTGGTTGTTTACAATTAAACTACCATTCTGAATCGACTCCAGTCCGTTCACCGTTCGCACTAAAGTACTCTTGCCTGATCCAGATGGTCCAATGAGTACAACCGTCTCGCCCTCATCGATCTCCAAATTAATATCTTTCAAAGCATGGAATTGACCATAATATTTTTGAACATCATGGAATTCGATCATCGACATTATTCTCACTCCTTCAAATTAGTATTAGTAACATTTTAAACTTGTCAAAGTAAAATATGCAATAATTATTATCAATCCTTAAGGGTTGGAATCTCAATAGTGATGCTTTTGGCCGATTTTTTTTAATAAAAATCATATTTTTTGCTATTTGATGGGCTAATCCTGGGATAACTATCTTTCTTGAATGGAGAATGTGCTAATTTTTATGTTCAGACTTGCAAATTTGCAGTATACTGGTTATCGTTTGTGAATTAAAGCTGTTCGGAGGTTTGTCAATGGAAGATTTAGACCCACAATCACATAAATTCATTAGCTGGCCGGTAGTAGCTTTAATGGATTTTGTAACGGTCATTGGCTTTGACGATATTATTTATAATTTTCAAAATCAAGGTCTCGCAGTCGTTACTACGTGGATTTTAATGTTATTTGTTTTCGTAGTGCCGTATGAAATGATTGTCGGTCATTTAGGCTCAGTGTTCAGTCACGACGGTGGAGGAATGAGCTCTTGGGTGCGCCACACAAGTGGTAATCTGTGGGGTTATATTTGCGCTTGGACTTATTGGGTGTCCGGCTTGCCTTATATTGTTGATGTCGCTAATTCGATGGTCATTTCCTTTGGCTGGTTAATTTATGGTAATAATTCCTTATCTAATCGGATGAGTAATGCCATGTTTGCTTTATTAACGGCGGTAATTTTTACCATTTTTATTTTTATTGAACACCGTTTAAAAAACTCTCTCCAGATTTTTAGTATTATTGGCGGCGGAGCCATGTTTTTCATGACGATTCTCTATGTAATCATGACTTTTGTTTACTTAGGCCAAGGTGGAACTCCACATACAGAGCCCTTTACTTGGAAAGCCTTTTTACCGCATGTCGATATGAAATATTTAGGTTCTTTTGCCCTGATTATTTTTGCCATGAATGGTTCTGAATTTGCAGCGCCTTACGTTACAGAAATGAAAAATGGTAAACGTGATTTCCCGAAAGCCATGTGGATGTTAGCAATTATGACCGGCTTTTTAACTGTTTTGGGTTCCTTTGCCTTAGGGATCTTTTTCAACGCACATCATTTACCGCATGATCTCAAAATGAATGGTTCTTATTATGCTTTTCAAAAAATGGGTTCTGAATTTGGTTTAGGTCAGTTCTTCTTATATGCTTTTGCTATTACCCAAGCGTTGTACATGATGGCCCAGCTAGCGGTTTTATTAGATGCGGGCACGCGTATGTTTTTATCGGACACTGCCAAAAAATATTTGCCGCGGGCTTTAACTAAGTTGGACGACCGGGGCTTGCCTATTAATGGTTACTGGTTAACCACGGCAATCTGTACTTTTATTATGGTCGCCAGTGCTACTTTGCCGAATATGAATTCCATCTTCAACCAACTGCTCAATTTAAACGGCATTGTTTCCCCTTATACAACCTGTTTTTTGTTTTCTTCTTTTATCCTGGTACGTTTACATGATGACCGTTATCCAAGCGACTTTGTTTATATTAAAAACTCTAAATTAGCAGTGGCCGTCGGGAGTTGGTGCTTTGCGATTACTTTTATCTTCGCTACTTTAGGTATTTGGCCAGTCGATGAAAAGCCGGGTACCTCAACTTTTTATCACGTTTTAATTCTCAATATCCTAGAACCGTTAGTCATGCTGGCTATTGGGGCCATTTTACCGTTAATTGCTAAATATCAACGACAAAAAGCCGCGTCACAGGCTTAAAAATAAAAAAATATCTGTTGCAAACTTGCAGACAGATATTTTTTTATAAGTAATAAGCTCCCAATTTTTATAATTAGTGTATAATAGCGATATTTCTTAACTATTTAATGAATATAAAGTAGCTTAATTAGTAGGAGGCCCTTATGCGAATAAATGTTTTACAACACACTCCTAATGAAGGTCCCGGAGCTATTGCCCAATGGGCTGCACTGCACCATCATTCATTATATATCTATCATCCCTACCAATTTCCCCAAGCACTGCCTTCAATGTATATGACGGATTTTTTAATTTTATTAGGCGGCCCTATGAATCCCCTGGATAATTTTCCCTGGTTGGCTCAAGAGCGCCAATTAATTGCCGCCGCCATAAAACAGCATTGTCCTTTATTAGGAATCTGCTTAGGTGCCCAACAATTAGCCCTCACTTTAGGTGGGCAAGTGCAAAAAGCACCAGTCAAAGAAGTGGGCTGGGGCCAAGTAGTCCGGCAAACCACGCGAATTACCTCTCTACCGGCAAAGTTGGAGGTTTTACATTGGCATGAAGATATGTTTACTTTACCGCCTCAAGCGCAGCTTTTATTTAGTAATCACAATCTGACCAATCAGGGCTTTTTATGGCAAGATTATGTCGTCGGCTTACAATTTCATCTGGAACCCTTGGCGGACAATTTACGAGAAATTGTCGTCAATGACGCTGCTTATATTTCCGGTTCAATCTTTCAACAAAGCGCAGCGGAAATTATACAACATCCTATTCCCCAAATTAATCAAACGGCGCTGTTTGCGATTTTAGACTATTTAACCAGCAACCATTAATCCCAAATGTCAACCTCTTAACCCTTATTCTCACTGTATAGATCGGAGCAATATTAATGACAGACCAAATCCCGGTCTTAATTGGTGGCGTAGACCACTTGCAAACTGATTTTAATTATTCAATGGCTGAACTTCGCAGCCTAGCGCAGGCAGCTGATTTTAAAGTCATTCAACAAGTTCACCAAAGACTGCCACAAGTAAATAATAAAACTTACTTTGGTCCCGGCAAAGTCCAACAAATTCAACACTTGGCAGCCACCCACGCTATTCAAACCGTCATTGTCAATGATGAACTAACTCCTGCGCAACTCCGTAATTTAGAACGCTCCACCCAGCTATATTTCTTGGATCGTACCGAGTTAATTCTGCAAATTTTTCAAAAACGCGCCCATAGTCAGCAAGCGCAATTACAAGTTGCTATTGCTCAATTGCAATACCAACTACCACGAATTCATCCTTCCCAAAATCCCCTGGATCAACAACGTGGCGGACAAGGCATCAATAACCGTGGCGCCGGGGAAAGTCAACTAGAATTAAAACAGCGGCAACTACGACAACGGATAACTCAATTACAAAATAAACTACAACATACCAAACAAGCTTTAACTACGCAAAGTGAGCGCCGTCAACAACAGCATCTACCCCAAGTGGCTTTAGTCGGCTACACGAACGCGGGCAAATCGACCACTTTCAATCAAATTTTGGCCGCAGTACCACATTCCAAAGTTTCACCAGTATTGGTCCAAGATCAATTGTTTGCCACATTAGATACGACCATCCGCAGAATTGATGTACCGCAATTACCTACTTTTTTATTATCGGATACCATTGGCTTCATCAGTCAGTTGCCCACCACATTAATTGCCGCCTTTAGAAGCACTTTGCAAGAAGCTCAAACTGCCGACTTACTAATTCAAGTCATTGACGCTACTCATCCCCAAAAAGAAACGATGATCGCCACCACCCAGCAAATTTTAACGGAACTTGGCATTGCCCAAAAGCCCATGATTTATGCTTATAATAAAGCTGATCAATTGCCGGCTACGGCCATTCCCCAAATTAGTGGGCCCACCATTTATTATTCGGCTTATCAAAAAAAATCTATTCAAGCTTTACTGCATTTAATTGGACAGCAGCTTTTTCGTAATTACCGTTCTTTAAAACTTTTAATTCCCTTTAACGAATATCAAATAATTAGTTATTTAGAACACCAAGTTTTTATTCAAAATCGCTCCTACCACGCCACCGGAATCCTTTATCAAGTTTTAGTCCAGCCTGCAGATCTTCCCCGTTTGCGTCCTTTTATAATCGAAAAAACATAGCAATAATTTTATTTTTAAACTATTTTTGAAATTGTATGAGCATTTTTTAATTGGAACTATTTACTTTTAATTTAGACCATTGTAAACTGGACTCAATATTTTAGGTAGGAGTGGTTTAAAATATGAAGTTAAAACACATTATTGCAGCTAGCGTTTTGACACTGGCAGCTGCAGGCAGTTTAGCAGGTTGTGGCTCGCATAAAGCGGCCGCCCCGCCCAATACGTATCGTATCATGGCAACTGATATTATTGCGACGGCTGATCCTTCCATGAACACAGATGTTATTGGTGCTCAAGCTTTAACCGATACCATGGATGGTTTGTATCGCTATGAGGGTAATACTTTAAAGCCCGCGATGACCACCAAAATCGTCAAACCAAGCGCCGACGGACTTACTTATGTTTTCCCGTTACGTAAAAATGCAAAATGGAGTAATGGTGATCCGGTTACTGCCCAAGATTTTGTGTTCGCATGGCGGCGAACCGTCGATCCGAAGACTAAATCACAATATGCTTATATTTATGAGGGAATTAACAACGCTAAAGATATTACGGCCGGCAAAAAAGATGTGACTGCTTTAGGCGTTAAAGCCCTCGATAAACATACGCTCCAAGTTACTTTAGAAAAACCAATTCCTTATTTTGATAAATTGATGACCCAACCCATGTTTTTCCCTCAAAACCAAAAAGTCGTGGAAAAATGGGGCAAAAAATTTGGCACTCATTCCAAAACTTTAGTTTCTAACGGTCCATATAAATTAGTTAACTGGAATAGCCCGGACAATACTTGGAATGAAGTTAAGAATTCCAAATATTGGAATGCTAAGCAAGTTAAAGTCGAAAAATTACATTACCAAGTCGTGAAAGATCCTTCCACAGCGCTTAACTTATATCAATCGAAAAAATTAGATCGCGTAAAATTAACCGGTGATACTTCTAAGCAAATGAAAGGTTCCAAAGATTACGAAATTCAAAAGCAAAATTCCACCTTTTATTTACTACCCAACATCCAAAAGCAAGAACTCTTTAAAAACCAAAAAATTCGCCAGGCTTTATCTTTAGCAATTAATCGTGATCAATTGACGAAAAAGGTAATTGGTAATGGTACTATTGCTGCTTCTTCTTTCACCCCGAATGATATGTCCTTTGACCCTGATAATAAATCGAAGGACTTTGTAGCAGAGACTAGTGCTACAGGCAAAAAGTATACCCGTTATGACCTACCGGCGGCTAAAAAACTCTGGCGAGAAGGTTTAGCTGAAACTGGTAACACGGGTAAAAACTTCACTTTCACACTTTTAGGCGATGATACCGATAATGCCAAACAGATTACCGAATACGTTCAAAATCAACTAGGTAAATTACCGGGACTCAAAATAACTCTCAACAATGTGCCCTTTAAAAATCGCTTAGCACGATCAGATAGTGGCGACTTTGATTTAGTACTAGGTGCTTGGAATGCCGACTTTGCTGATCCAATCAACTTCTTAACTTTATTTACTTCGGATGCCAGTTATAATTACGGCAAGTGGTCTAATCCACAATATGATGCTGCTGTGGCTAAGAGTTTAAACGAGGATGTGAATAATCCGAGTGCCCGTTGGCAGGATCTCAAGGATGCCCAAAATATTGCCAATGAACAACAAGGTGTTATCCCTCTTTACCAAAATGGTGAAGCATGGCTTACCAATAGCCGGGTCAAGAATTTAGATTATGGTCCTGCAGGTAACTACAATAATGTGTCATTAAGATTGAAGGAATAACATAATTGTCTAACTCAAGCGGAGTTGCCTCAACCCCGCTTTTGTTTTAGTTAATTAAGGAGTCACCACAATGACAAAATACATTTTAAAACGAATTTTTTACATGATTATTACTTTGTTCATTGTTGCCAGTGTAACGTTCTTTATGATGAAATTAATGCCGGGAACTCCCTTTACTAACCAGGAAAAATTGTCTCCGGCACAATTAAAAATCATGAATGAGCAATATGGCTTAAATAAGCCGCTCTGGCAACAATATTTAATTTATCTGGGCAATTTGCTCCATGGGGATTTTGGAACTTCCTTCCAATTTAACAATCAACCGGTGCTCTCTTTAATTATGACTCGCCTTCAACCGTCGTTACTAATTGGTGCGCAAGCCATGATTCTAGGTTCCATCTTAGGCATTTTGCTAGGGGCCGTGGCAGCAATGAATAAAAATAACTGGATTGATAGTTTAGCCACGTTCGTTTCCATTGTTGGTATTTCTGTGCCCAGCTTCGTAGCAGGGGTAATGCTGCAATTTTATTTAGCCTTTAAATGGCATCTTTTCCCGATTGCTCTTTGGAACGGTTGGGAATCCAGTATTTTACCTTCATTAGCTCTGGCCTTTTCGCCGTTGGCACAAACGGCCCGTTTTATGCGCACCGAAATGGTGGATGTCTTAAATAGTGATTACATTGAACTTTCTAAGGCCAAAGGTAATACTCGCTGGCAAACCGTCGTTAAACATACCTTGAGGAACTCTTTGATTCCGGTTATTACTATTTTGGGACCGTTAACGGCTAATATTTTGACTGGTTCTTTAGTTGTGGAAAACATTTTCTCGATTCCGGGAATTGGGGAACAATTTGTCAAATCCATTATGACCAATGATTATCCTACGATTATGGGTTTGACTATCTTCTATTCTTTACTCTTTATGATTATGTTACTAATTACTGATATTTTATACAGTTTGATTGATCCACGAATTCGTCTGACTAGCAAGGAGGGTAACTAACGATGACTGATGTAAAAATTACGGCGGCCAGCTTTCAAAAAGCTCAAAGCGATCAATCAAAAAATCAAGAGAAAATTAGTGCCCCTTCCTTAACCTTCTTTCAAGATGCTGTGCGGCGTTTACGTAAAAATAAAGTAGCAGTAGTTTCCTTCTTTATCTTAGTTTTAATTGCCGTAGTCGCCTTTTGTGCTCCCATTTTAGCTCCGCGGGATCCTAATGCCCAAAATGCCAATTATGCAAACTTGCCGCCTCGGATCGCCAATACTGATATTCCCGGTTTCCGGGGAAAAAGCAAAAATGCTGCGGGTGTTGAAACTAATCCTTATATCACTAATAATGTCCCACATGACCAGACTTATATTTTAGGCACTGATTATCTGGGACGTGATTTATTCTCCCGGATTTTGTATGGTACCCGCTTATCGTTGATTATCGCCGTCGTTGCAACGGTCGTGGATCTGTTAATTGGTCTACCCTATGGGATTATCTCGGGATGGAAAGGCGGCCGCGTCGATACTTTTATGCAGCGGATTATTGAAATTATTTCCTCAGTGCCCAACCTCATTGTTGTTATCTTGTTATTACTGGTTTTAAAGCCGGGACTTTCTTCCATTATTTTAGCTATTGCCTTTAGTAGTTGGGTTACGATGGCACGGTTAATTCGCGCCCAAACTTTACAACTGAAAGAACAGGAATATATTTTGGCCTCTATAACTTTAGGCGAATCGACTTGGAAAATTGCCTGGAAGCACTTAATCCCTAATCTTTCATCAACCATTATTATTCAGACCATGTTTTCTATTCCTACAGCGATTTTCTTTGAAGCCTTTTTAAGTTTTATTGGAATCGGTATTCCCGCTCCTAATGCCTCTTTAGGTACGTTATTATCAGATGGTCAAAAAGCTTTTCGTTTTCTACCTTATCAAATGTGGTATCCAGCAGCGGTGTTATGTATTCTGATGATTGCATTTAACTTATTTGCTGATGGCTTGCGGGACGCATTTGATCCCAAGTCGGATTAGGAGGTTCCTCATGTCACAAAATATTCTAGAAGTCAAAAATTTAAAGATTAATTTTTCCACGTTTGCCGGTACGGTGCAAGCTATTCGTAATGTCAGCTTTGATCTGCGCAAAGGTGAAACCTTAGCCATTGTAGGAGAATCAGGTTCCGGTAAATCTGTTACTACCCGAAGTATTATGGGATTATTGGCGTCCAATGCCCAAATTAAAAGCGGTGAAATTAAATTTAAAGGCCAAGATTTATTAAAAGAGTCCGCCAAAGAAATGGATCATCATCGCGGCAACGATATTTCGATGATTTTTCAAGATCCTATGACCTCCTTGGATCCCACCATGACGATTGGCAAGCAAGTGGCCGAGCCACTTTTGATCCATGGCAAAATTTCCAAAGAAAATGCTCTGAAACGGGCTCAAGAAGTGCTGGAATTAGTGGGTATTCCCAATGCGCGCGCCCGGATGAAAGATTATCCACATCAATTTTCTGGTGGTCAACGCCAACGTATCGTAATTGCGATTGCCATTGTTAATTATCCTGAAATTCTCATCGCTGATGAACCGACAACAGCTTTAGATGTCACTGTGCAAGCTCAGATTATTGATTTAATGCGTGAACTCCAGGAAAAACTGGAAACTTCGATTATTTTTATTACCCACGATTTAGGCGTGGTCGCAGGGATTGCGGATCGCGTAGCCGTAATGTACGCAGGTAAGATTGTTGAATATGGCACGGTCGATGAAATTTTTTACGAGCCGCGGCACCCATATACTTGGGGACTTTTAAGTTCGATGCCCACTTTGGACATCGGCAGTCATAAACTAGCTTCAATTCCCGGAACTCCACCGGATTTATTAGACCCACCCCAAGGTGATGCTTTTGCAGCGCGCAATCCGTATGCTATGAATATTGATTTTCAAGCCCAACCTCCTTTCTTCCAAGTCAGTGAAACCCATTATGCCGCCACCTGGTTATTGCACCCAGATGCGCCCCATGTCGACCCTCCGGCAGCGATCCAACGACGTTTTGCCGAATATCAAAAATTATTACAAGCGGGGCAAGTGGAAAATCCAATTGAAGGGAGCCTGAACGAATGACCCCAACACAACCGTCTAAAATTGTTCAAGTCAAACATCTCAAGCAATACTTTAACGTCGGCAAACCCAACGAAGTCAAGGCTGTCGATGATATCAGCTTTGATATTTATGCTGGTGAAACTTTTGGTTTGGTGGGCGAATCCGGTTCCGGAAAAAGTACCACTGGTCGCAGCATCATTCGCTTG
Source organism: Bombilactobacillus mellifer (assembly GCF_000970795.1). Classification (GTDB taxonomy): domain Bacteria; phylum Bacillota; class Bacilli; order Lactobacillales; family Lactobacillaceae; genus Bombilactobacillus; species Bombilactobacillus mellifer. The sequence goes on from NZ_KQ034029.1 coordinate 193,082, forward strand.
TATAATCCCACGGGCGGACAAATTTTATTTCAAGACCAAGATATCAGTAAAATCAAAAGTCACGGACCCGAAATGTTAAAATTCCGGCGAGAAACGCAAATGATTTTTCAAGACCCGTATGCATCCCTGGATCCACGGATGAAAGTCAAAGATATTATTGCTGAAGGCTTGGATATTCATCATTTGGTGAACAGTGCGGAGCAACGAGAGCAACGAGTTAATGATTTATTAAAAGAAGTCGGTTTAAATCCTGACCATGCCACCCGGTATCCTCATGAATTTTCCGGTGGACAACGACAACGCATTGGCATTGCCCGCGCTTTAGCCGTGGATCCTAAATTTATCATCGCAGATGAACCGATCTCGGCGCTTGATGTTTCTATTCAAGCTCAAGTGGTCAACTTAATGAAAGATATTCAACGCCGCAAGAATTTAACTTATCTATTTATTGCCCATGATTTATCGATGGTCAAATATATTAGTGATCGCATTGCAGTGATGCACCAAGGACGTTTAATGGAAATGGGCCCGGCTGATGAAGTCTACAATCATCCACTACATCCCTACACCAAGAGTTTATTATCAGCGGTTCCCATGCCAGATCCCGAATTAGAACGCAAACGGCAACGTTTGCCCTACGATGCTTCGATTGAAAATAACCATGAACACGAACGCCAATTGCATGAAATAACTCCGGGACATTTTGTTTTTAGCACGGAAGCTGAAGTCCCACAGTATCAGGATGCAGCTGAAGCTCAAGCCATTTCTTAGTTAATACTAATCCCCCGCTTTTTCGGGGGATTTTTTATTTTCAAAATTTACTTTTGTACTCTTGCAATTGCCCCAGCTGACTGTTTAAAGCAGTTAAAGGCTGATCAGATTGTATTGAGAATATTGTTTAAATTTAAGAATTAGTTTATGATAAATTAATGTATGGTTCGCAAAATCCCATTAAAAAACTAAGGTGAATTTTTATGAAACAGAAACAACTTTTCCAAAATTGGACACTTCCGGCCATTGTAGCAGCATTATATGTGGCTTTATCTTTATTATTAGCGCCGTTAAGTTTCAATGCGATTCAGATTCGCTTTGCTGAACTCTTTAATCATCTGGCGGCCTTCAATAAAAGGTATATTTTAGCCATTACATTGGGGTGTTTCATTACTAATTTATTCTCCCCCTTAGGCATGGCAGATTTAATTTTTGGCACTGCCGGCACCTTAATCGGTACTAGCTTAACTTGGTATTTTGGTCATCGAGCTACCCATAAACTGAGCAAGTATTGCATTGCCACGCTCTCTCAATTACCCGGAACTTTTTTAGTCGCTTGGGAATTAAATATCGTCAGTCACGCACCGCTACTGTGGACTTGGTTTACTGTTGCAGTAGGCGAAATGTTATCGATGATTATCGGAGCAATTATTGTCAATCTTTTAACTACCCGAATAGATTTTGTTCATGGAAGGATGAATGTTTAATGACTTTTGATCAGGCTTTACGGCATTTGCAAGCAGGAGCCCATCTGAAGCGGGCCGCTTGGCAAAGTGGCGAAGAATATATTTTTTTAGTCACGCAGCCTACCTACCAGCAAGAACCCGTTAATCCCTATTTTTTGATTCGCACAAAAGAACAACCGGCACTGTCGGTTTTTCAACCCACTGATTGTGATTTATTAGCTACCGATTGGACGATTGTTGCGTGAAAGCCCAATACTTTGACTTAGCACAAAAAAAGGTCCTCATCACCGGCTGTGCCAGCGGTATTGGCCAAGCTCAAAGTCAGGCTTTTTTAGAACAAGGGGCCTTTGTTTGGGGAATTGATCGGAAAGTATGTACAACGACGGCCACTAATTTTCATTTTCGGCAGTTGGATATTACTTCTAGTGGTGCTGTCGAAAAATTATTTGCCACTCTACCTACTTTAGATATCATTTGCAATACTGCTGGTCAACTAGACAATTATCAGGCTAGTCAAGCCACCTCCCGGACTCAATGGGATCAAATCTTGGCAACTAACCTAACCAGCATGTTTACTATTAGTAATGCCGGGTTAAGTCAACCGCGCGCTGCCAATCAGCCGTTAGTTTTTGTGAACATGGCATCTATTGCAGGCTTCATGGCTAGTGGCGGTGGCGCTGCCTATACAGCCAGCAAGCATGCGGTCATTGGTTATACGAAACAATTAAATTGGGATTATGCCTCCCGCCAAGTACGCGCCAATTGCATTGCTCCAGGAGCCGTGCAAACGGGCATGACACAACCAGATTTTCAAGATGCTACAGCCGCTAAAGTAGCGGCGCAGACTTTAATTAAACGCTATGCGCAACCCACAGAAGTTGCCGATTTGACTTTGTTTTTAGCCAGCAACGCCTCGCAATATCTTTATGGCACGGTCGTAGTGATTGATGGTGGTTTTAGTTTAGGTAAAACTATTTAAAAAACGCTGGGAATTAAATCCTAGCGTTTTAATTTTTTTTATTTCCAACATAAGCCCTGTTCATGCAACACGGGTAAAATTTCATTCCGCTGCGCCTGACTGGTGGTCAATTTCTTTTTGATCTGATTAGTAAACGTGTCGACCCGACGATTAGCGTCTCGTAAATCATAATACGTATGCACTACTTGATCGTAATCTTGAAAATTGTTTAAATCAAAAACATCTTGATAATGATTATCGAAAGTCCGCAAAGCTAAGGGCAAACGGGGCTTGAGCTGCGGTTGCTGATCCGGGATGCCCACTTGCAAGCCAATTAAAGGAAAAGTTAACTGGGGCAAATGCAAAGCCTTTATTATGGGGCGAATATCGTTTTGAATACTACCCAAAAAGACACAACCCAAATCCATACTTTCCGCAGCTGTTGCCACACTTTGAACGGCTAACATAGTATCTTCGACGCCTTGAATAAAAACATCCGTCGTATGCAGCTGCCCGACGCCTACCTGCTGTTGTTGTCGTAAACGATAATTACGATATAAGTCCACCACAAAAATAAATAAATCGCCGTTAGATCCCACATATTTTTGCCGACAAACTTCACGAATTGTCGCACGAAGAGCTTCATCCGTGACATGGATCACACTGCATTGCTGTAAAAAAGTGGAAGTCGCCGCTTGTCGTGCTACTTCCATTAGCCGTTGACACTGCTCGGGTGTCAAAGTCACCGGTTTAAACGCCCGAATTGAACGCCGCTGGAGTAATAATTTCTCTGTTTTTGTTGTCATTAATTTACCCTCACTTCTTCTTTTTGGGAGTAGTTGAAGGCCCCTGCGCCTGTAAAGGCGGCATCGCTTGGCGCAAAAAAGCCTGCGCCCAACTACTATCTTTCAGCCAGGAACTAATTTGGCGTTTTTGCAATAATAACGGCATCCGGTTATGAACTGGCGCAACGCTGGCATTAGGCGCCGTGGTTAATAAAATACTGCGCGGCTGCCCATCAAAATACGCATAAAAGCCTGCAATGTAAACTGGTTGTGTCGAGTTAGGATACTTAAAATAAACCTTTTGTTTATCAACAGTCCATTCAAAAAAACCATTTGTCGGATAAACTGCCCGCTGGGTGAGAAAAGCTTGGGCAAAACGCGATTTTTGTAAGACGGTTTCGCTACGCGCATTAATTAGTTTTTGCCCCGCTTTAAACCCAGGCCAACCCCAGGCCATGGCCACAACTTTGATTTGCTGGTCTTGGTCAATCACCAATGCAGTCAGATCATTAGGGAAAACTTCTCCGGTCTTGACCGCAACGCCCTGGGTGGCTGCTAAAGTTTGAATTTTTTTTAATTCTGGATTCGTGGTCGGATCAAACATAAATCGACCGCACATGTTGAGGCCTTCTTTAAGAATTTAGTTTTATCATACTACAAAAGCAAAATATTTGATATTGTGAAATTACCGTTTCATAACATAAATTGGAACTGGGAAAAAGACTTTTCTTTTTCCAGACTAGGTAATAAAATTGTTGAATAATTTTAAGGCAAAGAAGGGCTTACAGTGCAGACAAAACAAAAGAATTATTTTTCATGGTTAATTCAACAACTCAAAGGCTGGCCCCAACAAAATTACTATCTCTTTTGGTTCGCTTTTGGTTGTCAAATTATGACATTAGTCGATCATCCGCTCACCGCTGTTAGTGTGGTCACTTTTATCGGCACTACTTTAGGGGTTTTATGTGTCCTGGCCATTAATGCTACCAAGGCTGTTAATGGTTGGCTAGGCTTATTCAGTGCCGCTTGTTTTATTTACGTTGGCTTCAGCGCGAAAAACTATCTCTCTATTTTTGAACAAGTGGCCTATGTCTTAACGTTAGATCTTCCTGTTTTGTTAAGTGTTCGCACTTGGAATGAAGAGACTAAAAATAATGTCAAAAAATTTCGCAAACAAGAATGGTTGCTTGCCCTTTTGTTCACTGTGACTGTTTGGTTACTGAGCGCTTACTTCATAGGCCAATTAACCAATGATCCGCGGCCTCTTTATGATGGCTTAGCCTTTGCTGTAAGTCTGACAGGGGGCATTGTCTGCTTTTTACGCTATAACAATCAATACTTTTGGTGGTTATTTTCCGGGATTGCCCAATTAGTTCTATGGGCCATTACCTATCATCAAGGCGATGCCAGTTTAGGAATGGCAATTAATTCGAGCATCTATGTCATTAACGATATTTTAGCCTTTACTGTGAGCCCCTGGTTTAATGCTGGTCGTAAACGCTTAGGGCTCAAAAAAATCCAGTAATCATGTGGTCCCAGTTTCCAATAGCTTTTTGCAGGTCAGTTCTAATAATTTATAGAACTGGCTTTTTTATTTAACGTTAAATTCTTGAAAGATCTAACCTTTGCCCTCCGCAAATTGGGGATATAAGGTCATCCCGCCATCAATAAAAATCGTTGCCCCGGTCATATAACTGGATTCTTGTGAAGCTAACCACGCAGCGGCGGCAGCGACTTCTTGCGGATGACCAACGCGTTGCATGGGAATTAACTCCAAGGTCTCTGCTAATTGCTGCGGATCAGTAAATTTAGTTTTATTAATGGGCGTGTCGATCGCTCCAGGAGCAATTGCGTTGACACGAATTTGTTGTTTGGCATATTCGAGGGCAATTGTTTTAGTGAACATTTGTCCGCCGCCTTTGGATACCGCGTAATGCGCAAAACCCGGCCAGGGGATTTTTTCGTGCACGGAAGACACATTAATAATCCGTCCGGGATTTCCCTGTTTAAGATATTGGTTAACGGCCACCATGGAGCCTAAAAACAAACCATTTAAATTGATATCAATGACTCGTTGCCACTGCTTCAGAGTCATTTGATGCGTCGGCGCATAATCTTCCACTCCCGCATTATTAACCCATAAATCTAATTGGCCAAAGCGACGTAAGGTTTGGACTAATAAATTGTCTACATCAGGTTCTTGGGAGACGTCCCCTTGCACCACCAGAGCTTGGCCTTGAGCTTGTTGAATTTTTTGGGCCAGGGCTTGGGCCTGCGTTTTGTCAGTATGATAGTTAATGACAACTTTCATGTGTTCTTGAGCCAAGCGCTCCACAATCGCTGCGCCAATACCACTGGAACCCCCAGTGATAACGGCTACTTGTCCCTTTAAATCAGCATACACGCGTTTCATCTTCCTTTATAATTATTCTTACCTTGAACCATAGCATGAAAACCCTCAAAACACGACGATTTCGCTTTACTCGCATCTGCTTACTAGAACCATCGACTAAAAAAGAGCTACTTTATTTTTCCATAAAGTGTAGCTCTCTATTTTAGTCTCATATTTAAATAAAATTGATTAAACTCATAATAATTGGCACGACGATAATAAATAATGTCGATGTAGAAACCACAATATTGGTAGCAAATTTGACATCACTATGATAAGTATTGGCCAAAATAGGTAGTACCGCTAAGGCCGGAGTTGCTGCTTGAATAATTAACGTTTTTTGAAAAATTGGGGCCATCGACCACCCTAAAGCTGGCAGTCCGAGAAGGATGATGCCAGCCATGATTAACGGAGATACCAAAAAGCGGCCCAATAAGGTCACAACCAGGTTGCCATCAAAGTTCATATTTTTCAACCCAAAACTGCGCAGCATAATTCCAATATAAATTAAAGACAAAGGTGTGACCAAATTACCAATAGAAGTTAAAGTGGTGGTGACAAAAGAAGGCAATTGAGTAACTGCTTGGGGCCACAAAAAGATAAAGGGTAAAGCCACAATAAATCCCCATAATGGTACGGGGATGAGATGATGCCAATCAAAATGAGCCTTTTGATTAGCAGTCGTGGGATCATCGGCGGCAATAATCCACACCCCTACTGTCCAAATGACCACCGTATTCACAATGTAATAAACCAATAGATAAGGAATGGAAGACTGCCCAAATAAGGCAATATTCAGCGGCATCCCAATAAACACTGTGTTGGCACCATTAATGGCCGTTATCATTAATCCGCGCCGGCCCTTGGGTATCTTAAACAGCCGTGTCAGTACCCAAGCTAATAAATACCCTACAAAAACTGATAAGATGGTAAATAATAAACCCACCGATAAAGTACTGAGCTGAGCAGGTTTAAACCGTTCCAGCATAGCCATAAAAATAGAAGCCGGCAAAGCAATATTCATAATCAATTTTGATAGAGCGCCCGAGAATTTTTGATCAAACCAACCTTGACTTTGACAAAAATAACCAACAGCAATCATTAAAACAATTGAAAGTACACTTTGAATTGAGGTCCAAAAAACTGCCATGACTTACTCCTCCAATGTCCCTATGTTTACTTAAAATATAACATTGATAGTTAGTAAAGACACTTAATCTGTTTGAGCTAAGAGCGGTTGGACTAATCGCGCTAACTGCTGTTGGGTTTGCCGCCAATCGTTATTGGGAATAATTGTGGCAATGGATTGGAGCGTCACAGGAACCTGTAAATCCCGCAAAAATTCTTGGCTTTGCAGCCGCTGCTTTAATTGCACAGCATCATCACCACGTTGTTGTAAGCGCTGTGTCAATACGGGCACATCTGCCACAATAAACCAAAATAAAACACGCTGCCCTAATCGTTCATAATATTTTTGAGCACCGGCAGGATCTAAAATAATACTCGCCACATTAGCGTGCCGCCAAGCTTGTTGTAAACCTTGGATCGAAGAGCCATAACGATACCCGGCATAACTGACTTGTTCAATTAAATCCTGCTGGGCAAAGCTCGCTGGAGTTTCAAAATAATAATCCACCCCATTTTTTTCTTGACTCCGGGGTGGCCGCGTGGTATGAGTGATGATCGCAGGAATGTGATAGGCCGCCGCTAAGTAATGACTGATTGTGGTTTTCCCGACACCGCTGGTTCCTGTTAAAACAATAATCTTTTTCATCCCAACCTACCTATATTAATTGTCAAATCAATTTTTTTATCATATTATAGTAAGAGTTTTCAGCCAAAGGAGAAGAGACTATGAAAATTGCTAATATCAAAGTAGGCGACAAATTACAAGGACATGCTGATGAAGATATGGAACACCCATTCGTAGGAACTGTGGAAAAAATTTATACCAATTCCGTATTAATTGACATCACCGATTATGATCAACGTGATGCTGATAATGTCACGGAATTAAATCACAAAATCGTGGTAGCCGCCAAATCACTCAAGAAAGTGGCAGCCAAATAGCAATTACCTCGACTAATGCCTAGTCGTTGATGCAAGTATTATTTTAAAATTTGCACAAAAGTACTCGACGGAACTCGAATAATCGAATAATCTGTAGCAATTGCTCCCGCATGAAAACCTAAACCGTTGCGCCAAGTATTCCGGTAATGAGCAACCATTGTCAACACATAAGCAGATTGATAATGTTGATCATATTTGGCCGTGTCCGGCCAAGGATAGTTTTTGGCATTGAGCCCAATGGGTTGGCGACCATCAGAGATAGAAGCATTATTGCCCGGCACGCTCACTTTGGCCCCTTTGACCCAATAAGTATAATACTGCATGGTGTTTTTACTGGGAGCTTGCTTAGCTTGTACGTAAAAACCTTGTGCTTTTTGAGTCTGCATAACCAGCGGGTGAACTTCATAAGTTAACCGGATTTGCTGCGGATTTTTGAGATCAACTTTATTTAAAAAAGTTAAATAAAACATCAGACAACTGATTATTAAAATCAAACCCACTTCGAAAACATCAATCACCGCATTTACGGCCGAATGATGTTTTTTTTGCACTATAATCATTTTTAAATGACGGTGGCGAATATTGATCACTGTCAAAATAATAGCCACCACAATCATAATCCAAACTATTAATCCTAAAAAATTCCACTTCCATTGCATCCTTGTCCACCCCAGGTTTTTATGTTTTACTTGTGTTTAATATTATATATCAATTACGCTGGAAACTCATGGATTTCAGAAGCTAACTCTGCTTGATTTTTCCATTCCTTTTTGCTAGGTTACCTCAAGTTAAAAAAAATAAAAGCGCGCAAAAGACTGATGGCATGAGCATCGCACGACCACATGATGATGTATGTCTCAATAATTCAGATACAATATATTGTATTTTGGAATAAGAGCCCCTATAATTAAAACCAGTCCAAAGAAGGGGGAATTTTCCATGAATCAATCAGTCGTTATTTATACCAAAAATGGTTGCATGCAATGTCGGATGACCAAAAAGTTTTTGCAGGCCCATCATGTTAATTTTGAAGAACATAATATTAATCAACATCCTGAATATCTTAGTTATTTAAAAAATCAAGGCTTTCAAAGCCTACCAGTAGTGCTGACCAATAATCAAGCGGCAATTATCGGTTTTCGGCCTGATCAACTGCAAGAGGTGATTGCCAAATGACCAGACTGGCCTTTTATTCCATTACCGGACAAACCCGTCGGTTTATTAATAAAGTTGGCTTTCCCGCTTATGAAATTAGTGATGCTGATCCCTATCATGCCATGACTGAGCCTTATATCTTAGTCGTACCCGCTTATGATGACGACATGATGGATTCCGTCATCGACTTTTTAGGATATCAAAACAATGCCCAAAAACTCCAAGGTGTCGCTGGGGGCGGCAATCGGAACTTTAATCAGCTTTATATTCACACTGCCAAAGATATTGCGAGTGGTCTAGGGGTTCCTGTAGTTTTTGACTTTGAGTTTAATGGCACGGATGCAGATGTAAAAAAATTTCGGAAAGTAGTGGCCCAGATTGAGTCTAAACAACATTGATATTAGTCAAGTTAGTTATTTTAAATTAAATAATGAATTAAATATTCCCATTAACGGTCAAATTCCGTTAGCTAAAGATAAACAAGCTCTTGCCGCTTTTTTCCGGGAAAATGTACAACCGAATACTAAAATTGCACCTTCTTTAAGCGAGCATCTGAAATTTTTAGTCGACCATGATTATTTAGAAGCGGATTTTTTAGAACAATACGAACCCCAGTTTATTGAAGACCTGTATCAGTATTTATTAGATCAGCATTTTGAATTTAAATCTTTCATGGCGGCCTACAAGTTTTACAATCAATATGCGCTGAAAACGAATGATGGTGCTTATTATCTCGAAAATTACGAGCTGCGGGTATTATTTAATGCGCTCTATTTTGCCGGTGGCGATGAGCAACTAGCCCAACAGTTGGCAGCCGAAATGATTCATCAACGTTATCAACCCGCCACCCCTTCCTTTTTAAATGCCGGTAAAAAACGGCGTGGCGAATTTGTTTCCTGCTTTTTACTGCAAATTACTGATGACATGAATTCCATTGGGCGCGCGATTAACAGTGCCTTACAACTCTCCCGCATTGGCGGTGGCGTGGGTTTGACCTTATCTAATTTACGGGAATCCGGATCGCCAATTAAAGGCGTGGCGAATGCTTCTAGTGGCGTTTTACCCGTGATGAAATTACTAGAAGATAGTTTCAGTTATAGTAACCAATTAGGCCAACGCCAAGGAGCAGGGGCTGTCTATCTCAATGTTTTTCATCCGGATATTTTAGACTTTTTATCTGCGAAAAAAGAAAATGCTGATGAAAAGATCCGCGTTAAAACTCTGTCCCTAGGAGTCATCGTACCGGATAAATTCTATCAATTAGTACGTGATAATCAGACAATGTATTGTTTTAGTCCTTATGACGTAGAACGGGAATACCACCGTCCTTTTTCCTATGTGGATATTACCCAAGAATACGATCATTTAGTGGCTAATCCCCGCATTCATAAATATCCCCTGGCAGCACGGGAATTAGAATTAGAAATTAGTAAATTACAACAAGAATCCGGCTACCCGTATATTTTAAACATCGATACGGTCAATCGCACTAATCCGATTGCCGGCCGTGTTATCATGAGCAACTTATGTACCGAAATACTCCAAGTACAAACACCTTCGCTTTTAAATGACGCTCAAGAATATTTACAGTTGGGTACTGATGTCAGCTGCAACTTAGGCTCGACTAATATTCCTAATTTAATGCACAGTCCGGATTTTGGTCAATCTGTTCGGGCAATGACACGGGCGTTAACGTACGTTTCTGATCATTCCCATATTAATGCGGTTGCCTCCATTAAGCATGGCAATGAAATGAGCCATGCCATTGGCTTAGGAGCCATGGGACTGCATACGTATTTAGCCCTGAATCATTTGCGCTATGGTTCTCCAGAAGCGCTGGAATTTGTCAGTGTCTATTTTATGTTATTAAATTATTGGACCTTGGTGGAAAGTAACCACATTGCTCAAGAGCGGCAAGAGACCTTCGCCAATTTTGAACAATCAGCTTATGCCGATGGCAGTTATTTCCAACCATATTTGGAACAAGATTTTCGTCCCCACTCTGCTAAAGTCCAACAGCTGTTTGAACATATTTTTATTCCCACTAAAGCTGATTGGCAAGAACTGCAGCAAAAAGTGCAACAAGATGGATTATATAATGCCTATCGGCTAGCCGTGGCTCCTACAGGATCAATTTCTTATATTAATGATACCAGCGCCAGTTTGCAGCCTATTACATGGCTTGTGGAAGAACGTCAAGAAAAGAAAAATGGCAAGATTTATTTTCCGGCGCCGCACATGAACAATGACACAATTCCGTATTATCAATCTGCCTACGATACGGACATGCGTAAAGTGATTGATACTTACGCCGCCGCTCAAAAGCACGTTGATCAAGGGATGAGTTTGACTTTATTTGTCCGTTCAACTATTCCGGAAGGTCTTTATGAGTGGAAAACTCCGGACGAAGAAAACAAGCAGACTACGCGTGATTTAACTATTTTGCGCAATTATGCTTATTATAAGGGAATCAAATCTTTATATTATGTCCGGACCTTTACGGATGATACTGATGAAATAGGTGTCAATGAATGCGAAAGTTGCAGTATTTAAATACTTGGCTCTAAGCCTTCGATAAGCTGTCAAAGAGGAGTTTAATTCATGGTAGAAACTTATTACGAAGCAATAAATTGGAATCAAATTGAGGATCAGGTCGATAAAGCCACCTGGGAGAAATTAACCGAACAATTTTGGTTAGATACACGTATCCCGCTCTCCAATGATCGTGATGATTGGCGGCAACTCAGTCCCGTCGAACATGATCTCGTGGGACATGTGTTTGGGGGCTTAACTTTATTAGATACTCTGCAATCACAAGATGGCATGGATCAATTGCGCAACGATGTCCGCACTCCAAAAGAATTGGCCGTTTTTAACAACATTCAATTTATGGAATCTGTACATGCCAAAAGTTATTCCTCTATCTTTAGTACATTGAATACTGCGGAAGAAATCACCGAAATTTTTGATTGGACCAATCATAACCAATATCTCCAACATAAAGCCGAAGTGATTAATAATATTTATCAAACCGGCCAACCATTGGAGAAAAAAGTTGCTTCTGTATTTTTAGAGACTTTCTTATTTTATTCTGGTTTTTACACGCCATTATATTATTTAGGCAATAATAAATTAATTAACGTGGCGGAAATTATTAAATTAATTATTCGTGACGAATCAGTCCACGGAACTTACATTGGTTATAAGTTCCAATTAGGCTTTAATGAATTATCCAAACCGGAACAAGACAAATTACGGGACTGGATGTATGACTTGTTATATAGCTTATACGATAATGAGGAACAATATACCAAGTTGCTCTATGATGAAATTGGTTGGACTGATGAGGTAAACAAATTTTTACGCTATAATGCCAACAAGGCTTTAATGAACCTCGGACAAAATCCGCTGTTCCCTGATGGCGTGGCTGAGGAAGTCAATCCTATTGTTATGAATGGGATTTCTACCGGTACTAGTAACCATGACTTTTTCTCGCAAGTTGGTAATGGTTATTTATTGGGGAAAGTCGCCGCAATGAAAGATACTGACTATGATATTGGCCGCCCACAGTCAGACTAAAGACAATTGTTTTAATCTAGCATCTTTTTCAAAAACTAACTAGCTCAGGACACAAAAGCCCGGCGGGTTAGTTTTTTTGTACCCTGCCCCAGCAAGAGACTACAATTTTTAACTCGATTGCCAGCCATAGTGTTGCTGATCTATTTGCGTTTTTCGCATTTGCGAAACATAGGGATTATGTGCAACAAAAAAGCGTAAAGGTTTTTGCGTCCAATTACCGCGCGCACTCACATTAATGCGGGGACTTTGAGCAATTTGTTGCGGTTGTTGCAAGCGCTGCTGGGAAATAGTTAATGGCACTTCGCCTAACAATTTCAAATTCATCGCCAAGGAAGTAATCCCTAAAGCCTGCGTCAATTTGGCGGGACCATTGGTTAACTCAAAGCCCGTTTTGCGACGACGAGCTTGCATTAACTCTAAGCCTTGGGTCGGTTCTAACCCCCGAATTAAAATTCCCTGCGGTTCATCGGCTGCTTGAGTCGCGATATCTAACATATAGTGACCACGTAACGAATAAATATAAATTGTACCCGGTGGCCCATATAAAGCTTCATTCGCTGGCGAACGGCGCCCCCGATATGCATGGGCCGTTGAATCCAAAACTCCTAAGTAGGCTTCAGCTTCCACAATTAAGCCTGCGACTGTTCCGGCAGGGGATTGATAAACTAGCTCATGGCCTAATAAATTGCGCGTAATTGCTTTTGTACTTCCTTGTTCAAAAAAATGATTATCCAGCATAGCAATTCCTTTCAGATGTTATAATACTGACGAGGTGGTACTGTTGAAAATTCAAACAATCCGCATCTATCAACATTCTCAGCCGCAGGGCTATCGGATTTTAGTGGATCGCTTATGGCCGCGGGGGATTTCTAAAATTCAAGCTCATTTGGACTACTGGGCCAAAGATCTGGCGCCTTCACCGGCCTTAAGACGCTGGTTTAATCATGATCCCGAAAAATTTGAAACCTTTCAAATCCGCTATCAATCTGAGCTGCAGCAAAACCCGGCCCAAAAGGCTTTTGTGGATTTAGTGCAACAACAATTAGCGCAGCAAGATGTGCTTTTATTATATGCTGCCAAGGATACTCAGCATAATCAGGCGCTAGTTTTACAACATTTTTTGCAGGCGGCGTTAATCTAAACTAACTGGCCAGATTTTTATCCTAATCCTAGCGCGATACGATCACGAGCCCACTTAACAATTAGTGACGAATCCAGTATCCACCGACCATAGCCACCACTAAAATAATAAGTACCGTGGTCGTAATGTATACATATAATTGGTCGTGTTCTTTCCAAAATGCATAAATAGAAACCACAACCCGTAAGACTGGGGTTAAAATTAATAAAAATATTCCTAACATCATGACTGCATAAGGTTTAAGAGTTAATAAGCCTTGATAAATCGCCGCAGGCGAACTGGGAAAGCGATTATGTGGATAACCGCCACTTTGTTGCCATAAAAAAAGTATTAACCCTAAGAGCATCACCGTCACAGAGATGACGACACCAATTCGTAAAATTTTCCCAATTACCAGTTCAATTGTCTTCATTTCTTTGGATTTCATTAAATATTCACCCCAAATCCTTTCAAGAACATTTGCACCCCTAGATACAATAAAATGGGAATGAAAATTAACCGGATCACTTTCGGCTGTAAATGCTGCATGATGCGGCTGCCCAAAGTGGCTCCAAATACCACGCCTACTGCCAGCGGTACTGCAATCTGTGGTAAAATCGTGCCATTAAAAAAATAGACTGTAGCACTGGCCGCAGCTGTGACGCCCATCATTAAATTACTGGTAGCACTAGAAGGCTTTAAGGGCATTTGCATAATGTTATCCATGGCAATCACTTTAAAGGCGCCGCTACCAATTCCTAAAAGGCCACTGGCTAAACCTGCCACCAACATCATTAAAAATCCGCCTGGTACATTGCGTACTTGATAAGAAATGTCACGGTGAAGAGCTTTATCATAATAATTGCCATTTAAGCGCAATTTAGTAGCCAAATAATCGGATTGGACATCTGGCAGTGCTTGTTGACCAGCGGTTGGACGCAACTTTTTAATCATTTTCCAACTAGAATTGAGCACTAGTAAACTAAACAGAATATATAAGATACTTTTGGGGATTACCCCATTTAAAGCTGCCCCTGCTACAGCCCCCAAAGTGGTTGCAATTTCTAAAAACATCGCGACGCGTAAATTCAGCATCTCATCTTTTAAAAAGGCAATGGTCGCGCCCGAACTGGTAGCAATGACGACAATAATTCCGGCTCCAATGGCATATTTAATATCCAATCCTAAAGCAATCGTCAAAATCGGCGTCACTAACATACCCCCACCAATTCCTAAAATGGCGCCCATAGTTCCCGCAAAAAGTCCAATTATCAGCATCAATAATAAGTTTGTTGTCACTGTCATAATTTAGGCCTCATTGGTGGCAGACTTAGCGGGATGATCACAATGATCAATGATCTGTTGTAAATTAGTGGTCAGCAGATCTTGCACTGTCGCTTGCGCCGTCATGATTTGACTAGCATCTGCGATTACTTGATCGATCCGTAAGCCTGAAGCGTTAATGGCTTCACTAACGACAACTAAATTGGCTGTTACGGTTCGCTTTTCTTCCGCAGCAAAAAAATGACTTAATTTGGCAGAATCCTGCAACGGTAGATTAATGATTCCCGTTTGTAGACTAGCTGTCACGGGGCAAGGCAATCCGCTAATTTCTACTTGGGCGTCGACTAAATAACCGGCATCTACGGCTGCTTGAAATTGTTGACATAGTTGTTGGGTTATAGCTGTCAGTTTGGATTTGGCTAAACGGCGAGTTAATTTTAAAGTATTCGTTTCTTGTTGATAATTTTGCTGTGCCACTAGCTCTTGGAATTGTTGAGTAGTAATTTGCATAACTCCTGAAAAACTCCTTCTTTATTTTTACATCATCATACTATGGGCCTAGTGCGGTTTCAAATGAGACTCTCTTTGCCAATACCCTCGTGCGGTCTTTACATCCATTACCTTGAGACGCTCAATTGAATTTGTCGCTGAATCCACTTCTTAATTTTACATCTAGTTTGTGCTATGATGTAGTTTCAATGTATCTTTGCACCCGTTTTGGTATTAATTATCTACTAAGAACTGAGTTACAACATACCCGCGCAAAACGCTGAGTAAATCTAAAGCAGAAGAGATGTTTTGAGAGTGGCTAACGAAAAACAAAATCTTTCACGAAGTTTGTCTGCCCGTCATGTCAGTATGATTGCCATTGGCGGAACCATTGGGACCGGCTTGTTTTTGGGTTCCGGAGAATCTATTCATCAAGCAGGCCCGTTTATTCTAGTAATTTACTTAATCACTGGAGCTTTTATTTTTTTAATGATGCGCGCTTTAGGTGAGTTACTCCTTTCCGACACAAACTCCATTATTTTTGTAGATTTTATTAAAAAATATCTAGGACGTCGTACTGGTTTTATTATGGGCTGGACCTACTGGCTGGGATGGCTTATCATCGCCATGTCCGAGCTGATTGCCGTAGGAACTTACATGCAATTCTGGTTTCCTAACATCCCCATTTGGATCTGGGAAATTATTTTTTTAGGCATGTTATATTTGATTAATATTGTCGCTGTTTCTGCCTTTGGCGAAACGGAATTCTGGTTTGCTTTAATTAAAATTATTGCCATTATTGCGATTATTGTCACTGCGATCGTCATGGTCTGCTTGCAAACTAAGACTAGCCGCGGAACTGTCCAAATTGCGAATTTATGGCGGTTCGGTTTTTCTTCCGGCAAGCACCAAGAAATAATTGCATCCTTTCAAATGGCCTTTTTTTCCTTTCTGGGTGTAGAATTTGTCGGTGTCTCCGCAGCAGAAACCAAAGATCCTTTAAAAAACATTCCCCATTCGATTAATTCTGTAATTACTCGGATCTTAATTTTCTATATTGGAGCCCTAGCAGCCATTATGATTATTCAACCCTGGATGGATTATAGCGCTGGTAAGTCTCCTTTTGTGCAAGTATTCGCAGGTATTGGTATTAAAGCGGCTGCGGGCATTATTAATTTTGTCGTTCTCACCGCCGCGGCTTCCTCTTTAAATAGTTCCTTATTTACTACCGGGCGCATGTTATTTTCCTTAGCACCGAGTCGAAGTTATTTTGCTCATTTAAATCAGCATCAAATTCCCATGCGGGCCATTACTTTATCCACCATTTTAGTAGTCTTTGTGGTTTTGGTTAATTTCTTGTTTCCGGAGAATGCTTTTAAAATGATTACCTCTGTAGCTTCAGCGGCTTTTCTAATCATTTATATCTTTTTGATGCTGGCTCACATTTTTTATCGCCGCTCTACAGATTTTTTGCAAGGTGCCCAGCGCTTTCCATTGCCAGGTGCTCCGTATACGGATTATTTAACGATTATCTTTATGTTGCTTATTCTCCTCATTTTGTTAGTGATGCCAACTACCACGGTCACCACCTTAATTACTTTAGGTTGGTTTTTAATTATTTATCTCATCAGTTACCGCGTAGTACCTCGCAAATTATAGTTACCATGAATTATTATCGCAAGCGGGCTTCTGATAACTAAACTTATCAGAGGCCCTTTTATCTGTATCAATAAATATAAGATACTGTCATTCATACCAACAAACTAATATTAACTGCTAATAGCGGCAAGGAGGAAATTAATGTTCAAAGGCTACCTTTATTTAGCAATTGCGATCTTGGGTGAGATTGTCGGAACGAATTTATTACAAACTACTAAAAATTTTACTATTGTGAAAAATTCTTTGTTTTGCATATTAGCTTATGGGATCTGCTTTTATTTTTTATCTTTAGCCCTCAATTATATTCCACTTAATGTGGCCTATGCTCTGTGGGGAGCTTTGGGGATTATCGTTATTACTTGTACTTCGGTTTTAATTTGGCACGAGCAACTCAATGTACCCACCCTCATTGGTCTGGGTTTTATTATTATTGGCACGCTGCTGGTAGAGTATTTTCATAATTAAAATCTAGCACTCCTTATGGATATGGACGCAATTAACACCTAAAAAAACCTCGATATGCATATACATATCGAGGTTTTTATCAAACTACATCATTATTTAACTCTCAAGTTGGCCATATTATACATATTGCTAGGACCGTAATCAAGTTTAGTAATCCGCTTATGCGTCATAAAAGCTTGGCCATTTTGATACAACGGAATAACACCCTGTTGTTCATTCAAAATATCTTGTGCTGCTTTCATATCTTGCCACCGCGCGGCAGGATCATTCGCATCGTCACTTAAACTCTTATTCACTAATTCATCATACTTCGCATCGCTCCATTTACCCCGATTATAACTATTATCACTGGTAAATAAACTTAAGAAGTTAATTGGATCTGGGAAGTCAGCATTCCAAGCACTTACCACTAAATCAAAATCACCTTTTTCTGAACGACTAATCCGAGTCTTAAATGGCACATTGTTCAGCGTAATTTTCACTCCGGGAAGCTTTTCTAATTGACTTTGTAAAAACTCGGCCTGCTGTTTAGATATATCTGTATCGTCTCCCAGCATCGTTAAATTGATCTTTTTACCTGTATTACCCGTTTCTTGGAGTCCCTCACGCCATAATCTCTTTGCCTCTGGCAAATCGTATTTAGTATACTTTTCCCCACTGGCACTGGTTTCGGCCACGAAATCCTTGCTTTTGTTTTGCGGATCAAAGGACATATTCCTTGGTGTAACTGAAGTCTCGGCAGATGTGCCATTACCTAAAACTTTCTTGGTTAATTGCTGCCGATTAATGGATAAGGCAAAGGCTTGACGTAATTTAGCATTTTTAAACATTGATAATTTCTTTTGATTCATTTCCAAGTAAAAAGTCGAATTAACTTTCAGAACGCCATAACCCTTGGAACCTTTCATTTGCTTGGAAGTATCCCCCGTCAACTCGGCCCGATCCATTTTACCTGATTGATAAAGATTTAAAGCCGTAGAAGCATCTTTAACTACCTGATATTTTAATTTTTTAACCTTCACATTTTTAGCATTCCAATATTTGTCATTTTTGACTTGCAGCCAGCTGTTATCCGAAGATGACCAATTCTGTAATTTATAAGGTCCACTAAAAACTAAAGTTTTGGAATCAGTACCGTATTTTTTACCCCATTTATTGACTACTTTAGGATTTTGGGGATAAAAGGTTTGAAAAGCCATCAATTTGTCAAAATAAGGTATTGGTTTTTCTAAGGTTACTTGCAAAGTATGCTGATCTAAGGCCTTAACACCTAAACTATTAACAGGTTTTTTACCTGCAGAAATATCTTTTGCATTGGCCACCCCTTCATAAATATAAGCATATTGGGACTTGGTCTTGGGATCAACACTGCGGCGCCAAGCAAACACAAAGTCTTGCGCGGTAATCGGATCCCCGTTGCTCCACTGAGCATTTTTTCGTAGGGGGAACGTATAAGTTAAACCATTATTAGTCGGTTTCACAATTTTGGTAGAAAGCGCCGGTTTCAAATCCTGACCACTATAACGATACAAACCTTCCATCGTATTCGCTAACGATTGCGCGGAAATGAGATCAGTAACTAAAGACGGATCCTGGGTCGCTATCCCATCTTTTTGGGTAAAACTTACTGGTTCATCAGCTGATTTGGTTTTATCTCCGCCACCGGAACTACAACCAGTAAGCGCGACAGCAACCAAGAAGGCAGCCGAGCTTCCGATCAAAAACTTTTTTAACTTCATGATTTCACCCCTTGTTTTAATAATATTAATATTTGTTAATATTCTACAAGAAGATGTCACAATTGTAAACTAATAATTTTAAAAACGAAGATTTTTTATTTTCAATAACAGAAGCTCAGTTTATTTGCTAATTATTTGGTTTTGATCCGTAAATTGACCATGTTATACATATTTCCCGGGCCATAATCTAACTTCGTAATCCGCTTATGTGTCATGAAAGCTTGACCGTTTTGATAGAGTGGCACCACTCCTTGCTGTTCATTAATGATATTTTGTGCCGCTTTCATATCTTGCCAGCGTGCCACTTCATTAGTAGCATCGGCATTTAAGCTTTTATTCACAAAGTCATCATATTGCGTATTGGCCCATTTACCACTGTTGTAGCTGGCATCGGATGTAAAGAGGGTTAAAAAGTTAATTGGATCTGGAAAATCGGCATTCCAAGTCGTAACCACTAAATCAAAATCGCCACTGACCGAACGACTTAAACGATTTTTATAGGGTACATTATTTAAGCTGATTTTTAAGTTGGGGAGTTTTTGTAATTGATTTTGGAGAAATTCACTCTGCTGTTTAGCAATATCTGTATCATCATTTAATAAGGTCAAAGTAAATTTCTTATGGGTATTGCCGGTTTCGGCTAAGCCCGCTTGCCACAGTTTTTTAGCTTGCGCGACATCATATTTTGTATTAGCCAAGCCGCTGTGACTTGTTTCAGCTACAAAATCCTGCTTGGGTTTTTGGGGATCAAAGGCCATATTAGCTGCAGTGACCGAACTGGCAGCACTAGTTCCATTACCGACCACTTTTTTAGTCAGCTGTGAACGATTAATCGCTAAAGATAAAGCTTGGCGAATCTTTTGATTTTTTAAAAGTTCTACTTTCTTTTGATTCAATTCTAAGTAAATTGTCGAATTTTGTTTCAAAACGCTGTAGCCTTTGGATCCCTTCATTTGTTTGGAGGTATCTCCCGTTAATTCGGCCCGGTCCACTTTGCCGGATTGGTACAAATTCAAAGCCGTTGAGGCATCTTTAACAACTTGGTATTTTAATTTTTTCACTTGGACTTGTTTAGCATTCCAATATTTATCATTTTTCACTTGTGTCCAAGAATTCGCGGAAGGATTCCAGTTTTGTAATTTGTATGGGCCATTAAAAACTAAAGTCTTCGCACTCGTACCATATTTTTTACCCCATTTATTCACGACCTTGGGATTTTGAGGATAAAAAGTTTGAAAAGCCATAAGCTTATTAAAGTAAGGAATAGGTTTCTCTAAATTAACTTCTAAGGTCTGCGCATTCAGAGCCTTAACTCCCAAGGTATCGGTAGGTTTTTTCCCTTCTGAAATAGCTTTTGCATTGTTAATTCCTTCAAAAATAAAAGCATATTGGGATTTAGTCTTGGGATCCACGGCCCGACGCCATGCAAAAACAAAATCTTGAGCCGTGACCGGATCCCCGTTACTCCATTGAACATGGGGACGTAATTTAAAAGTATAAGTTAAACCATTATTAGTCGGCTGAACTATGCTGGTGGCCATAGCCGGTTTCAAAACTTTACCATCATAACGATATAAGCCATCCATCGTATTGACTAAGGATTGTCCAGAAATAATATCCGTAGCTACAGCCGAATCTTGAGTGGGAATATTATCTTTGCTAGTAAAAATAACCGGATCATTCACCGACTTCTTGGATTCTGCCTGGTTGGAACTGCATCCCGCCAAACTGGCGGCGGCGATCGTCAGCACAACGACACTAGATAATGTTGCTTTAAGTTTCATAAAATCCTCTCTTCCATTATATTAAAAATAATTAAATACAATGTTACGCGATATTTGCAACAAAGTAAATAATTCCATTAAAGAATTTTAATCTAGCTTTAGTTCGAGCTTCACTTCTGCACAACTGGTCCTATTCCAAGATAGTTTATTAGATCCGTGTTTGCTGATCAGATTTTGTAATTGGTCTGGCTTGGAGCTTACATATTAAATTTTCTTAAAGTCCTCTTGCAAAGTGTGTTAAGATATTTTTTGGTATTTAATTTTTAAAAAATTAAGAAAGGAGTTAAATAAAATGACTTCCAAAAAATTACCCCATCCCAATAATAATTCACTGTTAGCTTATGCTTCATATGTTATTGCGTTAGGTGGTTTTCTTTTTGGATATGATACCGGAGTGGTTAATGGCGCGCTGTCGTTTATGAGCCAACCAGATCAACTCAATTTATCCGCGAATAATCAAGGTTGGGTATCCGGGGCCTTGGTCTTGGGGTGCACGTTTGGAGCACTATTTTGCGGCCAACTCGCTGACAAATTTGGGCGGCGCTGGTTATTGCATGCCGTAGCTACTGTGTTTACGCTTGCTACGCTTGGTTGTTTTTTAGCTCTTAATATTCTCATGTTAAGTATTTTTCGGTTTATTTTAGGATTATCTGTCGGCTGTGCTTCCACTTTGGCACCTATGTATTTAAATGAAATTTCGCCGGATCGTTATAAATCTAGAAATGTCAACAAGAATGCTGTCGCCGTTGTGGTGGGACAGTTATCTGCTTTTATTATGAATGCACTTTTGGGATCGCTATTTCCAAAGTGGCATGCCGTCTGGCGACTGATGATTTTACTGGCAGGTATTCCCGCTGTGGTTTTATGGATTTTATCCATTAATTTACCGCAAAGCCCAACTTGGCAAGTGATTCATAGTACAAGGGAAAAAGCACGTGCCACTTTTCACCGCCTGGGTTTTCCCCGTTTAGATATCAAAGAAGTAATTGATCAAGTTCAAGAACAAAAAAAGCCCCAAACGGCCTTTTCTTTAACAGACATTTGGCACCATAAAGCTCTCTTATATTTACTCCTAGCGGGTACGGCGATCGGTTTGATACAACAATTTTCCGGTGTCAACGTGGTAATGTATTATGGGACTACACTCTTAGAAAAGGTCGGCATGGGCGCCAATGCTTCACTCTATGGTAATGTTTTAATCGGCATTGTTTCTTCTATTGCGACGACAGTGGGATCTCAATTGACCTTAAACCATTCTCATCAACATTTATTGTTAGTTGGCTTAACCGGAAACGTCGTCTGTCTCAGCATTTTAACAATAATCATGCAAACCCATTTTTTGTCTCAAAATTGGTTAAATCTTCTTGTCTTATTCTTTTTAACAAGTTTTTTAGCTTTGCAGCAAGGTTTGGTAAGCCCCGTTACTTGGTTATTACTATCGGAAATCTTCCCACCGGTAGTCAAATCAAACTTTATGAGCTGGTCCACCACCGTCATTTGGTTGAGCAATTTCATTATTAGTTTGATTTTTCCAGCCTTGGTTCATGCCGTAGGCATTGGGAATGTCTTTTTAATTTTTGCGGGAAGTAATATTGGTTGTATCTGTTTGACATTAATTTTTGTCAACCGTCAGTACATTACTGCTATTAATCAACAATTTAATCATCAAATTTAGGAGCAAACTGTGACTGAATTATTAACTTTTCAATTAGCTAAATTTACCGATTTACCACAAATTGTCGCTATTTATAATCAAACCATCGCCGCCAAAACAGTCACCGCTGATTTACAACCGGTAACTGTCAAACAACGTGAGCCCTGGTTTCAACAACATCAAAATCCCCAGCGTCCACTCTGGACGGTGACACAAAACCAGCAAATGCTAGGCTGGGTCAGTTTAAGTGACTTTTACGGCCGGGCAGCTTATCAACCAACGGCCGAAATTAGTTTATACTTTGATCAGACATCCCGGCATCAAGGATGTGGCAGTCAAACCTTACACTTTGTGGAAAAGCAATTGCTTCAACTCCAAATTTCTAATTTAGTCGCCGAAGTTTTTAGCCAAAATATCCCCAGTACTCATTTCTTTCAAAAAAACCACTTTCAACGCTGGGGCCACTTACCACAAGTGGCAGATATGGGTTCTCATTGGTGTGATGTGGATATTTGGGGCAAAAAATATTAATCATTAAAACTCACTCAAAACTAGAAAGATGTGCTACAAATTGTTTGATCAAGGCTCGATAAGCTGTCGGATCCGCTTCCAGAGACCGGATATGTGAACCGGTTGTAAAACGGACCAACATTTTGGGAGCACTAGCTGCCTCAAATAACGCCTGCGACATCCACGCAGGTACAGTTACATCTGCTTGCCCACAAATCAAAAGTAATGGTGGATGCTGGCCGCGGACACTAGCTAGCGGGCTGATCTGCCGATAACTGGCTTGTACTTTGAAACGTGACCACAAAGATAACAAGTGCGTCAAACCTTTGCTGGGTAATCCCGTTTGACGATGAATGTTATATTGCATAATCTCTTGGGCACTAGTGTAGCTGGAATCAGCAATGACGCCCTTCACAGCCACCGGCAAAGACAGTGTTAAACTTTGCAAAACAGTCGCGGCTCCCAAAGAAGCGCCCATTAAAATGATCGGAACTTGCAGTTGCCGATCGGCTTGCAACCGTTGCAGCCACAATAAGACATCTTTTTTTTCTTGATAACCATAACTGCTGTAACGACCAGCACTAGCCCCGGCAGCCCGATTATCTGGCTGTAAAATGTTATATCCTAGTTGATAGAAAACCGCAGCAAACTTATCCATCGCATGGTGGTCCACACCAAAACCATGAATTAAGAGTACTGTCCCCCGATTTTGTGGGTTGCGTGTTAAGTAAGCCACTAATCGTAAACCATCACCACTCATCAAAGACCAAGTTGTTTGCGGCAGTCGTTGAAACTTCCGCATTGCCACTAACGCTGAATTATTGGCGGCAAATTGCGGGGGATGGCTTTTTAAACTGGAACTACCCCGCTGATGCACATAATTAAATAAAGAATGGCCTAAAACCAAAGGAATAGCTCCGATCGCCGCGGCTAAGATATATTTTTTTTTCATGAATAATTCACTTCTTTAACTGCCAGCATACCTAATCCCACTAAGATAACACTGCCAAAAATCAGGCCAAAAAGCCAAGCAAAAGAGATTTCCGTAGCAATGAGACTACCCAAATAAGGACCCAAAGCCCGGCCCAGAGAACCAAAAACTACGTAAAAACTTTGATAAGTTCCTTGACGGCCTTGTGGTGCAAATTTACTCAATAAAGCCGGAATCGTCGGAAAAGTAATCGATTCGCCAATGGTCAAAATCAGCATACTTAAAATATACTGCCCATAATTTCGCGCTCCCGGTAATAAGATAAAAGAACTACCCATTATCCCCAATCCCAGGGCAATTTGAGACTTCAACAATGGTAACCAACGACAAATGAAACGATTCATCAAGGGTTGAACAATAATTAATGAAGCTGCATTAATACTAAATAATAAGCTATAATCATGCATAGTCAATCCCTGATCTAACATATATAAGGATAAATTGCTATCCCATTGGGAATAACCCAGCCAAACTATTAAGACCGTAATACAAATCAGCACCAGATTAATTCTCAAACGCTGCCGACTCAGTTGCAGTGGCTTTTTTTTATTTGGAGAAGCCACCGTGGAGTTAGCTTGATAAACATGGGAAACTGCGGCTCCGTCTAAAACTGCCCCATGGGTGAGAACAATGATCAAACAAACGAAAAAACACACCGCTGGCAAGAAAAAAGTCCAAAATATGCTGGCCTGAAAAATAGAACTAACCCCCATTGACCCCAAGGCAATCCCCACATTAGCTGAAAGATACATGCGATTAAAGATTTGTTGGTATTGTTGGGGATGCTGTTGCGCCGCGATGGCAGTATAAGAATTAACCGCCGTATAAGCAATTCCCATTCCCAAACCAACCATTAATAGTAATCCGGCGTACACTGGCCAAGTGTGAAACTTAGCGATTAACAAAAAACCGATGGCTGCCAAGGTGAAGCCACCGACTAACGTTTTTCGTTGTGAAAAACGGTCGAATAATCGGCCACCTAAGAAATTGCCGAGCATCATAAATCCGGAGTATAACATCAAAGCGAAACCTGCTACCACCATAGATTCATGTAAATTTTTTGTAATAAAAATCGTATTAACTGGTAAAATAAAACCCATCACTAAATTAAAGACAATATTAATTAACAAGAGCCATCGCTGTTGTGCGTCTAGCATCTACTCACACTCCTAAAAATATTTTTTCAAAAATAAGAATTCATCTTGTTACCCACTAGTAAGTCCTGGTAGTAAGCTGTTCATTAAGGAGATAGCACTTATGATCAAAAACTACTCATTGAATCTTCTGCAAACTTACCGGCGTTTGACATTGGTTTTACAAAAAATTTATCCTTTAGTTTTAATCGATGCCTACCTGCGGTTAATTCAATGCAATTTTTTACTACCCAATGGTTTTTTGAACACTATCAGTCATTTAGGAAGGCCTAATGATTGGTGGGTTCAAAATTTTAATCACGCCGTCCAGCTTTATGAAATCTTAATTTTATTTTTCATGGGATATTTGCTAACAGAATATTTTAACAAACATTCACAATTTCTCCTAGGCTTTTGTACAATTTTAATCCTGGCATTAGTTTGCTTTAATTCTGGTCGAGACCCACATAATGGTATCTTGGCGCCGCCTTTATTCGTCATTGTGCTCATTAGTTGGATTGTCGCCCGACTGTTTAGTAAGTTACCAGGTAAAGTTCTACCCATTATTACGAGCTTAGTAAGCGGCAGTTTACTCAATCAAATTAATCTCAATACCTTATTTATGAAATTACCCGGTATTTCTACCAGTTCCCATCATTTTAACTGGTGGGTGATTTTACCTTTAACCGTTATTCGAAATGGCGCTAGTTGGCTGGGGATGATTGATCCTTTTATGGCAGCCAAACAAGCGATTAATTCGCCAGCAGCCACGGCTAATTTGGCCACGGCCTTATCGCAAAAAACTCTCAATCATGTGCCCCATCCGCTGAATTCCCATACCATTTATAGTAGTTATGCCTTTTTAGGCGGCATTGGTTGTACTTTAGGATTATTAATTGCTTTATATTTATTGCATCAAGATCGTCTCGTTTTAGAAAACCTCATTCCCAGTACGTTTGGTTTCAATGCTCCCTTATTGTTTGCTTTACCTTTATACGCTAATCCAATACTCTTAATTCCCTATCTTCTCAGTCCTTTAGCCAGTATGCTTATCGGCGGATTGTTTATTCAACTGCACTGGGCTCAACCGGCGGTTTATCAAATATTTTCCGGGACGCCTAGTTTTCTAATTAATTTTTTAGGTACTAATGGCAATTGGGGCAGTTTGATCGCTACTGTTCTAGCTATTGGTGCTTCTACCATCATTTATTATCCTTTTATTAAATATGAGGTCAGTCATGAAAACCAGAATGTGGATTAATCTTCTCGGATTAGCTTTACTGTTACTTACCTTTCCAGCGCTCCACACTATGCGTACCGCGGTCCATAGTGAACGCGTCTTTCACAATTCACGAGTTTCACCTATTATATTTATACCTGGCAGCTCGGCCAGCCAAGATCGTTTCGATGATCTCTTTCAGACCTTTAACCATCCGAAAAGTAAACACAGTATTCTCAAGATTACCGTCGACACTAAGAACCAAATCCACCATCAAGGAGTGATTGCGGCACGGGATCGGCAACCTCTAATTGTGATTGCTTTTCAAAATAATCATGATGGTTATACCAATATTGCTCATCAGACCCAATGGTTGCAAACTGCCATGAATTACCTGACAAATAAATATAATTTCAATAATTTCTATGCTATCGGACATTCTAATGGCGGTCTTAATTGGACCTGGTATTTAGAAAAATATTTTAATTCCAACAATTTAACCGTTAATGCTTTAATGACCATCGGGACTCCTTACAACTCCTTAGAATCCAACTTTAAAAATCAAACTGCCATCTTTCGACAGCTGTATCAACACCGGCA
Source organism: Bombilactobacillus mellifer (assembly GCF_000970795.1). Lineage (GTDB taxonomy): Bacteria > Bacillota > Bacilli > Lactobacillales > Lactobacillaceae > Bombilactobacillus > Bombilactobacillus mellifer. The sequence goes on from NZ_KQ034029.1 coordinate 220,125, forward strand.
AAAATTACCCCATAACATGATCGTTTATTCCATTGCGGGCACAACTAATTATGAAAATGACGGCATCGTACCTTATCAAAGTGTAGAAGCAGCCAAATATATATTTCAAAAGCAAGTCCGGAAATATACCCAAATCACCGTCACAGGACATGAAAGTAATCATTCCAGTCTGTTAGCTAATCCAGAAGTTGCTCGCTTAATTCAAAGTAATATTTTAGACAGTAATCTGAATAATCCCAATATAAAAAAGCCGTGATCAAATTGATCGCGGCTTTTTTATGGGGCACTGAATCATTCAGTGATCATTTGCAGTTCACATCTACAAATAATATCGTTCTCACAATCCGGTGAGTACTGCTTTTTGCAGTTAACGTCCCTAGAACGATTACTTTATAGTAATCACTCGACTCATCGCATACATTAAATGTATCACGTAGTCCGCTGATGTGCAAGTTCAATTACTACTTGGGCCATCATATAGCCCATGGCAATCGCCCCAATCATCATCAAAACCATGAGAAATAACCGAACACTATTTACAAATTGTCCACTAACCATTGCTCGTACTGCCTGATAAGCAGTCGCGCCGGGCACTAAAGGAACTAAAGCGGGAATATTAAATAATGTTGTCGGCATTTTTTTGTAATAAGCTAAGCCATAACTAATCAATCCCACACTAAAAGCACTAATCAAACTCGAAGAGACTTTGCCTAAGCAAGCAAACTGATAACAGTACCAATAAATTATCCAGCCAATACTCCCAGTTAACCCCCCAGCTAATAAAGCCTCTCGGGGAATATTAATACAAATAGCGTAACCCACCGTTGCCAAACCACTGAACAAAAATTGAATGATAATTTGTAAATAAATATTCATATCTCAACCTCAAGCTAAAAATCTTAAAATTAAGGCAATGCCGCCTCCAATGGCTAACGCCGTGAGCGTTCCCGCCACCATTCTGGTTAATCCCGAAATTAGATGTCCCGAAATCAAATCCCGTAACGCATTTGTTAAGGCGACTCCCGGCACCAAAGGCATTACGGCGCCAATAATCAAATAATTAATATGCTGGGCCAAGCCTAAATATTGAAATCCAACTGCCATTAGAGCAATCGCTGCTCCGGCAATGAATTCACTAATAAATTGGACTTTTAGTATCTCATTTAAATAATAGTCCAGTCCATATCCCAACATTCCAACAATCCCGGCGGGGACAAAATCAAGCCAATCATATTTACCAATGAAAATAATCATTAGAAAACAACTAATAAAAAAAGAAGAGAGTAATTTCCACCAGAAAGGAAAATCGCGCGTACTATGATCGATTTGTTTTAACCCCGCTTCCAGTTGATCCAGGGTGATTTCCCCTGCAGAGAATTGACGCGACAAAGCGTTGACTAAATTAACCTTTTCCAAATTAATGTTACTGTGAGTTACTTGTGCCATTTTCGTAATATCAATATTTTGCGCGCTTAAAAAAATACCCGTCGGTGTGGTAAAGATTTCTGGTTTAGTCAGACCGCCGGTATGTAAAATATATTTTAAAGTATCTTCAATGCGATACATTTCCGAGCCCGATTCCATCAAAATTCTCCCCGCCAAAATACCGGTATCTAAAACTTGTTGTGTCCTCGTTTTATCCATTGTTTGTCCCTCTTCTTCGATCAATGCTCGGATTTTATAATAAATGATCCCTTCTTCAACCGCAATCACAAAAAAGCCATCAGTGTAATAACTGATGGCTTTCAACAAGCTTTAAAATATGCCAGCGTGGCAACGT
>NZ_KQ034029.1:227096-387941 GCF_000970795.1 Bombilactobacillus mellifer
CGGTTTTTTTTTATATTTTTATAAATCGGCTTCATTTCGCGTGGTTTTACGTTAATTGAGCAATGTTTATTTCGCGATCGATCCAAGTATCATCATAAAAATTGGTTTCGTGAGTCACTAAAATTACTGTGCCGGTATAAGCTGCTAAAGCAGACCTTAAAGCAGATTTAGATAATTCATCTAAATGATTGGTAGGTTCGTCCAACACTAACAAGTTAGCTGGTTGTAACAGTAGTTCGGCTAATTTTATTTTCGATTGTTCACCACCAGATAAAAGTTGGATAGGTTCTTGAACCTGTTTCGAGGTTAAAGCCACCTGTGCTAAATTTTGCCGAAGTATTTTCGTAGTTTGCTCGGGAAATTGTTCGTGTAGATAAGTCAATGGCGACATGGTGGGTTGTGGCCATGATAAAATTTGGCGGTAGTAAGCAATTGTCAACAAAGGGGCCAATTTAACCGTCCCAGCCACTGGTGGCAACTGCTGCATTAGCGTTTTAATTAAGGTGGTTTTGCCCACACCATTAAATCCACTAATCACTACTTTTTCATGATTGCGGATAGAAAAATTTAGTTCTTGCTTCAATAATGACTGCTGGTAACCAATTTTCAGCTTCGTGACTTGAATGGCTATCTGGCTGGTTAAAGGTACTTCCTTAAAATAAAATTGTGGTATTTTGCGGTTGGCCGGCGGCGATAAGACTTGCATTTTAGCCAATTGTCGTTGGCGGCTTTTGGCGCTTTTAGCGCGACTGCCGGCATGATTTTTTTGAATATAAGCCTGTGCCTGCATAATTTTTTGCTGTTGGCTGGCATAGGTCTTCAAATAGGTTCGTTGATTAGCGGCCTTTTGTTGCAAAGCTTGCCGTAAAGTCCCTTTGTATCGTGTTAAGTGTCCTTGTTCCAGATCATAAACAGTGTCAACAACTTGTTGCAAAAAGTGATAATCATGGGAAATCACAATAAATGCATTAGCAAATGATTGCAAGTAAGTCACTAACCATGCAATATGTTGCTTATCTAAATAATTGGTGGGCTCATCTAAAAGTAAAATGTCGGGTTTTTCTAAAAGTAACTTAGTTAAAATCAATTTCGAACGTTGGCCGCCACTTAACTGCCCTACAGGGCGCTCATAGCCAAGGAGATCAATCCCTAACCCCGTGGCTACTTGGCTAATTTTAGTATCAATGTCATAGTAACCCTGTTGTTCTAATTGATTTTGTATTTGTCCCGCTTGTTCCCACAACACAGGAGTTTCTTGGAGTGCTAATTGCTGATATGTCTGCTCTAATTGCTGAGCAGCATCAATCAGTTCTTGAAAGGCACTACGCAAAAACTCCCATACAGTTTGTTCCAATGGGAGTTGAGCATATTGATCTAAATAACCACGTTTAATTCTTTTTTGCCAGGTAATCTGACCGCTGTCTGGTACCACTTGATCTGTTAATACTTTAATAAGCGTGCTTTTCCCCGCGCCATTGGAACCAATCAGACCAATATGTTCATGTGCATTAACTTGAAAAGTTTCATCCTGATATAGCGTTTTTTCAAAATACGTTAAACTTAAGTGCTCAATCTTTACGATACTCATTTATTACTCCAATAGTCTGTGATTCGAGACCTAATATCGTATTTTATTTTAGTAACCATTGTTTACATTGGCGTCTGTTGAACTATCAGTATTCCCGTAAGTATCAGCACTATAATCATTAGCATAATTTTGAGAATATGTGTTGGCATCTTCGGCATCAAAATCATTCGTAGTAGTTGCATCACTTTGCTGACCTACCTCCAGATCGTTTGTAGCAGAATAAATAATATACTGTTGTTGATTATCCGAACTATCAAAGTCAAAATTATTTTTTTCTACATTCATACGATTGAGCCGTGTCTCTGTATTATTCAATTTAGTCTTCTTTTTGCCAACACTGGTGCGCAATCGATCGCTTACTCGTTGTAATTCATCAGTCGGTGCTACCTCAAACGCCTGACCATCAATGGTTACACTATGCCCGTGCAGGTAATCAGATCCCATATCTTTAGCGGCTCCCCGATAATATTGAATTAACGCGGTAATATCTCCCATCGCCAAGTCTGTACTCATGGAGCCGGAAATGCTATTCATTAATTTTTGGGCATTGGGCAAATTATTTAAGGACAGCGCCTTTTTCACGATAGCAATAATAACCTGGCGTTGCCGCTTTTGTCGACCATAATCACCTTCAGGATCATCATATCGCATCCGTGAATAAGAAAGACATTGGCGGCCATTTACTTTCTGTTTACCTTTTTTGAAATGATCACCTTCACAAGAGAAAGCAAAAGGCGAATCCACTTCAATACCTCCAATGGCATCTACGATTTTAGGCAAAGAATGAAAATCCAAGGTTAAATAATGGTCAATATTAATATTGAGTAATTTTTCCACAGTTAAAATGGAACCTTCTGATTTATTCAAATTATAGGCAGCATTTAACTTGGCAATTGAATGATATGGAACATTTTTACCATACATTTTAGCTAACGTATCTCGTGGTAAACTCATCAATAAAACTTTTTTTGTTTGTGGGTTAATAGTAGCCACAATCATAGTATCAGAGTTGCCACGATCATGCCGACCTTCACCGCCAGTATCGACCCCTAAGAGTAAAAGTGTGACCGGCTTTCGTTGAGCAATAGCTTTGGAAGGCTTAGCATCTTTATTGACTTGATATGCGTTATTAAAAGCATTATTGGCTTGTGAATACAAACGAAATCCATAAGCTCCCAACACAAAAAAAGCCATCAATAATAAGACGCTAACAACTTTTAACGTAGTATGTTTTTTTACTTGCTGCCCAGCACCTAAATATATGCGTTGATTACGTTTTAAAAAAGGGCGCAAATTCCGCTTATCCATTAACTAACCTCGATTGTTCTGATAGTTTTAATGTTTAACTAAACTATCCCATTTTTAATATTTAGTGGCTGCCCAGCTCGTACGCGTTGCGCTAACATAATACTTTTATCCACAATAATATCTTGCGCATCAATAATCGGAAAGTGATGGTCCGCTGCCTGCTCTTGAGCTAGCGACAATTCGGTACAACCTAAAATAATAACCTCGGCTCCAAAATCATGTTGCATCCGCTGTAAAATATCATAGTATAACGCGGCATTTACTTGATTACGTTTTTTTATATAATCATAAATGAGTTTCATCACATCGGCTTGCAGCTGCTGATCTCCTACAGTATAATCTAAACCCTGATGTGTCAATTCGGTTTGATAAATCTGATCTGCTAGGGTACCTTGAGTCGCAATTAAGCCTACCCGATGGACTTGCGGATAGCGTTGTTTTAAGGTAGCCACCGCGATTCGTGGCATATGCAATAAAGGAACTGCAGTAGCTTGCTGTAATTGTGTATAAAAAAAATGCGCCGTGTTACAAATAATTACCATAAAAGCTGGTTGCAGTAAACTTTGCTGTTGAATATCTTCCAGTAAATCCGGATAAAAGTTAGGGGCATTACGATCTAAGATATACGTCGTGCGATCCGGAATTGTAGCGTGATTCACTAAAATATAATTCAAATAATCTTGATCTTTTGTGGCGGGCGTGCGTTGATTCAATAAACGCAAATAACTTTGCGTCGCCGCAGTTCCCATGCCTCCAATAACCGTAAAAAATTTTTTCATAATTCTAACCTACTCTAATTCTTGAATTACTTGTTGAGCCACATGCAAATCATTGGGATAAGGCGTATCAATCCCTTGAACTTTTTGATAAGCATCCTCGCCCTTACCGGCAAGCACCACTAAGTCTCCCGGACGACTAACAGTGATGGCCTGTTGAATTGCTTGTTGTCGATCCAAAACAATTTGAACTGCTACACGCTGATGATCAATTTTTTGATCAATCTCTTGACAAATCTCCTGAGGATCTTCAAATCCAGGATCATCAGTAGTGAGATAAGCTTGATCTGCAAATTGGGTCAAAGCCTTAGCAAAACCAGCTCGGCGAGAAACGCCTTTATTACCAGGACTACCTACCACCACGATAATTTTCGACTGGGGATTTTGACGTTTTAAAAAACTCAATAACGCCCGCATACTGGCATAATTATGGGCATAATCAATGTACACTGTTCCGTGTGTTTGCGTTTTTAAAGACTCCATGCGCCCTGGAATATGCACATTAGCGATCGCATTTTTCGCTAATTGATAAGGAGCTCCGGCTAGCCCTGCTCCGATAATAGCCGCTGTGGCATTACATTCATTGAAATCACCAGTCAGACTGAGCTGATAGCAGCCATCGATATTAAGAAGGCGCGCTTTAGGAGTTTGACTCAAAATGGTAAACTGACTATCCGTTAAAGTTGCTTCTTCATTATAGTAAATAAAGTCGATGTTAGCATTCTTGTGTTTGGTTTGACGTGCGAATAGATAAATATTTTCTGGGGCCGTGGTTGCCGTAGCAGCTTGATAAATTTCGGTAAAATGATCCGAATCTGCATTGAGAACACAGCACCGGGAATTTACCAGAAGTTGTAATTTACAATGTAAATAATCTGCAAAATCCGGATGCTCATTAGGACCAATGTGATCTGGAGTAATATTTAAAAAGAAGCCTACATCATACTTGAGCCCATATACTCGATTCCGCTTATACGCCTGTGAAGAAACTTCCATTACTAAATGTGTCATGCCATTATCCACTGCTTGACGCATATCGTGAAATAAATCTAACGATTCCGGTGTTGTCAAATCGGATTTGAACCGTTGTTGTGACTGTGGACCAACAATTCGATCAATTGTAGAAAATAAGGCGGTTTTCTTATTGGTATAGTCTTGTAAAATACCACGTGTAAAATAAGCCGAAGTAGTTTTACCTTTAGTCCCTGTAAAGGCAATAATCATTAATTGATTTTGCGGATAGTCATAAAAAGCTGCTCCTAAAAGGGCCATCGCTTTTTGCACATCCCGGACAATGAGCGCATTCATCCCTTTAATTTGTGGATACTCAACTTCAGAAACGTAAGTTGAAGCTCCCCTTTGTTGGGCATCGCGTAAGTAATCTTCTTTAAAGTGCGTGCCCTTACAAAAGAACATCCCGTCTTTTTGGGCTTGTAGTGAATCATAAGTAACTGCCGTAATTTCATTGTCAAAAACAATTTCGGCTTTTTTTAAGAGCTGATGTTCTTGAAGTAATAAAATACAACCGTTTAGAACTAACGTCATAACTAATCTCCTTCATGGGCGCGTTTGTTTTTGGGTAGAACTACTTTAAACTGGGTCAACCGTTGGTTAGACTGAACACTAATTTGGCCATGATGCAACATGATTAAATTCTTGGCAATAGCCAAGCCTAATCCCGATCCGGAATCATTGGGTGAGCTTTGATAAAATCGTTCAAACAGATGTTGTTGATTTTGCGGATCGATACTCACTCCATCATTAGCCACAGTCACTTGTACAACCTGTGCAGCATCTTGAACCTGCAGCCATAAATGACGTGCTCCCCGACCATATTTTAAAGCATTCATAATTAAATTATTAAAGACTCGGCCTAATTTTTCCGTATCTGCTTGAATAATAATCGGGTGCGCCGGCGTCTGGGTCACAATTTGTACCTGTTGTTTTTGCGCCTGTAATTCAAATTCGGCAGCTAATTGCTCAACCATTTGAACCATATCTAAGTTTTGCCAATGTAAATGAATACTGGCTGTCGTAGTCGTGGTATATTCAAATAAATCATTAATTAAACTTTGCAATTGTTGGGCTTTTTGATAAGCAATATGAATATATTTTTGCATTTGCTGCTGGGGTAACTGTGGTTGTTGTTCCATCAAGCCTAGAAATCCTACAATGGAAGTTAAAGGGGTGCGTAAATCATGACTAATATTGGCAATAAACTCTCGTTGCGTTTGGTTAGCTTGCTGTTGATGTTTAGCCTGTTGCATCATCGAAATTAAAACTTGATTGATATGGCGTGCGATAATCGAGAGGTCCTTATTTTGAGGCAATGACACCAAACGTTGCGGTATGTCTGTTAACTTTATTTGCTTTAATTCCGCCAACAGCTGACTAGTTTGTAAATGTTGCCAATGAACGCTTAAAATTAACACTAACAAGGTACCATCCCACACAATTAAAAGCAGCAGCGCTAACACACGCACATCAAAAAGTTGGCACCACCACTTAAAAACTATAAATTCCGGTACAACTAATAATAACAGGGTTAATGCCCCCCACATAACCAACTCTTTTTGTTGTCGGGGGGTTAATCTGGCAGTTGATTGCATCCTTAAGCCTCCACTTTATAACCGACACCCCACACAGTTTCAATCACTTTTTCCCCATCCGTAGCTGCTTCTAATTTGTCACGTAAATGACTGACATGAACCATGACTGTTTTCGTCGAAATTGCACTATCTTGCTTCCACACTCGTTGAAAAATTTCATCCGCTGAAAAAACTTGATTAGGGTGACTTGCTAGTAAATATAAAATATTAAACTCCAACGCGGTCAATTGTACTCGTTGTTGCTGTGTGGTAAGCACTTCATGAGAACGCTTGTCAATTAATAAAGGCCCTACCGCCAATTTGTCGGGGGCCGCCGTTAACATTTGTGGATTGGCGCGTCGTAACAAAGATTTGACCCGAACTACGACCTCCAAAGGATTAAAGGGTTTGACAACATAATCATCAGCTCCCGTTACCAATCCTTGGATTTTATCCAAATCATCGGTTTTAGCAGAGACAATTAAAATAGGAATTCGTGAGCGCTGACGTACTCTTTTCAAAACTTCATTACCGGACATCCCTGGCAACATTAAATCTAAAATCATTAAGGCAATCTGGTGATCGCTGGCCAAACATTTTAGTGCTTGAGGGCCCGTAGCCGCAGTTAGTGGTTCAAAGTCTTCATTTTTTAAATAAATACTTAATAACTCGGTAATATCTGGGTCATCATCCACTACTAAAATCTTGATCATTATCGTTACCTCTTAAATTCTTTCTCGATTATACTAAGAAACAATTCGATTGCCAAACTGAACTAATGCACCCGGTGGTGGCGTTGCCATTCAGCCCAAATAAACATTATGATGATACAAATAAAGGTTACATAACCTGTCATGCCTAATTGAGTATTAATGACCCAACCAAAATTAACCCCCCACATTGCGCCTAATTTTAAGGCTATCCAAGCCCCGACATATAAAATTACAGTAAAACCTGCTCCTTTAGTAGCTAAACTACGACCAAAATGATTAGGCATTAAGGAACCTAAAATAACTACGACAGGTCCGGCGGCTAATAACCACAACCCTAAATCCGGATTAATTTGTAAATGAAAATTGTAATTCAACATTAATAAACCTTGTTTGATAGTCTCCGCCAAGGAAGGAGCGGTCGCATTGGCCAGATTATTACCTCCTAATAAATTGTTCAAAAAGAAGGCCGGCCAGTAACTGGTACTTGCCGTGATCAAAGCCAAAAGCAATAAGCCCCATGAACGCTTGGTCTGCACTTGAATCGGCTGATTGGCAACCACCGTATTTTGTGGGGATGCTGTTTGATTCAAAGGAGCGGTTTTTTTAATCCGCTTGGTTTGCATCCGTTGCACTTGTGCTGTGGTCTGAGTCTCGGCATGAGCAAATACCCGCTTAATTTTGTGATCCAAAGGTGTCCGTTGGTTGGTAGCAATTTTAAAGCCCCAAATAACTAACCCAATAGCTACAATCAAGCTAATGATCTTCCCGACATAGATATAGGTTAAAAAAACTAGTAAAAGCGCTAGCAGCATCGTAATCCAATTATTTTTCAGCCAAATAAGATAATCGATCGCAGGTCCATGTACTATTGCGGTATGCTCGCGTGATGAGCGCTGCCGTGAACGTCTTAATGGCGTTGAGGTAGTTTTTTGGGCCTCAGTCGAGGTAGTTGTTTGGGAGTCAGTCGTGGAACGTAGTCGGAAACCACAATTAGGACAAACTTTATAGTTTGCCTCTAATTTATGACCACAGTTTGGACAATATTTCATAATAGCTTTGCCTCCGTCTACACTTTTAATTTCAGTTTAGCACATGGTAATTTGAAAATTATATGCCCTGAGACCGATTCATACATTGTTATCCTATCTTAAAACCTTGAAATTTCTGTGATTTTATCATTAATATAAGAAAAAAATCCTTCAGATAAATCTGAAAAACCCCAAATATGACCAAAATGGCTACAACAATAAAATTATCATAGAATATCTTTGGAATATTCACTAACTTTCTACCGGAATAAATTGTTATTCTACTATCTATGCTTCTATTAAATCATAACCACTAAAAAAGTCGCGAGGATGATTTTTCCAAGCGACTTGTTAAAATTTTCGAAAACGTTGCTGCCTTTGCTGTAGTAAGTTGGATAACGACAATTGGTCAAACTCTTGTAATTGCTGTAAAATTTTTGATTTGAAAAATTGCAAATCGTCCTTTAACCAACTTTCAGGTAAAACGGCTTCCACCACTTGATGTTCTAATAACCAATGAGGTTCAATATGCATTAACTGCGCTGCCTTTTCCGCTTGGTGCGCATCTTTATACATAATGGATGCAAAACCTTCTGGAGACAAAACGGTATACATACTTTGAGCAAACATCCACACCCGGTCCGCACAAGCTAACGCTAACGCGCCTCCGGATCCTGCTTCACCAATAATGATAGCCAAAATGGGTACTGGCAGCTGCAACATTGTACTGAGGTTTTGCGCAATTGTTTGTCCCTGACCTGCTTTTTCGGCATCCGCTCCCGGGTAAGCTCCCGGTGTGTTGATCAAAGTCAGAATCGGAATTTTTAAGTTAGCGGCCGTTTGCATCATGTGCAAAGCCTTACGATAACCGGTAGGTGTCGGGCTCCCAAAATGGGTTTGTAAACGTTCTTGTAACTCTTGCCCTTTATTAGTCGCAATGACAGCGACTGCGCGGTTTGATAAACGAGCCCAACCAGTAATAATAGCTGCATCATCACCACTGACGCGATCTCCATGACATTCTACCCAGTCATCAAATAAATGGGCGATTAACAAGCGCAGATCTGCCTTAGTTTCACTTCGCGCCCCTGCCATAATTTGTTTTACTTGCTCCTCACTCATGGCAATCACCTGTCCATCTAGTAGCCGCCATAATACTTAACATTTGTTCCAGCGCCACAGATTGTTGTGGTCGCGGGACAATGGCATCTATAAAACCCCGTTCATAAGCTTTTTCAGCACTTTGAAAATCGGGCGGTAAAGCTTTATTCATCGTCTGCTCAATAACCCGTTGCCCGGCGAAACCAATAAGGGCGTGCGGCTCTGCCCAGATCACATCCGCTTGCGTGGCAAAACTAGCTGTTACTCCGCCAGTCGTTGGATCCATTAAAATACTCAAGTAAAACAATCCGGCTTGTCGATGCTGAGTCACGGCTTGCGAAATTTTAGCCATCTGCATTAACGACAAAATTCCTTCTTGCATCCGCGCACCCCCCGACGCACACAATAAAATCACTGGTAATTCTTGAATTGTTGCTTTCTCAAATAGACGTGTCAAGCGTTCACCATTAGCAGTCCCTAGACTGCCCATAATAAAAGTGGGATCCATAATCCCTAAAGCCACTTCATGATGAGCTATTCGGGCTTGCCCTGTCCACACTGCATCTTTTAATTTGGTTTTAGCTTGCGCTTGTTGCACTTTTTGCAAATAATTGGGAAATGCTAGTGGATCAGTAGTTGTTAAATCCGTGTCCCATTCTACAGTTTTTTTCGTCAACATCTTTAAACGTTGATGCGCGCTCACTCGCAAGCCATAGCCACAATCGGGACAAACTTGATATTTACCAAAACTGCGAAAATAATACTTTTGCTGACAGTAAGGACAAATGCGAAAAATCCCTTGCGGCACGCTTAAATGATATTTTTGTAAAGCGGCTTGCGGGTGTTGGGCAAAATGTCGTACCTGTTCGTTAACACTCATTGATTGCTTCCTTTAGTATTTTGGATTGTGCCTGAAACTCCGGGCCAAATTTTTGATCAATATCTGTTGTTAAATAAGTTCCTTGACGCACCCGCGGTTGTTTTAACAAGGCTTCTAAAAAATCATGATTAGTTTTTAATCCTTGTAAATGAAATTCGCTTAAGGCTTCTGTTAACCGACGTAAGGCCACAGTTCTTTGTGGAGCATGGGCGATGATTTTAATAATCATTGAATCATAAAAAGGTGAAATCCGATCACCGGCTAACACCCCACTGTCCAGGCGAATCCCTAAGCCACCCGGTAAATCCAATTGCTGAATTGTTCCCGCCTGAGGTTGAAAATTATGCTGCGGATCTTCAGCATTGATGCGCGCTTCAAGCGCCACCCCGTCTGCTACCACATCTTGTTGGGTTAGGGTTAAATTTTGCCCTGCCGCAATTTGAATTTGTTCGCGAATCAAATCCAAACCCGTAACGGCTTCAGTAATCGGATGCTCCACTTGGATACGCGTATTCATTTCCATAAAATAAAAATGATGTTTTTGATCCATTAAAAACTCCAAAGTACCGGCGTTTTCATAACCAATAGCTTGTAAAGCAGTAATAACTGCTTTTTGCAAAGCCGTCCGCTCAGCAGCGGTCATTAAGGTACAGGGGGTTTCTTCCAGAACTTTTTGTTGCTGACGCTGAAGCGAACAGTCCCGTTCCGGCAAAGCTATGACATGATGGGCTTGATCTGCTAAAATTTGGATTTCAATATGTTTGGCGGGACGGATGACTTTCTCCAAATACATTTGTTGATTACCGAAAGACAATTGGGCTTCTTTTTGCGCAGCTATAAAGACAGCAGGTAAATCTTCTGGACAGTTTACCTGTCGAATCCCTTTGCCTCCGCCCCCGGCCGCCGCTTTGAGCATGACAGGAAAGCCAATATTCTGAGCCACTTTTTGCGCTTGAGCAATCGTTTGAATCGTACCTTGGCTGCCTGGAATAATCGGAACTTGGTGTTGGGACATTGTTTGCCGAGCATTAGCTTTATTACCCATGAGTTCTAATAACGCGGCCGAAGGTCCAATAAAAGTAATTTGACACTCCGCGCACAACTGGGCAAACTCTGCACTTTCAGACAAAAAACCATAACCGGGATGAATCGCTTGCGCGCCCGTCAAAAGCGCCGCGCTGAGGATATTTTCCATATTTAAATAAGAATCTGCCGGCTGCGGTCCGCCAATACAAACCGCTTCATCTGCCAATTGCACAAATTGTGCCTGCTGATCTGCCGTCGAATACACTGCGACTGATTTAATTTGCATTTCTCGAAGGGTGCGAATAATTCTAACTGCAATTTCTCCGCGATTGGCAATTAACACTTTCTCAAACATTACCTTACCCTCCTTCATCTTTTATTGAATGGCAAAAATCAGATCTCCACTACAAGCTACTTGGTCCTCGACTAGTGCTTGTGCATGTCCTAAGCCGGCATTGCCATGTAATTTATCCAGCTGTACTTCTAAACGCAAACTATCTCCGGGACGCACCATATGCCGAAACTTCACCTTTCTCACCCCTCCAAAATAAGCGGTTTTGCCTGCAAAGGTAGGCAGACTTAATAAGGCAATGGCCCCCGTTTGGGCTAAAGCCTCTAAAATTAAGGCTCCCGGCATGACAGGATTACCAGGGAAGTGTCCCTGAAAAAATTCTTCATTAATAGTGACATTTTTACGTCCAATCGCAAATTCTCCCGGTACGTAATCTAAAATACGATCCACCAATAATAATGGGTACCGATGGGGTAAAATTTTTTGAATTGCAACTGTATCTAATTCATGCGGTAATTTGTTTTCCACCATTACTTAATCCTTTCGTGCTACTGTTTTCGGTTGTACTTTCAGCAGCGGCTGATCATATTCCACCACTTCTTCATTGGAAACTAGGATGTCACTAATGACCCCACTAATGGGGCTTTTGACTTCCGTCATCATTTTCATCGCTTCCACTACACAAACCACATCCCCCACTGCAACTGGATCGCCAACTTTTTTGTAAGGGGCTTGATCAGGAGCTGGTTGAAGATAAATAATCCCAACTAACGGCGCTTTAATAACTTGCGTAGTGTCTTTTGGGGTAGTTGTTTCTGTCGCTTTTAAACGATCGGAATCTTTCGGCTGAGCTTTTTGCGAATTTGTATGAGCCACTGGTTGAGTGGTCAAAGTAGTTGGGGCTTTATTCGAGGAAATCGTATTTTTACTTAAAAATAAGTGACCACCGTCAAATTCTAAATCCATTTCCATTAAATTACTTTGATTTAATTGCTGCATTAACGCCTGAATTTGTTCAAAAGTCATTCATCATCCCACCTTTTGAACGCTAAAACAGCATTATGCCCTCCAAAACCAAACGAATTACTTAATGCATATTGGGCTGCATACTGACGATTATCCTCATTAACTAAAGGCAGATCACAAGCAGGATCAGGTTGGGTTAAACCCACATTGACTGGTAAGCACTGATCTGCTAAAGCAATTAACGTAGCTATTGCTTCCACAGCTCCCGCTGCTCCCAATAAATGTCCGGTCATGCTCTTTGTACTAGACACTAACGGCATCTGGGATCCGAATAACTGCTGAATCGCTTGTGATTCTGCTGTGTCATTGCCGATGGTCGCTGTCCCATGGGCATTAATATAATCAATTTGGCTCACATCAATTTGGGCTTCAGTTATGGCTAATTTCATAGCTCGGGCAGCTTGTTGCCCACTAGGGTCAGGAGAAGTAATGTGATAAGCATCTGCGGTGGCGCCATAACCAATTACTTCTCCCAAGATGGGCGCTTTGCGAGCTTGGGCATGCTCCAGCGCTTCTAAAATTAATACTCCGGCACCCTCACCCATTACAAATCCCGAACGTTGTTTATCAAATGGCAAACTAGCCCGCGTTGGATCGGTTGCTGTCGATAAAGTAGATAAAGCGGCGAAGCCGGCAATACCAATTTCATTGATTGCTGCTTCCGCGCCGCCGGTGATCATCACATCGCAATGTCCATCTTTCACCTGGCGAAAAGCTTCACCAATCGCGTTAGTTCCTGAAGCACAAGCTGTCACAATTGTTGTACAAATCCCATGGGCCTGATAGCGCATCGCTAAATTACCCGCAGCCATATTGGAAATGGCCGTGGGGACAAATAACGGTGATACGCGATCGGCACCCTTGTCATGCATTTTAATCACTTGATTTTGAATAGTCGTTAAGCCACCAATCCCTGAACCTAAAATAACACCAAAACGTTCACTATCAGTGTTGCTAGTAGTAATTTGTGCTTGAGCCATGGCTTCATCGGCAGCATAAACTGCATACTGAGTATAGGGATCCATACGTCTGGTATCTTTTTTCGTTAAATGCTGCAAAGGATCAAAATCATCTAATTGGCCGGCTAATGTCACCCCTGTTGGTGTGGAATCAAAATAAGTAATAGGCTCAAAACCTACTTGTTGTTGCAATAAACCCTTACGAAAACTGGCGACATCATTGCCAATCGGCGTCAGCGCACCCATCCCCGTCACTACAACTCTTGGCATTTTCTTCTCCTTATCATTGCATTGTTAATCCGCCATCAACCGTAATGGTTTGACCAGTAATATAGTCATTTTGAGCCAAAAAGATTGCAGTTTGGGCAATTTCATCGATCTGGCCAAAACGTTTTAACGGCACCTGATGGACAATTTCTTCTTGCTTTTTTGCATTCAATGCTTGCGTCATTTGAGTTTCAATCATTCCCGGAGCAATCGCGTTACAACGTAAATTTCGCAAAGCAACTTCTTTTGCCACAGATTTGGTCAAGCCAATAATCCCGGCTTTACTAGCTGCATAATTAGCCTGACCAATATTGCCGGTCAAACCCACTACGCTCGCTAGATTAATAAAACACCCTGCACGTTGTTTATACATTGGCCGCACTGCTTGACGAATGACATTGAAAGTCCCGACTAAATTGGTTTGTAAAACCACTTGAAAATCTGCTTCAGACATCCGATTTAAAAGACCATCTTTGGTAATACCGGCATTATTCACGACAATGTCTAAATGACCCATGGTGGTAACAATTTGTTGAATTAATTCTTTGACCGCTGCTTCATCAGTCACATCTGCCGGAAAATCTCGGCAAGTGGCCCCGTTTTGCGCCACTGTTGCAATGACGTCTGAAGCAATCGGATGCCGTGAATTGAGTACTAATTGACAACCCTGGCGGGCGAAAGCTTGGGCAATGGCTAAACCAATTCCACGGGAACTGCCAGTTACTAAAACTACTTTGCCTTGTAAATCCATACCTAACCTCCTAAGGCTGATCGGGTGGCAGCCAGCTTGTCTATTGAATCAATTTGATAGCGCGGTAAAGTCGGCAGTATTTTTTTGGTAAAACCGAGTAAAGTGCGTCCCGGTCCCACTTCAATTACTGCTGTTAACTGATCTACTAAGGAAGTCAGCGTGGCCGCAAAATTTGTCGGGGACACTAACTGGCTGGTTAAAGTAGCTGTCAGATTCTCAGGGGTAAATACTTGTTGCGTAGTTGTACTCCAAACTCGAAACTTGCCCTTCTGCCAGACCAACGGAGCTAATACGTCCTGCAATTGTGCTTGAATAGGCTGCATTAATGGTGTATGAAAAGCTCCGCTGACAGCTAAGGTAACCTTGCGAATATGGCGATCTTGTTGTTGCAGCCAAGCAGTGGCAGCATCTACAGCGGCAATTTCTCCGCCAATCACAATTTGTTGGGGAGTATTCACATTAGCCACTGCTACCACGCCGTGGGTTTGAGCTCTTTGACAAGCTGTCTGCACTTGCGCTAGTGAGGCATGCATGAGGGCCACCATTTTGCTATGCACTTGGTCGCTAGCATGTTGCATCAGTTCGCCACGCCGCTGGATGACTTTTAAAATGGTGGCAAAATCTAAATAATCGCCACAAGCTAAAGCACTATATTCCCCTAAGCTCAAACCTAGCGCCTCGCTGGGAGCCGGTAAATAATCTCGAATCAACTGAAACAGACCATAACTTTGTGCCAGGATTACCGGTTGAGCATATTGGGTTTGGGCCAGTTTATCAGCGTAACGGTCATCAAACATTAAAGCGGGCAAATCCCAATTCAACACAGCACTGGCTTGATCGATTATTTGCCGATAACGGGGCTCTTGCAGATATAAATCGTGGGTTAAACCGGTTTTTTGGGCCCCCTGTCCACTAAAAAGTAAGCCAATCATTCTTCTGATTTCCTATTTAATAAGCGATCTGCTTGTTGACAAACGGTTTGTACAATGGTTTGGGCACTTTGCTCTTCTTGCACCATACCGGCAATTTCTCCCGCCATATACGCTCCTGTCTGAGGATCACCAGTTTGCACTGCCCGGCGTAAACTGCCGTTGCCCAATTCATCTAAGGACTCAAAATCTGGATGAGTTTTGGCTGCTTCGGCTTTTTCAATTTGTACATATTTTTTAGCCATCGGGTTTTTAATAACTCGGGAAGGATGACCCGCATAATCTCCAGTGACCATGGTATCAATATCCTTGGCTTTTAAAACTGCTTTTTTATAAGTAGGGTGTACCTTAGATTCCGTTGCGACTAGGAAACGAGTTCCCATTTGGACCCCTTGGGCGCCCAACATAAAAGCTGCTGCCATGCCGCGGCCATCACCAATTCCACCCGCTGCAATGACCGGCAAGTCGATAGCATCAACCACTTGCGGTACCAAGGCCATAGTTGTTAATTTGCCAATGTGGCCTCCAGATTCCATACCCTCAGCGATAACGGCATCCACGCCACTGCGGGCCATCATTCGCGCTAACGCCACTGAACCTACAACCGGGATGACCTTTATATTAGCGGCGCGAAATTGTTCCAAATATCGTGCGGGATTGCCGGCACCTGTAGTGACCACAGCAATATTGTCTTTTTGTTTTAAAATTTCCGCCACTACTTCATCAACATGTGGTGATAAAAGCATGACATTGACCCCAAAAGGCCGCTCAGTCAAACTGATGGCGGTTTGAATTTCTGTTGCGACTGCACTACCCGGCGCATTGCCACCACCAATAATCCCTAGACCACCGGCATTGGAGACTGCGGCCGCTAATTTACCATCGGCCACCCAGGCCATGCCGCCTTGAAATAAAGGATATTGCAACCCCAAACTTTGCATAAATGGGCTTAATTGCATTAATTTTTAACCCTCTTTCGCAGCCAGTTGCTGCTCCACAAAAGCGACTAAATCGCCTACGGTTTGAATTCCATCTTCGGTTTCGATTTTGATATCGAATTCGTCTTCCAGTTCATTGATCACTTCAAAGATATCTAAACTATCGGCATTTAAATCATCTTTAATATTGGCTTCTAAGGTAACTTTTGCCTCATCTTCGCCGGTTTGATCTACAATAATTTCTTTTACTTTGTCAAAAACTTCTGATTTAGTCATTATTTTTCTCCTATGTTTGTTATTAATAAATTAAAGCAATTGATCCGACCGTCAACCCGCCGCCAAAACCACTGAGCATTAGTTTTTGACCGCGTTGGATCTTTTGACTACGAATACTTTCATCTAATAAAATCGGTATACTGGCCGCGGAAGTATTCCCATAGTGTTGTACGTTCATTAAAAACTTGGTTTTCGGCTGTGCTAAATGCGTTGCAATGGCTTGGATAATGCGGCCATTAGCTTGATGCAACAGCCACCAATTAACATTGGCAGCTGACCAAGAAGTCTGCTGTAATGTCCGTTCAATCGATTGCGGCACCTCATGGGTAGCAAAGCGATAAACTGCTCGACCATCCATTGAAAAATATTTTTGAGCTGGATCACTGCTTTCTTGGTAAAAAGCAGATACGACTGGTTGATATCCTGCGGTCAAAGCCTTGCCTTGTGTTCCAAAAGACCGTAAATCTTGTGCTACTATTTGGCTGGCTGAAGCTTGGTCTTCTACCAAAATGCCCCCGGCCCCATCGCCAAATAAAACTGCGGTAGTGCGATCTTGCCAATTAACCAATTTCGACAAAGTTTCTGCTCCGATGACCATGCCACGTTGATAAGGTCCTTGTAATAATTGATTGGCCTGGACCAAAGCATATATAAAACCCGAACAAGCCGCATTCAAGTCAAAAGCTAACGCTTGATAAGCCTGTAACTGTCCTTGAATGATTGCTGCAGTCGAAGGTGACAAAGCATCTGGGGACATAGTAGCTACGATAATAAAATCTAAACTAGCAGCCGACCACTGGGCTTGATGTAGTAATTGGCGGGCCACTTGTAAACCTAAATCAGAAGACTGTTCACCTGTGGAAACATGCCGTTCTTCAATATAGGTACGCGTTCTAATCCATTCGTCAGAGGTGGCCATTAACTTGGTCAAATCAGTATTACTGACTACTTTTGGCGGGACATAATGAGCCGTTTGCACAATCCTCAGACTCATCAAACTACTCCTTTTGATCATCAATAGAAGCTGGAAATTCTAAAAATGCTCGTAAATTTAATAAGGCTTTTTCCAATAGCTTAATCTGTTCATCATTAAAGCCTTGGACAAAACTTAAAATCATATGCCGATGAAATGAATCATGGGCACGATAGACTAAACGGCCTTTGCGTGTTAGTCCTAAACGCACAAACCGACGATCATCTGCACTCCGCAACCGCACAACATAGCCTTTGCGTTCTAAATTATTCACCATGGAAGTTACTGTTCCCGGCGTAATTTTTAATTCCTGAGCTAGTTGCGAACTGGTTTTGTGTTCATACATCGTAATTGCATCAATAGCATGCATTTCATGAATTGAAATATCTTTAAACTGACTTTTTTTGAGTTCACGCTCTTCCACTTGGGTAATATCGGTATATACCGTCGTCAATAATTTATTGATGTATTTCACTTTTGCCTGATCCATCTGTTTACCACCTACTTTGAATATCAAATATTTTAAACATCAAAATAGTAGCAACACTTTGCCTGGGCGTCAACTGAATCAGACCATTTCCACAATAAACATTAATTCCGCTTCGACCGCTACTTGAGAGTCTACAGTAGCCACGCAACTCACGATCCCAATATTTTGGCGTTGTTTTTTCAAATTTATATTTAAAGTTAATTGATCTCCCGCATGGACTACTTTTTTAAATTCTGCGCGGGGGATTCCACCAAGATAGGCAGTTTTATGTTGAAACATTGGTGATTTTAAAATAAAAATGGAAGCTGCCTGAGCCAGTGTCTCTACAATTAAAGTAGCAGGCATTACAAATTGGCCGGGTAAATATCCATTAATAAAAGATTCATTCACCGTTACATTCTTAATTGCACTAATTGATGCATCCGTTTGAATATCTTGAACTCCATCCATAAAGAAAATCGGGTAACGATTGGGAATCAATTGCCGAATTTCCTGAGAGTTTAATTGCATCTTCGCAATAACATCTCCTCTGCAATTTATTTCAAACATCAAAATGTTTGTTGGCAGTATAATAGGGCATTTCTGTTTGCTTGTCAACTATTTATATGAAAAATATTGTTATTTCGGGGTTTTCTATTACAATAATAGCAGATAGTTCTTTTGAAAAATATTTTGAAGCTCAAACTATTTTTTTAAACAGCTCTCCTTGGGGGCTTTTTTGTGCTATTGATTGTACAACCAAATCTTTGTTCTAAGCTTCATAAAATAATGCTAAAATAACTATTTAAAAGTGATTTTTTACAGGAGATGACCGCATGCCCAATAATTTTTTACGCGACTGGTCAAACCAACAAGCTTTACAGCAAAAATTAGCTGTACCCGTAGAATGGTACCAGTCTATTGACTCCACCAATATTCGGGCGCAACATCTCATTGCAAAACAACTTAGAAGTCCTTATCTCATCGTGAGCAATCAACAGACTGCCGGCTACGGCAAACAACAGCGGCCATTTATTTCCGATCGCGGTGGCATCTTTTTGACTTGGATTCAAACGATCCCTACTTTAAATTCTACGAATCACGGCTTACTGACTATCGCTGCTGTTAGTGCCTTACATCAAACCATCGCTCAATATTGGCAGCGCACTACTGTAATCAAATGGGTCAATGATTTATTATGGCAGCATCACAAAATTGCCGGCATTTTAATCGAACAGAGTCGTACTCCTTGGGTGAGCATTGGTATTGGTTTAAATCTTTACCAAGCTCACATCACCAATCAAGTGCCTCAAGCCGGCAACTTATTAACTGCACCGCCGGCAAACCAAGACATCGTTAATTTTCTCTTTCAATTAGTACAAAATTTAAGCATCTGCCTAGAGCATTTTACAACTGGCGAGTGTTTAACTTACTACCGCCAGTATTTATCGACGCTTGGACAATGGGTGCAGGTGCAAATGGGAACTCGGCATTTACAAGGTCAGGTACAAGACATTAATGACGCCGGCAATTTAATTTTACAAACCGCTAACCAGCAATATGTTATTGCCGCAGGCGACATCATTGAACCGCCATCTTATTGAAAATCATAAGTCCACCAGTCAAATTTCCATCAGCTCTGAACAAAACATGTTGCACCCTGTGGTCAAAGTGGAAACTAAAAACTCACTGAAGTGATTGCAAACCTGTTTACAACCTCCAGTGAGTTCAAAAGGGAGCTTTAATAAAATGATCCTTGGCTAAGGATTAAAATTTCTGTTTGAGGGTGAAGTCACTTTTATTCGGGATCACGCTTATTGCCCCGCCATCTCGTTATCAACCCGCGATAGCCGCGGGCGGTAGCGGCAAATAAAATAAAAAGTGCTGTAACAATAAACAAAGTTGCTAACCAAATATGATCAAAAAAGAGCCATGCCAAGCCCGCCAAAATCCATGCGCTTGCTAATGCAACGGGTACTTGATATTTTATTTTGTAACCAAAAATTTTCCTCATTGCAAGTTACACTCCTTTATAATCGATTTTAGTAGTTACTGGTACAATAGCATGATTCTTCAACTGCACTTTTCATGCCAACAGCCAATGACTTCCGCTCAAACGTAGACACTTCAAAATCCCCCGCCCTTTTCCAAGGTGGGGTCGTCTAGCTGGCGTACCAAAATTACTGCCGCAAAAAATAAACATAAAAATCACTCATACTATTGCAAATGATTCAAAAACAGCATGATCAAATCATTTTCTGAAAACACGGATGATAAAATAACATCAGCAGCTGTAAATGTCAATCCCCTTCGCCAGTTATTTTAAATTTTATTGCTCGTTACTTTTCATTACTTTTATAATAATCAAAGATTAACCGTTTATTTTTGTACTGAAATTCTTTGAATTTCTGCTTTTTTGAAATAACATCAATCCCCCGAATGAATCCTTCAGCCTGGATTGGAGCAGCAAAACTTTCCTCTTTAGTGCAGTGAATTTTGGATTTTTTTCATATAATATCGGATATACTAATTTTTTCATTAAAATTAAACAATATTCCTAACTAAATATTGATTTTAAAAGAATTATGCTATATTATCCTTATAAATCTTATTAATTAGATATAATCAAGGGGGAAAAGTATTATGGCCGAAGCCAATGAATTATTGGGATATTTAAAGGGGCACCACATTAAGCAACAAGAAGTCGCTCAGATTATTGGTCGTTCATTATCAACCACTAATCGTAAAATTAATAATAAAAGTGATTTTACAAAAAGTGAAATCAAAAAATTGCACGAAACGCTCAACATTCCTTTCGACATCCTTTTATAAAATTCTGTTCTCCCAAAAAAACGTCTACTTTTAAAAATAAGTCATTATATTTTAAAAATCTATTGATATTTTATCAATAGATTTTTTTATTTTTTAAAATAGACGATATTGAAATTATTATATAATCATTTTAATTGTGAAAGATGCTTAATATTTGTAAGCCTAAAGGTTCTATTCTAAAATATGGTGTATCAAGCAAGACCATTTTTCAGAAGTTTCTTACAAAAAATAAATTAAAAAGGAAGTAAGCAATTTTGAAATTCCTTAATAATTTGAGCATCCGTTTAATTTATAGCCTTTTCATAATTATTATCTGGCTGGGCGGGAATTGCCAAATCAGCCAGGGGGCTAAAACGGCCGCCACAGCGCATCCATCCTCAGATGCGCTGGTAAACCAGCAGCTCGTTGATAATTTTCAACAACAACAACAAATCCTCAAAACTATGCAAATCGACAAACCTATCATTCAACCTCGAGACGGGCCCCGAGACGGGGTTAATTACCCTATCGGTACGGGATTGACGCTTTCAGACGATGGTGAAACGGCCACTGTCAGCAATGGTGAGGGTTTATTACAGGCGCTTTGGGATATTCCTAAGTTTAAATTTACTGGTAGTAATTTTGATTCTAATGATTTTCAAGGAAGACAACCCAATGCCTTTTCTAAAATTCATAAAATTAAAGTTACCCAAAATATCAGTTTACCCGATGAGAATATTAGTGATTTCTTCAAAATCAACACCAAAAATACTGAAGATAGATTTTGGCTTTCATTTCACTTTATTTATTTGACCCATGATCATTTAACTATTGATTTACAGGGGCATACACTAAATACTGGTTTTAACGACTTTGCTTTGTCGGGCAATACCCAAAATACCTATAAAGAAGATTGGACTTTCAAAAATGGAACTATTTACACTTCCACTTTTTGGGGCATAGTTAGTCCGAATACTGGTAACTCCCCAAATATTGATCTCTATCCTAATGGTGCTCCTGGCAGTGACAATAGCTGGACGAGAATTACCTTTGACAACATTTCCTTTTTTGGATCCCAACTATCCCATGGTTATGGCATCCCCCGGTTAGTTTTTAAAGGTAATTGTGATGTCCATAGTGTGCCTTATTATCAATATGGAAACAAAGTTTATTGGTCTGAAAGTTGGGGCAATGACATCAATGCAGTCGATCGTCCTAATTATCCAGTAGCCGGAAGTGGTGAGCGTTATAATCCCGGTAAAATCAATGACCAACAAAATATTGAAACCGGCGATGTCGTCTTTTCAGAGAATTGCCATTACTATGGTGAAACCTCCGGTGGTAATTGTATTCAAGTAACCGGTGGCGGGCTTGGCGTCGAATTCCAAAAAAATGCCACCGTGGATTTATACCCGCATACTTATCATGCAGAAGGTTCGCCGGTGGGGGATACCGGTTTTGGCGTATTGATTACTGATAAAAATGGGATTGTGATGGATGAAAATGCCAAATTAAATATTCACTGTTACAATAACTCAGATTTAACCATTGGTAATGATCCGCAAGATCCTACTAAAAAAATCAAAATTCCTTTACCGCGCTGGCTGCGCAGTTGTTCGCCTGCCGTCTATTTAAATAGCGGCGGATATATTAAATATCGGGATAAATCGGCTTCCATTAATATCGACACTAATGGCCCTATTGGCAATAATAATACCACTGATTATCCCGTTAGTTATCACCCTTTAGTCTACTTGAATGGTGATGTGACTTTGACGCACGGATCTTTTCGCATTGCCGGGCAAAATTTGGGCGATTACCAATCCGGTGATGGTTTAGTGAACATTAATTCTACGTCCAATATCAAAATATCCAAAAAAGGTGACTTTAGTGTTTCTATTAATGATAATAAAACCACAAGTACCGGCCCGATAAGTTTAATCAAGGCCAACGGTCCGCTTAATATCCTGCTGGATAATCCGGGGAATGTTTCCTTAGATGCCCGAGGCAATAATAATCCTAATACCAATATCGTTACTGCTGGTAATGGCGGCAGTGTTAAAGCTTACGATACCAAATTAGAGGCTTCCGGAGTTGCTCCTGATAATCAAACTCCCGTCACTTTAAACCCAGTCAAGCTGCAAAAGATTAATATTCCTTTTAATGGATCAACAATTGACATCGGTAATTTATTTGGTCAATCTCCGATTCCCATCGGTTCTACTGAAAGCGGCTTAAGTGACTTAGCTTCTAAACTGATGGCGATGAGTCTGGGCAGTACCGCTAAAGAATTTAATTATTTAAAATTTAGCGGCTTAAGTGGTCCGTATATTGACACCCAATTTACTAATAACTATCAACAAAGTAATCAAACGCCGGTTATTTATCCGGATCAACCGATCATTAAACATCTCATTAACGACGCGGATGATCCGTCACAAGGAGCGGCTACTTTTCAACCATTGCCGCCATTATTGACACTGGCTTTGAAAAAAAATCTTTCCACCAGTACTATCGATTTAGCTAATACCCAAACTGCAGGTACTGCGCGCTGGTGGTCCTCATTACCGGGTGCTTCCGCTTTTCAAATTCGTTCCTTTAGTAATTCTAGTTTTTCCAAACCCGAAATGATTTTACCTAATCAGATTGATGGTGAAGGTGAATTACAGCTGCCGGGTGATTATCCATCCGCAGCCAATCCGCTACTCAATTACTTGAATGTCCCAGATTTTAGTACCAGCTATCCACAAACTCAGGTTTGGGATAGTACCAATACTAACCTTTCGTTAAATATGACGGATTTCATTAAGTATTACAATGAAAAAACCGGTTCTAATATCAAATTAGCTTCTGGTGACAAGATTTTACTCAGCGTGGTTTCCAATTTCCAACATTCGCCGACAATTACCACGGATATTGATAATTTATTACTAGGTCTCACCAATACAAATCCACACACTTATTTATTAGGTGAAAAGCTGAATGTTCCTGTCAAATATCAAGACGCTGATACTGCAGCAACAAAAATTGATTTAACCGGCAATGCCTATAATAGCAGTAACGCCAAGATTAATAGTTCGGCTTATAAACAGACGATCTCGGAAAGTAACGGCAAAAAAGGTAATTATAATTGGATCATTCCCGGACTCACCTCCAATACAGGTGATTATCAGTTCAAATTTAGCGGCCAAAACGACGCTAATGGGAAATATCCTTGGCTGGATACAGATTTACCAGTTACCTATAATTACCACGTTGCTAATTTGCCCGCTTATACTGGTACCATTAGTATGACAGGGGTTTCCAATACTAATACTGTCACTCAAGCGGTGCACAAAACTACGACTTCTTTTGTCCCTCAAGGTTCAGCTCCTTTAAGTTATGTCCAATATGATCCAGGAGCTCTGGCGAATGCCGTTGACTTTAGTAATGATCGCTATTTTGCCCAAATTACAGCCAGTTGCCCGGGTCATCCTGATGCCGCCATCAAACTAAATTCAGACCCACAACATAAATATCAGGCCCAAGAATTTTGGCCAGGACTTACGCAATTTCCGGCGAACACGACATTTACTATCACGAGTTATGTCAAAGTAACCGGACAACCCCATCAACTGGTTACTTTAGGCCCCGCCAAGCTTTTGTCCAGTGATGATAGTAATGTCAATTACACTTTAGGCACTTCCAACACCTTTCAAGCAACTATTGAACCGGGCACTTTAAGTTTAACGGTACCTTCTAAAATGGATTTTGGCAAAGTAATGGTTAATTTACAAAAGACCCAAGTACCAATTGCTAAATTAACCGGGGCTTTACAAATTACCAACTCGGACAACCAAGCCCATCATGCTAATCTGGCTGCAAACATTAGTAGTCTGACGCCGAACAATCCACTGACTAATATTCAAGCGCCCTTTTACCTGATTTATAAAACTTCGTCGAACCAAACACTGACGGGCACTAGTTTAATCAATATGTTCGATGGTAACGTGCCGACGAGCGGTCTCAATTTGTCACAGAACTGGTATAGCTATGCTGATGGCAGTGCTGAACAAACTGCCGGCTTTTTCCTAGACTTTCCTAAAAGTTCGGCCGATTTGCAAAAACTACCTATTAGCCAAACCCAATACCAAGCTACTATTGATTGGGTATTAACCGAAGGTCCTGATTAACGGCTCTTCATCTGATAGCTAAAAAGCTGTAAGTTAGGGATTAACTTACAGCTTTTTTATGACTATTCTTTTATATGCAAAAAAGCGCTAGCTGCCAGATACTTTGCTGATTATACCCCTTCTGTTTGCTGGTAGTTATCATTACTATTTTCATCATAATTCAAAGATATTAAGTAAAAAACAGTGAACTTAACGTTCACTGTTTTTGATTATTTTTCAATGGCTGCTAAATTTTGCCCATTAGATTCAATAACTTGTTTGTACCAAGCAAAAGACTTTTTCTTGTAACGTTTAAAGGTTCCCTGACCGTGATTATCAACATCCACGTAAATAAAACCATAGCGTTTGGACATTTCACCGGTGGAAGCACTGACCAAATCAATACAACCCCAAGGGGTATAACCCATTACCGAAACGCCATCACTTAACGCGGCAGCGATGGCTTGAATATGATCGCGTAAATAATCGATCCGATAATCATCCGCAACATAATGTTGTTCATCAATTTGATCAATTGCCCCTAAGCCATTTTCCACCACAAATAACGGTTTTTCATAACGATCATAGAGCTCATTTAAAGCAATTCTCAAACCAGTCGGATCAACTTCCCATCCCCAAGCACTCGACTTCAAGAACGGATTTTTTACGCCACCGACTAAATTACCCTGGACGCGTGGTAAATCCGTTTGGGTTACTGAGACTGTCGAAGACATATAATAACTAAAACCAATATAGTCTACCGTGTATTGGGCTAAAAGAGCCAATTCTGCGTCAGTGTATTGCAGATCACTTAATGCCACGTGGTGCTTTGCTAATAAACTTTTCGTGTAGGCCGGATAATGCCCACGAACTTGCACATCAGCACAGAAATAATTATTAGCCTGATTAGCTTGTAAAGCCGCTAATTGATTCTCTGGGTTAGCATCATAGCTATAAGTCGTCGCATACAGAATCATACAACCCACTTGTAGTTTGGGATCTAATTCATGGGCAATTTTGACAGCTTTGGCACTACCGACAAATTGATTGTGCCAAGCTTGGAAAATATTTTTCGGATCGTCAGCACCATTAGACTTCACCAAACCTTGGCCCATCACTGGAAAGTGGGCGGCACTGTTAATTTCATTGAAGGTCATCCAATATTTTACTTTATGATAATACCGTTGTAAAACGACTCGGGCAAAATTCTCATAAAAATCAATTAACCGCTTATTTTTCCAGCCACCATATTTTTTAACTAAATTCAACGGTAGCTCATAATGGGAAATCGTTACTACAGGTTCAATCTGATATTTCAAACATTCATCGATAAGTTGATCATAAAATTTCAAACCCGCTTCATTTGGTTGGTCTTCGTCACCTTGCGGAAAAATTCGTGACCAAGCAATCGAAAAGCGATAACATTTAAAACCCATCTCCGCAAACAGCGCAATATCTTCTTTAAAATGATGATAGTGATCAATTCCGACATGATTAGGATAAAAGTACTTGTCTTCGTCTAAAGAAAAATCATAGTCTGGTGCATTAACAATGTCCAAGCGATCTTTGCCTTCGGGTAAGACATCTGGTACGGATAACCCCTTACCATCGGTTAGATAAGCACCTTCCAATTGATTCGCTGCGGTAGCCCCGCCCCATAAAAAATTCTGAGGAAATACTGTTTTCATCATCAAAGAACCTCCTATTTTTTAACACAACAAATAGCTACTTGCTCTGGTTGAATGGCCTGTGGTTCTGCCGCCGTTATTTCATCAAATTCTGTTGTATTGGTAATCACCACCGGCGTAATAATCTCACAGCCATGCGCTTTAATAGCTTCTAAATCAGCTTTAAGCAATAATTGTCCCCGCTTAATACGTGCATGATCTTGCACCATAACTTCAAAAGGTTCCCCTTTTAAATTGACAGTTTCCAGACCAACATGAATCAATAATTCGACTCCGGTATCACTTCTGAGACCTAAAGCATGTTTAGTAGGGAAAATAGTCAAGACTTCGCCATCAAAAGGCGCGTAAATGTTCCCCTCACTAGGAATAATCGCACAACCATCACCTAATACTTTTTTGGCAAAAGTATCATCCGGTACTTGTTCTAGCGCCACTAATTGACCTGCCATAGGAGCATAAATGTTAGTGGTTCCCGGAACAATCGTCGGTGCCGTACTAGTAGCCGGAGCTGTTTGGTCCATTGAAGCTGAAGACGTAGTTGTACCAGCAGTTTGGGCTGCTGCCGGGGCCTCATCAATCCCGAAAATGTAAGCCAGGACAAACGTAATAATGAAAGAAGCCACTAATACAATAACCGCATTGACTAAATTTTGACTATTAGTAGAACTGACAAATTGCGGTAGTGAGACTAAAGATGGCACTGCAAAGGCAAAGGATTTTAAATTAACCAAGCCCATGAATAAACCCGTGATAGCCCCAGCAATCATGGAAGCATAAAGTGGCTTTTTGTATTTTAAAGTGACCCCATAAAGTGCCGGTTCGGTCACCCCCGCTACTAAAGCGGAGATACTAGCAGCGCTAGCTACTTGGCGGATACTTTTATTTTTGGTCTTGAAAGCAACCGCCAAAGCTGCAGCTCCTTGACCGATATTAGCAGCTAACATAGCCGGTAAAATGAGGCTATCTGGATGAGCTGTTGATGCAGCTAAAAAGATCGGAGCAAATGCCCAGTGCATCCCCGTCATAACAATTAACGGCATAAAAGCCGCCATTAATGGCATGGCTAACCAATTGGCTTTACTTTGAACAAATAAAATAATATCAGATAGCAATTTCCCAGCGAAGGTTCCCAATGGACCTACCAGAACCAGGGCTAAAGTACCTGCCACAAAAATTATAATTAATGGTTTTAAAATACTTTTCATAGAATTAGGACAGAAACGATCCACAATCTGCTCTAAATACTTCATTACCCAAACCATTAATAAAATGGGAATGACCGAAGAAGAATAATTAGCTAATGTTACCGGCAGACCCATTAAGGTGACTGCTTTGCCGGCTTTGACCATGGCGGCAAAATTAGGGTGCAACATAATCCCGGCTACTGTTACCGCCAACATCGGTGAAACTTTAAAATATTTAGCACTGGTATACGCCAACATAATAGGCAGGAAATAAAAAGGTGCATCGCCAAAAATAGTTAAAAACGCATACGTGGATCCTTTAGGATTTAACCAGCCTAATAACGGCAATAAAATGACCAAAACTTTGATCATGCCACCACCGATTAAAGCCGGAATCAGTGGTGACATACAAGCTGAAATAAAGTTGGCAAAACGATTAAACCAACTTTCATGCTCCTCAGAAGGCGCAGTGTCCGTGGTTTCACTATCAGCAGTCATCGAATTGCCTACTCCCAATTTAACTAGCTCTTGATAGTAGTTAGAAACATCATTGCCGATAATAATCTGATATTGACCAGCTTGGTGGTTCACCCCCATGACACCAGCTATCTCCTTGACTCTAGCATCATCTACTTGCGTTTCATCTTTTAACTTAAAGCGCAAGCGCGTCATACAGTGCGTGAGTGAATTAATATTGGCACTGCCACCCAATGCATCATAGATGGCTTGTGCTGATTTATGATAATCCATTTGTTAATCCTTCCTCTCTTTTCCAACAAAAAAACCTAAACAATTACATAGCTAATTGTTTAGGTCATGCTCAAAGTTGATAACACCCTAATTTAAATTTTTAACTAATCGATGAATATGGACTGTTAAATATACAATCTCCGTATTATTAATTTGATAATTATAATTGTTCACCATATACAGCTTAATTTTTTGGGCACAACTCGCAGCCTTCGGATATTTTTGTTGAATCAATTTCAACAAATCCTCGTCTTCATCATCATAATGTTCTTTTAACAAACAACGCTGTGCGAAAAACTTTAAGTGGGTAATAAACCGGTAGTACCCCAAAGAAGAATCATCCAGTTCTGTATGATAATAGTCTTTCACAATTTGTTCGATCTCTTTAACAATTTTGACAATCTGATTGGCCAAATTTTGATGTTGACTATTATCTACTTCTGCATTAATAAAATGTAATGCAATAAAGGCAGCTTCATCCTCAATGAGGGTCACCTGTAAATCCCGTTGAACAATTTGTAATGCCTTTTGGCCGACTGCATACTCATCAGGATAAAGACGCGCAATATCCCATTTTAATGAATTATGGATGTCAATTCCGGTCCGATGCCGCTCGATCGCCGCGTGCAAATGATCCGTTAAATCAACATAAATAATTTCATTTAATTTCTTCCCCAACTTTAACTTGGCAAAATTAATAGTCTTTTCAGCCGCCGTAATTTCTGCCGCCGGAACCGTAATGGCTAGCTCCGTAAATCGATTCCAAGCATCTAAATCGTGTAACGCCAAAACTTTTTCGACTTTGGTAGCATCCACCGCTTCACCGGCACGTTTTTGAAAAGCAACGCCGGAACCCAAGACTAAAACTACTTGCCCAGGGGCTTTTTGGGCAAGTAACGCATTATTATTTAAGACTTTCGTAATTAACATTCTTTTTTGAGCCTACTACATTCTACTACCTGCAGTTGTCATGCTCCGAAGATAACACCACCTGCAGCTAATTAATATTATAATCACAAAGTGAATACGGTGTCAATTTTTATGAACCATTTTCTTTAAAATATTGTAAGAAATCATTTTTTGATTAAAGAAATCTAATATTCGCCCAGATATCATATTTTGCAAATCTCTTCCGTCTTCTCTCCTCTCTAACAGTATATCGTTTCTTAAGTAGGCAAAAAGGCAACTGTCGAAAAATATAGCCTTCGATGAGATGCCATAATTTCTATGGGAAGAATTGGTTTTTAGGTGTTGACAAAAGCTCTTTAAACCGTTTTAATAGTTCATAAGCTTAATATTAAGAATCTCTCAGAAAATTAGTAGTGCTGTGTTCCCTACCTGAGAAAGATAGTGGTGGCTGCAAACTATCGTAGAGCACGGGATGAATTACATTTCTGCAGTAATCAGAGATTGCGTATTCGACGTTATCGATAATGAGGTGCAGTAAGCACGAAGTTGGGTGGTACCACGGTAATTTTTCGTCCCAGAACTAAATCATTTAGTTCTGGGATTTTTTATTGGAGAAAGGATCTATAATAATGGATATTTTAGCTGATTTAAAATGGCGTGAAGCTGTTTATCAAATTAGTGATCTAGAAGCATTACGTAAAAGACTAGCTACAGGTCAACCCATTGCCTTGTATTGTGGAGTCGATCCCACTGCTGACAGTTTACACATTGGTCATTTAATTCCCTTTTTAGTGCTCAAACGATTTCAATTGGCGGGTCATCATCCCTACATTGTAGTTGGAGGTGGTACTGGTTCCATTGGCGATCCCGGTGGTCGTAAAACCGAACGTCAACTCCAAACTATGGAGCAAGTTAATCAAAATAAACAGGCCTTAACTAAGCAAATGACACGTCTTTTTGGAACAGACAACTTTACTATTGTTGATAACTACGATTGGTTGAGTCGCTTGTCATTATTAGAGTTCTTACGGGATACGGGTAAACTTTTTAATGTTAAAACCATGCTCAACAAAGAAATCGTTGCAACTCGCTTGGAAACTGGAATCTCCTACACGGAATTTACTTACCAAATCCTCCAATCCATTGACTTTTGGCATCTGTATCATCACGAACACGTTCAATTACAAATTGGTGGTGCCGATCAATGGGGCAACTTAACCGCGGGGATCAATTTTATTCATAAAAAGGACCCTCAAGCAGCCGTGTTTGCTTTGACGATTCCCTTAATGGTTAAAGCCGACGGCACCAAATTTGGGAAAACTTCCGGCGGGGCCATTTGGTTAGATGCCCATAAAACTTCCGTGTTTGAATTTTATCAATTTTGGTTTAATCAAGATGATCGGGATGTGATTAAATACTTAAAATATTTTACCTTTTTAAGTCATGATGAGATTACTCAATTAGAACATGAAGTCCAAACTCATCCTGAAAAACGGCAAGCTCAAAGACGCCTGGCTCAAGAAGTTACTACCTTTGTTCACGGTGCTGCAGCCGCACAAGCTGCCCAGGAAATCTCCACTATTCTTTTTGAAGGTGACGTGACCCAATTAAGTGTTCGTCAATTAGAGCAGGCTTTTGCTAAAATGCCGGCGATTACTATTAGTGATCAAGCCACTAATATTGTCGATTGGTTAGTTACCAATCAATTAGAACCTTCCAAACGCCAAGCCCGCGAAGACATTAGTCAAGGTGCTATTTGGATCAATGGTCAACGCATCCAAGATCTAAACTTTCGGGTCGATCCACATAGTCATTTTGACGGCCAATACATTTTAGTGCGCAAAGGTAAAAAGAATTATACTTTAGCGCAAGTACAAGCCTAAAAAAAACTGTTCGCAAATTTTGCGAGCAGTTTTTTTGCGTTTTGATCCATACCCATTCTAGGTGCAGGGACGCTCCACGCCAAAGCTTCCATCATCTTCTTCCTACAGTGGAGGTGCAACAATTAGTGCCTGCTGGTCCAATGTACTCTTTCAACTAATGGCACTGAAATTGGACTAGATCTTTGATTAGCATTTTTTATAAAATTGAAACTCATTATTTTTATTCAATTCGAACTATTCGCTTTAAAGAGCAAATTATTATTATCTTATTGTTGAAAATGCTATGATGACTTTGAAAATAGAAGAAGGTGATAATTTGAGAAAAACAAGTAAGTGGTTGTTAGTACTTTTACTCTTACTAATTAGTCCTATCCCAATTTATAGTTTATGGGCTAACGCGGACGTGATTACTACTTGGGGGCATTTTGCTATTCCCGCCCTGCCTGATTTAAACGTATATTTGCGGACTTACATTTTCATCGCCAGTGCAATATTTATTGTGGTATGGCTGATTTATTTATTAATGGTGCTTTTTCGAGCTACTAACAAAAAATTCAATTTAATCAAAAAATCATATGGTCAGGTACAAGTTTCCAGTAAAGCTATTAATAACTTTATCATCGCTTCCCTCAAAGATGAACCCTTATTAAACAATCCCAAGGTTTCGTCCAAACTAACCAATCGGCAATTGAATATTAAAATTGATGGACAGCTTTTGGCCGGTGAGCATGCGCAACAGCAGTTCGAACAATATTTAGAACAATTACATCATAATCTCCAACAGTTGCTGGGCATTCAGCAAAAACCTGTTATCAACATTCGTTTCAATGGTTATCAGACCAAAGCCGCAGGTTCTCCGAAAATGAGAGTGCAATAAGGAGGGACGCGAAATGAAAGAATTTTACGAAAATCATTTCTCAGAAATCGTCGGCGGCGGTTTGGGTTTGTTATTGGCCTTAAGTTTTGTTATTTGGGGTTTTCTAGCAACCCTTTTAATTCTCATTATTACTTTACTGGGAAGCATTATTGGCCATTATTGGCCACGTATTTCTCAAATCAGAATAACGAATAATAAAAGTCACGAATAATATAGGAGGAAGCAGCACATGGCAATGGATCGGACAAATATGAAATCAAATATGAATCAGGATCAAGATAACGAAAAAAACGTAAAAGGTGAATTAACCTATGATCAAAAAGTTATCCAAAAAATTATTGGTAACGCCTTAGCAGACATTGATGGTTTGTTAACAGTTGATGGGGGATTCTTCTCTAATCTAACCGACAAATTAGTTAATAATGATGATGTAACTAACGGTATCAATGTGGATGTTGGTAAAAAACAAGTAGCCGTTGATATGGATATTGTGGCGGAATATGGTGCCGACATTTCCAAATTGTACGACAAAATCAAGAACAAAATTTATGATAAAGTTAAATCAATGACTAACTTAGAGGTTGTCGAAGTTAATGTGAACGTAGTTGATGTCAAAACCAAGGCGGAGCACGAAAAAGATTCAGTTAGTTTGCAAGACCGCATTAGTGGTAATAATTCTGACAATGACGATAATAAAAAGAAAAAAGACAACGCTCAAGCCAAGAAAAATTCCGAGCGAGTGCAATAATTAATAAACCGCAAACAACAATTAATAAAAAGCGTAAATCCCAGTTAGGATTTGCGCTTTTTAGATTGCTGTCACGGTTGGATTGTTTTTATTAGGAAATTGTGCTTAACGTCGTTGAGGCTTAATCAACCAGCCCAGTACCAAACCGAGCACTGCTAAAGCCAACGTAAAGTATAACCCGAAATGAACTCCATTAACAAACCGAGCCGCATGATTTGTACCCTGATAAGCTGCTTGCCCCCAACTTAAAAAACTCGTTGCTAAAGCTGTAGCGACAGCACCAATAATTTGCTGTAAGGTATTTAAAATCGTACTTCCATCTGCCGATTCTAGTCCTTTCAGGGAATTCAAGGCATGTGTTTGCGCCGGTGACATAGCTAAAGGACAACCAATCATTAAAACTACGTGGGCAGTAATAATATAACCTACCGTAGAATGACTTTGAGATAGGAGCAATAAAACAATGCCCCCAATCGCAATGAGGAATCCTGCAATAACAGGCTTACGTGCTCCTAACTCGTCAAACAAGCGACCGGAAAGTGCGGACACAAGCGCATTAACAATTCCCCCAGGTAACATGATCATTCCCGTGAAGGCAACTGGCAATAATAATCCCCGTTGTAGATATTGTGGTAGTAAATACATCGCCGACAAAATGATTGCAAAGTCTAACATGACACACAGTGCCCCCACTGTAAAATCACGTTTGCTAAACAATCTTAAATTGATAATTGGATTTTCAAGATGGATTTGTCGATAACCATAAAAGCCTAAAATTATTACACCACCCAGGATCAAAGCCAAAACCAGAGGCGAAGACCAGCCCCATTCGGCTGCAAAACTAACACCCATCACTAAGCAGCCAAATCCTAGAATCGATTCAAGCAATGAAATTACATCCACATGCGGTTTAGTTATTTGGCCCACATTAGGTAAATACAACAGGGCCAGAATTAAGGCCAGGACTAAAAAAGGAACAAACAGCCAAAAAACCCAGTTCCAGCTGAGTTTTCCCAAAATAATTCCCGTTAAGGTAGGACCGATCGCTGGGGCCAACATAATTACTAAGGCACATACTCCCATGGCAGTTCCTAATTTTTGCGGCGGAAAAATTAACATTGCCACCGTAAACATTAATGGCAAAACAATTCCGGTGCCTAATCCTTGAATCATTCGGCCCAATAATAAAATCACAAAATTAGGCGCTAAGGCGGCAATCACTGCCCCCACTATAAAATCAACCAATCCGAAAATAACTAATTGCCGCGTGCTAAACCATTTGGTTAATAAACTAGAAAAGGGCAAAATAATGCCAATGACTAACATATAGCCAGTAACTAACCATTGAACACTAGCAGCTGGGATTTGAAACGCCTGCATCAACTGGGGTAAGGCAATATTTAATGAGGTTTCCGAAAGCATCCCTACGAAAGCTCCAATCATCATACTAGCCATCACCAACCAGTGATGTTCAATTGTGCCGCTAGTTTGACCTGTTTTCATGAAATAACTCCTTTCAATTACACTTAAAAGTGCAACTTGATTATCTTAGCAAAAAGAATTATTTCATGTAAGTATTTTTACAACTACTAGTTACAGCAAAATGTCAGAAATCAGCATCTTCTCTTTGCTGAAATCCAACCCTTTCTTCCAAAAAACTACGCTAACCACTGCTCAATCTCCTAGTTAAACAAAAAAGCTGTTTTGAATTTCTTCAAAACAGCTTCTATAGATTATTTAAATTTATGCTTAAGGATGAATGTATGTGTATTGTGTGGCACCACTAAGCACTTGAGTATTTGGTCCTGTTGGACTACTGAAGCCCATTCCACCTTGAGTAATGGTTACTGTATTATTAGCTGGATTGTAGGATTGAACCACTGCCACGTGACCATAATATGGATCTGCAGTCCAGGTGCCCACTGATTGACCACCCGCAAAACTAATCACTGCGCCAGCTTGAGGAGTGTTGTCCACTCTAAAACCGGCACTCCGCGCAGAAGAAGCCCACTGAGCACCATTGCCCCAGTAATTGCCTACCCAAGGAGCAACACTCTTAGCGTAATAGGTACATTGACCCCAAGGATAAGAATTACCTTGGTTAGTGTAATTAGCATGATTGCCTGCAGCCGGCTGTTGTGCGGCTTGAGCAGCTGGTTGTTGCTGTGCCGGCTGTTGTTGTGCAGCTTGAGCAGCTGGTTGTTGTTGAGCCGACTGTTGTGCTGCTGCAGGTTGTTCAGCTGATTGTTGAGCCGGCTGTTGCGGTGCTGCGGCTTGTTCAACCGGTTGTTGTTGGGCCGGCTGTTGTGATGCTGCAGGTTGTTCAGCTGGTTGTTGTTGGGCCGGCTGTTGCGGTGCAGCTTGTTCAGCTGGTTGTTGTTGAGCCGGTTCAGCTTTGGAGATAGCTGGAGCTACTGTAATTGGTGTTACATTGGTTAATGAAGGGTTGTTTAAAACTACATAGGTTTCTGGAACCCAACCTTTGCCTTCAATTTGATACCAAGTTGTATTGTTGACCTTTTTATTAGCTAAAACTTTCTTAGTCGCACCGTAAACTAAATACTCACCTGTCGGCGCCATGGATTCTGGATCAGACCAAACTGTAGTGGCACCTGATTTATAATTGGCTGTTACAGTATCAGCTTTCACTTCCGCTGCTGGCTGTGCGACTACTTGATTACTATCGATATACTTACTGGAAACCCATTCGTCATTTCCTAAATTATACCAAGTCTCACTAAAAACTTTCTTGGAGGATTGAATACTTACCTTATCACCAGTATTTAAATAATGCTTAACTGTCTGTCCTACTTCCGGGCTGGACCAGACTGTGGTAGCGCCACCTTTATAATTGATTGTACCATTGGTAGCTGCATGTGTATGATTGGCATTACTTACACCTAATAATGTTAAACTTGCTAATCCTAAAATCCCTGAGGATAGATAACCTAATTTTTTACGCTTCATTGAAAGAACCCCTCTAAACCATATTGTAGTTGACGTTTGGTGCTTTATACAGTCAGTATACATTGCTAAAGTAACAAAAGCATTACAAAACCATGATAATTATTTTACAATCACAGTCACTCTCTTATTAGAAATGACTACAACCAAACAAATTTAGTGTAGCACTTTTTTTACTCAAGTTCAGCTATTAGTTTCTTAGATAGTACTATGCTGATTTTAGCAGGTAACCGCTTTTTTGTAAAAAAAATCGAATTATTGTTCGCTGTTTTTACACAAAATACCGTTATCCTATTGAAGCATTAACATTCAATATTTAACGGTATCTTTAAGCGATTCATTTAAATCCCGCTTAATTAATTTGTCAAGCAATCCACAATACAATGACAACTCAAAAATCTAGACTATCAATTGTGCTCATATTTGAACGTCGAATAGACACTTCAAGCTTTAATAATCCCAAAGGCCCCTAACACGGCAGCTCCCACAATTAAAATTAACAAAACTGTCGTCGGTTTTAACTTCTTTTTTAACATCCAATATGTAGCCAAAGTTACGGCTAAAGGGAGAATTCCTAAAGACAGCTCATCTAACACTTTTTTCTGCACATTGAGTGAAGTGCGCCCCAAAGGAATGGCCAGCGGTGTGGATACGGTTACAAATTTGGCAGTTAAAGCACCGATAACGACGGCTCCCAGAATTTGCGCAAACATCATTACTTTTTGTAACAATGAATTATGCAACAATTCCAAAATTCCTTGGCGACCAGTGTAATAGCCCTTCATCCACAACCAATGAGCAATAGGCAACATGATTCCTAATAACAAAACCCCATAAGCAAAAGGCCCTAAGATAATATTACCTTCGGTTGCAAAGGGAATCGTGAACGATAATAAAATTGGAATAATAATCCCTTGAAATAAAGTATCTCCTACGCCAGCCAATGGACCCATCATCCCCGTTTTGAACCCTTCAATCATTTCCGCGGGAATCGGTTGACCGTTAGCTTTTTGTTCTTCCATCGCAATAGAGATCGATAAAATCGGATCCCCAAAAGATGGTTCCGTATTAAAAAATTGCAGATGTCGTTGCAAAGCTTCTTTTAATTCATCCGGTTTATTATGATACAGCTTCTTTAAAATTGGAGACAAAGCGTAGGTGACGCCCATGGATTGTAAACGTTCATAATTATAATTCGAATGCGAAAAAAACATCCATCTCCAAAAGGAACGATTTAAATCTTTGCGAGTTATTTCAACCATTACTTCAACCTCCTATTCAATCAGTTGATTTATCTTGCTGATCTGCTGTGGGCTCATTTTTAAAATAAAGCGTCATGTAAACATAACCAATAAATGCCGCAAATGCCGATACTACCAGAATCGGTAATCCGGAATAAACCGTTAACAAAAATCCGAAAATAAAGAAAATTATCATGCCTTTACCATTCATTGCTCTTAAATTCATCGCAATTCCCAGTGCCGGCAAAACTCCCCCAATGACCGACAGCACATCCATTGGCCGCCCCTTTAAGATGTTAATCACATGAGCTACGGGCTCGGCTCCAAAATAGACAGCCAAAGCTACCGGAATCACCGACATCAAAAAGACAATTAATTGGGGCGGCCAAATATTCAAGAAATTAATTTTTTTAACATTACCTTGTTCAGCTGCTTTATCGGCCATGTGCACAAACGAAATATCCACGGTCATATGTGTCACCCAAATGACCGTCCCTAATAACCCCAGGGGCACTGCTAAAGCAGCCGCTGCAGCCGGTTTAACTCCGCTTGCAATAGCTAAAGCCGTCCCTAACGTTCCGGCTAAGGCTTGATCCATAGGTACGGTACCTCCGGCTGAAATCCAAGCTAAAAAAGGTAAATTAATAGCAGCGCCAATTAAACAGCCCTCTACTGGTTTGCCTAAAATCAAACCGACAATGGTGCCATTAACCAGTGGCCGCATAATAACGTGAGTTCCAATGGTGGTGAGCCAAGGTTGCGCATTAATCCCTAAGAAATAAACAAAACCAATTAAAATCGCTTGCCAAACATTAATATGCATTTCTTCACCCCCTAATTCAAATCAACCTTCTCAATGGACAGGGCTTTTTCATCTGGAATTACTTGAACTTTCACTTCCACACCTTGTGCTCCAATTGCTTGAACTGCTTGTTTTTCGGCAGCATTCATAAAAATATTTTTATAAACTTTTTGACGACCTTTATTAGCCCCCATGCCGCCAATAATTACTCCAGGTAATACAACTTGTGCTTGAATTAACTGTAAGAAAACTTGGGGCGTCTTGGCCAATATAATTAATTTATCCGTTTGATTCGCATTAATTTTTTGAGGAGCTTCTTGAACATTATAAATATCCAATTTTATTCCTGCCGGTACCGCCATTTGCATAATTTGTTTAGTAAAATCATCTTGCGCTGTGACATCATCGACAATAACAATATGATTCCCACCAGTATATTGAATCCAAGCGGTCATTACTTGACCATGAATCAAACGATCATCAACTCTCGCTAAAACAATTTTAGTCATTGCGTTTCCGCCTTTCTGCTGGATAGTGCCGTAATTCTGTAAAAAATTCTCTCACCCCATTTTTCCCAGCCTGCAAAATTTTAGAAGTCATTTCATCTAAGTTAATGTGCAATAGACGTTGATGGAATATTTCGATCAGCATTGATAAATTAGCGCCTGTAAATATTTTGTATGGAATTTTTAAATTGGCTAATTCTGTATGATTAGCTATGGTTTGACTATAGGGACTGGCAGCGTATAGATCAGTCACTATAATTACCCCAGCGCCATCATTTAATAATTGAATTTGCTGCAAAATTTGTGCTCGTAATCTTTCAATACTGTCGCCTTGATTTAACGCTAAAGTGGCCGTTTGGGTTGGTGCGCCCATAATTACTTTAACCGCATCTAATAAACCGGCAGCTAATTGACCATGGGACACGATCAATACCCCGATCATGACCAATCCCCCTTAATTTTAAATTTAAAACATTAAATCACCGCCGTTTAAATTAATCGTTTGTCCCGTGATATAACTGGCGTCATCACTTAACAAAAAAGTGACAATGTTAGCAATATCTGCTAATGTCCCGATCCGCCGCAAAGGGATTTTATTAGCGAAATAATCCATTACCTCGTCGGCTTGGATATTTTTCTTTTCGGCATAAGCTTGTTTTTGCTTTTCCCACATAGGTGTATAAACTACTCCCGGCGCAATACTATTAACCCGAATATTTTGCGGACCAAATTCAGCCGCCAAGGATTGGGTTAAACCAATAACGCCAAACTTACTAGCACAATAAGCTGCATAATTATTAGTACCCTTTTTCCCGGATTCCGAAGAAAGGTTGATAATTACTCCCTGGTGTTTTTGTAACATTTGCTGGACTGCAATTTGACAGCATAAAAACTGTCCTTTTAAGTTGATATCTAACGTTTTGTCCCAAATCGCTTCCGTGTGCTGCAAAAAGGGAGTAATGATGGAAATACCCGCACAATTTATCCAATAATCTACTAAGCCAAAATTAGTTTCGATCCATTCACCGAACTGTTTGACTTGTTCAGCTACGGAAACATCCAAATGATAAAAATGTAAATCATAGCCTTGCTGTTTTTCGGTGGCGACAAATTGCGCCCCTTGTTCGGCCGTTTTTAAATCCGCGACAATTACTTGTGCCCCTAAAGTAGCTAACTTTTCACTAATTCCTTGTCCTAGACCGCTACAGCCGCCAGTTACTACCGCCAATTTATTGTTAAATTGTGTCATAAATTCTGAAACTCCCCTTCTTTAAAGTAAGCGCTATCATCACGACGTCGTGACGTCATTATATCATTAATAATGATGATGTCAAAATTCTATTAAGCCAGAAACTGTCCGTGCTTTTAGTTCCAAATTTGAGGAACCCCGAAGAACTTTATCAGAAGTTCCTGCCCCATTTCTTTGTACACCCTGAAAAAATGGTAAAATGGCAATTAACTATCAGAATTCTCAAGGAGCAGTTTATGATCAAAAAAATTGATAAATTCAGTCCTCTACCCATGTACTATCAATTACAAACTGATCTCATCAGTAAAATTAATGCGGGGCAATTAAAAAGCGGAGATTGCCTCCCTTCTGAAAAAGAATTAATGCGGCAGTATAATGTCAGCCGTACCACTGTCCGGACTGCCGTAGCCAATTTAGTAACAAGTGGTCACTTAGAAAAACGTCGTGGCGTCGGCACCTTTGTCCGGCCACCACATCTGGATACAAATCAGTGGGAACTCAATCATATTAAAAGCTTCCAACAGCAGTTAGAAGCAGAAGGACACCGTGTATCGACCAAAGTTTTAGCTTTTGAAAAAATTCAGACTTCACCTGAGTTAACGCAAATTTTCACAGCAAAAGAAACCGATTTCTACCGGATTAAACGTTTGCGTTATAGTGATAATAATCCCATTGTTTTTGACACCACTTTTGTGCCGATGTCTTTAGCTGCCCACTTGGAGCAGTTTA
Source organism: Bombilactobacillus mellifer (assembly GCF_000970795.1). Taxonomy (GTDB): domain Bacteria; phylum Bacillota; class Bacilli; order Lactobacillales; family Lactobacillaceae; genus Bombilactobacillus; species Bombilactobacillus mellifer. The sequence goes on from NZ_KQ034029.1 coordinate 267,477, forward strand.
ATCTAAATAATCATTCCTTATTTCAAATTCTACAAACACATTATCAAATTAAACTCTGCTACGGAGAAAAAATTCTGCAAGCTAGTTCAGCTAATCAGACAGATGCCGAAGTTTTAAAATTGAACGTCGGGGACCCCATTCAAACTGTAAAAACAAAAACTTATTCGGACCAAAATCGTCTTGTGGAGTATTCGATTTCGCATGATAGTGGGGCTTACAGTGAATATAAAATTTTGCTTCATTATTAAAAATTTTTGCAATTCTTATCAGAAGCAGACCGGCGCTAGCACAAGCTTTTTCCACTATCAATTGCATCTTATTACCGATGTGTTCTCAGCTTTGCTCATTGTTTAACAAATTTTGGCAAAAATTTAACTATTATCTAATCACTTTTCAGACATAAATTTGATAAAAACAAGGCTTATTTTTACTTTGCGTTCCCTGAAAGCGCTTGACAAAAATGATAGCGCTATAATATTATGACTTAGTAATCAAAATAATAAAATAATGATTTTTTTGCTAGTACTAGAGGAGGGACAGATTATGTCCAGTTATTTGGCAGAATTTCTTGGCACTACCCTATTAGTGTTAATCGGTGATGGAGTATGTGCTAATAATACTTTGGAAAAGACGAAATCCCACAACGGTGGACCCGTCATGATTCTATTAGGCTGGTGTTTAGCTGTGGGGGTCCCCGCTGGATTGTTCGGTGATGTCAGCGGTGGTCACTTTAATCCCGTCTTTACAATTGGATTAGCAATTGCCGGATTATTCCCATGGAATCACGTTCTCGGATACATAATTGCGCAGATGGCCGGTGGATTTTTAGGTGCTGTTATGGTTTGGTTTTTCTATTACAATCATTTTCAAAACAGTCCATCCGTTAGTGCTGAAGATAAACTAGCTATCTTCACTACTACACCAGCAATTCGCAATTACTTTTTCAACACCTTTTCAGAATTATTAGCCACAATGGTCTTAATCTTTTCTTTATTTGGACTTAGTTCCAAAACACCAGTGGCTGGCGTAAGTACCTTCAATGTTGCTGCCGGAATCCTCATGGTCGGAACTGGTTTAGGTGGTACCACTGGATTTTCGTTAAATCCTGCTCGTGACTTCTCTCCAAGATTGGCGCATGCCATTTTGCCTATTCAAGGTAAAGGGTCCTCAGATTGGGCTTACTCGTGGGTGCCTATTGTGGGACCATTAATCGGGGCTACCATCGGGGCTTTCTTATACAAAGCTGTTTTCTAATCATTAATGCCTTAAAATTGAGCACGCTAAAAGAAGCACTCCCAAAATTAGGAGTGCTTCTTTTTTTATTATCAGCAATTCATGAGCATTACTACTTTACACAACGATGTAATGCAAATGGGGGTGATCTTGGAAAATACTTGTAATCTGAGTTGCATTCTGAGGAGTTTGCGCAATGATAAACTGATCAATTTGATCGGCTTCAGAAAAAGTAGCTAAGGAATTATGGCCCAACTTATCTGGACTAATTAAAGCAATTTTTTTATTACTGTATTTCACCATCTGCTGCTTGAGCTGCACTTCATAAATACTAAAATCGGTTAACCCTTTATCTAGCGTAAAGGCCTCCGGCGACAAAAACGCATAGTCAATATTTAACTTTGTTAATAGATTGAGGCCTAATAAGCCTTCTACTGCACTAGAAGCGCCATTAACAATGCCCCCAATTAAAATCGGAGTGATTAAAGAATTAGCTTTCAGTAAATTAGCGGCCATTAAGCCATTAGTAATAACCGTCAAGCGTAAGGGTTCTTTGTTCAGTACCTTAGCTATTTCGTAACAGGTCGAACTGGCATCTAACAGTATACACTCGGAGCTTTGAATATATTTCATCGCCGCATGAGCCAGTTTGACTTTTTCATCATGAAACTTCATTGTACGATCACTAAAGTTTTCATTGCTGGCTTGTACAGTCGAAGAATTAATCGCCGCAAAACCATGACGACGCACGATTAACCCTCGATTACATAAAACTTTTAAGTCATTGCGAATAGTCGCAGGCGAATAAGAAAATTGACTAATGATTTTACTAACCGCCATTGACTGGTGTTTTTGAAGTAATGCCATAATTTTCTTTCTTCTAGTTTCAGCTACTGACATGAACCCATCCTCAGACTATACATGTTCTTCAGTAAGATTGTTTCCCGTATCGGGCAATCAATTAATGCACTCCTAGTTGCCCCTAAAAAGCAAACAAGGCTTAGAACCACGGCTGCAACTGCACCCCTTAGGAAGTGTTAATTTAACAATTACCTAATCTGGACCACTCCCAAAGTTTACCTGGACCGAGTTATTGCTTAAAGCTTTTGAAACTTCTCTACAACATTGTCTACAGTAAATCCGTAGCTCTTAATTAATTCTTCACCTTTACCACTGGCACCGAAACGATCAATTCCTAAAGCATAGCCTTGGGTTCCAATATAACGTTCCCAGCCTAAAGTCGAGCCCATTTCTAAAGACATACGCTTTACGACTGCTGCCGGCAAGACGCTTTCTTTATATTCCGCACTTTGCTGATCAAACAGTTCAAAAGAAGGCATAGATACAACAGACACATCAATGTCTTTTTGACGTAACGCGGTTTGGGCTTCTAAGGCTAAATTAACCTCCGAACCTGTAGCTATTAAAATCCCTTCTGGTTGTTGTCCCTGCTGTGGCGATACTACATAAGCACCATGTTGGACTTGATCAAATTTAGCTCCTCCAGGCAAAACTTTTAAGTTTTGTCGTGACAAAACTAACATCGTCGGTGTGGATTGACTTTCTGCGGCAATTTTCCAAGCAGCAGCTGTTTCATTAGCATCCGCTGGTCGAATTACATTAATTCCCGGCATTGCCCGAAAACTCATTAATTGTTCAATCGGTTCATGGGTCAACCCATCTTCACCTACGGCAATCGAATCATGGGTCAAAACATAAGTTACAGGTAAATGTTGCACTGCCGCTAAACGAATAGCTCCCCGCATATAATCAGAGAACACAAAAAATGTACTACCATAAGTTCTTGTGCCGCCATGCAAAGCAATTCCATTCATGGCTGCTCCTTCAGCAAACTCCCGCACACCATACCAAATATTTTCTCCTTGATAATTTCCGGGTTCAAACGCACTGGAAGCTTCATTTTGCGTTTTATTCGACGATGATAAATCTGCGGAACCGCCCCAGAAATTAGGATTATTTTGGGCTAAAGCATTAATCATACGGTGACTGCTATTACGTGTAGCTTCACTAGTTTCTGGGTCACTCACTGGCAAAATGTTCTCTAATTTATCGCTAAATTGACCTGCAACTCCTGCTTGCCACTGTTGATAAGCTTGTGGATATTGTTGTTTATAATCTGCCAACATTTTTTGCCACTGTTCTTCAGCAGCTTTCCCTGTAGCAGCAATCTTATCATGGAAACGATCATAAACTGCTTGTGGTACTTCAAATGGTGCATAATCCCATTTAAAGAAATCCCGGGCATATTTTAAAGCTTCTGCGCCCAAAGGTGCGCCATGAACCGCGTTAGTGCCCGCTTTAGGTGTGCCATAACCAATAATGGTCTTAATTTCAATAATTGTTGGTTGATTAGTCGCAGCTTTGGCTTCCGTCAATGCAGCATCGATTTGGGCTAAATCATTGCCATCAGTAACCTTTAAATATTGCCAGCCATAACTTTCAAAACGTTGTTGTTCATTTTCTGTAAACGCTTGCGAGGTAGGGCCATCTAAAGAAACATCATTGGAATCATATAACACAATTAATTTGCCCAATTTTAAATGTCCGGCTAAACTGGCAGCTTCATGAGAAATTCCTTCCATTAGGCAACCATCGCCAACTAAAGCAAAAGTAAAGTGATCCATCACCGGAAAGTTGGGTTTATTATAAAGGGCGGCTAAATGTTGTTCAGCCATGGCCATCCCTACGGCCATCGCTAATCCCTGTCCCAAAGGCCCAGTAGTACAGTCAGCGCCATCTACTACTTGATACTCGGGATGACCGGGAGTATTACTACCTTGTTGGCGAAAGTTTTGTAAATCCTCTAAGGATATTTTATAACCTGACAGATGCAACAAGCTATATAACAATGCAGACCCATGACCAGCAGAGAGTACAAAACGGTCCCGATTAATCCACTTTGAATCTTGTGGATTTTGCTTCATGTGTTGGGACCACAACACATAGGTCATTGGTGCAGCATCTAATGGTAAACCCGGATGGCCTGAATTAGCCTTTTCAATCGCGTCTACACTTAAAAATCTCAGCGCATTCACAGCCTGTTCATCAATTTGCGTAAATTTATTTGTTCCCACTTAAAAAAATCTCCTTCAACCGTAAAAATAACTTTCTCATTTTCGGGACAATACTTGCAGAAATAAAAGCTCTTACACTCAACAGAGACCTCCCAAGCATTGTGGAAAAAGAGAAAGAATTTTAAATTTAACCCGCTCTAGAATAGTTCTTCAACACAGCGAGCTTTAGTCGTCTAAAATACTAAAACCCAAGCTGGAAATATCTTTTTCAAAGCCTTTTACAGTTGCTAATGATACTTCGGCAGCGGTTTTACCCACATTCTGTAATTTGGTTAAAATAGCAGGCGGAACCGTAATAATGTCAACTCCCGCTTGGGCAGCTTGATAAACATTAGCCACTTCCCGCGTACTTGCCCAGAGCAATTTAGCTGCAGGCACTTTTTGGCAAATGGCCACACTTTCTTTAACAAAATCAGTCGGATCAAGGCCTGCATCTGCTACCCGGCCGACAAAAATGGAAACCAAATTAGTCGTTCCCTCATGAAACGCTTCGACAGCAGCTTGCACTTGTTCAACCGTTGCAATAGCGGTAACGTTTACAAAAATACCCTGATCGGACAACCGTTTAATTAACGGCGCGGTACTCTGCCCATCCACCGTAATGACTGGAATTTTTACAAAAACATTTGAACCCAGGGAGTGAATGATTTTAGCTTCTTTTTCCATAGTCTCAAAGTCATTACTAAAGACTTCAAAAGAAATTGGTAAATCAGGAAAAGTAGCCACTACTTCTTTTGCAAAAGACAAATAATCTTTGACGCCGGCTTTTTTCATTAAGGACGGATTAGTTGTAAAGCCATCGATAAAACCATAATCGATTACTTTTTTCATATCTTGAATGTCCGCACCATCTGAATAAATGTCAATGTTAAATTTTTTAGCCATTTCATTTATCTCCATTACTTAAGATTTTACTTATTTTAAACTGCCATTGCTTTTTTCTTTATCAATAATTTGTTGCACTTTACGTGCCGAACCGGCTTTATGATTTTTTTCAAAATCTGCATCTAAATAAATTTTAACAAGTGACTTAACGGCTTCTACGCCCATTGTTAATGCCCCAAAGGTAATGATCTGAGCATTGTTACTCAATTCAGCCCGCTCAGCAGAATATGGATCCAATACCTGCGCGGCTCTAATGCCAGGTACCTTATTAGCAGAGATCGCCATCCCAATACCCGTACCACACATCAAAATGCCGCGTTCAGCTTCTTTATTAACAATTCCTTCAGCCACATCAAAAGCAATATGTGGATAATCCACTTCATCTTCTGAGTGACAACCGTAATCTTTCACTTCATAACCCAATTGCAGTAAATATTCTTTAACTGCTTCTTTCATTTTAAAAGCGTTATTATCTGATCCGACAGCAATTTTCAATTTTATCCCTCCATTTTTGGAACCGTTTTTATTATATAACAGCACTATACTGTAAACAATGTTTCATTTAATAAAAAAAGAATAAATCAAATAATAGTTCAGTGGTTTTTCATGTAAGCGCTTGAATACCCCTTTTTTTTATTTTATAATCACAACAGACAGTGAACAACCGATAGAAAGAAGTGATTTAATGGGTAGAAAACCGTTGGTAGGAATTAGCTTAAAGATTTATCAAAATAAAATTGCCGAGGCTGTTAATTACGCACAAAGTATTTCGCAATTAACAAACGGAGAAACTGACCTGGAATTATTTATTTTGCCAAGTATGGGGGTCATTTATCCTGTAGCGCAAGCATTACATAATCGAGAAAATGTAATCGGTTTAGGCGCACAAAACATTGCTCCACTTGCTAATGGAGCTTTAACTGGAGAGTTTTCAATTGAATCACTCGTAGATCTACAGGGGCATTATGTAGAAATTGGACACTACGAGCGGCGTACTTACTTTCATGAAGATGACGAATTAATTAACCAAAAAATTCAATTAACTTTAAAAAATCAATTAGTTCCCCTTTTATGTATCGGTGAAGCGCAACAAACCACTGGTGCGGAACTAAAAACGGTATTCAAAAAAATTCTTGCTGCTGATTTAGCCAATATTTCCCCTGCTCAATTAGCGACTTTAATTATTGCTTATGAGCCTTACTGGGCTATTGGCAAAGCTGCAGCCGCCAAAGCCAGTTACGTTGCGGTAGCCCACACCATGATTAGAGAGGCACTGGCTGAACTGATTGGCCCAACTGCTGACAATGTGCGCATTATTTATGGCGGATCGGTCAGCAAAGACACTGCAGGATCTTTGGTCAATAATCCAAATGTCGATGGCGTCTTTGTGGGACGCTTTGGCCATGATCCGCAAAATTTTGCGGAAATTGTCCAAATTGTCAAACAGGTTAAATTACAGGCAAATTAATCATTCTAATGAAATCGTGAGGGTAAGAAGTTGACAGATATCGGAATTGTTTTAGTTTCACATAGTCAAAAAATTACTGATGGCTTAAAAGAACTAATTAATCAAATGGCCAAATCCTCCAGGGTGACTATTGTATCGGCCGGAGGCACTAGCGATGGTCGTTTGGGAACATCAGTCACAAAAATATCATCAGCTATTGAAACTATGGCCAATAAAAGTGCTGTTTTAATTTTTAACGATATTGGCAGCTCGATTATGAGTAGCGAAATGGCTCGAGATATGCTGGATGATGATCTGAAAGCTAAAACGCAAATTGTAACAGCTCCCTTGGTAGAAGGAGCATTTGCTGCTGCGGTTAAAGCATCTACTGACTGTTCGCTGCCGGAAATTTTGGAAGAGGTCGAATCGGCGAAAGCCCAAAATTAAGAAAAATTTTAAGGAGATGGATAACGTATGCGCAGGTTAATCAATGACGGTCAAAATGTAGTTAACGAATGGATTGAAGGCTATACCAGTGCTTTTAATGAATATGTGGAACAAGACCCGGATAATCCTGGTGTTATTTTAGGCAAGCATATTGCCGACAAACATGTAAAAATCATTATCGGCGGTGGCTCAGGTCATGAACCGCTGTTTCCAGGATATATTGGCAAAAATCTTGCGGATGCTTCTGTAGCTGGTAATATCAATACTTCACCTTCACCGCAAGCTGTTTATGAAGCCATTAAAAAAGTTGACACTGGCGAAGGCGTTTTAATGCTGTACGGCAATTATTCCGGAGATTGTATGAATTTTGATATGGCCGCAGAAATGGCCGAAGATGAGGGTCATAAAGTAGATTCATTACCAATTACCGATGATGTTTTTTCCGCCAAAAATGTCAGCGATCGCCGCGGCGTGGCTGGGGATCTGATTGTCATTAAAGCTGCCGCTGCCGCTGCTGCTCAAGGCAAAAATTTAGCAGAAGTCAAAGCTGCTGCAGAAATGGCCAACCGTCAGACTCATTCAATGGGAATGGCGTTATCTTCAGAAACCAATCCACTAACCGGCAAAGAAGTTTTCACCATGGAAGAAGGCGACATGGAAATTGGCATGGGAATTCATGGCGAACCAGGCATTAAACGCGAAAAACTCAAGAGTGCCGATGAAGTCGTCAGTGAAATGACCGACTATATTTTGGCGGATATGAAGACCGACGAGAATACTCAAGTTTACGTCATTCTCAATGGCCTTGGTGGTTTACCGTTGATGGATCAATTTATTTGCTATCGTAAATTAGCACAAATCCTCCAAGAACATAAGATTAAAGTTTATCACGCCCTCGTAGGGAACTATGCGACCTCCATGGATATGATTGGTATGTCGATTACTCTCGCTCAACTCACGCCAGAATTGCAAGAATTACTGGACTTCCCTTGTGACGCACCTTATTGGAGAGTTTAACGCATTAGCCAATGCTGCTACAGATTAGCGTCACTTATGAAACATAATTTTTGAAAAAGAGGTTACTTGATGATGAGTACGGAAACACCGACAATAAATAACCAGATAATTCAAACGATCGTTACACAAATGGCTGAAAAAATCCATCAGGAAAAAGATTATTTAACCGAACTGGATTCAGCAATCGGCGATGCCGACCACGGTGTAAATATGGATATTGGCTTTCAAGCCGTTTTACAACAACTTCCCCAATGGGATCTTGACCAACTGACCCTGAAAGCCTTGGTCAAAAAAATTGGTTTTACACTTTTGGATAAAATTGGGGGCGCTTCCGGTCCATTGTATGGTAGCTTTTTCATGCAACTAGGCAAAGATCTGACTGATGAAAAAACCGTCGATCTACCTACTTTTTATCAAATGTTAAATAATGGTACTGCAGCAATTGAAAAACGTGGCAAAGTAGCATTAGAAGAGAAAACTATGTTTGACGTACTACAGCCAACGGTTAAATATTTAATCGATCATGAAGCGGAACCTGATTACCAACAAACCTTAACCAATGCCCAAAAAGTGGCTCAAGAAGCTTTTGATCACACGACTACGCTCTTCCCGAAAAAAGGACGGGCTGCGCGGTTAGGCGAAAAGGGCGTGGACAAAGCTGATCCGGGTTCTGCTTCCATTAAATTTTTAATTAACATTATTTGTGACACACTCAAAGACCAAAAGTAACTCTTAATCTCTCTAATTGAATAACTTTTAGCAAAAAAACCTGATACTGATGTATCAGGTTTTTTTATTCTTCCAAACATCCACTTGAGCGTAATTTTTACTGCACCAGTGCTTCAGCCAGATCCTGGTCAACCACTAAAGCGTTAATCACATTGTTCTCTAAAAGCGTCCGCACACTTCTCGTTTTAGGAGTACCGACGGCCATCGCCACGACATTCGGAATTCTTTTGAGATCATCAATTGTAATCCCAATAAGCCGATCCGAGAAATCAGTTTGCACCCGCTGTCCCGTTTCGTCAAAAAAGTCAGCGACTACATCACCAATTGCTCCCGCTTGCGCTAAAGCATCCGTTTCGGCCTGTGAAATGTAATTTAATTGCCTCCAAGTGGAAGATTCAACTTCATTACCTACCCCGATAAAAGCCACATCGACATTTTTAGCAGCTTGCAAGCATGATGCAATTAACGAAGATTTTTTTAATTCATTTGCCTCTTTTTTGGAAGCGGCAATGACCGGTGCGTAAAAAGTTGAGTACTGAGCATTTAATTTGGTGGCAATTTTCGAAGCTAATTTATTAGCATGAGTATCTAAATTTAATAGTCCCATGCCCCCCACCAGCGGAATAATCGTTAAATGACTGGCCAAAAAATAATCTGTCTCATCAACAAAGTAAGACACAGCATTACCCCAGCCGATACCAATTGTCGCTACCTGCGAAGCCAGTGCTTGTAAATAGCGCGCAGATAAAAACCCCACTTGGCGACTAATTGCCTCTGTCGTGCGGTCAAAACGCGTGGATACTACTCTCACAAAATTTAGATGATATTTTTCTTGTAAATAAATCTCTAGTTCAACTGTTCGTTTATAAAAATCTTTAACAAAAAATTCTACCAGATGCTGTTCTCTGGCAGTTTGCAATAATTTCGAAACACTGGGTCGTGAAATTCCAATACGATGAGCAACCTGTTCTTGGGTTAGATTTTGCTCATAGTAAAGAATGGCAGATTTTAAAATTAGCTCTCGATCGCTAAGATCTCTTGTTATTGGACTCGCTCCCTTCCAGGTTATTTATAAGCGTATTTTAGCAAAAAAACTTTGCAAAAACAGTATACCTACTTCGGATCCTCCCCTTGGACAGCCTTTCTGAACATATGTTACAGACATTGACATTTGTTAAAAAAGCAGTTATTATACATTTGTTATCAGTTATAACATTTGTAAAAGGAGACGATGAACGATGACTCTTTATCAACAGTTGCAAGCTCGAGAAGCTAGTCATAATCCGATTAAAGTCGGCGTTATTGGTGCAGGGCAAATGGGTTACGGGATGATTTCGCAGATTTCAACGATTCCCGGCATGGTCGTTACTGGCATTAGTGACATCAAAAAAGAAAATGCTGAACGTGCCAAAGCCGCTTTTAACGAAAATTCCGATACTCCAGTGGATATTCTAGTTTCGACGAATTTTAAAGACATTGTCAATTCCAACCAAGTGGAAGTCGTAGTGGACGCCACGGGGGTCACAGAAGTAGGCGCTCAACTGGCCTTGGCTACCTTAATTGCCCAAAAGCATTTAGTCTTGTTGAATGTGGAAGTCGACGTAACTATTGGACCTTTAATGAAAAAATTATACGATGCAGCTAATTTAGTTTATACCGGTTCCGATGGCGATGAACCTGCAGTCACAACTTCCTTATACGAATTTGCCAAATCCATGGGGATGAAAGTTTTAGTCGCCGGAAAAGGTAAAAATAACAAAATTCAACTCGACGCTAATCCGGATACTGCTAATGCCGAAGCCACAAGTAAACATATGTCGCCACATATGCTCGCCGCTTTTAAAGATGGCACCAAAACGATGGCTGAGATGACACTTTTGTCGAATGCTACAGGTTTGACACCAGATATCGAAGGTATGCATGGTATTAAAGGCGATCTGGATGAAACCGTCGCTCAATTAGACTTAAAAGCCAACGGTGGAGTCTTAGACCATTTTGGAGTCGTTGAATACGTAGATGGTATTGCTCCGGGAGTGTTTGTGATTGTCGAAGGTCAAAATACCGGTGTGGCAAACGAATTGAACTATCTTTTAAAGAAAGGCGACCGGAAACATCATATCTTATATCGGCCCTTCCATTTAGCCAGCTTAGAAACACCTTTAACTATTGCCAAGGCAGTTTTGAATCATGATCACGCGATTGTGCCTTTAGGAGCTCCAGTCTCTGAAACCATTGCCGTAGCGAAAAAAGATATTAAAGCCGGTGAAACCATTGATGGGATTGGCGGTTATAGTGTGCGCGGAGTTATTGAACAGCATGATGCCTTCGTAACTAATCACCATGTTCCAATTGGTTGTATTACCGGAGCCACCATTGCTCAAAAAGATATCAAAAATGGTCAGGCTTTGACCACTGATGATTTACAATTGGATTCGCAGGCAGTAGTTGTCAAATTGCGGCAATTACAAGATGAAGTTTTTGCTTAATTACTGATTTCTTTAGTCAAGAATAGAATTGTCGTTTGGGTCCCGGCATAATTTGGTAGCTTCACAGCAACGAAGGCAATTCTATTTTTTTAGTACCAAATGTAAGCGATCTCAGAGAGGAAGTATTTTTGTGCAAACTAAAATTATTGCGCTCGGTGAAACTGCGCCCGAATTAATTAAAAATGGCATTTTAATTATGTTTAATCCCAATGCCCCAGCCGAATTGAAAGACATCGCGGCTCTGCATCAAAAATTAGATCATCAGACTCAAGTTTTACACGTGGGGGGCAGTATTAGTTTTGATGATCAGCAATTTCAAATTGATTTTGTAGGTTCAGAGGCTAATCGTAATTTTGATGAGCTGGGTCATATTTCGATTTATTTTAATAACACGGATGAGGATATGAACAAATTGCCCGGTTCGATTTTTGTTTCCTCGACTCAGTGGACAGTCCCTACTATTCAACCCAATCAATTAGTCACAATTAAATAGTATAGGAGGTTATTTAATGGATGCTATGACAAATGCTGCAACCGCCTTTATTGGACTCTTTAAGGCCGGTGGCAAAGTTTTTATGGGTTACATGACGGATATCATTCCCTTGTTAGTGGCCTTAATTACAGCAATTAATGCCCTGGTGAAATTTATTGGTGAAGACCGTGTGAATAACTTTATGGCTAAATTAACTAAATTCGCGATCCTCCGTTATACACTATTACCCATTTTGGGAATTTTCTTTTTTACCAATCCCATGTGCTATACCGCGGGCCGCTTTTTACCTGAAAAATATAAACCTGCTTTTTATGATGCTTGTGTTTCTTTCATTCATCCTATTACTGGTTTATTTCCACACGCCAATTCGGCAGAATTATTTGTTTTTTTAGGCATTGCCAATGGCTTTACCAAAGCGGGCGGTAATCAGGCCAAATTAGCATTACTCTACGCTTTAACAGGCATCATCATCATTTTTATTCGCGGCTTAATCACCGAACGTTTAAGCATCTTTTTCTTTAAACGTAATAACAATCTTCAAATTTTAAATCAAAATTTGGACGTGAACAATTTAGCTAAAGAAAACGCGGAGGAGGCTTAAGTATGAATTATCGCAGTGTCACTATTGTTAAGGGTAATCATGGGTGGGGCGGCCCCTTAACCATTACTCCCACGGCAGACAAGCCTTACATTATTAGTGTTACCGGCGGCGGCATTGATCCGGTAGCCCAAAAAATTGCTGATCTAACTGGAGCCGAAGTCACCGATTCTTTTAAAAATCCTGTTCCTAAAGAAAAAACGTGTGCGGCTGTAATTGATTGCGGCGGTACTGCCCGTAGTGGGGTTTATCCCAAAATGGGAATCCCGACTGTTAATACAGTTCCAATTACCCCGGCGGGTCCTTTAGCTCAATTTATTCACCCTGAAATTTTTGTTTCCGGGGTCACGGTAGAGCAAATCTCCGAAAATACGACCGCTACTCAGACACCAGCTCCTGCAGCCACCACTGATACCCCAACTCCACCGGTGCAAGCGACGGCTGACCAGACGGCCACTGCCGCTCCTCAAGATGCACAAAACACAGCAACTTCAGAAAATAACTTTTTACACCTTATCGATGTAGTGGGTCAAGTTGCCGGCGATTTTGTAAATACTTTTTATCAAGCTGGGCGAGATACTATTGATACGCTCATTAAAAATATTCTGCCTTTCATGGCTTTTGTGGCGACTCTGGTAGGAATCATTAATTATTCCGGAATTGGTAAACTGTTAGCTCATATTTTGAGCCCTTTGGCCGGTAATATTATTGGTTTGGTGATTTTAAGTATTATTTGCGCCCTGCCTTTCTTATCCCCGATTCTCGGTCCAGCCGGCGTAATTGCCGCCGTGGTGGGTACTTTAATTGGTCAACAAATTGCTTCCGGGACGGTGCCCCTGTATTTAGCTTTACCGGCTTTATTTGCCATTGATGCTCAAGCCGGTTGTGACTTTATCCCCGTCGGACTGACTTTAGGAGAAGCAGAGCCGGAAACCATTACTTCCGGAACTCCCGCCATTTTATTCTCTCGTTTATTAACGGCCCCGGTAGCCGTCCTGATTGCTTTTGGTTTTTCATTTTTATTAAAGTAGGGTCTGAACGATATGAATCTTCCCGGTAGTAGCTTTATTATTTTCTTATTAGGCATCATTGTTCTAAAACAGTTACTGAGTTATGGCAATACCCAGCTCTATGTGCGTGAGTACCGCGATGTATTGCAAAAAAATCAGGTCGGCTATTTTGGAGTAGGATTGAATCAACCCAAGCTACAACCTGGTCAAGTCTGTTTAATTGTCATTGACCAAACTGATACTATCCGCGATTGTCGCCTGATTCGGGGGTGGTCGATTTTTAGCAAATTTCATTCATATCCGGAAATCATTAACCAACCCATCAATAGTCACTTGGCCCAAACTGGCCCTTATGCAAAGGTTATACAAGCGGCGATTGCCAATGCTCAAAAGCAACAAAACAGCCACTGACCTCTATTTTTTAGGTTGTCCTGGTTCTTATCCTAACCATCAAAAAAGCCCTTAATTTCATGTTGATGAAATTAAGAGCTTTTCCAATGATTCAAACTTTGCCCTAAACTACTAATTATTAATTATGGGCATGTTTACTATGGTCATGAGATTTAGCGTTATTTTGACCATAGTAGGCATCTTTACCATGTTTGCGGTAATAATGCTTATCTAACAAATACTGTGGTAATTGGATATTATCGCGCGTCAATTGCAAGGAATGGTAATCTTCTTCAGCTACAACTTCCAAAACTTTAGCATTATAAACAGCATCCTTAGCCGATGGTCCCCAAGTAAATGGTCCATGTTGACTAACCAAAGAAGCCGGTACTGCTTCATAATCCAATTGACGTTCTTTGAAGGTTTCTACAATCGCCTTACCAGTGTTACCTTCATAGTCTGCTTCAATTTCTTCTTTTGTCAACGCCCGGGCTGCCGGCACCGAACCGTAGAAAGTATCTGCATGAGTAGTGTTCAAAGCTGGAATATCCATTCCTGCAGCTGCAAAAGACACAGCCCATGGAGAATGAGTATGCACCACGCCGCCGATATTAGGAAATTCATTGTACAAAACCGTGTGGGTCGGCGTGTCACTAGAAGGATTCAAATCGCCTTCTACGACTTCACCTTTTAAGTTAACCACGACCATGTCGCTAGGCTTTAAGTCTTCATAAGCCACACCTGAAGGTTTAATGACAAACAAACCTTGTTCACGATCAATCCCGGAAACATTGCCCCAGGTAAAAGTAACCAAGCCTAATTTAGGCAACTGCATATTAGCTTCATAAACTTCTTGTTTTAATTGTTCTAGCATAGTTTTTCTTTATCCTTTAAGTAATTACTAATCCTTGAGTGATTCATCCACTTTGACAACAACTTTATTAAATTCTAATTTTCGATTGTACATTTGCTCCAAGTAGCTAGCCAAATCATCGAGGGTGATTACATGGGAAATCATGGCTTCAAAATTGAGTTCCTTCTGACTCATACCATTAATAACCACATCCCAAGCGCGGCCTGGATAAGGCATTGAGTAAGACATCCAGGAACCATGGATATTCAAACCGCCCCGCATGATATGTTTTTCTACTACTTCAGCAGATAACGGTAATTCGTCATTAGAAATGCCGACAAAGACAACATTACCATCTTTGCGTGTACATTCCAGCGCTTGTGTTTCGGTAATCTTATTACCGGCACAGTCTACTGCCAGATCAACACCATATTGTGTGAATTCCATGATTTTGGCAACTGCATTGTCTGATTTGCTGTTTACTGTGTAATCAGCTCCCAAAGTTTTAGCCAATTCTAACTTGTCATCAAAAATATCTACGGCAATAACTGTTTTAGCACCGTATAATTTAGCACATTGGATAGCAAATTGACCGATGGAGCCACAACCAAAGATTGCTACTACATCTCCGGCTTGAATATTACCCCGCATCAAACCATAGGCGCTGACGGTAGCCGGTTCAATGCCAGCAGCGTTTTTCAAGCTAATGTTATCCGGCAAATGCAAGACATGACCCTTCGGTACCTTGACATATTCGGCAAAGCCACCGTTGCTGCCGGTACCAATTAAATTGTAGTTATCACTGAGACCATACAAACCCATTTTGGTATAAATTGATTCAGGATTAGGAATTAAAGGGGCAATAGCCACGTGATCTCCGACATTGAAACCTTTAATATTAGCACCCATTTTGGCAACTGTTCCACTAAATTCATGTCCTAAAATCAAAGGATAAAGTCTTGCGCCTCCTTCTTTTTGACTTCGAGGTAGATCAGAGCCGCAGACACCAGAATAAGCGACTTTAATCAAAAAATCATCGTCAGAAATTTCAGGAACCGGAACATTTTTAACAACCATATGGCCTGCAGTTTCGAGAACTGCTGCTTTCATTTCAGAATTCACTATAATTATCACCCTTCAAAAAAATTTAAAATTGAAATACCTTAAGCTGATGTTGCATTCTTAGCAGCAGCATTGTCCAAATATGTTCTGAACTTCTCTTTGTTCTTCTGGAACAGAGCCCAAAGAACGAAGTATAGAACCACTGTTAAGAGAATTAGGAAGACGTTTTGAGTTAAGAAGGCGAAAAAGATTAAGCCAAAGAATGGTTTACCTAAAATATTAAAACTAGTTACTAACAATGCGGCAGTCGGAATAGCAACTCCGGCGCCTTGAGTAGCAATATGTGTAAACAAAGAAGCAGTAGCTGTACACATATACAGTCCTAAGCTAAACCAAATAACCGAATTAATCATGGTTTTAACCATGTTCCCATTAGATAAAGCGATTAATCCTTCAATCCAATATGGGATAGCTAATAAGTCGATAACTGGCAAAACTTTGTTTCCTGGCAATAAAATAGCCAATAAAACCATAATTGGAATTAACAGCATCCCAGTAATCAAAGTAGCCGGTTCACCAAATCCTACGGCATCATTAACACCCAAGAACCAAAGTCTCGGTTTTTCTTCTTGATCACCACTAGCATCTTTAGCCTTGGTAGATTTACGAATAGACTTGCTGGCAGCTTGTGATAATGGTGCAAAAGCTTGCGCGAAAATCCCCGCAACCTTCGGGAAGATGGACATAATAGCACTGGTAGCAATCCCAATTTTGGCAATTTCACCCCATGCGCTTAATTGACCTAAACGTTGAGTATTACCTAAAATTCCCAAAAAGAGACCTAAGAAAAGACCTAAAGAAATTGGTTCACCTAAGAAACCTAATTTCTTTTGTAAAGTTTTCGGACTTAATTTGATTTTGTTAATTTTCAATAAGTTCCAAATAGGATCCATTATAATTCCAAAAATAACAGGTTCCAAATTATGCAAGGCAATAATGGTGGTTCGTGGATAATTGTAGTATTTAGACCATCTCTGAGCGATGGAATCAGCTAATAAAAGGCTGTACATATTCAAAAGAACCATTAAGCCTAAAGATAACCACATATTTTTAGTTACATAAAAACACATGGAGCCCCAAACCATATAAGAATAGTTATTCCATAAGTCAGAAGGTTGGAAAACATCCGTCCATTTAATTAAAAATAGTACCGTTTGTAAAACCAAACCCACTACTAAGAAAATCATTCCGGCTTGCGTCGAATAGGCCACTAATGAAGCCCCTTGCCAACCAATATCAAATGCCGGCAAATGCACACCCGTATTTGTTACCATTTTCTTAATAACTTTACTTACCATCGGTGTATAAGAGTTTAACAACAAGGTAAAGCCGGTTAGTCCTACCCCCGCATATAAGGCGGACAGAAACGCCTTTTGAGGTTTGACTTTTAAAATCAAAGCAATGAAGAAAATCATTACCGGCACAAAAACATTAGCGCCAAATGTATCAAAAACTGCCTTTACGGTTTCAAGCACTAAATCTCACTCCTTTCAGTATGAATCCAGCTACTTTTTAATTTTAGCCACTGTAGCTTTTAATTCATCCCAAAATTCATCTTCACCCATGCCAGTTAATAAACCAGTACCATTCAAAACCGGAATTGGATAATCACCTTCAGGAAGCGGACTGGTATAAACAATCAAATCAAAATTGCCACCTTGAGCTAATTGTTGTACTTCTGTAGGACGAGTTTCTGTTGCGGAAACATCATAACCGTCCTTTTCCAATTCTTCCTTAATCTCTCCAGCAATCATTGATGAGGTAACTGTTCCAGAACCACATACTGCTAATAAATTCAAATGCATAATGTCCATCTCCTTAAAATTTTAGTTCTCCACTGCATTATTGAGCTCTTGAGCAATAGCTCCGGCATCTTCTAAATGCAAAATGGTATCCAATAAATTCTCTTTTTGAAATAACTTCATTAGTTGTTTCAGTATTGTTATTTGGCCTTTCGGATCATTGACTGAAATCAAGAAAAGCATACTGCTTTGAATTTCTTGTTTCGGATCAATCATACTATGCACATTAATTTTATTCTTTAATGTGGCCACTGAAACTACCGTCTTATGAACATAGCTGGCTTCCGTATGTGGAATACTGATGTTCATATTCGATAATGACAATCCCGTCGGAAAATCTTTCTCCCGCGCGATCACTTTTTCAGGAAATTCTGAAACTACATAATTTTGCTTAATTAATTTTTGCGACATTTTATTAATCGCATCGGCAAAACTATCAACATCTAATTGTGCATAAATAAATTGCTGATCAAATACTAATCCACCATTGTTTCCTTCACTCAAATGCTTCGCCTCCGTCAAATAAGTAATTGAGGTCAGATTTTATTGCCACCCTCCTTTTTTGTCCTGACATCGTTTCCAAAATTTACATCCTATATTGTATATCAATTAAATTAATTTGCAATTCTTTTTTTTACAAAAGAATGCAAAACCAAACCCAAAACTTCAATTTGAACTTTTATTAGGGTATATTTAAAACTAAGACCAGGAGTATCGAAAGGATTTAGATATGAATAAAAGTGAAAGATTAAAATTTATAAGTGAAGAGGTTAACAAGTACGGTTCTATCAGAATCGCGGATACTGCCCAAAAATTAAATGTCACTCGTGAAACCATCAGACACGATATTGCCGAATTAGATAAAAAAGGGGTTATTCAGTCCATTAGAGGCGGTGCTGTCAATCCTTATGGCCTGGAAAATACTCGTTTTGGGCAACGTCAAACTTTGCATTTAGCCGAAAAACAAGAAATTGCAAAAAAAGCCTTACAATTTATCCGAAATAATGACCATATTTTTCTAGACTCCGGGACCACTTCTTGGCAGCTCGCCGAAGCCATTAAACACAGTAAAATTGAGCGCTTAACCGTCGTCACCAATTCAACCTTTGTCATCGCAACTCTGCAATTTGTGAAAGGAATTCAACTCATCTTACTGGGCGGTACTGTGCGCACGAGTGAAGGTTCTGTTTCCGGAGCCATGGCCTTACAAAATATTGAAAACATCTATGTTGATACCGCCTTCTTTGGCAGCAGTGGCATCAATAAACTTTCCGGCATTACCAATCCTTACATGGATGAAATTGAAGCTTCCAAGAAAATGCGGCAGCATTCCCAAATTAATATTGTCTTGGCTGATAAATTTAAATTCCAAAGAAGCTCACTTTACAAAATGTTTGATTTAAAGGACGTAGATGCCATTATCACGGATAAATCAATCAACAAAACAATTATTAAGGAGTTATGTATTAACAACATTTTATATTGATTTTAATTTCTTTTTAAGTTGTTTTCTGTAATCTTGACTTCTGAGACACATGAGTTATTATAATAATCGTCAAGTGAATAGTAAAACAAAATTATGCAAAGGGGTTGCAAAAATATGCAAAATTCACGCACAAATGACAGCATTGATTATTCCGCGCCGGAATATTTGAACTTAGTTGACAAATATTGGCGTGCAGCAAATTACTTATCAGTTGGACAATTGTACTTAAAGGACAACCCATTATTACGACGTCCCTTAAAAGCTGCTGATGTTAAAGTTCATCCCATCGGTCACTGGGGTACGATCGCTGGCCAAAACTTTATCTACGCGCATTTAAATCGGGTTATTAATAAGTATAATTTGAATATGTTTTACATTGAAGGTCCCGGTCATGGTGGCCAAGTAATGGTGTCTAATTCCTACTTGGATCATAGTTATACAGAAAGATATTCTGATATCAGCTATGACGAAGCCGGAATGCAAAAGTTATTTAAACGTTTTTCATTCCCAGGTGGTGTAGCTTCCCATGCTGATCCGAAAACTCCTGGTTCGATTCACGAAGGTGGAGAATTAGGTTACTCACTCTTACATGGTACCGGAGCTATTTTGGATAATCCTGATTTAGTTGCAGCCGTAGTCATCGGTGATGGTGAAGCTGAAACTGGCCCCTTAGCAACTTCTTGGCAAGTTAATAAATTCATTAACCCAATTAACGACGGAACGGTTTTACCGATCTTGAATTTAAACGGTTTCAAAATTGCCAACCCAACTGTCTTGTCCCGTGAATCTCACGAAGAATTAGTCGATTACTTTACTGGTTTAGGTTGGGATCCACACTTTGTAGAAGGTGACGATCCGGCAAAAATGCATAAATTGATGGCTGAAGAATTAGATAAAGTCATCGAAGAAATTCACCAGATTCAGGCTAATGCGCAAGATAATCATGATGAATCTCGTCCACAATGGCCAATGATTATTTTCCGTGCACCAAAGGGTTGGACTGGTCCAAAGAGCTGGGATGGCGAACCAATTGAAAACTCCTTTAGAGCTCATCAAATTCCAATTCCGATTGATCAAAATCATATGGAACATGCCGATCAATTAGTTGATTGGTTAAAATCTTACAAACCGGAAGAATTATTTGATGACAACGGGACACTATTACCTGAGATTCAAGCAATTATGCCGCAAGGTGATCACCGGATGGCCATGAATCCTGTAACTAATGGTGGCGAATTAACGAAAGCTTTAATCTTACCAGATCCAAAAGATTACGAAGTTGCCACAAAACAACATGGTGACGTAGAAGCCCAAGACATGACCGAATTGGGCAAATATGTGCGTGATGTAATTAAACTTAACGAAAAAAATCATAACTTCCGTGGCTTTGGTCCGGATGAAACCTTATCCAATCGCTTGAACTCCGTCTTTGAAGTAACTCGTCGTCAATGGCTTGAAGATATTAAAGAACCGAATGATGCTTTATTAGCTCCTCATGGTCGGATCATTGACTCCATGTTATCCGAACATATGGATGAAGGTTTACTCGAAGCTTATACTTTGACCGGACGTCATGGATTCTTCGCTAGTTACGAATCCTTCTTGCGCGTAGTCGACTCCATGTTAACTCAACACTTCAAATGGTTGCGCAATTCTCATGAAGAGACCCCTTGGCGGACAGATGTTCCAAGTTTGAATATCATTGCTTCTTCTACTGCGTTCCAGCAAGATCATAATGGTTATTCGCATCAAGATCCAGGCATCATTACACATTTGGCTGAAAAGAAGACCAAGTACATTCGGGAATACTTCCCTGCAGATGCTAACTCTTTGATTGCTGTTTTTGATAAATGCTTACGTACTAAACAAGTCATCAATTTGATTGTTTCCAGTAAACATCCTCGTCCACAATGGTATACCAGTCAAGAAGCTCATCAACTCTTAGAAAATGGTTTGGGAATTATTGATTGGGCAAGTACCGATCAAGGCAGCGAACCTGATGTAGTCTTTGCTGCTGCTGGTTCTGAACCTAACTTAGAAGCTTTAGCTGCGATTTCCATTTTGCATCAAGCTATGCCGGACTTAAAAATCAGATTCATTAACGTTGTCGATCTCTTGAAATTAAAGAAAGACGACCCACGCGGCTTAAGTGATGCTGAATTTGATTCTTATTTCACCAAAGATAAACCTGTAATCTTTGCTTTCCATGGTTATGTAGATATCCTGAAAGACATCTTCTTTGATCGTCACAACCATAATTTGATTGCTATCGGTTATAAAGAAGAAGGCGATATCACCACACCGTTTGACATGCGGGTACGTAACGGTATGGATCGTTTCGACTTAGTTAAACAAGCTGTATATAATGTCCCTTGTCTAACTGATAAAGGTGCTCACTTAGTTGAACAAATGAATGCTACATTACAAAAGCATCATGACTTTATTCGGCAAGAAGGTACCGATATTCCTGAAGTCCAAGATTGGAAATGGACTAATTTAAAATAAATACAGTTTTTTCATTACGTTAACCTCCTAAAAATTAAACAGCCAGTTCTTCAAACACGATTTCACCGAAAGGGCGAAATCGTGTTTTTCTTTGCTTCCATGCTCAAGGCACGCACTTTAAATTACTAATCATATAAAGAATTGCCTGCGGGAATGTCCAATCATGAACTTTCAGCTTCCATTGCAGCTTCATTAGCAAATACACCAGAACCAGGGCTTTCTTTGGAAAATTCTCTTAACCCAAAAAACCTGACAGTGGAAGCAAATTTCCCTGCCAGGTTTTTTTATCTAGATCTCAGTTAATCTCGCGACTGCAGAAAAGCTATTAGGCTTTGGCATCGCGCTTTTGTTGATAGGTCGTCACAATTTGGTTCACTAACTCATTATCATCTAATCCTGTAATTTGTTGGACAACTTTTGGCACCGATTGGGTGCGTAATAATTCTTGTAAGTGGACACTTTCATTATCTTGCGGTTCATCAAATGTGAAAATCATCCCCACTGTATCCAATAAAACAGCATAGTCTAATGCACGCTCCTTTAATTCGCGGATCGGGCGAATAAACCGTTCATCAAAGCCTAATTTACGAATAGGAGTGCGCCCTACCCGTAAAATATCATCCGAAATATATTTATTTTGAAATCGGCTCAAAATTTTGCGTTGGTAGTCTTGATGTGCTTGCGGATCAAACTGCCATTTAGCAATTAACAGGGCTCCCGTTTCCTTCAGCGCACCTTGTACTTGTTGCAGGACTTTAGCATTTTGAATCGCCTCACCAATGGTTTGATAACCATAATAGGCTCCCGTATAAGCTACAGTTGCATGACCAGTATTGACGGAAAATAGTTTGCGTTCAATATATGGTTCTAGATCGGGCACATATACCACCGACTGTAAATGCAGCTGCGGATTTTTCATTTGTGATTCATCCACTACCCATTCTTTGAAGGGTTCCACGGAAACTGCCAAAGGATCCTCATGATGTTGAATCGGCACAATTCGATCTACTGCCGCATTTGGAAAACCAATATGGGCCTCAGCAAACTCTTGTTGTTGTAGATCTAAATGTTTATAGACTTCTTTTTTTAAAAATTGACTGCCGCCAATCATATTTTCGCAAGCAATAATGTCTATCGGCTGCGCATTAGCTGCAGTTTGCCGCGCAGCAATGCCTTGGGCAATTAAATCCGCAATAATAGGTAAAATTTTAGGACCAATAGCTGTGGTTACTAAATCGGTTTGCGCGATGGCCTGGACCACTGCTTGGGGTTGTTGTTGATTATTGAGGCCATCCACATGTTCCACATGAATCTGTTGCTGGCCGGGAGCTGCTAATTCAATATCATATTCATGCCGTTCATTGAGGGCATCAATGATTGTCGCATTCACATCCACAAAATGAATCGCAAAATTATTGCTGGCTAAAGTTTCTCCAATAAAGCCTCGGCCAATATTGCCGGCTCCAAAATGTACTGCGTCCATGTTATTCAACTTCCTTTAATAAATTAATTATTTCTGTCGGTGATTGTGCGTTCGACAATTTTTCAACGTTTTTAATATTACTACAAAACAATGCAATCGCTGATAATAACTGCAAATGTTCGCCATTTAAACCGGCAATGCCAAAAACAATCGTGACTAATTTTTCCACAGAAGAATCAGTACTAAAATCAATTCCTTGCGGATATTGCACAATCGAAATTCCCGTCTTTTGAATATATTGTTTACCTGCTTCGGTTCCATGCGGAATTGCAATAAAGTTACCCATATAGACAGAAACATCTTGATTGCGCGCCAACATCGAATCAATGTAGGGTTTTTGAACATAACCATTATCGACCAATAATTGTCCCGACAAGGTGATGGCTTCTTCTGGACTTTGTGCGGTTTGATTCAATCGAATTAGTGCTTGATCTAATCCCTTCATTTAAACTCACTTCCAATATTTTTCTTTAATCATCGTCCAAGTTAATTGAGCAATTAGTTGTTTCACCTGGGCCAATTGCCCCTGATCATAGACTAATAAATTATGTTGATCTTCGATAATCGAGCTGGAGATATTACCTAAAAGTTGCAAAATAAATTCACTGGTATTAACCGGTGCCAGCAGTAACAGACAACGCCGCATGAGCAATGGTTGATAATCCATACCCGTAATTTCCAAGGGATGCGTTAATTCATAAATCGCAAATAACGGTTGTATGATCGCGGCATTGGTTGTATGAAGCAACCCCAAATGGGATTGAGGAATCCCTACTGGGGCAGTTTGCTGCCTTTGGTACAAGGCTTGGGCAACCTGCGCGGCATCTTGGATAAAGCGTGGTCGTAGTCTTTGGGTTAATAAATTTAAAGTATCAGCTAAGTCAAAATGGCGATTATCGATCGTTTGAAGCTCGACGTTATTTAATAAATTCTGTGCCGTATCCACATCAATTAACAGTTGATTTAAAGCTAGTTGTGCATCTAAAACCATTTCGTTGCTGACTTTAGGGCTGACATTAACCTGTAATGTACCAAAGCGCTCTTGCAGATAATCTTTAATTTCCTGCACTTCATTCGTCAGCAATAAAGGTGACACTACTTTGTAAGGATATTGAAAACCAGGCAAGAAAATCGTGGATAAAATTAAATCATAATCTTTTAAATTTAATTTTTTTAGATCAGCTATCCGCGAAACTTGATATTGACTGATTTCCGGAATTGTCATTTTTAAACGTTTTTCTAGAATTTTGACCGTTCCAATGCCATTGGCACAAACAATCAAGACACTGATGGGGGAATGCTGACGTTGTTGTTCAAACGCTGAAGCAAAATGCAATAGGACATAAGCTACTTCACTGGCTGATAATTGTTCGTTAAAAATTTCTTGCAAGCCTGCGGCTACATTTCGATATAACTGCGGATACTTCTCTATCACATTATGCAACACGGGATTGTTAATTTCCGGTAATTTAGAGACTTGCCGCTGTAGAGCCGAACCTAAGTGCAACATTAAATCATCAAATAAAGAATCATCTTTTTGAAAATCATAGTGGAAAGCTTGCGAAACATATTGAATTAAACTGCGAACTTGATAAGACAGTTGAATGTCATAATCATCTAAAAACAAATTATTGGTTATCGAAAAATTCATCCCGGCAATTTGTCCCGCCATAAACTCTACTTCTAAAAGTGTTACTTGTTGCTGAATCGCTTGACTAAATTGATTAAACAGCTGAATCGCTACATATTGGTATTTAAAAAGCATATCTTGATCCAGCGGCGGCAACTGTCGAATCGGATGTTGTTGTTCTATTCTTTGAGCCGATATAGTTAACATTAATAAGAGTTGTTTTAACTGCTTATCCGACAAATGGGCAAATTCCGTTTTGGCTTGCAACTTAAGCGCTTGGCTGGCTTGGTGCAATAACTGTGGTTTTAACAGATTAATAAAATACTGGGAAACGGTCGTACTCTTTTGTAAATCCGTCGGAGGCGCATCTAAAATCGCAAACAACTCGTATTCATTAATTTCACTGGCTAAAATTCCTCCGAGCACTCGCCGTAAGTGACTTTCGGCTCCCACTACGCGGAGTCCTTTGGCCTTCATCCGTTGTAATTGGATTTGATAATCCTGGAAAATCTGTTCAATGGTTTGTAAATCTTGCATGATCGTGGTTTTACTAACTTGAAATTCATCCGCTAACGCCTGCATTGTCAAAAAATCGGCAGCTAACAGCAACTTGCAAGCTACAGCGCTGCGTCGGGTGCGGGAAGTTTGAATAATACTTTGGTTATGAGCATTTTTCAAACCACGTTGTAACTGTTGCAACTGACTAGTCGCCCCTTGCAATTGATAGCGACCATTGGTTTTCGATAATTGAATATCAAAGTACTGCAAACTAGTTTCTAATTGAGCTAATTCCCGATAGACAGTCCGTTTGCTCACCTGTAAATTGGCCATGAGATCTTCCACACGCAGACCGGAAGGATTTTTTAACAGACTACGAGTAATTTCAATTTCCCGACTCGATAAATCCATACCTCTACCCTTTTTTATTCACTATGACTTGAACTGAGCCGCTAATTCTGGATATTCCGGAGCTTGAACAAGATCAGCGACAATTAACAATTGCGCCTTGGTTAAGTTGGCCGATAACTGCTGCGCCGTTTCGCGATTGGCAATAACTAAA
Source organism: Bombilactobacillus mellifer (assembly GCF_000970795.1). GTDB lineage: Bacteria > Bacillota > Bacilli > Lactobacillales > Lactobacillaceae > Bombilactobacillus > Bombilactobacillus mellifer. The sequence goes on from NZ_KQ034029.1 coordinate 293,248, forward strand.
ATTGAATCCACATCTTGGATTTCGTTCACAGCTACTTTGCCCACAGCAATCTTAGTAACTCCTGCCTTGTGTAATTCATTTTTAAATATCGATTGTGCCATTGTGGCTGAACCTAAATTATGCTCCTGATATACAAATTCAACAGTGTTAACTTTGGATAATTCTAATCCCGCGATCCCCATGGAACCTGCGGTGGCTGCTGTCGCTGCAGGGGAATTAGTAGGCTCGGGGGTAGCAGTAGCTGCTTGCTTCTTTTGTAAAATCTGCACAATTTGATCATATTTAGGTGAGTTTAAAAAATTATCCACCGCAACGTGCATGGCTCTAGGTGTTTTTTCCAACGCCCGTGTTGCTAATTCATTTTGTGTAACAACTAATAAACCTGTTTCATCTTGCAAATTACTAATCGACGTATTAGTGACGGGAATTTGTAAACCGGCTTTGTCCACTTTGTCTCGTAAAATGGAGGCTCCCATCGCCGAGGAACCCATCCCGGCATCACAAGCAAAAATAATATGCTGGATTGCGGTTGATTTGGCTAAGGCTTCAGTAGTTATGGTCGTATCAGCAGCAGTTTTAGTAGCATTTTTCATCGCCGAAACTTGCGCTTGACTTGTTGCTAAATCCGTTGCGGGACTTTTATCACTTTTTAAAATCACCATGGAAATTACAAAAGAAATAACTGTCGCCACTACTACGCCACTTAATACCGCAATGTAGTTACCCAATCCTTTGGGAGTCATTAATAAAATAGAAATAATCGACCCCGGTGAAGGAGAGGCCTTTAAGCCCGCACCTAACAAATTAAAAGTAAAGGTTCCGGAAACCCCACCGGCTATCACTGACAAGAATAAGGCTGGTTTCATCAGTACATACGGAAAATAAATTTCATGAATTCCGCCAAAGAAATGAATAATGGCCGCTCCGGAAGCACTACTTTGAGCACTCCCTCTGCCAAAGAACATAAAGGCTAATAAAACACCCAGACCAGGACCAGGATTAGGCTCTAGTAAAAACAAAATTGATTTGCCCGCTTGGGCCGAAGCTTGAATTCCTAAAGGCGTTAAAATTCCTTGATTAATGGCGTTATTTAAAAATAAAATCTTAGCCGGTTCAATAAAAATGTTTACCAAAGGAATTAATTGATGTTTGATCAACCAATCGACGCCAACAGCTAAAATGGCTGATAAGCCGGAAACCACCGGGCCAATCCCAAAAAAGCCGATAATGGCCAAAATCATACCCAAAATACCTGCGGAAAAATTATTGACCAACATTTCAAATCCCTTTTTCGTGCGCGGTTGAGCCCAGCTGTCAAACTTTTTAATTACCCAACCACCTAAAGGACCCATGGCCATCGCACCAATAAACATTGGAATATTGGAACCGACGATCACACCCATCGTTGCAATGGCTCCCACTACTCCACCACGATGCTGGTCCACCATGGATCCTCCAGTAAAACCAATTAAAAGTGGCAATAAATAAGTGACCATCGGCGTGATCATTTTGGCTAACTGTTCGTTAGGAAACCAGCCGCTTTTCATAAAAATAGCGGCAATTAATCCCCAGGCAATAAATGCTCCAATGTTGGGCATGACCATACCTGAGAGTTTACTACCCAAAAACTGCACTTTAGTTTTTAACGAGGATTTAGCAGATTTGGTTGTTGTAACCTCTTGCATATTTAGTACTCCTTCCCTGCTGAAGCTATCATCCAACCACCCTTCAGCTGTTTGTAAAACGTTAACAATTAATAATGATAAGCACCGCCCTATTACCTAGCAAGCCTAGTTTTGGCACAAATGGCTGTGCCGTTTTCTACCTAAGTAGAATTCTTTTCAACTTCATGGATGTAATTGCGGATTAAATACCCGTAATAAAAGACGCATTGGTATTGACCTAACTGTCACTACCTAATGCGCCGTTGTTCGTAGACTGATTTGGCTAATAGAGCGCTGCGTCTTCTAACTTAAAAGATCTCACCTTTAAATCCAATTGGCCAAAAATGGAAAACTGTAGTCTAGCCCAAGGTTAAATCTAATTCTGAAACCGATCGTAAATATCCCATAATATATCAATATTGTGCTTAGCGCTTACTTTCTTGTAGTCACTCAACAGCCAAGTTCTCGAGTCTGTTGGGCGTTAACTCTCGTAGAAATACTATAAAAATATTCTACAGCTAGTTAAAAATATGGGAGTCCCTTGCCGGTTAATACTCCACAAACCGGTGCCACTTACTTTTCTAATGGTTATCAATTTCACAATTATTGATTGGATTAGCGTAATGTTTTAATTGGCATATCCTTGGCAATTCACTGGCGTCCTTTATTCAACAAAAGAATTGGTGCCATTTCAAAAATTATTAAATTAAATATTCAAATTGTTACCTTTTGCTTTGTAATGAATTTTTTATTCGAAAAACATTTTCTTGAGACTGTTAAAAGACTGATACTTGGCAAAATTATTCGCAAATTATTCTTTAAAAAGAGTAATACAAATAATTAATGGTTTTTATTTGACCCTCGATCACAATATTCAGCTCATTAAAATTCTGGATGCTCCTGGTTAAAAATAATCAGTTGTTAACAATTATTTTAGTTATCTACATCCTGCTTTAACGATGGCTTCCTCATTAAGAAGCCAAGATAAGCTTTTCTTGCAAATCTTTCATTTGCGCCACTGCGACTGTCGAAATCTGGGAATCCGTAATAATCGCATCAAAATTCTTAATATCTGAGGTTTTGTAAGGTGCCGTAAGACTAAACTTACTATGATCTGCTACTAAAATCTTTTTTTTACAGTGCAACATCATTTTTTTAGAAACCTCTACTTCGGAAAAATAATGATTCGTCACACCTAAGTCCGGATCAATCCCGCCACAGCCAAAGAAACCCACGTCACAATAAATTTTTTCCACGTTACTAATAGCTAATGGCCCTGTTACCGAACCCTCACTGTGCCTTAAACTACCACCCAAAAAAATCACTTCGATATTTTCACAATATTCCAAGTACTTCAAGACATTGATTGAAGAAGTCACGACGGTCACATTTTGTATATTACTATACTTCAATTGATAGGCGATTTTCGAAGTAGTTGTTCCGTAGTCTAAAAAAATGGTCTCGCCGTTATATAGAAACTTTACCGCAGCATTGGCAATTTGCATTTTTTCATCAATTTGTAATTTAGTCCGTTGATTGTACTTCGTTTCCGTTTTGCTAATTGGCGGAATCTTGGCTCCCCCGCGAATGACTTCCAGGAGTCCTTTGCTTTTGAGAGCATAAATATCTTTCCGAATTGTCTCCCGCGAAACCCCCAATTCTTTACTCAAATTTGAAATATATATTGTTCCATTTTGAGTTAATTTGTTAAAGATAAATTTTTGCCTTTGGTGTATATCCATTATAAACTCTCCATAAATTTAATATAGGCTTCATTATATAATAAATGAACCTCGTTCTGTTATGAAACCAACAGTCTTCATAAACTAATTTATACAATAATTCCTTGTAAGATCAACATTTTCAATTGTTCTAACTAAGAAATGTACTTTAAAAATCCGAAAAATCAGGATTATTATTTAATCTAATTTTATCTATTTATTGATAATAAAAACCAAAGATAAATAAGCTGAACTTGGCAATTAACAGCGTCATTGGAAAGTAAAACTTAAAAAAACTAAAATCGACCCTCCTAATAGCTTTGATACTTTTCAGAAAATAAAATAATCTTTAAAATCGTAAAAGTTATTGCAAATAAATTGCAAAGGAATATAATTGGTTTTGTTGGAAGCGCTTTTAACAAGAAGAAAAGAGGCTAGATTATGACAAAAAAAAGCAGCCTTAGCTGCTATATCAGTAAAGATTTACTGTTTCTCAATACAAACTTTTCATCGACAAATGAATTATTCCAAGCAGTTTCAAAGCGTGGGTTGAAGTATGGCTTAGTTAATGACAAGTTTTTGCCAAGCATTGTCCAACGCGAGGCCAAATTCCCGACAGGCTTAGAGCTAGGAAATGTCAATGTGGCAATTCCGCATACAGACGTCGATACAATCGAACACCCTTTTATTGCCTTAAATACAAACTCCCAAGGAATTAGTTTTTGCAGAATGGATGACTCTACTGTGCACATTCAGGCCCGGGTAATTTTTATTTTAGGAATGAAAGAGCCTCATGCCCAATTAGAACTCTTACAGAGCTTAATGAATGCAATCCAAAATCCCAATACTTTAAACAACTTAGTAAATGCCCAAAATTTTGACGACGTTTTGAAGGTGCTTCAAGACTATTAGAAAGTGTGATGAATATGAAAAAAAAGCTGAATGTTTTAGTGGCCTGTGGCGCCGGAATTGCCACCTCGACAGTAGTAATGAAAAAAGTTGAAGATCTTTTTAAAGAGCATGGAATTGATGCTAACTTAATGCAAATTAAAATTGCCGAAGCCAGCAGCAAGCAAGATAGTGCCGATATGTTAATTTCTACCACTGTGCTGCCGACTACTTACAAAATTCCAGCGATTAAAGCTATGGGTTTCTTAACAAATATTGGGGTCGACAAGTTAAACCAGGAAATTGTCGAGACCGCTCAAAAAATCCAGGCTGAAGCTGCGCAATAATGCAATCGTTATCATCAAGAAAGGAGAATAATAAATGGGTGGTTTATCAGAAGCTGTTCACGGCATTCTCAATGTAGGACCAAGTGTCATGCTCCCCGTCATCATTTTTATCGTGGGATTGTTTTTCCGAGTTAGACCGGGCAAATCTTTAACAGCGGGGATTACTGTCGGCATTGGCATGATTGGTATTAATTTGGTGATTAACTTGCTGACTACCAGCGTCGGTCCTGCGGCCCAAGCAATGGTAAAACGTTTTGGCCTTAATTTAACCGTCATTGATGCTGGTTGGCCGGCGGTATCTGCCGGCAGTTGGGCGCAACCCGTCTCCGCGATTATGATTCCTATTATTTTAATCATTAATATCGGCATGATCGTAGCTAATCTCACTAAAACCTTAGATATCGATATTTGGAATTACTGGCACATCATTGCTGCCGCCTCGACAGCCTTCATTATTACGAAAAGTTGGTGGTTTAGTATTGTGTGCGGCATTATTTATGAAGTTGCCGTCTTATTAATTGCCGATTTCACCGCACCGAAAATCGAAGAATATTATGGCCTGGAAGGAATCAGTTTTCCAACAGGTTCCGCAGATGCTTATGGCTTAATCGGCATTCCGATCAGTATGTTAGTCAGCAAAATTCCGGGAATTAAAAATTTAGATGCTGATCCGGAGACCATCCAAAAACGTTTTGGTGTGTTTGGGGAACCGATGGTCATGGGGATCATTATTGGAATTGCTCTAGCAGCCCTCGGTGGTTATAATTTCCCGAATATCTTGAAATTAGGAATGTCGATGGGCGGTGTAATGTTTTTAATGCCTCGTATGGTGAAGATTTTAATGGAGGGGCTTATTCCTATCCAAGAAGGAGCCCAAAAAGTTTTACAAGAAAAATACGGCAACCGTAAGCTCTACTTAGGGATGGATGCAGCTTTGTCTACCGGTGCTCCGGCCACTTTGGCTACTGGTTTATTAATGGTGCCAATCACCTTATTTCTAGCGGTCATTCTGCCGGGAAACCGGGTCTTGCCTTTCGGCGACTTGGCAAGTATTCCCTTTTTCGTAGCCTTAGTGGTTCCAAGTCGTAAAGGTAACATCGTCCATTCAGTTATTTCTTGCACTATTATGATGGTTTTCGCTTTATACATGGCCACCGATTTTGCCCCAGTATTGACTCAAATGATGAATGGGATTGTGAAGTTCCCTCATGGTGCTGCCCAAGTTACTAACTTAGATACTGGTGGGAATGTGTTGAACTGGTTAATTTTGAAATTTGCTCAAGTACTCAAACCGTTATTCTAAAATTCTCAAAAAAGAAATTGATTTATAAAAATAGGAGCGATACTGCGTGATGGATTTAAAAAATAAATTAATGGATGCTGTCGTCAAAACAGCCGATGGCTATGATCATATGGAATTAAAACAAATACCTGTCCCTCAGCCACAAAAAGATCAGGTTTTAATTAAAACAGCTTATACTGGCATCTGTGGAACGGATATTCACACTTTTAAGGGTGAATATGCCAATAGCGTGACACCGTTAGTTTTAGGTCATGAATTTGCCGGCAAAGTGGTGGCCGTAGGAACAGATGTCAAACAGATTCACGTTGGTGATCGCGTTACTAGTGAGACTACCTTGGCTACCTGTGGACATTGTGAATATTGTCAACGGCACGAATACAACCTCTGCCCGAATCGAACTGGGATTGGAACTAAAGCTAATGGTAGTATGGCTAATTATGTAATTTCTAGAGAAGAGAGTGTACACCTTTTACCAGATAATGTCAGTTATAAACTAGCTGCCATGTCGGAACCACTAGCTTGTTGTGTGCACGCGATGTATCAAATGACTCAAGTTAAGTTGCAAGACAAGATCTTGATCATTGGCCCGGGACCGATGGGGCTGCTCTCTTTACAAATTGCTAAAGAAATTGGTGCTTGGACCATTGTTTCGGGAATTAATAAAGATAACGACCGCTTAAAAATCGCCCAAAAACTGGGGGCCGACGCAATTGTAAATACCCAAGAAGAAGATTTGCAAAAAGTCGTCGATCAAGCTACTAATGGTCACGGTCTGGATAAAGTCTACGATTGTTCCGGATCCATTCAAGCGGTGAATGCTGCTTTGCCACTGTTAACTAAAGGTGGCACGATGCAACAAGTAGGTATTTTTGCCAAACCGGTTAATCCCCTAGATGAAAATATTATCATCCAACATGAACTCACCTATCATGGCTCACGTTCGCAAAATCCATTAGATTGGCCCGTAGCTGTACATCTGGAAGCCAAAGGGGCGATCAATGCTGAGCAAATGATCACAAAGGTCTTTCCTTTAGATCATTGGCGGGATGCTTTTCAGGCCATGATGGACGGCAAAGAATTAAAAGTTCTCATCGCCTCTAATCCCGACGATGAAGATTTACAAAATTAATAAATTATAGCCTCCGTTGCTTCTTCTAGCAAAGCTGCTGTCAAATCTGCCAGCCCTAATTTACCGAATGGAAATTAGGGTTTTTTTGCTGTGCTATTAAATAAGCATTAGCGGCTAACACTGGAGCCAACAATTCAGAAATTAATCCAAACCAGAGCGCGCGCGTAATGTCAAGAAGCTACAATGGTCTGAAATCCTCCTAAATGAATAAAAAGCAGCTGCTACTCCGGTCTTCGACTGAAGTGCCATCACTGGCCACATTAGGAAAAATCAGGCCCGTAATCTGGGAACCTTTTGCGTTGTTGAAAGAAGTGGGCCTTATAAGCCCGGTTATTTTGAAAATTTTATAAACATAATTGCGTAATCGTTTGGTTAAATTGCTGTGGTTGCTCCCATTGGGGAAAATGACCCGACTTTTCAAACCAAATCAGTGGAACCGACTGATCCAGCGTATGTACATAGTCTTGTACGAGCGTGGCCGCAACATGATGATCATGCCGCCCTTCCACAAAACAAACCGGAACTGAGTAGTGTTGGACGGTTTCAAAATTGATCTGCATTAATTCCGGCCATAAAAATTTAATTGATTGCTGCGAACCCCGTAGTCGATTAATCAAAGCTGTCAGGGGATAAGCTTTAGCCGTCAGAAAGGGCTTAATTAACATCGCATAATTGGTTTTTCCATATAAAGAGCCCTGCTGCTGCACAATTTTTTTGGTTAAATACAAACTATCTGAAATCAAGTTATGTTTTAAATCCAACTTTTTTAGTTTCACACCTTGTTGTTTTAAAAACTGTACTTGTAATTGCAGATTGTGCCGCATATTAATCACTTGACCGACACCAATATACTGTGCTATTAGCTGAGGGTAGCGCTGAATAAAGAGCATGCCCAACACAGAGCCCCAAGAATGCCCAATCAGAATTAATCGTTCCTGATTGAAGCGCTTTAATAAATACTCTACAAAACTATGGATATCCTCGATAAAAGTTGCAATTCGCGGCGGTCGGTGTGCGGAAAATTTATAATAGGATAGACCAGCGCCTCTTTGTTCCAGATTAATAAAATTAAAGTGTTCTTCTAAACTCGCATTAAATTTTTGGGTTAAGGGAATACAGCTATCACCTGGTCCGCCATGTAAATATAAAATCAAAGGCTTATGTAAACTATCAGGATTGATCGAAAAATAAAGTTGAATGTGATTTAAATACACACTCTCAATTATCGAGGTCATCTGCTTTCTTTACTCCTTCCAATTAGTTTTTAAGAATTATATTATAGCTTCCACAACAAACTGGCAACGTTAAACCAGCCCCGGAAAAGTAAAATTTTTCCGGTCGACACTTAGGCTCATTCAACTTGTATGTCATCAGTTGGTGCCAGTAACTAGTAGACGTAAATCAGAAGGCACTATCTAATTATTTTAATTTTTACCGCGCCAGCCAAACAAAGGCATGCAATTTTACAAAGCTTAAAATTTGAAGTATAATCCCAACGGTTTGTTTGCAGTAAGGAAACCGGCGATTAAGTCTGAATTACTACCAGTCAAAGGCTTGCCCTAACTGCGAACTAATAAACGTTGCTTTATCAGGATTAGTTTTTTCAAATCAGCTCACTTATAAAGGAGTGCTCACTAATGGACCATATTATTCTTTTGATCGGCAGATAGCCAGTACTACCCTCTAGATGGAGGGCTGCGATCATCATGACATAACAGGAAGGACAGAGAAAATGGAGTTAACTCACATTCGAAATTTTTCTATTATTGCTCATATTGATCATGGCAAATCCACTCTGGCTGATCAAATTATGGCGGTCACACAAACCGTTAGTGCCCGCCAACTTTCGGATCAATTACTAGATGATTTAACAGTCGAAAAAAACCACGGCGTTACAGTCAAAGCACGGACTGCCCGTAATTTATATCAAGCCGACGATGGTCATGTTTATGAGCTTAATTTAATTGATACCCCCGGACATGTAGATTTTAACTATGAAGTTGAAAAAAGTTTGGCGGCCAGTGATGGAGCGATTCTTCTCGTGGATGCCACTCAAGGAGTCCAAGCTCAAACTGTAGCTAATTTAAGACTAGCTGAGCAAGCCGGTTTAGTCATTCTTCCGGTCATTAATAAGATTGACAGCGTTAATGCCCAAATTGCTGCCACCGAAAAACAAATTCGACAACTGAATCCCGAGCTAGCCCAAGCCCCAATTTTACAAATTTCTGCTAAAACCGGCCAAGGTGTTCCCGAAGTTTTGGAAGCCATTGTGCATTATTTGCCGGCTCCGCAAGGCCAAGTCCAAGCTCCACTCAAGGCACTCATTTTCGATTCGGTCTATGATCCATTTAAGGGAGTTATTGTCAATTTACGGCTTTTCGATGGTCAATTACAACAAAATGATCAATTACAACTCATGGCTTCACAAAAGACTTTTCATGTGCATGAACTAGGCATCCTCACACCGGATAGGACACCGACCACTACACTCAAGGCCGGTGATGTAGGATATCTCATAACCGGAATTAAAGATCCCCAACAAGTCCGCGTTGGCGACACTATTACTTCTGTCAACCATCCGACCGCCCAACCTTTTCCGGGATACCAACCACCCAAACCTACAGTATTTACTGGGTTATACCCGGTCAAAGATTATAAAACGCTCAAAGAAGCCCTACAAAAATTAACTTTAAACGATCCCTCTTTTCAAATATCTCCCGAAACTTCGGATGCTTTAGGACCTGGTTTTCGTGGGGGATTCCTGGGTATTTTTCATTTACAAATTATCAAGGAACGTCTTTTAAATGAATTTGGTGTCGAAGTACTGACGACAGTGCCTAACGTCACTTATCATGTGCATTTGGCTGAAGCAGCGGATCCGAAACAATTCCTCACCGTGAACAATCCAGTCCGTTTTCCTGATTTTTCGCAAATCAATTATGTAACTGAGCCCATTTTAAGGGCCACGATCGTGACACCGGAAAATACAGTGAACAATGTGATGAAATGGACTGAACACTACAAGGGCGTTTTAATGGATATTCAAAATCAGGGTCAATTAATTAAACTCATTTATAAAATTCCATTATCGGAATTAGACTATAACTTTTTTAGTCGTTTGAAATCTACTTCACACGGCTACGCTAGTCTTTCCACTAAATTTTTAGACTATGAACCGGCCGATGTAGTTCGTTTAGATGTTCGGGTCAACTATAGTCGCGTAGATGCTTTGACTTTTATTATTCATCGGCCAGATGCTCCACAATTAACGCAAAAACTAGTTACCAAATTAAAATATACGATTCCGCGCCGCTTATACCCTATGCCAGTGCAAGCAGTAGTGGAAGGCAAAGTCCTAGCCCGGGTGGATGTCCCGCCACTGCGAAAGAATGCCGCCGCCAATAATGAAAAACGGAGTATTTCGAAGAAACAAGCCCTCTTACGTCGACAAAATCTGAATAAACGTCAAGCTGCTCATAATGACATTGAACTACCGCAAGAAGTATTTAATGCGATTTTAGATTTAGAAGTTTAACCCCGTACGTTTGGGATTACTACAACCAGCTTTGGCACTTTGGAACACAGGCGGGGTTGAATATTTATCCACGTTTGAGCCCACAAAAAAACTATATCTTGAATTTGAGATATAGTTTTTTATTACATATCTGATGACTTATTATTTGAAAATTACTACTAGTCTAGACTGTGCAGATGATCTGATACATCTATAGGTGTAAAGGTTATGGCTTCGCCTTGAGCTTTTAAAGTTTGGGCTGTGAAAGCCAGGCCCCGACAACTCTGAACACACAAGCGCCGTTGCGTCAAATCATATCCTGCCCAATAACGAGTACAATCACTGAGGGGATTATCCGCAGCTTCTTTTTCCAAGCCCCGGGGCACCATGACAGAGCGAAAGACACCATACAATTGATTTAAACCTTGATCAGCTGAAAAAGGATCCAAATGATTGGCTAACATGGTGGCGCGTACAAAGCGCGAAGGCGCCGTATAATCTCCCGGCAAGCCAAACATACCGTATCCCGTCCCGGCTTCAATCGGTTGAAGTGTTAAATTAGCACTCACTGATTTAGGCTTTTTAGGATCTAAATTGTCTAAACTGATATAGTTACGAATATTCGTTAAATGCCAATCATATTCGGGACTATTCGTCATGACCCCAATGCTGTCGTACAGTTTAAATGCTCCATTATCCGTGGGTTCTAATACTACGCCGGCTTTGGTTTCATCGAAAAAGGTATAATGTAAGGGCAATTCCATACTTTGATCACCGCTCACAGAAGGCTGATCCAACAAAGCATATTCACCGATATGTTCTTTAATATCTGCTACACTTTTAAAATTAGTTAAAACAAAAGTCACAAATTCTTCGCCCAAAAGCCCCTTTAAATTCCGCTCTTTTAAGGAGTCAGCAGTTGCATGTGTGGCTTCCATTAGGACTTGAACATCACCTGCCAAGCCATGTTCATTGACCCCATCATATAAATAAAATGAGTCTCGACCACCGACACCGATGGCCGCATACTTAGCGGTCCAGGGCTCTAATTGACTATCAATACGAACCCCTTGGGGAATATTGACAATACTAGTGGCATCTGTTCCCGGATCTTCGCCAAACATGCCCAAATTGAGATCCATCGTGCGACCATAAAAAACCCGACCCTCGGTTGAAGTCAGTGTAATACTCGTACACATGTACATCACTCCCTTTTAAGATTAGTACCCTCATTATACCAGCTTCTAATTGATTATCTTCCTTATTATGAGAATTAAATAATTTTTTTAATAGTAAACTCACTTGAACTCATAATTAGAGATTGCAGCTTCTGGCTCCTATCAGTAATTCACAGCTTTGGTTGTAGATCACTTTGACAACTGCTGGAGTTGGTACAAATCCAAATTCTTACAAAAAATGGCGGAGTATCCGGAATTTGCGGGCAGTCAGGCAAGTGACAATTTATTAGTCCATGGTCGTATCTTTGATGCAGCTCTGTGGAAAATTCTCCGACAAAAAGTTTTAGAACGGACAGATCAAATCGATATTTTATATTCCACTCCTGCCCAACATCTGCTGCAACAAGCTGATCGGACAATTGTCGGCGTCCAAATTAAACGTGAAGATCGTATGTTGAACGTTTATGCTAAAAACGGTGTTATTTTGACTTTGGGCGGCTTTGAAATAATAATACAATGATTCAGGATTATCTGGGTGAACGGGATCTGCTTCCTTATGGTACTTTATACAATAACGGTGATGGTATCAAAATGGCCATTGAAGTCGGCGCTGACCTCTGGCATATGCAAAATTATGAACCCGGTGGAGTGGCCAACTTTGCCGAACCGCACGGCAGACGTGCACGTAATATTTTAGGCTGGGATAATCTTCGCTCAGGTTCGATTATTTCGGTGGGCGACGACTGTACCCGTTTTATTCCAGAAGATGATATTAATCGGCATGGTCATCGCTATAATTATGGACTCTGGTGCATTCCTTTAGCCCAACGGCATCCTTATTTAATTTTTGATAACAAACAATATGAAAAGTTAAAAGCGCAACCAGCTGATGATTATCACAATCACATTTTAAGTAAGATCATCCAAGCCGCTACCTTGGACCAATTGGCGGAAAAATTCATGTTCAACCGAAAACCTTGCAGCGTACAATTCAAGATTTTAATTTCTTTGTCCAACAGGGTAAAAATTATCAATATCAGCGTGATCCACAAACCATGACCGCTTTTTCGGATGAGGGACCTTATTATGCTATTGCGCAGCAGCATACTATGCTCAATACTCAAGGCGGGCCGCGGCGCAATGCTCATGCGGAAATCTTAGATACCAATCAACAAGTAATTCCGCATTTATACGGTGCGGGAGAATTAGGCCATGTCAATGCTAATCAATACAATGGTGGTGGAGATCTCGCTGATTGTTTGATTTTTGGTAAAATTGCGGGAGAAAACGCTGCCCGTCCAAAAACTGATCAGGTCAACCTGGATGCTCACACTTCAGCCAGTGTTCATTCAACATCTACACCATTCCCGACTTCCGATGCTAACAAAACGGTAAACTATTCCACTGCTGCAAACCAATATTTAGGCGAATCGCTTGATGGCATTGGTGATCAAATCGTAGTTCGGGTGACAGTCGATGAACACAAAAAAATCCAGAACATTGAAGTGCTGCAATAAAGCGAATCGGAAGATTACGGTCAAAAAGCTTTGTCAGAACTACCTGCACGAATGATTGCGGCTAATACCTATCAAGTGGATAATATTTCCGGAGCTTCTAGTTCCAGCCGCGCTCTCAAAGAAGCCGTGAAGAATGCTTTAGATAAAATACCTTAAATCGTTGCTACTCTACTTTGTTGGTAAACCACGGCCTTTAGTTGTGGTTTTTTAAATCTGCTTTGAACGTGTTGCATGCAAACTGGAAAGCTATTGGCTCAAAACGGAGCAAGGTTATACAAAATTTTCTGAATCAGTGAGGCTTTTTTCGTTCAGAGCTCATTATAGTTTCTTGACATTAGATCTAAAAACTCCTCTGCAGCTGCAGAGGAGTTCGTGTAAAAATTTTGCTTGTCCGCCAATTGTCTACAATAAGGTTTAATGAATTGTAAAACCACCGTCAACTACTAAATCTTCTCCGGTAATCATATTAGATTCTGGAGTGGATAAGAAGAGGACCGCTGCCGCAATTTCATCTGGTTCGGCAAAACGTTTGGCGGGAATTTGTTGAATCATATCATCTTTCACTTTACCCTGCCAAGCTTTTTCACCTAATGGCGTATTAACGACTGTCGGGGCAATCCCATTAATATTAATGCCGTAATCGGCCCATTCATAAGCACAAACTTTAATCATTCCTAATAAACTGGCTTTACTCATGGTGTATGCTACATGCTGATTAATCGCAATAAAGTCAGCTTGTGAAGTAATGCAGACAATTTTTCCACCATTACCTTGTTTAATCATTTGATTGGCTACGGCCTGGCAAGCCCGAAAAACACCAATCGCATTAATATTTATATGCTTTTCAATAATGTCGATTGGCATGTCTGTTGCCCGATGTAATTCGACAAAACCTGGCATGGCCGCCAAAATATTAACTTGACCAAAAGCGTCCACTGTCTGGCTAACCATTTGATCAACACTTGCTTGATTAGTATCGTCTACGTTTAAACCGAGTGTCGGCGTATTATATTCTTTGGAAATTTGAGCCGCTAGTTCTTTAACGTTGTCTTTGGTATCTGCAATCGTAACTTTCGCACCTTTTTTGGCGTACATTCGCACTACTGCTTCACCAATACCACCGGCACCGCCTAAGACAATCGCTACTTTGCCTTTTACATCAAAATCACCATTTACTTTTTCATACTTGAACATATAACTGCCTCCTCTGTTTCAATGCACTTTCACACTACATTTATACTGCGCAGACATAAATTCTTAAAGCTGGTAATTATTATTTAATAATAATTCATTAACCTAATTCACTATATCATTGATTAAACGTTTTGTAAACGTTTAATATCCGAACTATTATTATGATAAATAATTGATAATGGTAACTATGCATCCCCGCTAACGGTATCTAATAATATCCCCTCTTTGTTTTTTTGACTGGAGTTGTATTTCTTCCAGGTCTCGTGCAGAAAAAAACCGACGTGTTGTTTCAACACATCGGTCTTTAGAATTTAAATATGAATAAAGCTTAATTGGCTGTTAAATTTACAATCGGATCAAAGTAAGCTAACTTCGGATAATCAACATTGCCTCCATCAGTGATCGCTAATTCGGGAATGGCTGTAATAGGTAAAAAGGATAGATAGAAAAAGGGATCCGGTAGTTGACAACCTAGTTGTTGTGCTGCTGCTTTTAATTTCTTTTCCTGATCAGCCACTGCTTGCGGTTCCAGATCAGTCGTAATTCCTCCTAGTGGTAATTTTAATAACGCCAAAACTTGACCATTTAAAACCGCCACTTGGCCACCACCGCATTGGATTAACGTATTGGCGGCTAGTGCCATATCTTGCGTATTAACACCTGCTACCACTAAATTATTGTCATCTGGAGCTGCTGACGTTGCTAAGGCTCCTTGTTGTAAAGACCAACCTGAAATAAATCCCCTGGCATGATTGTGATTGACTCCGTAACGCTCGATAACCGATACTGCCGCTGTATCTTGTTGTACATCAGGTAAGACCAGATGATCTTGCACTGCTAATTCGACTGTTTTAGGCCGGCGCATAAAAGGACCCACACTATGAATCGTTGTTACTTGGGCATGTCCCTGGTTTAAGTCGACCGTATAATTAAAATCAGCTGCCTGTAAGAGGTCGTGTTTTAACTGACCGCTTAACTGTGGGCTGCGCTTAGGCGGCGTGAACGTCATTTGTAATTGTTGATTTGCAAAGACTACTTGACCTTTACTAATAACTGTTTGCACATGAAAAGCTGCCGGATCATCTACTAATAAGATGTCTGCCGCTTTACCGGGAGCTATGGAGCCAATCTGATCTTCTAAATGATACGCCTGGGCGCCATTAATAGTGGCCATTTGAATGGCCGTCATCGGACTGACACCGGCGGCAATTGCTAAACGAATGACATGATCTAGATGCCCTTGGTTTAATAAGTCAGTGACATTCACATCATCGGTACAAAAACTAGTATGCTGGGCCACGCCACTGGCGGATTTGGTGATGGCCTGAATATTATCGGCTAGAAAATGGGTAACTGATGATTCCCGTAAGACCACATGCATTCCCTTACGAGCTTTTTCCAGTAACTCTTCGGGACTATAACTTTCATGATCCAAGCAAACACCACTCATTAAGTACTGATTTAATTCCACCCCCCGCGCTAAGGGTGCACAACCAAAGATCGGTTTATGATACTTTTGCGCGATGCTCAGAGCTTGCAAGGTGTCTTCATCTTTAATTTCTACAGCTTCTCGGACGGTTTCCCAAACGCCATAACAATTAGCTTGTGGCTGGTATTGTTGATGATCTTTAGCGGTGACATTATATTTAATTGTGGAAGCCGGAATCGTATACGGAGTTTTATAAGGTAACCCCCAAAAGACTTTAAACGGCAGGTTTTCAATTTCGGTAAAAATTTCTGACAGATCATCCAAACCTAACGCCGCAATATATTCATCTAATCCAGAAACAATACTGGTAGTCCCATGCGGTAAAACTGCTTGTGCAAAACGTGTCAAGCTTAATTTGCTGCACTCTACATGAATATGACTATCCAAAAGACCTGGTACTAAATATTGGCCTTGGGCATCCAGATGGCGCGTCTGTGAACCAACATAAGCACTGACATCCTCATCTACTGCCACAATCCGTTGCTGAAAAACCGCGACATTGGCCGGATAATACTCTCCTGTATTGACATTCACCAAAGTTCCATTTTCAATTACCAAATCTGCCGGCATTTTTGCTGCTCCGGCATCAATATATTGTTTTAAAGCTGCTACTGTCGTCACCTTACAGTCATCCACCCTTCTGCACTAAGCCATTGTGCCATTTGGCATAATATTTAATATATAAAGTAAAACAATGAACACAAACATTAAGGTCCAAGAAATGCCATTGACTTCTTTACGTCTACCCGCTGCAGCCATTAAGAGAGGATAAGTTAAAAAGCCAAATGCAATCCCGTAGGAAATATTATAAGTTAACGGCATCCCTGCAATTACCAAAAATGCCGGCAGAGCTACTTCAAATTTATCCCATTGAATATCACGTAAACTTGACACCATTAAGGCACCGACAATAATCAAAGCCGGCGCGGTCACTTGATTAGTGACTACCGTCAGTAAAGGTGAGAAAAATAAACTTAAAACAAACAAGAATCCAGTGGTTAATGTTGTAAGACCGGTTTTACCACCTACGGCAATCCCTGCAGAAGATTCTACGTAAGCCGAAGTGGGGGTGGTCCCCATCACGGAACCGGCTAACATCGAAATCGAATCAGCCATTAAGGCTTGTCCAATGCGTGGCATTTTATTGTTGCGCATAATGCCCGCTTGTTGCGCCAAACCAATCAAAGTGCCGGCTGTATCAAAAAACGCAACCAGCAAAAAAATCAACACTACTGCCCACATTTGCGGATCCGCCAGGGCTGATAAATGCGTAATCCCGACGCCAAAAGTTGGTTGCATGCTGGGAGCCGCTGACACCCAATGGGTCGGTGTCTTAATAAGCCCGATGACCAGCCCTAAAACCGCCGTTGCAATCATCCCAATAAAAATGGAGCCCGGAACTTTCCTGGCCATTAAAATCGCAATGACAAAAATACCAAAAATAGTAAGCCAGGTAGTCGGTACTGTCATGGAACCAATACCAACTAAAGAAGATTTATTGGCTACGACTAAACCACCGCCTTGTAAACCGACAAAAGCGATAAACAAACCAATCCCAGCCGCCATCGCTAATTTTAAATCTTGTGGAATGGCATCAATAACTATCTCACGGACTTTCAGAAACGACAAAATCGTGAATAAAACGGACGCTACAAAAACTCCCGCCATGGCTTTTTGCCACGAAATTCCCATGGCTAAAACAACCGAATAAGTAAAAAAGGCATTGTCACCCAAACCGGGAGCAATGGCTATCGGATAGTTGGCTAAAAAGGCCATCAACCAACAACCAATGATGGCGGAAATGGCGGTGGCTGTAAACACAGCCCCTTTATTCATTCCCGCGGCCCCTAAAATGCTGGGGTTAACAAATAAAATGTAGGCCATTGATACAAATGTCGTCAGACCTGCGGTGATTTCCCGTCTCACCGTAGTCTTTTGTTCTGACAGATGAAAAGTTCGTTCCAAAAACCCTTGGAAGAAAGTTCCCGTTCCTGTCTCCATAATTTTTCCATATCCCCCTTCACATGACAATCCCATGTCATTACATTTGAATTATTCCATACAATTAAAAATAATTCAATGCTAAAAGTTCGTTTTTTATGTGTTTTTTTATTTTTAAAGTGTGTTAAACTAAATTAAACCAGTAAAAAGCAAACATTAATCAGGGAGGATTTTTAATGAATACTACTGTTACTTCTGAATTTACCCAGGGGTTACCGAAAGCCGAGTTGCATTTACATATTGAGGGTACATTAGAGCCCCAATTGAAATTAAAACTAGCGCAACGCAATCATGTAGATATTGGTCAAAAAACCATTGAAGATGTTCAAAAGACTTATGACTATCATGATTTAGCATCTTTTCTGGCAGTTTATTACCCAGCCATGAATGTGCTCCAACACGAGGAGGACTTTTATGATTTGGCTTGGGCTTATTTACAACGAGCAGCGGCTAATAATGTCCGTCATGTAGAAATCTTCTTTGATCCACAAGCCCATACCAGCCGCGGAATTCCTTTTGCTACCGTTATCAATGGTTTGCATCAAGCCGTAGTCGATGCCCGGGCTTTAAATGTTGATGCTGCTTTAATTATGTGTTTTTTAAGAGACTTCTCTAAAGAATCGGCTCGCCAAACTTTAGCCCAAGCAATGCAATATCGCGATAAAATTATCGGTATTGGTCTGGATTCGGATGAACACAATAATCCTCCTCTCAAATTTGCTCGCCAATTTGAAGACGCCGCTGCAGCTGGACTTCATCTCACGACGCATTGTGATATTGATCAAAAAGATTCGATTGAACATATCCGCCAGGCTCTAGAAATCATGGATGTGGAACGTCTTGATCACGGCACCAACATTGTCGAAGATCCAGATCTTGTCGCGTTAGCAGCCCAACGGAAAATCGGTTTAACCGCTTGTCCTTTATCTAACAGTTTTGTTTCCCCTGATATGAAGGGAAAGGAAATAACAGAGCTGCTAAAAGCCGGCGTTCAAATTTCCATTAATTCCGACGATCCAGCTTATTTTAAAGGATACATTAGTGATAATTACTATGCTGTAGCCCAAAAATATCAATTAACTCAAGCTCAAATTATTCAATTAGCTAAAAATTCCTTCAATGCGGCTTGGATTAGTGACCAGCAAAAACAACTTTATCTAGCCGAAATTGATCGCTACGTACAGCAATTTCAAGGTTAAAAGGTGAATCCCAAAAACCATCGCTGCTCTGGGAAGAAGCGATGGTTTTTATTTGTCTCATTTTATATGATTAAATGCTCTTTTATAAGAGCTGCATTTGCGCATGGGAAATGCTGCTAAAGCCTTGCGTCTAGACTTTTTGCCGGTGAATTTTTGTCATATACCAATAATGTCCCAAACCGTATAAAGTTAATAAACCCATTCCCCCAGCAGCAAAGCTAAAGGCTGCCTGCGGTGAACCATCACTTCCAGTGGTAGCCAGCCAATTAACCAGCAGTGGAGAAATCGTACATCCTAAATTAATCAAAATTAAAACCACAGTCGTAGCTAAATTAACGGCTGCCTCAGGCACCACCGCAGCTACCCAATCAAAAGCATAGGGCACGGCTAAGCCAAAGCCCGTGCCTAAAATGATAGCCCCGATCACTAACACCACAATCTGGGGTGCATAAGCCATCATTAACAATCCGCCAACTTGCAACAGTAAACTGATGGGCAGTAAAAGCGTCTGTAATTTTTGTTTGAGTTTGCCATAAATCAAACCCACTGGCCAACCCATTAAGCCTACTAACCCGGAAATTAAAGCTACTTGTTGGACACTAGCCAGATGCTGTGTCCAAGCTAATTGGGGTAATTTAAAGGTCTGCGTCATAAAAAAAGCATGCATGAAAAACATTAATCCGGCAATCCGCAGGACTGTCCAATTCAAATGTTTCCAAGGATGCGACTTCGCAGCCAGCGTTGTAGGCTGCGAAGTCGCTGCGGGCAGCGAAACCACACCGCTAAATAATAACAAAATCGGCAAGGCCAACAAGTAAATGGCAAAAACCGCGTGCCACCCCCAGTTTAACAACCAACTGACTGCGCCGGAAAACAAGGCAATGCCCAGACTGCCGGTAGCATTTTGCCAGCCTAACATCGTAGATAATTCCGGACCTTGATAAAACTGTGCTAATAAGCTGACTGCCAAGGAATTATATAGGCCGACACCCACTCCTAATAAGAAACGCGCCGTCAAAATACCTCCATAATTTGTTGCATAAATCGGATATGAACCGGCGATTAAAACTAGTAATAAACCGAGGATGATGGTCGCTTTGGGCTTCACCAGCTGAACAAGCAACGGATTAAAGCATAGTCCGACCACGATACCGCTGCCGGCAATTGAACTTAGTAGTTCTACCCCCGTCCGCGAAATCTGGGGAAAGTCAGCGTACATTAAAGGTAAACTAGGTGAAATTTGTGATGAACTCATTAACATCAAAGATATCGACAATAACGCTGTTTTAAAAAAACTGGATTGCGGTGAGATTTTATGCATGCCCGAAGCCTCGCTTTTCTATTCCAAGGATTACTTAAATTTTAGCAGTTTATTACAAGCGCTATCAATAGCCTTCTCATTGGACTATCATAATTTAAATTACTAGCACGAAAAAACTTCGAAAATGTTGCGGCTCCAGCCACGGTGCTGTCAGTGGTGAACACCTTTTGATTAGTTGCTTTGACATGACATAATCAGATTATTATCATCACAATCAAAACGACTGGCTTCATCAATATTGAATACCAGTCGTTGCAATTACCTCGCTGATTTAAAGTTGCGTCACTTTCTGAGTCCATGGGGTAGCGGTAGCAGCCAAGGCGGTATTAATGCGCTGAATATTGGCGCGACCTTCTGTTTGCAACCACTTTTGGCCAGCCACTGACCCTTTGGCGGCAAACGTTTGGGCTCCCGGTTGCCAAGTGGCCCGGCCACAAAGCACTCCATTAAAAGCTGCCCCGGCTTCTTTAGCAAACTGCAATTCTTCTATGAATAATTTATTGGAAACTCCCGCCGACAAATATATAAATGGTAAGTTTGTAGCCTCACTTTGTTCTTTATAGTATCTTAAAGCTTCAGCACGTTCATAAACCGGTTGGGTGGTCGAATCCGTATAGCCAGCTACGTATTTTTGATTGACAGGCACTTCTACTTTGAGTACCGTCACTTGATATTGTGGCTTAGAGAATTCTGCCGTCATGGCAATCACTTTATGCGGTTTAATGCGCGCATAGGCTGCTTCTTGATCAGACGTTATATGTTCATCATAAGCAATTAATTCCAAAAAGA
Source organism: Bombilactobacillus mellifer (assembly GCF_000970795.1). Taxonomy (GTDB): domain Bacteria; phylum Bacillota; class Bacilli; order Lactobacillales; family Lactobacillaceae; genus Bombilactobacillus; species Bombilactobacillus mellifer. Next base: position 314,502 of record NZ_KQ034029.1, read on the forward strand.
AAGGTAAATTATACGCCTGGGCCTCGGCACCAATGCGTTCCACAAAGGCTTGTTTACAATCATTGACTTGTTCAGCCGCATCAACGTCATAATAAAGCAGTACTTTAACAGCATCTACGCCCACTTGCTGCATACGCCCCACGCTTTGATTTTCAATTAAGCGGGGCCACCGAGCTGAAGTGGTCGTATCATAACCGGTCTGTTCATAGGCTAACAACAATCCAGCAGAGGCTGCCCGAGCCTGGGCGGCCGGCAATCCATATTCTGGATCCAATAAAATAGCACTCGCAAAAGGCGTTAATTCTTGTGCGACTAATTTTTTGAAACTGGCTATTTGTTCATGACTGGGTTGGTGCCCTGAAGCTTGAACCATCAATTGCTGTAAAGAGCCACGCTGATCTAATGCCAAAGCGGAAATAATTTGTTCATTATTGGATAACTTTTGTAGATGCTGCATTTGCACAGCATTCAATTGCAGAACCATTATTCAACCTCCCAATATTTCAGTGATATGTTTATAAAAATGTAGTTTTATAAATTTTTTATTCAGGACCCCGCCAGCGGCTTATTATGACATCCTGGATGCCGATAATGTTTGAATTTTAATCTGTGCTTGTAATTCTTCGATTTGTTGAAAAGTAGTCAGCCATGATTTTTGCGCGGTATCACTCCCCGCAGCAATAGCTTTCACCAAGTTAGCTTCATCCGTTAAACCTTGATTACGACCAGCGACAAAAGTCCCTAACATGGTATCGCCTGCGCCCGCCGTATTTAAAACGTGAATAGCCGGTGCTGTTCCATATAAAATTTGCTGGGGTGTAATCAAGACCGCCCCTTGAGCTCCTAAAGACACTAAAACATTTTGGGCACCTTGGAGGACTAAGCTTTGACCCCAAGTCACAATCTGGGTCAAATTATCAGGCGCCGGTTGGTGAAACCAAGCAGCTAATTCTTCGACATTCGGTTTAATTAAATAAGGGCGGTAGGGTAAAATTTGTAAAACTTCCGCATAAGCGGTATCCACCACCAATTTAAATCCTTGTTGTTGACTTAATTGTCCGATTTTTTTTAAATACGCCGGTTGGATCCCCTGGGCAAAACTGCCACAAACGCACAACCAATCTTGGGCAGTTAGCTTTTTTAAGCGCTGCATTAATTGAGCCTGAATCGCTGGTGAAATGATGGGCCCCGCATTGACTAACTTATATTCCTGGCCCTGATTTAAAACCCGAGTGAAAACATTAATCCGCGTAATACCTTGATCTTTTAAGAAATAATTAGGAATCTGATGGGCAGTTAAAAAAGAGGAAATATAATCTAAAGTAAAACCCGCACCTACTCCTAAAGCAGTATTAGCAGTCCCCAAGCGCTGCAAAATAATAGAGACATTGACTCCTTTCCCATTGGCCTGCACTTCATAGTTTTGTGTGCGATTGACTCGATTAGGTTGCATATCTTGCGTAGTAATAAACAAGTCAATGGCAGGATTTAACGTCAAAGTATAAATCATCATGATTCTCCTTTTTAACCGCTGAAGATGAAAGTAACCATTTTTAGGTATTGGGGATAAGAAAGCAGTTAGGTATAATGAGTATGGTGATGCCAATGCTTTCTAAAATTAACCATGCCAACAAATTAAGCCCCAGTGAACAGTACCTTTGGGATTATCTTGCCCAAAATCGCCAGACAGCTATGCAATGGTCGATTACTGAATTAAGTGAACATGCTAATGTTTCGACCGCGACTATTGTGCGGACCCTGAAAAAAAAGGGGTTTACCGGATATACTGATTTTCGCCATGGACGCTTAAAAACTGCGGCGCACAATATTCCCTATTCCGTTTTAGAAAATGCTGATGAACAAATTCAAAATGTAGTTATGCAAAACGAAGAAGAATTAAAAAACACTTTAAAAAACTTACAGGTCTCTGTCATTGAAGATACGATTCAACTATTAACCAACGCTCCATTAATTTATCTGTTCGCGCGTGGCTTATCAGAAACAATTGCCGAAGAAATGGAATTAAAATTGCAGCTACTGAATAAACAAGTGGCTTATTTTCACGATCCAAATATCATCAAACAAATCGCTGCCAAGGTCAAACCACACAGTGCAGCAGTCTTTATCACATTAAACGGCCAAACGCCGGAATTAGTCGCTGCGGCCCGGACTTTGAGTAAGATGGACATTCCCCAAATTGTTTTAACCGCTAACCCGCAAGCGCCCATTTTAAAATATACTGATGAACTCTTTTTAGGTTACCAATCCTTTAATAATTTATTTGATGAATATGAGGTTCACTCTCGTCTGTCCCTACAAATCATGAGTCGCATTTTATTAGATAGTTACGTAGTCCGTACCCAAACCAATAATCATGGTTAAATGGTGCGTGTTTTGTAAACGGTTACTTACGAGCTTGATTCATCCCTAATATCTTTTATGCTGGAGTTGGTTCCATTATCTTTGTCTGGTTAGTTATTTATTTTGAAACATCTATTCAAGAATTAGCCGTCCGTTTTTTATTGATTCATTCTGAGGATGATGCGATAAGTTTCCGGATCTAAAGCCCGACGCATGCCGGCTTCAATGTCCGCAAAAGTGGTATAACCCGCAATAAACGGTTTAACATCAATGACGCCGGTATTTAAAAGATTCAAAGCTTTGAAAAAATCCTGCCCATCGGAATTGGCACTCCCCATGATTTGTGTCATCCGTCGATGTAATGTATTAGGGCTAAATTGAACTGGATTGTCGGGATGAAAAGAACTATACAGCATCACTTTGCCGCGAATCGCTGCCATAGCAATGGAATCAGCTACCAAATTGGAATTGCCTACAGTATTAAATACAATATCAGCCCCCTGATCACCAGTCAGGCGCATTACTGCCGGCACCGCAGCTTCTTGTTTAGGATTAATAAATTCTTGAAAACCCAAATTGGCCATGAATTGTTGCCGCTGGACACTAGGCTCATCAATAATTACCCGCGCTCCTCGTTGCCGGGCTAAAATGGCATGAAAAGCGCCCATAATGCCGGCGCCAATCACGACTACCGTATCTCCCAGTTGCACATCTGCTGTATCAATACTATGTACTACACAAGACAGAGGTTCGGTTAACGCGGCTTCTTCATAAGACAAATTATCGGCCATCGGGAATAATTTAGTAATCGGCACAGCTAAATATTCGGCAAAACCACCCATTCCACGAACACTTAAACCGCCCACAGGCTTTTCATAAGAAAAATCAGTACAACTACCTTCTTGTCCAATACGACAATTATGACAGTCCCCACAAGAAGTCATTAATCCGACGACTACGCGCTCGCCAACATGCCATAACTTTGGATCAATATCGGCACCCAAGGCGCGAATTACGCCACTTTCTTCATGGCCGCCAATAAATGGAAATTGGACTGTATTGACACCAGTGAACACGCGTTGTTCCCAAGTACAAAAAGCACAAGCCTTCAATTCTACCAGTACTTCATTGGGGCGAATTTGTGGCACATCTAAAGTTTCAATGTCTAATTTTTCTATATCATTAAAAATAGCTGCTTGCATCTTGGTCATTTGAGTCTAAGTCCTCCTTAAACTTTAATTAATTTCCCCGGAAACGTTTAAAAAATATAAAAACCGGCGCCAACTGCCGCAATAAGAATCAAAATAAACAAGACAGTAGTAGACTTTAATTTGCGCTGATTAATTAAATAATAGGCTAAAAGAGTAATTGCCACGGGCAGTAGACCTTTAAATAGTTTATCTAAAATCCCGGTTTGTACTTTAAGCGTGGAATTTTCTAAGTGTAATTTTAAAGGTGTACTCAAAGTCACATAGTTTACCGTCAAGGCGCCAATTACAATGCCCCCCATAATTTGCGCAATTTGCATGACCATCTTTAATTGATGACCTTGCAGGATATTTTGAATGCCTTCGCGGCCAGTATAATAACCGCGCATCCATAAAACGTAGGCAATGGTCCACATAATGGCAAACATGCCCACGATGTAAAAAATCGGTCCGACAAAATTACCCCCGGCAGAAAGACTAATCGCCAGCGATAACATAATGGGCACAATGGTTCCCTGCCATAAAGTATCTCCAACCCCCGCAAAAGGTCCCATGAGGCCGGTTTTTAAAGAATTGATCGCCGTATCATCAATGGGTGCCCCCAAAGCCCGTTGTTCTTCCAGGGCAATAGTTAAACCCCCAATGATGCCGCCAAAGTGCGGTTCGGTATTAAAAAATTCCAAATGCCGTTGCATCGCGGCCGCTAAATCAGTTTGGTGGGGATATAATTTGCGCAGAACTGGCGTCAACGCAAACAAAAAGCCCGAAGATTGCATCCGTTCATAGTTATAATTGGAATGGGAAAAAAAGGTCCAGCGCCAAAAGGAACGTTGTACATCTTTTTTAGTAAGTAAATTCTGCTTAGCTGATTGTGTCTGTGAAGTTTGTTGAGCTTCCATTGCTTGCACCTCCTATTTATCGACGATTTTAAATTCTAATTGCGTATGCAAGAGCCCAATAATTAAGCCAATGATAGACACTGCAATAATTGGTAATTTCAAATAAACTGCTAAAATAACCCCAATGGCGTAATAAATTAAAATATTTTTATTATTGATAGATTTTAAAATCATTGCAATTCCTAAAGCCGGTAAAACTCCGCCAATAACATTCAAAATATGCATCGGTACTCCCTTTAAAGAAGTTAATAAACCGGCTACCGGACCGGAACCAAAATAGACCACCACGGCTGCGGGAATGACTGTAATTACCAATAGAAAAATTTGTGGTAAGTACATCTGAATACGATCAGCTTTGCGATAATCGGCGTTGGCTGCGGCTTTATCAATTAAATGTAAAAAAGAAATATCCACCGTCATATGCATAATCCAAATCACGGTTCCTAACAGCCCAATGGGTACCGCCAAGGTCACGGCGACATTCGGCGTCGTTTTGGAAGCCATAGCTAAAGCGGTCCCCAAAGTACCCGCTAAACCGGGATCCATGGGCACCGTGCCCCCAGCAGAAATATATGCTAAAAACGGTAAACTAATGGCTGCCCCATAAATAATTCCTTGAATCGGATTGCCTAATACAAAACCGACAAACATTCCACAAATTAACGGTCGCGCCATGACTGTCGATCCCAGTAAACTTAACCACGGAGTGCCATTAACACTTAAATAGTAAATAATGCCGATCAAAAAGGCTTGTAATAAATTGATCTTCATGGGCCTTCACCTCTTGTTATAAATATTTAGTAATATTTACTGCCTTGTCACTAGGAATGACTTGGACCATGACGTCTGTCCCCGCAGCAATTATTTCCTGGAAAACTTGTCGTTCTGTCGGACTCGCCGCAATATTTCGATATAATTGGGTGCGATCTTTTCGCTGAGCCATCCCACCCACATCAACTTGTGCAATGGAGATTCCACGCTTCAACAAATCCGCAATGACTTGGGGCGTTTTGACTAAGATAATAACGTGCTGATCTTGGGCATCTGCTTGTAAAAATTTCACCGCATCCTCTAAGGTATCCACCCGTACTTGAATATTTTCCGGTGCTGTCGAAGTGGTGACCAATTTTAAAAAATCATCTTGAGCTACTTCATCGTCGATAATTTCAATAACGTTGCCCTTGCAATGTTGCACCCAAGCAGTCATCACTTGACCATGAATTAAACGATCATCAACTCGGGTTAAAACAATATTCTTCATGACACCACACCTCCTAAACTAAGCTATACATACAAATCAATGAATGGACACTGGTGAGCATTCCTGTGCTCTAATCGCTGGTGGTCCTAATGCACCGCTTTACAAAAGATCCCTACAGCAATCATTACTACCCGCTTATAAGTCCGTCCGCATTTTGAAAAACCAGCTAGCGCAACCATTGGTGGTCAACATTTCGGATCGATTAAATCGCTTTCACTAAAAGGATTATGCGAATCCACTAACGCTCATCTGCATCCTTTGGGTTCTGCGTCCTTATTCACTCCTTTCTTTTTTCCAATCTGAGGAATATTCGGATAAGTTCTCTACTGTTTATTTTAGACAGTCAACGCAGTAAATGTTTTCGTATTTCACTAATTAGTTCCTCAAGCGCCCGAAAAAGTTTTCGAAATCTTCACAAATAAAGCTGTTTGGTTTCGATTATGCAATGTTAGCCATTAAGAATTAATAACCACAAAAAAAAAACGCTTCGCCTAAAATCGAAACGTTTAGTGAACGACTATTTGAATAGTACTTTTTTACTTGACTAGAACTCCTGCTTGGTAAACTGCTTTATCAGTTTGTGCTACGGCTGTAATATCTTGCAACGGATCGGCTTGCAGAACCAAAAAGTCGGCGACTTTACCTACTTCCAAAGTCCCATAATCATCCGCAATATGAAGAACATGGGCGGCGACTGTGCCTGCAGCTTGTAAAGCTTGGAGGGGAGTCATTTCGACTTCATTCACAAAAATTTCCAATTCTTCAAACGTACCGGTGGCAAAGCTATTAAATGGTGTTCCCGCATCTGTACCCACTGCAACACTCACGCCGTGTTCAAAGGCCATTTTAATATTTTTCACGAAGTCATTTTTCACTTGATCATTTTTGCGAATCATGTAATCAGGCAATTGATCCCGACCATATTTACTAATGCTGGCACAAGCATTCAGCGTAGGGACGAGGTAAATTTGATGTTCCGCCATAAAAGCGGCTTGTTGTTCGTCGACATAAATCCCATGTTCAATGGAATCCACTCCCGCGTCCAGGGCATTTTGGATTCCTTGATGACCTTGAGCATGGGCGGCGACCGTTTTACTTTTGTGATGTGCTTCTTCAACGGCTACCCGCATTTCTGCCACGGTGGAGGCAGTATCTTCAATATTATCTCCCGGAGACATGACACCGCCCGTCGCCATCACTTTAATATTGTCGGCTCCTGCTTTTAGAACCAAACGTGCGGCTTTACGGACTTCATCGGGTGAATCTACTAAATAAGAAAAGTTACCTCCCGCCTGTTCCGGAAAATCACCATGTCCTCCGGTCATAGACAAAGGTTGTCCAGAACCCAAAATATGCGGTGCGACCAGGGGTTGCTTTTGTGCTAAAGCTTTTAATTTTAAATCGGTGTTGAATGCACAACCACATTCGCGGATCGTGGTCACTCCAGCATGCAATAACGTATCCAAGTTACGTAACGCCCGGGCAGTCACCACAGTTTCGGATAATTGCTCCATTTCATTAGTCACCGGGTCCATCATAATATGCGTGTGGGCATTAATCAGGCCAGGAATCACATATTGTCCTTTCAGATCCACTGTCTGGTCGCTAGCTGGTGGGGTGTTTTGACCCACTTGTTGCACTCGCCCGTTCTCTACTTCCAGCCACGAGTGTGCTTGCATTGAATTATTAGTCCCGTCCCATAAATTACAATTAGTAAAAACTGTCATACTTGCTCCTCCAAAAATTTAGTTAAGGTTTTTTAATTTTTAGTTGTTATTTTAGCAGCATTATAATGCAGATTTCAAGGCCGTTACTCATTTAAATTAAATTTGACTAAATAAAAAATGAGAGTATAGTACGTAAACATAAATCATTTTTGGTAAAAAGGAGTGGCTGTGATATGAAATTTATTATCGCCTTTATTGTCGTTATGTTATTTATGCTGATTGGAGAATGGGTTTCGAGTATTTCGCATGCCTATATTCCTTCAGTGTTTATTACAGCAGTACTTTTTGCGATTGGTTTTTGGACAATTTTACCAAAAAACATTGTTGCAGATGCATCCTATGGTAAAGCATTTGTCGCTATCTGTGTGTCAATGCTGTTAGTCCATCTGGGTACATTAATGAGTTTGAAAGAATTAATTGCGCAATGGAAAGCTGTCTGTATCGCACTCTTAGGCGTGGCTGGGACTCTGGTTTTATGTCTGACAATTGGGACTTTAATCTTTGATTGGCATACAGTCGTGGCTGCTATCCCTCCACTGACAGGCGGAGTGGTTTCTGCCGTGTTAATGACGAGTGGTTTAAAGGCGCAAGGGGCTACGGCATTGATTGCCTTACCCGTTTCGATGTTTGTTTTACATTCCGTCCTTGGTTACCCTTTAACTTCATACATGCTGCGTACAGAAGGTCGCCGTTTAGTGAAAGAATTTAACGATAACGGCCGCCACTTACCTAAAGAAGCAGCTGCTGCGAATAATATGGATACCGGCGCAGATGATAATTCTACTGGCGTTTTTCATTTACCTGCAGAATTTCAAACATCAGCTTTTATTTTGGTACGCGTAGCTGCTGTAGCTTTGTTTAGTAACTGGATCGCCGGTTTTGTTCATATCAACGCAAACGTATTGTGTTTAGTTTTTGGTGTATTAGCACATCAATTCGGCTTTTTAGAAAGTAGTGCTTTAAATAAGGCCGGAGTCTTTAATTGGTTAATGTATGGTCTTTTAGCTTATGTATTTTCTCAATTAAATATGACCTCACCAGCCATCATTGGAAGCATAATTGGCAAGATCATTGTGTTAATTGCTTTAGGTTTATTGGGGATGTTCCTAGCTTCTTGGTTACTAGCTAAACCGTTTGGTATGACTTGGCATATGGCTTACGCTTGTTCTTTGACTTCTTTATTTGGCTTTCCAGCAGATTATATTTTGACATCAGAAATTGCCCGCACCATGGCTAATGATAAAGAAGAAGAAAGTTACTTACTCTACCACATGATGCCTAAGATGCTAGTCGGTGGTTTTGCTACCGTGTCCGTCGCTTCGGTCATCATTGCTTCTATTTTCTTAAAATTAATTTAACTACCTCCTCCAAAAAGAACGCTGTTCTGATTTATGAGAACAGCGTTCTTTTTATTATTAAACATATCACATGACTACTTTTTCTTCTGAGTTATTATCCAACAAACCCCGGTAACGTTCAACTGGTCATTTGATGGTGCACATAACACACAGTGTCCAGCGGTGACCTGAGCCATAAATTATTCCAGATATAAAAATAGCCTGAACAAGTTATCTCTTGTTCAGGTTCTTGGTACTGATGAGTCTTAATTAATACCAGCCATGTGACTGCCAGAATTGTTGAGCTGCTGTCCAGGAACCGTAACGCGACACCACGTAATTATTGGCTACCCGTTCTTGATTAGCAGGTGAATAATCCCCATTTAAGTATGAAGCGGACAATTGATATTTACCAATATAATTGCCATTTGTGGCACTATATGAACCCCCAGATTCGCGCGCAGCAATCCAATCCCGCGCTGCCGCATCACTATTACTTGGCGTAGCTGGTGCTGTCGTATAATATGGCGATCTCGTAGCTTGGACCGCTTGTACTGATTGATTATTTTGAGCTGCAGTTTGCTCTTGGGAATCCGCTACAGCTTGTTGCACGGTATTGGCTTCGGGATTATTTTGTACTTGACTCTGAGAAGCTAATGCAACATGCCCATCATCCTTAAAGACTAACTTTTGCCCTGGATAAATTAAATTCACATCCGCAATATTATTATCAGCAGCTACCTGGTTCATCGAATTGAGACTTTTTTTAGTCTGCATTAAAATGCCCGATAAAGTATCACCAGGTTTTACCGTATAAATACTATCTGCATGCGCAACTTCAGAAACACCAAAAAAGGAAACCATTCCCAAAACAGTTGCCACAGCTGCCTGTTTGACTTTCATAAATATTAATACTCCCCTTTAACATTATCAAAAATTATAAATTGTGCCACAATATTAAAACTACTTTACTACGCCTAGTTTAACAAAACTATGTTACGAATGTGTTTCAATCAAGTTATAAATTTTATAAAATATTACATTTAGATTACAAATTAAGCTACTAATTCTATTACTGCGCATTATCTGACTATTTTCTTTAGTTTTACTGCCTCTTCTTCTGTCCTGCTAGTCTCGTATGAACTCATTTCTGGTAATGCAAATGGTAATATTTTACCGAAAATATCTCTAATTATTTATGATAAGGATTACCAGCATTAATCATAAATAACCGATAAATTTGTTCACATAACACTAACCGCATCAACTGGTGTGGCAACGTCAAACGACCGAAAGAAATAGCCTGGTTAGCCCGCTGCAAAACACTTGCGCTTAATCCTAAAGAACCTCCGATCACAAATACCAAGCGGCTATGGCCGTAAGTAACTAAATTGGCTACCTGCGCCGCTAACGCTTCAGATGAATATTGCTGTCCGTCAATGGCTAAGGCAAATACATAATCCTCGGCGTGAATTTTAGCTAAGATCCGTTCTCCCTCGCGGCTTTTAACTTGTTCTTTTTGAGCGGCACTTAATTTTTCGGGGGCTTTTTCATCAGGAACTTCTATAAGCTGCAATGTACAAAAGGGCTTTAAGCGTTGTGTGTAATCTTCAATCCCTTGAATTAAATATTTTTTTTTAATTTTGCCTACACTAATTATTTGAATTTTCATCATTACTCCTAAAAGTTTTCCACAATTGATTTTAGTTCGGTTATCAGCTCTAACGTTGATTCTTAGCGGATCAAAGAGTAAGTGTTAAACCAGTTTTCCTATTTATCCACAAGTTTTGCACAAAACAGGGGATAACTTATCCGAAATCTTCCTCGCTAGTTTTACACTCTATTCACAGGTTTATCCACAGTTTAGTGGATAACTTACCGACACCAAAACATATTATCCCCTCCGATTTACCGAACTATTTTGAACTACTTTCTTAACAAAAAAACTTCTATTAACTAAACTATTGCGCTTCTGGGGCGCACAACTGACTGGGTGATCAGAAAAAGACCTCACTGCTGAGCCAACTTCAGTGAGGTCCTTTCTAATTCAGTGGTCCTAATACGCATTAAGTTGTTTTGGTTAGTTTAACATCGACACTTTGTAATTTACCATCCCGATAGAATTGAACTTTAATTGTATCACCTACGGCATAGCTATACAGTTTCGTATGCAAATCAGCAATATTTTTAATTTTCTTATCATTGATGCTGACAATTACATCGTATTTGCGCAAACCGGCTTTCCGAGCCACGGAATCGGCAGAAGTCGAACCGACCAAGACGCCTTCTGTAACATTTTCAGGCAATTTGAGAATCGAACGTTGCTGCGAACTTGGCACTTGATCCAAATCAACTACTTTAATGCCTAATTGTGGTCGTTCAATTTTGCCATTTTGTACTAATTGATTAATAATCTTGACCACTTCATTACTTGGAATGGCAAAACCCATCCCCTCTACAGAAGTCCCGTCCGTACTGGAAGCTAATTTCATAGAATTAATCCCAATAACTTGTCCCGCGACATTAACTAGTGGTCCGCCTGAATTACCAGGATTAATTGCGGTATCTGTTTGTAAGACCGTCGCCTGACCTGTAACTTGACCGGAACTTTCATCAGTCGTATCAACTGTGCGGTTTTTAGCCGAGATAATTCCTTCGGTCACGGAAGTCGCGTATTTGCTGCCTAAAGGTGAACCAATGGCAATAACTGTTTCACCTGGATTGACGGCGTCTGAATTGCCAAAGTGGGCGACTGATTTGACTTTATCTGCGGCAATCGATAAAACTGCTAAATCCGTAATAGCATCAGTTCCGACTTTTTTAGCTGAGACCTTATTGCCGTCACTTAAAATAACTTCTAATTTTTCTGAACCAGCTACAACATGATTATTAGTTACTACATAAGCATGGCCATCTTGCTTACTGTAAATTAAACCCGAACCTTCACTAGATTCTTGCAATTTACTTTTATTTGAACTCCCCGAATTATTGTCGCTATTGCCATTGCCATATAGACTGCCAAATAATGCACTTAAACTATCGTCACTTTTTTGTTCCCGCTGATAATTTACTACTGAAACGACTGAACCTTTGACTTTTTTAAAAGCTGTCGTCATTTGATTATGTGATTTGACAGTAACATTACTGATTTGAGTAGTCCCAGCCTTCCCTGAACCATTAGTAACTTGGCCGGCCGGGCTAGGGTTGCTGTTCCCCCAGTGACTAAACGCAAAATAGCCGATGCCGGTCCCTAATAGTGCTGAGACGAGCGCCACCACGACTATTTTCCATAAGTCCATGTGATTTTGATTATTCAAAAGAGCGAGCCTCCTTAGTTTAATAAGTATATTGTAGTCAATCTTTATGAAAAAAACATGAAATATCTACTTCTTATTCTGTGCCATAAAACCTGTAGGTGCGAGAAATCGTTAATTTACTATAAAAAATTATCATAGTTTCTCATATATCATAAAATGTTGAATAGTCACAGCTACTCATACAATATTCCAACAACAGAGCAATAATCTACTCAAGTCAGCCACAAGCCCGCCACTGGCGTCATAAAATATTGACTATACCGCTACTATTATAAAACGTTCTGTCCCCCGCGGCATGAATTACTTTAAAAAACCAGCCCTCTAGTGTTAAAAAATAGGTACGTTATTTCTTGCTTTTTCTCAAAGACTTTCACGACACCAAAAAAAGGAATTAAATTACCCAACATAATTTAATTCCTTTCACTTCAATCCATTATAAAAATCTATTTTCTCTGATTTTCTGTTTCCTAATTATTCCAGATTAGCATGGCGTTGATCCAATTGTTTTTGCGACAAATGTTTAATTTTTTTTAAATCGACTACCAAGCTGTCATAAAGTAAGAAAGTTAATTGTTCAAAAGCTGAACCGTTAGGTTGAATAGATATCTTTTGTGGGACATCGTGCGCCCGCGAAGACGCTCCTGGTAGCTTCACCACGACATCAGCTAATTCTCCTAATACACTTTGTGGATGAATGGTAATTAAGGCGACCCGCGCTTGAGCCTGTTTAGCTATTTGAGCAGCATTAATCATCCCCTGAGTAAGCCCAGAACCGGAATTAATGATTAACAAATCTGTGGAACCAATCGCTGGGGTAGTGGATTCTCCCACAAAATAATCAGTAAATCCTAAATGAACCAGCCGATTGGCAAAAGCGCGGGCAACAAAGCCCGACCGCCCAGCACCAGCAATGAAAATGCGATCTGCCTGAAGAATTTCTTGCTCTAAAACTTGAACTTCCTGCGCTTTTACAGCAGTGGCAGCAGTTAATAATTCTTGTAAAATAGTTGTTAAATTTTCATAATGCATAATCTGCTCCTAGTTTAAAGCCTGTTTAATCGCATGGGCTGCCTGTGTTGGATTCGCCGCTTTACAAATACCCGAACCCACGATCACTACTTCCGGTTGTAAAGCCACATATGAGGCGATAGTTTGACTGTTAATGCCTCCAGCTACTGAAATCGCAATATTCGACGCAAATTGTTGGACGACTTTTAAGTCGGCTAAGGGCCGACGGCCCACTGCTTGTTGGTCTGCACCAGTATGGACGGAGAGCATATGTGCTCCCATCTTTTCCAATTCGCTGACCCGTGTGGCTAAATCAGGACAGCCAATCAAATCTACAACGGTTTTTTTACCCCGGGCGTTGGCTGCTTGAATACAACTTTGAATAGTTAAATTATCTGTAATGCTGACCACCGTCACGTAATCTGCTCCCGCCTCAAATCCTAAATTGGCTTCGAATGCTCCACCATCGACAATTTTTTCATCCGCTAAAATTTCTTTAGTGGGAAAGCGCTGTTTGAATTGTCGTACAGCAGACATTCCCTCTCGGATGACAAGCGGTGTGCCCACTTCAATGATATCGACATCATTTTCGATTTGATGAATTAAATTAATCCCTTCACTCAAAGTAACTTCATCTAAAGCCACTTGCAATTTCATGATTTTACCCCTTTTCAGATTTCTCCATCTCGATGCTGAGCCAATAACTGCCGTTGTTGATCATAAGATTTCATAATTTTTTTGAAGGCCGGACTAGCAGCAGAAATCGCTGTAAAATGTTCAATAGTTTGTGGTAACCCATGGTCTGTTAAATATTTTTGTAAAATGACACATTGTTCATCTTGCGGATTAAAGAATAACAGCGCCGCGGCAATACCTTTTAACAAAAGTTCATTGGGTAAGCCATATTGTTCTAACTGCACTGCTGGCGCCACCAAACGATCTTGTGGTCCCAATTTGCGAATAGGCGAACGACAAACCCGGGCAATCGGATCTTTAATGCCTGGTGTTTGATAGCGGTCAATGGCAAAGTCAATATAATGGTCCAAATCCGCCGCCGTAAAATCATATTTGCGTACGAGCAATCTAGCAGATTCTTCCATCGTTTGACGCACTTGTTGAACTAGATCTGCGCGGGCAAAAACATCTTGAATAATGTTATAACCTAATACGTAACCTATATAACCCGCCCAAGCATGACCGCAATTAATAATATATAATTTACGTTCTAAATATTTTTGCAGATTTTGGGTATATTCTGCCCCTACAATGGGAGGAGTTTTGGGATCTACCAATTGGGAAGATTCAATGGCTAATTCAAAGCTATCCCCAATGGCCACACTATGCTGGCCGGCCGTGACATAGTCTAAAACCATCCGATCGACAACCGTATTCGCAAAAGCAGCGACCGCATCTAAATCAATTAATTCCTGCTGAGTATCTGCTTTTAAAATTTCGTCATGTAAAATTTGACCATTCATAAATGCATTTTCACAAGCCAAGATATTTAAGCGGGACTTTTGCAAATGTTGCCGCTGAACCAATCCTTTTAAAATTACAGGGGCAATTTGTGCTAAATTATCGGCCCAAACACTAGTAGTAATAAGATCAGCAGATACGATAGCTTCAATTAGGGCCTGAGAATCTTGCGTGGCAGACAAGGCTGTGACGTGATCAATGGTCACTTTTTGATAAGCATGATTAATTAAATAAAGATCATAGCCCTGGTGCGCATTAATCTGATTAACTAGTGCCGTATTTACATCGACCATGACGATGTCATAACCGGAATCATGTAAAAGTTGTCCAATAAAACCACGTCCAATACTCCCAGCACCAAAATGAACTGCTTTCATGGTTAAATTACCTCCTGAAACAAAGTGAGAATCTCATCCTTGGATTGCGTATGACTTAAAAGTTCAATATTTCTTAGATCCGAACAAACCTGGGCAATTTTTCCTAAAATGGCTAAATGTTCATTATTTTTACCGGCAATCCCGAAAACTAAATAAACTCGTTCACCATCAAATTCCACTCCTGCGGGTACTTGCACTAGAGAAATTCCCGATGCTAAAATTTTATCTTCAGAAGTCACAAGCCCATGCGGAATTGCAACATTATTGCCGATATAAGTTGAGACATCTGCTTCACGTAATAACATATCTTCCACATAAGCATTCACAACATAATGATTGCGTACTAAGATCTGACCTGCTAAAGTAATAGCTTCATTTTTAGACTGGCACACTTGGGCTAAACAAATATTATCTTTTGGGAAAATCTGCATCTTATCACCTCAAAATATTTCCTCAAAACTGCGTTTAAAGGTCTCCGACAAATAGGCTCTAATTTGTTCCTTATTAGCATTTTCGATCGCTGCTTGCGTCTTGTTACTAGTGGAAAGATGAATGATAACTTTGCTCAAAACCGAAGTCATACTGGCTACCATCATCGGTCCATGGCAAAAAGTCAAAATTTGCAGCTTATTTAAAGCACAACAATCAGACTGATTTTGAATCTTCAAAATAAAAATTTTACTATTACGCTTGGTTTGTAATGGACAATTTAAAATAGCGATATTTTGTTCTGGTAAACGATAAAAATTTTTGGACCAATTGTAGCTTAATTGTTGGACTTCTTGGCTATTCAATCCGGCATGGCGCTGTAAGTAACTAATGATTTGAGTTTGTAAACGCTCTCCTTGAGTAATAGTGATCTTACTGACTTCTAACTCCCGTAGTAATTTCGTTACGCTTTTTAAGATTGTAGTCATCTCGGTTAAAATGGTTAAAGCATCGCGGCGATCCGGGTTTTTTTGCATCGGGTGTTGCGTGTGACTCAAGCTGCGATATTTATGCGCTTCTACTTTTCTTTCAATTAGCTCTTTTTCCACGGTACTTAATAATGGTGAAACTCGTAGCAAATCATGTCCTTTAATTTCCAGAGGAACTGTCGATAAAATGAGATCAAACTGTGTTAAATCCAAATGCTCCATCTCAATAATAGAAGTGACTTTTTTAACCGTTATTTCCGGAATTTCTCGTTCGACACGACTAGCGAGCATTTTAGCAGAACCCATGCCACTCGAACAGACAATCAAAACGTTGAAAGAACGTTGAACCAATTTATCCAGGGCAATCGCAAAATACATAACCAAATAACCAATTTCATCGTCAGGAAAATACTGCGCTCCAAATAATTGTCGTGTCGCCGCGGCCACGATCGTATAAATAGTGGAATAGTTGGCTTGAATCTCCTTAGTTAAAGGATTACGAATGGTGATGCCTGATTCAATGCGATTAACGGCCTTATTTAAATGACGCTGCAGTCCTCTTAATAAATCATTATCGTTACTTAAAGAAATGCCCAAGCGCTCTTCCACTTTTTGAACCAGTAAGTCTGACTTAATCAGCATTGCTTGTCCATCCCAAGAAGTAACGAGATCTTTTTCGCCAATATAAATTTGAATTAACCACCGTAAATAATCCTGATAGTTATGATCCAGATGACCGTGCACTAAGTTTTGTTGGAGCAAAGTATCAATCTGCTGTGTCTTTTTTGTCAGTGGTGCTATTGATTCTTGAAAAATAATAGCTTGCTGTTGTTGCCAACTGTTGAACCATAAACCCACTAAAATTGCAAATTCAATTAATTCACTGTCGCTTACTTGAACTTGTTCTTGTTGCAGAATCGGCATTACCACCGTATAGACATGGGTAAAAAGTTTCCCGAAAGTTTGACTCATTAAATTCAGAAAAGAATTATCAGCAGGTCCTTGCCCTTGCAACCAATGTAATAATTCGGTGGTTTGACTATCTTTCACGAGCAAATTCATCATGGCAATCTGGCGCTGATAAATAAAGCCCTTCACAAATAAACCTTCACTTTTTTTACTTATAAGTTGTAAATTCCAGTGCTGGAGTTGTATGCGTACTTGAGGTAAATCTTTTTTGACCGTAGACACAGAAACATTTAAGGCTAAGGCAATTGTTTTTTGCTTGATGTAATCGGAACTCACTAACAAATAGAGCATTGTCAGATCAATCCGCTCCGTAACTAGATAATCTTGGACCACTTTATTTTGGGAAATATTTCGGATAAGTTGAGCAATTACCGACTGTTTGCCTTGAACAATTAAACCTCGTTGCGGAATCGTAATTAACTCTAAATTTTGTTTTTCAATAACTTGCCGTACAGTCGCTAGTTCACGATAAACCGTACGCTCACTTAACTGAAGCTGACAGGCTATCTGGTGAATAGTTAATGCCTGCCGAGCGTTAAGCAGTAGCAGAAGAATTTTTTTCAGTCTGCTTGATAAATACATCCTGTCACACCTGCATTCTGCTCAAATCTATCTACTGGCTGTCTTGAATCATTTGAATAATTTGCTCATATTCTTCGTTATCTAAATAATTTTTAATTGGAACCACAGGGACCTGTGACTGCTGTTTATAGAGATCTTTTACACGTTCGAATAACGTATCACTAGTGATAATTAAATCAGCATCATTGGGAATATTATCCAACGCCACATTTTGAACGTGCACGTTTGGTAGATGTGCTTTTTGAACTTTAGCCGATAACATTGACGCTCCCATGGCACTAGAACCCATCCCCGCATCACACGCAATAATGATGTTTTGGATCGGGTGACTTGCAGCCACCTTAGCCAGCGTGGAACTAGACGAAAAACTGGTTGGAGAGCTTGCGGAATTGGAGTCAGGCATATCTGTTTTGGAAGATAGCGTGACTTGACTAAGTTTTAAGAAGAAACTGACTACTAAAAAAGAAACAACTAGGGCCACAAAGTAACAAATAATATTCACCAGCATGGCATTTTTCGGGGACATCATCACTAAGGCCAAAAAACTACCTGGTGAAACGGCTCCCACTGTGCCGCCATGGAAAATTTGGGCCAGCCATAGAGCGGCTATATTGCCAAACATCGGGCCCAAAATTGTAATAGGTTTTATAAGCGCATAGGGAAAAGCAATTTCCCCAATTCCGCCAAAAAACATAATTAATGCTGAAGCTGGAGCAGTACGTTTGGCCACACCCTGACCAAACAAAGAAAACGCAAGCAATAGTCCCGTCCATGTTCCACCATTAGCTTCTACCATGAATAAAATAGATTTACCCGTTGCGGCTACTTGTTGCAAACCAATGGGTACCATAATGCCATGATTAATCGCATTATTGAGAAAAAGTACTTGCGCCGGTTGTACTAAAATACTAGTTAAAGGAATTAAATTGCGCCCCATTAACCATTGCACTCCTGCTGATAAAAGCGCCAAAATACCGGAAAACAGTGGTTCCACAAAGAGAAAACCTAAAATCAAAATAAGAAAACCGATAATTCCTAAAGAAAAATTATCTACTAACATTTCTAAACCCGGTTTAATATAACCGGCAATTAATTTGTCAAATTTTTTAATCAACCAGGCAGCTAAAGGGCCCATTACCATGCCACCAATTAACATAGTAATATGTGAACCAATGACCACCCCCATTGTGGCTAAAGCACCAATCGCACCACCACGTTTGCCATAAACATTAAAACCGCCCACATAGCCAATTAAAACGGGCATTAAATATTTTAATAAAGGTGCTACAAGGCCATTTAATCGGGCATTGGGGAGCCAACCCGTAGGAATAAAAAAGGCTGCTAATAGTCCCCAAGCAATAAAGACACCGATATTGGGCATGACCATTGCACTCAAGAAACCGCCCATTTCTTGAATTTTTACTCGGAGTGAATTCAGAGATAATTTTGCATTACTATTATTTTGCATCGTCCTTTCCCCCAATAGTTTTTTATAAGCGCTTACATTTCTTATAATAGTGAGCTGTTCCTGGAAATGCTACCCTTGCTAGAGCCAGCTTTGGCAAAACCAAATTGCCAAAACTAGCTCATTTTTTTGTTAGACTAAATAATTAGTAACTTATTTCCCATTTTCAATGCAAATCAGTCCACAATAAAAAGCAATCCTGAAAGGATTGCTTTACTAAGAAATAATAATGCACTCAAGCTGCCCTAGCTCAAATAAGTTGCAGTTTTGTAGCTTGTTGGGGCTTAGTATCATACAGTTGAAAATCGTGTCCCACATTAAAGTCTTGTGCTTGCAACATTTGTGTTACCGTCTGCCGAGCCAAAGTAGGGTAATTATTATGGGGACTCAAATGGCCTAAATAAATGTTTTTGGTACGGCGCCCAATCACATCTGCCAAGACTTCGGCGCCGTCAGCATTTGACAAATGCCCTTCATCTCCTAAAATCCGTTGCTTCAATGGCCAAGGGTAAGGCCCATGGCGTAACATTGCTAAATCATGATTACATTCTATCAAAATACCATCGGCATTTTTAATAATATATTTCACCCGCTCGGAGACATAACCGGTATCAGTTAAATCGACGAATGATTTACCGTTATAATGAATATTATAAAATTGCGGATCAGCTGCATCATGAGAAACACTAAAACTTTCAATATCCATTTCCCCTAAACTGATGACAGAATTAGGCGGAAAAATATGTTTTTGAGCCGGATCAATCGGTCCAATTTTATGAGCCATTGCCGACCAGGTTTTTTGATTAGCATAAACATCTAATTGATAACGTCTGGCTAACACTCCGACTCCTTGCACATGATCACTATGTTCATGAGTCACTAACAAAGCCTGTACTTGAGCGAGATCTTGACCAATACTAGCCATTAATTGTGCGATTTTCTTACCGGACAAACCTGCATCAATCAATATTTTTTGATGCGGCGTTTGGCAATATAAACAATTGCCACTGCTGCTACTAGCCAAGACACTGACTTGTAGCGTATCATTCATCGACTATCACTCCCAGTGAACTGGCATTTTTCATTAAGCCGCCGTTAAAAGCATTAATTTTTCGAATTTCCATATTTTTATTACCCTTCGTTACAAACCCCACATACCAAATGGGGATATAAATCGTGCTACCTTTAAAATTCAACAATTTATTATACGCTAAACTTGTCCATTTAACTTGGGAATTATTGGGTATTTCATTATTTGTATATAAACTATCCACGGCCCGCCGTTCACTAATCGTAGACTGCTTTTCTCGAAGGACATTGAGTTTACCAATATAGGTTTGCTGATAACCTACCAGCCGCCCTTGGGCCAGTTGAAACGTTAACCGCCCATTTAAACTATAAAATTGTCCCCATTTTTGGGTTTGAACATACACTAAATTATTGCGATCTGATAAATTAGCACAATATTGATACTCTTTGCCAAACAGCACATTTTGATCTTTGTTTTTATACTTATTAATTGTTTTCCAAGGTTGACTACTAAAAACCAATATCGGTTCATCTAAAGTACTATTGATTTGATCTTTGTCGCTATTATAACTAATACTTTGATTGCGTAATTTGGTATAATCACGCAAAGTATGATGTTCGGTACTAGCTAAATAATAACCATGACTCGGATGATTGTCGAGTTTGCCTGCTAAGGTAATGTTATCTTGACTCATTTCCTTAGTTAAGCTGGAGCCTCCGGCCGAACTGATGCTTACCACTGCATTGCGGCTTTGACGATACGATGAAAACAAGAAGATGTCTAAGGCAATAAAAACAAATAAAAAAATTACTTCAATTCTTTTAAAGTCCATGTTTTACCTTTCTGGATTTAACCATTCATCCAATGACTTCCACTGGTCATTCATGCGAATATAATATCGCGGAACTAAATCAATGATGCTTTTATTTTGAGAATCCTGCGTCCAAGTATAGCCCACACTTAAATCTTGAATATTATGAATATTGTAACCAAATTTTTTTAAGCTGGTCAAAACTTCTGCGGTGGTCGGTAATTGGATTTCTTTTTGCGAAGTAGGGACTGGGACTTGTAAAATTTTTTTAGAAAAATTCATAGTCGTGCCATTTTTGGTAAACGTAACATCCGTCGCGCCAGTGTTGCCAGAATGAAAAATAGGAAAGCCTTCTGCAAAATTGCGAAAAATCACTTGTTGCGAACGAGGTAAATACCGATAAAGGTGCAGTCCCGTCAAAGAGTTGCCGGTTTCCACCAAATTTTGATAAGCCTTGACAAAAGTAGCACTGGTCGTCGGGGGAACTTTCATCTTGGCATAATTCGTATAAGATACCAAGCCGGTATTGTGATCCACTCTTAATAAGCGGTTCCCATTTCGATAAATAACTTGATTACCCGAGGTGTGTGAAGTAATATCTGAAACTTGCTTAGTACCCAACAAGTTCGAGATATAACTGTTATCATCCTGGAGGGTCATAAGATAACTAATGACCTTCAAACGGACCGGTTGTGTATAGAATAATTGAATTTTTTTATTAAAGAGCGCTTGATTCACATTAACAACAAAATTTTGCGCCTGCAGCAGTTTTTTTAAACGTTGTGCATTTAAATGACGGACTTGTACTTGATAAATCGTATAGTTTGGATCATTTAATAAATATAAACGGGCCTGTTGCGTTTTCCAATCCATTACCAGCATCACCCGGCGCAAATTGAAGTCGCGGGCGCGATGTAAAGCCGGCTGGTGTACTGCTTTGGCAAAAACATTGCAACTTACCGTTGTCGGATAAATCATTTGCAATGAATCATTATAATTTAAAAATTTTTGATATTGATGTTCATCTTTTTGCACTATTTGCCGCAACCCAAATAGACGAGTATGCTGCAAAACCTGAAAAATTTCATCAACTGTACTGTATTTATAATTATAAATTAATTGTGATTGGTTATTCTGAGTCACGATTAATTTCGTGGGGGCAAAGACTTCATTCATATTGGTATTTTTAGAAAGTGACTGCGGATGATGGCTGACAGACTGGACACTACTGAATTGCGTATCTGGTTGATACTTGGCATTATTCGTCCAAATTAACCAAGATAAAATTACGCTCGTGGCGACCGCAACAAATAACAAGATCCGTAAAACGTGGCTACTCAAACGCTTCATCCCACTCACCTCCTGTTTCTTGAGGATCATAAGGCAGAGAAATATAGAAAGTAGAGCCGCGATTTTCCGCGCTATTGACCCATATATGCCCCCCTTGTGCTTCAATAACCTCTTTGGCAATTGACAGACCTAAACCAGTTCCGCCTTGCTGACGTGAGCGGGCCTTGTCGACTCGATAAAAACGTTCAAACACCTTTTTAATATCTTTACGCGGAATGCCCAAGCCTTGATCCGCAATACTTAAAATGAGATTATTTTGCGTATCTACTAAGCGGCAAGTAATAATTCCCCCATCTGGAGAATATTTGATGGCGTTATTCATAATATTATCAATGGCCTGCGTTAATTTATCGGGATCAATCTCTACCCAGAGATCTTTATGTGTAAATATTCTTTTAATCGTATAACGTTTGACGGTGGTGCCTGCTTTTTCTGCTTTTTCGCGATCCTTGGCCAACAACATATCAAACCGATCCAAAATATAATTGAAAAACTCATTGAAATTCACTAATTCCAGATTAATCTTGGTGGTACCCTGATCTAGCCGTGACAAACTCAATAAAGAAGTGATCATCCGAATCATCCGATCCGTTTCATCTTGAATCACATTTAAAAAACGCGGAGCTAACTGGGGATCGGCCATCGCCCCATCATTGAGGGCTTCTACATAACTGCGCAGACTAGTCAAAGGCGTCCGTAATTCATGGGAGACATTAGACACAAACTGCCGCCGATCGCGATCAATTTTTTGCTGTTCAGTTACATCATGCAACACACAGACCAAACCCGTGGTAAAACCGGTATTCCGTTTGATTAAAGAAAAGTCGGCTTGTAAGATTAAGTCATCTTCATATTCTGCCGATTGTTCAATAATTCGTTCCGCCTGATTATCTAACAAATCTTCAAAACTGGTCGTCGCGCTAATTCCTAACAATTCTACTAAGGGTTGGTTCACGGCGGTTTGCGGATCTGTATTCAAAAATTCACAAGCGGTTTCATTAATAATAATAATATTGCCATGGCGATCCGTGGATAAAACCCCATCGCTCATTTGACTCAACACGCTATCTAAACGCGTTCGTTCTGCATCAGAATTTTCTTGTTCTTCTTCGACTTTGATGGATAAGTTATTAACTGCAATTGCTAATTGTCCTAATTCATCTTCACTATACACTTTCACTTGTCCGGAATAATCCCCGGCGGCCATCCGCAAAGCCTGCTTTTTCATTTCCGCAATGGGTCGGGTAATGGCCCGGGCCACAACAATAGAAATCAGGGCCCCTAATAAACCCGCTACTAGGGAAGCTACAAAAAAGGTAAAAACTATATCGTTAATATTTTTGTAAACTGAATCCATATCTGCCCGCGTATAAATCGCGCCAACTATTGCATTATTGCCTGTAGTCGAATTTATCAAAGGGGTGATGGATAAATAGTAGCTACCTTCCCGATCACTGTGTGAAATCTGTGTCACTTTGCGCCCGGAATACAGAACACTTTTAATCTGGGGATTGGTGGTACGTTTACCGACTAAATCTTGAGTATTATTAGCTTTGGAAGCAACAATTTGTCCTTGATTATTCACTACCACAATCTCGGAAATTTGTTGTCCACTACTGTATTCGGTGATTGCAGCTCGTGTCTGGCGCCGGGACTTAGCTGTGTTTTTGGATAAATTATTAGCTAGTGGCGTAGTGATGTAAGAAGGCAGCTGGACTTGAGTTTCAAAACTTTGAATATTTTGCTGCTCTAATCGATGCACAAAATAAGCCCCGATAATTTCAATCGTGCTTAACAACAGCAAAATAAAAATCACTGAAATTTTAAATTGAATAGAGCTAAAAAAGCTAAATTTCTTTTTCACAAGCTATGCCCTCGCACTATTATCAACGCTGCGTTACGAATCTGTAGCGTTCGCTTCATCACCATCTCTAAAGTAATACCCCACGCCCCGCCGGGTAATTAAATATTCCGGATTACTGGGGTCGGTCTCAATTTTTTCGCGTAAGCGTCGCACCGTGACATCTACCGTCCGCACATCCCCAAAATAATCATAACCCCACACAGTTTGTAATAAATTATCACGAGTTAAGACTTGATTGAGGTGTTGAGCTAAGTAATATAATAATTCAAATTCGCGGTGAGTTAATTCGATTTCGTGATTATTTTTAGTGACGGTATAAGAATCGGGAGAAATCGTTAATTCACCTACCACAATTTGCGATTTTTGTTGACTAGCATCGGGGGCTGCATTAACTTTTTGGCGCCGCAAATTGGCTTTGACCCGGGCCACTAATTCGCGATTAGAAAACGGTTTGGTCACATAATCGTCCGCACCCATTTCTAAGCCAAGCACTTTATCCAATTCCGAATCTTTAGCGGTTAACATAATAATGGGTGTATCTTTGGTTTTGCGTACTTGACGAGCCACTTCCAAACCATCAATTTTGGGCAGCATCAGATCTAAAATAATTAAATTAGGATCTTCCTCACTAACTTTGTTGAGGGCTTCTTCACCATCAAAAGCAACTACCGTTGTATAGCCTTCCTTTTCCAAATTGTACTTGATAATATCCGAAATGGTTTTTTCATCGTCAACGATTAAAATTTTACTGGGCATAAAAAGATATCCCTCCTTTATTTTCCCCTCCAGTATACTAATTTTGCCACATGATGACAAAATTCTTTACTGGAAGTCATTGTCAATTCCTCTGGAATATGCTATTATGTTTTTTGTGCTAAATGGGTGGCTAGCTCAGCTGGCAGAGCAACGGACTCTTAATCCGTGGGTCCAGGGTTCGATCCCCTGGCCACCCATAACTTAATCAAAGCTGACATCTCACTATAAAAAGTTGAGATGTCAGCTTTTTTATTGATTTCGTTTCTAATATATATAAGTCATACCAACTTTAAATAGCTAAATTCAAATTAGACGAATCAAAAATTATCCTCTATGGAGTGGTCGCGGCCATCTATTGGAAGCTTTTGGACATCATTGAACGAGTGGCCCATGAACTAACTTACAGTATCTGCGGTCAAGATCGTTGGATGCGTCATTCCCTAGTCGGAAATAAGCTCTCTTTTGGGATTCTGAACAAAAATAACAACCTTCTGTCAAACATTATTAGTTAATAATCCTGCCGCACCATTTGCTCTTAAATACAACAAGAATTGGGACCCCGAGTTACAAAGAACTGGCTTTCTATCCATTCATTAAAAAAAATTAAAATTTCCTCAAAGTATTCTCAAATTTCCACAAAACTGATATAGTGTGAACCAATCCAACGGCAGAAAGGATGATCTTCATGAATTCGAATTTAAATTTTGCCACGGCTTGTCGCGAAACTCTGCCTACGATTTTTGGTTATATTGGGATTGCTGCCACTTTCGGTATTATTGGCCGGACTTTAGGTTTTACCTTTTGGCAAGTTTTATTAACTTCCGCGCTAGTTTATGCTGGCTCTGCCCAATTGACCGCTTTAAATATGATTGCAGCGGGAAATCCTGTCCTATCCGTGGTAATTGCCACTTTTTTGGTTAATTCGCGTATTATTTTAATGAGTACGACCATCGCTAGTTATTTTCAAAAAGATTCTTTAAGTAAAAATATTTGCCTGGGTAGTTTTTTGACTGATGAAAGTTTTGCTTTGGGCATGAATAAAATCAATTACACCCATGGTCGGTTATCTTTTCAATGGTTGAACACGACTAATATTTTATCTTATCTTACCTGGGTGGGAGCAACTGCTGTAGGTGCTGGGATCGGCACAGCCGTTAAGAATCCGCAAAAGTTTGGATTAGACTTTGCCATTGTAGCGATGTTTTTAGGGCTTTTATATTTACAAGTTATTTCTGATCAACAATTAAATCGTTTTTTACAAATTTGTGTGATTGGCGGAACCATGGTTTTAACGTATCTGAGTTTAATTGTTTTACCCGCTAATTTAGTTATTATTGGCGTAACCATCTGGGGCTGTACTTTGGGGGTGTGGTTGAAACATGTTCTCTAAAACGATGTTCACGATCATTGTTTGCGGCTTGGCAACTTGGCTGTCTCGTGTCTTACCGTTTGTTCTTTTAAAATATTGGCGTTTACCAGCTAAAATCGCGGAATTTTTAGCTTTTGTTCCGATTGTGATCATGACCACTTTGTGGTTTAGTAATTTATTTACGCCCCATGTAGGGCAGTTGCCTACTTTAAATACCAATTACCTGATTGCCTCCTTGCCCACAGTATTAGCCGCCATGCTAAGTAAAAATTTACTAGTTCTTGTTATGGTAGGAGTGGTTTCCTTGGCTTTTTTACGATGGCTTTAAAAATTGCTTGAATCCTCCAACACACCTTTTTCGCCAGATCGCCGTTCTGCCTCTCCCAAAAACCTACAAACAGTCGTCCAAGAGCGGTCAATTGCCCTCGCGGCGGCTGTTTTCTGATCTATCAAAACAATTATTATAAATCCTATTGAATTGAATTAGAAATAACTGGCAGACACCTGGCTATCAGCGCTACGCCAGTCCTTACTTTGGTAGAAGACTATCGTTCATGGACGTTGGATCGTAGCAAAATATTAAAGCGCTTTATGAAAAAGCATTGACAAATTTAAATTTAGTAATTGATAATAGAGTTGTAATCGGTTACGTATCAATAATTGATGGTTTATGGTCTAGATACTAACCGAGCAGTCATCAATTGGGATGCCGCGGCGTCTTCAATCGCTCAGGGAAAGGATGAGGCCTATTGCACACAATTTTATATATCTCCAATTATTAAAGTTTTCGATTATTACGTTAACTTTTTCGCTCCATCTTTACGTCAGACATGTAAGAAGGCGATACTTTGAAGTTCGATGTAATTGTCATGGGAGGTATTAATGTAGATTTATTAGTCCACGTGCAGCAATATCCTCCCTATGGTACTAATGTTCCTGCGCAAAGCCTAGAAATTAACGTTGGTGGTAAAGGTGCCAATCAAGCAGTCGCTGTAGTTAAACAACACGTGCGTACCACTTTAATTGGCAGCATTGGCGCTGATCAATGGGGCCAGCAAGCCCTGGATTCTTTAACTCAAAATAACATTTTGCCAGATCAGGTAGTCATCAAATCCACGGCAGCCACGGGCACCGCTGTCGCGGTTGTGGATCAAACAGGTGAAAATACTTTAATGGTCGTTTTAGGCGCCAATTTGGCACTGACTCGTGATGATATTCTCACAGTTATGCAGGATTTAGAAGCCAATATCTTTCTCACTAATTTAGAAACTAGTCGTGAATCAGTGTTAACTGCTTTACAACTCGCACATAAAAAAGGAATGTATATCATTGTCGATCCCGCACCGGCCAGTTCTTATTTTCCGGAGGTTTTGCAATATGCTGATCTCGTAACTCCTAATAAAGAAGAAACTCAACAAATCACCGGAATCCCTGTGGGAAACTTTGCGGAGGCTCAAAAAGCGGCTTATTTGATTACCCAAAAAGGCGTTCCGAAAGCCATTGTCAAACTGGGTTCCCTTGGTAGCGTTTTATATGAGGCTTCCACGCAACACTTTACGATCATTCCAGCAACCCCCGTTCAAGCTGTCAATACCGTCGGCGCCGGTGATACCTTTGCCGGGGTCTTAGCCGCTAATTTAGTTCAAGATCCCGACAATTTAGTAAGCGCTATCAAAACAGCATCTAAAGCAGCCGCGCTGAAGGTAGCTCGGAGCGGCGGTCAAGCTGCTATTCCCACTCAAGAAGAAATTGCTCAATTTTCCATTTAAAATCTTACCAGGAAGAAGCGAAAAACTTTGCAGAATAAATTTTTCAGTCCCTCACTGATGTGTGCTGATTTCACCAAATTACCTCAAGAAATCCACGATCTGGAAGCGGCAGGGGCGGACTCTTTTCATTTAGATATGATCGATGGTAATTTTGTCGCCAATTTAGCCTTAGGCTTACAAGACGTGCAAGCTATCCGCGCTTTAACCACCAAACCCTTAGCAGCCCACATGATGATTAATAATACCCATCGTTATATTCAACTGTTTGCCCAACAACTAGGTGTGGATACTTTGTATATTCATCCCGAAGCCGATCCACAAATTGTCAAAAGTTTCATGGAAATCAAAGCTTACCATAAACACTGTGGTGTCGTTATCAGCCCCAACACCTCCATTGCAATGGTAGAAGAATTATTTAATCTAGTTGATTTTGTGTTAGTCATGACCGTTAATCTGGGCTTTGCAGGTCAAACTTATTTAGATTTTGTAACCACTAAAATTAAAAAATTAATTCCTTATAAACAAAAGTATAACTTCCAAATTGTCGTGGATGGCGCGATTTCTCCTGCTAAAATTGCCGAATTAGGGGCTATTGGAGTGGACGGTTTTGTTTTAGGAACTTCGGCGCTGTTTAACAAAAAAGAAGCTTACCAGGATATTTTGCCCCAACTGAGAGAATTGAATTAGAAAGAAGGAACAGATTATTATGAAATTAATTTGTGGATGTGATCCCGCCGCGGTGAGATTTTATAACAAAGTCTTACAAGCTCTCAAAGCAGAAGGCTATGACCTCGAAGATGTCGGTTGTTATTCAGAAAATGCCGGTCATGGTGGCAAGTTTGCGGAAATTGCCACCACTGTCGGTCAGAAAGTTCTAGCTGACGAGGATGCGTTTGGCTTTCTTATGTGTGGTACCGGTCAAGGCATGGCGATGGCCGCTAACAAAATTCCCGGCATTCGCGCCACGCTTTGTTATGATGTCCTACCGGCTGTTTTAGCCAAAAATGATAATAATGGGAATGTCTTATGTACTGGTGCTTGGATGATGGAAAAAAAGGGTCTGGATTATACCATGGCAGTTATTCATGCCTGGTTATTTAGTAACTACACCGGCACTCATGAAAAAGGCATGGCTGCTTTAAAACAGTTAGATGCCGCCAAACAATAAAAGAGACTTGGCTTTGGCAATTGCCAGCTTAATGCCCTTCCCTTGTCACAAGTGGAAGGGCTTTTAGATCTCGCTACTCTTGTCCAGACGAACATCTACTTAGTTTTCCATTTCCAGTTTACTTATGCGATAATATCTACAATAAGTCACCTCAGAGGTTGCAACATGCTGAAAAATAAACATCTTACTTTATACGTCACCGGTAGTATCGCTGCTTATAAAGCTTTACAGCTGACGCGCTTGTTAGTGCAGCACCAGGCACAAGTGCGCGTCGTGCTAACAGCAGCGGCACAAAAATTTATCACCCCTTTAAGTTTTCAAACGTTATCCAAACATTCTGTCCTCACAGATACTTTCGCGAGTGGGAATCCACACACCGTGGAACATATTGAACTCGCCGATTGGACTGAACTGGCCGTGATTGCCCCGGCTAGCGCTGATATCATCGCCAAATTAGCTCATGGACAAGCAAATGATTTAGCCAGTCTGGCGTTAATGGCTACTACCGCCCCTAAATTGATCGCCCCGGCGATGAATAGTCATATGTGGAACAATCCGGCAGTGCAACGTAACGTGGCCCAACTCAAACAGGATGGTTATGCTTTTGTCGATCCCCAAGAGGGTTTTTTGGCAGAAGGCTATACAGGCAAAGGCCGCATGGCCGAACCTGCACAAATTGCTGCCCTGGTCGATGCTCATTTTATAAAACCTAGTCCCAGATTACAAAATCAGCCCATTTTAGTCACTGCTGGCGGGACGCGGGAACGCTTAGATCCGGTGCGCTTTTTAGCTAATGATTCTTCCGGCAAGATGGGCTATGCTTTAGCGCAAGTTTTGCAGCAGCGTGGTGCGCAAGTGACGTTAATTTCTGCACCGACAAAGCTGCAGCCCCCAGCCCAAGTCCACCTGATTCCGGTAACTACGACAGAAGAAATGGCCACCGCAGTAAAGCAGCAATTTCCTCACATGCGGGCCTTAATTATGGCCGCTGCCGTTGCTGATTTTCGTCCACCACAAGTCGCTGCGCAAAAAATTAAAAAACAGCCCGATCAAACTACTTGGCAATTGCCTTTAATTAAAACTGTAGACATTTTACAAATGGTCGCCCACCTGAAACAACCGCACCAAGTTACCATAGGCTTTGCCGCAGAAACATCGGAATTAATTGAGCAGGCAACTGCCAAATTACGCCGGAAACATTTAGATTTAATTGTGGCCAATAATGTCGCCCAACCGGGCGTCGGCTTTAATAGTGATACTAATCAGGTGACTTTTATCAGCCCCCACCAACCGCCCAAAAGCACCCAATTATTATCCAAAACCGCCATCGCTGCTTTAGTCATTGACCAGCTGGAAATGTTGTTACAATCGTGATGTAGTTATCCCTATGATTGGCGGGTATTTCTCATGGCTTACAGCTTACTTGGCAGCTGTAAATTTTTTATAATAAGTGGGAATACTGATAAAAAAGTGAGATTAATGGATAATAAAGCTATTGTGACGAAGTTCTACCAAGAAGTTTTTCAAGCAGGGGATTTATCGCATCTGGATACTTACATGAGAGATGATTATCTTCAACATAATCCCACTGTCAAAGATGGCAAAAAGGGCTTTCGCGAATTTATTACGGGATTTTTAAAAATGCAACCCACCATTGAGATTATTAATTTGAGTGCGGATCACAATATGGTGTATGTCTTCTTTAAATGCACATTAGCCAACGGGCACGTCAATAAAGTGTGTATCGCTTACAAGCTGGTCAATTAGCCGAACACTGGGATATTATTGAACATAATGTCGAAAAGATCCAATCCGTGAATAACAATGGCCTTTTCTAACAGACAGCATGTTTCCGTTCGATACCTATGTCAGCTTTGGAAGTAATTGCCGACTGTAACGTGTGCCTGGGTGATGTTGTCAGTGCCCCCCATTTTGATGCAGACCTATAAAAAACAAGCAGAAACTTTTCTGCTTGTTTTTATTTTATAAAGAATCTGGAAATCCCAGCTAGTGGTTCATAATTGTTTGGTTTTATTCCAGACCGTGTCTTGATATAAAACCCGAATTAAGTATGCCAAAGCTCATTGCAGCAGCTATGATTCTATCGGCCGGTAAAAGAATTATATTTAATGTGGTAATAATGGCGGAATAACCAACGCGCACCATAAGCACAAGCTGCTAGTATAATATAGAGCCACGGATTTAAAATCGGATTAATCACCGGTGGTAAAATTGTAGTAATAAACATAATCGCATACATGACCAACAAGCCGAAAACTAAAATTAACGAAATCCGCCAAATCGGCTGCCGCTTACTCCGGGCTTGTTGCATCTGCTGCGTAAACCACGTAATAAGAATCCCCCATAAAATGGACAATAAAATAATAGTTACAATCCCACTTTGATTACTGCGATCGGGATGCTTGGTTGTAAAACCCACAATCCCATACATGACCGTGAAAAGAGCCCCAAACAATAAAGAATTATCGACGCTGGCTTTCCAAAATTCGGGCATCCGGGAAGTATTTTCCGGTTTTTTATTCAGTAAAGCATTCACTTTTTGATCCACTGTGCCATACAATTGCCGCGCCGGTGTCCCTTGGATTTGCGCTTGAATAATTTCTACGAGTAAATTATCAATTAGCGATTGCGCTTGCGCTGCAGTCTTACCCTGCGCTATGAGCGCTTTTCGCAAGCGAAATAAATAATCTTCATTCCGCTTACTTAATTTAGCCTGCAATTGATCAGTGCTGGCCTGAGCAATTTTTTGTTGC
Source organism: Bombilactobacillus mellifer (assembly GCF_000970795.1). Classification (GTDB taxonomy): domain Bacteria; phylum Bacillota; class Bacilli; order Lactobacillales; family Lactobacillaceae; genus Bombilactobacillus; species Bombilactobacillus mellifer. The sequence goes on from NZ_KQ034029.1 coordinate 346,297, forward strand.
ACATCTTTTTGTTGGGCTTTTTTTTGCACTCGCACTTGTTGTTTTTGTTGAGCCGCCTGATTTTTTTTCCTAGGGTCCATTAATTCTAACTACTCCTTAAACGTTAAATCTAAATTCAATAATATCACCGTCTTGCACTTCATAATCTTTGCCTTCCAACCGTAAACGTCCTGCTTCTTTAACGGCCTGAATACTTTGATAGTGATCTAAATCCGCAAAAGAAATAGTTTCCGCTTTAATAAATCCACGTTCAAAATCTGAATGAATCAACCCCGCCACTTGTGGTGCCTTCATGCCGCGGCGAAAAGTCCAAGCCCGGGTCTCCGGACCACCAGCTGTAAAAAAGGTTGCCAAGCCTAATAAATGATAACTAGCCCGGATTAAACGATCTAATCCCGACTCACTAACTCCTTCGGCCTCTAAAAAATCTTGTCGTTCTTCATCCGGTAACTCGGCAATTTCTTCTTCAGTTTTGGCCGAGATGGCCAGCACTTCCGCTTGTTCTTGAGCAGCATAAGCTTTAATTTGTTGATAATAAGCTGATTCTTCGGGGTTGGCCATATCTGCTTCAGCAATATTGGCGACATACAAGACTGGTTTGGAAGTTAATAGAAATAAGCCATGCACAATTTTTTGTTCAGCAGCGGTAAACTCTAAACTACGCACAGCCCCGCCAGCTTCTAAGACTGGTTTGATTTTTTGGAGTACTGCTAATTCAGCCAGTGCGGCTTTATCTTTAGTCTTCGCCACTTTTTCCACTTTGGCATAGCGTTTATTGACGCTATCCAGATCTGCAATGCTTAATTCTAAATTAATTGTCGCAATATCTTCTACGGGATCAATTTGACCATTCACATGCGTGACGTTATCATCATCAAAAGCCCGCACCACGTGCACAATCGCATCCACTTGTCGTATATTTTCCAAAAATTTATTGCCTAAGCCTTCACCTTGGCTAGCACCTTTTACAATGCCGGCAATATCCGTAAATTCAAAAGTAGTGTGCACAATTTTTTTGGCGGGGATTAATTCATCAATTCGCTGTAATCTCGAATCAGGTACTTCTACCATGCCCACATTAGGATCAATGGTGGCAAAAGGATAATTCGCCATTTCGGCGCCCGCTTTAGTAATTGCGTTAAATAACGTTGATTTGCCGACATTAGGTAAACCAACAATTCCTGCTGTTAATGCCATGCGCAAACTCCTTAATCAAAAATTCGTGGTATTTGTAACTTTTGGGGATCCAAATAAAACTCTTCGCTCTCGGCCTTCACTTCATGAGCCTGTGTGATCATCTTTTTAAATTTTTTTTCAAAATACGACCGCTTTAACATCACTTGATGTCCGCAACCCAAGCAGCGCACTTTAATATCGGCACCTAAGCGCACCACTTCCCACCGGTTGACCCCGCAAGCATGCTGTTTTTTCATCATCACAATGTCGCCTAAATTATACATGTTGGCCCCCCTAATCGAGCGAAATATTTAATAATTCTAAAATGCGATTCAAATCTGTCGTCGAGGCAAAATCAATCTGAATTTTGCCCTTGCCACTCTTATCATGCGTTACTTTGACTTGAGTGCCAAATTTATCAATTAATTGCTCTTCGGTGGCTTGAATAAAAGGCGAACGCGTGCCGGTGGTTTTTTTTGTTTTGACGCTTACCGGTTGATTGACTAAGGCCTCTAATTGTCGTACAGTTAATCCCTTGTGAACGGCCGTTTGGGCGACGGCGTCAATTTTTTGCGGATCTTTCAATGTTAAAAGCGTCCGGGCTTGGGCCATGGTCAATTTACCATTGACCAATAATTTTTTAGTTTGCATGGGTAAAGATAGCAAACGTAAATAATTAGCAATATAAGGCCGGCTTTTGCCTAATTTTTCGGAAATTTGTTCTTGAGTCAGATGTAATTTTTCAATCAAAGTCTGATAAGCTTGGGCTTCTTCAATCGGGTTTAAATCTTCGCGTTGCAAATTCTCCAAAACCCCAATCTCCATCATTTGACTTTCATCCAGCGTTCGCACAATTGCAGGCACGGTGTCTTTGTGCGCCAACTTGCTGGCCCGAAAGCGGCGCTCGCCCACCACAATTTGATAACCATTAACACTTTTACGGACAACAATCGGTTGAAACACACCATTTTCGGCAATTGATTGAGCTAATTCTTCCAAGGCCGTTTGATCAAATTCTTTGCGGGGTTGATAAGGATTAGGTCGGATCTCGGTCAATGGAATATCGATCACATTTTCGGCACTAATTTCTTCATTTTCAAAATCGGAAAAAATCGCACCAATTCCGCGGCCTAAACCACTCTTCTTTTTTTCAGGCATTGTTTCGCATGACCTCCTTCGCTAATTGCAAATAAACTGTTGCGCCGCGCGATTTGCGGTCAAAATCAATAATCGGCAATCCATAACTCGGGGCTTCCGCTAAGCGGGTATTGCGGGGAATGATAGTGTGATAGACATGATCGCCAAAATAATTGCGCACCTCATTGACGACTTGATTTCCTAAATTGGTTCGGGCATCATACATCGTCAAAAGAACCCCTTCAATCTTGAGATCCGGATTAAAATGCTTTTGGACTAAGCGAATCGTATTCAGCAATTGGCTTAAACCTTCTAAAGCATAATATTCACTTTGGACTGGAATAATAATCGAATTACTTGCAGTAAAGGCATTGATTGACAATTGGCCTAAAGAAGGCGGACAATCTACTAAAATATAATCATAGCTGTCTGTCACCGTTTGAATGGCTTCTTTCAAACGGGTTTCCCGCGCCATCATCGAGGTGAGCTCAATTTCCGCACCGGCTAACTGAATGGTCGCCGGGACAATATCCAGCCGCGGCCGTTTCGTATGCAAAATAGCGTCCGGCAGGGGCATTTCATTAATAATAACATCATAAATGTCTTGTGCCACATCTACTTTTTTGATTCCCAAACCACTAGTCGTATTGCCTTGGGGATCAATATCGATGACCAACACTCGCTGTCCTAATTCCGCTAAACAAGCCCCTAAATTGATGGTTGTCGTTGTTTTGCCAACGCCGCCTTTTTGGTTAGCTAAAGAAATCACCCTAACCATGTTGATCCTCCTTTTGCACTGTAATAATCATTTGGTACTCCTGGTCTCCATCAGTTTCCTGATACGTAAATTCGGCTCCATTTTTTTGCGCTAATTGGACGGACTCCCGAATGGTATTAATAGATAACTGCGGATCACGAGATTTAAGTGCTGTAATCGAGTGTTGTTTGGGAGTAGCACGTTTAGCTGGTTGCTTGAGCTGTTTAACCAAGCGTTCTGTCGCCGCCACGTTTAGTTGTTGCTGCAAAATTTTGTATAAGGCCGTTTGTTGCTGACTCGCTGTTAAACTGACTAAAGCGCGCCCGTGACGGGAAGTTATTTGACCAGCAATTAAAGCTTGTTGCACGGTAGCATCTAGTTTGAGCAACCGTAATTTATTAGCAATATAAGACTGACTCTTGCCTAATTGGGCTGCTAAGTCTTCTTGGCGCAAATTATTCATTGCCGCTAACTTTTTATAAGCTCGGGCTTCTTCAATCGGGTTTAAATCTTGCCGCTGTAAATTTTCGATCAGTGCCAAAGAGGCGCTTTGTTGATCACTATAATTACGAACCAATGCTGGGATGGTCGTCCATTTTAATTGCTGGGCTGCCCGAAATCGGCGCTCTCCGGCAATAATTTCATATTGTTGGGCGCCTACTTGACGCACGATAATCGGCTGTAATAAACCATTCTTGGCTAATGACTGCGCTAATTCTGTCAGTTGATCAGGTGCAAAGGTGCGCCGTGGTTGGTACTGACTGGGTTTAATTTGGCTTATTTCCAAATCACGGATAGTATTGTCTTCGGATGAAACTTTACGTTCTAAAAATTTATCGAAAAAAGACATCCTGTTCTCCTCCTACAAAGGTTCTCTGCTAGGTGTACCAGGTTTACGAGGATATTTAGTCGGTGTAGTAGAGATTTTATTGATGAGCACTAGCTCGCGTTGCCCCGCATCATGAGGTAGTGAAAAAGCCTGGATTTGGTGAACTTGTCCTCCTAAAATGTGAAGAGCTTTTTGAGCCGCTGCTACCTCTGCTGCGGTTTTAGTGGCTTTTAAAGCAATAAATTGACCGCCTACTTTAACCGTCGGTAAACACAATTCTAATAAAGTCGGTAAGCTAGCTACCGCCCGCGCAGTAGCAAAATCAAAGTGTTCCCGATACTGCTTTTGATGGCCTAAATCTTCGGCGCGTTGATGTATGAGGGTCACATCCGTCAAATGCAGCCGCTGAACCAACGTTTGTAAGAAGTTAATACGCTTGTTTAAAGAATCGACTAGCGTCAATTGCAACTGGGGATTCGCAATTTTTAAAACCAAACCGGGAAAACCAGCGCCGGAGCCGATATCTATTAAACTGACCGGCTGAGCCAATTGTGGTTGCACAAATAGAGGAGTTAAAGAATCATAAAAATGTTTTAAATAAACTTGGTCACTATCTGTGATAGCCGTCAAATTCATAACTTGATTCGCTTCATTTAATAATTGATTATATACTTGTAATTGATGCATCTGCTCCGGAGTTAAAATTACTCCTTGCTGAGCTGCTAAGTGTTGTAGTTCCTCGGGATTCATAAGCCACTCCTCTCGTGAAACAATATTGTTGTTTCACAGTTTATCCTATCTTAAAAAAAGGTCTAACGCAATCATCTACTCTAAAGATTCCTGAGTTTTTAGACCTGCTTTTTTCATTCATAACAGCTGGAAAAGGGTTGGCAAAATTTATCCTAATTATTATAATGTAGCTCAACAGTGGCGTAATTGGATGTCACAAAGTAGGGGGGAAGAATATGCCTTTAATTTATTTACGGCCTAGTCAAAAGACCGATGTACCCGCAATTATGGCTATTTTAACTAAAGCCAAAAAGTTATTAGCTGCCGATCAAATCGATCAATGGCAAAATGGCTATCCCAATGTGGAACAAATTCAAGCTGATATTCAACAACAAATTAGTTGGGTTTTGATGGTTAATCAGACCATTGCAGCGACCGCAGCTTTAATGTTAACGCCGGAACCTACCTATCGAGACATTCGACAGGGTCATTGGCACAATTCGCAACCTTATGCAACGATTCACCGCATCGCCGTGGACCCACAATTACGTGGCCAGCGGCTGAGCACAATTTTATTATCGAACTTAGTCACCGTTGGTTTACAACAGCAACGATTTAATTTTCGAGTTGATACTCATCCGCAAAATTTACGCATGCAACATGTCGTCCAACAAGCCGGTTTTCAAAAACGCGGGGAAATTAAAGTCACGGATGGTTTGCGTTGGGCTTATGAACTCAATTTACCAGTCATAAAAGCTTGAAACCGCTCTAATCGGGTCTTGGCGATGACTAGGAATCCCGTTTTGTCCCAACAAAGAAGCTAGCCTGTACCCAGAGATTTTACACGCGCTAAAGATTCTAATTGATTTAAGGAGACATTATGCCAACTATTAAAATTGCTTATCTATATGAAGACTTAATGAACACTTATGGAGATGCTGGCGATGTCAAAATTATTTGTTATTTTTTAAAACAACGAGGCTTTGACAGCCAAGTAGTGAACGTGAGCTTAGAAGCAGAATTCAATGCTTTTGATTATGATTTTATTTTCTTTGGCGGCGGCCAGGATTTAGAACAAACGGTCGTAGCTCAAGACGTTCAACGGCATCGACAGACGATTGCCGACTATATTGAAGCCAATCGTCCCATGCTGTGTATTTGTGGCGGCTATCAATTTTTAGGCAGTTATTATAAAACCAGTGGTGGTCAGACGATTCAATGTTTAGATATTTTGCCGTTGCATACGATTTTTAATCCTCAAAAACGCATGATCGGCGATACTCACTATACTACGCAATATGGTGAGGTCCGGGCTTTTGAAAATCATAGCGGTCAGACGTTTTTTGATAGTGCGCAGTTGCAGCCTTTTGGCCAGATGATCAGCGGCTATGGGAATAATCCTCATGACGGGGTAGAAGGTTTGCAATACAAACAAACTATTGGCAGCTATTCTCATGGTCCGTTATTAAAAAACGTCAATGTGGCGCAAGCTTTGGTGGATCAGATTATTAACAACTTTCAAACACACCGTCTCGCCCAAAAATAAACGCCCAATGGGCTTAGAGCAGTAGCATTTTATAGAAGCAGGTTTTCACTGCTTCTTTTTTTACGCAATAAAATATGTATAATTAAAGAATATTTTAAGTTATGTCACCTTTTAGGTAACAAAAAAAGGAGTAATGACCATGACAGCTACAGCTTCTAGCTATCAAACTGATCCGCAAGTACAACAACATCGGTGGTTAATTTTGACCGCCATTGGTTTATTAACTTTTATGTCTACACTCGATGGCAGTATTGTCAATATTGCCTTACCAGTCATTAATCGCAGTCTGCATATTCCGATGAACCAGGCAGAATGGATTGTCTCACTTTATTTGATCATTATCTGTTCATTAATTTTATTTTTTGGCAAATTAAGTGATACATGGGGCAAAATCAAAATTTTTCGCCTCGGTAGTCTCCTATTTATCCTCGGTTCTTTACTAGCAGGGTGGCAAGTCAATCTGACTTTTCTTTTAGGAGCACGGGCCATCCAAGCGATCGGGGCTTCAATGACTATGGCCACTAATAACGGCATCATTACGGAAATTTTCCCCACCACCGAACGCGGGCGGGCTTTAGGCTTGATTGGTTCTTTCGTAGCCCTGGGATCCATTGCCGGTCCGGGCATCGGCGGACTGCTGTTAGCCCATTTCAGTTGGAGTTACATTTTTTGGATTAATGTGCCGCTCGGCTGTCTCGCAGTCCTTATCGCTTACTTCGTATTACCGCAAGACATTACTTTTAACAAGGTTCCCATTGATAAAATAGGGGCGTTGAGTTTTGCTATTTTAATTATGACTTTATTTGGCGGTATTTTTTTAGGTCAACAAATTGGTTTTCAAGATCCTAGCGTAGAACTGTTATTTTTGTGGGCGGTCATCAGCGCCATCATTTTCTTGCAAACTGAACGGCACCAACGTTATCCATTATTAGAATTTAAACTCTTTAAAAATCCCAATTTTTCCTTAAGCCTTTTATGTGCGTTACTTATTTTTATTACTAACTTTTTCTTTAACGTGGTGACACCCTTTTATTTGGAAAATGCGCGCCAGCTGGCGCCTAATCAAGCTGGTTACATTTTGATGATCTTTCCTATTATTCAAGTCTTTGCCGCACCGTTGGCCGGGACTGCCTCCGATAAAATTGGTCCGAAATTAATTACTTTTATCGGTTTATTATTTATTTTACTAAGTCAGATTGGTTACTTTTTATGTGGCTTACACACTTCTTTATGGATTTTCATTGGCAGTGTGGCCTGCATGGGCTTAGGGAATGGAATTTTTAGTTCACCCAATAATTCCTTAGTCATGAGCTCCGTCGCACAAAAAGATCTGGGGATTGCCGGCAGCATTAACTCACTCTCCCGGAATCTAGGAATGGTCATTGGAATTGCGAGTGCTACAACGATTTTATTTGCCGCCATGAGCCATAATTATGGCCAACACGTCACCACTTATTTACCGCAACATCCCGGCGTATTTATTTACGGTATGCACGTAGTCTTTTTCATTGCTCTGGGTTTATGTACACTAGCGACTTTGCTGACCGGCTGGCGCCTTTGGCAAAAAAATTAAACATTTCGCTAGCTAGAGGCTGAGTCCACACTGCCTCTACCGTGTTGCGGGTTAATCATCCGACGTCATATATACAAACTGATCGGTAGAAATTTTTTCATTTAAAGCACTGACCAGCTCCGGGGACATCCGCTCCGTTTGCACGGCGTGTTGCACAAAATAGTATTCATATTGAAAAGCTTCAATTAATAATTCACGTTCATTTTCATCCTCTGTGACGGATTGTTGAATTCGATGATGCCGTAATTCATAATATTGCCGGACCACATGAATTTCCGAGCGGTTAGCTTTCGTGCGAATCCGCCGTAAATATTTCATCACGGCATGATACCCCCAATTTTCCATGCGCTGCGCATCTTGTGTATAATCTGCATTGGGTGGCTGCTGTTGTTGTTGCCGTTGGGCCCAGACAATTTTTCGTTTTTTAGAAAAAATTAACCGAATCACCCGCCACCAGAGTTTGAACCGGAGCCAAGGATTAGCTATGACCCGCCGTAAATTCGCCAATTGTTTAAAATTATACCGGCGGGCATTTTCCCGGCTGACTTGATTATTAAGGGCATAATCATTAATAATGGCGACTTCTAAACTTTGTGTTCTTTGAAATAGATGCGCCACTTTGCGCAGATTAGCATGTTCGTGGTGACCACGTTGAGTATTTAATAAAGTAATCACATGGTTTAAGGCTACTGAATTTTGGTGATCATTGGAACGTAATTTATTAATCGCATAATCTACCATTTGTGTGAGCACCCGATTAAATTCATGAATTGTAAAGGCATCTTTTTGGCGATCCAACAAGTGGGGTAGTAAAAAAGTTGGCACTAATAAACTTAAAACAATCACGGTTTCCGCGACAAAAATCAAATCCGTTCGAAAGGGTAACAAATGCTGCCGTACGACTAATGGCAACGAAAAAGCCATTGCTAAAGTAATTGTTCCATGGACCCCACTCAAGGATAGTACCCAACTATTACGCCACCGTTCTGTCGCATTGGCAGCTGGGAGTTTCACCATCCGCCCCCAGGCCCAAACAAAACGCAGTAATATCATAATGATATATAACGCGACGGCAGACCATAACAATACTGAAAAATGCAAACTGCTGGCCTGAGCTAAATCAATCATATTCCGCGGCAAAGTGACTCCTAATAAAACAAAGACAAAGCCGTTTAACAAACTGGATAAAATATCCCACGTGGTAGTTAACACTACCTGATTAGTTGTTGAGGTCAGGCGTAATCTTTTTTTATAAATACCATGCACAATGCCGGCTGCGACCACTGCCAAAATTCCCGATAAATGGCATTCTTCAGCTACTAAATACACTAAAAACGGCGCCATCACATTAAAGGGCAACGTAATCGCGGCTGCATCAAATAAATGCCGCTGAAAAAAAGTTTGGACCACGACCAAAACAATTCCCAAAATCAAACCGACAACGACGCCACCAACAAAAACCACGAGAAAATTTTCGGAACTGGAAATCACAGAAAATTTACCCGTGGAAAAGGCTGCTAAAGCTAAATTTAAAGCAACTAGACCCGAAGCATCGTTAAACAAGGATTCAGTTTCCAATGTTTCCATAACTTTAGGCGGCACTTCAAAATTCGCCGTAATGGACGACACCGCCACTGCATCGGTTGGTGTAATGATCGCTGCCAAACAAAAAGCCAAGGCCAAGGGTAACGCTGACCAAACCCAATTTAAAAACCAACCGACAATCACAATGGTCAAAATAGCCAGGACAATTGCCAAGGAAAAAATTGACTTCATATTTTTCCGCAGACTTAAATAACTGGTATTTTGGCCTTCATTAAACATAAGGGGCGCAATAATTAACAAAAAGAATAACTCGGGATTCAAAGTGAAATTATTAAATTGCGGTAACCAGGAAAGGAGGAAGCCTAAAGCAATCTGATAAAAAGCCAAGGGTATTTGGGAAAATAAGGCATAAATAATATTGGCCGTAATAGTAGCGGCAATTAATAAAAGAATGTTCAAAAACAATTCCATGAATACTTAGACCCTCCTGTTGGCATGATTAATGAGTTAAAAATTGATTGGCTTTGAAAATAGCTTGAACTACTAATGGCACTACCACCAGAGCGACAATTAATTCTGGAATTCCATTAGTTGCGACCACTCCCATTAAAATATGATTTAAGCTCGTGGCCCGCACTTGATAAAAGCTCGCCAAAGCGCCTGCGGATAACCAGCGCATGAGTAATAAAACCAAACTGGTATTAATTATGGAGCCTACGGCGGCGGCTGTTGCCATGGCCACGGTTGCAGAGCGTAATTTGGTTTTGAACCACCGATAACTCCAACCAGCGCCGTAACCCACCAGAATGCGCGGTAAAATCGCAATTACCGGATTGGTAAAAATCAGCGGTTCCAAAGGTGTACGTGGTGCGATATAGGCACGAATCAAAGTGCCTAAGCCCCAAATCAAACCCATTACTGCTCCGTCCTGCGGACCTAAGACTAAGGCCGCCACAATGACGGTTAGATGAACAATGGTCAAATTAATAATACCTAAGGGGATAAAACCTAAAAATGGTGTGACCGATTGAATGATAATAAGCGCAATAAAAATGGCTCGAATCGTTAATCGGTAAGCCCGCGTTGGTTGCATCGACAATCTCCTCAAATAAAAGTCTGTCTACCACTGGACATATCCTAAACGTTAAGGTGGTAGTAAGATATTTACGATCACGCAATCAATGTATAAAATAATTTTACCAAATTTTCGGGATCGATGTCGATGTAATTCCTTGACCCGCGTGCTTTCACTATTGACATTCGCTTAATTTACCTTAGAATAAAAACATAATCTAAGAAGAGGTTGCTTAAGTTATGAGTCGTTAAGGTGAGTTCCAATTCGGACGCTGACCCTTGATTAAAGGAACTTAAGCCGAAATTGTTTAAATGAATTGGTTTAAACAATTGGGACTAGATTGAACAAGTCTAGTACTGTCGCAACTTGACAGTTGCGGGGCGCTATCGACGATTGTGGCAAAAAGTCTATTTTACTTCCACTAAATCACAAAAATCGTTTTTAGGGTCCTTCTTAAATTTAAGGAGGATTTTTTCGTGGCTAAAAATAATCAGGTGCAACGTAAACTCAAAACCCGCCATGTCACTATGATTGCCTTAGGTGGCTGTATTGGCACTGGTCTGTTTATGACTTCCGGTTCGATCATTGCCAAAGCCGGACCCGGGGGCGGATTAGTTGCTTATATTGCGATGGGACTCATGGTTTATTTTTTAATGACCAGTTTAGGGGAGCTTGCAACCAATTTACCCATTTCAGGCTCTTTTGCAGCCTATAATGCCCGTTACGTCGATCCAGCGTTAGGTTTTGCTATGGGTTGGAATTATTGGTTTAATTGGGCGATTACCGTAGCTATTGATATTTCGACAGCCGCCTTATTAATTCAATATTGGCTCCCTCAAACTCCTGGTTGGATCTGGAGTCTCATTATTTTAATTTTAATCTTCACAATTAATGCTTTTAGTGTTTCGGCATTTGGTGAAACCGAGTATTGGCTGTCGATTATTAAAGTAGTAACCGTAATTATCTTTTTAATTATTGGGTTAGCAATGATTGTCGGGATTCTCAATGGCCCGGCGGTGGGTCTGCGGAATTTTACTTATAAAAAGGCTCCCTTTGTGGGTGGCATCCCAGCGATCATTAATGTCTTTTTAATTGCCGGCTTTTCTTTTCAAGGTACAGAATTGATTGGGGTCACTGCCGGGGAATCGGAAAATCCGGAAAAAGCTGTTCCCAAAGCTATCAATGATGTGTTTTGGCGGATTTTATTGTTTTATATTCTATCAATTTTTGTGATTGCTGCCTTAATTCCCTATACTAGTCCTAATTTACTACGAGCCGCTAATGGTAATATTGCAGTGTCGCCTTTTACTTTAGTTTTTAAACGGGCCGGCTTGGCGTTTGCGGCCAGTTTAATGAACGCTGTCGTTTTAACAGCTGTTTTATCTTCAGCCAATTCCGGAGCTTACGCTTCGACTAGAATGCTGTATTCTTTAGCCCAAGACCATTATGCACCCCGTATTTTCGGGCAAACGACCCGCCACGGCATTCCTTTTGTTGCTCTTCTGGCGACTATTTTGGTTTCGTTGGCGACTTTTGCCACCAGTATTTTTGGGCAAAAAATTTATATGTGGTTAGTGGCCGCTTCCGGTTTGACTGGTTTTATTGCTTGGATCGGGATTGCCTTGAGCCATTTTCGTTTTCGCCGTGCTTTTATCAAGCAAGGGCATCAACTCAGTGAATTAAAATATCATGCCAAATTATTTCCGTTAGGACCGATTATTGCCTTAATCTTATGTCTGGTTGTCATTGGCGGTCAAAATATCGACGCTTTTATCCACTGGGATTGGCAACAAATCGGTGTAACTTACATCGGGATTCCATTAGTTTTAATTTTATATTTAGGTTATAAATGGAAACATCACACGAAAATCATTCCTTTAGAAGAAGTGGATGTCTCTCCCGAACGCTAATGTTAACACCAGTCCAACTGTCGTTTAATACGGCAGTTTTTTGCTGGCTTCGACTGTTGCCTTGTCAGCAGTCGTTTGATTTTGTTCTTTTATTTATGGTCGTAATACACTGGTTCATTATTTTTTATCTGGGCGCCATTTGCCAACCTCTTCTTTTCCAATGAACTGGGCGCCGAAATTGTTCTTGGTCTAAACCGTGGTTTTTGAGCGCTGGAGATGTTAAAGCAGCGGTTATAAAGCCGCTGCTTGAGATGAAACTGATATGGCCAATAATTGGTAATAACTGTAATTATCTTCAAATTGCCATGGCTATCCAAAACTACTGCTCATTCACCGCCGGCAGTGCACTAGTGGGCGCAAGAGCGGGAGATTTTTTAAACATTTAACACTTTGTCTAAAAATTCTTGTAAGCGGGGATTTTGGGGATGATCAAAAATCGCTGTCGGAGTCCCTTCTTCTAAAATCTGCCCTTGATCAAAGAACAAAACCCGATCAGCTACTTCTTTGGCAAAACCCATTTCATGAGTCACTACAATCATGGTCATGCCTTGTTGGGCCAACTTTTTCATAACCGCCAAGACATCCCCCACCATCTCAGGATCTAAAGCTGAGGTCGGTTCATCAAATAGCATAATGTCCGGATTCATGGCCAAAGCACGGGCAATGGCCACTCGTTGCTGCTGTCCTCCAGATAACGATTGCACTGAGGCATTCAACTTATCGGCTAAGCCCACTGTCGTCAATAAATGTTGCGCTTGCTCTTGGGCTTGTTCAGTGGACTTGTTTTGTAATTCTTGGGGAGCCAGCATAATATTTTGCGCCACACTGAGATTTTTAAATAAATTAAAATGCTGAAATACCATACCAATATTTTCCCGCACTTGATTCAAGTTAGCGTGCGGTTCGGCAATATCCACCCCATCGATAACAATCGAACCGGAAGTTGGTGTTTCTAAGCGATTTAAAGTTCGCAAAAAAGTACTTTTACCAGAGCCGGAGGGGCCGATGATCACGACGACTTCGTTAGCTTGTACAGTCACATTAATATCTTTTAAAACTTGGTTATTACCAAAGTTTTTGATTAAGTTAGTTACTTGCACTTTTACTTCTGTCATGCGTTTGTTCTCCTTTGTACCCAATTTGAAAGCCATGTTAGTAAAGTAATAATGATCAAGTAAATTACGGCAATGATTGTCCAAACTTTAAAACCTTCCAAATTACGGGCAATAATAATCTTACCGGTTTGTGTCAGTTCAAGCAATCCGATAACAGATAGAATCGAAGTATCCTTTAAGGTAATAATAAATTGATTGATAAACGACGGTACCATAATCCGAATACCTTGCGGTAAAATAACCCGTCGCATCGCTTTACCAAACGGCAATCCGAGACTGCGAGCTGCTTCCATTTGTCCCGGATCTACGGCATCAATGCCGCCTTTGACAAACGCGGCGATATAAGCACCTTCATTCAAAGTCAGCGTAATAATCCCAGCGAGAAAGGCGGGAATTTTTTGACCGGTCAAACTCGGAATGCCGGTATAAATAAATAACGCCAAAACTAATAACGGCAGCCCCCGAAAAATGTAAATCACCGTAGTCGAGAGTCCTTGACAGAATTTATTAGGTACTACTCCGAGCAGACCAAAGATCAGTCCAAAAATGGTAGCAAAAAAGATGGCGGCCACTGTTAACCAGACTGTTTCGCCTAAACCATTTAACAAAGCGGTTTGATTTTGCTTCAGCAACCCCCAAAAACTGCGATCTTCCAGGTTAGATTTACCAGTTTGAGTTTTATTGGCTTGGGCACCTAAATATTTCGCTACAATTTTTTGATAAGTACCATTGGCTTTAATATGCTTTAAACCGACATTAAATTTTGCAATCAGATCGGCATTCCGTCCTTTTTGTACCGCAAAGCCATACTGCCCTTTATTAGCAGGTGCGGTTACTATCTTCAAGGGTGTTTTGTGTTTAATAGCGTACTGCATCACAGGTTGATCTTCAAAGCAGGCTACTGAATTACCGGTTACTACATCTTGATACATATTATTGGAATCATCAAAAGTTACCGTTTTAAAACCATACTTTGCTTTAATACTATTAGCATAAGTAGCGGCAGCAGTTCCCGTCTTGAGCGCCACTCGCTGATGGCGTAATTGGGAAAAGCCCTTAATTTTGCTCTTTTGACTCACGGCCATAATAACGCCCGTTTTAAAATAGGGATCACCAAAATGAAACTTTTGTTTCCGTTCCGGAGTAATGGTCATGCCGGCAATCACTCCATCAATCTGTCCGGCTTCTAAAGACTGCACGGCGGCATTAAAACCTAAGGGTTTAATATTGACCCGGAAATGTTGATCTTTAGCGATAGCCTTTAAAATATCGATATCAATACCAACATATTGATTTTGTTCATTGGCAAATTCAAATGGTGGATAGGTGACATCGGTCCCAATCTGATATGTTTTCTGCGCTTGTGCTGGATGCAAAGGCAGTCCCAGCCATACCAACACCCACAAACATACATAAATAAGCCACTTCTTTTTCACAGACAATGTATTAACCCTCCTCAGCCTTATTAGCAGCAATGGATAACTATTCATTAAATAATTCCTGCTAATATTAATACCTTTTAATTTACCATAATCTTTTTAACTATACAATTCAGATTAATTGAAAAATTAAAATTCTTAATATCTATCAATAAACCTTCATATAATACAAAACTAAAGCAGGAATCGCTATCACAAAAAAGACCTAGACCAATTTTAAAATAATCCTCATTCTGCAGTGATTGTCTTTGCCGATGTAACTTGTTTTCATTCGTCAATAAATTTCGGCCGTTCTCGTGATAACTGAGACTTTAACTGGCTTATTTACCAGTGCAAACAGCAGCTTAGAGTTTAAACCAGTGCTGTAATTGCTGAGACAGTTTTTGATACCACGTCGCCCGCTTAACGGAATAAACAGTTTGGTAACGAATTTGCGGCGTGGTCGTGAGGTAATCATTGTAAATAGGATTTTGTAAGCGGATGGTTTGCTGACTGACCACCTTATTTTTAGCTAACGGTGCTTGTAAGACCGGCGTCACAAAATGCATTTTACTGTTAATGGTGGACTTATCATTTGGTCTGAAAAATAAAGTGACTTTTTTTTGACTGCGCACTAAAATCCGATTATTAGTGGTCTGCGCATTAGCTACATAAATTGACTGCTGAGGACGCAGATTTACTAATTGCGTTTTCCGGGTTGCTTGATTTAAGAGCGCCGTGGTGGCTTTAAATTGCTGTTCTGCAGGTGCATTTAACACTACGGTAATGACCGGTCGACCTTTTAGACGCGTCACCCCGACAAAATTCTGACCATCCACCGCCGTCGTGCCCGTTTTCAATCCTTGAAAATGATACGCGGAAGTTTGTAATAAACTATTAGTATTGTTAATGACTCCAAAATGGCCGTTGGGCTGGGGAAAGGCTGCTTGGGTTTGTTGAGTAATGTGCAAGATTTTGGGGTAATCTTGCAATAAATGCTGCGCCACGATGGCTACTTCCCGCGCCGATAAACAGTTTTCTTGAATAAATTTCCCCTTACGGGCTGGTACCGATGTAGCACCGCGCAGGCCGGAAGCTGTATACCAGTGCGTGCGCGATATCCCCCAGCGCTGCAACAACTGTTCTGCTTGACGGCAGAACTTTTCTTGCGAGCCCGCCAATACTTGGGCTAACGCCATGGCTGCCGAATTAGAGGAAGGCAATAAAGCCGCGGTTTCCAGCTGCCGAATGGTATATTTTTGCTGGGTACTTAGTGAAACATTGGCCACACTATGATCTTGACTCAGTGCTGCAATCTTGGGTGTAATGGTAACAGTCTGTTGTGGTTTCAGTTGCTGGCGAGCTATTTTTTGTTCGATTAAATAAATAACCAGTAATTTAGAAATAGAAGCAATCGGCAAGCGCTGTCGTGAATTTTTTTGTGCCACCACCTGACCAGTTTGTTGATCTACTAGAATAGCTGCCGCCGCTGGCACTTGGGGCTGAAAAAGGGCCGCTTGTGCAGCATTAGTCGCTGTCTGATTCAATACCAAAAACGCGATGAGTACAATTAACCCCTGCTTTATTTGTTTAGCCATGATTTTAAATTTTTCCTACCTTCAGTGTATTTTTGAAGTTTTGCCTACATAGATTACCAGTTAAATTTCATTTGATAAGGGCTTTTATCTACTATCCATCCAAAATGAGCCCCACCTATCTTCACAACAATTCCCAAGTTTCAAATCTAAAATTTTTCTCTAGAATTTAAAAACATTTTTGTCTCAAACCATAATGGACTTTGCTGCCATTTGCAAGTTAGTCTGTTCCGGAGGCTGGTTCAAATATCTTTTTACAAATATTCAGACTTAATAGTACTTATCGATCGAGCGTCTACCCCTGCCGTACCCCAGGGACCGTTAGTGTCATATGGGGCCATTTGCAATCGGCAAGCAATTAGCAAAAAACATTGACAAAAACTGTAACAGTTTTTGTCGACCCAGCGGGTGGGATCGTGACCTTAATATTTTCATTGGAATCTACAATATCGGCATCTCATTGGCTAGTCTGGAGATAATAGGTTAATATTTCCCCGGAAATATTCCAAGGGGGACCACAAGGTGGCTTGGCACAGGCAATTAATGGGAGTTGCTTTTCATGATTTTTTCTTGTAGAGTAGTAGTAATTAATAGGAGGTGGTTAAATGCAATCAATGGAAAAAACCCAAACTAGTGGATTCGCTAAATTTGCTTCGCTGGTTTATTTATATACTGGTTTAGGAATCACCTTTTGGATGCTGTCCGCCTTTGCTTTATCCAAAAATCAAGCTTTTGTTTTCCCTATTTTACAATGGACAGCTCGGCACGGCTTCTTATCCTTTATGGTGATGCTCATCGTTCCGGTAATGCTCATTTATCTTTGTCAGGCCATGGCACAGCGTTCTTATTTCTTAACTTTTGTCTGTTATTTAGCCTTTTTATTTGCCCTGTCCTTTATTGGAGTGCCACTCTTTTTTGCTTATTCCGCAACTGCGATCATGCGGGCTTTAGCTATTTCTTCGGTAACTTTCATTGTAATGGCAGGCTACGGCTATTTAACTAAAACTAATTTAATGTCATGGAATCGAACTCTTACTGTGGGCTTGATTGCCGTTATTGTGGTTTCCTTATTAAATCTGTTGTTATTCAAAAGTTCCCTGGGACAATTGTTAATTAGTGTTGTGACGATTATTTTATTTATGGGTTATATTGCACTGGATTCCCAAAGTCTTAAACGCATCTATCAAACTGTGCCAAGCAGTAGTTTAGGTGCTATTGCGTTAGTGGCTTCCGTCAATTTAGTCTTAGACTTCATCAACATGTTAACGAGCATCTTAGCAATTTTTGGCAATGACAATTAACTAAACCAACGGTATTTCTGGTTACTCCTCGAGTTTGAGGAGTTTTTTTTTGACTAAAATTTTAAAGGAGCGTTTCTTTTTGCAAAAAACAAAGATTAATTCTACTTTGATTGGTATTTTGGGCTTAACAATGGTTACCCGCCTTGATTCGGTTATGGCGCCTTCCATTGTCAAAATTCAACAAACTTTTCCGCAGGCAGATGTGACGCAGGTGGAATCCATCGCTTCCATTGGTGACGTTGCTTCAATGATTGCCTCGTTTATTTTTGGCTTTATCTTGACCAAAATCACTTATAAACACGCTGCTTTAATTGGCCTCAGTCTGTTAGCGGCAGGCGGGTTACTTCCAATATTCATTCATCAAAGCATCGCCCAGCTGCTCTTTTTTGCTTTAATCGTCGGCTTAGGTAGTGGGGTGATTACAACTGTCTTACCCAGCCTTTCTGCGGCCACTTATCAAGGTGAGCGCCGGTCTAAACAATTCGGCTGGAATGTAGCGCTGGAAGACGGCTTTGCCATGGTTTGGATTGTTTTAGGCGGTTTTTTAGCGAATATTAGTTGGCAAGATAATTACTATATCTATGGTATTACACTTGTAGCATGGATCTTAGCGTTATTCTTTGTTCCTAATTTACATCCCAAAGATACAGCCACTACCACCACTTCGGAGGCACAACCTACTAAAAATCGGTGGGGCTTAATTATTAGTTTATTGTTGATCGCGATGATCGTGGAAATGTTAGTGGCGGTTTTATCTAATAAAATGGCTATTTATTTGCATACCTACCATATCGGGGGTCCCAGCACTGCCGGTCAAGCATTAGTTTTCGTCCGGGCGGCTTCCATTGTGACTGGCGTTTTTATCAGTTTTTTCCGGCGTACTTTGCACAACTACCTTCTTGCCGGGGGCTTTGGCTCCATTTTAATTGGTGCTAGTTTATTTATCAAAATCCACACTTTTGTGGCGAGTGCGATTGGTGCCTTTTTGATCGGGACTGGCGGCGCAATTATTTTAATTACAGTGCCCTTTTTGTTGTCTAATTTAACAGCAGCCACTACGTATCCTATTGTTATGGGTAGTTTTTCTGCCTTAACCAGTTTAGGTTTTGCCTTTTCGGCTTGGTTTTTTAAGTATGTCACGGCTTGGTTTACTACAAATAATTTAAGTGGGACTTTTATTTTAACCGCCTTAATTAGTGGTATGATTATGATGTTATTAATTGTCACGAATTTACAAAAGCGGGCAACTTTGCCGAATGAAAAGATTGAGGAGGTATAGGATATGAAAATTGGCTTTATTGGAACGGGCGTAATGGGTAACGCGATTGCCCAGAACTTATTGAAAGCGCACCATCAATTATGGGTTTACAATCGAACCAAATCCAAAACGGACAATTTAGTGGCTTTGGGTGCAACTTGGTGTGCCACGCCCCAAGCCGTCACAGAACAAGCCGAGATAATTTTTACGATGTTAGGCTTCCCGCAAGATGTTGAACAAGTTTATTTCCAAGAAAACGGTATTTTTAAAGCCCAGGTCCAAGGTAAAATTCTCGTAGATATGACTACTTCCAAGCCGACCCTGGCTCAAAAAATTGCCGCCACCGGTCAAGCAGCCGGAGCCCAAGTCTTAGATGCGCCTGTTTCTGGCGGTGATGTGGGCGCTAAAAATGGTACTTTAACGATCATGGTGGGTGGTCAGCAAACAACATTTGACCAGTTACAACCCATCTTTCAAGCTATTGGGTCCCAAGTTAATCTCTTTGGTGGTCCTGGAGCCGGTCAAAATACTAAAATGGCTAACCAAATTATGATTGCGGGTACAATGACCGGCATGTCGGAAATGCTCGTGTACGCAAAAGCCGCAGGGTTAGACTTAAACAAAGTATTAGAAACTGTCGGTGGCGGCAGTGCTGCTAATTGGAGTCTGTCGAATTACGGACCGCGTATTTTGAAAGAGGACTTTCAACCGGGTTTTTATAGTAAACATTTTCTCAAAGATCTTCGCATTGCTTTAGATACCGCAGCCGAGATGCATTTAGATTTGCCCGCTACTCAACAAGCCAAAGACCTTTATGAAAAATTAGTTGATCAAAAACACCTTGGTGATTTAGGAACCCAGGCTCTCATTAAACTGTGGTGGGATTAACTTAATAATTGTTTAATCCATTCGCATCGCTTTTGGCAGTGTCTGGAATGATTAATTCTTGGGAATTAATTGTTTCAGACCTTTTTAATAGCGCTGCCGCTTACATTATTGGACTTGAAAGAGAAAACCTTGGCTTTTTGTACAGATTACTGCTTTTTTCAGCGCGATCTAGCTTCTTGTAATTAGTTATCACAGGTTTAAATCCGGCCACAATAATTCTTTAAATCAGTTCTTTTCCCGGAACTAATCTGCTATGATAAGAAAAAATAAAGCGGAGAAATAGCATATGCTGAGCTTACAACACTTAAAAAAATATTATCAAACAGGCGACACGGTCACTAAAGCACTGGATGATGTGAGCGTTAATTTTCGCGATCGCGAATTTGTCGCGATTCTGGGGACATCCGGTTCCGGCAAAACGACGTTACTGAATATTATCGGTGGCTTGGACCATTATGATTCTGGTGATCTCATTATCAATGGTAAAGCAACTAAAAATTTTCAGGAACAAGATTGGGATGCTTACCGCAATAATACCGTGGGGTTTATTTTCCAAGACTATAACATTATCAGTCATTTAAATATTTTAGATAATGTAACCTTGGGTATGACTTTAAGCGGTGTGGACGCAGCTACTAAAAAAAAGCGTGCGCAGGAAGCTTTGACGCAAGTGGGTTTAAAAGATCACATCCACAAAAAACCCAACCAGCTATCAGGTGGTCAGCTACAACGTGTGGCCATTGCTCGGGCGCTAGCCAATGATCCGCAAATTTTATTAGCAGACGAACCTACTGGAGCTTTAGACACCCAAACCAGCCAAGAAATTATGGAACTGATTAAAAAAGTCGCTCAAGATCGCTTAGTTATTATGGTGACCCATAATCCGCAGCTGGCTGAACAATATGCCGACCGGATTATTAAATTTTCGGATGGGCAAATTACAGCTGATTCTAATCCGGATGAAGAAGCTTTACCCCCGGAAAACTTCCATCCCCGCCGCACTAAAATGGGTTTTGGCACAGCTTTAAAGTTATCTTTTACTAATATCAAAACTAAAAAAGGGCGTACTTTTCTCACCATGTTGGCTTCCAGTATTGGCATTATTAGTATTGGCGTGGTTCTAGCGCTTTCGAATGGTTTTCAAAAACAAATTGATGCGACCCAAACTGAAACTTTGGCGCAGTTTCCCATTTCTATTTCCAAAGTAACTTCCGATCCGCAACAATTACAAGAAGAAAATAGTCACAGTAAGCAAAATTTTGCTAAAGGTCATCAAATTAAAGCTCATGTGGTGCCTGTCAACGCGGCGCAACATCAAAATCACCTCAATGCCAAATATTTACGTTACCTGAAAAAAATCAAAAGTAGTGATGCTGCTAATATTGCTTATACCTATGCTACAGGCTTTAACTTAATTCGTTCTGTGAATGGAAAGTATCGTCCGGTTTCATTTGCCGTTTCAAATAGCGATAATATTAATAATTCCCAAAATTTAATGGCGGCTAGTACCGGCGTGGGCGGCAGTGTATATCCGGTTAAGCGTGATGGTCATTCATCCTTCTTACGTAAAAATTATCGGGTGCTGGCCGGTCGTTACCCACGTAAAGCTAGTGAAATTGTCTTAATTGCTAATAAACAAAACGGGATTAATTTAGATGCTTTGAAAAATCTCGGTTTTCAATTTCATAATAAAGAAGTTCTAGACGCTCCTAAGCTACTTCAAACTGCGATTAAGGTAGTAGCTAATGATGATTACTACACGCAGTTGCCTAATGGCAATTTTATGCCCCAACGTAACTACCAACAAATGGCTCAAGCACCCCATACTCAAACTTTAAAAATTGTAGGTATCTTACGCACCGCTAACAAAAATTCTGATGGTTTATTGGCAGGCGGCATCGCTTATTCGGATCAGTTAACCAAACAAGTCATGCAGACTAATCGCCACTCGGCTATTGTTCGTGCCCAACGAGCTAGTAATGATAACGTGTTAACGAACGGTCAATTAACTGCTACTCAAAAAGAAATGTTCTTGGCTACTTTAGGCGCTGAAAAAATGCCGAGTGCCATTCAAATTTATCCTAAAAGTTTTAATAAAAAAGATCACATTACACATTATTTAGATCAATATAATCGCGGTAAAAAGAAAGCTGATAAAATTATTTATAATGATCTAGCCGGCAATATTACTAACATTACCGGCGGCTTAATGAATGCTATTACCTATGTGTTGGTAGGCTTTGCCGCCATTTCGTTAGTTACTTCCATGATCATGATTGCCATTATTACCTATACTTCCGTGATTGAAAGAACTAAAGAAATTGGGGTCTTGAAAGCGCTCGGGGCGCGTAAAAAAGATATTACTCGTGTGTTCGATGCAGAAACGACCATTTTAGGAGCCGGCTCCGGCATCTTAGGAATTGTCATTGCCTGGTTGTTAACTTTTCCGATCAATGTTCTTCTCAAAGGTATGACTGATTTGACCAATGTGGCCCAATTAAATCCCGTCCATGCCATTTGGTTAGTCATTATCAGTACGGTTTTGACAGTTCTGGGAGGACATATTCCGGCTCGGATGGCTTCGAAAAAAGATGCCGCCAAGGCTTTAAGAACAGATTAAATCCACTCATAAAAAACCTCCCCCAGTATGAACTGGCGAGAGGTTTTTTAATGTTTGATTGTTCATCCTAATCTGCTTGATTGGCAGCTGTGACCGCCTGAATGAGTGCACTGCGAAAACCAGCTTTTTCCAATTGAACAACACCGCGAATGGTTGATCCGCCTGGAGTAGCGACTTCATCTTTTAAAACGCTAGGTTGAACCCTTTGGGACTGAGCTAACATCGCGGTGCCTTTGAGCATTTGATTAGTGATTGCTTGTGCTTGGGTACGTGAAATCCCATATTGGACAGCCACATCTGCCAAGGCTTCCATCAACACTGCTACAAATGCGGGTGTACAACCTGCTACAGTACCATAAATACTGAGCAACGCTTCGGGCACCACATAAACTTGTCCCAATTGTTGGAATAATTGAACAAGCAGTTCTTGATTCTTAGCCGATTCATCGGGAGCAAAGCTTAAAATACTAATACCTTGGTTAATCTGCACCGGCGTATTCGGCACTACTTTGATAAAGCGGGTATCTTTTGGTAATTGGGCATTGATGGTCTGTAAGTCACCCCCTGATGTAGAGACTATTAATCCATGATAAGTTTGACCTAATTGTGCTACTACATGTTCTAACGCTGACCCTGGAACTGCCACGATAACTACATCACAAGCACCCAAGTCAACAGAATGTTGTACTAAAGTTAAATCTTGGGCCGCAGCCAATTTTTGAGCCGTTTGATGTTGTGTTTGTTGCACATAGATATCAGTGCGGGCAATTCCTGCCTGTAGCCAACCTTTAATCAACGCTTGTGCAATGCGGCCGGCACCGATAAAACCAATTTTCATAATTTTTTCTCCTTAATTATTCAATATAATTAATAACCTGGAATTAGAATCATTCTGTTTGTTATTATAGCTTGTCTTTAGTAATTGCGGTAAAATAATTCTGTATACCTAATCCAGATAATAATTCGACACGCTTTAGTCCCACCGCAGAATTTGGTATAGTGGTCATGCAGGAGGTCTCCTTTTTATGAAAATTACAAAATTAATTAGCGGTATTGTTTTAATAATCATGGCGGTCGTCGTCATGTTACAGTATAAATTCGACAGTTTTATCCAAGCACTGATGGGATATGCCGATCTTGGTAGTACTACCAGCGTGCTCGTAGCTTTAGCTTTTATCATTGCAGGCATTATTTATATCATTTGTAATTCCAATGAGAGTATAGTGCCCTACATTATCAGTTTTATTATTTTGATTTTAGGAGGCGCAATGGGCATTTTTAATGCTCTACGTTTTCCCGGTATTATGATTTGGTCTTGGGCGGGCATAGTAGTTGGTTTGATGCTCTTAATTGCCGGAGTCGTTACTAAATATTTCTTAGAACCCACGGTTGATAAGTATGGTAATGCTTATAGTAACAGTTATTATGACAATAATAATCAAGGTATGCAAAATACTGGTAATAATTACCAACAACCGGAACAATTTATCCCTAATGCGAATCCGGCAGCACCCACTAACAAGCAACAGCCTAATGTTAATCCTAATCCTGCCAACTATGCCGGACCAGCCAATAATTTTGCACCGAATCCCACTAACAATAACAATTACTATAATCAACCTCCAGCACAATCACCGCAACCTGGATCTAATCAGCAATGGAATCAACCGAATCCACCTGTGAATAATCCCAACGCTAATTTGAATTATAATAATAAGCAGGCCCCTTTGAACGCACAACCACAAACTAATGTTCAATCTCCTACTTCCGGACCAACCGCTAATAATGCTCCCTTACCTAACAACTCGGCCAACTCTGCAGTCAATCCCGCGCCAACTTCCATACCGCCTACTAATAATTATCGTCCTGTAACTAATTCCAATGCTAATTCGAACCCACAGGCACAACCATACAATTCATCTGCTAATAATTTTAACAATCAACCAACGGCCCAACCAAAAACCACAAATCCTCAGCCCTCACAGCGCAGACAACCGCAACCACCGCAAAACCAAACTGTTACGCCGCAGTCACCGCAACCCAATAGGGCCGGCAATGCTAATTATCAATCCAATCCTGCGCCCGATTATTCGGCTAACAATACCAATAACAGAAAACGGCGCTTTAAAACTAAGCAGCGCCCGCCTTATTAACAAGTGATTTGGCTGAAGTATTAATAATTAAAAAACATGGTTTCTTCACAATTTTGTCACATTTTTTCATTACTATAAAATCATAGTCAATTGTGAGATTGATTATATATATAAATTGTATTCACATCCTTACTCCTCCGAGAAGCGACTACTTGAAAAAGTTGTCGCTTCTTTTTTATTAAATTAGTGTAAATAATGCACAAATTAGAGTATTATAATGATGAATAGTAGTTTTTAGCAAGGAGTGTGAACAGGATGTTGTACAGTCTCGGGATATCGGTACTGTCATTGGCACGACTACAGTTTGCCATCACAACTGTTTTTCATTTCTTCTTTGTGCCGTTTTCCATTGGAATGGGGTTTGTAGTTGCTATCTTGGAAACGGTTTACGCAATTCGCAAAGAAGAAATATACAAAAAGATGGCACAATTTTGGGGTAAAATTTTCCTCTTAAGTTTTGCCGTGGGAATCGTCACCGGTTTAATTCAGGAATTTCAATTCGGCATGAATTGGTCAAATTATTCTCGTTTTATGGGTGATATTTTTGGAGCCCCGTTGGCTATTGAAGCTCTTTTAGCCTTCTTCTTAGAATCAACTTTTGTAGGCGTTTGGATGTTCACTTGGGATCGTTTCAAACCGGGAATCCACGCCTTATTCATTTGGCTCACCAGCATTGGCACCATGTTATCTGCCATTTGGATTTTGGCCGCTAATAGTTTTATGCAGCATCCTACCGGCTTTACGATCAATGGCCACACTCACCGAGCAGAAATGACCAATTTTGGTCAAATTGTCGGCAATCCTCAACTGTGGCGGGTCTTTCCCCATGTCATTTTAGGGGCTTTTGTGACCGCGGCATTTGTTATTGCCGGCATGAGCGCTTGGGCTTTATTACGCAAGCAAAAAGATGAAATCTTTTTCAAAAAATCTTTACGTTTTGGTTTATGGATCGGTCTTGTGGCAGCTTTTGGAGTGATAATTGCAGGTGATTTCCAAACACAACAAATTATTAAAGATCAACCTATGAAGTTTGCCGCAACTGAAGGTGAATATAAAGACACTAGTTCTCCGGCTTCTTGGAAGATTGTTGCCACTTTTGATACCAAAAATCATCAAGTAAAAAATGAAATCTCTGTTCCGTATTTATTGAGCCTTTTGACTTACCATCAACCTACGGGGGCCGTTAAAGGTATGAATACGGTCAATCAAGAATTGAAGCAAAAATTTAATCATAATAAAAGTAAAAGTATTCGAAATATTAAAAACTACTATGTACCCACAACGACTCTGTTCTGGAGTTTCCGATTTATGGCTGGCTTTGGGGTTTTATTATTCTTAATTGCGGCCTTAGGACTTTTCTGGTCACGGCCAAAAAAAGATACGCTGGCACGGCAAAAGTGGCTGATGTACTTAATTGGTCTGAGTGTCTGGATCCCATTTATTGCCAATACTTGCGGTTGGTTGATTACAGAATTAGGGCGGTATCCATGGATCGTTTATGGTCTATATACGATTGCTGACGCCGTTTCCCCAACTACAACTGTTGGTCAATTAATTTTCAGTAATTTATTATATTTAGTCTTATTCACCACTTTAGGCGGTGTCATGATTTATTATGCACGACAAACCTTGCACAAGGGCTTGGATGCGATTGGTGGTCCGACTGCGACTGCTAAATCACCTGTAACTTCTGACCCATTCGCAAAGGAGGCGTTCAGCTAATGTCCGCTTTACAATTTGTTTGGTTTTTACTAATTTGTATACTTTTTGTGGGCTTTTTCTTCTTAGAAGGCTTTGATTTTGGAGTGGGCATGGCCTCGGGACTAATCGCTCGGACAGATTCAGAAAAAAATACAATGTTAGATATTATTGGACCGCACTGGGTCGTGAACGAAACTTGGCTGGTGACCGCCGGAGGAGCTATGTTTGCTTCTTTTCCCATGTGGTACGCCAGTTTGTTTTCGGGATACTACATTTTATTCATGTTGGTCTTAACAGGATTAATTTTACGTGGAGTGTCTTTTGAATTTGCGAACCATGCCGAAACCAGCCGGGGCCGGCATATTTGGTATAACTTCTTTGTTTTTGGGAGTTTGTTAGCTCCTTTAATGTTATGTATCATTTTCTTTAGCATGATTCAAGGAGTTCCGATTGACGCTAACGGGGATGCACGGTTGCATTTCTTTGATATTATTAACTGGTTATCTTTGGTCGGCGGTATTGCCGGTGTGTTAATGTCCCTTATTCATGGACTTAATTACACCCGTTTAACGACAAGTGGTGTTTTACGTGATCGGGCCCGTAAATTAAATCGTTATTTATATCCTTTGTTATTTGTCGGTGAAGTTGTTTTTGCTTTACTGGTTATTTTCCAAACTGATTTCTTTACAAACAAACCGGTTTCCAGCGCCATTATTACCTTGTTAATTGTCCTCATGTCGTTATTAGGAGCTTGGGGCGTTTATCAAGATCACGAAGCGCTGAGCTTGGTGGGTAGTGGTTTATCGCTAGCCTTTGTGGTGATTCTCATTTTTAATGGCTTATTCCCACGGGTCATGATTGCTACTAATCCGGCTCATAGTATTTTAATTAAAAATGCTTCTTCTTCGCCTACAGCGTTATCCATTATGACAATTGTAGTTTGCGTTCTGTTACCAATTGTTTTAATTTATTTCATTTGGTCTTATATTATTTTTGCAAAACGCATTCCTTCGAGTAAGAAAGTAGCCGAATCCCGATGATTGATAAACGTTTATTTAAATTGCCGGGGATTAAACCGCTCTTTAAAATGCTTGCAGGACTAACAGTCTTGCAAGCATTTATGATCTTATTCCAAGCTATTTTCTTAGCCAAAGTTCTCGTACTGTCTTGGCAGCGCAAAGGCCTATCACAATTAGGTTGGTTGGCAGGTGCTTTTTTTCTCGCTTTTTTGGGACGTCATGGGTTAACTTGGATCAAAAATCGTCTCCTGGATCGCTATGCCACTAAAACCACCGAAGACTTGCGCCAAAAACTCCTAGCTCAAGTGTATACAACCGGAGCTGCCATGATTGCGCAAAAGGGCTCGGGCAATATCGTCACCAATGCCTTAGATGGGATGGATGAGGTAAATAATTATTTTAATTTAATTTTGTCCAAATTTATGAATATGATGATTATTCCGTGGATTTTGTTGGTTTACATTTTTTGGCAAAATTTGACTTCCGGAATTGTGTTAGTTTTAGTTTTTCCGATTATCATTTTATTCATGATTATTTTAGGATACGCTGCGAAAGATAAAGCCAGTTCGCAATATGCGGAATATGTAGTTTTATCGAATCATTTTTTAGATGCTTTGCGGGGGTTAACCACCTTAAAAATGCTGGGCTTGAGTAAAGAATACACTCATAACATCTACCAGGTGAGCGAAAATTACCGTAAAAAAACCTTAAGCACGCTGCGAATTGCGATTTTATCGACT
Organism: Bombilactobacillus mellifer; assembly: GCF_000970795.1. GTDB lineage: Bacteria > Bacillota > Bacilli > Lactobacillales > Lactobacillaceae > Bombilactobacillus > Bombilactobacillus mellifer. The sequence goes on from NZ_KQ034029.1 coordinate 374,382, forward strand.
TTTGCTTTAGATTGGTTTACTACACTGTCCATTGCTATTCTGGCGGTCTTTTTAGGGCTGGCTTTAATGAATGGCACACTGCCGTTGTATCCGGCTTTAGTGACGCTTATTTTAGCACCGGAGTATTTTTTGCCTTTACGTGATTTCGCTAGTGATTATCATGCCACTTTGAACGGCAAGAATGCATTTCAGCAAACCCTAGACATCCTTACTATTCCGACGGTTACCGATCGAACGTTACTGCCAGCTTTTACTTGGAATGAACAAAGCCGCCTCACAATTCAACATCTGAACTTTCAATACGATAACACAACGGATCAAGTCAATTTAAAAGATCTGAATTTAACACTGCAAGGTTATGAACGGGTCGCCATCATTGGACAATCAGGCGCGGGCAAATCGACCCTGTTAGAAGCTTTGAGTGGATTTGTCATCCCCCAAACCGGCAATATTCAACTCAATGGTCACCAACTGCCTCATTTGGCTCAAGACCAGTGGCAACAACAATTTACTTATTTGCCCCAAAAACCCTATTTATTTAGTGATACGATTGCTAACAATATTCGTTTCTATCAACCGACGGCTTCGAACGAAGAAGTCCAACAAGCCACGGAGCAAGCAGGCTTAGCAAAATTTATTGCCACCTTGCCACAAGGATTACAAACTCGAGTCGGCGAGGCTGGTCGGGGTATTTCCGGGGGGCAAGCGCAACGGATTATGCTGGCGCGGGCTTTTCTAGTGCAACAACGGCATATTTTAATCTTTGATGAACCCACGGCCCATTTAGATATTGAAACCGAATATGCTTTGAAAAAAACTATGATGCAATTATTTAAACATCATTTAGTGTTATTTGCGACCCATCGTTTACATTGGTTAGAACAAATGGATTATGTCCTCGTATTAGATAATGGCAAAATTGCTGAACAAGGACCTGTCAAGCAATTACTCCAAAAACAGCACGGGCCATTTTTTGAATTAACGTCGCATATGCGAGGTGTAAATTAATGTGGAAACATGATACCTGGGTTAAGCCCTATCTGAAACAATATAAGTTCCTTTTAGCTACCGTATTATTTTTAGGCGTTTTAACTACTTTTTGTGGTGGCGCTTTAATGTTTACTTCGGGTTATACCATTGATAAATCTGCCACTCGTCCGTATAACATTTTAATGATTTATCCGGCGATTTTATTGACACGGGCTTTTGGGATCGGCCGTCCCACTTTTAAATATATTGAACGGCTCCGTAGTCATAATTGGGTTTTGCGGGTGACCTCGAATTTAAGAACCCGTTTATATCAAACTGTGGAACAGGATGCCGCCTTTTTTAGTGAAAAATATCAAAGTGGCAATATTTTAGGTTTATTGTCTGAAGACATCGATCATTTACAAAATCTCTATTTGCGAACTGTTTTTCCGACAGTTGTTGGCATCTTACTAGTAGTTATCATTACCATCGGTATCGGCTATTTTGATTGGTGGTTTGGGTTATTCATTCTTTTGCTTTTACTCATTGAAGTTTTATGGGCTCCCTTATTATCTACCAGCATTGAAGCTGCCCGAAGAGAACGGCAAAAAACGTTAAAGGACCAATTATATACCGAATTAACGGATAATATCTTAGGGGCCAATGATTGGGTATTATCCGGTCGAAAAGCCGATTTTCAAAAAACGACCCAAACGACCATTAATCAACTCAATGCTTCGAAATTGATCAGCAAAAAATTTGGTTGGCAACGTGATTTTTATTTACAACTGGTCTTAGGGGTTATTTTTCTGGTGTTGATTGTTTTTACCAATCTCCACTTTACTAGTACTCAGGCCCAGGCCAATTATGTGGCTGCTTTTGTTTTGGCCATTGCCCCGGTAGACGAAACCATTATCCCGATTAGCCAAGGTTTCGAAGAATATCCCATGTATCGCGATTCCGTGAAACGGTTGAACCAATTACATCCTACGCCCCAAAAATTACCTCCCCAGCAGCAGTTGGCGCCAGCTGATTTTCAAACCTTAACTATTCAAAATTTACAATTTGAATATGACGCAACCACCCCCGTTTTGGTTCGCAATTTTAATCAAACCATTCAACGCGGCGAAAAATTAGCTTTAATTGGACCTAGCGGCAGCGGCAAAACTACTTTACTGCAATTAATTAATGGCGACCTAGCCCCGCAAAAGGGCGCAGTATTGGTCAATCAGATCAATGTGCGCGCTTTACAAAATAACCGGCAGCAGTTGTTTGCTTTTTTGAATCAACAACCGTTTTTATTCAATACTTCAATTTTGAATAATGTGCGCTTAGGTAACGAAAATAAAAGTGATCAACAAGTCCGTGATGCCATTGCTGCAGTTAAAATGCAGGATTTGGTAGAATCTTTGCCCCAAGGTTATGATACTTCTGTCCAAGAAGCGGGGGCGCGTTTTTCAGGCGGCGAACAACAGCGATTATCCCTAGCGCGTATTTTATTGCAAGATGCCCCGATCGTGCTCTTGGATGAACCAACGGTGGGGTTAGATCCCATTACCGAACATGATTTATTACAAACGATTTTTACGGTCTTACAAGATAAAACGATCATTTGGGTCACTCATCATTTACAAGGCATTAATCATGTAGATCAAGTGATTTTTTGGAATCAGGGCCAAATTGAAATGGCAGGAAATCCTCAGCACCTTTATCAAACTAACGCCCATTTCCAAGAACTTTATCGCATGGACCAAGGCATTATCCATTAATTGCAGCCAGTATGCTTCTTGCTTTGGTCTTGTGACAAGTTGCTTTCTTTTTTCGAGGTCTTTTAAATAGGGCTAGACTTGGCGTTGCAATAAGTACGGGATCAGAACTTGCAGCAATTTTTGAGCATGCGTAGGGGGCAATTGTTCAATTAACGCTTGCGCTTTGTGGGTATACTTGTGGGCCAAGTGCTGAGCCGCAGTAATGCCACCGTTTAATATAACCTGGTGGACAATTTGTTGTATCTGCATGGCAGTCAAGGGCGGGGTGGTTTGTAATAATTGCCGTAAATGTCCGTTGGGATCGGTTTGTAATGCATAAATTAAGGGAAGTGTATACACCCCGTTAGTTAAATCTTCAAATTGGGGTTTGCCGGTCCGTTCATCGCCTACGTAATCTAAAATATCATCTTGAATCTGAAAAGCCATCCCTACATTATGACCGATAAAGCGGGCCTGGTGAATGATCTGCGGCTCAGCTTGCGCTAAAGTAGCCCCTAATTGGGAACTTAATTCAATCAACTGGGCGGTTTTGCCGGCAATTTCACGCAAATACATTTTGACAGTCGCATTTACATTGGCATTAATTTGTAGTTGGTCTAATTCCCCTTGTAAAATTTTTTGCAGACCACGGGCTTGCTGTAATATTTGCGCTTGATTGGTGGTGACGCGGGCGATTAATTCAAAATAGACTGTTAATAAATAATCACCGGCATAAATCGCGTTGCGATCACCTACCTGCGTTTGTACAGTGGCCGAATGGCGGCGGGTCGGAGAATTATCAATAACGTCATCATGCATGAGCGTCGCCAAATGTAAAATTTCCATGGCGGCAGCGGCTTCAATCAATTGATCTTCTTGGGGCTGTGGTCCAAATTGACTAAAAATGAGCAAAAAAGCTGGCCGCAGCATTTTACCACCGTTTAAGATTTGTTGACGAATCAAGGGCGCTAAGGGTGCCTTGAGCTGATCTACTTGGTGCAAAATTAATGTCTGAACTGCAGTTAATTGCTGTTGCAAGTGGGGAGTTCGATTCCAAAATGAATTTATCATCGGCAGACACCTTTTCATATACTATAATCAATAATAGTATAGCAAAAACTTTAAAAGGATTTGAATTAAATTGGAATTAAAAGTATTTTTAGAACTAATCGAAATCAAAGCCAAAACAGCCAGTATCTTTCCTTTCCTGATGGGCGTTTTTTACGCTTATTATCATTTTCATCAGTTGGATTGGCTGAATTTGGTAATTTTCTTTGTGGCAATGTTTTTATTTAATATGTCCGTAGATATCAATGATAACTATTGGGATTATCAAAACGCTCCGGCCGATTTAGCCTATCGTCGCGCCACTAATGTCATTGGTGTCAATCATTTAGATATTAAAAAAATTGGCCGGCTGGATTTTATTTTTGCAGGCATCGCTGCCCTTTTAGGTCTGATTTTAGTAGCCCGCGTCGGCTGGATCGTTTTAGCTTTGGGGTTGTTTTGTTTTGCCGTTGGCTTTTTTTATGCCGGTGGACCCTGGCCCTTAGATGCTTTACCAGTGGGAGAATTTTTTTCCGGCTTTACCATGGGCTTTATGATTTTTTTGTTAGCGGTTTATGTTAATGTCTATCAAGTTGTGGCCTTTAACTGGCAACTGATCGGACCTATTTTCTTAGCCGCTGGCTTATCGATGTGTGCCATTGCTTCATTGTTATTAGCCAATAATATTTGTGACTATCAAGAAGACTTAAATTTAAACCGGCACACCATTGTGCGTTATCTGGGGGTTCAGCGGAGTTTATGGTTTTACGCCAGCTTATTAATCGTGGGCTATTTATTATTAATTGTATCTGTGATCTGTCGGATTTTACCTTTCTCCGTTTTATTAGCGCTCTTAGTCATTCCGTTAGTGTATCGGAACACCCGCCACTTTTTTGCCGTCCATGTAAAAAAAGAAACCTTCAAATTAGCGGTGCAAAATTTGTTTGTCATCACTTTAACCCAAGTAGTGGGCTTTGGTCTAGGTCTTTTATAATTTTTTGAGTACTATAGGTAAAAAAAGCCCTTCAATCAAAAGATTGAAGGGCTTTAATTGAATTTAATGTTTTTGCGTGAGCTGATAAGTATCCCGTGCAATCATTAATTCTTCATTAGTTGGAATAATATAAACTTTGACGGCGGAATCCGGTTGACTAATTAACCGCTCTTGACCGCGTACTTGATTGGCCTGATCATCTAATTGCACTCCTAAATGACGCAACGCGTGGCAAACATCGGCACGCACTAAAGCATCATTTTCGCCAATACCGGCGGTAAATACTAATGCATCCGGCTGAACTCCTAATAAGGCCCAGTAAGAACCAACATACTTCACGATGCGATTAGCAAACATTTGTTGCGCTAATTGCGCACGTTGGTCGCCGGCCGCCGCAGCATCATCAATATCACGCTTATCATTGGAAATGCCGGAAACTCCTAGTAATCCTGATTCTTTATTTAGAACCCGGATAATCTCTTTGACATCCTTAATCTGTTCTTTTTCCATCATATAAGGAATAATCGAAGGATCAACATCGCCTGACCGCGTGCCCATCATAATTCCGGCTAACGGCGTGAAACCCATCGAAGTATCAATGGCTTGACCATTTTTAATCGCGGAAATAGAAGCTCCACTGCCTAAATGTAACGTAATTAAATTAGTTTGGGCTTGCGGTTTTTGCAGCAACTCTGCTGCTCTTTGCGTTACATAACGATGACTGGTTCCATGAGCGCCGTATTTACGAATACCATAATTATCATAATATTTTTTATCAATAGGATATAAATAATTTGCCGGACTCAAATGGCTGAAGAAAGAATTATCAAAAACTGCTACTTGCGGTACCTCAGGTAAGAGCTTTTGAAAAACATTCATAAAATAAGCTTCTACACGATTATGTAACGGCGCTAATTCCGCTAAATTTTCAATTTTCAAAAGTACTTGATCATCAACTAACGTAGATTCATGAAAAATTTCTCCTCCTGAAACCACGCGATGCCCGATACCCTTGATATCTTCGAGGTGCTTGACAATCTTTAAATTTTTGAGCCGCGTTAAAATGAGGGTGGCTGCTGCTTCTTTGGTGAGAATCGCTTCAGTTTTTTTAAAGTGCTCTTGGCCATTATAAGTCGCGCTAAAAACGGCATCTTTTGTCCCGAGACGGTCAATCATTCCCTTTGCAACTTGTTTTTCTTGTGGCATATCATATATTTGCCATTTCAAACTGGAACTCCCAGCATTAACTGACATAAACAACATCTTATACAGACACTCCATTTCTTTGTAAGTTAATTAAATTATACGCTACCGCAATCGGTTACACAAAATCAATCTTTAAAAGAAAATTCTTAAAAAGAAGCTAGTTTTTATAATTATTTTAGTTTTCAGAATCTTAGTTTAAGTCTATAATAAGAGTGATGATACTTCGAAGAAAGAAGGACTGGGTTTATGGCTCATATTGTTATTTTAGGCGCGGGTTATGCTGGTTTGGGTACAGCACGGAAACTGGCAAAAATTGCTCCCTCAGATACCAAAATTGATTTGATTGATCGTAACGTGCAACATGTCGAGTCAATCAAACTCTATCAAGTTGCCGCCGGCACGGCACAACCTGATGAAATTAGTTTTGATATTCAATCAGTACTTCCTGCGAATGTTAACTTTATTCAAGCAACTGTTACAAAAGTTGATTACGAAAATAAAAAAGTAGAATTTTCGGATCATGAAGATTTAACTTATGATTACGTAGTTTTAGGTTTAGGATTTCGTTCCGAAAACTTTGGGATGAGCGGCGCCGATAATTATTCTTATAAATTACAAGACATCCCAACGGCACAAAAAATTTATCAAGTAATTAATTCTAATATCCGCAATTACAAACAATCACAAGATCCCAATGATTTAAATATTGCCGTTTGTGGTGCAGGTTTTACCGGGATTGAATTACTAGGCGAATTAATTGAAACGGTTAAAATTTTAAAAGCTAAATATAGTGTGCCAAAAATCAATATCACTTGTTTAGAAATGGCTCCGCAAATTTTACCGATGTTTGATTCCAAGTTAGCGCAATATGCCTTGGATTTCTTGACTAAAAATGGCATTAAAATTATGACCGGCGCGAAAATTCAAAAGATTGAACCTAATGCGGTGGTTTATACTCAAGGCGAAAGCGACACCGAGCAACGGGTTTATGCTAATTCAATTATTTGGACGGTAGGCGTCAGTGGGAGCGATGTCATTAAAGATTCCGGGTTTGATGCTAAAAGAAACCGCATCGTGGTGACCGATTATCTCAACATTGCCGATCATCCGGAAATTTATGTCGTTGGTGATGATTCAGCCTCAATGGATCCTAAGTCGGGTAGACCGTTACCGACAACAGGACAATTAGCATTGGCCCAAGCCAATGTGGCTGCTCAAAATATCGTCGCAGATATTAAACAACAAGCACAAAAGAAATTTGTTTACAAATCTAAGGGGACAGTGGCTTCCTTAGGTCCAAATAGCGGTATTGCAGAAATTCAAATGACTAATCCGCATGTGAAATTAAAAGGCAAGATGGCAGCCTTAGCCAAGAAATTCTCGTTCGAACAAGTTTTGTTTGAAGTTGGTGGTCTCAAAGGGATCAAAAATAATTAAAAAAAAAAGATTTCTATTTAAAATAGAAATCTTTTTTTATCGCCCTAGTTATTCCGCGCGTTTCGCAATTCTGCCCCGTTGAATATAGATCATTAAAATACTGAGATCCGCAGGATTAACTCCGGAAATACGACTAGCTTGAGCAATCGTGGTGGGGTTAATCTTTTTTAATTTTTGCAAAGCTTCCGTCGCTAGGCCTTGGACGTCATCATAATCCAAATTGGCGGGAATCTTTTTGGCTTCTAATTTTTTCAGATGAGCTATTTGCGCTTCCTGCTTTTTAATATAACCGGCATACTTAATAGAAATTTCCACTTGTTCAATTACCGGCAATGGCAACTCCGGTCCACCAATTAAATCTTGGATATCAGAATAGTGAATCTGCGGCCGTTTTAAAAAGTCAGACGCTAACACCCCATCTTGTAACGGTGCCATTTGATATTGTGCCAACAACTCATTAACTTGAGCGCTCGGTTTAATTCGCACCTTTTGCAGACGATCTATTTCCTGGGAAATTTGTTGCGCTTTGTGCTGAAATTGTTGATATCGCTGTGCAGAAATCAGTCCTAATTGATGGCCATATTCCGTTAAGCGTAAATCTGCATTATCGTGCCGCAAAACTAACCGATATTCTGCTCGGCTGGTTAGCAAACGGTACGGTTCAGTCGTGCCTTTCGTTACTAAATCATCGATCATAACCCCAATATAAGCTTCATTACGTTTTAAGATCAAAGGTGCTTGCTGTTTTACTTGTAAGGCCGCATTAATGCCGGCAATAATTCCTTGACCTGCAGCTTCTTCATAACCCGAAGTGCCATTCATTTGTCCTGCCGTATACAAATGGGCAATGAGTTTTGTTTCTAAGGTTTGTTTGAGCTGCCAAGGTTCCACAATATCGTATTCAATTGCATAACCTGGACGCATCATTTGCGCATGTTCCAACCCCGCAACAGAGTGCAACATTTGTTGTTGTACTTCTTCGGGCATCGAAGTCGAAAAGTCTCCAACATAATATTCTTCTGTATCGCGGCCTTCAGGCTCCATAAAAATTTGATGCCGCGGTTTGTCGGCAAACCGGACAATTTTGTCCTCAATCGAAGGACAGTACCGTGGTCCCACACCTTGAATAACTCCCGAAAACATCGGCGCCCGATCTAAGTTGTCACGAATAATCTGATGCGTATGCGCATTGGTGTAAGTCATCCAACAAGAAATTTGATCTTTTAAGTACGATTGCGGCAAGGTCTCATAGGAAAACGCATGTGGGGTGGTATCACCAGGCTGCTCTTCCATTTTGGAAAAATCTACAGTATTTTTGGCTACACGCGGTGGCGTTCCGGTTTTAAAACGCTGTAATTGAAAACCGTGTTTTTCTAAATCTTCCGATAATTTAATGGAGGGCAATGAATTATTGGGACCTGATGAATACATTAATTCTCCAATAATAATTTTACCGCGCGAAGAAGTGCCCGCTGTCAAAACCACTGCCTGCGCGCGATAGCGGGCGCCCGTATTTGTTACCACTCCTTGGCACACTTTATTGTGGACGATGAGCCGCTCCACCAAGCCTTGACGTAAAGTTAAATTCGGTTCTTGCTCCAAGGTTGCCTTCATTAACCGATGATAAGCATTTTTATCAGCTTGCGCCCGTAAAGCACGGACTGCCGGGCCCTTACCCGTATTCAACATCCGCATTTGAATATAGGTGGCATCAATATTCTTACCCATTTGGCCTCCTAGGGCGTCAATTTCTCGTACCACAATTCCTTTGGCCGGACCACCAATGGAGGGATTACAAGGCATAAAAGCCACCATATCTAAGTTAATGGTCAATAACAAAGTTTTTTCGCCCATCCGCGCTGCCGCCAGTGCGGCTTCACAACCAGCATGACCTGCGCCAACGACTATCACATCATATTTTTCGGGGGCATCATATTCTTGCATTAATATCTCCTTTCCTTATTTACCCAAACAAAATTGGCTAAATAATTGGGTAATGAGTTCATCAGGAGCGGTTTCTCCGGTAATTTCTCCTAAAGTATTCCAACAATTAGTCATATCAATTTGCACTAAATCAATCGGCATCTGGGCTTGGATACCGGACATGACATCTGCTAAAGATTGTTGAGCTTGTTGCAGCAGCCCCACTTGCCGTGCGTTGGTCACAACAGCTGTCGTTTGGCTGGTTTCGATCCCTTGAAAGAAAAGTTGTTTGATCTGTGCGGCGATTTGGTCAATTCCGGATTTTTGGGTAGCAGATATTATGACGGGAGTTAAATCATCGGCGGTTAACGGTAACGCTGCAGAGTCCCAAGCTGGTGCTAAATCTTGTTTATTCACAATCACAAGTCGTTTTTGTTCTTGGGTTAACTGAAATAGCCGTTGATCGGTGGCATCCAAGGGGCGACTACTGTCGACAACTAATAAAATCAAATCCGCGGTTTGCAGTGATTGCAAACTGCGATCTACACCTAATTGTTCAATTTGATCCGTGGTTTCATGAATGCCTGCGGTATCAATTAATTGTAAGGGAATCCCTGCGACATTAGCCGTTTGTTCGATAACATCACGCGTGGTGCCCGCAATATCTGTAACAATAGCTCGTTGCTTTTGCGCCAAAACGTTTAACAGACTGGATTTGCCGACATTAGGTTTGCCAATAATAGCGGTTTTTAAACCACTATTCATAATTTGACCAGCTTGCGCCGTTTGTAATAATTGTTCAATTTGTTGGGAGACAGCTTGGGCTTTTTCTAATAGCATTTGGGTCGTAATCTCATCTGTATCATATTCCGGATAATCAATATTAACCTCGACTTGGCCCAAAACATCCATGATTTCTTGGCGTAAATGCTTAATTAAATGTTGCAGGGAGCCATCTAACTGTTGCACGGCTTGGTGCATGGCTTTATCCGTTTTAGCCCGAATCAAATCCATAACCGATTCCGCTTGTGTCAAATCAATCCGACCGTTCAAAAATGCACGTTTGGTAAACTCCCCTGGCTCTGCTAAACGCGCTCCTTGACCGATAAGCGTTTGCAAAACGAGATTAGTGGCCATTATGCCACCATGTGTGTTAATTTCCACCACGTCTTCTCGAGTAAAGGTTTTGGGTGCCCGCATTACAGAAATCATTACTTCATCGAGTACTTGTTGGGATTTGGGATCCATCACATGCCCATAATTAATCGTATGTGAAGCTACTTGCGTGAGGTCTACCCCGCTTGTGACCTGATTAGCAATTGTGATCGCTTCGCTCCCTGATAAGCGGACAATAGAAATTGCTCCTTCTCCTACTGGTGTGGAAATAGCAGCAATCGTATCAAATTCAGTAATGTTTGGCATTTTACGCTCCTTAACCACAAAAAAAGTGCCCCTTACATCAAACCTAAATTAACTTTAGTTTTGATAAAAAGCACTTTGACTACTTTTTAATTATTTTATTCAGTCATCGAATATAGCATCTTGTTGACTATTTGTCAAAAGCAACTCTTCTCAACTGCCGACGAGTGGGATAGTTATTCCATCGAGCGGTGCTTTTAAGAAAGTGACTTAATGATGTCCGACTGGACGAATAATCAGATGTTTTTGTAATCCTTGACCACGCGTTCGCACTGCTACTTCAGGATTATCTGCTAAGTTTTGATAAACAATTTTGCGTTCAATAGCGGGCATCGGATCTAAATAAACTGGTTTATGGGTAGCGGCCACTTGCTGTGATTTAAAATTAGATAGGGCAATTAACGCGGTTTTGCGGCGTTGCCGATAGCCACCGGAATCGATCATCACCGGTTGTTCTCGATAACCTAAACGATAAGCATATTCTTGAATCAAAGTTTGGAGAGCATTGACATTTTTTCCATGATGACCAATTAAGCGCGATTGATAACTTTCGGCAATTTGGACGTCGAACACTAAACTATCACTCGCTTGGGCTTCTAAAATCTGATGTTCTAAGTGCATCGCCGTTAAAATTTGATCTAAATACTGCTTGATTGCTTCAATTTGCTGGGTTTGGCTTTCTGTTTCGGCAACTAAGTTTTTTATACTACTGATGGGTTTAATATCTACTATCGCGGGCTTTTTGCCAAAACCTAAAAAACCGCTGCGTCCCTCACTAATTACATCCACAGAAACCTGTTCACGTTCTACTTGTAATTGATTTAATCCTACAGCAATTGCTTTTTGAATGGTCGATCCTTGAAATTGCGTCATGCTTACTCCCAAACTCCTTAATTAAAATTGCTTTCTATCAAATCAACGCCGCTTAAAGGCTTTTTTACGTGCTTTACGTAAGGCTTTTTGGCGCTGTTTTTCTTGCTGCATTTTGGCTTCTTGTTCTCGACGATACTTAATGGGATTTTGCAATAACAACGTTTGTACTACTTGAAAAGCATTAGAAACTACCCAATAAACACTGATTGCCGATGCAATACTAATCGCCGGAATCAAAATCATTAGCGGCATTAACCACATCATCATTTTAGTCGCTTGTGGCTGTTCTGGCTGCGACAGATTAGCAATCCACGTACTTAAAAAAGTAAAGACTGCCGCTAAAATCGGTAAAATATAAATCGGATCAGGTTTCCCTAATTCCATCCATAAAAAACTACCGTTCCGCAATTGTGTCGTGCGATAAATTGCTTGATATAAGGCATACATTACGGGTAATTGAATCAGCAGCGGCAAACAACCCGCAATCGGATTAATTCCGGCTTCCGCATATAACTTTTTAGTTTCCGTTTGTAACTTTTGTTGAGTATCCATATCTTTGGCGGAATACTTTTCTTGCAAAGCCTTCATTTGCGGTTGAATAGCCATTTGCTTTTTCATACTTTTGGTTTGCCACCAGTTTAATGGTAACAAAATAATCCGCACAATGATGGTAAAAAGCACAATGGCCCAGCCGTAACTATGATTAACTAAGCTGGCTAACCATAAAATAAAGCGGGAACATTGATATAAAACATAGTGATTCCAAAAACCGGAACTATTTTTGGTAATGGGCTCATTTAGATTTGTACAGCCACTGAGTACCACTACGCTCATCAGCAAGAGCCCCAATAATAACCAACGCTTCGTTTTTTTTGACATAGAATTTTCCTTTAATAATCTAGTTAGGATCAGCTTCTGACAACATTTTACCTAATTTTAAAACGTGTATCAGATTTTTTTTTATTTCCCAAAAATTCATCGTAGTGGCAGGAACCCGCGCAATAATTAGAAAATCGACTGTAGGCGGTAATTGCGGCTGCAATTCCCACAAAGCCTGTCGAATATAGCGTTTAATTTGATTACGTAAAACCGCAGTGTGCGCCACTTTTTTGCCGACGGAAATTCCTACTCGAAAATGAGTTTGATTCAAATGTGGCTTTTGATATAAGACAAAAGCCCGGTTGGCCACCGATTGGTGATAATCAAAGACGGCTTGAAATTCTGCCTCTTTTTTAATGCGATAACTCTTTCTCATGCATCAACCTTATCCTAAATTGAGTCCATCCGTAATAAAAAAACCACTGAACTATATCAGTGGCTTAGGCAGATAAAACTTTTCTACCTTTTTTACGACGACGTGCTAAAACTTTGCGACCGTTGCTCGTACTCATTCGTTTCATAAAGCCATGGACACGTTCACGATGACGCTTTTTCGGTTGATAAGTTCTTTTTGTAGACATGCATTAACACCTCCATAACTACTTATCAAAAAATAAATTTCATTATTCTTAGACAATCACTTATCTAGTTTATCATAAACCGATTTGAAAGCAACTAATATTTCTGCAACCAAGAGAATTTTTTAGTTATGCACCTGTGCAAATCTTGGGGTTAACTGTTGGTTTCCACTCTGGTTCTCTAACTTTTTCCACAGGGAAAATCCCGGAATATCAACAGATCACAGATTTGTTAACAGCTTTTCCACAATTGGGGATAACCTACTAAAATCTTTGGTCAAACAGCCACTTCTCACGAGGTTAACTGGTGGAAAAATCAGCGTAAAAACATTATAATTGAATTTATCAACAAACACTACGACTTTTCTTCCCCTAGTGGTGGAAAAAGTTAATAAATTTTACTAATCCTTGTGGAAAACTTATTCTAATAATGCTAGAATGTTACAGTTGCTCTCTTAGATCAGAACAAGTTGATGGAGGTTCCTTT
>NZ_KQ034030.1 GCF_000970795.1 Bombilactobacillus mellifer
AACTTGATCGCGGCCGATTAATTCTATTAATTCAGGAGAAGTATATTTGTGTCCCTGTTGATAACCACTGGTGGCTACCCAATAAGGGGAGGCGACTACCCGATCAGTACCCAGAAGTCTGGTTCCGGCGTTGGGTACAATAGGAAGCATAAGATCATCATAAATAGTATCATAAGGCCATAGAAAGTTGGGACCTAAAATCAAATGATTTAAGTTTCTACAAGCATAAAATATGCTATCTATATCTACAATTTTGGAAAGGTCGAAATTGCTAAGATCTAAACTAGTTAATCTCATACAATCTCCAAACATATTACGCATATAGTCAACGTTAGCGGTATTGAAATTGCTGAGATCTAAACTAGCTAAACTTGAACACTCAGCAAACATAGATTCCATATTAGTAACCTTGGCAGTATTAAAACTGCTGAGATCTAGACTAGTTAAACTGTAGCAATCATAAAACATCCAAGACATATCAGTCACATTAGTGGTATGGAAATTACTAAGATTTAAATTAGTTAAACTGTAGCAATTATAAAACATACCTTGCATATCAGTAATATTTTCATTATTCCAATTGCTTAAATTTAAACTGGTTAAGTTTGAGCAGTATTCAAACATGTATCTCATATTGGTAACTTGATCAGTATTGAAATTACTGAGATCTAAACTGGTTAAATCGCAACTTTGAAACATATCATGCATATCGGTCACTTTAGCAGTATTGAAATTACTGAGATCTAAACTATTCCCTTGATAATATGCAAACATCCCCGACATATCAGTAACGTTAGAAGTATCAAAATTGCTGAAATTTAAATTAACATTTCGATCCTCACCAAACATTTCGGACATATTAGTAACATTAGCGGTATTAAAATGACTGAGATCTAAACTGGTTACGTTTGTGCAACCCCAAAACATTCCATTCATATCAGTAACGTTGGATGTATCAAAATGACTGAGATCAATTTGAGAACCTTGATAATTTGAAAACATTCCCTCCATATTAGTCACGTTAGAAGTATCCAAATGATTTAAATATAGTTGAGGGCCTTGATAACCTGCAAACATTACCGCCATATCAGTCACTTTAGAAGTATCCAAATGACTTAAATCTAGTTGGGAACCTTTATAGCCCGCGAACATCCCTGTCATATTAGTAACATTTGTAGTATTGAAATTGCTGAAATCTAAGCTAGCCCCTTGGTAATCTTCAAACATATAACTCATATTAGTAACGTTCGTGGTATCGAGATTGGCTAGACCCACAATCTTTTTTAGATTCTTTAAATGTCCGAATAAATAACTGGAATCCTGATTAGCTATCACGCCCGGATCAATGATAATTTGTGTCAGTTCTTCATTCCATTGCCAATTACCATTGAAGACTTCGGGGCTAGCACCTATGCTGCCTAAGTAATGGTATAGATAACTATCATTTGGATCTGTTATAGTTTTATGACTGCTGGTTCCTAATGTGCCTGCATGGAAATGTAAAATATAATCATCACCTTGGTGCGTATATTCCCACTTACTGGTGCCCCAAGTACCTTGGGCAATCGTTTCTACTTGAGGATCTGTGGTATTTGAGGTGGCATTGGTACTATTTGTGGCCTTGGCAGCTGGCGTGGTTGTTGGTGCTGTAGGTTGGCTCACTGGCTGAGTAGCCTCATTAGCACCATTAGCTGACGAAGTAGCTGCCGTGTTCTGAGCTGCTGTTTCCTGTTGTGGTTGTGCGGAAGTGGTCGGATTGTTACTGATAGTAGCTGGTTGTGTACTTGTGTTCGTCGCAGGTGAACCTGTATACTGAGTTCCAGCAGTTTGATTCTGTTTAGCAGTTTCGTTAACGGTGTCCGTATTAGTAACAGCCTTTTGTGTACTAGTCTGCTTATTGACAGGCTGTCCCTTTTGGGTAGGTTCAGCAGATTTAGCAGTTGCTGTACTCCGCGGAGCCACCATACTCGTGGCTGTGGGGTCTGGAGCATTTGTAGCTGCCGCAGCCGCTTGTTGTTGGGTTAAGACGAACCCACACACTAACCCTACGAATGTCGTGGTCAGTGCGATACTTTTCTTTTGATTCAAAATAATTCCTCCTTCTTATGTAAAGTTAGATATAGCCTTATAGAACCGGTTACAAATTTATCTTAGCACTTTACTAAGAAATAAATTAATCTATTTTGAATGTTTGCTTGGATTACATAAAAAGCCCTTCCTAAAAGGAAGAGCTTGAATTAAAAAATATAGTTACACAACAACTAGTTTGTGGGCGTGTAGTAGACGTCAACAGTTTGATCACTATCTTGATCCGTGACCAGTTGCGCTGCTACTTGGTCTTGGCTGGCAGTATAGCCGGCGAACACAGGAATCTGAATGGCATCCCAATTGTCCGTACTCCATGCA
>NZ_KQ034031.1 GCF_000970795.1 Bombilactobacillus mellifer
GTAGTATCCCACCGGTGCCTCCCTCGATACTAGCGTACCGATTTCTACGGCTCCTACCTATCCTGTACATGTTACACAAAAACTCAATATCAAGCTACAGTAAAGCTCCATGGGGTCTTTCCGTCCTGTCGCGGGTAACCTGCATCTTCACGGGTATTATAATTTCACCGAGTCTATCGTTGAGACAGTGCCCAAATCATTACGCCTTTCGTGCGGGTCGGAACTTACCCGACAAGGAATTTCGCTACCTTAGGACCGTTATAGTTACGGCCGCCGTTTACTGGGGCTTCAATTCAAACCTTCGCTTCCGCTAAGCTCTCCTCTTAACCTTCCAGCACCGGGCAGGCGTCAGCCCCTATACGTCATCTTACGATTTGGCAGAGACCTGTGTTTTTGATAAACAGTTGTTTGGGCCTTTTCACTGCGGCTGGCTCTGACACCAGCACCCCTTCTCCCGAAGTTACGGGGCCATTTTGCCGAGTTCCTTAACGATAGTTCTCTCGCTCACCTTAGGATTCTCTCCTCGACTACCTGTGTCGGTTTGCGGTACGGGTAATCAGTCGCTCACTAGAAGCTTTTCTTGGCAGTGTGACCTCCGTGCTTCGCTACTTGTATTTCGCTCCCGTTCACAGCTCATGGTTCCCGGTTAAAAGCATTTGACTCTTAACCCCACTCGCTGCTTCGACATGCTTTTCCAGCTGCATGCTCACGTCTAGCCTCCTGCGTCCCTCCATCGTTCAATCACTACTGATTAGTGCAGGAATCTCAACCTGCTATCCATCGACTACGCCTCTCGGCTTCATCTTAGGTCCCGACTAACCCTGGGCGGACGAGCCTTCCCCAGGAAACCTTAGTCTTTCGGTGGACCAGATTCTCACTGGTCTTGCGCTACTCATACCGGCATTCTCACTTCTAAGCGTTCCACCAGTCCTCTCGGTCTGGCTTCTTCACACTTACAACGCTCTCCTACCACGCCTGATTTCTCAGACATCCACAGTTTCGGTACCATACTTAGCCCCGGTACATTTTCGGCGCAGAACCACTCGACTAGTGAGCTATTACGCACTCTTTAAATGCATTGCTGCTTCTAAGCCAACATCCTAGTTGTCTGTGCGGTTCCACTTCCTTTTCCACTTAGCATGGATTTGGGGACCTTAACTGGTGATCTGGGCTGTTTCCCTTTCGACAATGGATCTTATCACTCACTGTCTGACTCCCGGGTATAGATCGATGGCATTCGGAGTTTATCTGAATTCAGTAACCCCTGACGGGCCCCTAGTCCAAACAGTGCTCTACCTCCATCATCCTTTCCCCGAGGCTAGCCCTAAAGCTATTTCGGAGAGAACCAGCTATCTCCAAGTTCGTTTGGAATTTCACCGCTACCCACACCTCATCCCCGCAATTTTCAACTTACGTGGGTTCGGTCCTCCAGTGCGTTTTACCGCACCTTCAACCTGGACATGGGTAGGTCACTTGGTTTCGGGTCTACGTCTAGCTACTTTCGCCCTCTTCAGACTCGCTTTCGCTGCGGCTCCGTCTCTTCAACTTAACCTCGCACCTAAACGTAACTCGCCGGTTCATTCTACAAAAGGCACGCCATTACTCTTTAACGAGCTCTGACTACTTGTAGGCACACGGTTTCAGGATCTCTTTCACTCCCCTCCCGGGGTGCTTTTCACCTTTCCCTCACGGTACTGGTTCACTATCGGTCACTAGGGAGTATTTAGCCTTGGGAGATGGTCCTCCCGGTTTCCGACGGGGTTTCACGTGCCCCGCCGTACTCAGGATCCTGAGTGAGTGTCTTTGATTTCGCCTACTGGGCTTTCACCTGCTCTGGCTCAGCTTCCCAGCTGATTCGGCTATCGCCAACCTTTATTCTCATTATTCTCAGTCCTACAACCCCAACAAGCTTGCTCGTTGGTTTGGGCTCTTTCCGTTTCGCTCGCCGCTACTCAGGAAATCGATTTTTCTTTCTCTTCCTGTGGCTACTGAGATGTTTCAGTTCACCACGTCTTCCTTATCCTTGCGGATATGACTAACCTTGACGTTAGCCGGGTTCCCCCATTCGGAGATCTCCGGTTCTTCGCTTACTTACAGCTCCCCGAAGCATTTCGGTGTTCGTTCCGTCCTTCATCGGCTCCTAGTACCTAGGCATCCACCGTGCGCCCTGCTTTCCTTAACCTATTTCTTCTCGGTTCACAGTTTCTCGGTGATATATCTTCTC
>NZ_KQ034032.1 GCF_000970795.1 Bombilactobacillus mellifer
GATAACCGGCCCATTCAGGGACTGTATATTGATCCCATTGAGCTGTTGTCCACGCGCCATAGGTTCTAGAACCATCCGGATTAATAGTTACCGGACGACTGACGGCCACTGTTTGGGTTTCTGTTTTCAGTTGACCGTTAGGTTGATGGAGATTAATCGTCCGGACCTTGGTTTTAGTTTCCGTGGTTTGAGTAAAGGCGGGTTCACTGTCCCAATCATAAGTCGTCACCTGATCGCGTCCAGTTAATTCCATTAAATCAGTAGAAGTATACTTGTGTCCCTGTTGATAACCACTGGTGGCTATCCAATAGGGTGAGGCGACTACCCGATCCTTACCAGGGATTTGGGTGCTAGTCTTTGGGATATGAGGTAATGCAGCGTTAGTATTGAAAAGAGTGTCAGGTCCTAAAATCAAATGATTTAAGTTATCACAACTATCAAATATATGAAATATTTCATCAATAGCCTTGGCTGTATTTAACTGGCTGAGATCTAAACTGGTTAATTTTGAGCACTTTACAAACATCCACTCCATTTTAGTAACCTTAGCAGTATTGAAATTGCTGAGATCTAAATTGGTTAATCCTGAACAAAAGAAAAACATATATTGCATATCCGTAACATTAGCCGTATTGAAGCTACTAAGATCCAAACTGGATAATCCTTCGCAATTCGCAAACATATAACTCATATCCGTAACCTTAGCCGTATTGAAGCTACTAAGATCCAAACTGGATAATCTTTCGCAATTCATAAACATACTACCCATATCAATAACTTTGACAGTATCAAAATTGCTAAGATCTAAAACAGTTAATCTTGGGCACATATAAAACATATCAGCCATATCAATAACGTTAGCGGTATTAAAACTGCTGAGATCTAAATTAGTTAAACTGGAGCAACTCCAAAACATTCCCTGCATATTAGTAACATTTGTAGTATTAAAATTGTTGAGATCTAAACTGGTTAAACTCTTGCAAAAGTCAAACATTCCATGCATATTAGTAACACCAGCGGTATCGAGATTAGCTAGACCAATAATCTTTTTTAGATTGATTAAACATTCAAATAAATAACTGGAATCTTGGTTAGCTTTGACTCCGGGATCAATAACAATTTGTGTTAAGTCTTCAATCCATTGCCAATTGCCATTGAAGACTTCGGGACTAGCGCCAATACTACCTACTGTATGTTGTAGATAACTACTATGTGGATCTTTTATAGTTTTATGGCTGCTATTACCCAAGGTGCCTGCATGGAAATGTAAAATATAATCATCACCTTGGTGCGTATATTCCCACTTACTGGTGCCCCAAGTACCTTGGGCAATTGTTTCTACTTGAGAATCTGTGGTAGTTGAGGCGGTGTTGGTACTATTTGTGACCTTGGTAGCTTGCGGGGTCGCTGGTACCGTAGGTTGGCTTACTGGCTGAGTAACCTCATTAGCACTATTAGCTGACGAAGTAGCTGCTGGGTTCTGAGCCGCAGTTTCCTGTGGTGGTTGTGCGGAAGTGGTCGGATTGTTACTGGAAGTAGCTGGTTGTGCAGTTGTAGTTGTTGCAGATGAACCTATAGACTGAGTTCCAGAAATTCGGTTCTGATTAGCAGTCTCGCTAACATTGTCTGTATTAGTAACAGACTTTTGTGTGCTAGTCTGCTGATTGACAGGCTGTTCCTTTTGGGTAGGTTCAGCAGATTTAGCAGTTGCTGTACTCCGCGGGGCCACCATACTCGTGGCTGTGGGGTCTGGAGCATTTGTAGCTGCCGCAGCTGCTTGTTGTTGGGTTAAGACGAACCCACACACTAGCCCCACAAATGTCGTGGTTAGTGCGATACTTTTCTTTTGATTCAAAACAATTCCTCCTCCTTATGTAAAGTTAGACGTAGCCTTATAGAACCGGTTACAAATTTATCTTAGCACTTTACTAAGAAATAAATTAATCTATTTTGAATGTTGGCAACAAACAACAAACACTGAGCTAGCGCTTAAGTTAATTTTCATTCAATTAACTACATGATAAAAATAATTAGGTTTTCTGCTGCTAGTAGCTGCCTAATATACCATGATTGAATTTATCACATAAAAAAGGACCTC
>NZ_KQ034033.1 GCF_000970795.1 Bombilactobacillus mellifer
AACTTGATCGCGGCCGGTCAATTCCATTAAATCATTAGAAGTATACTTGTGCCCCTGTTGATAACCACTAGTGGCTACCCAATAAGGGGAGGCGACTACCCGATCAGTACCCAGAAGTCTGGTTCCGGTGTCTGGTACTTTTGGCAGGTAAACATACTTGCATTCAATTTTAGGTCCTAAAATCAAATGATTTAAATTTGGACTCTCAAAAAATATACTTGTCATATCAACGGCTTTGGAGGTATCGAAATTACTGATATCTAAACTGGTTAATTCCGTGCAACTTCCAAACATACCACGCATATCAGTAACCTTAGCGGTATCGAAATTACTGAGGTTTAAACTAGTTAATTTCATACAATACATAAACATGGCATCCATACTAGTAACGTTAGCCGTATTGAAATTGCTGAGATCTAAACTAGTTAAACTTGAACAAGAAGAAAACATAGCTTCCATATTAGTAACCTTGGCAGTATTAAAACTGCTGAGATCTAAACTAGTTAAACTGTCGCAATTATAAAACATATCTTGCATATCAGTCACGTTAGCTGTATTGAAGTTGCTAAGATTTAAATTAGTTAAACTTTGGCAATCATTAAACATCCCATACATATTAGTAACCTTAGCAGTATTGAAATGACTGAGATCTAAATTGATTAATTCCCGGCAATCTTCAAACATCTCACGCATATCAGTCACGTTAGTGGTATTGAAGTTGCTGAGATCTAAACTGATTAATCCTATACACCAACTAAACATCGAAGAGATATCAGTCACGTTAGCGGTATTGAAACTACTGAGATCTAAACTAGTTAATCTTTCGGACCAAGCAAACATCTCACTCATGTTAGTAACCTTGGAAGTGTTAAAACTGCTGAGATCTAAACTGGTTAATCCGCAACCATAAAACATATCATGCATATCAGTAACGTTAGTAGTATTGAAATTGCTGAGATCTAAATTGATTAATTCCCAGCAATCTTCAAACATCCAAGACATATCAGTAACGTTAATAGTATTGAAGTTGCTGAGATCTAAACTGGTTAAGTTCTGGCAACTATTAAACATATAACTCATATCAGTAACGTTCGTGGTATCGAGATTAGCTAAACCCACAATTTGTTGAAGCTTGTACAACCCCGCAAATAAAGAACTGGAATTCTGATTGGCTTTGACGCCGGGGTCAATAATAATGTGGGTTAGTTCTCTACTTAATTGCCAGTTCCCGTTAAACACTTCAGGACTAACACTTATACTGCCGAAATAATGCATTTGATAATTATCCAAAGGATCTTTTATAGTTTTATGGCTGCTAGTGCCCAAGGTGCCTGCATGGAAGTGTAAAATATAATCCGCGCCTTGGTGAGTGTATTCCCACTTACTGGTGCCCCAGGTGCCTTGGGCAATCGTCTCTACTTGAGGATCTGTGGCCGCTGGTGCTGTAGGTTGGCTTACTGGCTGAGTAGTTTCATTAGCCTTGCTGGCTGAAGAAGCGGCTGCCTGTTGTGTTGGTGCTGAAGCGGTCGGATTGTTATTGACAGTAGTTGTTTGTTCAGCTGTGGTCGTCGCAGGTGAACCTGTAGACTGATTTCTAGGAATTTGGTTTTGGTTAACAGTCTCGCTAACGTTGTCTGTATTAGTTACAGCCTTTTGTGTACTAGTCTGTTGATTGACAGGCTGTTCATTTTGGTTAGGTTCAGCAGGTTTCGCAGTTGCTGTACTCCGCGGGGCCACCATACTCGTGGTTGTAGGGTCTGGAGCATTTGTAGCTGCCGCAGCCGCTTGTTGTTGGGTTAAGACGAACCCACACACTAACCCTACGAA
>NZ_KQ034035.1 GCF_000970795.1 Bombilactobacillus mellifer
GGTTCCCTCAGAATGGTTGGAAATCATTCACAGAGTGTAAAGGCAGAAGGGAGCTTGACTGCGAGACCCACAAGTCGAGCAGGGACGAAAGTCGGGCTTAGTGATCCGGTGGCACCGCATGGAAGGGCCATCGCTCAACGGATAAAAGCTACCCTGGGGATAACAGGCTTATCTCCCCCAAGAGTTCACATCGACGGGGAGGTTTGGCACCTCGATGTCGGCTCATCGCATCCTGGGGCTGTAGTCGGTCCCAAGGGTTGGGCTGTTCGCCCATTAAAGCGGTACGCGAGCTGGGTTCAGAACGTCGTGAGACAGTTCGGTCCCTATCCGTCGCGGGCGTAGGAAATTTGCGAGGGTCTGTCCTTAGTACGAGAGGACCGGGATGGACATACCGCTGGTGAACCAGTTGTCTTGCCCAAGGCAGCGCTGGGTAGCTATGTATGGACGGGATAAACGCTGAAAGCATCTAAGTGTGAAACCCACCTCCAGATGAGATTTCCCATTCAGAAATGAAGTAAGACCCCTCAGAGAAGATGAGGTAGATAGGTTGCGCGTGGAAGTACGGTGACGTATGGAGCGGAGCGATACTAATCGGTCGAGGACTTAACCGAGAGCGGCAGCAGTGAGCTTTTAGTATTCAGTTTTGAGAGGTCTAAGGCAAGCAAACGGACCGCTCAAGCAAGCAAGCAGCAGTGTGGTGATGATGGTGAAGAGGATACACCTGTAACCATGCCGAACACAGAAGTTAAGCTTTTCAACGCCGAAAGTAGTTGGTGGGAAACTACCTGCGAGGATAGG
>NZ_KQ034036.1 GCF_000970795.1 Bombilactobacillus mellifer
CAACGCTTGCCACCTACGTATTACCGCGGCTGCTGGCACGTAGTTAGCCGTGACTTTCTGGTTGAATACCGTCACTATCTGAGCAGTTACTCTCACATACGTTCTTCTTCAACAACAGGATTTTACGATCCGAAGACCTTCTTCATCCACGCGGCGTTGCTCCATCAGACTTGCGTCCATTGTGGAAGATTCCCTACTGCTGCCTCCCGTAGGAGTTTGGGCCGTGTCTCAGTCCCAATGTGGCCGATTACCCTCTCAGGTCGGCTACGTATCATCGCCTTGGTAAGCTCTTACCTTGCCAACTAGCTAATACGCCGCAGGCTCATCCTTAAGTGACAGCTCTCACCGTCTTTTAACTTTAGAACAGGCGTCCTTAGTTTTATGCGGTATTAGCACCTGTTTCCAGGTGTTATCCCCCGCTTAAGGGTAGATTGCCTACGTGTTACTCACCCATCCGCCGCTCGCAATCTGAACTTCCTACCGAAGTATTCCGTTCATCTCGCTCGCTCGACTTGCATGTATTAGGCACGCCGCCAGCGTTCGTCCTGAGCCAGGATCAAACTCTCATTTTTTGTTCGTTTGTTACCTTGCTTTGTGACGCACACTTGCGTGTTTGTCGCTTCTTTATTGCTTTGTTTTTGGCGGGTACTCTCGTACCCCCGCACTTGGGTTTATTCAGAAACTTTGTTCAGTTTTCAAAGGTCTACTTTGATGCTCTGCTGTCTTACAGCAGCTGTTTTACTTTACCACGCTCACC